>NZ_JBIAVV010000003.1:0-454761 GCF_042894765.1 Streptomyces sp. NPDC001507
AGCCAGGTAACTGGTGGAGGTGACCGGTACTAATAGGCCGAGGGCTTGTCCTCAGTTGCTCGCGTCCACTGTGTTAGTTCTGAGGCAACGACCGTGTTTTTTTCCGGTCTAACTTCATAGTGTTTCGGTGGTCATAGCGTGAGGGAAACGCCCGGTTACATTCCGAACCCGGAAGCTAAGCCTCACAGCGCCGATGGTACTGCAGGGGGGACCCTGTGGGAGAGTAGGACACCGCCGAACAAATATTAGGAAAGAGCCCCACACCTCACGGTGTGGGGCTCTTTCGCGTTTAAGGGCTCTCGAGAGCTCGGCGAGAAATGGCAGGAGCCGCAGTCAGCTCCTGCCGTCGGAGAATCAGAGCCGGCCCGCTGCTTTCAACGCCAGATACGCATCCGCCAACGCTGGAGCGAGGTCATCGGGCGTCGCGTCCACGACTGTCACACCGTGTCGGCGGAGTTGCTCTGCGGTCCGGTGCCGTTCGCTCTGGGCCTGTGCGGCCGCCGCCGCCTCGTACACCGCGTCGGTGTTTCCACGAGCCGTCGCCATGCGGGCGATGTGCGGGTCGGCCACTGACGCGAGGAGAACCGTGTGCCGTTGGGTCAGTTGGGAGAGCACGGGAAGCAGACCCTGCTCGACCGGAGCGGTGTCCAGCGTCGTGAGGAGAACGATCAGGGAACGCCGTGGAGCCGTACGGAGTGCTGTGGCGGTGAGGCCGCGGGCATCCGTTTCGACGAGCTCGGGCTCCAGCGTGGCCATCGCGTTGACCAGGGAGGGGAGGACGTCGCCTGCGGCGCGGCCCTGGACCAGAGCGCGGACCCTGCGGTCGTAGGCGAGGAGATCCACCCGGTCGCCGGCGCGTGAGGCGAGGGCGGCGAGGAGAAGGGCCGCGTCCATGGAGGCGTCCAGGCGGGGCGCGTCGCCGACTCGGCCGGCGGAGGTGCGTCCGGTGTCGAGTACGAGAAGGATGTGCCGGTCGCGCTCAGGACGCCAGGTGCGCACCGCGACCGCCGACTGCCTGGCCGTCGCCCGCCAGTCGATGGAGCGGGTGTCGTCGCCGGGAACGTACTCGCGAAGGCTGTCGAATTCCGTGCCCTCGCCGCGGGTCAGCACGCTGGTGCGGCCGTCGAGTTCACGCAGCCGGGCGAGTTTCGACGGCAGATGCTTGCGGCTGGTGAAGGGGGGCAGCACCCGTACGGTCCAGGGCACCTGGTGGCCGCCCTGGCGGGAGAACAGGCCGAGGGGGCCGTAGGAGCGGATCGTGACGCGGTCCGCCTGGCGGTCGCCGCGGCGGGTGGGGCGCAGGCGGGTCGTGACGCGCCGACGTTCACCCGGGGGGACGGTCAACTGGTGGCGGGAGGCCTCGACCTCGGTGCCGGGCTGCCAACTGCTCGGCGGCCAGCCGTCCCTGAGCCGGGCCCGGAGAGATCGCCCGGACGGGTTGGTCACCGTCAGGGTGACGTCCGCCGTCTCACCCAGGCGGGCGGACGCGTCGCCGGAGCGGTTGAGCACGAGGCGTCGTACCGGAGCCGCGAGGGCGAAGTCGCAGGCGCAGGCCAGAACCAGTGGGCCGTCGACGGCGAGGATGCCCGTCCAGCTCGGTCCCCAGATGCCGACCGGGATCGATCCGATGGCCGCGATCAGGGCGGCGCGTCCGGTGAGGGGCATCAGCGGGGGACCGGGACGTGGGCGAGGATCGCGTTGATGACGGAGTCGGCGGTCACGCCTTCCATCTCGGCCTCGGGGCGGAGTTGGACGCGGTGGCGGAGGGTGGGCAGGGCGAGGGCCTTGACGTCGTCGGGGATGACGTAGTCGCGGCCGGTCAGCCAGGCCCAGGCGCGTGAGGTGGCCAGGAGGGCGGTGGCGCCGCGCGGGGAGACGCCGAGGGTGAGGGACGGCGATTCGCGGGTCGCGCGGCAGATGTCGACCACGTACGCGGTGATCTCCGGGGAGACGTTCGTCTTGGCGACCGCCGCGCGGGCGGCTTCGAGGTCGGCGGGGCCTGCCACGGGGCGTACGCCGGCGGCGCGCAGGTCGCGCGGGTTGAAGCCCTCGGCGTGGCGGGTGAGGACGTCGATCTCGTCCTGGCGGGACGGGAGAGGGATCGTCAGCTTGAGGAGGAAGCGGTCGAGCTGGGCTTCGGGAAGGGGATACGTGCCCTCGTACTCGACGGGGTTCTGGGTCGCGGCGACCAGGAACGGGTCGGGGAGGAGACGCGGGACGCCGTCGACGGTGACCTGACGTTCCTCCATGGCTTCGAGGAGGGACGACTGGGTCTTGGGCGGAGTGCGGTTGATTTCGTCCGCGAGGAGCAGGTTGGTGAAGACCGGGCCGGCCTGGAAGGAGAACTCGGCGGTGCGGGTGTCGTAGACGAGGGAGCCCGTGACGTCGCTCGGCATGAGGTCGGGGGTGAACTGGACGCGCTTGGTCTCCAGTTCGAGCGCGGACGCGAGGGCGCGGACGAGCAACGTTTTGGCGACTCCGGGGACTCCTTCAAGGAGAACGTGTCCGCGGCACAGGAGAGCGACGACGAGGCCGGTCACGGCGGGGTCCTGGCCGACCACGGCTTTGGCGATCTCCGCGCGCAGGGCCTCCAGGGAGGCCCGGGCGTCGGCCGGGTTCCCGGTGTTCCCGGCGTTGTCAGTGGTCGGGTCCATCATGGACGGCGTACCTCTCTTTCGAGGGCGTCGAGCTGGTCGGTGAGGTGGATGAGGGCCGCGTCGTCGCCGGGCGGCGGTCCGAAGAGGACTGATTGCAGGGCCTGTCCGTCGCCGTGCAGGTGCGCGGAGAGGGCGGGGAGCAGGGCCTCGGGCGCGTGCGCCTGGGAGACGGGGACGCCTACGAGGGGGGCGAGACGGGTGCGGGCGGTGGAGCGAAGAGCGGCGGCCGCGCGGTCGCGGGCGCTGGCCTTGCGGTAGAGGCGGGCGCGGCCTTCGACGGTTTCGGAGGCGCGGATCGCCACGGGGAGTTTCTCGGGTACGAGGGGGCCGAGCCGGCGTGCCCGCCAGAAGGCGGCGAGGGCGGCGGCGATGAAGAGCTGGAGCGTGCCCCAGAGCCAGCCGGAGGGCAGCAGGTCGAACAGGGATTTCTGGTCGCCGGCACCGGTGGCCGTGGCGTCGGAGAGCGAGGGGAGGTACCAGACCAGATGGGGGCGGGAGCCGAGGAGTTGGAGGGCGAGCGAGGCGTTGCCCTGCTTGTCGAGACGGTCGTTGAGCAGGATGTCGGGCGCGCCGAGGACGACGGTGTCTCCGTTTCCGGAGGCCGCGGGGATGCGGAGGAGCGTGGCCAGGCGCTGGCTGGGGTAGCAGGTGTTCGCGTCGAGGTGGGTGGTGGTGTAGCGGATGCCACCGGTGTCGGCGCTGCCCGCCCGCCGGGCCGCGGCCAGCGTGCAGTGGGGGTCGAGCGTGGACCGGACGCTGTTGGCGGGGTCGGCGGTGACGCCGGGGGCGAGCCGTTCGACCGACGTGCTGCCGGCCGCGACCAGTACGGTGCGGCCGCCCGACCGGGCCGTCGACCTCTGCAACAGGGACTGCTGGTGCGGGGTCAGCAGGTCGGGGACGGCGACGAGAAGGGTGGTGTCGGGGCCGGCCGCGGTGCGGGCCTCGGCCAGGGTGGTGACCACACGGGTGTCCACGCCCCGGTCGGCGAGGAGTTCGGCGACGGCGCGGCTGCCGTAGGGGTCGGCGGAGCGTGGGTCGAGGTCGCCGTGCCGGGTGTCGGAGCGGATCACGGCGATGGCCACGGCTCCGGCGAGGACGAGCACCAAGGCGAGGACGATGCCCCTGGTGCGGGTCCACACCTGGCGGGTGGTGGGCGCGGTGGAGGTGGCCGGGAAGGGTACGCCGGTGCTCATTGGGCGGCCCCCTGGCGGGTGTTGTGGGCCGCCCTGTGGGCGCTGCTGGAGCTGTTGCCGCTGCCGGTGAGGACCGGCTTGGTGCGTTCCAGGTCGTGGTCCAGCTCGGCGATGCGGTCGTACGACGCCTGGGTCGCCCGGCGGCCGCCGTACGTCACGTCGTCGAACTCCCGGGCGGCGGCGCGCAGCCGGTCGGTGTGGGCGGGCAGGGCGCGGCCCGCCTCGGCGGCGGCCTCGTCGGCGGTACGGCCGGGGCGGACGTCGAGCAGCGCGCGTTCCTCCAGGGCGCGGACGACGGCACGCATGCGTTCCTGGAGGGCCTGGTTCCAGTGGCCCTGGGCGGCGTGTGCCTCCGCGGCCGCGCGGTGTTCGGCGGCGCTGCGGGGGCGGTCGTCGAACAGGGTGGCGGCGGAGACGGGCTGCCGGCGGGGGGTGCCCAGGCGCCACCACAGGGCACCTGCGACGGCGACGACGGCCAGGACCACGACGACCAGGCCCAGTGCGCCTCCGGGCGTCGCGGACGCGGCGGCGGAGAGCAGGCGGTCGACCCAGTCCAGGACGGCGTTCAGGGCGCGCTGGATGAGCCCCGGGTCGTTCTCGTGGTACATCCGCTTGGACAGTTCACGCCGTGCCGCCTCCCGTGCGGGGTCGCGCGGGATGGTCACGGGTGGTTGGTCGTCCGAGCCGGTCAGCGCCGACAGCGCCGTGTGCCGGGCTTGCGACAGCCCTCGTACGGCCTCGCCTGCGGCGCGCGGCAGAGCTGCGGGCACCGCTGCGAGGACTCCCCCCGTCAGGCTCACCGCATCAGCTCCCCGGGACGGTGCCGGGGGTGCCGGCGCCGTAGTTCTCGACGCCTGCGGCGCGGGCCAGTTCGAGGTCGAGGGCCTCGCGGCGGATGCGCTGGTCGATGTACAGGAGCACGGTGACGCCCGCGTTGATCGGGAAGGTGAGCATGGCGCCGATCACCGAACCGATGCCGCTGATGACGAGGAACGTCCAGCCGTAGTTGTCGTTGGTGCTTTCCAGGAAGCCGGTCAGGCCGTTGCCGCCGGCGTAGGCCCCGATCAGGGTGAAGGGGACCACGGCGAGCGACGAGACGATGTTGGCGATGATCGAGGCGAGGAACTGGATGCCGAAGACGCGCCACCAGGAGCCGCGGACGAGTTTGGCGGAGCGGCCCAGGGATGTGGTGATGCCCTGCTTCTCCAGCATCAGGGCGGGCGAGGCCAGCGAGAAGCGGACCATCAGCCACACGGTGACGACGACACCGGCGAGGATGCCGAGGACGAGCAGGGCGGCGATGGCGCCACCCGGGCCGCCGGCGAGCGCGACGACGATACCGGGCAGTGCGCCGACGAGCAGGACACCGACCGCGATGAGCCCGGTGAGGAGGATGAGGCCGAACAGCCTGAAGACCTGTGGGCGGGCGTCGCGCCAGGCCTCGCCGATGGTGACGGACTTGCCGAGCACGGCGCGGCTGGTGACGGTCGTCAGCAGGGCTGTCGCGATGATGGTGCCGACCAGGGTGATCAGCAGGACCGCGCCCGAGCTGAGCACGACCTCGCCGGCGGCGCGGCTGATCTCCGTGAGGGAGGCGCTCGGGTCGTTGAGGGCGTCGGTGGTCTGGGTGTCGTTCAGGACGAGGCCCTGGAGGAGGATCACCGCGACCTCGGTGATGACGGCGACGGTCAGCGAGATGCCGAGGACCGTGCGCCAGTAGGTGCGCATGGTGGAGACGGCGCCGTCGAGGATCTCGCCCACGCCGAGCGGGCGCAGCGGGATCACGCCGGGCTTGGCCGCGGGCGGGGGACCGCCCCAGCCGCCGCCCCAGGCACCGTAGCCCCTGGGCGGGCCGTAGCCGCCGGGGCCGCCGTAGCCGCCGGGCCCTCCGTAGCCTCCGTGACCGCCGCCGGGGGGCTGGCCGCCCCAGCCGGGGCCCGGGGGTGGGGGCGGCGGTGCCTGGGCGCCGGTGGGCGTGGACCACTGGCCGGGCGGCGGTTGTTCCTTGGACCACTGCGAGCCGGAGCCCTGTGGATCCGGGCCCGGCTGATCGGCGGGCGGTTCGGCAGGCCCTGCGGGGACGGGGCGGTCGGCAGGGGCGGACGCGCCGGGTTCCCGCCCGTCGGACGGGGCGGATCCGGGCGAGGCCCAGCCCGGAGTGTCGTTCATCGAAGCTCCTTCACGGTGCCCGTCCGCGAGCGCGGCGGCAGGTTGGCTGCCATCGTGCCATGGGGTGGGCGCCCAGTGACCGGCCGCGGTAGAGGCTGCGCACCTTCAATGGTCCGCCGGATACGGGGCAGACTGAGCGCATGGCTGATCAGTACGCGCAAACCGGCGAGGACAAGCGGCCGACGGGAATACCAGTGATCCGGTGGGAGGAACCGCCCGAAGGTCCCGTGGTGGTCCTTCTCGACCAGACCAGACTGCCGGTGGAGGAGGTCGAGCTGGTGTGCACGGACGCGCCGGCGCTGGTCGAGGCGATCCGTTCCCTCGCGGTGCGCGGCGCGCCGGTGCTCGGGATAGCGGGGGCGTACGGCGTTGCACTCGCCGCCGCGCGGGGCTTCGACGTGGACGAGGCCGCGGCGGCGCTGTCGGGCGCCCGGCCGACGGCCGTGAACCTGTCCGTCGGGGTGCACAGGGCAGCGTCGGCCTACCGGTCCGCCCTGGCCGAGAGCGGGGACGGCGGAGCGGCGGCCGCGGCGGCGCTGGACGCGGCGCGGGCGCTGCACCGGGAAGATGCCGAGGCCAGCGCCCGGATGGCCGGGCACGGGCTGGCGCTGCTGGAGGAACTGCTGCCCGGCGGAGGGCACCGGATCCTCACCCACTGCAACACCGGTTCGCTGGTGTCCGGCGGGGAGGGCACGGCGTTCGCGGTGGCCCTCAGGGCGCACCGGGCGGGGCGGCTGCGGCGACTCTGGGTGGGCGAAACGCGTCCGTTGCTGCAAGGTGCTCGCCTGACGGCATACGAGGCGGCTCGCAGCGGCATGGCGTACACCTTGCTCACCGACAACGCGGCCGGTTCCCTGTTCGCGGCGGGGGAGGTGGATGCGGTGCTGGTCGGGGCGGACCGGATCGCGGCCGACGGATCGGTGGCGAACAAGGTGGGGAGCTATCCGCTCGCGGTGCTCGCGCGGTACCACCATGTGCCGTTCATCGTGGTGGCGCCGTTGACGACGGTGGATCCGGAGACACCGGACGGGGCCTCGATCGAGGTCGAACAGCGTCCCGGATACGAGGTGACCGAGCTCACAGCACCGCAGGTGCCGGTGACGGGAGCGGGAGGCGGGATTCCGGTGGCCCCTCTGGGGACCCAGGCGTACAACCCGGCGTTCGACGTGACGCCGCCCGAGTTGGTGACGGCGATCGTCACCGAGGAAGGCGCTGTTTCGCCGGTGACGGCTGAGGCTCTCGCGGAGCTGTGTGCCAGGTCACGCCAGGTGACGATCTAGCTGATCGGATGATGTCGGCTCGACCGACGGGAACGGCCCCTCCACCTGCGGCGATTCGCAGGCCAAGGGGCCGTGACATCCGACGGCTTCACCACCGTGCGGGCCTGCGCCATGCCGGCCTGGATCTGCCGGCCGCAGAGCTGGATGCTGCCGCGGGCCGAGACCTGGAGGGTTTATGGCGTCAGGGTCCAGGACGATCCGGGCTCCAAGGGCGAATCTCCATTGCCGTTCCTCGCATGCGGCTGGTGATATTCGCCTGTGAGCAGATTTGCCGAGGTCATCGTGTTGGCCAGTGACGCACAAGAGATCATGGAACCGCTGACCCGGCCGGACGACAGTCGTGAGTGGGCCGGCCACTTCACCGATATCGGGCATGGCATGTTCGGCGGCTGGGCGGTCGAGTTCACGCGACGGAGCGGGTGGATCGGCCTGCTGGAACACCTCGCGTCGTTGCCCTGGCCATCGCCACACTCCGTGCAGGTCCTGATCCACGACGAGGAAGACGACTGCTTCGGCCTGTGGATGATTCATGATGGCCGGCTTGTGGAGGTGCCGCTGCCACGCACCGAGCGCTACTTCTGGCGGGACCACTACACGGGCGAGGTCGATCCGGACTGTCCGGGAGTTCTGACGCGCACGGACAGGTCGGGCGGCGGGCCCGAAGGCGATTGACCCGGTCAGGGCCCACATCCATGGCTGACATCGACGTCGGCAGCCGGGGGCAGACAGTGACGGTCCCCAGCGGCTAGGGTCACTGGCCGGTGAGCCTGGTCACCTGCGCAACCTTCACTGTTATGAGAATGGGATGATGTCGTTTATGAAGGGACGAGTCCTTGTCGTCGACGACGACACCGCACTGGCCGAGATGCTCGGCATCGTGCTGCGTGGTGAAGGTTTTGAGCCGTCTTTCGTAGCCGACGGCGACAAGGCGCTGGCCGCTTTCCGTGAGACCAAGCCCGACCTGGTGCTCCTGGACCTGATGCTGCCCGGTCGGGACGGTATCGAGGTGTGCCGCCTGATCAGGGCGGAGTCCGGGGTGCCGATCGTGATGCTCACGGCGAAGAGCGACACCGTCGACGTGGTCGTGGGCCTGGAGTCGGGCGCGGACGACTACATCGTGAAGCCGTTCAAGCCGAAGGAGCTGGTCGCCCGGATCCGGGCCCGGCTGCGGAGGTCGGAGGAGCCGGCGCCGGAGCAGCTCGCCATAGGTGACCTGGTCATCGACGTGGCCGGGCACTCGGTGAAGCGGGACGGGCAGTCGATCGCGCTGACCCCGCTGGAGTTCGACCTGCTGGTCGCGCTCGCCCGCAAGCCGTGGCAGGTGTTCACGCGCGAGGTGCTCCTGGAACAGGTCTGGGGCTACCGGCACGCGGCGGACACCCGCCTCGTCAATGTTCACGTCCAGCGGCTGCGCTCCAAGGTCGAGAAGGACCCGGAGCGGCCGGAGATCGTGGTGACCGTCCGTGGGGTCGGATACAAGGCGGGACCGAGCTGACATGTCCGGGGACAGTGCCGCTTCGGCCCCCGGCCGGTCCGGGGACCGTCCGGAGCGGCCTGTCGGCGGGAAGCGGTTCGGTGCGCGCTGGCGGCTGCTCTTCGAGGGCGGACTGCTCCAGGGCGGGGTGCAGGGCAGTCCGGTGCTGCGCCTGTTCATGCGCTGGGTGCGGCGGCCGCTGCTGCCGCTCATGCGGCTGTGGCGGCGCAACATCCAGCTCAAGGTCGTCGTCACGACCCTGCTGATGTCGCTGGGCGTCGTCCTGCTGCTCGGCTTCGTCGTCATCGGGCAGGTGCGCAACGGCCTGCTGGACGCCAAGGTGAAGGCCTCGCAGAGCCAGGCCACCGGTGGTTTCGCGGTGGCCAAGCAGAAGGCCGACGAGGCCGCGACCGGCACCGGCGACACCGCGGTGACGCCGGACGGCCGGCAGTCGCAGAACGTCACCTCGTGGATGAGCGACCTCGTCGAGTCCCTCTCCAGCGGCGGCCAGGGCGCCTTCGACGTGGTCACGCTGCCTGCGGGTGACAACAACAGCGGCGGCGGGCGCACCCGCGCCTCCGGGCAGGTCGACCCGACGGCCAGCGTGCCCGACGACCTGCGCACGCGGATCAACGGCAACACGACGGCCGCGCAGAGCTACACCCGGATCATCTACACGGACGACAAGGAGTCGCAGCCCGCGCTGGTCATCGGCAAGCAGGTCAGCGACCCGAACAACGACCCGTACGAGCTGTACTACCTCTTCCCGCTCACCCAGGAGGAGAAGTCCCTCAGCCTGGTGAAGGGCACGCTGGCGACCGCCGGGCTGTTCGTCGTCGTGCTCCTCGGGGCCATCGCCTGGCTCGTCGTACGGCAGGTCGTCACGCCGGTGCGGATGGCGGCCGGGATCGCCGAGCGGCTGTCGGCCGGGCGGCTCCAGGAGCGGATGAAGGTCACCGGCGAGGACGACATCGCGCGGCTCGGCGAGGCCTTCAACAAGATGGCGCAGAACCTCCAGCTGAAGATCCAGCAGCTGGAGGACCTGTCGCGGATGCAGCGCCGGTTCGTGTCGGACGTCTCGCACGAGCTGCGGACGCCGTTGACGACCGTGCGGATGGCGGCCGACGTCATCCACGAGGCCCGCGAGGACTTCGACCCGGTGACCGCGCGGTCCGCGGAGCTCCTCGCCGACCAGCTGGACCGGTTCGAGTCGCTCCTCGCCGACCTGCTGGAGATCAGCCGCTTCGACGCGGGTGCGGCGGCGCTTGAGGCGGAGCCGATAGACCTCAGGGAGGTCGTACGGCGGGTGGTCAGCGGGGCCGCGCCGCTCGCGGAGCGCAAGGGAACGCGCATACGCGTGCTCGGCGATCTGCAGCCGGTGGTGGCCGAGGCGGACGCCCGGCGCGTGGAGCGGGTGCTGCGCAACCTGGTCGTCAACGCCGTCGAGCACGGCGAGGGCAAGGACGTCGTCGTCAAGCTGGCCTCGGCCGGCGGGGCGGTCGCCATCGCGGTGCGCGACTACGGTGTCGGGCTCAAGCCCGGCGAGGCGACCCGGGTCTTCAGCCGCTTCTGGCGGGCCGACCCGGCACGCGCGCGTACCACCGGCGGTACGGGCCTGGGGCTGTCGATCGCCCTGGAGGACGCGCGGCTGCACGGCGGCTGGCTGCAGGCGTGGGGGGAACCGGGCGGCGGCTCGCAGTTCCGGCTGACGCTCCCCAGGACGGCGGACGAACCGTTGCGGGGCTCGCCGATACCCCTGGAGCCCAAGGACTCCCGGCGCAACCGGGGGCTCGGCGAGGCCGGTCTGCCGAGCGGCGAGGACAAGCGGGCCACCGTGCCGGTGCAGCCCGGCGGTGGCCATGCGTCGTCGCTCGCCCCGATGACGCAGCGGACGGGCGCCGTGGCCCCCACCGCCGACCCGACCGCGCTGCCCGGCAACGGCGCGCGCGTGGTGCCCCGGCCGGCCCAGGGCGTCCGGCGTCAGGAGGGCCGGCCCGAGGCGGGTCAGGGTGACGGGGCGGACGAGTCGAACAAGCCAGGGGAGGCATTTCGTGGGCGCTGACCGCGAGGGGAGCGCCCGCCGCAGGCCGGTGCGCGCGGTGGCGTACGCCGCCTGTGGGGCCGTGGTTCTGGCGGGCTGTGCCTCCATGCCGGACAGCGGCGACCTGCGGGACGTCGAGTCGACGCCCCGGCAGGACACACAGGTGCGGGTCTTCGCCATGCCGCCGCAGCAGGACGCCTCGTCCACGGAGATCGTGCAGGGCTTTCTGGAGGCCCTGACCAGTGACGATCCGAACTACGACACGGCACGCAAGTACCTGACCAAGGCCGCCGCGAAGACCTGGCGGCCGGAGTCGCAGGCCATGGTGCTGGCGAACGGGCCGAGCCTTCAGACGGACCCGCGGCCGGCCGGGCGCGAGGGCACGAACAGCATCACCTACACGCTCCAGGGCAGCCGGGTGGCCACCGTCGACGCGCAGCAGGCGTACACGCCCGCGGACGGGTCGTACCGCAGGACCGTGCACCTGACGAGGGACGCCAAGAGCGGGCAGTGGCGCATCGACTCGCTGCCCCAGGGTGTCGTGATGGGCAGGTCCGACTTCCAGCGCAACTACACGTCGGTCGACAAGTACTACTTCGCCTCGGACACGTCGGCAGGGGAGACCGGGCAGCCGGTGGCCGTCGCGGATCCCGTCTTCGTGCGCAGCCGGGTGGATCCGACGACCCAGCTGGTGCGTTCACTGCTCAGCGGTCCCACCACCTGGCTCGGCCCGGTGGTCCGGTCGAGTTTCCCGACCGGTACGGCGCTGAAGAAGGGCGTGTCCGGGCTGACGCCGGACGACCAGAACCGGCTCACGGTGCCGCTCAACGTCAAGGCGTCCCGGATCGGCTCCGTCAAGTGCGGCGAGATGGCGACCCAGTTGCTGTTCACGCTGCGCAACCTGACGCCCACCGTGGACTCGGTCGCGCTGCAGTCCGTCAACGGCGCCCACATGTGCGACGTCTCCGAGGAGCAGGCCGAGGCGACCGCCTGGCGTGCCTCCACCAAGCGCCCCGACTACCTGTACTTCCTCGACGGCAAGCACCGGCTGGTGCGGATGGCGGCCGGAGGCACCGGCACCGGCGCGGTCGCGGTGCCGGGCCCCTTCGGCGCGGGCACCAAGCTGCTGCGGTCGGTGGCGGTCGCCCGTGACGAGCGGACGGCGGCCGGGGTCACCGGCGACGGCAAGTCCCTGTACGTCAGCTCGCTGGCGTCGGACGGTTCGCTGGGCGACGCCGTGCTGACCAGTCACGGTGCGACCGAGGACGACCGGCTGACGGCGCCGAGCTGGGACGCCCGCGGCGACCTGTGGGTGGCCGACCGCGATCCCGCCAAGCCGCAGCTGTACATGCTGGCGCAGGGCGTGGGCCAGCCTGTGGCTGTGCAGATGCCCGAACTGGACGGTCGTATCAAGGACGTGCGGGTCGCCGCGGACGGGGTGCGGATCGCGCTCGTCGTCGAGAAGGAGGGCAAGCAGTCGTTGCTCGTCGGCCGGGTCGAGCGCACCAAGTCCGACGACCGGCAGGAGGTCTCGGTCCTCGAACTGCGCTCCGCGACCCCCGGATCCGAGGAGGTCACCGCGATGTCCTGGGCCGGGGACAGCAGGCTCGTGGTGGTCGGGCGCGAGCAGGGCGGCGTGCAGCAGACGCGGTACGTCCAGGTCGACGGCTCGACGCCGGACGGGCCCGCGCCCGCGGCGCTCACGGGTGTCCTGGAGATCGCCGCGTCCGAGAACGACCGGGTGCCGCTGGTGGCCCGCTCGAAGGACGACGGGATCGTCCGGCTGCCGTCCGGGGACCAGTGGCAGAAGGTGGTCAAGGACGGTTCGGCGCTGGTCTATCCCGGCTGAGCCCCGCGGCATCGGTCAGCGGCCGTCCCGGTCCGGCGTCGAGCCGGCGGGGCGGCCGCTTCCGTTGGCGCGGACGAGAGCCGTTGGCTGCCCCGGGCAACCGTTCTCCGGCACGGCAACGCCCCCTCTCACCCGTGTGGGTGACGGGCTGTGCGTGTCTCGCAGAGTTGTCCACAGGCAGTGGTCCACAGGGGTGGCCGGTCGGACCGGTCGTTGGCACAGTGGGCACATGCGGGGGTGGTGGCAGGACCTCACCGACCTGGTGCTACCGGCCGAGTGCGGAGGCTGTGGGACGCCTCGCACGGTGCTCTGCGACGGGTGCCGTGCCGCCCTGAGCGGGGCCGTACCGCGCCGGGTGCGACCGGTGCCGGAGCCGTCCGGGCTGCCGGCGGTGTACGCGGCGGCACCTTACGCGGACGAGGTACGGGCGGCTCTCCTCGCCCACAAGGAGCGCGGTGCGCTGGCCCTCGCCGGAGCGCTGGGCGCGGCGCTGGCGGGAGCCGTGCGGGCCGGGCTGCGGGACGGGTACCAGGACGGCCCGGCCGGGCTTCGGGACGGCCGGGCGGTACGCATCGTCGCCTCGTGGCACGGTGCGGCGGGTGACGCCGGCGCGTCCGGGCCCGTGCTGCTCGTCCCCGTGCCGTCCGCGCCGTGGGCCGTGCGGGCTCGGGGCCATGATCCGGTGCGGCGGATCACCCTCGCGGCGGCCGCGGAGCTGCGGCGGGCCGGGATCCCGGCCCGGGTGGTCCCGGTGCTGCGGCAGCGGAGGGCCGTCGCCGACCAGTCGGGGCTCAACGCCCGGCAGCGGTACGCGAATCTCGCGGGCGCGCTGGAGGTGACCGCGGGCGGTGCCCGGCTGCTGGCCGGGGGCCGGGTCGTCCTCGTCGACGACCTCGTCACCACGGGCGCCACCCTCGCGGAGGCGGCGCGTGCGGTGCGGGAGACGGCGAGGGCCGAAGGGGCAGGAGAGGCGACAACGGCTGTGTATCGGCGCGCGGCCTGGGAAGGAAGGGAGGAACGGAAGACCGGACCGGAGGAAGAGCGGGCGAAGTGGGCACGGAGCACATCGGGAATGGCCGAGGTGAACGGCCTCGCAGGGCCGGTCCGTGCCGCTGTGGTCGCGGCCGCACCGGATTCTTTCGAAATGAACCGGAACTGACCGTGAACGTACATCGTTGCAGGTAGTGACGGGGTCAATTCACCTGAATGGAGGTACGCATCAGTAGAGGGTGACGCCATCCGTCCGGGCGAGATATGTTCGGTTGTGAGGGAGAAAGCCGCAGGCCATGTCTCCCCTATCCGAATGCCGTGCCGCGGGTTTTCCGCAATCATCGCGGTGCCGGGGTGCAGATCTTGCCCATGGGGGAGGAGGAGGTGAAGTCGCCTAGTCCGAGGCTCCGGGGTTCACCGGAGCTGGGTGCAAAAAGGGAGATGCTCCGCAGTGCAGCGGAGTGATCCGGGAACGGAGTTCTGCGTGGACATCGTCGTCAAGGGCCGCAAGACCGAGGTGCCCGAGCGGTTCCGCAAGCACGTGGCCGAGAAGCTGAAGCTGGAGAAGATCCAGAAGCTCGACGGCAAGGTGATCAGCCTCGACGTCGAGGTGTCCAAGGAGCCCAACCCCCGACAGGCCGACCGTTGCGACCGGGTGGAGATCACGCTCCGCTCCCGCGGGCCGGTGATCCGGGCGGAGGCAGCGGCCAGTGACCCGTACGCGGCACTCGACCTGGCGGCGGAGAAGCTGGACGCGCGGCTGCGCAAGCAGCACGACAAGCGCTTCTCCCGCCGCGGCGCGCGGCGGATCTCGGCGGCCGAGGTCCCCGACCACGTCCCGGGCGCGGCGACGCTCAACGGGAACGGCAGCCCCGTCCATCCCGAGGACGCGGACGGAGTGCCCACCAAGAAGATGGGCTCCCTCGAGGTGCAGGGCGAAGGCCCCCTCGTCGTCCGCGAGAAGACGCATGTCGCCGCCCCGATGACCCTCGACCAGGCTCTCTACGAGATGGAACTGGTCGGACACGACTTCTACCTGTTCATCGACTCCGAGACCAAGGAGCCGAGTGTCGTCTACCGGCGGCACGCATACGACTACGGTGTCATCCACCTCAACACGGACCCGATGGTCGCCCAGGCGCAACCGCCCGCGGCGGGAGGCACGCTGGGCGGCTGACCGGACCGGCCGGCAGGTGAGCCTGTGCCCCTGGAAGCGCGTGTGCGCCCCCAGGGGCACCGGTGTGCGACCACTTCGCGCCCCGCTCGGTCACCCCGTTGTCGCCCGGACATGGAATCATGGCCAGGGCGACCCAACCGGTGGGCCGCTGCCTTGGGTTGGCGGATGGCACAGCACCACAGGCCACAGCCTTCAGGGGGAGGAACGATGGCGGACAGCTTCGGACCGATGCGGGACGGTGATGCCGACGGCGGCGTCGTCGGCATGGGCCCGGACGCGGGCGGTACTCCACGCAAGGAACCGATCAGAGTCCTTGTCGTCGACGACCATGCCCTCTTCCGCCGTGGACTGGAGATCGTGCTCGCCGCCGAGGAGGACATCCAGGTCGTCGGAGAGGCGGGTGACGGCGCGGAGGCCGTCGACAAGGCCGCCGACCTGCTGCCCGACATCGTGCTGATGGACGTCCGGATGCCCAAGCGCGGCGGCATCGAGGCCTGCACCTCCATCAAGGAGGTGGCGCCCAGCGCGAAGATCATCATGCTGACGATCAGCGACGAGGAGGCCGACCTCTACGACGCGATCAAAGCGGGCGCGACCGGATACCTCCTCAAGGAGATCTCCACCGACGAGGTGGCCACCGCCATTCGCGCGGTGGCCGACGGGCAGTCGCAGATCAGCCCTTCCATGGCCTCGAAACTTCTCACCGAGTTCAAGTCGATGATCCAGCGCACCGACGAGCGTCGGCTGGTGCCGGCACCGCGGCTGACCGACCGTGAACTCGAAGTGCTCAAGCTGGTCGCCACCGGGATGAACAACCGCGATATCGCGAAGGAGTTGTTCATCTCCGAGAACACCGTGAAGAACCACGTGCGCAACATCCTGGAGAAGCTGCAGCTGCACTCCAGGATGGAGGCGGTGGTCTACGCGATGCGGGAGAAGATCCTCGAAATCCGCTGAGGTCGCCGGAGCCGGCCTCGCCGCGGGCGACGGTCAGCGCAGCGCGGCGATCAGAGCACGGGCCACTTCCTTGAGAAGCGGCTCGCGCAGCTCGGGGGCGTCCACGCGCTCCACGCGCACCATCGTGCAGTCCACCCAGCTCGCCGCCTCGACCAGCGCCTCCGCCACCGCAGGGACAGCCTTCGGGCCGTCCAGCGTGACCTGGCGGGCGACCAGGACGCCGCCCGCCTCGCGCGCCGGGTCCACCCGGCCCACCAGCCGGCCGCCGGCCAGGACCGGCATCGCGTAGTAGCCGTACACCCGCTTCGGCTTCGGGACGTAGGCCTCCAGTCGGTGGGTGAAGCCGAAGATCCGCTCCGTGCGCGCCCGGTCCCAGATCAAGGAGTCGAACGGGGAGAGCAGCGTCGTACGGTGCCGGCCGCGCGGGGGTGCGGCCAGGGCCGCCGGGTCGGCCCAGGCGGGCTTGCCCCAGCCCTCCACCTCCACCGGGACCAGACCCGAGTCGGCGATCACCGCGTCGACCTGCTCACCCTTGAGCCGGTGGTAGTCGGCGATGTCCGCGCGCGTGCCGACGCCCAGCGACTGCCCGGCCAGCCGGACCAGGCGGCGCAGGCACTCGGCGTCGTCCAGCTCGTCGTGGAGCAGCGCGGCCGGGACCGCGCGCTCGGCCAGGTCGTACACCCGCTTCCAGCCGCGCCGCTCGACGCACACCACCTCGCCGTACATCAGGGCGCGCTCCACGGCGACCTTGGTGCCGGACCAGTCCCACCACTCGCTGGTCTTCTTCGCGCCGCCCAGCTCCGTCGCGGTCAGCGGGCCTTCGGCGCGCAGCTGCTTGATCACCTGGTCGTAGACGCCGTCGGGGAGGTCGTGGCTCCAGTGCGGGCGGTCGCGGTAGGCACGGCGGCGGAAGGCGAAGTGCGGCCACTCCTCGATGGGGAGGATGCAGGCCGCGTGCGACCAGTACTCGAAGGCGTGTGTGTCCGTCCAGTAGGCGGCGTCGACCGTCCGGCGGCCGACCCGGCCGAGGCGGGCGTACGGGATCAGCTCGTGGGAGCGGGCGAGGACCGAGATGGTGTCGAGCTGGACCGCGCCGAGGTGGCGGAGCACGCCCCGGACGCCGGAACGGCGGTCGGGGGCGCCGAGGAAGCCCTGTGCCTTCAGCGCGATACGGCGGGCTTCGTCCGCCGAGAGAGCGGCGGCGGGGCGCGGGAGGGTCGTCATGGGTCGGACGATAGAGGGTGGCACTGACAGTCCGGCACGAGCTGGGGCTTCAGCCCTGCGCGGGGGCCGGCAGGTAGGGCGCCGCGGAGGGCAGGCCCAGGTCCGAGGGGAGCAGGGAGCCGACCCAGCAGTCGCGTCGTACGCCCTTGTTGTTGAGGGAGGAGCGGAGGATGCCCTCGACGGTGAAGCCGGCGCGTTCCGCGACCGCGCGGGAGGCGTGGTTGCCGACCTCGGCACGCCATTCGACGCGGTCGATCGCCATCCGCGTGAACGCCCAGCGGGTGGCCGCGAGGGTGGCCTCGGCGGTGTAGCCGTGGCCGCGGTGTTCCTTGGCGGTCCAGAAACCCACCTCGGCCGTGCCGAGGGAGCGCATGGTCAGGGCGAGCATCCCGGCCAGCCCGCCCGTCGGCAGGAAGACGCCGAAGGTGAACATCGAGCCCTCGGACCAGCCGTCGGGGACCATCTGCTCCGTGAAGCTGCGGGCGTGCTCGGCGAGGTAGGGCGAGGGAATCGTCGTCCAGCGCTGGATGTCGGGATCCTGGACGGCCGCGTACACCGCGTCGGTGTCCTGCGGGCCGACCGCGCGCAGCAGCAGACGAGGGGTGGTGAGCGTGACGGGTTCCATCGGCTGATTCTGCTCGCCCCGCCGTCCGGTACGCCATCGATTTCGCTCTCCGTGATCGAGCGATCGCGCTTCGCGCAATTCCCGGCTCCGGCGCGGCACTATCCGTGTACCCCGGCCGTTGTCCCGGGTGAAGCGTGAAACGGGCTCGCAGGGCCCGCAGGAAAGCGGCGGACGGTCGTCGGGCCGACAGGCCTCCCGACACGGCCGGGTCCTCGCATACGATGGCCGTTGCTCAGTACGTCAAATGGAAACCGACCCTCCCAGGCCCGACCGGCAAGGAGACTAACCCCCGTGTCCGTCCTCTCGAAGATCATGCGTGCAGGCGAAGGCAAGATCCTGCGCAAGCTGCACCGCATCGCGGACCAGGTCAACTCCATCGAAGAGGACTTCGTCGACCTCTCCGACGCCGAGCTGCGGGCCCTCACCGATGAGTACAAGCAGCGCTATGCCGACGGTGAGAGCCTCGACGACCTGCTCCCCGAGGCGTTCGCCACCGTCCGCGAGGCCGCCAAGCGCGCCCTCGGCCAGCGCCACTACGACGTGCAGATCATGGGCGGTGCGGCCCTCCACCTCGGCTACGTGGCCGAGATGAAGACCGGTGAGGGCAAGACCCTCGTCGGCACCCTGCCCGCGTACCTCAACGCGCTGTCGGGCAAGGGCGTCCACCTCATCACGGTCAACGACTACCTGGCCGAGCGCGACTCCGAGATGATGGGCCGCGTCCACAAGTTCCTGGGCCTGAGCGTCGGCTGCATCCTCGCCAACATGACGCCGGCCCAGCGCCGCGAGCAGTACGCCTGCGACATCACGTACGGCACGAACAACGAGTTCGGCTTCGACTACCTGCGCGACAACATGGCGTGGGCCCAGGACGAGCTCGTCCAGCGCGGCCACAACTACGCCATCGTCGACGAGGTCGACTCCATCCTGGTCGACGAGGCCCGTACGCCGCTGATCATCTCCGGCCCGGCCGACCAGGCCACCAAGTGGTACGGCGACTTCGCCAAGCTGGTCCTGCGCCTGAAGAAGGGCGAGGCCGGCAACCCGCTCAAGGGCCAGGAGGAGACCGGCGACTACGACGTCGACGAGAAGAAGCGCACCGTCGCCATCCACGAGTCCGGCGTCAGCAAGGTCGAGGACTGGCTGGGCATCGACAACCTCTACGAGTCGGTCAACACGCCTCTGGTGGGCTACCTGAACAACGCCATCAAGGCGAAGGAGCTCTTCAAGAGGGACAAGGACTACGTCGTCCTCGACGGCGAGGTCATGATCGTCGACGAGCACACCGGCCGTATCCTCGCCGGCCGCCGTTACAACGAGGGCATGCACCAGGCGATCGAGGCGAAGGAAGGGGTGGACATCAAGGACGAGAACCAGACGCTCGCCACGATCACCCTGCAGAACTTCTTCCGCCTCTACAAGCGCCACGACCACAACGGCAAGGAACTGCCCGGCCTGTCCGGCATGACCGGTACGGCCATGACCGAGGCCGCCGAGTTCCACCAGATCTACAAGCTCGGTGTGGTCCCGATCCCCACGAACCGGCCGATGATCCGCAAGGACCAGTCGGACCTGATCTACCGCACCGAGGTCGCCAAGTTCGAGGCGGTCGTCGACGACATCGCGGAGAAGCACGAGAAGGGCCAGCCGATCCTGGTCGGCACGACCTCCGTGGAGAAGTCGGAGTACCTCTCGCAGCAGCTCTCCAAGCGCGGCATCCAGCACGAGGTTCTCAACGCCAAGCACCACGAGCGCGAGGCCTCGATCGTCGCCCAGGCCGGCCGCAAGGGCGCCGTCACGGTGGCCACCAACATGGCCGGCCGCGGTACGGACATCAAGCTCGGCGGCAACCCCGAGGACCTCGCCGAGGCGGAGCTGCGCCAGCGCGGCCTCGACCCCGACGAGCACATCGAGGAGTGGGCGCAGGCCCTTCCCGCCGCCCTGGAGAAGGCCGAGCGGGCGGTCAAGGCGGAGTTCGAGGAGGTCAAGGACCTCGGCGGGCTCTACGTCCTGGGCACCGAGCGGCACGAGTCGCGCCGGATCGACAACCAGCTGCGCGGCCGTTCCGGGCGTCAGGGCGACCCCGGCGAGTCCCGCTTCTACCTCTCCCTCGGCGACGACCTGATGCGCCTGTTCAAGGCCCAGATGGTCGAGCGCGTGATGTCCATGGCGAACGTGCCGGACGACGTGCCGATCGAGAACAAGATGGTCACCCGTGCGATCGCGTCCGCGCAGTCGCAGGTCGAGCAGCAGAACTTCGAGACCCGTAAGAACGTCCTGAAGTACGACGAGGTGCTCAACCGCCAGCGCGAGGTCATCTACGGCGAGCGCCGCCGTGTCCTGGAGGGCGAGGACCTGCAGGAGCAGATCCAGCACTTCATGGACGACACGATCGACGCGTACGTCGGCGCGGAGACCGCGGAGGGCTTCCCGGAGGACTGGGACCTCGACCGTCTGTGGGGCGCTTTCAAGCAGCTCTACCCGGTCAAGGTCACCGTCGAGGAGCTGGAGGAGGCGGCCGGCGACCGTGCGGGCCTGACCGCCGAGTACATCTCCGAGTCCATCAAGGACGACATCCACGAGCAGTACGAGTCGCGCGAGGCGCAGCTCGGCTCCGAGATCATGCGTGAGCTGGAGCGCCGGGTCGTCCTGTCGGTCCTGGACCGCAAGTGGCGCGAGCACCTCTACGAGATGGACTACCTCCAGGAGGGCATCGGCCTGCGCGCGATGGCCCAGAAGGACCCGCTGGTCGAGTACCAGCGCGAGGGCTTCGACATGTTCACCGCGATGATGGACGGCATCAAGGAGGAGTCCGTCGGCTACCTGTTCAACCTGGAGGTCCAGGTCGAGCAGCAGGTCGAGGAGGTCCCGGTCGAGGACACCGAGGCGGCGGGCGTCCAGGACGCGGTGCCGGCCCAGGCGGGCTCGCGTCCCGAGATCCGCGCGAAGGGTCTCGAGGCGCCGCAGCGGCGGGGCATGCACTTCTCGGCCGCCACGGTGGACGGCGAGGGCGGCCTCGTCGAGGGCGACTTCGACTACGACGACGATGAGCCGGCCCGGTCCGAGGCCGACGGCCTGACGCGTGCCGAGCGCCGCAAGCAGGCGAAGAGCCGCCGCGGCCGCAGGAAGTAACCCGGCGCCGAGGAGCGTTCGCGAGGGCCGGTCACCCTGGAGAGGGGGGCCGGCCCTTCGGCATGGGGTGGACACGGCGGGCGGCCCGGCCGGGCTCCGGCCGTCAGGGGCCGTGCGACGGGCGTGGGCCGCCCATCTCCACCGCCGTGCAGCGCCAGCGCAGGTCCGCGCTCTGCTCCAGGCGGAAGGCCAGTGCGCGCAGCCGGTCGCCCGCGGCGATGCGGGCGAAGACCTCCAGGGCGCCCGAGCGGGGGACGTAGTAGCCGATGTCGCGGACGACGGGGTCGGCGCCGCGGGTGCGCAGGGGGCCGCATTCGGCGAGGCGGGCCAGGTCGTCGTAGGCCTGTCCCGCGGTGTGCCGGAGCATCCAGTGGACGGGGCGGCGGCCGCTCAGGACGGCCAGCAGACGCTCCGCGAAGAGGTCGGTGGGACGGGGGCCCGGCGGGGCCGCCGGAGGCGTGAGCGGCCGACGGGAGGAGGGGGCGCCGGGACGGCGTGAGTCGCGGCGGCCGGGGGGCCGGGTGGCCGGGCGGAGCTGGGCGGTCCTGGTCATGACCTTGTTCATGGGGGTCCCCGTTCGGCGGGCCCGGCGGGTACCGGGCGGTAACTTTCGGTTACGGATCTTGTACGGGGGCCGGGACGGCGACAGCAAGGCAGCGGCGGTCCGTGTCGGGGGCCCGGGAATGTTCACCTATCCGAGTGGTCGGGGGTGCCGGAAACCCGCCGGGCGGGCGGCAGGACCGGGTGAATCCCGGGGCGCCGGATGGACGCCCCCGAGGTCACCGCCCGGGACCCGAAAGGGGACGCCCGCACGTATCCTGAAGGCCCTCCGGAAGGCGCCAGGCCTCCTCCGGGGGTCATGCCGAAGCAGAGTGAAGAGTCCAGAAGAGAGCGGCCCAGCCATGCGCGTCTACGTCCCCCTGACCCTCCCCGGGCTTGCCGAGGCGCACAAGACGGGCGAGCTGGGGACCGGTCCGTTCGTCGCCTACGCCGTGACGCCCGCGCTGCGCGAGTGGTACCTCTCCGACGACATGGAGGAACTGGAGTACGCCGCGCTCAACCGCGCCGCGCTGGCCTCCCTGCGGCTGCTGGCCGCCGACCCGGACGCGATGCGGCGCCGGGTCGTGGTCGCCGTCGACGTGCCCGACGGCACGGCGGCGGCCGACCCGGACCGCGGGCTCGACCCGGCGGCGCTGGGCGAGGTCCGGGTGACCGGGACGGTGGCGCTGGCCAGGGCGGCCTCGGTGCACGTCGACTCCGACGACGCCGAGGAGGACGTGACGGCGGCCGCCGGGGCGCTGGCGGCGGCGGACGGCGGTGACGACGACGCGCAGTTCGTCGTGGACGGGGCCGAGGACCACGAACTGCTCTGGTACGCCACGCAGGAGATCCCGGGCCTGGTGGGGCTCGACGACTGAGACGAGGCCGAGGGGGCCCGACGGGGCACCTGTGACCTGCGGTGATGTGCCCCCGGTCTTGATTGTCAGTGGCGGCGGGTAGCGTTTTTGGCATGGGGAAGCACGAAAGCGCACACATTGTCTGGGACTGGAACGGGACGCTGTTCCATGACAACGACGCGATCATCGGGGCGACGAACGCGGCCTCGGCCGAGCTGGGCCTGGCGCCGATCACGCTGGACCAGTACCGGGCGCTGTACTGCGTGCCGGTGCCGAAGTTCTACGAGCGGCTGATGGGGCGGCTGCCGACGGAGGCCGAGTGGGAGGTCATGGACGTGATCTTCCACCGGTACTACGCCGAGCACCGTGTCAGGTGCGGGCTGACCGAGGGGGCGGCCGAGCTGCTGGCGGGGTGGCGTTCGGCGGGGCGCAGCCAGTCGCTGCTGAGCATGTACGTGCATGACGAACTGGTCCCGCTGGTGCGCGGGTTCGGGATCGAGCCGCACTTCATACGGGTGGAGGGGCGGGTCGGACCGTCGGGGGGCAGCAAGGCCGAGCACATGGTGCGGCATCTGCGGCAGCTGGCGGATGTGCGGCCGGGCCGGACCGTGGTGATCGGGGACGCGGCGGACGACGCGGTGGCGGCGCGGGCGGCGGGGGCGAAGGCGGTGCTGTACACCGGGGGGTCGCACGGCAGGGAGAGCCTGGAGGAGGCCGGGGTGCCGGTCGTGGACTCGCTGGCGGAGGCGGTCGAGGAGGCGGAGCGCCTGGTGGCGTGAGCCTGTGCGGGTGGGCTGGGCCGGGGGTTTCACTCGCCCGCGTTGGCGGGGTGCCGCCGCGCCCACCCGTGCCGCGCCAGCGGCACGACTGCCCGCAGCTATGTGGCCCCGTAAGGGGCGCGGGGAAACTGCGCGACCAGCCCCCACGCGCCCGCACCCTCACCGCCGGTTTTCAGCCACCCCCCAACCCCCACATCGGCCGAGCCGGCGCAGCGCCCCTGTGCAGAACGTCAAAGTTCCACCCCCTGTTTTGTACACATACGGCTCATGACGGCCCCCCGGTCGGGAGCGATAGCCTGGGTGGCGTGATCAGCGCGATAGTTCGCGGGGGCATCGGTGCCCCTGCCCTGCGCCCGGTGAGCACGGAACACCTCCGTGACCGGGCGGCGGTCGCTGGTCTTCCCGGGCGGAGGGCGCCGAAGGCGGCCCAGGCAGGAGCGCTGCCGAGAGCAGCATCACACCTGCGGAGCAGCTCAAATATGGCTCAATACCCCCCGCTCGTCTCACCTTGCGGCATAGCGTCGGAGCGGACCGGAGAACCCGGCCGTGGCGTCGAGCCGCAGGGGGAAGAGCCCGTACTTCCTTCTACGTCACGCAATGGCGCGCGACAGGAGCCAGAGGACAATGCAGACCAAGCTGGACGAAGCAAAGGCCGAGCTGCTCGATCGGGCCGCCCGGGTAGCTGAGAACAGCCCGGCCGGGGGGCACCTACCGACTGGGACGACGGGAGAGGCGGATCAGGAGTCCGTCTTCGCGTTCCTCCAGCGCTACTACCTGCACACCGCACCGGAGGACCTGGCCGACCGCGACCCGGTCGACGTCTTCGGCGCGGCCGTCTCGCACTACCGCCTCGCCGAGACCCGCCCCCAGGGCACCGCGAACGTCCGGGTGCACACCCCGACCGTCGAGGAGAACGGGTGGACCTGCACCCACACCGTGGTGGAGGTCGTCACCGACGACATGCCCTTCCTCGTGGACTCGGTCACCAATGAGCTGACCCGGCAGGGGCGCGGGATCCACGTCGTCATCCACCCCCAGATCGCGGTCCGCCGCGACCTCACCGGCAAGATGATCGAGGTGCTGCCCACCCCGGCCCTCGGCGACGAACTGCCGCACGACGCGTACACCGAGTCCTGGATCCACGTCGAGATCGACCGCGAGACCGACCGCTCCGACCTCAAGCAGATCACCGCCGACCTGCTGCGCGTGCTCTCCGACGTCCGTGAGGCCGTCGAGGACTGGGAGAAGATGCGGGAGGCGGCCGTCCGCGTCGCCGAGAGCCTCGGCGAGGAGCCGGTCCCGGCCGACCTGCCGCGCCCCGAGGTGGAGGAGGCCCGCGAGCTGCTGCGCTGGCTGGCCGCCGACCACTTCACCTTCCTCGGCTTCCGCGAGTACCAGCTGCGCGAGGACGACTCGCTGGCCGCCGTGCCCGGCACCGGCCTGGGGATCCTGCGCTCCGACCCGCAGCACGCCGGCGAGGAGGGCCACCCGGTCAGCCCCTCCTTCGAGCGGCTCCCCGCCGACGCGCGCGCCAAGGCCCGTGAGCACAAGCTCCTCGTCCTCACCAAGGCGAACAGCCGGGCGACCGTGCACCGGCCGTCGTACCTGGACTACATCGGCGTCAAGAAGTTCGACGCGGACGGCAACGTGGTCGGTGAGCGCCGCTTCCTGGGCCTGTTCTCGTCCGCCGCCTACACCGAGTCGGTGCGCCGGGTGCCGGTCATCCGCCGCAAGGTCGAAGAGGTGCTGGAGCGGGCGGGCTTCTCGCCCAACAGCCACGACGGCCGCGACCTGATGCAGATCATGGAGACCTACCCGCGCGACGACATGTTCCAGACCCCGGTCCCGGAGCTGGAGTCGATCGTCACGTCCGTCCTGTACCTCCAGGAGCGCCGCCGGCTGCGGCTGTACCTGCGCCAGGACGAGTACGGCCGCTACTACTCGGCCCTCGTCTACCTCCCGCGTGACCGCTACACCACGGGTGTCCGGCTACGGATCATCGACATCCTGAAGGAGGAGCTCGGCGGCATCAGCGTCGACTTCACGGCCTGGAACACCGAGTCGATCCTCTCCCGGCTGCACTTCGTCGTCCGTGTCCCGCAGGGCACCGAGCTGCCCGAGCTGTCCGACGCCGACAAGGACCGCATCGAGGCCCGCCTGGTCGAGGCGGCCCGCTCCTGGGCCGACGCCTTCGCCGAGGCGCTCAACGCCGAGTGCGGCGAGGAGCGCGCGGCCGAGCTGCAGCGCCGCTACACCAACTCCTTCCCCGAGGGCTACAAGGCCGACCACACACCGCGCGCGGCGGTCGCCGACCTGGTCCACCTGGAGCGGCTCACCGAGGAGCCGGGCAACGACTTCGCGCTCAGCCTCTACGAGCCGGTGGGCGCCGCTCCCGGCGAGCGCCGCTTCAAGATCTACCGCAAGGGTGCGGCGATCTCCCTGTCGGCCGTGCTGCCGGTCCTGAACCGGCTGGGCGTCGAGGTGATCGACGAGCGGCCCTACGAGCTGCGCTGCGCGGACCGGACGACCGCGTGGATCTACGACTTCGGGCTGCGCATGCCGAAGGTGTCCGGCGGCGGCAACGGCGACTACCTGGGCGACGACGGCCGTGAGCGCTTCCAG
The DNA here is from genome assembly GCF_042894765.1 of Streptomyces sp. NPDC001507. NCBI lineage: Bacteria > Bacillati > Actinomycetota > Actinomycetes > Kitasatosporales > Streptomycetaceae > Streptomyces > Streptomyces sp. NPDC001507. Next base: position 25,567 of record NZ_JBIAVV010000003.1, read on the forward strand.
GACGCGTTCGCGGCGACCTGGACCGGCCTGGCGGAGAACGACGGCTTCAACGCGCTGGTGCTGAGCGCCGGGCTGAGCTGGCGGCAGGCGATGGTGCTGCGGGCGTACGCGAAGTACCTGCGGCAGGCCGGTTCCACGTTCAGCCAGGACTACATGGAGACCACTCTCCGCAACAACGTCCACACCACCCGGCTGCTCGTCTCCCTGTTCGAGGCGCGGATGTCGCCGGACCGGCAGAAGGCCGGCCTGGAGATCACCGACGCCCTGCTGGAGGAGCTGGACGCGGCGCTCGACCAGGTGGCGAGCCTCGACGAGGACCGCATCCTGCGTTCCTTCCTGACCGTCATCAAGGCGACGCTGCGCACCAACTTCTTCCAGGAGACGGCCGAGGGCAAGCCGCATTCCTACGTCTCCATGAAGTTCGACCCGCAGGCCATCCCGGACCTCCCTGCGCCCCGCCCGGCGTTCGAGATCTGGGTGTACTCGCCGCGTGTCGAGGGCGTGCACCTGCGCTTCGGCAAGGTCGCGCGCGGCGGTCTGCGCTGGTCCGACCGGCGTGAGGACTTCCGCACCGAGATCCTCGGCCTGGTCAAGGCGCAGATGGTGAAGAACACCGTCATCGTGCCGGTCGGTGCCAAGGGCGGCTTCGTCGCCAAGCAGCTGCCCGACCCGGGCGTGGACCGGGACGCCTGGCTCGCCGAGGGCATCGCCAGCTACAAGACGTTCATCTCGGCGCTGCTCGACATCACCGACAACATGGTGGCCGGCGACGTCGTGCCCCCGCAGGACGTGGTCCGGCACGACGAGGACGACACCTACCTGGTGGTCGCGGCCGACAAGGGCACCGCGACGTTCTCCGACATCGCCAACGAGGTCGCCGGCAGCTACAACTTCTGGCTCGGCGACGCCTTCGCCTCCGGCGGCAGCGCGGGCTACGACCACAAGGGCATGGGCATCACCGCGCGCGGCGCCTGGGAGTCCGTGAAGCGGCACTTCCGGGAGCTGGGTGTCGACACCCAGACCGAGGACTTCACGGTCGTCGGCATCGGTGACATGTCCGGTGACGTGTTCGGCAACGGCATGCTGCTCAGCGAGCACATCCGCCTGGTCGCCGCCTTCGACCACCGGCACATCTTCATCGACCCGAACCCGGACGCGGCCACCTCCTACGCCGAGCGCCGCCGCCTGTTCGACCTGCCCCGCTCCAGCTGGGGCGACTACGACACCGACCTGCTCTCGGCCGGCGGCGGGATCTTCCCGCGCAGCGCCAAGGCCATCCCGGTCAACAGCCACATCCGCGAGGCCCTCGGCATCGAGGAGAAGGTCACCAAGCTGACCCCGGCCGACCTGATGAAGGCGATCCTCGGCGCACCGGTCGACCTGCTGTGGAACGGCGGTATCGGCACCTACGTCAAGGCGTCGACCGAGTCCAACGCGGACGTCGGCGACAAGGCCAACGACGCCATCCGGGTCGACGGCGCCGACCTGCGCGTCAAGGTCGTCGGCGAGGGCGGCAACCTGGGCCTGACCCAGCTGGGCCGGATCGAGTTCGCCCGCCAGGGCGGCAAGATCAACACCGACGCGATCGACAACAGCGCCGGCGTGGACACCTCCGACCACGAGGTGAACATCAAGATCCTGCTCAACGGCGCGGTCGCCGACGGCGACATGACGGTCAAGCAGCGCAACAAGCTGCTCGCCGAGATGACCGACGAGGTCGGCGCCCTGGTGCTGCGCAACAACTACGCGCAGAACGTGGCGATCGCCAACGCGCTCGCCCAGTCCGGGGACATGCTCCACGCCCAGCAGCGCTTCCTGCGCCACCTGGTCAGGGAAGGCCACCTCGACCGGGCCCTGGAGTTCCTGCCCACCGACCGCCAGATCCGCGAGCGCATCGGCACCGGCCAGGGTCTGACCGGCCCGGAGACGGCCGTGCTGCTGGCGTACACGAAGATCACGGTCGCCGACGAGCTGCTGGCCACCACGCTGCCGGACGACCCGTACCTGAGCAGCCTGCTGCACGCATACTTCCCGACGGCTCTGCGCGAGCGGTTCGCCGCCGCGCTCGCCACCCACCCGCTGCGCCGCGAGATCACCACCACGGTGCTGGTCAACGACACGGTCAACACCGGTGGTACGACCTACCTGCACCGGCTTCGCGAGGAGACCGGGGCCTCCCTGGAGGAGATCGTCCGGGCGCAGACCGCGGCCCGCGCGATCTTCCGCTCGGCCCCGGTGTGGGACGCGGTCGAGGAGCTGGACAACAAGGTCGACGCGGCCGTCCAGACCCGGATCCGGCTGCACTCCCGCCGCCTGGTGGAGCGCGGCACCCGCTGGCTGCTCAACAACCGGCCGCAGCCGCTCCAGCTCCTGGAGACCGTCGACTTCTTCTCCGAGCGGGTCGAGCAGGTCTGGCAGCAGCTGCCGAAGCTGCTGCGCGGCGCGGACCTGGAGTGGTACCAGCACGTGTACGACGAGCTGTCCGGCGCCGGTGTGCCCGCCGAGATCGCCACCCGCGTGGCCGGCTTCTCCTCCGCCTTCCCGGCGCTGGACATCGTCTCGGTGGCCGACCGCACGGGCAAGGAGCCGCTGGACGTCGCCGAGGTCTACTACGACCTCGCCGACCGGCTCGGCGTCACCCAGCTGATGGACCGCATCATCGAGCTCCCGCGGGCCGACCGCTGGCAGTCGATGGCCCGCGCCTCCATCCGCGAGGACCTGTACGCGGCCCACGCGATGCTCACCGCCGACGTACTCGCCGCGGGCGACGGCACGGCGACGCCCGAGCAGCGCTACCAGGCCTGGGAGCAGAAGAACGCCGCGATCCTGGGCCGGGCCCGCACCACCCTGGAGGAGATCCGCAGCTCGGACTCCTTCGACCTGGCCAACCTCTCGGTGGCCATGCGGACGATGCGGACGCTGCTGCGCACGCATTCGTAGGAGCGCAGCCGTAGTCGTATCCGTACGACATGAAAGGCGCCCCGAGCCGGTGACGGCTCGGGGCGCCTTTCATGTCGGTGTCCGGGAACTCACGTCGGTGGCCCGGAACGGGACCGGCTTCAGGAAGGCTGGGCGGCGGCCTGCGGCTGCGGCTTGGGCTTCGCCTTGGTCTTGTCGGACTTGTCGCCGGTGAAGGCCTCGTACTCGGCGAGGACCTCCTCGGTGGGCCCGTCCATGCGCAGCACACCGCGTTCCAGCCACAGCACCCGCTCGCAGGTGTCGCGGATGGACTTGTTGTTGTGGCTGACCAGGAAGACCGTGCCCGCGTGCTGGCGCAGCTCGCGGATCCGCTCCTCGGACCGCATGCGGAAGGACGCGTCACCGGTGGCCAGGGCCTCGTCGATGAGGAGGACGTCGTGGTCCTTGGCGGCGGCGATGGAGAAGCGGAGCCGGGCGCCCATGCCGGAGGAGTAGGTGCGCATCGGGAGGGTGATGAAGTCGCCCTTCTCGTTGATGCCGGAGAAGTCGACGATGTCCTGGTAGCGCTCCTTGATCTCCTCGCGGGACATGCCCATGGCGAGGCCGCCGAGGTAGACGTTCTTCTCGCCGGTCAGGTCGCCCATCAGGGCCGCGTTGACGCCGAGGAGGGAGGGCTGGCCGTCGGTGTAGATGGCGCCGTTCTCCACCGGGAGCAGGCCGGCGACCGCCTTGAGCAGGGTCGACTTGCCGGAGCCGTTGGTGCCGATCAGGCCGATCGCCTCGCCCTTGTAGGCGACGAAGGAGACGTTCTTGACCGCGTGCACCTTGCGGACGCCGGCCGCCTGCTCCGCCTGCTTGCGGCGCAGCATGCGGTTGAGGGCGGCGGTGGCGGAGCCCCTTCCGGCGCCGGTCCCGTTGACCCGGTAGACGATGTCGACGCCGTCGCAGACGACGGTGGGGACGTCGCTCACGGCGCGGGACTCCCGCACAGTGGGGGTGTCGCTCATGCTGGGGGTGTCGCTCACGTTCTCAGCCACGGCCGTACGTCTCCTCAGCCTTCCAGAAGTAGATGAACCCGCCGACGCCGAAGACCAGGGCCCAGCCGGTCGCGACGATCCACACGTGCGGCGGCAGCTCGCTGGCGTGGAAGCTGTCGATCAGGGAGAAGCGCATCAGGTCGATGTAGACGGCGGCCGGGTTGTCCTTGAGCACCGGGTTCACCCAGCTCGGCAGACCGTGGTGGTTCTTGGTCAGCTTGTCGATGTTCCACATGACGCCGGAGATGTACATCCAGGTGCGCAGGATGAACGGCATCAGCTGGGCGATGTCCGGGGTCTTGGCACCCCACCGGGCCATGATCATCGCGAAGCCGGCGTTGAAGGCGAATTGCAGGATCAGCGCGGGGATCGCCAGCAGCCAGGAGGCGGACACCGGCACGCCGAAGCAGAGCAGGATGACGACCAGGGCGGCCATCGAGAACAGCAGCTGCTGAAGCTGCTGGAGGCAGAAGGAGATGGGCAGCGCGGCGCGCGGGAAGTGCAGGGCGCGGACGAGGCCCAGGTTTCCGGAGATCGCGCGGGTGCCGACCATGATCGAGCTCTGCGTGAACGTCCAGATGAACACGCCCGTGACCAGGAACGGGATGTAGTCCGGCACGCCGCGCTTGGTACCGAGCAGCACACCGAAGATGAAGTAGTACACGGCCGCGTTCAGCAGCGGGGTCATGACCTGCCAGACCTGGCCGAGCTTCGCCTGCGCGTACTGGGCGGTGAGCTTGGCGGTGGCGAACGCGACGATGAAGTGCCGTCGCTCCCACAGCTGGCGGATGTACTGGGGCAGGGAGGGACGGGCGCCGCTGACCGAGAGACCGTGCCGGGCGGCGAGCGCCGCGAGGTCGTCCTCGGCCGTGACCGGGGCCGGGGGCGGTGTGTGGAGAACCTGGGTCACATCCGCTGCTTTCACTCGGGGGGTGGGGGTGCGGCGCCCGGCTGGGCGCCGGGCCCGTCATCCGGCGTTTCCTTACGCTTCTCTTTACGTTTTCTCACGTCGGGACGGGACCGTATCGTCGCAACGGGAGCGTAGGCCGAGTTGGCGTCGGAACGCAACCGTTTCGTCGTCACGGACGGATGTGTGCCGTAACACTTTCGTGGTGCTGGCGCGACCGATTCGTTGCGGTGTGCTGCGGGCGCGTGTTCGGTACGGCGGTGAGCTGGGACGTGGTCAGCCGGACCGGGTTGCGGGCCCGCTGCGGCGTTCGGGTGGCGGCCCGGTGTCGGTGCGTCGTCGGAACGCAACCGTTTCGTCGTTACGCCCCTATGCTGGGACACATGACGACGAACGCCGAGGAGTCCCAGACGCGTCCGCGCCGACGAGCCCCCGCCGGCGCGGCCGTCCTCCGCGAGGACGTGACCGAGGCCATCCGGGCCGCCGTCTTCGAGGAGCTCGCGGCGGTCGGGTATGCCCGGATGTCCATCGAGGGCATCGCGCGCCGCGCCGGCGTCGGCAAGACCGCCGTCTACCGCCGCTGGCGCTCCAAGCTGCACCTGGTCCTCGACGTCGTCTCCGCCCTCGCCGTGATGGGCCTGCCGGTGCCCGACACCGGCTCCCTGGAGGGCGACCTGCGGCTGCTGTACGAGGTCACGTCCCGTGCGCTGCGCCATCCGGTCGCCTCGCAGATCATCCCGGACCTGCAGGCCGAGGCGGCACGCAACCCCGACATCGCCGAGGCCATGCAGAAGACGCTGCGCGAGGGCCAGGAGGGCGTCGCCAGCAAGATCATCGAGGCGGCGCAGCGGCGGGGTGAACTCGCCGAGGGCCTCGACGACGACCTTGCGATGGACCTGATCTCCGGCCCGCTGTACTGGCGTTCGGTGGTGATCCGCACTCCGAAGCTGCCGAAGGGGTATCTGGCGGCGCTGGCCCGCGGGACCACGGAGGCGCTCAAGGCGCTGTGACCACTCGGGCCGGGGATGTCACAGGCCGCGCGGCCGTCTCGTCGTAGAGGGCGCAGGCATCCTCGAACAGGGAGTGGACGATGAACCTCGCGCTGTGGATCACCGCCGGGCTGCTCGCCGCGGTGGCGCTGGCCGGCGGGATCAGCAAGACGTTCGTGCCGAGGGAGAAGCTGGCCGCGGCGCACGGGGGCGGCTGGACCGGTGACGTCGGCGACGGTTTCGTGCGGACGCTCGGCGTCCTCGAACTCCTGGCCGCGGCGGGCCTGGTCCTGCCCGCCGTCACCGGCGTCGCGCCGGTACTGGTCCCGGTGACCGCCGCCGCCTGGGTCCTGCTGATGGCCGGCGCGATGATCACCCACGGTCGGCGCGGGGAGCGGGCGTTCGTGGCGCTGAACCTCTTCTACCTGGCCCTCGCGCTGGTCGTCGCGGTGGGCCGGTTCGGCCCCGGCTCCTTCTGAACCTCGGGCACTTCTGGCACTTTCGACGGGACATGGGGGCACGGGGCATGGGGGAGTGGACATGAAGACCAGGACCGAGGAGTTCCAGGAGCTGCGGCCGCTGCTGTTCTCGATCGCGTACCGGCTGCTGGGCAGCGTCGTCGAGGCCGAGGACGCCGTCCAGGAGGCGTGGCTGCGCTTCGCCGGCTCACCGGCGGAGATCAGGTCGCCGAAGGCCTTCCTGTCGGCCGCCGTGACCCGGATCTCGATGGACGTACTGCGCTCGGCCCGGGTCCGGCGCGAGGAGTACGTCGGCCCCTGGTTCCCCGAGCCGCTGCTCGCCGACCCCTACGAGGACCCGGTCAGGTCGGCGGAGCTGGCCGACTCGGTGTCGATGGCGGCCCTGCTCCTCCTGGAACGGCTCAGCCCCCTGGAGCGCGCGGTCTTCGTCCTGCGCGAGGTGTTCGACTTCGGCTTCCCCGAGGTCGCGTCGGCGGTGGGCCGCTCGGAGTCGGCCTGCCGCCAGCTGGCGGTGCGGGCCCGGCGCCACATGGCCGAGGGCCGCCCCCGCTTCGAGGCGGACCGCAGGGAACGCGAGGAGCTGGCCGCGCGCTTCTTCGAGGCCCTCCACGAGGGTGATGTCGCCGCCCTCCAGGACCTGCTCGCCGCCGACGTGTCGCTGGTCGGCGACGGCGGCGGCAAGGCCCCGCAGCTGGCCCGCGCGGTCCTGGGCGCCCAGAACGTGGCCCGCCTCCTCGCCGCCGTCTTCCCGGCGCTGGCCCGCATCGAGGTGACCGCCGAACGGCACGAGGTCAACGGCCAGCCCGGTGCGATCCTCCACGACCGCCACGGCAAGGTCCTCCAGACCTTCTCCCTCGACATCCTCGACGGCCGCATCCAGACCATCCGCCTCGTCCTCAACCCCGACAAACTCGCCCACATGGGCCCCGTGGCCGACGCCTGGGCCGTCTCCGAGGAACTCAAACAGGCCCGCAGGACGGTGGAGTGACGGGGCCCCACACACCCTGGGCCAGGCCGGTGTTCAGCCCCGGTCCGCCTCCGGATGCAGGCGTAGCCAGCCGGACCAGGCCGAGGTGATCATGTCGTGGACGTCGTGTTTGGCCTTCCAGCCGAGTTCGGTGGTGATGCGGTCGGCTGAGGCGACGACGCGGGCCGGATCGCCCGGGCGGCGGGCGGTGACGGCCGGGGGGAGGTCGTAGCCGGTGACGGTGTTGATGCGGTCGATCATCTCGCGGACCGAGACGCCCTCGCCGCGCCCGATGTTGAGGGTGAGTGTCCGGCCCGGCTCGGCCTGGAGGGCGCGGGCCGCGGCCACGTGGGCCTCGGCGAGGTCCACCACGTGGATGTAGTCGCGGATGGTGGTGCCGTCCGGCGTCGGGTAGTCGGCGCCGAAGATGCGCGGCGGGGCGTTCTCCGTGAGCTTCTCGAAGACCATCGGGACCAGGTTGTAGACGCCGACGTCGGCGAGCTCGGGGCGGGCCGCGCCGGCCACGTTGAAGTAGCGGAGCGAGGCCGTGGCGAGGCCGGTGGCCCGGCCCGTCGCGCGGACCAGCCACTCGCCCGCCAGCTTCGTCTCGCCGTACGGCGACATCGGCACGCACGGCGTCTCCTCCGTCACCAGCTCGACGTCCGGCATGCCGTAGACGGCCGCGGAGGAGGAGAACACGAAGGACGGGACCCGGGCCTCCGTCACGGCCTGCAGCAGGACGCGCAGGCCTTCGACGTTCTCGTGGTAGTAGTGCAGCGGACGGTCCACCGACTCGCCGACCTGCTTCTTCGCCGCCAGGTGCACGACCCCGGTGACCTCGTGCTCGGCCAGGACCCGCGCGACCTTCTCACCGTCGAGCATGGAGCCCACCACCAGCGGCACGTCCTGCGGCAGGCGCTCGGCGATGCCGGTGGACAGGTCGTCGTAGACCACCGTCCGCTCGCCCGCCTCCGCCATCGCGCGTACGACATGCGCCCCGATGTAACCGGCGCCGCCGGTGATCAGCCAGGTCATGTGTGGCCGTCCCCTCCGTGAGTTGGCCCGTGGTGTTCGTCAGCCGCGGTCGTCAGCCGCAGTCGTCAGCCGCGGTCACTCCTCAGTGAACCAGGTGCCGCGGACATCCGCGGACGGGCGGCCTGACGCACCGCGGTCATGCGGACACCCGACGTGTCCTCGCGGCGCCGGGTGGCGCGCCACAGCCGGGTCAGGGAGAGCACGGCGGCGGTGGCCAGCAGGCCGTTGCGGGCCAGCATCAGCAGGCAACCGGTCCAGGTGCAGTGGACGACCTCGGCGTAGAACGCGGGGTAGGCGACGGCACTGAGCGCGGTCGCCGCCAGGACCAGCGCGGCGACCGGGCGCTGGGTGGTGTGCCGCGAGGTCAGGCAGACGGCGGCCAGGCCCAGCAGCCAGATCATGTACTGCGGGCTGATCACCCGGCTGGTGACGGTGAACAGGAGTACGGCGCTCAGCGCCGCGTCGTACGGGGTGGCCGGGGACCAGTGCCGGGCCCGTACTCGCCACACCAGCAGCAGCGCGAAGGCGGCCGCGGTGAGCGCGAGGGACGCGGTCGCGACCGCGTGCACGTGCGGGCCGACCAGCTCGATGGCGCCGTACTGGTAGCGGGAGGTGCCCGGCCAGCCGGCGTGCCGCGCGAGGCTCAGCGCGGTCCCGCCGAGCGACTCGATCTGCACGCCCCGGCCGCCCTGCTGACGGAGGAACGCGAGCGGGTTGCGGAACGACACCACGAAGACGGCCAGGGTCACGGTCCCCGTCAAGGCCGCGGTCAGCCACGCCCTGCGGGTGGGGCGGCCGCGCTCCAGGCCCAGCAGCACCAGCGCCGGCCACACCTTCACCAGCGCGCCCAGTGCCGCGAGCGCACCGCACGCGCGCGTGGAGCGCTGCAGCGCCAGCAGGGAGAGCACGGCGAAGGCGGTGACCTCCACGTCGTAGCGGGCCAGCGGAAGGTGCAGCAGCAGCGGCAGGCCGCCGGTCCACAGGGCCGCGCCGAGCAGGGTGCGGCCGGGACGCCTGCCCGCGCGGGCGAGTGCCGCCGTGACCAGGGCGTCGGTGGCCAGGGTGAGCGCCACGAACGCCTGGAAGTAGCTCAGTTCCGGCACCAGCCCCGGCGCCAGCAGCACCGCGCCGGCACCCGGCGGGTACTGCCACAGCGTGTCGTGCGCCGGGAACGCGCCGTGCGACAGCACGCCGTACCAGTGGAAGTAGAGCCGCCATACTTCGCGCGCGACCGATCCGTGTCCCAGGCTTCGCTCGTTGTTGTGGGCGAGGAGCCACAGCATCAGCGCGCGCGTCGCGGCCCAGGCGACGGCGAGGCGGAGGAGCGGCGTGACGCGGCGCGGGGGGAGCCGCGGGGCGAGACGCGAGGCGCCGGACGGCCGGCGCAGACGCGGGAGTCGAACAGCAGAGGCGAACGGGACGCGCGGAAGCGGAGTGCACGGGTGGCGATTCATCGACCGCGAGCGTAAGCCGCGCGGATGGTGTATCCATGCCGATACGCCGTCAATACCCGGCAAAGGTTGGCTAATCGCAAAAGATCGGGCCGTGGTGAGTATCGGGCCTCTCGTGAAAGCACATCCGCTTACGACACGAACAGAAGACGACAGCCGGTCGGTTCCACGGAGTCGGCCGCGCCCGTCGGGCGGTCCGCCCCGGTGGCCGCGGGCCGCCCGGTTCCTCGCCGTGGCCGGCCCGGCCGCGGCGATGCTCGCCGTCGGGTGCTGGGGGCTGCACCGCGGCGGCATGTGGCGCGACGAGGCCGTCACCTACCAGGTCGCCCGGCGCACGGTGCCGCAGATCTGGCGGCTGCTGCACGAGGTCGACGCCGTGCACGGCCTGTACTACCTGCTGATGCACGTCGTCCTCGCCGCCGACCCCGGCCACCCCGGCGAGGTCGTCCTGCGGCTGCCCTCGGTGTGCGCGGCGGCCGGCACCGCGGGCCTGGTCGCCGCCCTCGGCATGCGCCTGGCCCGGCCGCGCGTCGGACTGTGGGCCGGGCTGCTGTACGCGGTCACCCCGCTGGTCGGCCACTACGCGCAGGAGGGCCGCTCGTACGCCCTGGTCGCCGCGGGCGCCACCGGCGCGACGCTGCTCCTCGTCCGGGCGGTGCGGGAGGAGGGGCGCCGGCTCTGGTGGTGGTACGGCGCCGTCCTCGGACTCACCTGCTGGCTGCACGAGTTCGCCGTCCTGCTGCTGCTCGCGCACGCGGGAACTCTGGCGCTGGCCCGTTCGTCGGGAAGGGTGTGGCGCAGGTGGGGCTGCGCGGCCGGGGGCGTGGCGCTGTCGCTGCTGCCGATGGTCGTGGTCTCCCGCGGGCAGTCGGCCCAGGTGGCCTGGCTGCGGGAGCCGGACGTGGAGACCGCCCAGGAGTTGCTGCGCCAGTACCTCGGACCGACCGACGGGGTGTACTGGGCGTGCCTGGCGCTCGCACTGCTGGGGCTGACGCGGCTGGTGGGCCGGCGCGGCGAGGTGACCCTCGCGGCGGTCGCGCTGCCGCTCGCGGTGCTGCCGCCGGTGGCACTGATGCTGGCCTCGCAGTTCACCCCGTTGTACGTCGACCGGTACGTGCTGTACGCGCTGGCCGGGGCGCCGTTGCTGGTGGCGCTCGGCGCGGACCAGGTCGTCCGGGTGCTCGGCCGGCTCTGGTCCCACCGCACACAGCCGGTGCTCCGGTCGCCCGCGCTCACCCTGGCCGGGGTCCTGGCGGTGCTGCTCGCCTTCAGCCACCAGGTGCCGCTGCTGCGGGCGGACCGGGTGCCGGGCACCCGTCCCGACGACCTCGGGGCGGTCGCGGCGGCCGTGGCCCGTGTGCTGCGGCCCGGCGACCCCGTGCTGTTCCTGCCGGCCCACGCGCGCGGGGCGGAACTCGCGTACCCCGCCGACTTCAAGTCCACGAGGGACGTCGCACTGGCCGAGCCGGGGCCGGTGTCGGGGACGTTGTACGGGCGTGAGGTGGGGGTGGGGACGCTGCGGCGGCGGTTGGCGGGGGCCGACGAGGTGTGGGCCGTGATGGAGAAGTACGCGCTGGTGAGCGGGTACCGGCCGCGGCTTCCGACGGAGCGGGCCAAGTGGGCCGTGCTGAACCAGCAGTTCGTGTTGCGGGAGGAGCTGGTGATCGACCGGGTCGCGCTGCGGTTGTACGTGCGGCCGATCCGGGTGGGTGCGGCCGAGTCCGCAGTGCAGGCCGGTGGGGAAGGGTCGCGCCTACGCGGCGGCGGTCGCCCATCGGCAACCGCCCCGCCCCCCTAAAGGGCCGCCTCCGCGGCCGCCGCGTCCAGGGTCCCCGTCAGCTGGTCCAGGCGCTCCTTCAGGTCCCGGATCTCCTCCACGTCGAAGCCCGTCGCCGCCACGATCCGCCGCGGCACCTCCAGGGCCCGTTCGCGCAGCGCGGTGCCCTCCTCCGTCAGGCGCACCTCCACCGAGCGTTCGTCGCGCGTGCTGCGTTCGCGGCGCACCAGACCCGCCGTCTCCAGGCGCTTGAGCAGCGGGGACAGGGTGCCGGAGTCGAGGCGCAGGTGTTCGCCGAGCTTCTTGACCGGGAGGTCGCCCTGTTCCCACAGCACCAGCATCACCAGGTACTGCGGGTAGGTGAGCCCGAGGTCCTTGAGGATCACGCGGTAGACGCCGTTGAAGGCGCGGGACGCGGCGTGCAGGGAGAAGCAGATCTGGCGGTCCAGGCGGAGCCACTCCACCTCGGGGGCGGGACTCGGGGCGGGGCCGGGGGTCGAGGTCGTCGCGGTCATGGCTCAAGGGTAGCGCTCGCGGGTCATTTAGTTGTGTGCAATTGAATTGTGTGCTCTACTTGTGGTCGTGAGGGCGGCGGGAACAGGAGCCGCCGGACACCGATACTTCGAGCAATTCGAGAGGGATGGTCTTCGATGGACGCCATCTACACCGCAGCCGCCACCGCCACCGGCCGGGAAGGACGGGCGGTCAGCTCGGACGGCCAGCTGGACCTCGCGCTGGCGTTCCCGCCCGCGCTGGGTGGCAACGGCCAGGGCACCAACCCCGAGCAGCTCTTCGCCGCCGGCTACGCCGCCTGTTTCGCCAGCGCCCTCGGCGCCATCGGCCGCCAGGCCAAGGTCGACACCGGCGAGATCTCCGTCACCGCCGAGGTCGGCATCGGCAAGGACGAGTCCGACGGCGGCTTCGCGCTCAAGGTCACCCTGCGCGTCGAGCTTCCGGAGGCCCTCGCCAACGAGACCGGCGAGAAGCTGGTCCACCAGGCCCACGACTTCTGCCCCTACTCCAAGGCCACCAAGGGCAACATCCCGGTCGAGCTCGTCATCGAGTAACCGATCGGGTGACCAGCGGTACCCGGGACGCCGCACCCGTTCGGGTGAGCCGCGCGAGCACCTCCCCGGTTCGCCGGCTCCAGTCCACGACCACCGCCCCCGCGGGCAGCCGCTCCTGCCGCGTCAGCAGCAGCCAGCGCACCCGGGGGCGGTGGTCGTGGCCGTCGGTCAGGGCGATGCCGTAGCCGGGGAGCAGCCGCACGGCGTAGTAGGCGTCCGTGACCACCGGTTCCCCCGGGCCGATGTGCCGGGCCGCCCAGTCGTACGACGGCCAGCGCGGCGGCTGCACGAAGCCGACCGGGTCCACCGAGCGCGGTACGACCGCCCCGGCCTGCGCGGCCAGAAAGCCCAGGCAGACCCCGCCGGCCGCGGCCCAGCCCAGCATCCACCGCCACCCGCACCAGGGCCGCTCCGCCGCCAGCTCCTGGGCGAGCGCGCACTGCGGCGCCAGCAGCACGAGCCCGAGCAGCCCGACGAGCCGCCCGCACACCAGCACCAGGCACTCCAGGGCGAACAGCAGCACGAGCGGGTCACGCCAGGCCGCGGAACCCGCCGCCCCCCGTCCCACGGCGCCGCCCGCCCGCCGGGTCCGCAGCCACAGCGCCGGGAGCCCGAGCAGCGCCAGCCAGCACTGGCCGGCCCACCCGCCCAGGTCGGTGTACGACCCGTACGCCGACGGCGGCAGCACGCGCGCGTGCGTCCCCAAGGCGAGCACGGCCGCCGCCACCGTGCACAGCAGCGCCCACCGTCCCCACACCGCGGCCCGCCACCCCCGCTGCCAGCCCGCCACGAACGCCACCGCCCCGGCCGCCGCGCCCACCCCGGTCACCGGGTCGACCAGCGCCACCGTCCCGTACAGCAGGCCGAGCGCCGCGTAGCCGGACAGGCTGCGCAGGCCGCTCGGGCCGACGTAGCGCACCCGGCGCAGATCGCGGGCGCGGGCGCCGGTCAGGGCCCAGGCCCAGAGGGTCAGGCCGAGGGCGAACGCGGAGGGGTAGCCGAGGCTGCCGGTCAGCGGCAGCAGGGCCAGCGAGCCGCCGCCCCACGCCGGTCGCGTGCCCCACAGCACGGACACGAAGCCCAGCGCCAGCACCGGCGCCCACGGGCGCGGGGTGAGCACGCGGACCAGCCGGCCGAGGCCCGTCAGCAGCACCAGCAGATGGAGCGGACCGCACACCCGCAGCAGCTGCCACCCCGTCAGCCCGGTCAGCCGGGCGAGCGCACCCTGGGCGAGTACGTAGGGGGAGACGGCGGTGTCCATCAGGCCGGCCCGCAGCCGGGCCACCGCCGCCGCGTGCAGTCCGGCCTCGCAGCAGGGCGGCACCCGCCAGTACGCCAGGGTCATCAGCAGCCAGAACAGCAGGCCGAAGACCTGGTACGGGGTGAGCCTGCGGACGCGGCCGCCGCGCAGGGCGGTGCAGCCGGGCGTGGCGCGCCGGAGCAGGGCGCCGGTGCTCACTGGAGGAAACGGACGGGACGGACCATTTGCCAAGTGTTCCCGTCCGCCCCGGCCGCGCTGCCGTCCATCACCTCATCGAGTGACACCGACCGCCCTGGCCGGCCCCTGCACGGGAACCGGGACCGGCCTGCGCACCAGCGGTTCGAGGAGCAGCGGCACGCCCACCACCGGCAGCAGCCATGCCAGTACGATCATCCGGTCGCCGAAGACGGTGATGTCGGGGTGCGCGGCCTGGGTGAGGATCCCGGTTCCGGCGGCCGCCAGCAGGAAGACACCGAAGGCGGGCCGCCGTCGCGCTCCACACGCCCCGGCCGCCAGCAGGGCCGGGAACAGCGGCTCCGTCAGCTGCCGCCGCAGCCACTCCACCCAGAAGGCGAACTCCAGATGGAGGAAGTCCCGCCACGGGTGGGCCCGGTCCGGGTAGGTGTAGTGGCCGGTCAGCAGGTCCTGCACGCTCTCCGCCTCGGAGGGGTAGCGCAGCAGCCGGGCCAGGATCAGGGTGCCCGCCACCGCCCCGCACCCCACCACCGCGATCGCGGCCACCCCGCGCCCGGGACTCCGTCCGCGCCCGGGGCTCCGTCCGCCGCCGGCGCTCCGTCCGCCACCGAGTCTCCGCGCGTGCCGACGGCGCCGCCACAGCGCGACCACCGCCGCCGCCCCGGCCAGGCACGCACCGAGAAAGAGCGCCTGCGAATGCTTCACGGCGAACAGCGCGAGCAACCCGCCCGCCGCCGACGCCGCCCCCGCCTTCACCCTCCCGGTCAGGACCAGCGCGCACCCCCACAGCGCCGTCAGGGTCAGGGCCAGCATCAGGCCCTCCGTCATCGGCCGCATAGCGGTCGTGCCGACCGGCAGGACGTAGTACAGGACCTGCCCGGTCAGCGCGAGCGGCACCGGCACGGACACCGTCCGCAGCACCAGGAAGACCAGCACCCCGCCGGCGCCCGCGACCAGCACACTCGCCAGCCACACCCCCCACGTCACCCCGAACGCGGTGACGAACGGCACCAGGAACACCGGATACCCCGGCCGCACCTCGAAGATCCGCCGCAGCCGGGGGGCCACGAACGGCACGACGTGCCCGTCCGTCTGCGCGCCCCCGGCCCGCAACCGCCGCTCCACCCGGCGCAGTTCACCGGCCCGGCACGCGGCGAACACCCGGCCCGCCGGACTGGGCGCGCGGAAGTGCACCACGTCGACGCGCCGCGCGCGCTCCGCCGCCGACGCCTTGCCGGCGCACACCCAGTCCACCGTCTCGGTCGCAGCCTCCCGCTTGCCCGCCCCGGCCAGGGTCAGCGCGTAGGACACGTAGTTCTTGGAGTCCGGCGTGTCCCGGCCGGTGACGTCGGCGAGTTGCAGCAGGGCGAAGACGGCGGCCAGCACCAGCACCCAGGTGCGCGGTCTCACGTCGACGCCAGCAGGTCACGCGCGCCGGCCGGACCGGGCACCCGGCCCGGCGGCTCCGGCATCGCCTCGCCGAGCAGCAGTGTGCGTACGACCCGTTCGGCGGCCCTGCCGTCGTCGAACTCGCAGAACCGGGACCGGAAGTCGGCCCGCAGCCGCGCCGACTCCTCGTCCCGCCAGCCGCCCGAGGCGAACAGCCACGCCAGCTCCCGGTAGGAGCGCGAGACATGGCCCGGCGCCTCGGCGGTGATGTCGAGATAGGCGCCCCGGCTCGCGGTGAACGTGGGCCAGTCGTCGGCGTGCACGACGATCGGCCGGTCCAGATTGGCGTAGTCGAACATGATCGAGGAGTAGTCGGTGACCAGGGCGTCCGAGGCCAGCATGACCTCCTCGGCGTGCGGTTCGCCGGTCGCGTCGACCACGATGCCGCGCCGGTGCAGTTCCGCCAGGCCCAGCCCGCGTGCCGGACCGGTCGCGAGGGCCGGATGCAGCCGGACCACCAGCGTGTGCCCCTCCCCGAGGTCGGCGGCGAACCGGGCCAGGTCGATCCGGTCGACGTGCCCGCCCCGGACGTAGTCGCGGCGGGTCGGCGCGTAGAGCACCACGGTGTGGTCGGCCGGAATGCCGTGCCGTACCCGGAAGTCCGTCGGGCCGCCGGCGACCAGGACGTCGTTGCGCGGGCTGCCGGTGCGGGCCGAGGCGAAGTGGCAGGGGTAGGCCCGCTCCCACACCAGCTCCGAGTGGCGGTTGGCGACCAGGCTGTGGTCCCAGCGGTCGGCCCGGCGCAGCATCTGCGGCACGTCGAGACCGAGCCGGGCGCCGGGCTTGCCCAGCAGGTCGGCGCCCACGTACTTGAGCGGGGTGCCCCGGTGGGTGTGGACGTGCACGCTGCCGGGCCGTTTCACCAGCGTGCCGCTCCAGTTGACGTCGTTGACGAAGAACTTCGCGCGGGCGGCCAGCCGCAGGTACTCCGGGGAGTCCAGCAGTACGTGGTCGACGCCGGCCGGCAGCTCCGCCGCGACCTCCGCGTCCCGCACCACCCAGACGCCGCGCAGCCGCGGGGCGATCTCCCGGGCCGCCCGGTACACGGCCGCCGGGTCGCCGCGCAGCCCCTGGTGCGAGGCCGCCGAGTACAGGACCAGGTCCTCGTCCAGCGGGCGTCGGCCGCGGAGCCCGGTCAGCGCCCGCCGGGCCCGGGCCGCCGCCCGCCGCACCCGCAGCGCCTGCCTGCCGCCCGCCCGTCCGGCCCGCCCGGCCTGCTCCCGCAGCCGGTACGACGCGTACGACCCCGCCAGCACATCAAGGTCACGGAGGTCACCGGGATCGGCCCCCTCCGGCCGGAACGCCCGGTACAGCTCCGCCGTCCGCCGGAAGAACTCGGCCCTGGCGGCGGGCGGCAGCCGGTCCGGTTTGGCGAGGATGTCCAGGCAGTGCTCGCCCATCCTCCGGTGCAGGCGGGGCCGCCAGCCGGCCAGTTCGGGGTGGGCGTCGACGAAGGCGAAGACCCGTTTGTACTGCTCGTGGACGTCGAAGTGCTTGCGGCTGGTGGTGGAGAGGATGCTGCCCTGCCGTCGCTGCCGGTAGTTGACGCAGATCCGGTCGAGGGTGACGATCCGGCCCGCGCTGAGCAGGACCGGGAAGGTCCAGGGAGTGTCCTCGTAGTAGCCCGGCGGGAACCGGAAGCCGTTCTCCTCGACGAAGTCACGCCGGTAGGCCTTGTTCCACACCACCATCAACAGGTCGAGGATCTCCGGGCGTTCGGCCGCCGTGAAGACGCCGTCGGTGGCACTGAGCACCTCCGCCAGGGCGTTGCGCCGGGTCCCGCCCCACCAGTACGTGCGCGCGTAGTCGAAGACCAGCACGTCCGGGTCGCCGGTCTCCGCCAGCCGGTCGGCGACCGCCCGCAGCGCGCCCGGCGTGAGGGTGTCGTCACTGTCGAGGAAGAGGAGGAAGTCACCGGTGGCGTACGGGAGTGCGGCGTTGCGGGCGCGGCCGAGGCCGACGTTCTCGGGCAGGTGCAGGACCCGCACGCGCGGGTCGCGGGCCGCGTACTCGTCGAGGATCGCGCCGCTGCCGTCCGGGGAGCGGTCGTCGACGGCGATCACCTCGATGTCGTGGAAGGACTGCTCCAGGACCGAGTCGAGGCACTCGCGGAGGAAGCCCTGCACCTTGAAACAGGGGACGATCACACTGAGTCGGGGCACGGTCAGCTCCTGACGAGGGTCACGGCCGGGGCGGGCAGGCGCTCGGCGAGCGGGATCACCTTCGGGATCTCCTCCGGCGGCCGGCCGAGGAACACCCGCCGTACCACCCGCTCGGCGGCCAGGCCGTCGTCGAACTGGCAGTACCGGGAACGGAACTCGGCGCGCAGCCGCCGGGACTCCGGGCCCCGGTAGGAGCCGTCGCGGAAGATCCGGGCCAGTTCCTCGGGGGTGTGGGCGACCGGACCAGGCGGCTCGGCCATCAGGTCGAAGCAGACGCCCCGGGTCTCCCGGTAGACCTCCCAGTCGTCGGCGTAGACCACGATCGGCCGGTCCAGGTTGGCGTAGTCGAACATGATGGAGGAGTAGTCGGTGATCAGCGCGTCCGCGGCCAGGCAGACGTCCTCGGCGGAGCGGTGCGCGGTGACGTCGATGACCCGGCCGGTGGCCGCCGCCCGGCCCCGGTCGTAGAAGTAGTGCGCGCGCAGCAGCACGACGACGTCCTCGCCGGCCGCCTCGCAGAACGCCTCCAGGTCGAGGCCGGGCTCGAAGCCGGTGTGGTGGTCGCGGTGGGTGGGGGCGTACAGCACGGCCGTCCTGCCGTCGGGGACCCCCAGCCTGCGGCGGGCCCGGACCACGTCGTGACCGGAGGCCGTGTAGTAGACGTCGTTGCGCGGATAGCCGTACTCCAGGGTCTGGTAGGAGCCGGGGAAGGCGCGTTCCCAGGTCTGGGTGGAGTGGCGGTTGGAGGAGAGGTTGAAGTCCCAGCGGTCGACGCGGCCCAGCAGCTTGGTGAAGCTGCCGGTCTGCGCGGCGACCACGGGGTACGTCGACTGGTCGACGCCCATCTTCTTCAGCGGGGTGCCGTGCTGCGTCTGCACGTGGACGCTGCCGGGCCGCTTGACGACCCCTTCGGCGAAGTTGGCGTTGTTGACCAGGTACTTGGCGCGGGCCAGCACCTCCCAGTACCGGCGGCTGCCGATCACCACGGACTCGACGTCGTCCGGCACGGTGTGTTCCCGGCCGGCCTCGACCAGGAACACCGAGTGGATGTGCGGGGCGAGTTCGCGGGCCACGGCGTGGATCGCGGCCGGGTTGCAGACGTAGCCGCGCCCCCAGTAGGCGCAGTACACGGCGAGGTCCGGGTCCAGCGGGCGGCGCAGGTCGAGGGCGTACCGCAGCCGGGTGAGCGGCAGGTGCGGGCGGGGCAGCCGTCCGGCGGCGCCGGACGCGATCCGGTTGGCGCCGCGCAGCGCGCGGAACGCCGTGTACGCGCCCGCCGCCAGCAGCCGGTGCTGGACACCCACGCTCCCGCCCGGCATCCGGAACCCCTCGGGGCGGTGCGCGCGGTGCAGCCGGGCCGCCCGCCGGAAGAACGCCCGGTGCCCGGACGGCATCCGCTCCGGCCGCGCGGCCGTCCGCAGCACCACCGCGAAGACCTGCTCGAACAACGCCCGAGCCCGATCGCCCGGCAGCGCGGCGGCCCGCTCGAGGACCAGCTCCGCCTGGTCGAGGAGTTCGTGCTGGTGCGGCCCCGGCAGGTTGAGCCGGCTGCCCTGCCGGCGCAGCCGGTGCCGTACGACCACCGAGCGCAGCACCGCGATCCGCTCGGCGGCGACGGTGGTCAGCCCGCCCCAGCCGAGGTCCGTGAAGTGCCCGTCCGGAAAGCTCAGCCGCCGCTCGGTGAGGAAGGACCGGCGGTAGACCGCGCTCCAGGCCGGCAGGGCCACGCCGGTCAGTCGCGGCGCCCGGTCCGGGGCGAACGCGCCGCTCGGAACGCCCGCCAGCAAGGGCGCCGCCGGGTTGCCCGGCTCGCCCTCCCACCAGGGTGCGCGCTCGTGCTCGGCGTACAGGACGTCCACGGCACCGGTCTCGGCGAGCCGGGCGTCCAGCAGCGCCAGCGCGCCCGGGACCAGGACGTCGTCGCCGTCGAGGAAGAGCAGGTACGTGCCGTGCGCCGCCCGCATCCCGGTGTTCCGGGCCCCGCTCAGCCCGGCGGAGGGCGGTGAGTGCACCGGGGTGACCCGGGAGTCCCGTTCGGCGTAGGCGGCGGCGACCGAGGCGGCCGGGGCGTCGGGCGCGTCGCAGACCGGGATCAGCTCCAGGTCGCCGAAGGACTGGGCGAGGACCGAGTCCAGCGCCTGGGACAGCCGGCCGGCGACCCCGTGGGACGGGACGATGATGCTGAAGCGGGGCATGCTGCTCTTTCTCAGGTGTGCATGCGGCCCGGCCTTCCCGTCGGCCGCCAGGTGGACGGCCGGGACGGGGTGGGCCGCGAGGTGTCGGGGGGCATGAGAGAGCTCCCTGCAAGGCAAACGGCGATCAACGGCTCTCGGTGACGGGCAGATGTCCGGAAGGTTGCGGAACGGTGGCCGACGGGGAGTGGGCGAGCCCCGAGGCCGCCGGGGGCACCGGGTGCCGATCCGCCAGCGGGATGAACTCCGGCAGCCCGGCCGTCTCCCCGAGCACCACGTGCCGTACGACCCGCTCGGCGGCGCGCCCGTCGTCGTACCGGCAGAACCGCTCGCGGAACGCGGCGCGCAGCTGGGCGGAGCGGGAGCCGCGCCAGTGGCCGCCGGCGAAGATGTCGATCAGCTCGTCCTCGGTGCGGGCGACCGCGCCCGGCGGGCTGGAGCGCAGGTCGAAGTAGGTGCCGCGGGCCGCGCTGTAGGCGTCCCAGTCCTCGGTGTGCACGACGATCGGCCGGTCCAGGTTGGCGTAGTCGAACATCAGGGAGGAGTAGTCGGTGACCAGCGCGTCCGCGGCCAGGCAGAGCGACTCCACGCTGGGGTGGTCGCTGACGTCGATCACCCGGTCCCCGGACGCGAACCGGCCGCCGTGCCAGTAGTGGGCGCGGGCCAGGATCACGAAGCGGGGGCCGAGGCGGCGCACGATCCGGTCCGGGTCGAGGGCGGGCCGCTGGGTGCGCCGGTAGTCGCGGTGGGTGGGGGCGTACAGGAGGGCGACCGCGCCCTCGGGGACGCCGAGCGACTCCCGGATCCGGGTGACGTCGGCCGAGGTGGCCGACTGGAAGACGTCGTTGCGCGGGTAGCCGAATTCGAGGGTCCGGTATCCGCCGGGATAGACGCGCTCCCAGGTCAGGGTGGTGTGGCGGTTGGCGGACAGGACGTAGTCCCACTTGTCGACGCCCCGGAGCAGCTCCTCGAAGTCCATGCCGGCGGCCGCCGCCGGGCGTTCCTGGAGGTCGAGGCCCATGTGCTTGAGCGGGGTGCCGTGCTGGGTCTGCACGAACACCTGGCCCGGGCGCTTCTTCAGCCGCCGGTCGAAGTTGACGTTGTTGACCAGGTACTTGGAGCGGGCCAGCGCCGTCCAGTAGGCGAAGGTGCCCGGCCGCAGCCGGCGCGGGCCCGGCGGGATCGTGTGGTGGTGTTCCGGGCGGGCGATCCAGGCCGTGCGGACGTGCGGGGCGTGGGCGCGGAACGCCGCCTCCAGCGCACCGGGATTGCAGCCGTGCCCGCGGTTCCAGTAGGCGGCGAAGACCGCGCGGTCGGCGCGCAGCGGGAGGCGCAGCTGGATCCGGTAGTGCAGCTGGAGCAGGGCCGAGCGCAGACCGCGGAGGGACTTCACGCCGGCCTTGACCGCGCGGCGGCGGGCGGACATCGCCCACTGCAGGGCGCCGTAGGTGCGGTGCAGGCCGTAGTGGACGAGGCCGTGGCGGAGCCGGGTGCGGAGCGGGACGTTCGAGCCGCCCGTCCGGTAACGCCCGTAGTGGGCGCGGGCCGTGCGCAGGAACTCCCCGCGGCTGCCCTTCGGAAGCCGGTTCCGGCTGGTGAACACCGTGGTGAAGTGGTCGACCATGCGGCGGAACAACACCGGCTGCCAGTCCGCCAGTTCGGGCCGCTCGGCGAGGAACGCGAAGACCCGGTCGTACTGTTCGAAGATGTCGAAGTGCCTGCGGCTGGTGGTGCCGAGGATGCTGCCCTGGCGCCGCTGCCGGTAGTGCACACAGACCCGGTCGAGGGTCGCGATCGACCCCGCGGTCAGCAGGGCCGGGTAGGTCCACGGCGTGTCCTCGTAGAAGCCGGGCGGGAAGACCAGGCCGTTCTCCTCGACGAACTCCCGCCGGTACGCCTTGTTCCAGGCCACCATGAGCACGCGGAGCAGACCGGGCCGGTCCGCGAGCCGGAAGGGCGCCGGACCCTCCTCGGCCAGCTGCGGCGCGAGCTTGTTGCGTTCCGCCCGGCCGGTCCAGAACGTCCGCGCGTAGTCGTACACGAGCAGGTCCGGATCGCCCGCCTCCTTGATCCGGTCGGCGATCGCCCGCAGCGCGTCCGGCGTCAGCGTGTCGTCGCTGTCCAGGAAGAGCAGGTAGTCGCCGCGCGCCTGAGCCATCCCCGCGTTGCGGGCCCCGCCCAGGCCCTGGTTCTCCGGCAGGTGCAGGGCCGTCACGCGCGAGTCCCGGGCCGCGTACTCGTCGATGATCGTGCCGCAGGCGTCCGGCGAGCAGTCGTCCACGGCGATCAGTTCCAGATCGGGGTACGACTGCGAGAGCACCGAGTCCAGGCACTCGGGCAGATACGCCTGGACCTGGTACGCGGGGACGATGACACTGAACCTGGGCAAGGGACATCCATGGGTCGGTCGGCGCGGGCGTTCTGCCCGGGAACGGCCAATGGAATGATTTGGTTACGGTTCGTTACGTCATGTGGGTTACGTTCCGTGAACGGGCGGGGGCGGGCCGGTGGCCGGCCCGCCCCCGCTGACGACCCCTTGTGCGGTTATTTGACCGCGCCCGCCATCACCCCGGACACGAACTGCCGCTGGAACGCGAAGAACACCGCCAGCGGGATCACCATCGAGATGAAGGCACCGGGCGCGAGGACGTCGACGTTGTTGCCGAACTGGCGTACCTGGGTCTGCAGCGCGACCGTGATCGGCTGGGTGCCCGACTTGGTGAACACCAGCGCGACCAGCATGTCGTTCCACACCCACAGGAACTGGAAGATGCCCAGACTCGCGATCGCCGGCCCGCCGAGCGGCATCACCACCCGCGTGAACAGCCGCAGTTCCCCGGCGCCGTCGAGACGGGCCGCCTCCAGCAGCTCGCGCGGGATCTCCGCGAAGAAGTTCCGCAGCAGGAACACCGCGAACGGCAGCCCGAAGCCGACATGGAAGAGGATCACCCCGAAGATCGTCCCGAACAGGCCGATCTTGCCGAAGAGTTCGGCGATCGGGATCAGCGCGACCTGGACGGGCACGACCAGGAGACTGACCACGACCAGGAACCACCAGTCCCGGCCCGGGAACTCCATCCACGCGAACGCGTAACCGGCCAGCGCCCCGATGACCACGACCAGGACCGTCGCCGGGACGGTGATCAGGACCGTGTTCCAGAGGGAACTGGTGATGTCGCTGTTCTCCAGGAGCTTCTGGTAGCTGTCGAACGTCAGCTGGGACGGCTTGCTGAAGACGTGCCACCAGCCGCTCGCGCTCATGTCGTCCGGCGACCGGAGCGAGGAGGCGAGCAACCCGATCGTCGGCACCAGCCAGAACAGCGCCACGACGATCAGGAAGACGCGCACCAGACCGCCGTTGATCTTGTCCAGCAGCCAGCTCATCGCCGCTCCTCCCGCCGCAGCCTGCGCACGTTGAACCACATCACCGGGATCACGAGCAGCAGCAGGAACACCGCGATCGCGCTCGCGATGCCCGGCTGGCCCTCCGAGAAGCCCTTGCGGTACAGCTCCAGGGCCAGCACGTTCGCGTCGTCCTGCGAGGAGCCCGGCGCGATGATGTACACGAGGTCGAAGACCTTCAGCACGTTGATCATCAGGGTGACGGTGACCACCGCGAGGACCGGCGCGAGCAGCGGGATGGTGACCTTGCGGAACACCTGCCACTCGGTCGCTCCGTCGACCCGCGCCGCCTCCAGCAGCTCCCGGGGCAGCCCGGCCAGGCCGGCCGCGATCAGCACCATCGCGAAGCCGGCCCACATCCACACGTACGACCCGATGATGGCCGGGGTGACGAGGGACGGGCCGAGCCAGTCGACGCCGTTGTAGGGCTGTTTGAAGTTGCTCGCGGGCAGCCGGAGCTGTGCCCCGTCGGCCGCGGCGGGCAGGGTGAAGGTGCCGTCGGCCGCCGCCTTCGTCGACGCCACCACCTTGCCGTTCTTCACCGCCTCGATCCGCATCCCGTCGTAGCCGACTTCGGACGGGTCGGGGACGCCGAGGGTGCCGACGCCCCTGCCGCGGGTGAAGTCCTGCCAGGCGGTGCCGGTGATCTTCCCCGGGTCGGCCTTGGCCGCCACGGCCTTCTTCGCGCCGCCGGGCATCTGGTCGGGGGCGACGCCGACGAGCGGGAGGGTGACGGTCTGCCCGGTGTGGACGGTCGCCGCCGTGATGAAGCCGCCCTGGTCCGCTTTGAGGGGCGACTCGCGGCCGGGGTGGGCGTTCGGGAACGCGGAGGACTGGGCGAAGGTGTCGTGGATACCGACCCAGACCGCGTTGGCGACGCCCTTGCCCGGGTCCTGGTCGTAGACGAGGCGGAAGATGATCCCGGCGGCCAGCATCGAGATCGCCATCGGCATGAAGACGACCAGCTTGAACGCCGTGCCCCAGCGGACCCGTTCGGTCAGCACCGCGAAGATCAGGCCGAGGGCCGTGGAGACGGTCGGCGCGAACACCACCCAGATCACGTTGTTCTTCAGGGCGGTGCGGATGCCGTCGTCCGTGAAGATCGCCTTGTAGTTGTCGAAGCCGGCGAACCCGTCCCCGTTCGCGTTGTAGAAGCTGCGGATCAGCGAGTACCCGATCGGGTAGACCACGAGCGCGCCGAGCAGCACCAGGGCGGGCAGGAGGAAGAGAACCGCCACGCTCCTGCGGGTGCCGGTCACGCTTCTGCGGCGGCCCGGCGGAGCGGGGGCCGTGGTCGTAGGCGCGGCCATCGCCGGGTCAGCTTCCGCTGCCGTAGGCGGCCGCCGCGTCCTTCTCCAGTTTCGCCTGGGTGCCCGCGACGTCCGTCGGGTTCTGCAGGAAGTCCTGGAGGTCCTTCCACTCGCCCTTGCCCGGGGTGCCGCCGAACGCCTGCGGGGCCTGGTCGGACATGTCGAAGCGGAAGTCGTCACCGGACGCGATCAGCGACTTGGCGATCGTGCGCTGCACCTCGTTCGGGTACGCCGAGTTCGGCACGCTCTTGTTCGGCGAGAGGTAACCGCCGAGCTTCGCCTGGATCGTCGCCGCGTCCGGGGAGGCCAGGAACTTCGCCAGCGCCTGGGCGCCCTTGGAGTCCTTGAAGATCACCGCCGCGTCACCGCCGGAGACCACGGGGGCCGTGGAGCCGACCGACGGGAACGGGAACACCTTGGCGTCCGTGCCCACCTTCGCCTTGGTCTCGCCGATGTTGACCTGCACGAAGTCGCCCTCGTACACCATGGCCGCCTTCGGCTGGTCGCCGCCGGTGAAGGTCTGGGTGACCGAGGCCGGGAACTCCGTCTGCAGCGCGCCGGACGCGTTGCCCGCGACGTACCCCTTCTTGCCCCAGACCTCGGCCAGTGTGGTCAGCGCCTGCTTCACCGACGGGTCGGTCCACTTGATCTTGTGCTGGGCGAGCTGGTCGTACTTCTCCGGGCCCGCCTGGGAGAGGTAGACGTTCTCGAACCAGTCGGTCAGCGTCCAGCCGTCCGCGCCGCCGACCGAGAACGGGGTGACGCCCGAGTCGTACACCGCCTGCGCCGTCGTCAGCAGGTCCTGCCAGGTCTTGGGCTCCTTGGCGCCCGCGTTCTCGAAGACCTTCGCGTTGTACCAGATCAGCGACTTGTTGGCGGCCTTGTAGTAGACGCCGTACTGCTTGCCGCCGACCTTGCCGATGTCCTGCCAGCCCTGCGAGTAGTTCTTCTGCACCTCCGTGACCGTGTCGGCGCTCAGCGGCTTCGCCCAGCCCTTCTGCACGGCCTGCTTGATCGCGCCGGGCTGCGGCAGCAGAGCGATGTCCGGCGGCTGGCCGCCCGCGATCTTCGATCCCAGGAAGTTGATGATCGGGTCCTGGGCGGGCACGAAGGTGACCTTCGCGCCGGTGCGCTTCTCGAACTCCGCGAGCACCTGCTTGAAGTTCTTCTGCTCCTGCCCGGTCCAGACGGCGGCCACTTCGAGGGTGGTCCCGTCGAGCTTCGGGAGGCTGAGGGTGCTGGACCGGGTGGCGCCGGTGCTGGTGTCGCCGTCGGATTTCTTGTCGTTGCTTCCGCATGCGGCCAGTGCGAGGGATCCCGCGAGCAGGGCGGCGAGTGTAGCGAGGGCCCTGTGTGTCCGGATGGTGCTGCTGTTAGCGCGCATCACTTCCCCGTTCGTCGTTCTTCGTTGAACGTCAGAACTCTGTCCCGTGCGCTCCGGTGTACGCGGGGGCCGCGTACGCGGCAAGTGTGCCGACAGGTCAGTGCGGGGGATCGTGATCACGTTGTGATCAGCGACCCGGGATTGTGCCCCCGGTCACAAGAGTGAAGGGACCTCCGCCGCGGAAACCTCCTTGGCGGCCCGCTCCACCGCGCTTGCCAGCAGGGCCAGGTCGGTCGGGCCGTTGCCGAGTTCGCGGACGGGGCGGCGGGTCGGGGGGTCGCCCATACGCTGCCAGTCGAGGGGGACCACGGTGGGGCGCTGGGTCGCCGTGCGGGGGATGCGGCCCGTGACGCGGCCCGTCTGGAACGCCGTGATGCGGCCGTCCGGGGTGGTCAGACGGCCACGGCCCGGCGCCGGTTCCTCGGGCCCGTCGGCCGGGGTGTCCAGGGCGATGCGCAGGGTGGCCTGCCTGGCCGGCTCCGTCTCCGCGGTACGGCCGCCGGTGCCGGCCGCCGCGACCAGGTGGACGCCGAGCCGCTCGCCCTCCTTCGCCACCGCCTCCAGCGCCCGCATCACGGAACCGGCGGCCGGGCGGCCCGGTGAACCGAGCGCGGGGGAGACCAGGGCGTCCAGGTCGTCGACCACGACCACGAGCCGGGGGAGCGGGGGCGGCGGCGCCTCCGTACGGCCACGGGCCGCGGCACCGGCCGACGGGCGCAGCCGGAGCGTCGAACTCGGCGGGGCCTCTATGTCCGCGGCGCCCGAGGCGGCGGGGCGGGCGCGCTGCGGGACGATACGGCCGGAGATCTCCCGCTGCGCGTGCCAGTCGGTGAAGTCGGCACGGCCCAGCAGCTCGGCCCGCCGCTTCAGCTCGGCGCTCAGGGACTGCGCCAGCTCCCGCATCCGCACCGGGTCGTTGGCGGTCAGGTGGGTCGTGACATGCGGTATGTCCGTACAGACCCGCAGGCCCTCGCCGTGCCCGGCGCCCGTCCCGACGCCGTCGCGGCCGTCGATGAGGACGACCCCGAGCCGGTCGGGGCGCTCGGCGGCGGCCAGCGAGGCGACCACCGCCCGCAGCAGTTCCGTACGGCCGCTGCCGGGCGGCCCCTCGATCAGCAGATGCGGTCCCTCGGTCACCAGGTCGGCGGTGAGCGGGCCGCGCGGCCCGGCGCCGAGCACCGCCCGGGCCCGGCCGCCCAGCGACTCGGTGTCGTCGGCCGCGTCCGCCCAACGGGCCATCAGCGAGGCCGGGGTGGCCCTCGCCAGCCCCAACTCGTCCAGCAGCCGGGCGGACTGGGGGAGCGGGGCGGCCATGCGCGGGTGCCGGTCGGCGCCGGGGCCGTCGGGGCGCAGCGGGGCCAGCGCCCTCGCGAACCGCTCGGCCCAGGCGGCGGAGACCGCGTCCACCGCGGCCAGGGTGCCGGGACCGACCGGGCCGGCCGCACCGGCCTGGCCGGTGCGGCCGCCGGCGGAGACCCGCAAGAGGTGCAGGGCCGTCGCCACGTCGCCGCTCAGCAGGGCCACCGCCCCGCACTCCCGGAACGTCGGCGACACCGCGCACGCCTCCTCGTAGGTCCGGTCGACCGGGGAGGTGGGCGAGGTGGGGGCCGTCTCCGCCAGGCAGACGACGTGCACTCCGGCACGCGGTCCGGCCACGGTCAGCCGTGCCACCGCCTCGCGCAGTGCGGAGCCACCGGGATCGCCGTCCACGACGACGACCGTGTACGGGCCCGGGAAACCGCCCCTGCCGTCGTCGGCACCCAGGTCGTGGCGGGCCCAGGAAGGGCCCGGGCCCTTGGCGGCTTCGGGGGACGCGGCGTCCGCCGAAGTACGGGCCGGGGCGGGGACCGGCGCGGGGGCGGGGCGGTCGGACGGGGTGGCCGGTCTGCGGGCGGCGGACAGCTCCTCCGTCCGCCGCAGCAGCTCCTCCACGCGGGCCGCCGCCTGCTCACGGTCGTAGGCCAGCAGCAGGCGGCAGTCCTGGCCGTGCCCCGGGCGGACGTGCGGGAGCCAGCCGAGCCAGGACCATTCGGCCGTGCGCTCCTCCAGGGGGCGGGCCCGGTCCGCGCTGATCAGGACGATCTCCAGCAGGTCGGGCGAGTGCAGTGCGGCGAGCTGGGCCACAACCGCGCGGGCAAGGCCGGCCAGGCGGGCGCGCGGACCGGCCAGGCCGAGGGCGCCGGCCTCGCGCAGATCGGCGGTGACCGGGACGGCGGGGAGCAGGCCCGAGCCGTCGGGCGTCGGGCGGTCCGCCGTGCCGAGCCGGACGGTGAGCGCCTCCGGATGGCCGGGGCCGCGCTCCCAGAGGCGGGGGCCGGGGCCGAGCGCGGTCAGCAGCAGGGCGGCGGGGTCGGGCCAGGTCTCCGGCCGGTCGGGCACACCGGCGGACGCGGCGATGCCGTCCTGCGGCGCCGTCTCGCCGTCGGCGGCCGACGGGGGCTCACCGCGGCCGCCGGCCAGCCGCCGCGCCCAGGCGCCGAGCCCGCCGCGCCTGCGGGCGCCGGGCAGGGCGGGGGCCTCGGTACCGCGGAGGGGGGTGCCCTTGCGCCTGCCGGCGGGGGACGGGGCGTCGGCGGGGTCGGGGGCGAGAGTGCTGCCGTCGGTGGGGTCGGGGGTCATGGGGCGGGGGGCGGTGCTTCCCGCGCCTGTGGAGCTTCGGCTGCTTCCGACGTCTCCGGCACTGCCGGAGGGGCCGGAGGGGCCGCTCGGGTGGTCGCCCAGCACCCCGGCTCGGCCGGCGTGTGTGTCGCCCGCGCCGTGCCTGACGGGGGAGCCGGGTGCGGTGCCGGGGCCCTGCGCCGCGTCGGGGCCGTACGCGGCGCCTGCTCCGTGGGGCGCACCGGCGCTGTACGCGGTTCCCGGTCCCTGGGGCGCACCGGCGCTGTACGCGGTTCCCCGTCCGTGGGGCGCACCGGCGCCGTAGGCGGCCCCGGATCCGTGCGCGGTGCCCGAGTCGGGCGCGGCGGCGGCAGCGCCGCGCGGGCCCGGCAGCGTGCCGCGGTTCCCGGTCGACGGGTGCCCGTGCCGGTCACCGTCGTAACCGCGGTCGGCCGACGGCGGCTCGGTCCGCTGCCCCGCGGACGACGGGAAACCGCCCGGCTGTCCGCCGGCTCCGGCCCCGCCGGCCCGCCCGGTCCACGGCGGCCCGTCGGCACGGCCGGCCGACGGCTGCCCGACCCGGCTCTCGATCCTCGGCGCGTCCCCCTGAGCCGGTACGACCGGCGGCTCCGCCGGACCGTGCTCCTGGCTGCCTGCCGCCCCGCCCGCGGCTCCCCAGCCCGCCGTGCCGTAGGCGTGGTGGGTACGCCCGGCCGGCGCGGCCGAACCGCTCCCGTCGGCGGCGGAACGGTCGCCGTAGGTCTCCGTGCCGCCCGTCAGCACCCGCACGCACCCGTCTCCGTCGGGTGCCGTGCCCACCCGGGCCCCCGGCCCCCCGGACGGCGTAAGCCGCAGGGCCGATTCGCCGATGCGCAGGAGCGAGCCCGGGGTGAGGCGGACCGGGCGGTCGGTGACGCGGGTGCCGTCCAGGGCGGTGCCGTTGGTGGAGTGCAGGTCGGCGACCGAGACCCGGCCGTCGGCGGTGACCGTGACCGCGCAGTGCAGCCGGGAGACGTCCGGGTCGTCGAGCGGAACGTCGGCGTCGGCGGAGCGGCCGATGGTGATCTGGCCGCCGTGCAGGAGGTGCACCCCGCCCGCGTCCGGGCCGGCGACCACGTGCAGCTGGGTCGGGGCGTCGTCCAGCTCGGGATGCGGCTCGGGGGCCGCGGGGGCGCCCAGGGACAGCACGGCGCCGTCGACCAGCGGGGGCTCGCCGAGGATGCGGCGGCGGGCGTCCAGCCGCTCCGTCCCGGCGTACAGCACGACCGGGGCGCCGCTCGGCTCCCTGCCGCCCAGGCTGCCGTCCCCGGTGACCGCCGAGGCCAGCCCCGACGCCACCGCGGCCAGGTCCGTGCCCGAAGGCGCCGTCACCAGCACGTCCCGGCTCGCGGCCCGGCCCCGCTGCGCGGCAGGGCCCAGCGGGTCTACGACGGTCAGCCGGATCTGCATCGCCGTCAGCGGTCCCTTCTGCGCGGGCGCGGAATTCCCCCCACCGCCACGAGCACGTCGGCCAGTTCTGCTGTCAAGCGCATCCTCGCACCTGCCACTGACAACGCGCCCACGCCCCGATGGTAAGTGATCTTGATTGGTCAGCTCTGCCCCCAAAAGTGCCTGACCAATACCGTGCGCGCGATCACTTGAGATCGGTCACGTCCGAGCCCGGCAACCAGCGGACCGAAGCAAGCGTCTTTCCATCGAACGCAGGCCGGAACGCCAACGTATGGGGATACGTCGGGACGCTTATCGGCCCCCTACCGGGGAGGGGAAAGCACAGCCGGACGACAGCCCGGTCCCAGGCACCACGGCACTAGAGTGGGTCGGACACACGGGTCGGAGACACTCCGAAAGCAGCCATTCAGCAAGCAGCCATTCAGAAGCAGCAGGGAGCGCATGACGTGCGGCCGGTAGGCAGCAAGTACCTCCTGGAGGAGCCGCTGGGACGCGGCGCCACCGGCACCGTCTGGCGTGCCCGCCAGCGGGAGACCGCGGGCGCCGAGGCGGCCGTGCCCGGGCAGCCCGGCGAGACCGTCGCGATCAAGGTCCTCAAGGAAGAGCTCGCGAGCGACCCCGACATCGTGATGCGCTTCCTCAGGGAGCGCTCCGTCCTGCTCCGGCTCACCCACCCGAACATCGTCCGGGTCCGCGACCTCGTCGTGGAGGGCGATCTCCTCGCCCTGGTCATGGACCTCGTCGACGGCCCCGACCTGCACCGCTACCTGCGCGAGAACGGCCCCCTCACGCCCGTCGCCGCCGCCCTGCTCACCGCCCAGGTCGCCGACGCGCTCGCCGCCAGCCACGCCGACGGCGTGGTGCACCGCGACCTGAAGCCCGCCAACGTGCTGCTCGCCCAGTACAACGGCCAGATGCACCCGATGCTGACCGACTTCGGCATCGCCCGCCTCGCCGACTCCCCGGGCCTCACCCGCACCCAGGAGTTCGTCGGCACGCCCGCGTACGTCGCCCCGGAGTCCGCCGAGGGCCGCCCGCAGACCTCCGCCGTGGACATCTACGGCGCCGGCATCCTGCTGTACGAGCTGGTCACCGGCCGCCCGCCGTTCTCCGGCGGCAGCGCCCTGGAAGTCCTCCACCAGCACCTCAGCGCCGAGCCCCGCCGCCCCTCCACCGTCCCCGACCCGCTGTGGACGGTCATAGAACGCTGCCTGCGCAAGAACCCCGACGAACGCCCCAGCGCCGAGAACCTCGCGCGCGGCCTGCGGGTCGTCGCCGAGGGCGTCGGCGTGCACGCGAACTCCGCGCAGATCGCGGCCGCCGAGGGCGTCGGCGCGCTGCTCGCCCCCGACCCGGCACCGGCCGCCGTACCGGGTTCGGCCGACCCGACCCAGGTGCTGCCGAACACCGGCACGCCGATGGGCGCGTACGACCCGAACGCCGCGACCAGCGTCCTGCCGCACACCGGCCGGCCGGGGCCGTTCGGCGCCGCCGACCCGACCGCCGTGCTCCCCAACACCGGCGCCGCCGACCCGACGGCCGTCATGCCGCCGATGCCGCAGGGCCAGCCCGGTCAGCCCGGCCAGCAGCAGCCCGAGCAGCCGCACCCCTGGCAGAGCCAGCTCCGTGCGGCCCGCGACCGCAACGAGCAGACCCAGGTCCAGTACCTCGACCCCGGTGAGGACCCCCTCCGGCGCCGCCCGCAGCGCCAGGTGGCCCGCCCGCAGCAGCAGCCGCCGCGCCAGCCCCCGCAGCAGCAGCCGGTACGCCGCCCGCAGCCGCGCGGACAGCAGGGCGGACAGGGCGGGTACGGCCAGCAGCAGCCCGCCGGGTACGGCGGCGGCCGGCCGCAGCAGTACGCCCCGCCGCCGCAGCAGCCCCAGCAGCGCTACGCGCCTCCGGCCGAGCCGCAGCAGCGGGCCCCGCGCGAGCCGCGGCAGCGCAGCGCCAACCCGATGAAGATCCCCGGGCTCGGCTGCCTCAAGGGCTGCCTCTTCCTGGTCGTCATCCTGTTCGTCGCGGGCTGGCTGATCTGGGACCTGACCCCGTTGCACACGTGGGTCGGGGAGGGCAGGGGCTACTGGAGCCAGCTGAAGGACTGGACGAAATCGGTCAGCAGCTTCATCGGCGGTCTGGGCAACGGCTCCGGCAACTGACCGCCGGGACCGACTGCGACTCTGTGGATTTGTCGACACCTGGCGGGTGATTTCCGCCTCTGTGGTGAAGGTTGGCTCGTCGGACGCGTACTTTTGTCGGCAACACGCGTCTGTAGGAGCAGTCTTGGCACGGAAGATCGGCAGCCGGTACACCGCCAACCAGATCCTGGGGCGGGGCAGCGCCGGCACGGTGTGGCTGGGCGAGGGGCCGGAAGGGCCCGTCGCCATCAAGCTGCTGCGCGAGGATCTCGCGTCCGACGAGGAGCTGGTGGGCCGCTTCGTGCAGGAGCGCACGGCACTGCTGGGCCTCGACCACCCGCACGTGGTGTCCGTCCGTGACCTCGTCGTCGACGGCAACGACCTCGCCCTCGTCATGGACCTGGTCCGCGGCACGGACCTGCGCACCCGCCTGGACCGGGAGCGGCGGCTCGCGCCCGAGGCGGCCGTCGCCATCGTCGCGGACGTCGCGGACGGCCTGGCGGCGGCGCACGCGGCGGGGGTCGTCCACCGGGACGTGAAGCCGGAGAACGTCCTCCTCGACATGCAGGGCCCGCTGGGCCCCGGCGGCGCCCACCCCGCCCTGCTGACCGACTTCGGCGTCGCGAAGCTCATCGACTCCCCGAAGCGGACCCGCGCCACGAAGATCATCGGCACGCCGGACTACCTGGCCCCGGAGATCGTCGAGGGACTGCCGCCCCGCGCGTCGGTGGACATCTACGCGCTCGCTACGGTCCTGTACGAGCTCCTCGCGGGCTTCACCCCGTTCGGCGGCGGCCATCCCGGTGCGGTGCTCCGCCGCCACGTCACGGAGACCGTCGTCCCGCTCCCCGGCATCCCCGAGGAGCTCTGGCAGCTGCTCGTGCAGTGCCTGGCGAAGGCGCCGGCGTCCCGGCTGCGGGCCTCCGAGCTGGCCGCGCGGCTGCGGGAGCAGCTGCCGACGCTGGCCGGGATGCCGCCGCTGGACGTCGACGAGCCGGACACGGAGGCGCCGGAGGAGGCCGAGGAGCCGTCGGCCGCCGCGGCACCGGACGCGGAGGAACAGCGGGTACGGCGCCGCGGGGCCGTCTCCCTGGTGCCGGGGGCGAAACCGGACTCCAACCGGGACACGCACACGTCGATGCGGGTACCGGGCCCCGACGAGCTGGCGGGCGGCGCCCGGGGCACGGCGCGGGCGCCCAGGGCGTCGGGGGCGCCGCGGCCGGGGTCGGCACGGCACCGGGTGGCGGCGCGGCGACGGAGGGTGACGTTCGCGGTGGCGGGGGTCGCGGTGGCGGCGGCGGTGGGTGTCGGGGCGTGGCTGGCGACGTCGGGCGACGACTCGGCTCCGCCGCAGGAGACGCACAGCTCGTCAGCGCCGTGACCTGCCGGTGGCTCCGCCGATTTTCTCCCACCCGCCCACCCGACTCGGTAGGCAAAAAAGGCGACCGCCACGGGGCTCTGCCCCGGACCCCGAGGAGGAGCGGCCGCCCGCTCGGCCCGGTAAGCCGTGGGCTCACCGTCGCGGGGCTCTGCCCCGGACCCCGAAGGGGGGAGCGGTCGCCCGTCCGGTTCGGTAGGGCGTGGGGCTGCCGTCGTGTGGGGCTCTGCCCCGGACCCCGGCAGGGGCTCGGAGGCGGTCCCGGCCTGAGTGGGTGGGGATGCCCGTCGGCCATCCTCGGTTGGCGGAGCCGTTACGCTGGAGGCGTGGCAGTCGTCGATGTATCCGAAGAGCTCAAGTCCCTCTCCTCGACCATGGAGTCGATCGAGGCCGTTCTGGACCTCGACAAGCTGAGGGCAGACATCGCCGTGCTCGAGGAGCAGGCGGCCGCGCCGTCCCTGTGGGACAACCCGGACGAGGCGCAGAAGATCACCAGCAAGCTGAGCCACCTCCAGGCCGAGGTCAGGAAGGCGGAGGCGCTGCGCGGCCGGATCGACGATCTCGCGGTGCTCTTCGAGATGGCCGACGAGGAGGACGACCCGGACACCCGCGCCGAGGCCGAGTCCGAGCTCGCCGCCGTCAAGAAGGCGCTGGACGAGATGGAGGTCCGCACCCTGCTCAGCGGGGAGTACGACTCCCGGGAAGCACTGGTGAACATCCGCGCCGAGGCCGGTGGCGTCGACGCCGCCGACTTCGCCGAGAAGCTGCAGCGCATGTACCTGCGCTGGGCCGAGCAGCACGGCTACAAGACCGAGCTCATCGAGACCTCGTACGCCGAAGAGGCCGGCATCAAGTCGACCACCTTCGCCGTGCAGGTGCCGTACGCCTACGGGACCCTCTCCGTGGAGCAGGGCACGCACCGCCTCGTGCGCATCTCGCCGTACGACAACCAGGGCCGCCGGCAGACCTCCTTCGCCGGTGTCGAGGTGCTCCCCGTGGTCGAGCAGTCCGACCACGTCGAGATCGACGAGAGCGAGCTCAGGATCGACGTGTACCGGTCCTCCGGTCCCGGCGGCCAGGGCGTCAACACCACCGACTCCGCCGTGCGCATCACGCACCTCCCGACCGGAATCGTGGTCTCCTGCCAGAACGAGCGGTCGCAGATCCAGAACAAGGCCACCGCGATGAACGTCCTCCAGGCCAAGCTCCTGGAGCGGCGCCGCCAGGAGGAGCAGGCCAAGATGGACGCCCTCAAGGGCGACGGCGGCAACTCCTGGGGCAACCAGATGCGGTCGTACGTGCTGCACCCGTACCAGATGGTCAAGGACCTGCGGACCGAGTACGAAGTCGGCAACCCCGAGGCCGTGTTCAACGGCGAGATCGACGGCTTCCTGGAGGCCGGAATTCGCTGGCGCAAGCAGCAGGAGAAGTAACTTTGTCGACTTGCCCACGGTGAGTCGACCGATCTGGAACTGCCGCCCACCGGGCGGCAGTTCTCGTATGTCTGGGGTTTACGTCACACTCACACGCTTCAACTCCCGGCATTGGGTGCGCAACTGGACATCGCGCACGCAACGGCCTTGACGTGCACTTGGAAAATCGGAAGGGTGAAGTGTGGCATGCGTATCTCTGGGGCGCATGTGAACCGGGGGCCTTGAATATTCGTAGCTGTCTCCGTCGAGCACCGGCCCCGAGCGCCGCCGCACTGACGATCAGCTACTGGGGGTAGCAACCATATGACGAAGAAGACGCGTCTCCGCGTCGCGCGGATAGCCGCCGGCGCAGTGATCGCAGCCGGCGCCTCTCTCACGGCCGCCGGTGCCGCTTCCGCCCTGGACATCGGCGTGAGCGTGACCGACAGCGGTGTCGGCGCGACCGTCGACACCGGCAACGACGACGGCGGCACGGGCGGCGCGCCCTGCGACATCGTCGTGGACCCGACCTGTGACGACGGGGGCACCAGCGGCTCCGGCGGCACCGACACGGGTGGTACCGACACCGGTGGCACGGACACCGGTGGCACGGACACCGGTGGTACCGACACGGGTGGTACCGACACGGGTGGTACCGACACGGGTGGCACCGACACCGGTGGCACGGACACGGGTGGCACCGACACTGGCGGTTCGACCACCGGTGGCTCCGACACTGGCGGTTCGACCACCGGTGGCAGCGACACCGGCGGTTCGACCACCGGCGGTTCGACCACGGGCGGTTCGACCACGGGCGGTTCGACCACGGGCGGTTCGACCACGGGCGGTTCGTCCACCGGCGGCTCGACCTCCGGCGGTTCGTCCACCGGCGGCTCGACCTCCGGCGGTTCGACCTCCGGCGGCTCGTCCACCGGCGGTACCGGCACCGACGGCAACTCCGGCACCTCCGCGCAGGAGGCCGGCACCTCCGCGCTCACCGACACCGGGTCCTCGAACACCGAGGCCCAGGGTGGCGGCAAGCAGCTCGCCGAGACCGGTGCCGGGCAGACGGCCTTCCTCCTCGTCGGCGCTGCCACGATGATCGCCGGCGGTATCGGCTTCCGCGTCCTGCCGCGCCTCGTGGGCGGCCGCGGCGGCGCTGCCGTCTGACGGTAGCCGTCCGCTCACGGAGCGTATGCGTATCGCAACGGACGAAGGGCCCTGAGCAGCGGCTCAGGGCCCTTCGGTCGCTCTTGGGTGAGCTTCGCGTGTGAGCTTCGTTACGCGGTCTGGTGCGCCGCCAGCAGCGCCACCGCGGCGATCAGCACCGCCAGCAGCCCGATGAGTGCCATCGGGTTCAGACCGCCGAGGAAACTCTCCTGCTGAAGACGCTCGCGATTGGCGCGGCACACGGGGCACCGGCCTTCGCTCACGGGCGCCGCGCAGTTCGCGCACACCAACCGGTCGTACGTCATGCGCTCGCCCTCCTAGCACCGGCCATTACCCACACAACGTTCCGCGGAACGAGAACGTTCCCCTCCCACTGTGCCAGGTTCCCCCGGAAAGAGCGCGGCCGTCCGCAGACCTCGCCCCGGCACTCCTGGGCGCTCCGGGAAGACTGCCCCGGAACAAAACCGCACAAGCCTCACCCAACCGTGACCGGCGCCTGCGCTTCCTCACCCGACTCGCGTATGGTCACGCTCATCTACCCCCGGCGACCCGTGGTGCATCCGTGATCCGATTCGACAATGTCTCCAAGGTCTACCCCAAGCAGACCCGCCCCGCACTCAGGGAAGTGTCCCTGGAAGTGGAGAAGGGCGAGTTCGTCTTCCTCGTGGGGTCCTCCGGCTCCGGAAAGTCCACCTTCCTGCGGCTGATCCTCCGCGAGGAGCGGTGCAGCCACGGCCAGGTGCACGTCCTCGGCAAGGACCTCGCCCGGCTGTCCAACTGGAAGGTGCCGCAGATGCGCCGCCAGCTCGGGACGGTCTTCCAGGACTTCCGCCTGCTGCCCAACAAGACGGTCGCCGAGAACGTGGCCTTCGCCCAGGAGGTCATCGGCAAGTCCAAGGGCGAGATCCGCAAGTCCGTGCCCCAGGTGCTCGACCTCGTCGGGCTCGGCGGCAAGGAGGACCGCAGGCCCGGCGAGCTGTCCGGCGGCGAGCAGCAGCGCGTGGCCATCGCGCGCGCCTTCGTGAACCGGCCCAAGCTGCTGATCGCGGACGAGCCCACGGGCAACCTCGACCCGCAGACCTCGGTCGGCATCATGAAGCTGCTGGACCGCATCAACCGGACCGGCACCACCGTGATCATGGCCACCCACGACCAGAACATCGTGGACCAGATGCGCAAGCGCGTCATCGAGCTGGAGAAGGGCCGCCTCGTCCGCGACCAGGCCCGCGGCGTCTACGGCTACCAGCACTGACCGCCATCGATCCCGCAGACGTCCACGGAAAGGCATAACCCGACGCCATGCGCGCCTCGTTCGTAATGTCGGAGATCGGAGTCGGTCTCCGCCGCAATCTGACGATGACCTTCGCCGTCGTCGTCTCGGTCGCCCTGTCCCTGGCGCTCTTCGGTGGCTCGCTCCTGATGAGCGACCAGGTCAACACCATGAAGGGCTACTGGTACGACAAGGTCAACGTCTCGATCTTCCTCTGCAACAAGAGCGACGCGGAGTCGGACCCCAACTGCGCCAAGGGCGCGGTGACCGAGGACCAGAAGAAGCAGATCCAGGCCGACCTCGGCAAGATGTCGGTGGTCGAGAAGGTCACCTACGAGTCCCAGGACGAGGCGTACAAGCACTACAAGGAGCAGTTCGGCGACTCGCCGCTCGCCGACTCCCTCACGCCGGACCAGATGCAGGAGTCGTACCGGATCAAGCTCAAGGACCCGGAGAAGTACCAGGTCGTCGCGACCGCCTTCGACGGCCGTGACGGGGTCCAGTCGGTCCAGGACCAGAAGGGCATCCTCGACAACCTCTTCGGCCTGCTCAACGGCATGAACTGGGCGGCCCGCATGGTCATGGCCCTGATGCTGGTGGTCGCCCTGATGCTGATCGTCAACACGGTGCGCGTCTCCGCGTTCAGCCGTAGGCGCGAGACCGGCATCATGCGCCTGGTCGGCGCCTCCGGCTTCTACATCCAGGCCCCGTTCATCGCGGAGGCCGCCGTCGCCGGCCTGATCGGCGGCACGGTCGCCTGTGGATTCCTGGTGATCGCCCGGTACTTCATCATCGACCACGGCCTGGACCTGTCCCACAAGCTGAACTTGATCAACTTCATCGGCTGGGACGCCGTGTTGACCAAGCTCCCCCTCATCCTCGCAACGAGCCTCCTGATGCCCGCGCTTGCCGCGTTCTTCGCGCTGCGCAAGTACCTCAAGGTGTGACGCACGCCAAGAGGGCCGTACGGGCAACAGCCCGTCCGGCCCTCTTGGCTTGTCCTAGACTCACCGGCATGTCAGGCCGAGAGCTGTTCTGTCAGCCCCGCCGGGTTCGCCGAGGGGCGGCTCTGACGTTGGTGTTCGCAGGGCTGTTGGTGACCGGGGCGGCCACCGGGGCGTTCCCGGACCCCGGGCAGTCGTCCGACCGGAAGACGCCCACCGGGGCCGCACGTCCGGCCGCCGGGCACGAGGACGTGGCGAAGGCCGCCGCCGAGGCGATGGCCGACGGCAAGTCCCCCATGGAGGCCGCGGAACGGGCCGTGAGCCGCAGCGGGGACCGGTGGGCCGCGGTCTACTCCGAGGGCGAGTACCAGGAGTTCGAGGACGCGCTCGACGGCCAGTACACGGGCGTGGGACTGTGGACCCGGCGGACGGCGGACGGGCGGATCGACGTGGCCAAGGTGCAGGCCGGGTCGCCCGCGGCCGCCGCGGGGATCAGGAAGGGCGACCGGCTGCGCAGCATCGACGGCGAGGACGTCGACGGGCGGCCCGTCACCGACGTCGTCTCGTTACTGCGCGGCGACGCCACCGACGCCCGCGCCGGTACGACCGTCACCCTCGGTCTCGAACGCGGCACGCGCGCGTGGAGCGAGACCCTGCGCCGGGCGCTGCTCTCGACGGACTCGGTGACCGTGCGCAAGCCGGCCGCCGGCATCACCGTCATCAAGGTCTCCGCCTTCACCAGGGGCTCCGGGGAGCTGGTGCGCACCGCCGTCCGGCAGACCCCGTCCGACGGCGGGATCGTCCTCGACCTGCGTGGCAACTCCGGCGGCCTGGTCAGCGAGGCCGTCACCGCCGCCTCCGCGTTCCTCGACGGCGGCCTGGTCGCCACCTACGACGTGGACGGCGCCGAGCGCTCCCTGCACGCCGAGCCCGGCGGCGACACCGCGAGACCCCTGGTCGCGCTCGTCGACGGCGGCACGATGAGCGCGGCCGAGATGCTCACCGGCGCCCTCCAGGACCGCGGCCGCGCGGTCGTCCTGGGCTCCCGCACCTTCGGCAAGGGCTCCATCCAGATGCCCACCCGCCTCCCCGACGGCTCGGTCGCCGAGCTCACCGTCGGCCACTACCGCACCCCCTCGGGCCATGCCGTGGACGGCCGGGGCATCACGCCCGACCTGGAGGTGTCCTCCGGGGCGCTGGAGCGGGCGGAGACCGTGCTGAGCGGACTGGGCGACCCCTCGTAGCACCCGCTTAACCGCTTCCCTCGCACCCCCTCCGTAGTGCGAAAATGGAGAGCACTATGGCCAAGGGAATGTACGTACCGAAAGAGTCCCAGCAGAAGCAGCAGGGGACGGCCGCCAAAGCCAGGGACGGCGAGAAGGGCGGCAAGCGCAAGATCGTCGCGCAGAACAAGAAGGCGCGGCACGACTACGCGATCATCGACACCTACGAGGCCGGCCTGGTGCTGTCCGGCACCGAGGTGAAGTCGCTGCGGCAGGGCCGGGCCTCGCTGGTCGACGGCTTCGTGCAGATCGACGGGAACGAGGCGTGGCTGCACAACGCCCACATCCCGGAGTACAGCCAGGGCACCTGGACCAACCACTCGGTGCGCCGCAAGCGAAAGCTGCTGCTGCACCGGGAGGAGATCGACAAGCTGGAGGTCAAGGCCCAGGAGACCGGTCACACGATCGTGCCCCTCGCCCTGTACTTCAAGGACGGCCGGGCCAAGGCGGAGATCGCGCTCGCCCGCGGCAAGAAGGAGTACGACAAGCGGCAGACCCTGCGCGAGCAGCAGGACCGCCGGGAGGCGGGGCGCGCCATCGCGGCGGCGAAGCGGCGCCAGCGGGAGGCCTAGGCCCGCGGGAATGTAGTGGCATCGGCGTGCGTTGGTCACGTACGATGGCACCAACACCGGGGGAAGCCGGTGTGAAGATTGAAAAATCAACATGGGGATGATCGGTTTCGACAGCGGATGTCGAGGCAGGGGAAGCGTGTCGAGAAAGCGGCCATGATCTCGTAAACCACAGGCCGAAAAAAATAATCGCCACTTCCAAGCGCGATTCCTCCCAGCAGGCCTTCGCCCTCGCTGCCTGATCTCAGGTAGCGACAGCGAGCCTCCTATACAGGGAGTGTCAGCCCGGGGCTGTTCCCGACCCGGATCCTGGCATCAGCTAGGGGACTAAACCTTGATCCCGGTCACGGGGTGAAGAGGGAAATCTAACAGTGACTGAGCCCGTCGGCGACTTGTTCGCGTGATCGCCGGGGCTGAGAAAATCACAGCGAACTGCACACGGAGAAGCCCTGGTTCCGCACCGTTGGACGCGGGTTCGATTCCCGCCATCTCCACAGTCTCCATGTTGCGAGGGCCCGGTGGTCGCAGACCACCGGGCCCTCGTCGTGTCCGCGAGTCCGCAGAGCGGCCATGCGAAGATCGATCACTGCCGGTCGAAAACCCTGCACGGATATCGCACAGATTTACTAAAGTCTGGTGCGCGCACTGAGCCGAGCTGACCACTCCGCTTCCGCGCGCGTCCATCAGCGACCGGGGGAACGTCGTCGCCATGGGGAGGGGCAGGCGGGTTCGACCGCCGCCGCGGCACACACGTCACCTCTTCGCGCCGGGCCCCCGTCTGCCCTCCTCACGAAAACGGGGTGTCGAACGCGGCCCGCGCCAAGGCCGACGCCAAGGACGCCTACGCCGACGCCCACGACTCGGACGCCGACGCGCAGGACTCCCGGGCGGCGGCGGACCAGGCGGACCAGGCGGCCGACGACGCGGAGACGGCGGCGACCTCGGCCCGTGCCGACGCCGACGCCGCGGCCACCCGTGCCGAGGCGGCGGCCAAGCGGGCCCGTTCCGACGCGGACGACGCCCAGGCCGCCAAGCTCAAGGCGGACGCGGCGGTGCGCACCGCGACCAGCGCGGCGGCGGACGCCATCAAGGCCTCCCAGGCCTCGGCCGACGCGGCCCGTACCGCGGTCAAGCTGGCCGACGAGGCGGAGCAGCACGCGGCCGACTCGAAGAAGCAGGCCGACGCCGCCCAGGCCGAGGCCGCCCAGGCGGTCGCGGCCGCGGCCGACGCGGTCGGTCACGCGTACACGACCGCGCAGGCGGCCGAGGACGCCGGAGCCTCCGCGCAGCAGGTCGCCGCACCCGCCAACGACGCGATCCAGCTCGGCTCGCCCTACGTGGACACCGACTCCGCGGCGGGACTCGCCGTCCTGACGGGCCAGTCGTCGAAGACGATCGCCCAGCAGCAGCAGGCCGTCGCCGAGGCGCACGCCGCCAACGCGCAGAAGAACGCCGCACAGGCGCAGAGCCTCGCCGACGCGGCCACCGGCGACGCGAAGGCCGCGTACACGATCGCCGCCGAGGCGGCCGGTCACGCTGCGGACGCTCGCAAGTCCTCGAAGGAGGCGCTGGGTTACGCGTCCGAGGCGGCGCAGTACGCGGCGGACGCGCAGAAGTCACTGGCGCGCACCATCGAGTACGACCAGCAGGCCACCGCCGACGCGGCGGCCGCCGACACGGCGGCGGGCAACGCGGAGGGCTATGCCAAGGACGCCCGGGCCTCCGCCGACCAGGCGGCCCTGGACGCGGACGCGGCCCGTACGGCCGCCGCCGAGGCCGAGCAGTCCGCGAAGGACGCCCGCGCCGCGGCCGACCGTGCCGACGCCGAGGCCACCGCGGCCGAGGAGGCGGCCAAGGACGCCCAGAAGTACGCCGACTCGGCCCAGCAGGCGGCCGACCAGGCGGCAGCCGCCGACGCGAACAAGCAGGTGCAAACCGGCGCCGGCACCGGAACCGGGATCGGCGGCGTGTTCTCCGTCATCGACGACATCAAGCAGAACGGAGACCCGGAGCAACTCCCCAACGAGTGCCACGGCCTGGACTGCAACACGCTGGTGTACAAGGTGCACTTCGACGCGGTGGTCAGCTACTACCTGTGCGACAACCCGGACGTGCCCGCCACGGAGGCCGGCTGCCCCGCCGAGGACACGGTCTTCCTCAAGACGCAGACCTTCAAGGGCCTGACCAAGACGGTCAAGGTCTCCGCGTGGGACGTGACCAAGGACGTCTGGAAGGGCATCTACGACTCGATCATCGGTGACTTCACCGGCTGCTACCACAAGATCAACGGTGACGGCGGCGGCAGCTACGGCGACTGCGCCTGGGCCGCCACCTGGCTCCCGATCGGCGGCCCGATCGCGAAGATCACCGAGGCGATCCGCGCCGTGGACGCGGCCATGCGTACCGGAGAAGGGGTCCGCGATGCATTGAAGGCCTTGAAGGCACTGGACGTCGACGCCCAGACGCTGGCCGACATCGAGCGGTCCGTCGATGTGTACGAGGAGGCGCGGACGGCATGCAAGGTCAACAGCTTCCCCGGCACCACCGAGGTCGTCCTGGCCGACGGCAGCCGCAAGGCACTGCGTGACGTGCGCAGGGGTGACCTGGTGCTGGCCGCCGACCCGAGGACCGGTCGCGCGCAGGGCGAGCCGGTCACGCGTACCTTCCACCACACCGCCGTCGACCTGGTCGACGTCACTCTGGCGGACGGTGGGCGCCTCACCAGCACACCCGGACACCGGTTCTTCGTCACCGGCCGGGGCTGGACCCTGGCCTCCGACCTGCGGGACGGAGACGGTCTGCGGAGCCCGGACGGAACCGTCCGCACCGTGGCCGCGTTGCTCGACCGGCACGAGACGACACCTCGGACGGTGTACGACCTGACGGTGTCCGGCCTGCACACCTTCTACGCGCTGGCGGGCGGTGACCCGGTTCTGGTCCACAACTGCAACGATCTCATCGTCGACGATGGGCAGTTCCCTGGGCTCGCGCACGTCCTCGACGATCACGTGGACCCGACGGAGGCGGAGGCGTTCGCGCTGGCCGCTTCGAAGGGTAAGCCGAACGGCGTGTTCGCCGATTTGCAGACGGCACAGCAGGTCGTGGATTACGCGATCGCCGACAAGGCCGGCGAGATCACCAAGTGGCTTCGCGACAAGAAAAAGCAGGAGAAGGTGTGGGAAGGCACCTTCGGAGCGAAGAACTCGCTCGGCTGGGTGGCCGAGACGGACGGGAGGACGATCAGCAAGGCGAGCAACCGGTACAGGATCATGCTCAAGCGGGCGCCGGGCCACAAGCGCGGCTATTACGTGTACACGGCTTTCCCGTTGCCGTAAGGGAGATGAGAACCAGTGCAGCGCTTCACTGAGTCCGATTTTGGTGTTTCATGGCTCATGTCCATGTTCCACTATGACTGGACGCACAATGGCGACACCGGCGCCGAAGCGGTCCGGTACCACCTCGTACCGGAATTGGATCCCGAAGAGGTCCTGTCTCTCCGCCGCGATGCCCGGCTCCTGCTGGAGCACCTCGGCTCGGACATGATCGAGACGCTGTGGCAGGCCGGGACGTATCCCGCAGGAGGGTTCTCCGACCCTCGCCGCGGCTTCACCACGGGCGCCGAGTGGATGAAGACGATCATCGGCCTGTGTGATGACTGGCTGGCCGGCAGGCAGAACGTCAGCCCGCTCACCGGTGCCGACGCGGAGGATGGCACGCAGCTGGCGGACGCGGTACTCGCCGAGATCGACCAGGCGCGGTTCCTGCCGGACAGGGTCAGGCAGGCGCTGGCGGAGTGCGCCCGGCGATGCACTCCCGACCTCGCTCTCCGGCTCCTGCTGAGAGCGATCCCACAGAGCGTCAGAGGATTCGATCTGCCACTGACTCCGGAGCGGTACGCGAGACTGGAGGAACTCGGTTCGGCGCTGCACTACGGCGAGTTCGTGGTGTCCGAGGTCCGCCATCTGACGACCGGCGACTGACCGAGCACCCCTGGGGTCGGGGACAGGAACTGGGGCGACACACGCACCACGCCAGTCCCCGACCGTCGCGCGCCCGCGGAGTCCCGGAAATGCCGGACGGCACTGTGCGAGACCGGGGCGGGATTCATGCCAAGCGGCGC
Source organism: Streptomyces sp. NPDC001507 (assembly GCF_042894765.1). NCBI lineage: Bacteria > Bacillati > Actinomycetota > Actinomycetes > Kitasatosporales > Streptomycetaceae > Streptomyces > Streptomyces sp. NPDC001507. Next base: position 69,878 of record NZ_JBIAVV010000003.1, read on the forward strand.
TGAGCCCACCGGCATCATCTGTCATGCGGGCGGGCGAAGGAGCGTCGTCTTCCTCCGCCCCGCCGCTCCGACACCCCGCGAGGAACTCATGGAAGAACCACGGGAAGCACGTTTCTGGAGATTCGAGGAGGACTTCGGGATCAGCCTGCTGATCGCGCGGCTCGGGACGGCCCTCACGCCGGTGGTGCCGGACGGGGACGCCGACGACGCCCGCGCCCTGCGGGACGATGCCCGTCTGCTGCTGGACTCGGGCCTTCCGGCCGAGACCCTGAGGACGGTATGGCGTGCCGCGGCGGCAGGCCAGGACCCGGGGCCGGACGTCCTCGGCCTGCTCCGCCGGATCGTGGAGGCGGCCGAGGACCGGATCACCAGGGAAGCCGCCGGTCTCTCTTCGGACGACACGTTCTTCGACGGCACACCGCCCCTGGTCACGGTGGACGAACCGGCGATGAGAAAAGCCGTGTGCGCCGAGGCGAGAGCCGTGTCGCACCGGCTGACGGGCCCGGACGTCGGGGCCGCGCTGGAACGCGTGGCCGCCGAAGCGGACGCCGACCTCGGTTTCCGGCTGTTCCTGCGCGTGGTGAAGGAGACCCCGGTCGACGTCACCATGGAGCGGTACGACCGGTACCGGACGATCGGTGAGGCGTTCGGCTACCCGGGGTGCCTGGTGCACGACGGGCTCGATGTGCACTGGCCCCGCTTCGACGACGTCTCGCTGCGGCGGCGCTTCGACTGTGACTTCGGGTTCTCGCTCCTCGCCGGAGGATTCTACGGCGATCTGTGGCAGCACTCCCACACGGTCGACGAGGGCATTCGCGGCGCGGTCTTCGACTACGCGGGTCTGGTGCCGGGTTCCTCGGCGTACGCGCTGCTGGAGGACACGGTGCGACTGTCCCGGTCGCCGATGTCCGACGATGCTCTCACCGCGCTCTGGCAAGTGGCGACGGCCTATGGCCACACCCTGCAGACCGAGGGCGCCGGACCGCGCCAGTGGCTCCATCGGATCGCGGCGGTCTGTGTCGAACGCCTGCGGGAGATCGACCCCGGGTTCGCCGTCGGCGCACCCTCGCCGGGCGACTCGGCGGAGCGGGACGCGGTCCTGCGGGAACTGCGGGAGACCGCCCCCGCGCTGACCCGCGCGGTGCACGACAGCCCCTGGTACGGCGCCACCACGAGCCCCTGGTTCGAACGCTCCGGCACGGTGGTTCCCGCGCTCGAGCGTGTCGTCGAGCAGGTCGATCCCGATCTCGGCTTCCGTCTGCTGCTCAGATGCGTCAGGGCCTACGACGTGCCGGTCACCGACGAGCAGTACGCCCACTGGACGGCACTCGGCGACCGGTTCGGCTACGGCCGAGAGCACGTCGCCGACCTGGCCGATCCGCAGGCGGAGCGATGACCCTTTCGACGCGTTTCAGTGACTTCGATTTCGGTGTCTCGTGGGTGATGAGCTTCTTCCACCAGGACTGGACCTACGACGGGCCGACAGCCGCCGACGTCGTCGCGAAACACCTCGGCGTGGACGTCGACGACGAGGTGTTGGCGGTTCGCCGCGACGCCCAACTGCTTGCCGAACACCTTCCGTCGGAGACCATCGAGGTGCTGTGGACGGCCGGCGCGCAGTACATGCCGAGCTTCGAGGGGACCGGGACCACTGGATCCGAGTGGACGCGCAGGGTCGTCGGCCTGTGCGACGCCAGGCTGTCCGCGAAGACGGACGTACGTCCCCTCACCGGGGCCGACACGGAGGACGGTCTCGCCCACCGGGACGCCGTCGTCGCCGAGATCGAGCGGGTGGAGTTCCTGCCCGCCGAGGTCCGCGCGGCGCTCGTCGACTGCGCGCACCGCTGCACTCCGGACCTGGCGCTGCGGGTCCTGCTGAGAGCCATCGTGAACACGCCGTACAACTCGTTGTCTCCGGATCAGTACGCACGGCTGGAGGCCATCGGATCGGCCCTCCACTACGGCGAGTACGTGGTGGACGCCGTCAAGTTCATGGTCGACCAGGGCTAGTCGGCGGATCCCGGGCCGTCAGGGCGCCTCGCGCGGTGCCGTGCTCGCCCGTTCCGTCAGCCGGGGTGTCAGCAGTGTCGCATCCGGCACCTCCGGGTCCCCGTCCAGCTTCCGCATCAGCAACTCCGCGGCGCGTTCGCCGAGTTCCGCAGCCGGGAGAGCCACCGAGGTCACGGGGACGCGCAGGCCCGCCGCCAGTTCGTCCGGGCAGATCGCGGTGATGGACAGGTCGGTGGGGACGCGGAGGCCGAGTTGCTCGAAGGCGTCGATCAGCGGCTCCAGGATCGCCTCGTTGTGGACGACGACCCCCGTCAACGCAGGCTGCTCGCGGAGCAGTTGCTCGGCGACACGGCGGGCCGCCGACGGCGTCGCCTCGCACGGGTGGACGGAGGACGCCATGCCGTTGCGGTGGGCGGCGGCCGTGAAGCCCTGGACGACCCGCTGGGCGAACGCCGTCTCCCGGACGTACACCTCGGGAGGCGAGCCGACCAGGGCGACAACCCGGTGACCCAGCCCCGCCAGCCGCTCCACGCACAGCTCGCCGGCCGCCTTGAAGTCCAGGTCGACGCAGGTCAGGCCGGCCGCGTCAAAGGGAAAGCCGATCAGTACCGACGGCCGTTCCAGAGTGCGCAGGAGTGGCAGCCGGGGGTCGTGGAGCTGGACGTCCATCACGATCAGGGCGTCGACCAGAGCCGTGTCGGCGACCCGGTGCAGGCCCTCCTCGCCCTCCTCCTGGGTCAGGAGCAGCACGTCGTGGTCGTACCGGCGGGCCGTGGTCACCACCGACACCGCGAACTGCATGACCACCGGGACATGGATGCCCGTGCGCAGCGGGATGACCAGGGCGAGGACGTTGGCGCGGCTGCTGGCGAGGTGGCGGGCGCCGGCGTGCGGGCGGTAGCCCAGTTCGCGGATGGACGCCTCGACACGGCGCCGGGTCTCGTCCGAGATCGGGCGCTTGCCGCTGAGCGCGTAGGACACGGTGCTGGGGGAGACCCCGGCGTGCCGGGCCACGTCGGTGATCTTCACCATCAGCCCAGCTCCAGGGAGAGGAACCCGGTGCCGGCCGGGGCATGCGCCGTCCGCTCCCCGGCAGCCAGGTTCCAGGGCGCCGCCGGGGCGCTGCAGGAGGCCCGCAGGGTGTCGCCTTCGCGTACGACGGTGAAGGTGGTGTCGCCGACCGGGACCGTGACCCGGGCACCGCGGCCGAGGCCGAAGGCCCTAAGGGTCACCCCGTCGGCGTGGTCGTAGTCGGGGCGGTCGGTCACCGCGCCGACCGGGATCACCGCGCCGGGACGGACCAGGAGCGGGACGCTGAGGAAGTCGTGGTGCTCGCGGACCCAGCCGGGGCCGGTGACCGTGCGGCCGGTCAGGAGGTGGGTCCAGGTGCCTCGCGGACAGTAATATGTCACATACCCCTCGTCGTCGAAGACCGGCGCCACCAGCAGATCCGCCCCCACCATGTACTGCCGCTCAAGATGCGCACACCCCGGATCGTCCGGGAACTCCAGCACCATCGCCCGCATCACCGGCACCCCCTCCGCCGAGGCGGTGCGCGCGGCCTCGTACAGGTAGGGCATCAGGCTCAGCTTCAGCCGCGTGAAGTGCCGCAGCACGTCCACCGACTCCTCGTCGAACAGCCACGGCACCCGGTACGACGACGAGCCGTGCAGCCTGCTGTGCGAGGACAGCAGCCCGAAGGCCAGCCACCGCTTGAACAGCGCCGGTGTCGGGGTGCCCTCGAAGCCGCCGATGTCGTGGCTCCAGAAGCCGAAGCCGGACAGGCCCAGCGAGAGCCCGCCGCGCAGCGACTCGGCCATCGACTCGTAGGTCGCCTCGCAGTCGCCGCCCCAGTGCACCGGGAACTTCTGGCTGCCGGCCGTCGCCGACCGCGCGAAGACGACCGCCTCCCCCTCCCCGCGGTGCTTGCGGAGCACCTCGAAGACGGTCCGGTTGTAGAGGTGGGTGTAGTAGTTGTGCATCCGCTCGGGGTCCGAGCCGTCGGACCAGGCCACGTCCACCGGGACGCGTTCCCCGAAGTCGGTCTTGAAGCAGTCGACGCCCTGGGCGAGCAGGGCCTCCAGCTTGCCCGCGTACCAGTCACGCGCCGCCGGGGACGTGAAGTCCACCAGCGCCATCCCCGGCTGCCACAGGTCCCACTGCCACACGCTCCCGTCCGGTCGCCGCAGCAGGTGTCCCAGCTCCTTCCCCTCGGCGAACAGCGGCGAGCGCTGCGCGATGTACGGGTTGATCCACACGCACACCCGAAGCCCGCGCTCGTGCAGCCGCCCCAGCATCCCTTCCGGATCCGGGAAGACCCGCGGGTCCCACCGGAAGTCGCACCAGTTGAACTCCCGCATCCAGAAGCAGTCGAAGTGGAAGACGGACAGGGGGAGTTCGCGCTCCCGCATACCCTCGATGAAGGACGTCACCGTCTTCTCGTCGTACGACGTCGTGAAGGACGTCGACAGCCACAACCCGAAGGACCAGGCGGGCGGCAGTGCCGGGCGGCCGGTCAGGGCCGTGTACGTGCGCAGGATGTCCTTCGGGGTCGGGCCGTGGATGACGTAGTACGTCAACTGCTGCGACTCGACGCTGAACTGGACCCGGGACACCGCCTCCGAGCCGACCTCGAACGACACCTTTCCCGGGTGGTCGACGAAGACGCCGTAGCCCGCGTCCGTGAGGTAGAAGGGAACGTTCTTGTAGGCCTGTTCGGTGGCGGTGCCGCCGTCGGCGTTCCAGATGTCGACGACCTGGCCGTTCTTGACCAGCGGGCCGAAGCGCTCGCCGAGGCCGTAGACCGAGGTGCCGACCCCCAGGTTCAGCTGCTCGCGCAGGTAGTGGGCGCCCGTGGCGGTGTCCCGCATGATGCCCATGCCCTTGGGGCCGCTGGAGGTGAGGGTGTGGCCGCCGGCGCGGAAGTCCAGCCGCCAGGGGGCCGTACGGCTCAGCCGCAGCGTCAGCGAGCCGGAGGTCAGGGTCGCGTACTCGTCGTCGTACGACACCTGGGAGGCGAAGTCGGCCTTGCCGAGCTCGAACTGCGGGCCGCGTGGCCGCTCGCCCTCGAAGTGGGTGAAGGTGACGCCGATGACGTCGGGCATCGGGGTGTGCGCGCTGATCGTCAGGACCGGTCCCCTCAGCAGGTCGCCGCGGTGGCGGATGGGCTGGGTCGGCGCGTGGATCTCCAGGGCGCCGTCCGTGGCGGTGACGTCGAAGACCTCGACCGGGTGGGCCGCGGTGACGCCCTCGCGCAGCAGCCAGTAGCCGTCGGTGAACTTCACGCACGTACCTCCTATTTGACCGCCCCCACGGCGATCCCACGGGTGAGCGTCCGCTGGAAGACGAGGAAGAAGACGATGGCCGGGAGCACGCCGAGCAGGGCGGCCGCGTTGGTCATGGTGGCGTCCATCAGGCGCTGGCCCTGGAGGACGCCGAGGGCGACGGACACCGTCTGGTTGTCGTTGGAGATCAGCATGACGAGCGGCAGCAGGAACTCGTTCCAGGTCCAGATGAAGAAGAAGACCAGGAGCACGCCCAGGGTCGGGCGGCTGACGGGTACGACGATCCGGATGAGGATCTGCCACTTGTTCGCGCCGTCGATCCGGGCCGCCTCGACGATCTCGCGCGGGAACTGCCCGAGGACGGCGGAGAGCAGATACGTCCCGAACGCCGACTGGATCACCGTGAACACGATGATCACGCTGAGCCGGGTGTCGTAGAGGCCCGCCTGCTTGCTCAGGTAGTAGAGCGGGTAGACCAGCGCCTCCTGCGGCAGCAGGTTGGCGAGGACGAAGAAGGCCAGCACCCAGGTGCGGCCCCTGATCCGGCCGATGCCGATCGCGTAGGCGTTGAGGACGGAGAGGCCGGTGGCGAGCAGGGCGACCGAGCCGCTGATGAGGACGGAGTTGACCAGCTTCCGGGTGTAGTCGACGCGCTGCCAGAAGTCCTTCAGGCCGTCGAGGTAGAGGCCGTGGGGGAGGCTCAGCGGGCCGTTCTGCGCGTACTCCGCGGGGGACTTGACCGCGTTGACCGCCACGATCACGAACGGGACGACCATGAAGAGGGCGGCGAGGCAGAGGGCGAGGAGGACCGGGTAGCGGCGCAGGGCGGTCATGCGGCGTCCCCGTCCTCCGCGCGGCCCTGCAGCTTCAGGCCGAGCACGGCCAGGGCCAGGATGATCACGGTGAGGACGGTGGAGATCGCCGAGCCGTAGCCGACCTGGGTCTTCTCGAAGAACGTGGTGAAGGAGAAGTAGGAGGGCACGTCGGTGGCGCCGCCAGGGCCGCCCTTGGTCAGGACGTACACCGCGCCGAAGACCTTGAGCGCGGCGATCGTGCACCAGGTCAGGACGACGTACACCTCGGGGCGGATCTGCGGGAGGGTGACGTGCCGGAAGCGGCGCCACCAGCCGGCGCCGTCCAGCTCGGCCGCCTCGTACAGCTGGGGGTCGACGCGGCCGAGTCCGGCCATGAAGACGACCAGCGGGAAGCCGATCTGCACCCAGACCAGCACACCCATCACGGTGTAGAGGGCGAGGTCGGGGTCGCCGAGCCAGTCCTGCTGCCAGGAGCCGAGCCCGACGGCCTTGAGCAGGGCGTTGAGGGAGCCGTCGGCGGGGGCCAGGATCCAGCTCCAGACGATGCCGGCGACCGCGACCGGCAGCACCTGCGGGAGGTAGAAGCAGGCGCGGAGCACCGCCGCGATCCGGGTGCCGAAGTGCTTGCCGACGTAGTCGAACAGGGCGGCGGCCAGGAGGAGTCCGAGCGCGGTCGGGACCGCGGCCATCGCCACGACCATGAAGAGGCTGTGCCGGAAGGACGCCCAGAACTCGGAGTCGTGCAGCAGCTCACGGTAGTTGGCGAGCCCGGACCAGTGCGGGCTGCCCACGCCCTGCCAGTCGGTGAAGCTCACGCCCGTGTTCATCAGGAACGGGACGATCACGACCGCCAGGAAGGCGAGGGCGCCGGGGAGGAGGAAGGGGGCGTACGAGTCCCGGCGCACCACCCTCACTTGGTGCCCTTGTCGTACGCCGTCTGGAGGTTGCTCAGGTAGGCGTCCGGTTTCTCGCTGCCGGTGATCAGCTTCTGGGTCTCGGAGACGAGGGTGTCGTAGAAGCCGGCGACCGGCCAGTCGGGGTAGAAGGCGAGGCCGTCGCGCTTGCTGACGGTGTTGAAATTCGCGATGAGCTGCTTGGACTTGGGGTCGGTGACGGCGCTGGCGTCCGCCGCGACCGGGACTCCGCCCTTGTTGCCGAGCAGATTCTGGATCTTCTTCGACATGGTGATGTCGATGAAGTCGTAGGCCAGGTCCTTGTTCTGGGAGTTCTTCGGTACGACCCAGAGGTTGCCGCCGGAGCCGAGGGTGAGGTCCGAGCCGGGCCACAGGAAGCTGCCCCAGCCGAACTTGGCCTCCGACTGGAAGCGGCCGTACCACCAGCTCCCGGAGAACAGGATCGGCGACTTCCCCTGGATGAAGGAGACCCCGGCCTGTTCGGCGGTCGTACCCGACGACGTCTTCGCGAGGTAGCCCTTCTTCACCCAGTCGGCGAAGGTGGTCGCCGCGTACGTCCAGGCCCGGTCGTGGAAGTCGACCTTGCCCTTGTACAGCTCGTAGGCGTCGACCCACGAGCGGTCGGCCTTCGAGAGCGCCAGCTGGTAGAGGTACTGCTGGGCCATGTACTCCGAGCCCGAGTCGGCGAGCGGAGTGATGCCCTTCGTGACGAACGTGTCCATCGCCGCCGTCAGGTCGTCGAACGTCTTCGGCTCGGCGATCCCGTACTTCTCGAACAGGTCCTTGTTGTAATAGACCATGGTGTACTCGGCATAGTTGGGCACTCCGTACCACTTGCCCGAGCCCATCACGCCGTCGGCGTCGTACCGGCTGGTGGTGCGCACGCCCGCGCTGAGCTTCTTGTCCCAGCCGCGCTTGGCCGCCTCGGCGGTCAGATCGGTGAGCAGACCCTGCTTGGAGAGCAGGCCGGCCGTCGCGTTGCCCTTGTTGTACTCCATGATGTCGGGGGCGTCGGAGGAGTTCAGGACCATCTGCGCGGTCTTCTGGATCTGCTCGAAGCTCTTCTCCTCGTACTTCACCTTCACGCCCGGATGGGTCGCCTCGAACTCCTTGATCGCCTCGTTCCAGGCGATGCCCATCGCGCTGGTGGGACCCTCGTAGTGCCAGAGCCTGAGCGTCTTCCCGTCGGACGTGCTGCCGCCCGAGCCGCCGCAGGAGGTGAGGAGCAGCGATCCGGCGAGGATCGCCGCCGCGGTCGTGGTCCGCCTTCGTGCCGTCAACATCCAATGCCTCCGGGGGAGTCGGATGGATGGTGCTCGTCCCGCGTCGAATCGGTTCGATGAAGGACGTCGAAGCGCTTCGACGGAGGACGGTAGGTGCGGGCTGGGAGGGCGTCAATGGGCGCGGCGGGAATTGGGCGAAGCGATTCGACTGGCTGCGTGGACGGCCAGGGCCGCGACGGCCGCGGCGGCCGGGGTGACGAAGGCGGCCGTCGGCGAGACGTGGTCCGCCGCCCAGCCGCCGAGCGCGGAGCCGCAGGCGATGCCGGTCAGCAGTGCGGTGACGACCAGGCTCATCCCCTCGTTCAGGCGGCCCTCGGGGGTACGGTCCTGGACCAGGGTCATCGCGGTCACCATGGTCGGGGCGGTCGCCATGCCGGCCACGAGCAGGGCGGGGGCGAGAGCCCACAGGCTGTCGACCGCGCGTGCGGCGAGCAGCGGCAGGGACATCAGCGCCGCCATCGACAACAGGCAGACGGGGAGCCTGCGTTCGGCCGGTCCGGCCGGCCGGAGCGCCCCGTACAGCAGGCCCGCCGCGCACGATCCGGCCGCCTGGAGGGCCAGTACGGCACCGGCCGCCGAACGGTGGCCCTGGGCGTCGGCGTAGGCGATCGTGACGACCTCCATCGAACCGAACACCGCGCCGGTCGCGACGAAGCAGACCAGCAGCGGGCCGATGCGCAGCGGTGTGCGCGGGCCGGCCGGCCCGGTCCGGGGCGGTGGCTCGGTGGCCCGCTGGGCGGCGAACAGCAGCGCGCCGGTGAGCAGCAGCACCGCGCCCACCAGCGTGCCGGCCTCCGGGAAGAACGTGCCGGTCAGGAAGGAGGCGAGGACCGGCCCGAGCATGAAGCACAGCTCGTCGGCGGCCTGTTCGAAGGAGTTCGCGGTGTGCAGGGCGCCCGGGTCGTCGCGCAGCAGGTGGGCCCAGCGGGCGCGGGACATGCCGCCGAGGTTGGGGGTGGTGGCGGTGGCCGCGTAGGCGGCGAACAGCGTCCAGTCCGGGGCGCCGTAGCGGACGCAGAGCAGCAGGGCGAGGCTGCCGAGCACGGCGGTGACGGTCGCCGGTACGGCGACCCGGGCCTGCCCGTACCGGTCCACGAGCCGGGCGATCCAGGGCCCGGCGAGACCGGTGGCGGCGAGACCGGTCGCGGTGACGGCACCGGCGAGGGCGTACGAGCCGCGCGACCCGGCGATCATCACGACCGCGCTGACGCTGAACATGCCCATGGGCAGCCGGGCCAGCAGGTTCCCGGCGGTGAAGGCCCGGGTGCCGGGGAGGGCGAAGAGGCGGCGGTAGGGGCCGGGTGGGCGACGGCGGGGACGAGAGCGGGAGCGGCCGTCGAATCGGGGGCTGAAGTCGACGGTGACCAGGGAGTCGGCGGTGACGGTGTGGACGATCTCGCGGGGGCTCGGCTGAGTCGGTTTCGGCATGGACACCACCGTCGCGCCGGACCGATCAAGGGGTCCAACACCTGCTCGGCGCCGATTCACGCACCTGTGTTGTAAGTTCGCGAGATGTCAGCACCCGCCTCGCCCGCCCACATCGAACCCCGGCTGCTGCGCGTCTTCGTGACCGTCGCCGAGGAGTTGCACTTCACCCGCGCCGCCGGCCGGCTGTACGTCGCCCAGCAGGCGCTCAGCCGTGACGTACGGCGGCTGGAGCGGGAGCTGGGCGCCGAGCTGTTCCTGCGCAGCACGCGGCAGGTCAGCCTCACCGCCGACGGTGCCCGGCTGCTGCCGTACGCCCGTCGGGTGCTGGCCGCCCAGGACGCCCTGCTCGCCGCGTTCGGGCAGGCCCGGCCACTGCTGGTGGACCTCAACTCCCCGGGCCTGGAGACCGCCCGCCGCGTCCTGTACCGGGCCCGTGAACTCGCCCCCGACTGCGAGCTGATGGCCCGCTACGAGAGCGGGCTCACCGGGGCGGCGGCCGAACTCCTCGCGGGGCGGCTCGACGTGTCCTTCGGGCGGTTCGCGGGACTGGATCCGGCGCTGCGCTCCGGACTCGAACACCAGCCCGTGCGGTTCGAACCCATGGCCGTAATTCTCCCCTCCGAGCACCGGCTCGCGGCCCTGGACGTGGTGCCGCTGGCCGCGCTCGCGGGCGAGACGGTGTACGCCGGCGCCGGGAACGAGCGCACCCTGGAATGGACTGACCTGGCCTTTCGCCTCTTCGAGGGGCGAGGCACCGCGGTCGCGCCGCCGCTGCCGCTGGCCGTCGGGGAGGAGGAGTTCCGGCGAGTCATGGCCAAGGATCGGTATCCCATCCTCGCGGTAGTGGGTTTTCCGGCCATACCTGGGAGCGTGTCGCGGCCGCTGGTCGATCCGGTCCCGTTGTCGCCTGTGTCGCTCGTGTGGCGAAAGGGGCTGGTCCATCCGGGAGTCGACGCGTTGCGGCGGGCGGCCGCCGAGATCGGGCGGACGGAACGATGGCTCCAGCGTCCGCCCGATGGATGGATTCCAGCCAGTGATCAAGAGGTGATGGACGACCGCAAATGACACATCGGGAACACGGATCTCCCCCGTGCGCTAGCTTCATGGACCCGAGCGCGGAGAGTTGCAAGGGGGCGCTCGGAGCGGGTGGGGGCCCGTTCCGTTGACGTGTGCTCGGGTTCGTCAGTGCGCCCGGAACACTCCCGTGGGGGGATGTACGCGCGTGAAGAATTGGCGAGAAGAAACCCAACCCGAAATGCCGCAGGTGGCCCTGGACGCCCGGGATGTGCCGGTGGCGGGGGACGACGGGGTGGAGGCGGGGACACCCGGCGCCGGTGGTGGTGACGGTGGCGGTGGCGGTGGCGCGTCGGCGGGAACGGGTGGGGCCGGCGGGGCTACCGAGGTGCTGCGGACCGCCGCGTTACGGGACCCGTGGAGCGTGGTCGAGCCGCCGATCCCGGTGTTCCTGCGTGGCCCGGACACGGACCTCGTCCACGACCCGGACGAGGTGACCGTCCAGAACGACGTCGGTGTCGTACGAATACGGCCGACGGGGCCGGTGGGCCCGATGGGGCCGACGGGGCCCACAGCGCCGACGGGGTCCGCGGCGGCGGAGGCCTCCGGCGTCTCACGGGGTGCGGGTGCCTCCGAAGGCTCGGGCGCTCCCGACGGCCTCGTCCCCGTCCCCGTCTTCGTCGACGAGTCGGGGCGCCGCAGCCGCCGGTTCCGCAGGGTCGGGATTTCCCTCGGCCTCGCCTGCGCGGTCTACGCGGTGGTGATCGTCGTCACCCTGCTGTCCGGGAGTTCCGACGCGCCCTGGCTGCCGGTGCCGGGGCAGAACGCCGACAGGCCGGCCGGCAAGGTCGACGACTCGCCGCGGCCCGCGCACTCGCCCCCGACCTCGGACGACGGCGCCTCGGTGGCCGGCCCGGCCGTGCGCGGCGGCACGACCCCGTCGTCAGGCGCCTCCTCCCGGACGCCGGGGAACGGAAAGGGGTCCGCCGGGCCGAGCGCGTCGGCGTCCGCGCGGACGACGTCGTCCGCGGGGGTGACGGGCTCCTCGCCCAAGCCGGGCTCGTCGTCCACGTCCGCCTCGCCGTCCACGGTGCCGCCCTCCTCGGAACCGCCCGCATCTCCCGCCTCCTCGCCGCCCCCGGCTTCGCCCAGCGAGTCGGCCGCCCCGACCGGCGGCCCGGTCGCGCAGGGCGCGCACGGGCAGACCCGCACCCGCGGCACCTCCACTCCCGCCCCCGTCCTGTGATGGCGCCCCGCACCCGGCGCCGCCCGACCGTCCGCCGAGGCCCGACCGCCGACGCTTCCCGCCGCCGCCCGACCGCCGACGCTTCCCGGCGCCGCCGCCCGACCGCCACCGCCGCCTCCCGGCGGCGCCGCCTCCCCATGCGGCTGACGCTGCCCGTCCTCGTCCTCGCCGCCCTGATGGCGATGCTGATGCTGCGCGGCTACGTCCACAGCGAGATCCTCGCCGACCACCGCATCCGCCCCGAAGCCGCCACCGACAGGGTCCCGGCGAAGATCCTGGACGGCGGCCCGGTCATCGACACCCGCAACGGCCGTACGACGTCCCTGCGCATCCCCGACCACCACCTGGTCCTCACCTTCGACGACGGCCCCGACCCGACCTGGACCCCGAAGGTCCTGGACGTCCTGAAGAAGCACCACGCGCACGCCGTCTTCTTCGTCACCGGCACCATGACCTCCCGCTACCCGCAGCTGGTCCGGCGCATCGTGGCCGAGGGCAACGAGGTCGGCGTGCACACCTTCAGCCACCCCGACCTGTCGTACCAGTCGAAGCGGCGCACGGACTGGGAGCTGTCCCAGACCCAGCTGGCGATCACCGGCGCGGCCGGCATCCGTACCTCCCTCTTCCGGCCGCCGTACTCCTCCTTCGCCGACGCGATGGACAACCGGTCCTGGCCGGTGACCCGGTACATCGGCACCCGCGGCTACATCACGGTCGTCAACGACATCGACAGCGAGGACTGGCGCAAGCCGGGCGCCGACCGGATCATCCGCAACACCACCCCGCGCGACGGCAAGGGCGCGATCGTCCTGATGCACGACTCGGGCGGCGACCGCCACCAGACGGTCGAGGCCCTGGACAGGTTCCTGCCCCTCCTGCAGAAGCAGGGCTACACCGTCGACAACCTCACCGAGGCCCTGCACGCCCCGAGCGCCCACACCCCGGTCACCGGCACCGACCTCTGGCAGGGCAGGGCCTGGATCTTCCTGGTCCAGGCGGCGGACGGCATCACGGGCGTGCTGGTGGTCGGCCTGGCGGTGGTCGGCGCGTCGGTGCTGGCCCGCTTCGCCCTGATGCTCTGGCTCTCCGCCCTGCACGCCCGCAGGGTCCGCCGCAAGGGCTTCCGCTGGGGCCGCCGCCCGGTGACCGAACCGGTCTCCGTCCTGGTCCCCGCCTACAACGAGGCCAAGTGCATCGAGAACACGGTCCGTTCACTGACCGCGAGCGAACACCCCGTCGAGGTCCTCGTCGTCGACGACGGTTCGACGGACGGCACGGCACGGATCGTGGAGAACCTGCACCTGCCGGGCGTCCGGGTGATCCGCCAGGAGAACGCGGGCAAGCCCGCCGCCCTCAACCGGGGCCTGCGCAACGCCCGTCACGACATCGTCGTGATGATGGACGGCGACACGGTCTTCGAACCGGCCACGGTACGGGAACTGGTCCAGCCCTTCGGCGATCCCGCGGTCGGCGCGGTCGCCGGCAACGCCAAGGTCGGCAACCGGGATTCGCTGATCGGCGCCTGGCAGCACATCGAGTACGTGATGGGCTTCAACCTGGACCGCCGGATGTACGACGTGCTGTGCTGCATGCCGACCATCCCCGGCGCGGTCGGCGCGTTCCGCCGTACCGCCCTGGAACAGGTCGGCGGCATGAGCGACGACACACTCGCCGAGGACACCGACATCACGATGGCGATCCACCGGGCGGGCTGGCGGGTGGTCTACGCGGAACGGGCCCGGGCCTGGACGGAGGCCCCGGAGTCGGTCTCCCAGCTCTGGTCCCAGCGGTACCGGTGGTCGTACGGCACGATGCAGGCGATCTGGAAACACCGGGGCGCCCTGCTGGACCGCGGCCCGTCCGGCCGCTTCGGCCGCGTAGGCCTCCCGCTGGTCTCCTTGTTCATGGTCGTGGCCCCGCTCCTGGCCCCCCTGATCGACGCGTTCCTCCTCTACGGCATCGTCTTCGGCCCGACGCGGAGGACGATCGGCGCATGGCTGGGGATCCTGGCGGTCCAGGCGGTCTGCGCGGCCTACGCCTTCCGCCTGGACCGCGAACGCATGACCCACCTCGTCTCGCTCCCGCTCCAGCAGATCCTCTACCGCCAGCTCATGTACGTCGTGCTCCTCCAGTCCTGGATCACGGCGCTGACCGGTGGCCGCCTGCGCTGGCAGAAGCTGCGGCGGACGGGAGTGGTGCGGGCGGCACCGGGCACCGCGGGGGAGAGGCCGGCGGCATGACGCAGGCACCCCCGGTGGGCACGGGCAGGGCAACCGGAACCGGCGGCGGCCGGGACCGCTACCTCGACCTCCTCCGCTCCCTGGCCCTGCTCCGCGTGGTGGTCTACCACCTCTTCGGCTGGCCCTGGCTGACCGTCCTCTTCCCCTCCATGGGCGTGATGTTCGCGCTGGCCGGCTCCCTGATGGCCCGCAGCCTGAACCGCCCGCCGGGCAGCGTGATCCGCTCCCGGCTCCGCCGCCTCCTGCCACCCCTCTGGCTGTTCAGCACCGTCCTGCTGACGATGATGTTCACGGCGGGCTGGAACCCCTTCAAGGACCCGGACGTGGGCGGCGGTTGGAGGGGCTGGTCCCGACTCGCCTTCTACTTCCTCCCGGTCGGCGCTCCGCCGTACCCCGAACACCTCGGCTCGGCGTCGGGCCTGCTGGACGACACCTGGGCGGAACAGGCGGCGGGCCCGCTCTGGTACCTGCGCGCGTACCTGTGGTTCGTCCTGCTGTCGCCGTTGCTGCTGCGGGCGTTCCGCAGGGCCCCGCTGCCGACGGTCCTGGCCCCCCTGGCACTGACGGCGGCGATCGGCACGGGCCTGGTCTCCATCCCCGGCGAAACGGGCAACGCGGTGACGGACTTCGCGGTGTACGGCGGCTGCTGGATCCTGGGCTTCGCCCACCAGGAGGGCACACTGGCCCGCGTCCCGCGCTACGCGGCGGTCTCGCTGTCCTGCCTCGTGATGGCGGCGGGCCTGTGGTGGGCGTCGGGTCACCAGGGCCCCGACGGCTGGGACCTCAACGACATCCCGCTCGCCCAGGCATGCTGGTCGTTCGGGGCGGTGGTGGTGTTGTTGCAGTACGCCCCGTCCTGGCGGCAGCTACCGCGCGGCCTCCGCCGCTGGGACCGATGGATCACCCTCTCCAACAACCGCGCGGTCACCATCTACCTCTGGCACAACCTGCTGATCATGGCCACGGTCCCCATCATCGACGAGGCCTACAACCTGCCGTTCATGAACTCGGACCGCGCGTCCGGGCTGCTCGACTCCACCTACGGCTTCTGGATGTTCGTGGTGGTCTGGCCGCTGATCGCGGTGGCGGTGGTGGCGTTCGGGTGGGTGGAGGACGTTGCGGCGGGGCGCCGGGCACGGCTGTGGCCGAGCGGGGCACGCCGGGGGCGGGCTCGCCGGCGGGCGCGCTGAGCAGCCGGAGACTCAGGGCTCCCTCAGTGCCATTCCTCGGGATCGAGCGCGGCTCCCACGAATCCGTCCCCCAGGGTGAGGATCAGGTCGGGTTGCTCGACACGGGCCGCGATCCTCTCGCGGTCGAAGTCACGGAATCCGAGGACGAAGCGTTCGGCGACGGCGGGCCGGTCCAGGGGGTCGCCGTCGAGGTCCACCGCCGAGTTCGCGCGGTCGGCGCCCTGGCAGAGAACCGATACGAACAACGGGAAGTGTTCCTCCTCCACCAGGAGATCCGCGCCGTGCACCACGCCCGCGATCCCCGCTCCCCCTCCCGTGACCTCGCCGCACGGGTCGCCCAGGCAGTCGACCAGGGCATCCCAGTTCCACCCGAAGTAACCGGGAAAGCGCAGGGTTTCCGCGAAGGCGCGGAAGACACCCTGCGCGGTCATCAGATCGCGGGCGTCGAAGTGGTGGACTCGCCCACCGTCTTCTGCCAGCTCCGACAACTGCCGCCGGACGTCGACGGACTCCTCCGGAACAAGAACCACCCAGGGGCCGGGGGCACTGCTGCTGCTCACTGGCGTTCCCCTCGACGTAGCTGTGCCACGAAGTTACCGAACTCGTTCAGGGACTTCTCCAGATCCTCTCGCCCCGCGTCGTCCTCGGGCAGCAGCGGGAGCCGGCCTCTCGCGAAGCGCTTGGCCCCGTGTGCACGGCGCTCGGGAGAGGCCGTCCTCCGCGCCCGGGGCCACGCACCCCGCCGTCAGATCGGCGGCGAACCCGCCGAGCGGGCTGCGGAAGCGGTACGCGAAGGTGCTGGCCTCCGTTGCAGGTCCGTCTCCGGGCACAGCAGCCGCGAGGAGTCGCCGAAGACGCCTCACCTCCTTCACGAGCCGGGGCACCGCCTCCCGCGCCATCGCGATGAAGGCCGCGTTCTCGTCCCAGCGTTCGTCGGCGCAGTCCACATAACGTGGCTCCTGCACCAGCGTCGCCGCGATCAGCTCCCCGTGGTCGAAGCCGGGCCACCGTTCTTGGCGTCCGGTGTCCGCCACCGTGCTGACCGCGCGCAGGTTCATGGCATGGCTGTCGTCCAGGTCTCTGACGAACCAGGGCCCGGGCGTGGCCACGGCGCACATCTCCTCGATCTCGTCGAGGTCGGGGACCGGTGCGTCGCCCTCGCCACCCGGCGCATGCTCTTCGCTCACGATCCGCCCAGCATCCGGTCTTCGTCGAAGCCCAGCTCGTCCTCGATGCCCAGTTCCTCCGCGGCATGCCAGCGCAGTGGGTCGGGCCAGACTGCGGGATCTCCGGTGGCGATGCCGCGCAGGAAGCCGACGGCTTCGGAGGTGCCGATCTCACCCAGAGACTGGAGGGCCTTGACACAGAAGGTGAAGTAAGGACCGTCGGTCGACTTCCGTTCCCGGACCAGCGCGGCGACCGGCTCGACTCCCTCCGGGGCCCGCAACTCTCCGAGCAGTCGGCGCACGTTCCCAGGGCCCTGCACTGCTCCGCTGCCGGTCGGCTCAGCCGCGGTGGCGCCGCAGGGCCCGCCAGGCATCGCCGATCGCGTCCTGGATGCGATGCCACCAGTACTCCAGCTTGTTGCATACGGTGACATACACCCACCGGCGTTTGAACCACGGCGGCAGATCCCGGAACGGTACGAAGGTCAGCGTGTCCCTGATGGCGTGGGTGGCGAAGCCATGCGGCCCCTCCGCGCGCAGTGCTTCGTACAACTCCGGCGTGAGTGCGCCGTTGATCCGGGCCGTGTCGCCCGCCGCAGTGAACGCGAACCCCCGCTGGATCGGATCCGGCATCCGCATCGCCCGCACGATCCGGGGGGAAGCCTCTGCCAACGGGCAGTTGAGTGCCAGTCCGATCACCGCCGTCCCGAGGCGGTCCTCTCCACGTGCGAACGCGGCGTCCCATTCCGCGGGATCGTCGAGACCGAGCAGGCCTTCGCCGCCCGCCCAATCCCATCCGGATGCCATGTCCCCTTCCCTCCTCATCCCCGCGCCTTCACCCGTCGCACTTGGGCGGAAGGACCCGCTGCTTGTTGGTGTTGTTGATCATGCCCGCCCTCTTCAGCTTGGTCAGATCGCCCTCGTCGACGGGTTCTTCGGGACGTCCTCGAACTGCTCCTTGAACACCTCCGCGGACTTACCCGCCCACTGCGGGAGGGTGTCCTCGCCGGCCATACCCTTGACCAGACGCAGCGCGTCGGAGACGTCGTCGGCGAAGCCGTGCAGCTGCGTGGCGAGAGTGCGGACGCGCTTCGGGTCACCGGGGGTCGGGTCCCTGTCGAGGTCGAGTGGATGCCAGTCCGCCGGGCGGTACCCCGCCATGTCCCCGCAACCCCCGTCGCGTACGCCTCATCAACAAACCTGTGCACACGTCAAGTTACAGGCCCCACCTGTATGAGGTGAAGGCCGCTCTGTGACTCCGGCTCGGAAGCGCGTCCGTCTGAACGTGTGGGCCACTCCCTTCGCCGGCCCTGCCCACCGGGTACAGGGAAGTCCTGGCCTGTCGGCTCATCCACCTGTACGTCCCGTCCTCTCACTCGGCCCGGAGAGGATCGAACCTGATGGCTGGGTGGGTCACGACCGGGTCGGTCGGCCAGCCGTACGTCACCAAGCCTCCGAAAGCGCGCAGGAACCGCCTCGCCGCCTCGTGGGGCACGAAGGAACCGCGTTCCCGCAGGATCCACTCCCAGGTGTCCGTCGGCACCGCACGGTCGGGCCACCAGCCCGCCCGGCGCAGCACACCGCCGGTCTCCGGGGACCAGGTCGGGTCGTACCCCATGTCCACACCACCGTCCGCACGCCGGGAACGGTCAGCGCAGGCTCTCCGCCACCAGGGGCAGCAGCTCGTCGAGCCTCAACTCACGCCTCCCGGAGGCGTCCGAGAGCACCCACGTGCCGTTCTGCTCCCATTCCACACGCCGTACGTCACCGGCGTGGTTCTCGTACTCCACGAACCCGCCGGGAGCGTTCCTCAGCTCCGGGATCTCGGCCAGCAGGACCTCGGGCCGGGCCAGGGCACGCCCCGGGCTGTTGCTGCCTGCGTCGGTACGGGGGTTGTCGAAGCGCATCTTCAGGAACGGCATGGGCCCGCGGCCGATGTCCGCGGTCGCCAGCATCTTGTGATACCTGGCCTCCGCCTCCTCCAGCGTCTCCCGCCCTGAGAACTCGCACCGGTAGGCGGGGAAGACGATGGTGGTCAGGGGAGTGAGGTCGGGGTTCTGGACCCGGTGGTGGCCGTGCACCCCGGGTACGACGGCCGCGACGGCGTCGAAGGAGTATCCGGGCGCCTCGAAGCCGCCGACGCAGGTCAGGAAGCGCCCCTCGCCGGTCAGCTCCGGCTCGTGCGCGTGGGCGAAGGCCAGGACCGCACGCGCCAGCGCCTCGTTGTGCCGGCGCACCTGGTTCATCTGGAGAAGCCGGGTGCCGTCGCCGGTCAGCGCCCCCGCGAAGTTCAGCACCGGGTTCAGACGCCACGTCCAGGCGCGGTCGAGGCCGTCGACCGGCGTGGCCCGCGGGAACGCGGTGACAGTGGACTGGAGATCCATGGTTCCTTCCGCGGTGTCCGGGGTCGGTTACGGGCCGTCCGGACCGTCGGGCCGCATGCCACTCGATCGGTTGCCTTTCGTGTGCGTCTTGAGGCAGGGCGGTCAGGCCCCGAGCGTCCAGTAGGGCGAGTCCGTCGGAGGCGCGGGGCGGACGCGCAGGGCGGACATGTCGAAGCCCTCGTCGTCGTCCTCGTCACCGGTCGGCAGGCGTCCGGACTCGTTCGGGTAGTAGTACAGGCCGTACGACCAGAACTCCGGGAACTCGTGGCACATGAGATCGGGGTACGCAGAGATCTCCGCGTCGTGATACCGCTCGTTGATCCTGGCCACCGCTTCCGCCCGAGAAATACCGAACCGGGAGATCATCTCGTTCGCGATGTCGCGGAAGTACTCGACCATTCCCTCGTCGAGATCCATCAAGAATTCCGTTGTCATGGTGTCGGAGGTCCTACTCGTCGGAAAATGGAGCCAGTGAAGAGCTCGGCGGCCCTGTCACCGAAGATTGCGATCTGGTGCCCGTTCAGGACGGGGGGCTTCCCTTCCCTCAGGAATCCCTTGAGGTTACGCAGCATGGGCCCCTCAACCAGCTCGTAGTTGTGCATGGCGCCACCGTTGCGGTTATGCCGGATGAACTCGGCCACGTCGTCCCCCGGCCCGCTGAAGATCTTGCTCCGCAACCCCTCCAGCTGGGCCTTGGGCACCTTGAAATGGATGACGGCCGGCACCCCGCCCCTGCCGTCCGCCAGCTTCTTCGCCCAGTCCAGGGCCTGCCGGGGATCGTTCGTGACGTAGAAGCCGCCCTTCCCGAAGTCCATCTTGCGGGCCGAGGCTGTCATGTCGATCCCGTTGGCCATGATGCTGTCCGCGTGCTGGCCGAGCGTCCCATGGTAGAGATCGACGAGACACGGAGCCTTGAGCCCCAGCGGGTCCTTCCACTGGAGCGGGTTCTTCACATAGGCGTGAGGGTTCGGGGCCGGGGTCCGCCCCAGCGGATCAGGGCTGAGGTAACGGGCGGTGCCGGGCTCGTAGTAGCGGTGGTGGTTGTAGTGGAGCCCCGTCTCCGCGTCGACGTACTGCCCGGGAAAGCGCAGCGGGCAGTCGACCTGCGGGGCTGCCGTCGAGACGACGGGGACCCCCCATAGCGTGAACGACTGCGTCCATACGACACCGCCCTCGGTGTCCACCATGTCCGTCGGAGTGCCCAGAAGATCCGTGACGATGGCGTAGAAGCACTCGTCGATCTCCTCCTGGGACATCCCAGGGCCGAGCGGACGCGCCTCACGCACGCGCTGCCCCACCGGCGCCGGGCCACCGGCCCAGTCCCAGACCGTACTGACAGTCCCGGCGGCCTGCTCGGCGAGATCGTCCTCGTCCCAGTAGAACCGCGTCTCGTCGAGGACGGTCCCGTCGGCGTCGAGCATCTGTTTCGCCACTCGCCTGCCGACGGGGTCGTAGACGTAGTGCCAGCGACGGCCGTCCGGTGTCAGTACGTCCGTGAGCTGGTCCTCGGCGTTCCACGCGTAACGCCACTCGCGCCTGCCGCCGGATATGAGGCCG
This sequence comes from Streptomyces sp. NPDC001507, assembly GCF_042894765.1. Lineage (NCBI taxonomy): Bacteria > Bacillati > Actinomycetota > Actinomycetes > Kitasatosporales > Streptomycetaceae > Streptomyces > Streptomyces sp. NPDC001507. The sequence continues at coordinate 90,409 of NZ_JBIAVV010000003.1, forward strand.
GTGACTCTGCGGACGACTCGCCCCTGATCGTCATGGTGGTAGCGGGTTCGGCCGGCTTGCTTGATGAGGGTGCCCGAGTAGCTGCGGTCGCCGGGCCCCGTCTCCTCGTCCCGGACGGCTGCGGACGTGTCGAAGGCGGTGAGGTTACCGACCTCGTCGTATTGGTACGTCTCATCCCGGCCGACGCCGGCGTGTACTGCTGTCACCCTTCCGGAGCGGTCGAAGGTGAAGGTCCGCGAGCCATGGCGGGAGTCGTGGATCTCGGTGAGCGCGCCGTCGGAACGGTGTTGGAAGATCCGCTGCCGGGTGTCACCGGCTGCGGTGAGTACTCGCTGGATGGTACGCAGCCCCTCGCCGTCCCAGTCCTGTGTCAAGCGGGCGGCCTCCCCCATCACCCGCTCGATCTCGCGCCCCGCGACGTCGTATCGGAAGGTGAGATCGTGTTCCCCGATCCGCTGGATGACCTCTCGCCTCCCGAGCCGGTAGGCCCATCGGGTGACCGCGCCGCTCGGCGTCCTGCGCAGTACCCGGCGGCCCGCGGCGTCGTACTCGGAGCGGACCTCCCGGCCGTTCCACGACTCGGCGAGCAGACGGCCCGCCGCGTCGAGCTCCCGGCGCAGCTCGATCTCGGTGTTCCGGGCACCGACGAGTCTGCCGCGCAGGTCGTACTCGTACGTGGTGGTGGCGCCGTCGGCGTCCATGGCGACGACGTTTCCCAGGACGTCGTGGCGCAGACGCGTGATCTCACCCGCCCCGTTGGTCCGTTGGACGAGCCGCCCCGCCGCGTCGTAGCCGTAGGTGAGGGTTCGGCCGTTGAAGTCCGTCTCGGCGATCAGCCTGCCGACTCCGTCGTACTCGTAACTCCAGGTCATCCCAGCGCCGTTGGTTACGCTGCAGAGTCTGAGCTCGCTGTCGTACGCGAAGCGTTCGACGCTCCCGTCCTCGTCCTCCCGCAAGGTGCAGAGGTCGAAGTGGGTGTTCTCGTACCTGGTGTACCTGCCGTTCGAGGAGCGGTACTCCAGCGGGTTGCCCTCGGCGTCGTATGTCCACTGCTCGGTGCTCCCGTTCGGGAGGTGGCGCCAGGCGAGCTGCCCTTCCAGGGTCCAGCCCACTCGCGTCACCGCGCCGAAACTGTCAGTGAGTTCGGCGATACGGCCGAAGGCGTCCCGAACGAGTCTCTCGGTCGCCCCCAGGACGTCGGTGACGCCGACGACCAGACCCGCGGCATCGTTGACGAGCGTCTGCTGGCGCTCGCCGAGTGCGTCGACGATGCCGGTGAGGCCGCCTTGTTCGTCGAAGGTGAAGGCCGTCGTGGCGCCCAGGGGGTCGATGACCGCCACCCGGTTGCCCCACTCGTCGTAGACCGACTCCCACACGCTGCCGTCGGGCTGCGTCACCTTGGTGACGTGGCCGAAGTCGTCGTACTCCAACGACACCACGGCGCCGTCCGGGCGTACCGTCCGGGTCAGGTTTCCAGCAGCGTCGTAGCCGTGGCGCGTGGTGTGACCGAGCGGGTCAGTCTGTGCCACAAGCCGGCCGAGATCGTCCCAGTCGCGCAGGGTGCTGTGCCCCAGTGGGTCGGTCTCGCGCAGGGGACGGTGGTTCTCGTCGAACACGTAGGTGATCGAGTGGCCCAGGGAATCCGTGGCGATCGTGGTGCGGGTGGTGGTGTCGTAGCTGTAGCGGTAGGCGAGTACGCCGTCGTCGCCGCCCGTGCGGACGCAGCGGTCTTCGCCGTCGTACTCGTAGCGGTACCAGTCGCCTTTTCTGCTCTGCCAGCCCGTGACGCGCAGCCGCTCGTCGTAGCTGTAGCGCTGAGGTACGGAAGAGGAGTCGACAACGTCCGTGAGACGGCCGTCCGCGTCGTATCCGTATCGCAGGAGTGTGGGCTCGCCGGGCGCGCTGAGGAGGGCCAGGGCCGTCACCCTGCCGTTCGCCGCGCTGATGCTGACGCGGTACCCCCCGTGATGGATCAGTTCCGACGGGGAGCCGTCCTCGGCGTGGTGCAGGGTGAGTGTGTTGCCGTGGCGGTCCTGCACACCGACCAGGGGGAGTTCATTCGCTGGAGCGCCCGGTACGAGGCGGAACCGCAACGTCGTGTCCGTCTCCGGCTGCCGCAGTACGAAGTCCGCGTCGGGCAAACCGCCCCGCGTGAGCGGCCAGTGGGGGCCGAGTACCGGCCCCGTAGTTTCGCCCGGCTCCGGGATCGCGTAGTACAGGACAGTGCCGTCGGACGCGACGAACCGGATGGAGTCGTCGTCGAAGATCAGCCGTTGATCAAGCGTCGAGGTCCAACTCGGTCCGAACCAGCCGCCGGCCTGAACGCCGGTGCGGTGGCTGCGCTCCACGACGACCGGCAGGACACCGGGCAGGGACAGATCCGCGATCGACATGACCATCTGCCCGGTGGCCATGTCGATGGGGTCGCCGCAGGTGAAGAGACCCTTCATCTCCCGGCCCAGGCCCTTGAGCCTTGGCCCCATCCCCTTCAGGGCCAGCGCCATGCCTTTCAGGCCGCCCTTGCCCAAGGTCTTCAATCCCTTGGCGAGCTTGCCGAGGCTGGTGATCCCCTTGCCGCCGGGTATGCAGTCGAGCGCGGCGAACGCCACGTCCCACAGGGACGCTTGCCCCTTGGAGTATTTGTAGAGGGTGTCGGCGAGGACGACGAGGGCGGCGACGAGGACGATCGCGCCGAGGATGGGTCCGCCGATGATCATCGCGATGATCCCGACGACGGCGACGACGACCTTGCAGACGGTGACGATGGTGTCCCAGTTGTCCTCGAACCAGTGCCCGACGTCCTGCCACCAGTGCCGGTTCGGGATACCGGCGTCGGAGGCCTCGTCGATCTTCCGCTTCGCCTCACCGGCCGCGTCGTCGCGCATCTTCCGCGCGTCCTCGGCCATCTTCTTCGCGGCGTCCAGCGCACTCTGCGCGCTGGTGACGTCCGACTGGGCCTGGGTGTGCGCGGACTTGGCGCTCTGCACATCCCGGGCGGCGGCCCGCACCTTGCCCTCGTCGGGCTTGTCGGCGTCCGATTTGCTGCCGGTGGGGTCGTCCTTGTACTTGTCGGCTTCCTTCGTGGCCCGGGTGACCCAGGAATCGGCGGAGGAGAGCCGGGACTTGGCGGAGGACAGGTCCGACTGGGCCTCCTTCGCCTTGGCGAGGGCCTTGTCCGCCAGGGCCTGCGCCCGCTCCAGCTTCGGCCAGTAGTCCGCGAGGGCGTCCCCGCACAGCTCGTAGGACTTCTTCAGCTTCTTCAGGTTCTTCGGAACGTCCTTGAACTGCTCCTTGAACACCTCGGCCGACTTGCCGGCCCACTGCAGGAGGGTGTCCTCGCCGGCCATGCCCTTGACCAGACGCAGCGCGTCGGAGACGTCGTCGGCGAAGGCGTGCAGCTGGGTGGCGAGGGTGCGGACGCGCTGCGGGTCGCCGGGGGTCGGGTCCCGGTCGAGATCGAGTGGATGCCAGTCCGCCGGTCGATACCCCGCCATGTCCCCGCAACCCCCGTCGCGTACGCCTCATCAACAAACCTGTGCACACGTGAAGTTACAGGGGTCGCCCGTACGGGGTGAAGGCCGCTCTGTGACTGCGGCTCGGATCGGTGCCCCTGTCTGGACCTGCGGGTCATCCCGTGTTCCGGGGGCCTGCCCTGCCGGCAGCCCTTTGCGGAGGCCAACCGAGGGTCGCGGCGATGTCACGGGACGGCACCAAAGCCGTGGTGGGGGCGTTGAGTTGCCCGGCTATGGTGTGCCGTGTGCGGTTCGTGCGGCTGGCGTGCAGCAAATCGCTCTGGTGCATTCCGGATGGACCCCGATACCGTATTCGCTGCTTCGCAGACCCCAACCGCCCCACCAGGAGCCCACCGTGACCCGCCGTTCCCGCCTGCTCACGACAGCCACTGCCGGTGTGACGGCCGCCTTGCTGCTTGCCGGTTGCGGTGGAGGTGACGGAGACAAGTCCGACTCGAACAGCAAGATCGCGGGGGCGAACACGGGGAGTTCGACGTCGGCTTCGCCGAGTGCTTCGGCTTCGGAGGCTGCTGGCCGTCCGAAGGTCACGCTGCCCGCCGGAGACACCCTCACTTTCACTCCTGAAGAGGACTCCGACCCCGTGAAGGACGCGATCCTCAAGGACAACGCCGAGTTCGTCCGAGCGCTGGACGCGGCCATCGGCGCTCAGAACCCGCGGCTTCCCGCTTTGGAGTACTACACCGAGGGCGAGGGTGCCGCTGCTGCTCAGCAATGGGTCCAGTCCTTCGTGGATGGAGGGCTGACGGTCACGGGAACCGTCCGCTACTACGACCGACAGGTCACCGTGGAGTCCAAGACCAAGGCTTCCCTGACCTACTGCGGTGACGAGAGCAAGGGCTACAACAAGGTCATCAAGACCGGTGTCGTCAAGAAGACGAAGGCCACCAAGAACAGTTACGTCGTGTACGGCGTCCAGGTTGAGAAGAACGCAAAGGGAGTCTGGGAACTCGTGAAGATTGCGTCTACTCGAGGGGCCGACAAGTGCCAGCCGTGATCAGATTCCGTCGAGGAATCGCAGCGATCGTGCTGGCCGCGTCCGTCTGCGTGCTGTCGGCCGCGCCGGCCATGGCCGACCGTCCCGGAGGCGGCGGATCGGTCGGCGGCGGGTCTGGATCTGACACCAACACCTCCGGCGGAGCGGACGGCGACACCATCAACTCGTCCGTCGGCGCCGTCGTGTACGACCGTTCCAAGAACGGCTCCGGCGCCTCCGTGGGCCCTGTCACCGCCACCACCTCCTGGACACCGCCGGCCTGCTGGTACGCGCCCAAGTACAGCCCGGCCGCATTCCAGGCCTACGTGGAACCGATCTGGGCGGCGGACTCGACGGGGTACGAGTGGGATGCCGAACAGCGTGACCGCTACGTCAACGGTCATCCCTACAAGGACTTCAACAAGGACAAGGCCGGCAAGGGCTACTGGTGGGACTCGTACGTCAACAAGTCCTTCCCGCCCGGCTGGGACAAGTGCGACGAGCCCTACTTCTGGGTGGACACGGGCGACGCCCCTCCCGCCAACATCCCGAACACCATCTCCACCAAGATCCTCGGTGAGCTCGCGTACAACGAGATCCGCGTCCCCACCACCGAGGTGAGCCTGAAGCCCGCCGGTACGACCAAGGTCAACCTCGCCACCTGGGCCTGGCTGGACAAGGCGACGTTCAAGCCGGTGTCGGTCACTGCCAGCGTCCCGGTGCTCGGCCTGTCGGCGACGACCACCGCCGAACCCGTCTCCCTCCGGATCGACCCAGGTACCTCCGACGCGGTCACCTACCCCGCCTCCGGCGTCTGCGAGTTCAACAACGGCAGTGTCGGCGAAGAGTACGCAGCCGGCGACGCAGGCAAGACGCCACCCTGTGGGGTGAAATACCTCCGCTCGTCCGGCAACGGCTCGTACCAGCTCAAGGCGACGGTGACCTGGAAGATCCATTGGACCGGAAGCGACGGCAACGGTGACGACCTTCCCGACGGTGCCTTCGGCAGGTCGCAGGATGTCATCGTGCAGGAGATCCAGTCCGTCAACAGGTGAGCGATGAGTCGGCCGGAGCCTTCCGGCCGTAGGAGGCGTCGTGGGCGATCGGACCAGGATCGACGATCTCGACGTGCTCAAGGGTGTTTCGACGGGTATCGAGAAGATCGTCGAGGAGCTGCAAGGGCTCGACGACAAGAGCAAGTACGGCTGGAGCCGGGAGGTCGTCGGGCACGAGGAGCTCACGGACCGGCTCGACGACTTCGCTGACAACTGGGACTACAAGCGGGGGAAGCTCGAAGGGGAGTTGGCCAAGCTCGCGGCCATCACGAAGGCCGCTGCCCAGGCCTACGAGCAGATAGACACCGACCTCGCCAACGCAGTCCGCAAGCAGGAGAAGAAGCCCCAGAGGTGAGGGGGACGATGTCCCGTCCGAAAGACTGGTCACCGGTCGAGCTGGATTCCGACCCGGTGTCCGGGGATCCCGAGGCTGTGGCGAAGCTGGGGCGGCGATTCCGCTCGGTGGCCGATGCCATCAGGAGGCAGACGGGCAACATCGAAGCCCTCTGCGGTGTGGACGGCTGGCAGAGTGATGCCGCGAACGAGTTCCGCAAGACGGCCGAGGGGACTGCCGGACGACTGAAGAAGGTCCTGGATCGCTTCGAGACGGCTGCCGACCTCCTGGGTGAGCAGACGGACCGGCCGGACGAGAAGTACGCCTCCGTCCTGGCGTCGTCCCAGCAGGCCGCCGACAAGGCGCGTAACGACGCCGAGCGCGACCGTGCGGAGCGGGACTGTCTCGACAAGTCGCTCGACGCCCTGGACAAGTCCGCGAGCGACTACGAGCAGCAGAAGCACGACCTGACCACGAAACGGGACGAGGTCGACGGTCGTGTCCAGGACGCCATCAAGCGGGTGCACGACGCCAAGAACGCCCGCAACCGGGCCGGGGAGAAGGCGGCTCGGGCTCTTGAGGCACTCATCAACCACGACAAACTGAAGGACTCCACCTGGGAGAACATCAAGGGAGCGCTCAAGAGCATCGCGGACATAGCCGGCTGGGTGGCGACAGCCTGTGCCCTCGCCTCGCTGCTGGTGGGCTGGATCCCGGTGATCGGCTGGGCGCTGGCGGGTGTCCTGGACGCGATTGCTCTGCTCGCGACCGTGGTGTCCCTCGCCTGTCACTTGGTGCTCGTCTTCTCGGGCGACGCGAGCATCGCCGACCTGGTTCTGGACGGCGTGGCCCTGCTCACGCTCGGGCTGGGACGCGCCGCGCTGAGCGCGGGCAAGGCGGCCGCCGCCGGTGTACGGGGGGTGCAGACCGCGAGTCGTTCCGCCCGGGCGGACTTTCTCGCCGCCAACTCGTTGTCCGGCAGATCGGCGAAGGCGGCCAACACGCTGAAGGGCAAGGCCGCCAAAGCTGCGAACCAGGCCGCCGAGGAGGCGTCGCGGAGACTCGCGGGCGACTTGCCGGGAGCCTTCGGGAAACTCAGGGAGTTCAAACACGTCCTGAATCCCAAGGTGATCTACCGGGACACGGCGGACGCCGTGAAGGGCCTCAAGGACTTCAAGGACGTGGGGAAACTCTTCGGCAGGGACGCTTGGCAGGGAGCCAGGCCTTTTGGTAACCCGGAGTGGGTCGAGTCCAGCAAGGCACTGAAAGAGGTCCCGATTCTGGGCAAGTTCGAAAGCATGGGCGGTGTGAAGTTCACCGACTATGTGCGATCTGCTGGACAGAGGTGGCTCGGTTACACTGTCGCGGCGACAGTCATCGACGGGAATGACAAGCTCCATGGCCTCACGGAGTGGAACAACGCGTACAACAAGTGGAAGTCCGCTTGGACAGTGGGCTCCTGACCGCGAGGACGATTTCCGGGTGAGCGATGACGTGGTGTGGCAGTGTCTGATCTCCGAGCCGGAGGGCTGTATCAGGCTTCCGGTGGGTGAGAACGCTGAGTTCGGCGAGTGGGCGAAGCGGGCCGCCAGGGACCACCTGGGCGCGGAGGCTCCGCGCGGCGAGCTCCGCGAACTGGCGTCGACGCTGGCACGTGTGGCGGAGACGGCCGATCTGGGTGACCCCACCTTCGCCTATGCCTATGTGATCGACGCGGCCAAAGCACTGACCGCCGTCTACGAGGTCCATGACTACGACGGGGACGGCTACCGGTCCCTGGACCGACTCTCCGACCTCCTGAACGATGTTCTGCCCACTTCTCCTGAGCGGCGCAGCGTGACAGAGGTCAATCTGCCTGCCGGCCACGGGGTACGGGTCCAGGAACTTCTCTCCGTCGAGACCGGCTCGCTCTTCAAGAAGAAGACGATGATGGAGACGGTCACTTACGCGGTGATTCCGCCGCAGGTCGACAACGTCCTTGTGTTCCGCATGTCGTGGACCAATCTCGTCTTCGGTGAAGCGTTGCTGGAACTGGCTCAGACGCTGGCCGAGTCGCTGGAACTTGCTGAAGTCAAGGAAGACTGAAGAATGCCGGACGCCGTCGCTCACGGGCCCACCGATGGCGGGCTCGTACCGCCCACCGACTACGGCCTCGTTGTTCCGGACGGCTGGTTCCGGATTCCGCTTGAGCCCGACGGCTGGAAAGGGCCGATCAAAGCACTGGCCGAACGGGCCTTCGATGGTCAGGATGATGCGGTACTGCTCAAACGGGAATTCAGCAAAGCACTTCTCGCCCGTGCCGAAGAGGGCTACGAGAATGGTGGTGTGGAGCTCTACATCTCCACGACCTCCATCGGGCCGGTGCCCCTGTCCTCCTCACTCCTGGTCACCGTCGTCCCTCCGGACCAGGGTTTCCGCCTGGACGCCCAAGGCCGTTCTCAACAGATCACGGCCGTCGAACTTCCCTTCGCCGGCCCGGCGACCATGCGTCGCACCCGTACGGTGCCGGAGGCCGATGACTCCTCCGGCAGTCAACTGCCGGTGACAGTGGTCGACTACGCCGTCGGTGTCCCGGGCACCGAAGCCATCCTCCTGCTCACCTTCTCGACTCCCCTGGACATGTTCGCCGACGCCATGGTCGAGCTGTTCGAGGCGGTTGCCAAGTCGCTTCACTGGAAGTGACATCGCCGTAGCCGGTGGCGTGACTGCTGAGCGGTGCGGTGCCCGGCGTTCAGGCGACAGTCATTCATCGACCCACGCCACCAACCGTACGTTCCCCTCCCCATGGACCGCCGCAAAGGTCTCCATCACCGTCCACACTGGCGCCCACGGGCCGGCCGTCCTCCGGGACCACGTCGCGGCGGCGGGCTCGTTCGGCTCGGTAGAGCGTGGTGGCGGTGGGCCATTCCGTGCCCTCGGGGCAGAGGGCGGCCAGGTCGGCCGGGGACGTCGTCAGCGTGTTGATGCCGCTCGCTCGGGCAAAGCCTCTGCTCCAGTCGTGGGTGCCATGTGGCGTCGAAGTCGCGTACGCCGAAGAGGCAGGCGAAGCCGTCGTAGTCCCTCGGCATCCCCAGCATCGGGAGGCTGATGGCCGGGGCCCACGCCGTCTCGTCGTAGGGCAGGCCCTCCCGCCAGGTACGGCACTCTGTCCAGCCGTGGATGTCCGTTCCCATGCGGTCACTGGGGCCGAGGCCGTGCCAGGCAGGATACGAAGTGGGCCCAGGTGGAGGGCGTGACGGTGAGGCGGGGGCCGGCGGTGTGTTTCGAGTCGCGGATGTGGATGGTCGAGGAGGCGGTTGCTATCTCGACGCAGTTGGAAGCGTCGCCGCTGTGGGTGGACTTCTGCCAGATGAGTTCGGGCATGGCGGGGTTCCTCAGAGTTCCTGGGCGATGCGGTGGATAAGGTCTCGGGACGCTTGAGGGGTGAGTGCGCACGCTTCCATGTGGTCGACCACCGATTGGTACTTGCGCAACTGTGCTTCGCCGTCCAGGAATTCGCAGCCGTGGTGGGTGTCCAACTGCACCGTGTCGAGTTGGGGTACCGCCCCCGCGACGTAGTCGATGCCTTGGCCTGTGCCGTGGAAGCTCGCTTTGCCGAAAGGGAGGACCCGGACAGTGATGTGCGGCAGTTCGCTCATGGCGACCAGGTGCTTGAGCTGTGCGGTGGCTACGTCTCGGCCACCGAATCCCATTCTGAGTGCTGCCTCGTGAATGGCGGCCTTGTATGGGGTGGGATCGTCTCCGTGGAGGATGCCCTGGCGCTTGATGCGGTGGGTGAGGCGGTGTTCGATCTCGTACTGCTGGAGCGGCGGGTGAACCGCGCGGAAGAGCGCGCGGGCGTGGTCCGTCGTCTGCAGCAGCGCGGGGACGTGGATGACCAGGGCTACGCGCAACTCGGTCGCATGGTGCTCCAGTTCGGCCAGGTCGATCAACCCGGCGGGCAGATGATCCCGGTACTCGTCCCACCAGCCGCGTTTGCGCCCGCCGGTCATCGCGGCGAGGGCTTCGACCAGTGCGGTGTCGGCGCAACTGTACGTACGGGCCATGCTGCGTACGCGGTCGGCGCTCACGGCGTAGCGGCCTGACTCGATGTTGCTGACCTGCGCCTGCTTGAGGCCGAGCAGCCCTGAGGCGGCGGTGGACGTGAGCCCGGAGCGCTCCCTGAGCTTGCGCAACTCGGCGCCGAGACGTTGCTGGCGCAAGGTGGGGATGGTGCTGGGCGGCACTGAGCCCTCTCTCGTCATTGCGTTACCCATGAGTCACCCACAGGAGGTAATCGTCAAGCATTTCCTCTAGGTGATGTCAATTATTACATCGTGGCGTTCTATGGTGGTTCCGCGTCGCCCAACTCCCCGCCCGTAAGCCGGAAGCGCACCTCCCCTGGCAGAGCCACCGCCTGGCGCGGTCGTTGAGCGAACCCGAGTCCCGTCTCTCGTCGGAGGTCCTCGTGGACACCGTATTCCTGCCCGACACCTGGACGTACGTCCTTCGCCTGCCCCGTGATCCCCGCGCGGCACGCGTCGCACGTATGACCGTACGAGCGGTGCTCAGTGGCCACGGCAGGGGCGGGGCCCTCGATGCCGTCGAGTTGCTGGCCTCGGAGCTGGTCACCAACGCCTACCGGCACACACATGGCCCCGCCTCCCTCCGGCTCACCGCTCTCGCGGACGGGCGGCTCCGGGTCGGAGTCTGGGACAGTCACCCGTGTATCCCCGCCCCCTTCGGGGAGCCTCCCTGGGACCGCGTGTCGTACGTCCCGGCGGAATCCGAGCAGGGGCGCGGCCTGCGACTCGTGCAGGAGTACGCGGACTCGTGGGGCGGCCTGTCGGTCGGAGACGGCGGTCCGCTCGACCGTGGTGCCGGGAAGCTGCTGTGGTTCGAGGTCCGCGAGCCCTGACGGCAAGTCAAGCTCCGGTCAATCCATCCGGTGGCCATGCTCTCGGTGCACGCCGCATGGAACACTTCCTGGGTTGCAGAAGTGAAAAGAGTGGCTCGGTCGACGGGGAGCGGATGCGATGAGCGCGCGGCAGGTACGGAAGATGTTCCAGTTGATGGCAAGTGGGCAGCCCGTCGAACTCACCAACGCCTGGGGCTCCGTGAAGAAGCTCGCCCGGCTTGCCTTCGTCGCCCAGCAGTTCGGGTACGAGTACGCCGACGCCCGCCACACCGGCTCCCGCGGCAACGTGCTCGAACTCATGATCGTGCCGGATCACAGCCCGCAGGGCCGGGCGCGCGCCGCGCAGAACTGGGCGCAGTACCCGAACGCCGCCGACGGTGTCTCGCTGCCGCCCCTCGTGCCCGACGCGGTCGAACTCCTCAAGGCCCGGATCCAGTTCGACCTCACCGGGAAGAACGCCGATAAGCGCATGCTGCTCGGGGCCGGCGGCATCACCCTCGGGCTGGTGCTGGCCGCGGCGCGCGCCGGCGGCGGTGCGGGCGCCTTCGTCGTCTCCGGGGTCGTATGGGTTCTCCTCGTGGCGGTCATGGGGCTCGGGTTCTTCGTCACACGCGGGCGCAACGCCAAGTTCGCGCAGCGGCTCCGGGCCGCCGGGTTCGTGCCGGTGACGGGTGAGGGCGGGCGGGTGCGGTATCTGCCGCCCGGCACACCCGTGCCCGTGCCCATGCAACAGGGCCCGATGCAGCAGCCCCAGTACCAGCCCCCGCAGCCTCCGCAGCAGGCCGGTCCCTACGGCCCGTACGGCGGCGGCCAGGGCCCCTACGGCGGCCAGCCCCCCGTCGGCCCCGCCGCGCCGGCCCCCGCCCCCGGTTACGGTCAGCAGCCACCCGCGCCCTACGCCCCCGGCCCCTACACCCCTCCCCAGCCGCCCGCCGGCCCGTACGCCCCCGGCCCCTACCACCAGCAGCCCCAGCAGCCTCCGTATCCGCCCCGCTGACCCGGCCCCCGCCCCGGACCTCTCACCCGCCCCCTCCCCGGGGTGAGAGCAACGTTCCCTTCCGGTCACCCACAGCCACAGCGCGGAAACGACGCCTCCCTACCTTCGTGGCCTAGTCACTCGTAGCAGACCGAGCACGCGGAGCACCGTGGAGGCGTCATGACAGCCCCGGCCCCTACCTCACGTAGTCGCTGGATCCAGGAGTGGGATCCCGAGGACGAGACCTTCTGGAAGAACACCGGGGAGAAGGTCGCGCGGCGCAACCTGTACTTCTCCGTGCTCTCCGAGCACATCGGGTTCTCGATCTGGACTCTGTGGTCCGTGCTGGTGCTCTTCATGGGCCCGGAGTACGGGCTCACCCCGGCGGACAAGTTCCTGCTGACGTCGATGGTCACGCTGGTCGGTGCCGTCGTCCGCGTCCCGTACACCTTCGCCGTGGCGATCTTCGGTGGCCGTAACTGGACGATCATCTCGGCCGGCCTCCTCCTCGTCCCGACCGTCGCCGCGTTCGCGGTGATGAAGCCGGGGACCTCGTTCGACACGTTCCTGTGGATCGGGCTCCTCGCGGGCATCGGCGGCGGCAACTTCGCCTCCTCCATGACCAACATCAACGCCTTCTTCCCGCTGAGGAAGAAGGGGTGGGCCCTCGGACTGAACGCCGGCGGCGGCAACGTCGGTGTCGCCGCGATCCAGCTCGTGGCCCTCGCGGTCATCGGAGCGAACGGCGGCCCGCGCGTGCTGCTCGGGATCTACATCCCGCTGATCGTCGTCGCCGCCGTCTGCGCCGCCCTGTTCATGGACAACATCGAGAACGTCAAGAACGACACCGGCGCCGCCGTGGACGCCGCGAAGGACCCCCACACCTGGATCATGTCCTTCCTCTACATCGGGACGTTCGGGTCGTTCATCGGCTACAGCTTCGCCTTCGGGCAGGTGCTCACGAACCAGTTCGGCCGTACGCCGCTCCAGGCCACCTACCTCACCTTCATGGGTCCCCTCCTCGGCTCCCTGATCCGTCCCGTGGGCGGCTGGCTCGCCGACAAGTACGGCGGCTCGAAGATCACTCTGTACAACTACGTCGGCATGGCCGCCGCCACCGCCGTCCTGGTCGCCGCCGGCATGCAGAAGTCGCTGCCCCTGTTCGTCGTCGCGTTCGTCGTCCTGTTCGCGCTCGCCGGCCTCGGCAACGGCTCGACGTTCAAGATGATCCCCGGCATCTTCCACACCAAGGCGCTCGCCGAGGGGCTGGAAGGTGAGGAGGCGGTCACGTACGGTCGTCGGCTCTCGGGTGCTTCCATGGGGCTCATCGGCGCGGTCGGCGCGCTCGGCGGCGTCGGCATCAACCTCGCCTTCCGGCAGTCGTTCCTCTCCTACGGCTCCGGCACCGGCGCCTTCGTCGCCTTCCTGGTCTTCTACGGCCTGTGCTTCGCGGTGACCTGGGCCGTATACCTTCGCCGGCCGGCCGTGCGGGACCGGGCCACGGCCGCCACCGAGGCAAAGGCGCAGCTCAGCTACGCCGAGGTGTGACGTAACACCGGTGACATGAACCCGAACCGAGCCTGTCACGCGCCGTTGACAGGCTCGTTCGGCATGCGGGTCAGCTAGGAGAGCAGCCATGGACGAGGAACAGCAGCAGCGGCCGGACCCCGGCCGGCCCGGCCCTCTCGCGGGGTTCACCGTGGGGGTCACGGCCGCGCGCCGCGCCGACGAGCTCGGAGCGCTGCTGCAGCGGCGCGGCGCCGTCGTGCTGCACGCCCCCGCCCTGCGCATCGTGCCGCTCGCCGACGACGGCGAACTGCTCGCCGCCACGAAGGAGATCATCGACCAGGCGCCGGACATCGTCGTGGCGACCACCGCGATCGGGTTCCGGGGGTGGGTCGAGGCCGCGGACGGCTGGGGTTTCGGAGAGGAACTACTGCAAAGGCTGCGGGACGTGCAGCTCCTCGCCCGCGGGCCCAAGGTCAAGGGGGCGATCCGGGCCGCCGGGCTGACCGAGGAGTGGTCGCCGTCCTCCGAGTCCATGGCCGAGGTGCTCGACCGGCTCCTGGAGGAGGGCGTGGATGGCCGCCGGATCGCCGTACAGCTGCACGGGGAGCCGTTGCCGGGGTTCGTGGAGTCGCTGCGGGCGGCCGGCGCGGAGGTGGTGCCGGTGCCGGTGTACCGGTGGATGCCGCCGGAGGACCTGGGCCCTGTGGACCGGCTCCTGGATGCCGTCGTCTCCCGCTCGGTCGACGCGATCACCTTCACCAGCGCGCCCGCCGCGGCCTCCCTCGTCTCCCGCGCCGAGCACCGCGGACTCCTCGGCGACCTGCTCGCCGCCCTCGGCCACGACGTCGTCCCCGCCTGCGTCGGACCGGTGACAGCCCTGCCGCTGCAGGCCCTCGGCGTCGACACCGTCCAGCCGGAGCGCTTCCGGCTCGGCCCCCTCGTACAGCTCCTCTGCCAGGAACTGCCTTCGCGGGCCCGGGCGTTGCCCATCGCCGGCCACCGCCTCGAGATCCGGGGGCACGCAGTCCTCGTCGACGGCGAGCTGAAGCCGGTGCCGCCGGCCGGGATGTCCCTGCTGCGGGTGCTGTCGCGGCGGCCGGGCTGGGTGGTGGCCCGCGCCGAGCTGCTCCGGGCCCTGCCGGGTGCGGGGCGCGACGAACACGCGGTGGAGACGGCGATGGCCCGCCTGCGTACGGCCCTCGGCGCGCCGAAGCTGATCCAGACCGTCGTCAAGCGCGGGTACCGGCTGGCGCTGGACCCGGCGGCGGACGCGAAGTACGCGGACGTCTGACGCCTGATGCCTGACGCCTGACGTCAGGCGTCCGAGCCGACGGCCCCCTGGCCGCTGTCCGCCGGCGGGTCCCGGCGCGGCCGGCCGCGGGCCACGGGCCACGGCCGATGGGGCATGGAGGGGACGGCGCCGCACCCGCAGGGCAGCCGGCGCCGGGATCTACGTCATATGACGGGTGCCGCCGTAAAAGTGCTCTTCGTAGGGTCCAAGGCGTGCCACACCGAACGAATTCAGCCGTCGGCAGCCGAATCGGCCGTCCACGCTGAACTCCTGACGGTATGTCCGTTGAGGTGTCGACCCCGATGTGTGAGGAGTTCCATGAGTACCGAGGTTTCCCGCCGCAAGATATTGGCCGCCGGAGCGGCGATGGCCGGGGCGGCGGCGGTGACGGCCGGCTCGGAAGGAACGGCCGCCGCGGCGGCCCCGGCCGGTACCGGTGCGGAGAGGCCGAAGGCGAAGCCCACGATCGTGCTGGTGCACGGCGGCTACGCCGACTCGTCCTGCTGGAACGCCACCATCGGGGAGTTGCAGGCCAAGGGCTACACCACGGTCTGCGGCTCGAACCCGCTGAGAGGCATTCCGACCGACGCCCCGTACATCGCGAGCCTGCTGGACTCCATCAGCGGACCGGTCGTGCTGGTCGCGCACTCCATGGGCGGAACGGTCATCACGAACGCCGCCGCCGGGAAGAGCAACGTCAAGGCGCTGGTCTACATCGCGGCGTTCGTGCCCGACGTGGGCGAGACGCAGGCGGACCTCATCGGCAAGTTCCCCGGCAGCGAGGTCCTGCCGGTGAGCGTGCCGGTGCCGTACACGAAGGCCGACGGCACCACCGGAACCGACCTGTACCTGAGCAAGGACGGCCAGGCCGCCTTCGCCGCCGACATCTCCGCCGCCGACTTCCGGGTGCTGCAGGCCACGCAGCGGCCGTTCGACGCCGATTCCTTCACCTACCCGACCACGGCCGCGGCCTGGAAGACGATCCCGGTCTGGGGGCTAGTCGCCGGACAGGACAAGGCGATCCCGGCGGCCTGCGAGCGCTGGATGTACAGCCGTGCGAACGCGCGCAAGGTCGTCGAAGTCCCGGATTCCTCGCACGTCGCGATGATCAGTCACCCCAGGACCGTCGCCGGCCTCATCACGGACGCCGCCAAGGCGGTCAGCTGACGCCCGCCCAGGCGGTCGGCTGACGCTCACGAAGACGGTCAGCTGACGCTCACGACAGGCGTCCCGGTCCACCGTCCTGGACGGGGGCGCCTGTCGCGACCGGGCACCCGGACTGGTATCACCGTGATCTGTGTGGTCGTTGCCGGCAGATGGGGGACAGCGATGTCCGGAGAAGCGGGCTCGGCCTGGTACGGAGTGCGGTGCGTGTTCCGGCATCGCGTCCTCGGCGTGTACGAGGAGCGGGTCACGTTGTGGACCGCCCGTTCGCCGGACGAGGCGATCGGCCGTGCGGAGGCCGAGGCGATCGCGTACTGCGACGTGCTCGACGAGGTCGAGTACACCGGCTTCGCCGAGTCGTTCCGCATCGACGGGACGCCGGGCGAGGGGGCCGAGGTGTTCTCCCTCATGCGGGAGAGCGGGCTGCCGCCGGGGGAGTACGTGCGGCGGTTCTTCGCCACGGGCGATGAGCGGACGGGCTGACCGGCGTACGACGTTCTGGGGACCGCCCGGCGGCAGCGGGCCGTAGCGGGCGGCCCGTGGCCCGTCACTCCGGTCCGTCCCCTCCCGGGCGCGCCGGGCCGTCCCGTGCGGCCGCGCGCGTGCGACGGGCCGTGCCCCGCTCCGCAGGTGTGCGCTCTGCCGGATCCGGGCCGGCGGGCGGCACGCTGGCGCCGGACCTCGGCACACGGGGGACAGGAACGGGGACGGGGACGGGGACGGAACATGACACGCTGGCAGCCCTTGCCGGCCACGCTGCCGCGCGAGGCCCGGCACCTGGTCGAGCAACTGCGGGTCCTGAAGGGCCGTACCGGGCTCAGCCTCGCCGGACTGGCCCGGCGCACCGCGTACAGCAAGTCGTCCTGGCAGCGCTATCTGAGCGGCGACCGGATGCCGCCGCGGGCCGCCGCGCAGGTGCTGTGCCGGCTGGCCGGCGGGGACCAGGCGCGGGTCCTGGCGCTGTGGGAGCTGGCCGAGCAGGCGTGGCCGCAGGGCGCGCCGGAGCCGGTGGCGACCCTGGTGGCCCGGCCGCCGGAGTCAGCCGGGCCGCTCGGGGTCCCCACAGGCCGAGGGCGATGGCGGATCGCCGCCGTCGCCGCGTCCGTGCTCGCCGTGGTGCTGGCCGCCGGGCTGCTGTGGGCGCTGCCCCGCAGGGCGGGCGACACCGTCGTCGCCCGCCCCCACGGTGCGCTCAGCCGCGCTGGTCGTAGTACGCGATCTTCCAGGAACCCGTGCCCTTGATCCGCACCCGGTACTTCCCGCTGATCCGCTTGAACGTGGCGTTGTGCGCGGTGCCGTGGAAGGTGACGGCGCTGCCCGCGGCCGGGCCGGTGAGCCGCTGCTGGGCGAAGGTCCAGCTCTGCTCGGTGACCACGCCGTCGTTGTCCGACAGGCCGAAGTGCTCCTGCCACCACTGGGTGGCCGATTCGGTCTCCGGGCCGAACGAGCCGTCGATCTTGCTCTTCTCGAACGGGTGCGAGTCGCCGTCGTCGTCCTGGTACTGGGCACCGTCGGCCCACAGGACGGTCTCCCACAGGGCCGTCGCGTTGCTCGTGGCGTAGTCGTCGACGCCGAGGTTCTCCTCGTCCTGCCAGTCGTCGGTGACCGCGCCGCCGCCGTCGATGCCGTGGTACGGCGCGGCGGCGCCCGCGGCCGGTGCCAGGGCCAGGCCGCCGGCGCCCAGCAGTACGGCCGTCGCCGTCGCGACGACCCGGATGCGCATGCTCATGAACGTGTCCCTTCTGAACCGCCGTCCCTCGCGGATCCCCCTGGGGCGGCTCGCTGTGCGTTCGCAGGACACAGAGTCGGGGCCCGCGGCCGGGGACGGCGAGGTCTGCCGGGGTATCCGGGCCGAACGGGGACGGCCCGCGCGCCGGGCACCGGCGTCCCCGCCCGGAGCGGGGCCGCCCGGGAACTCCGCGGAACGGTGGGACGGCGGGACACCTGCGGAGGGCCTACGGCGGAACACCGGCCCGAGGACTTCCGGCCGCCCGTCGCACCGGGCACTGTGAACAGAACGGTTCCCCTGTCCTAGGCGGTGACAGGCACATGGCACTGGGTACGGCCGCGACCGCGTCCGCGTACGAGCTGCGCTTCGACGCCGGGCGGATCTGTCTCGATCTGCTCGCGACCACGCATCCCGGCGAACGGCTCGACGGGGTCGAACCGCTACGGGCCTGGATCACCGGATCCGGACTCGTCCCGCCGGACACCCCGCTGGCCCACGCCGACGCCGGCTGGCTGGTCGGTTTCCGGGAACTGCGGGGGTGTGTCGGGCAGTTGGTGCGCGGCACGAACACCCCTGGGGTCCGGTCGTACGGCCTCGCGCTCGCCCGCGTCAACGACGTCGCCCGCGCAGCCGCGCCCCCGGCTCCGCGCGCAGTGCCCGGCGAGGACGGGTACCTGGTCCGGGAGTTGGCCGGGCCGCCGGGCTGCGCGGCGCTGCTCGCCGCCGTCGCCCGGGACGCGGTGGAGCTGCTCACCGACCCCGTCGCGCGGGCGGCGGTCAGGGAGTGCGAGGGCGACAACTGCCCGCTGGTGTACCTGGACACCTCCCGGGGACGCCGGCGCCGCTGGTGCTCCAGCGAGGTCTGCGGGAACCGCGAGCGGGTGGCCCGGCACCGGCGCCGCGCCGCCCTCGCCCGCGCGTGAACCACTCCTCGTCCGTGAGTGGACCACTCCTCGTCCGTGAGTGGACCACTCCTCCTCCGCGCGTGAACCACCCCTCGTCCGCGGGTGAACCACTCCTCAGTCCATGGGTGAACCACTCCTCGTCCGTGGGTGAACCACTCCTCAGTCCGTGGGTGAACCACTCCTCGTCCGCGTGTGGACCACTCCTCAGTCCGCACGTGAACCGTTCCCCGGTCCGTGCGCGAGCACCTGTCCGCGCGCGTGACCGCCGTCACTCCACATGCCAACTCCCGTCCCATTCGCGGCTTCTGCCGGACCTTCATCGAAGCTCCGCGAAAGTGATTTCGACAACACTCCGTTTGGTGACGGGTGAGTACGGGCAACCCGGCCGCCTTGGACGTTGTGTCGGAAATGTAAAGATCACGCGGTGGGAATGTGGGGTCATGTCCCGCTCGTCATGGCACCTCGCGGAAAAATGTGGGGTCTTGTTGAACACGCCGCGAGTCACTTCCGTACCGGTGGGGGAGCGACCGACTGGGGGAACCCCCGGACACCGGAGGTGGGCGTGCGCAAGGATGCGGCCGTGGCCAATGAACGTGGATCGAGGGCCCGACATCGCATGTCCCAGCCCTCGGAGCCTGATGAGGAGCTGATGCGTGCTCTCTACCGGGAGCACGCCGGACCTCTCCTTGCGTATGTCCTTCGGCTGGTCGCCGGTGACCGGCAACGCGCCGAGGACGTCGTGCAAGAGACACTCATCCGTGCCTGGAAGAACGCCGGCCAGCTCAATCGGGCGACCGGATCTGTACGCCCCTGGCTGGTGACGGTCGCTCGCCGCATCGTCATCGACGGTCACCGCAGCCGGCAGGCCCGGCCGCAGGAGGTCGATCCGTCGCCGCTGGAGGTCATCCCCGCGGAGGACGAGATCGACAAGGCGCTGTGGCTGATGACGCTGTCGGACGCGCTCGACGACCTGACCCCGGCCCACCGGGAGGTGCTCGTCGAGACGTACTTCAAGGGGCGTACCGTCAACGAGGCGGCCGAAACGCTGGGTATACCCAGCGGCACCGTCCGTTCGCGGGTGTTCTATGCCCTCAGGTCGATGAAGCTGGCACTGGAGGAGCGGGGGGTGACGGCGTGATGAGTGTGTACGGGGGGCACGGCGGGTTCGGCACAGGTGGTTCGGGTATGTCTGGTGCTATGCAGGAATCTCCGGTGCCCAATGAGCACGAGACTGTCGGCGCGTATGCGCTCGGGATTCTCGACGACGCCGAGGCAACCGCTTTCGAGGCCCATCTGGCCGGGTGCGAATGGTGCGCCCAGCAGCTCGACGAGCTGGCCGGAATGGAGCCCATGCTCGCGGCCCTGGCGGATCTGCCGGGCTCCGGAAGCAATCCGTCCATCGGTGAGTCGCTGTCCGCGAAGCCCAGCCCGCGGATGGTCGAGAAACTCGTCGTGGAGGTCTCCGAGAAGCGCAAGGTCCGCAGCAGGCGGAACATCTTCGCACTGGCCGCCTCGGTCGTGCTGATCGCCGGCGGCACGGCGGCCGGCGTGGCGCTGAGCGGCTCCTCGGACAGCGGCACCGCGGACATGGCCACGGGACCCGCGCAGGCGGCCTTCCAGACCATGACCGACAAGAAGACGGCCACGGACCCGACGACCCACGTCACCGCGACCGTCGCTCTGGAGAAGAAGGACTGGGGCACCCACGCGGTCCTCCAGCTCAAGAACGTCACCGGCCCGAAGAAGTGCTCGCTGATCGCCGTGGGCAAGAACGGCGAGCGCGAGACGGTGACCTCCTGGTCCGTCCCGACCTGGGGATACGGCATCACCGACGCCAAGTCGGCGAAGGCCAAGGATCCCCTCTACGTGCACGGCGGGGCCGCCTTCAGCCCCAACCAGATCGACCACTTCGAGGTCATGACCTTCGACGGGAAGAAGCTCGTCTCGGTCAGCGCGTAGCTTCGACGGGCCCCCTTCGCGTACGGTTGACGGCTGCCCAGCACGTCAGAAGGGGGCCCGGTGGCCGCTCAGGCTCAGCAATCCGCGGTCGGCTCTCACGGCTCGGATCGGGATTCCGCACAGGACTCCGTCCAGGACTCGCTCCGGGACGCGGTCCAGGATTCCGTCCGAGACCGTGAGATCAGCGTCGAACAGGTACACCTCGACCGGGTGTACCGCCGTCTCGAGGAGAAGATCCACGAGGCGGAGTTCCTGATGGAGGACGCGGCCAAACGCGGTCAGGTAGGCACCCCCGGCGCGCTCGCCGAACGCGACGCGCAGGTCTTCCGGGCGGGCATCCACCTGAACCGGCTCAACAACGAGTTCGAGGACTTCCTCTTCGGACGCATCGACCTGCTCCTCGGCAAGGACGGCAAGAAGGGCCCCGACGGCGCCTACACCGCCGTGGAACCCGCCGAGGGCGCGGTCCGCGACGACAACACCGCCGACATCGCCGAGACCCTGCACATCGGCCGCATCGGCGTCCTCGACGAGGACTACGCCCCGCTGGTCATCGACTGGCGGGCCCCGGCCGCCGCGCCCTTCTACCGGTCCACCCCGGTCGATCCCGGGCGTGTCGTACGACGCCGGGTGATCCGTTCCAAGGGCCGACGGGTCCTCGGGGTCGAGGACGACCTGATGCGCCCCGAGCTGACCGCCTTCCTCGACGGCGACACGCTGCCCGTCATCGGCGACGGCGCGCTGATGGCCGCCCTCGGCCAGGCCCGCAGCCACACCATGCGGGACATCGTCGCCTCCATCCAGGCCGAGCAGGACCTGGTCATCCGCGCCCCCGCCGCCTCCGTCACCTACGTCGAGGGCGGCCCCGGGACCGGCAAGACCGCCGTCGCCCTGCACCGCGCCGCCTACCTGCTCTACCAGGACCGGCGCCGGTACGCGGGCGGCATCCTGATCGTCTCCCCGACCCCGCTCCTCGTCGCCTACACCGAGGGCGTCCTCCCGTCCCTCGGTGAGGAGGGCCAGGTCGCCATCCGCGCCATCGGCTCCCTGGTCGACGGCGCCGAGGCCACCCTGTACGACACCCCGGCCACCGCCCGCGCCAAGGGCTCCTCCCGGATGCTCCGGGTGCTGCGCAAGGCCGCCCGCGGCGCCCTGGAGCTGAACGGTTCACCGACCCGGCTCAGGGTCGTCGCCTTCAACCGCCGCCTGGAGCTGGAGGCCGAGGAACTCGACCGCATCCGGCACAACGCGCTGGGCGGCACCGCCCCGGTCAACCTGCTCCGCCCCCGCGCCCGCAAGCTCCTCCTGGACGCCCTGTGGGCCCGCTCCGGCGCGGCCGGCCGGCACACCGACCCGGAGCTCGCCGCCGAACTGCGCTCCTCCTTCGACGAGGACATCCTCACCGAGGACCCCTTCGTCGAGTTCCTCGACGCCTGGTGGCCCGAGCTCACCCCGCAGACCGTCCTCGCGGCCATGGCCGACGAGAGACGCCTGGGCCGCTGGGCCCGCCGCATCCTCAACCCCGGCGAGGTCCGCCGGGTGGCCCGCTCCCTGAAGCGGGACGGCCGCACCGTCCACGACATCGCCATGCTCGACGAGCTCCAGGCCATCCTCGGCACCCCGGCCCGCCCCCGGAAGAAGCGCGACCTGGACCCGCTGGACCAGCTCACCGGCCTGGAGGAGCTGATGCCGGTGCGCGAGGAGTCGCAGCGCGAGCGCGCCGAGCGGCTCGCCCAGGAACGGGTCGAGTACGCCCACGTCATCGTCGACGAGGCGCAGGACCTCACCCCGATGCAGTGGCGGATGGTCGGCCGCCGGGGCCGGCACGCCACCTGGACGGTCGTCGGCGACCCGGCCCAGTCCTCCTGGTCCGACCCCGACGAGGCGGCCGAGGCCCGTGACGAGGCCCTGGGCACCCGCCCGCGCCGCCGCTTCGAGCTCACGGTGAACTACCGCAACCCGTCCGAGATCGCCGAACTCGCGGCCAAGGTCCTGGCCCTCGCCATGCCCGGCTCCAAGGCCCCCTCGGCGGTCCGCTCCACCGGCGTCGAGCCCCGCTTCAGCGTCGCTCGCGACTCGCTCGAGAAGACCGTGCGGGCCGAGGCCGAGCGGCTGCTCGACCTGGTCGACGGCACGGTCGGCGTGGTCGTCGCCATGGACCGGCGCGCCGAGGCCGCCCGCTGGCTGGCCGGGCTCGGCGACCGGGTGGTGGCCCTCGGCAGCCTGGAGGCCAAGGGCCTGGAGTACGACGCCACGGTCGTCGTCTCGCCCGCGGAGATCGCCGACGAGTCCCCGGCCGGGCTGCGCGTGCTCTACGTGGCCCTCACCCGGGCGACGCAGCAGCTGACGGTGGTCTCCGGGGAGCGGGACGTGCCGGACGCGGCGGGGGTGCCGGACCTGCTCAGGGACTGACGGCGGGGCCGGTTGCCACGGTCCGTGGCAGGCCCGTTCGGCTGGTTCCGCCGGGGTTTTCCTGTGAAGTCCGCGGACGGGAATGGCCGCGCGGGATCTGTTTGTTAGCCTTGTCGTGACACCGGCCCGATCCAAGCCCCCGGGCCCAACCTTCGTCGCTACGAGCGACCACTTGCCGCGAGGCGAGCATGGCGGGTCGGTGTCATGAACGTAGGAAGAGGCCCACGTCCCCTGTGACGTGGGCCTCTTTTTTGCGCGAACAATACGTACGCAATCAGGCCCGGCTAACGCCTACCCGGCGGTAGGTGCGACGATCGGACGGCAAAACCAGCGACACGGTGACACAACGAAGGAAGTCGGCCATGGCAACGGCGCCCAGCGTCTCCTACTCGATGACCATCCGGCTGGAGGTGCCCGCGAGCGGAACCGCCGTCTCGCAGCTCACCACCGCCGTGGAGTCCTCCGGAGGCTCGGTGACCGGCCTCGACGTCACGGCGTCCGGCCACGAGAAGCTCCGCATCGACGTCACCATCGCCGCCAGCTCGACCGCGCACGCCGACCAGATCGTGCAGCAGCTGCGCGGCATCGAGGGCGTCACCCTCGGCAAGGTCTCGGACCGTACGTTCCTCATGCACCTCGGCGGCAAGATCGAGATGCAGTCCAAGCACCCCATCCGCAACCGTGACGACCTCTCCATGATCTACACCCCGGGCGTGGCCCGCGTGTGCATGGCGATCGCGGAGAACCCCGAGGACGCGCGCCGCCTCACCATCAAGCGCAACTCCGTTGCGGTCGTGACGGACGGCTCGGCGGTCCTGGGCCTGGGCAACATCGGCCCGAAGGCCGCCCTGCCGGTCATGGAGGGCAAGGCGGCCCTCTTCAAGCGGTTCGCCGGCATCGACGCCTGGCCGCTGTGCCTCGACACCCAGGACACCGACGCGATCGTCGAGATCGTCAAGGCGATCGCCCCCGGGTTCGCCGGCATCAACCTGGAGGACATCTCGGCCCCCCGCTGCTTCGAGATCGAGGCCCGTCTCCGCGAGGCCCTGGACATCCCCGTCTTCCACGACGACCAGCACGGCACCGCGATCGTCGTCCTCGCCGCCCTCACGAACGCACTTCGCTGCACCGGCAAGGCAATTGAGAACATCAGGGTCGTCATGTCCGGCGCCGGCGCGGCCGGTACGGCCATCCTCAAGCTGCTGCTCGCGGCCGGCGTGAAGAACGCCGTCGTCGCCGACATCCGCGGGGTCGTGCACACCGCCCGCGAGGACCTGGTGGGCGCCCCCGCCGACTCTCCGCTGCGCTGGATCGCCGACAACACCAACCCCGAGAACCTCACCGGAACCCTCAAGGAGGCCGTGCGCGGCGCCGACGTCTTCATCGGCGTCTCCGCCCCGAACGTCCTCGACGGCGACGACGTGGCCGCCATGGCCGACGGCGCGATCGTGTTCGCACTCGCGAACCCGGACCCCGAGGTCGACCCGGCGATCGCCCGTCAGACGGCCGCCGTGGTGGCCACCGGCCGCTCCGACTTCCCGAACCAGATCAACAACGTGCTGGTCTTCCCGGGTGTTTTCCGAGGGCTCCTGGACGCCCAGTCCCGTACGGTGAACACGGACATGATGCTCGCGGCCGCGAAGGCCCTCGCCGACGTGGTCACGGAGGACGAGCTGAACCCGAACTACATCATCCCGAGCGTCTTCAACGAGAAGGTCGCGGGAGCGGTGGCGGGAGCGGTACGGGAAGCGGCGAAGGGCGCGTAGCGCCCCGTAGGGCGCGGGGAACTGCGCGACCAGCCCCCACCGGCCGGCAGCCGAAACGCGACGCCGGTGCATGATGCAGGGGTCTGGGGGCAGCAGCCCCCAGGCAAACGTTTGTGAAACTTGCCACGCCATCCGATCGGCGCGTCGTGAAACC
The DNA here is from genome assembly GCF_042894765.1 of Streptomyces sp. NPDC001507. NCBI lineage: Bacteria > Bacillati > Actinomycetota > Actinomycetes > Kitasatosporales > Streptomycetaceae > Streptomyces > Streptomyces sp. NPDC001507. The sequence continues at coordinate 115,066 of NZ_JBIAVV010000003.1, forward strand.
CCCCCTTCGGCCCACCCGTAGGGTATGGGCGGCACCGGATTGGCGTTCCCGCCGCAGGTGGGGGCAGGATGCGTCCCGGCCCAACATGCGGCTCCGCCGCGTGGCACGCCTCAATGGCAAGAAGAACACGGGAGTAACAACATGAACCGCAGTGAGCTGGTGGCCGCGCTGGCCGACCGTGCCGAGGTGACTCGCAAGGACGCCGACGCCGTGCTGGCCGCGTTTGCCGACGTCGTCGGCGACATCGTCTCCAAGGGCGACGAGAAGGTCACCATCCCCGGCTTCCTGACCTTCGAGCGCACCCACCGTGCCGCTCGCACCGCGCGTAACCCGCAGACCGGCGAGCCGATCAACATCCCCGCCGGTTACAGCGTGAAGGTCTCCGCGGGCTCGAAGCTCAAGGAATCCGCCAAGGGCAAGTGAGCCGAGGCGCTCCGCTTGAGCGCCGTGGGTGACTGCGGGCCCGCTGTGGCTGGTCGCGCAGTTCCCCACGCCCCTTCGGGGCGCGTCCGCCGACGCGGCTGAACATGACGATGGGGCGGCCCCTCCACCAGGGGCCGCCCCATCGTCGTACCGCCCTCGCAGGCGTCAGCCGAGTGCCTTGCCCGGCAGTTCCACCTTGGCGCCGAGTTCTACGAGCTTCTCCATGAAGTTCTCGTAGCCGCGGTTGATGAGGTCGATGCCGTGGACGCGGGAGGTGCCCTGGGCCGCGAGGGCGGCGATCAGGTACGAGAAGCCGCCGCGGAGGTCGGGGATGACCAGGTCGGCGCCCTGCAGCTTGGTCGGGCCTGAGACGACCGCGGAGTGCAGGAAGTTGCGCTGGCCGAAGCGGCACGCCGAGCCGCCCAGGCACTCGCGGTAGAGCTGGATGTGAGCGCCCATCTGGTTCAGCGCGGAGGTGAAGCCGAGGCGGGACTCGTAGACCGTCTCGTGGACGATGGAGAGGCCGGTGGCCTGGGTCAGGGCGACCACGAGCGGCTGCTGCCAGTCGGTCTGGAAGCCGGGGTGCACGTCCGTCTCCAGCGCGATGGACTTCAGCTGGCCGCCGGGGTGCCAGAAGCGGATGCCCTCGTCGTCGATCTCGAAGGCACCGCCCACCTTCCGGTAGGTGTTCAGGAACGTCATCATCGAGCGCTGCTGGGCGCCCCGGACGTAGATGTTGCCCTCGGTCGCCAGCGCCGCCGACGCCCAGGACGCGGCCTCCAGACGGTCCGACAGGGCCCGGTGGGTGTACCCGCCGAGCTTGTCCACGCCGGTGATGCGGATCGTGCGGTCGGTGTCGATGGCGATGATCGCGCCCATCTTCTGCAGCACGCAGATGAGGTCCTCGATCTCCGGCTCGATGGCCGCGTTCGACAACTCCGTGACGCCCTCGGCGAGTACGGCCGTCAGCAGCACCTGCTCGGTCGCGCCGACGGACGGGTACGGCAGCTGGATCTTCGTGCCGCGCAGCCCCTTCGGCGCCTCCAGGTACTGGCCGTCCGCGCGCTTCTCGATGGTCGCGCCGAACTGCCGCAGCACGTCGAAGTGGAAGTCGATCGGCCGGCCGCCGATGTCGCAGCCGCCGAGGCCCGGGATGAACGCGTGGCCGAGGCGGTGCAGCAGCGGGCCGCAGAACAGGATCGGGATGCGGCTGGACCCGGCGTGGGCATCGATGTCAGCGACGTTCGCGCTCTCCACGTACGTCGGATCGAGCACCAGCTCACCGGGCTCCTCGCCCGGACGTACCGTCACCCCGTGCAACTGCAGCAGGCCGCGTACGACCCGCACGTCACGGATGTCCGGAACGTTGCGCAGCCGACTGGGTGCACTGCCCAGCAGGGCGGCGACCATGGCCTTCGGTACGAGGTTCTTCGCACCGCGGACACGGATCTCGCCCTCCAGCGGGGTGCCGCCGTGGACAAGCAGGACATCGTCGTTGACGGTCATGAATCTCGCGTTCCATGGAGTTGGGCAGGGCTGGAAAGACAGAGTAATCGCCCATCGGCCCCCTCCCGTAAGCCCACGGACCACCCAGCTACGTCATAGCTGTGTCACAACACGAACGGTGCCTAACCGGACGCATGGGGTCACCGCTGGTGACCGTGCGCCGGGGACGCTCCCTTCCGCCCTGAGCTGCATTCACCCGTGGACCCGGATTGGCTCCCCATGCGAGGGGAAGATGCGGGATCATGTCAGGCATGACCGAGGTGTCCTCGCTCACAGGGCGGCTGCTCGTGGCCACGCCCGCCCTGGCGGACCCGAACTTCGACCGTGCGGTGGTGCTCCTTCTCGACCACGACGAGGAGGGCTCCCTCGGTGTCGTCCTCAACCGCCCCACCCCGGTGGACGTCGGCGACATCCTGGAGGGCTGGGCCTCGCTCGCGGGCGAGCCGGGGGTCGTCTTCCAGGGCGGCCCGGTCTCCCTGGACTCCGCGCTCGGCGTCGCGGTCATCCCCGGCGGGGCCAACGGCGACCGGGCCCCGCTCGGCTGGCGCCGGGTGCACGGCGCGATCGGCCTGGTCGACCTGGAGGCCCCGCCGGAGCTGCTCGCCTCGGCCCTCGGCTCCCTGCGGATCTTCGCCGGTTACGCCGGCTGGGGCCCCGGCCAGCTGGAGGACGAACTGGTCGAGGGTGCCTGGTACGTCGTCGAGTCCGAACCCGGCGACGTCTCCTCCCCGTCCCCGGAAAGACTCTGGCGCGAGGTCCTGCGCCGCCAGCGCAACGAGCTCGCGATGGTGGCCACCTACCCGGACGACCCCTCGCTCAACTGATGGATCGCTCTTTCGGGCGTCGGTCAGGCCGTTCGAGAGCGGCGGTCCTCATGGCCACCCAGCGACGCTTCACGTGCCACCACGTAGCTCCTGCACATGCGCCGAATGCGAGCGCACCGACAGAACGGCTCCCGCGACATCCGCGCTCGCGCGTGGGAGTTGTGGCGCCGCGGGGCCCGGTCAACGGCCCCCGTCCCGTCCTCGCGTACGTGAGGCGGGACCGGACGCGAACGGAGCGCCGCGGCCGGCGGTGCCCGTTGCGCAAGCCTGGGATCCATAGTTCTCGGCGGTTGATTACCCTTGGCCCTTATGAGCACTCTTGAGCCCGAGCGCGGGACTGGTACGGGGACCCTCGTAGAGCCGACGCCGCAGGTGTCCCACGGCGACGGCGACCACGAGCGCTTCGCCCACTACGTCCAGAAGGACAAGATCATGGCGAGCGCCCTCGACGGCACCCCCGTCGTGGCGCTGTGCGGCAAGGTGTGGGTGCCCGGCCGCGACCCGAAGAAGTACCCCGTGTGCCCCATGTGCAAGGAGATCTACGAATCCATGGGCAGCGGCGGCGACGGCGAGGGCAAGGACAAGTAACCCCCAGGTCTGACAGCTCGGCTCTCTGAGGCCCCGAGGCACTTTGGTGTGCTTCGGGGCTTTTGTCGTGCTCGTGCGTTGCGCGGGGTGCGTCCCGGCCCGCGGAATGGTCGAGACCTCTTGTCGGCCTGCTCGTCTTGTCCGTACTCTCTCGTGTTGTGCAGAGCGAAACCATCGTTGCACATAATGCAACGCTTGAGACCCCTGCACTCCTCACCGGCTGCTGCGCCGGCAGGGGGAGGAGCTGTGACCGTCGTGAATCCTGTGTGCGGGTTCGCCCGGCGGCCGGGGAGATCGAGTCGGACCGGCTCCGGCCGTGGACCCTCTCGCCCTCTCTGGACTTCTTCCGGCGGGTCTTCGGGCAGCAGGAATTCGGCCGCTGGTTCGTCAGCGGTTTGGTCGTCGCGGGCCGTGTGGTCATCGTCCCGGCGCTGACCGCCTTTCTCGCGGCCACCGCCGTGACCCGATTCCGGTTCCGCTTCCGCACCACCCTGTTGATCACGCTTCTTGTGGCCCGGACGGTGTCCGTGGCGGCCCTGGCCATCCCCCTCTTCTTCCAGATGCGGGGATTCGTGAAAGGAGATCCTTTTCCCGCTCGTCCTGTTCGGCCTGGTGGCCACGATCCTGTTTTCCTCCATCTCGGCCTGGGTGTTCTTCGTACTCGTGCAGCGACGCCTGGTCTCCGTACCGGGCGGAGCGGTTAAGGACTGACATGACTTCAGAGACGGATCTGATTCCGGCGCCGCGCAGTGTCGAGGGGCCGATGCGATGCGGTGTCCTGATCGACGAGGACACCACGCTGTGGGCCGCTCCCGGCACCGAGGGAACGGAGCGCTGGCTGCGCGCCACGGTCGGCGCCGCCGGGGTGCCGCTGCGACCTGGCCCCGAGGACGCCCGCAACGCCGTACGACTGCACCTGGACGACTCACTGGAGCCCGAGGCTTACCGCCTGAGCGTGATCGCCGACTGGGGGGTGGAAATCCGCGGTGGCGGTCCCGCGGGCGTTTTCTGGGGTGCCCAGACCCTGCGCCAACTGCTCGGCCCCGAGGCCTTCCGCCGGGCTCCCGTACGCCCCGGGATCCGGTACGGCATCCCGCACCAGGTGATCGAGGACTCCCCCCGATTCTCCTGGCGCGGCCTCATGCTCGACGTGGCCCGGCACTTCACGCCCAAGGAAGGCGTGCTGCGCTACCTCGATCTCATGGCGGCGCACAAACTCAACGTCTTCCACTTCCACCTGACGGACGACCAGGGCTGGCGCCTGCGGATCGAGCGGTACCCCCGGCTCACCGAGGTCGGCTCCTGGCGCACCCGGACGAAATTCGGTCATCGGGCGTCACCCCTGTGGGAGGAGAAGCCGCACGGCGGTTACTACACCCAGGACGACATCCGGGAGATCGTCGCCTACGCGGCCGAGCGGCATATCACGGTCGTCCCCGAAATCGACGTACCGGGACACTCGCAGGCCGCCGTCGCCGCGTATCCGGAACTCGGCAACACCGACGTCATCGACACCACCGCCCTCTCCGTCTGGGACTCCTGGGGGATCTCTCCGAACGTACTCGCCCCCACTGACAACACCCTGCACTTCTACGAGGGGGTGTTCGAGGAAGTGCTGGAGCTGTTCCCCTCGGAGTTCATTCACGTCGGCGGCGACGAATGCCCGAAGGACCAGTGGCGGGCCTCGCCCGCCGCACAGGCCCGCATCAAGGAACTCGGGCTCGCCGACGAGGACGCGTTGCAGTCGTGGTTCATCGGCCACTTCGCGAAGTGGCTTTCCGCGCGCGGGCGCCGCCTCATCGGCTGGGACGAGATCCTGGAGGGCGGGATCGCCGAGGGCGCTGCCGTCTCGTCGTGGCGCGGCTACGGCGGCGGGATCGCGGCCGCGCGGGCCGGCCACGACGTCGTCATGTGCCCCGAGCAGTACGTGTACCTGGACCACCGGCAGGCCGGCGGCGCGGACGAGCCGGTGCCGATCGGATACGTCCGCACCCTGGAGGACGTGTACCGGTTCGAGCCCGTTCCGGCGGAGCTCGACGAATCCCAGGCACGGCGGATTCTCGGCACCCAGGCCAACGTCTGGACCGAGGTGATGGAGGACCACGCGCGCGTGGACTACCAGGCCTTCCCCCGGCTCGCCGCCTTCGCCGAGGTCGCCTGGAGCGCGCTCCCGGCCCCCGGGGAAAGGGACTTCACCGGCTTCGAGCGACGCATGGCCGCGCACTACCGGCGGCTCGACGCCCTGGGGGTCGCCTACCGCCCGCCGGCCGGCCCCCTGCCGTGGCAGCAGCGCCCCGGTGTCCCCGGCCGCCCCCTCGACGGGCCGCCCCCGGCCCGCTGAGCGCTCCGCTGGAGGGGCCGCGGGGGTGCGGTTGGAGGGGCCGCGGGGGTGCGGTCTCCCGTCCGCGGCGCCGTCGTGTCTGGTCGCGCAGTTCCTCCCCCGGCCTTCGCCCGGGGGTACCCCCGGCGCCCCGTAAGGGGCGCTCTCGTCCCGAACGCGTAATGGAAAAAGACCCCAAGGATCACCGAAGAGTGTCAATCGGTGCGCACCGGCGATGGGGGACGAAAACGGACCAAGTAGCCGATGAAGTGGGCGAATGCCTCCTAGCGGACCCGTGCGTTCGAGGCTTGCGAAGATGTGCCAGAGTTGCCACGTCCGCCCTGTGAGCACGTACCGTACGGCCACACAGGTGGGACCAGGTGGGGCAGCGGGAAGGGGCAGCCGGTTTTGACCACGCACGCACCGCAGGCGGGGCAGTCCGTCACGCTGCCCACGACGCTGAACGAGGCCGTGGCGGCCCTCACCGACATGCCCGCCGCCGTCCCCGTCGCGGGCGGCACCGACCTGATGGCCGCCGTCAACTCCGGACAGCTCAGGCCCGCAGCCCTGGTCGGCCTCGGCCGGATCAGCGAGATCCGCGGCTGGCAGTACCAGGACGGCAACGCCCTGCTCGGTGCCGGGCTCACGCACGCGCGCATGGGCCGCCCCGACTTCGCGGCCCTGATCCCGGCGCTCGCCGCCGCCGCGCGGGCCGCCGGTCCGCCGCACATCCGCAACGCAGGCACCCTGGGCGGCAACATCGCCACGGCCGCGCCCACCGGGGACGCGCTGCCGGTGCTCGCCGCCCTGGAGGCGACGCTGATCATCGCGGGGCCGGGCGGATCCCGCCGGGAGATCCCGGTGTCGCACCTGCTGGCCGGCGTGGAGATGCTCCGCGCGGGCGAGCTGATCGGCTTCGTGCGGGTGCCGCTGCTGCACGCCCCGCAGGTCTTCCTGAAGGCGACCGGCCGCACCGGACCGGGCCGCTCGGTGGCCTCCGTGGCGCTCGTCCTCGACCCCGCGCGGCGCGGGGTCAGATGCGCCGTCGGCGCCATAGCGCCGATGCCGCTCAGGCCCCTGGACGCCGAACAGTGGGTGGCCCGGCTGATCGACTGGGACAACGACCGCGCGCTCGTCCCGGAGGCGCTGACCGCCTTCGGCGAGTACGTCGCGGCCGCCTGCATCCCGGACCCGGCCCCCGAGCCCGACGGCACGGTGCCGGCGCTTCCGCCCGCCGTACTGCACCTGCGGCGCACCGTCGCCGCGCTGGCCCGACGAGCACTGGGGAGGGCGCTGTCATGACCGACGACCAGCACGGAGAGGGCGCGCCCGCGAGCGGTGGCGGCCGCCGCTGGGACCCGCTGCCCCAGGGCGACTACGACGACGGCGCGACCGCGTTCGTGAAGCTTCCCGAGGGCGGCATCGAGGCCCTGCTGTCCGCCGACAGTCCGCTGGCCGCGCCCGGACACGGCTATGTGCCGCCGCAGATAGCGGCCGCCCCCGGCACCGACACCTGGGGCGCGCCGGCCGACGGTGCCCGGTGGCCCGACCCGAACGCGGTCCCGCAGGAGCAGCCCGTCGGCGACCGGTTCACGTACAACCCGGCCTCGACGCAGCAGTGGACGTACGAGGAGCCGCCGCCGGCGCCCGGCCACGACGTGACCGGCCAGTGGTCGATCCCGGTCGCGAGCGGCGACTCTCCGGACGAATCGGGCGAGTTCACCACATCCGCGCTCATGGAGCAGTGGGGCGGCACGCCGCCGACGACCCTGCCGGGCGGTGCCTCCGCGCCTTGGGTGACGCAGACCCCGGCCTGGGAACACCCCGCGGAGGCCCCTGGATCGCCCGCTGGGCCCCCCGCGGGCCATGGCGACACGCCGGCCACTCGACTCACCTCCCAGGCCGTCGGCGCGCCGCCTGTGGCCGACGCGCCGGACGGGGGCGAAGGGGGCGAACGGGGCGAATCGGGGGAGATCGGCGAACCGTACACGGTCGGCCGGCCGTCCGGCACCGGCGAACTGCGCGCCGTCGGTGCGGCACCCGGCGCCGGCGAACCGGCCGCGTTCGGTGGCCCGGCCGACGCCGCCGAGGCCGACGCGCCCCACGCCGCGACCGGCTCGCACCCCGCCCACGACCCGCGGGCCGCCGACGGCGAGTCCGCCCCGCAGGGGCCACCCGCGCCCGACGAGGCGAGCGGTGCGGCGGGGACCCAGCACGCCGACGGCGAGGCCGAGGCGGTCGACGACCACCCCCTCGCCTCCTACGTCCTGCGCGTCAACGGCGCCGACCGCCCCGTCACCGACGCCTGGATCGGCGAGTCCCTCCTGTACGTCCTCCGCGAACGCCTCGGCCTCGCCGGCGCCAAGGACGGCTGCTCGCAGGGCGAGTGCGGCGCCTGCAACGTCCAGGTCGACGGCCGCCTGGTCGCCTCCTGCCTGGTCCCCGCGGTGACCGCCGCCGGCAGCGAGGTCCGCACGGTCGAGGGCCTGGCCCAGGACGGCCGCCCCTCGGACGTGCAGCGCGCCCTGGCCCGCTGCGGAGCCGTCCAGTGCGGCTTCTGCGTCCCCGGCATGGCGATGACCGTCCACGACCTGCTGGAGGGCAACCCGGCGCCCACCGAGTTGGAGACCCGCCAGGCCCTGTGCGGCAACCTCTGCCGCTGCTCCGGCTACCGGGGCGTCCTGGACGCCGTCGACGAGGTCGTCGCCGAACGCGAGGCACATGCCGCCGCCGACGCTGAGACGGACGGCGACGAGGCCCGTATTCCGCATCAGGCGGGACCGGGTGCCGGCGGCGTCAACGCCTCGGCGTTCGAGTCCCCGCGCACCTTCGGGGCCGGAATCCAGATCCCGCACGAGCAGGCGTACGACCAGTCGTACGGCGGCAACCAGTCGTTCGGCGGCAACCAGTCGTTCGGCGGGAACCAGACCTTCGGCGGCAACCAGTCGTTCGGCGGCGACCAGTCGTTCGGCGGGAACCAGACCTTCGGCGGCAACCAGTCGTTCGACGAGCAGAGCCAGAACCAGAGCTACGACGACCAGCCCTACGGCCCGGACGGAGGCCAGGCGTGACGAACGAGACCGTCGCCACGACCACCGCCGCGGAGACCCCCGTCCCCGCCGCCGAGCCGCTGCCGCACGGCCTCGGCGTGTCGCTGCCGGCCGCCGACGCCGGCGCGAAGACCGAGGGCACCTTCCCGTACGCGGCCGACCTGTGGGCCGAAGGCCTGCTGTGGGCGGCCGTGCTGCGCTCCCCGCACCCGCACGCGCGCATCGTGTCGATCGACACCAGCCACGCGCGCGAGATGCCCGGCGTACGGGCCGTCGTCACCCACGAGGACGTGCCCGGCACCCCGCGCCACGGCCGGGGCACCCCGGACCGCCCGGTCTTCGCCTCCGAGGTCGTACGGCACCACGGCGAGCCCATCGCGGCCGTCGCCGCCGACCACCCGGACACCGCCCGCATGGCCGCCGCCGCCGTCATCGTCGAGTACGAGGTGCTCGACCCGGTCATCGACCCCGAGCAGGCGTTCGAGGCCGAGCCGCTGCACCCCGACGGCAACCTGATCCGGCACATCCCGCTCCAGCACGGCGACCCGGACGCGACCGGCGAGATCGTGGTCGAGGGCCAGTACCGCATCGGCCGCGCCGACCCCGCCCCCATCGGTGCCGAGGCCGGACTCGCCGTGCCCCGCCCTGACGGTGGCGTCGAGCTCTACCTGGCCTCCACCGACCCGCACACCGACCGCAACACGGCCGCCGCCTGCTACGGCCTGTCGCTCGAACAGGTGAAGATCGTCGTCACCGGCGTGCCGGGCGCCACCGCCGACCGCGAGGACCAGGGCTTCCAGCTGCCGCTCGGCCTGCTCGCCCTGAAGACCGGCTGCCCGGTCAAGCTCACGGCGACCCGCGAGGAGTCGTTCCTCGGCCACGCGCACCGCCACCCCACCCTGCTCCGCTACCGGCACCACGCCGACGCCGAGGGCAAGCTGGTCAAGGTCGAGGCGCAGATCCTGCTGGACGCGGGCGCCTACGCCGACACCTCCGCCGAGTCCCTGGCGGCCGCCGTCTCCTTCGCCTGCGGCCCGTACGTCGTCCCCAACGCCTTCATCGAGGGCTGGGCCGTCCGCACCAACAACCCGCCCTCAGGACACGTCCGCGGCGAGGGTGCCATGCAGGTCTGCGCCGCCTACGAGGCGCAGATGGACAAGCTGGCGAAGAAGCTCGGCCTCGACCCGGCCGAGATCCGCCTGCGCAACGCGCTCGCCACCGGCGACCTCCTGCCCATCGGCCAGACCGTGACCTGCCCCGCCCCGGTCGCCGAACTCCTCCAGGCGGTACGGGACTTCCCGCTCCCGCAGCTTCCCAAGGACAGCCCTGAGGACGAGTGGCTGCTGCCCGGCGGCCCCGAGGGCGCGGGCGAACCGGGCGCCGTGCGCCGGGGCGTCGGCTACGGCCTCGGCATGGTGCACATGCTCGGCGCGGAGGGCGCCGACGAGGTCTCGACGGCCACGGTCAAGGTCCACGACGGCATCGCGACCGTGCTCTGCGCGGCCGTGGAGACCGGCCAGGGCTTCACCACGCTGGCCCGCCAGATCGTCCAGGAGACCCTCGGTGTCGACGAGGTCCACGTGGCCCCCGTCGACACCGACCAGCCACCGGCCGGCCCCGGCTGCCGCGGCCGCCACACCTGGGTCTCCGGCGGCGCCGTGGAACGCGCGGCCAAGATGGTCCGCACCCAGCTCCTCCAGCCCCTCGCCCACAAGTTCGGCATGTCCACCGAACTGCTCCAGATCACCGACGGCAAGATCACCTCGTACGACGGCGTCCTGTCGACCACCGTCACCGAGGCGCTGGACGGCAAGGAGCTGTGGGCCACCGCGCAGTGCCGCCCGCACCCCACCGAGCCGCTGAACGGCGACGGCCAGGGCGACGCCTTCGTCGGCCTCGCCTTCTGCGCGATCCGCGCGGTCGTCGACGTCGACATCGAACTCGGCTCGGTGCGGGTCGTGGAGCTGGCCGTCGCCCAGGACGTCGGCCGGATCCTCAACCCGGCCCAGCTCAACGCCCGGATCGAGGCCGGCGTCACGCAGGGCGTCGGCATCGCCCTGACGGAGAACCTGCGCACCCCGCGCGGCCTGATCCGCCACCCCGACCTCACCGGCTACGCCCTGCCGACCGCCCTCGACGCACCCGACATCCGGATCGTCAAGCTCGTCGAGGAACGCGACGTGGTCGCCCCCTTCGGCGCCAAGTCGGTCAGCGCGGTACCCGTGGTGACCTCCCCGGCCGCCATCGCCTCCGCCGTCCGCGCCGCGACCGGCCGCCCCGTCAACCGCCTCCCGATCCGCCCACAGGCAGCGGTGGTCACGGGGCAGTGACCCTTCCGGTGCCGCGGCGACCGCCGCGGCGGAACGGGAGGCCGGGCGGTCCAGGACCGGGTACGGGGCCGCGTGGTCGATCGCGGACCGGACGCGGAACTCCGGCCGGGCTTTGGGCCGTTGGGACCGTGGCTGGACATGCCGGAGCTCGCCGTGGCACAGACGGTGGAGACGATTCCCACCGGGGCGGAACGGTCGAGGGGCGTCCGGCGTCTCTTCTGGGGGCGTTGTCAGTGCCGCGGCGTAGTGTTCTGGCAGTGGGGACGGCCGTTCCGGAGGGGAAGCCCGGACGGCCCGTCATGCCCTGCTGACTTCCGGCATCTACGCACGGCGCACCACTCGGAACGACTTGCACGTCTTGAACTCTTTGATCGCGGGGGCAGCGATGAGCACGATCAGCACGACCGGCAGCGGTGCGACGGCGATCACGCTGACCGAGGCCGAACTGGACCGGTACGTCACGCACGAACCCACCCGCAGCTGGCTCACCGGCCCCGGACTGCCCGAGAGCGGCGGCCTGCTGACCTTCGAGCCGCTGCGCACGGTCGGCCTGCGCACCCTGGCGGACGCCACGGACGGCCCGGCCCGGCTCGCGGAGGAGCTCCGGGACCGCCTGGTGATCGGGGAGCTGCTGGCCCCGGCCGGCCTGGACACCGAGTCGATCCTCCTCGACGGCGGCACCGGCGAGATCAGCACGGCCTACCTCATCGACCCCACCGACCCGCGCCCGCTCGCCCCCTCGCTGGAGACCCTGCTGCGCTTCGCCGCGGTCACCGAGGAACTGACGGGCCTGCGCGGCCGCTTCGCCTCCCTCGCCGGGACGCACGGCACGAAGGCGGCGACCGAGGCCTCCCGCAGGCTCCTTGAGCTCTTCGAGGAGGGCACGGCCGGCCGCGTCCCGCCGTACTGGAAGGCGACGGCCCTGATCCGCCCGCTCAGCCTGATCGCCGGCCCCGGCACGGACTCCGGGCTCGCCGTCGACCTGCCGACCCGGCTCCTGGACCAGGAGTTCGGGCAGGGCCGGGTGGCCCGCTTCGAGGAGGTCGACTTCCCGCCCACGCTCACCCACGAGCCGACCCGCCGCTTCCTGCGCGAGACCGGCCTCCCGGAGGACGCGGTCGTCTTCCACCTCGACCCGGACGCCCCGCTCCCCACCCTCTGGGAGTACTTCGCGGACATCCACACCGGCGGCTTCCCCCTGGACGACCTCCCGGCCCACGCCGACCGGCTCATACGCCTCGGCTACCTGGTCGAGGACAACAGCCTCGTCGTGGACGGCTCCACCGGAGCGATCCTCAACTTCTCCGAGCCCGAGGCGACCCTCTACCCCCTCAACACGGACATCTCCACGCTCGCCTACACCCTCTGGCTCCTGCACCACGAGCGCACCATCGACGAGCACCTGAACCACGAACTCACCACCGAGGCCTACGACCAGCTCGCCGCGACCATGCTCCACACCCTCGCGACCATCGACCCCACCCCGGCCACGACGGACGCCGACTGGCACTACTGGACGGAGCTGTTCCAGGACGAGGCGGGTGGGGTGCTGTAGCGGGACGGCACGGGGTCAGGTCACCAGGCCCTGCCGGTAGGCGTAGACGACGGCCTGGACGCGGTCGCGCAGATCCAGCTTGGTCAGGATGCGGGACACGAAGGTCTTGACGGTCTCCGGGCTGATCACCAGCGCCGCGGCGATCTCGCTGTTGGAGAGGCCGTCCGCGATCAGCCGCAGCACCTCCAGCTCGCGGGGGGTCAGCGGGACGCCGTGCGGGGTGCCGCCGTCGGCCGGGCGGATCCGGGCGGCGTAGCGGCCCACGAGCTGCCGGGTCACCTCGGGGTCCAGCAGGGCCGCGCCCGTGGCCACGGTCCGGATGCCGTGCAGCAGCCGGTCCGGCGGCGCGTCCTTGAGCAGGAAGCCGCTGGCTCCGGCGCGCAGGGCCTCGTACACGTACTCGTCCAGGTTGAACGTCGTCACCACGAGCACCTTCACCGGATGCGGCACCCCGGCACCGGCGAGCAGCCGGGTGGCCTCGATGCCGTCGAGGACCGGCATCCGGACGTCCATCACCACGACGTCCGGGCGCAGCCGGGCGGCGAGGCCGACCGCGGCCTGTCCGTCCCCGCACTCGCCCGCCACCTCCAGGTCGGGCTGGGCGTTGATGATCGTCGCAAGCCCGGTGCGGATCAGCACCTGGTCGTCGCAGACCAGGACCCGGATCGGCGCCTCGCCGACGGCGGCGGTCACACCGGTCCCGCCGGTCCCGCCCGTCATGCCGGGCTCCCCGCGGGTATCCGGGCCCGGACGACGAAACGGCCGTCGTCCGCGGGTCCGGCGCTGAACTCGCCGCCCAGCACGGCAACGCGTTCCCGCAGACCGGCCAGGCCCCGCCCGCTCCCGCCGGGGGACGCAGTGGCCGAGCCTGGCCCGTCCGTCCCGACCTCCACGGTGATCTCCTTCCGGCCGTGCCGCACCCGCACCGAAGTGCGGCTGCCGTGGGCGTACTTGAGGGCGTTCGTCAGGGCCTCCTGCACCACCCGGTAGGCCACCAGGTCGGCGCTGCCCGCCGACGGGGACGGCGTGCCCTCCTCGGTGAACTCCACCGGCTGCCCGGCCCCGCGCGTCTGCTCCACGAGCGTGAGCAGCCGGCCGGCGGGCGGTGTCCTGCCGCCACCGGTGTCCGTGCCGTGGCCGGGATCGAGCAGGTCGAGCAGATGACGCAGGTCGGAGATGGCCAGCCGCCCGGTGTCGGTGACGGCGGTCAGCGTCCGGTCCAGCCGGTCCGGCGCGCCGGTCAGGTACCGGGCCGCCTCCGCCTGCACCACCATCGCCGTCACATGGTGGGTCACCACGTCGTGCAACTCCCGGGCGATCCGGGTGCGTTCGGCGGTTCGGGTGTCCTCGGCGACGCGCCGCCGCCGCCCGGCCTCCGCGGCCCGGGTGGAGCGCAGCCACGCCCCGACGCCCCAGGCGAGGACCAGCGCCAGGTAGAACGTCACGAACCCGCTCACCGTCTCGCCACCCGACCCCAGCCGGTACAGCGCGACCGCCAACGGCACGTAGGCCGCGGAGACCACCAGCGCGCCCGCCCGCCGGTGCCGTTCCAGGTGGGCGCCGGCGCTGATCAGGGCGAGCGGCAGCGCGGTGCCCGCGACCGAGTGGTAGCCGCGCAGCTGGTCGACGGCGAATCCGGCGGACACCAGCGCCAGCGAGAGGGCCGGCCACCGGCGGCGCCCGGCGAGCGGCAGGCACTCCAGGCCGAGCACCGCGATCGTCAGCGCGTCGAAGGGGCGGGTCGGCAGGTCTCCGACCTGGGTCCCCTTGCCGTGCAGCGCCGGCAGGAACGACCCGGCCAGGAGCAGCAGCCCGAGCGGCAGATCCCGTACCGTGACGTCGAGTTGGTGCCACCACCCGGGCGCCCGCCGAGGACCGATCACCGGGGCAGTGTAGCGACGGCGCCGGCCGGGACGTCCCGGCGCCGACGCGGCACCACACGCCCCCGCCGCGCGGCCGACCACAGGAACGCGACCGTCACCAGCACCCCGAGCAGCACCGAGTACAGACTCGCCTCCGGCCCGAACCGCCCGCCGGTGACCAGCTCCGAGCCCGAGGTGGCCGCGTCCAGCAGCCCCTTCTGCGCTCCGCCGCTGCCGGAGACCTCGGTACCGAAGATGCCGGACTCGGCGAAGTTCCAGCCGAAGTGCAGGCCGATCGGCAGCCAGAGGGTACGGGTGGCGACGTACGCGGCGCCGAGCATGCCGCCGGCCTCGATCGCGATGGCCACGGCACCCCACACCGTCGCGTCCTTGTTGAGCAGATGCATCATCCCGAACAGCGCCCCCGTCGACACCAGCGCGATCCAGGTCCCGGTGCGCTCCTCGACGATCCTGAACAGCACGCCCCGGAACAGCAGTTCCTCTGTCACCGCGGCCGCGGCCATGTACCCGACCACCCCCACCGCACCCGTCACCGAGCCCACGCCGTGCACCGTGTAGTCCCCGAGGAAGGCGATGTTCCCGATGACACACGCGAACGTCACGACACCTACGGCCGCCCCCCGCCCGAACGCCGCCCGGGCCCCCTCCCGCCCCACCTCGACACTCGGCCGGTGCTCGGTCCGCCGTACCACCCACCCGTAGACGAGCACCGCGACCACGGCGGTGAGCAGGCCGAGGACCAGGGTGAGGAACCAGTTCCCCTGCACCGCGGCGACGCCCTGGCCCCCGGCGAAGGCGACCACCGCGACCGCCAGGAGCTGCCAGACCAGCCTCATGATGACTCTCCCTCACAGGATCCGCGGCCGGGCGCCGCGACTGGCCCGAACGCTACGGACCGGCCGCCCCGCGATCGTCACCGCTGAGTGGACACCTGCCGGTAGCTCGCACGGGGGACAACCCGAACGCCCGCCACCGCCCGGGCCGGCGGGCTCCTGCTCACTCACCGTCGTCGCCGGACATGCGCGGCCGCACGCCTCCGCCTAACGTCGCAGGTGAGGACCAGCGAGGGAGCGGACATGAGCCGAACCAAGCGCAGCAGGACCCGCAGCACGGCCCGCAAGCCGGGGCCGAGGATCTCGTCCCGCATGGTGACGTCAACGACGGCGCCCACTCCGACAGCCCCCGAACGCGGTTCGCCGCAGCCCGCGCCACCCCGTGACCACGCCTTCCCGCACGGCCCACCGCGCCGGCCCACCCGCATGCGAATAGCCGGGACCAACCCGTGGTCGGTCACGGTGATGAGCTTCTTCTTCCTGACCGGCCTGGGGGTGTGCGTCCTCGGCGTCGCCCTCGCCACGTCGGTGCTGCTCGACCTCGTGGCCCCCGGCGAGTGGCCCACGCCGTGGGAGACGCTGATCATCGCGACCGGGGTCGTCGCGCTGGAGATCCTCCTCGGCACCGTTCTGGCCTGCCTGTGCGGCTTCATGTACAACTACACCGCCCGCTTCAGCGGCGGCGTCGAAGTGGCCCTGTCCGGCGACCTCACCGACCCGCCCCCCGCCGCCCAGGCCCTCCGCCTCCTGACACGGCTGCACCCACGCACCCGCCGGACCGAAGCCGCCCCCGGCCCCCGCCGGCCGTAGCCACCCGCACAACCGCAAGGGCGGCACCTCTGCTGAGGTGCCGCCCTGTCGTTCTGCCAGGTCAGGCAGTAAGAGGCCGTGACTGGAATCGAACCAGCGTAACCCGCTTTGCAGGCGAGTCCCTAAGCCACTCGGGCACACGGCCGTGTGTGTGAGTCGAAGGTACGAGGGTGTGAGGGACGGGCTCAAGGGGATCGGTGGGGCTGCAACGGGACTGCCATACGGCGTTCATGAACGGGGGGCCCGGGGTGTACGACCAAGGTCGGAGGCGGGGTGGGGCTTGCGACAGGGGTCAGAGTGGGGATTGGGCCTTACCGTGGTGAGCATGACCGCCCTTGAGCCGAGCGACGCCGTTGTCGCGGACGAGACCCCCGACAGAGCCGACGCGCAGGGAGTGCTGGGGCGGTCCTACCGGGCGTTGAGCGTCGGGATCGTCTCCGTCGTTCTGCTCATCGCCTTCGAGGCGACCGCGGTGGGTACGGCGATGCCGGTCGCGGCCCGGGAGCTGGACGGGGTCTCGCTGTACGCGTTCGCCTTCTCGGGGTACTTCACGACCAGCCTGTTCGGGATGGTGCTGGCCGGGCAGTGGTCGGACCGGAAGGGGCCGCTCGGGGCGCTGACGGCGGGGATCGGGGGCTTCGCCGCCGGGCTGGTGGTGGCCGGGACCGCGCAGAGCATGTGGGTGTTCATCACCGGGCGGGCCGTGCAGGGGTTCGGCGGCGGGCTGGTCATCGTCGCGCTGTACGTCGTGGTGGGGCGGGCCTACCCGGAGCGGTTGCGGCCCGCGATCATGGCCGCGTTCGCCGCGGGCTGGGTGGTGCCGTCCATCGTCGGGCCGCTGGCCGCGGGTGCGGTGACCGAGCGGCTCGGGTGGCGGTGGGTGTTCCTCGGGATCCCGGTGCTCGTGGTCTTCCCGGCGGCGCTGGCACTTCCCCAGATACGGCGCCGGGCGGGTGGGCCGGTGGCGGAGGAAGGGGCGCGGGGGGCGTTCGACCGGCGGCGGATCCTGCTCGCCTTCGGTATCTCGCTGGGTGCGGGGCTGCTGCAGTACGCGGCGCAGGATCTGCGGTGGGTGTCGGTGGTACCGGGGCTGCTCGGTGGTGCGCTGCTGGTGCCCGCCGTGCTCGCGCTGCTGCCCCGCGGCACGTACCGCGCGGTGCGGGGCCTGCCCTCCGTCGTCCTGCTGCGCGGGGTCGCGGCCGGCGCGTTCGTCTCCGCCGAGTCCTTCGTGCCGTTGATGCTCGTCACCCAGCGGGGCCTGTCGCCCACCCTCGCCGGGTTCTCGCTGGCGGCCGGCGGGGTGACCTGGGCGGCGGGCTCGTGGGTGCAGGCGCGGCCGCGGATGGAGCCGTACCGGGAGCGGCTGATGACGCTCGGGATGGTGCTGGTGGCGGCGGCGGTCGCCGCGGCGCCGGCGGTGCTCGTGTCCGGCGTGCCGGTGTGGACCGTGGCCGTCGCCTGGGCCTTCGGCTGCTTCGGGATGGGCCTGGTGATCGCCTCGGCCAGCGTGCTGATGCTCCGGCTGTCCGCCCCGGCCGAGGCCGGCGCCAACTCCGCGGCCCTGCAGATCTCCGACGCGCTCTCCAATGTCGTCCTGCTCGCCGTGGCCGGTGCGGCCTTCGCCGCCCTCGGCGGCGGCAGCATGACGGGGGCGGCGGGCTCCGGTTCCCACCCGGCGGCCTTCGCCGCGGTGTTCCTGCCGATGGCGGCGGTGGCCCTCGCCGGGGCCTGGGTGACGACCCGGCTTCGTGATCTGTGACGTGAGTCCCACCCGAGGGGGAGGCGGCCTTGTCCGCGCGTTGACAGCCGCGGGGCGCCGGTAGGGTGGCCCGGTTGTCATACGTAGCAGCCGCCCGACCCCCTTACTACGGAGACCGTGACTACCGCCCGCCCGTCGCCCGCCACCACCCTCAACGGAGGGCCCTCCGGGCCCACACCTATGTCTGCTTCCCCGTCCTCCTCCAACTCCCATCACCTTTCGCCGGCCTTCCCGGGCCGGGCGCCCTGGGGTACCGCCAGCAAGCTGCGTGCCTGGCAGCAGGCGGCCATGGAGAAGTACGTCCAGGAGCAGCCGCGCGACTTCCTGGCCGTGGCCACGCCCGGCGCCGGGAAGACGACGTTCGCGCTGACGCTCGCCTCGTGGCTGCTGCACCACCACGTCGTGCAGCAGGTCACCGTCGTCGCCCCCACCGAGCACCTGAAGAAACAGTGGGCGGAGGCCGCGGCGCGGATAGGGATCAAGCTCGACCCCGAGTACAGCGCCGGACCGCTCAGCCGTGAGTACGACGGGGTCGCGGTGACGTACGCCGGTGTCGGCGTGCGGCCGATGCTGCACCGCAACCGGTCCGAGCAGCGCAAGACGCTCGTCATCCTCGACGAGATCCACCACGCCGGTGACTCCAAGTCCTGGGGCGAGGCCTGCCTGGAGGCGTTCGAGCCGGCCACCCGGCGACTGGCCCTGACGGGTACGCCGTTCCGGTCGGACACCAACCCCATCCCGTTCGTGACGTACGAGGAGGGGCAGGACGGGATCCGGCGGTCCGCCGCCGACTACACCTACGGGTACGGCAACGCGCTCGCCGACCACGTCGTGCGGCCCGTCATCTTCCTCTCCTACAGCGGCAACATGCGCTGGCGGACGAAGGCCGGTGACGAGATCGCCGCCCGGCTCGGCGAGCCGATGACCAAGGACGCGGTCAGTCAGGCCTGGCGTACGGCGCTCGATCCGCGCGGCGAGTGGATGCCGGCCGTGCTGCGCGCCGCCGACCAGCGGCTGACGGAGGTGCGCAAGGGGATCCCGGACGCCGGGGCCCTCGTGATCGCCTCCGACCAGGAGTCGGCCCGCGCCTACGCGAAGCTGATCCGTGAGATCACGGGGACGAAGGCGACCGTGGTCCTCTCCGACGACACCGGCGCGTCCAAGCGGATCGACGACTTCAGCGCGAGTGACGACCGGTGGATGGTCGCGGTGCGGATGGTGTCCGAGGGCGTCGACGTGCCCCGGCTGGCGGTGGGCGTCTACGCGACGACCATCTCCACTCCGCTCTTCTTCGCCCAGGCCGTCGGCCGTTTCGTGCGGTCCCGGCGGCGCGGCGAGACCGCGTCCGTGTTCCTGCCGACCGTCCCCGACCTCCTCACCTTCGCCAACGAGATGGAGGTCGAGCGCGACCACGCCCTCGACAAGCCGAAGAAGGACGGCGAGGAGGACCCGTACGCCGAGTCCGAGAAGGAGATGGAGGAGGCGAACAAGGAGCAGGACGAGGACACCGGCGAACAGGAGCAGTTCGCCTTCGAGGCGCTGGAGTCCGAGGCCGTCTTCGACCGGGTGCTGTACGACGGGGCCGAGTTCGGCATGCAGGCCCACCCGGGCAGCGAGGAGGAGCAGGACTACCTCGGCATTCCCGGGCTCCTCGAACCCGACCAGGTGCAGCTGCTGTTGCAGAAGCGGCAGGCCCGGCAGATCGCGCACAGCCGCAAGAAGCCGGACACCGAGGCCGACCTGCTGGAACTGCCCGCGGAACGGCGGCCCGTGGTCTCCCACAAGGAGATGATGGAGCTGCGCAAGCAGCTGAACACGATGGTCAGCGCGTATGTCCACCAGAGCGGCAAGCCGCACGGGGTGATCCATACGGAGCTGCGGCGTGTCTGCGGGGGGCCGCCGAGTGCGGAGGCGACGGCGGGGCAGCTGCGGCAGCGGATCGCCAAGGTGCAGGAGTGGGCCACACGGATGCGGTAGTCGGCCGGCCGCGGGTGAGTGGTGGCTGGTCGCGCAGTTCCTCCCCCACCCTTCGGCCGGGGGTACCCCAGCACCGCTGTGGTGCGCGGCGGGCGGACGCATACCGACACAAAGCGCAGTAGTCCGTACCGCTGCGTGACCGGATTCTGGACGGAGGCTTCCGCTCAGCGAACCCGCACCGCTACTGTCCCGCTACGCACACGCCCCGTGGCAGCGCCGCCGCGGAGCGCAGCCGTGAAGCGACTGGGCCCGGAGCCGCCGGGCCGCCATGCCGATCGGCGGCCTCTGAAGCGCGTCGCTGACGGGACTCGGCGACGCATCCGCCGCGTCGGAGGTTGCCGACCTCACCACTTAAGGAGTGGGCGTCGTGACCGCGGAGACCTCTCAGACGCTCGACCGGGGCCTCAGGGTCCTCAAACTGCTGGCCGACACGGACCACGGGCTGACCGTCACCGAGCTTTCCAACAAACTGGGCGTGAACCGGACCGTGGTGTACCGGTTGCTCGCCACGCTTGAGCAGCATGCGCTGGTACGGCGCGACCTGGGCGGGCGAGCCCGGGTCGGGCTGGGGGTGCTGCGTCTTGGCCGGCAGGTGCATCCGCTGGTGCGGGAAGCAGCCCTGCCGGCGCTGCGGTCGCTCGCCGAGGACATCGGGGCGACGGCGCACCTGACCCTGGTCGACGGGACCGAGGCGCTCGCCGTCGCGGTCGTCGAGCCGACCTGGACCGACTACCACGTGGCCTACCGGGCCGGGTTCCGGCACCCGCTGGACCGCGGCGCCGCCGGCAAGGCGATCCTGGCCGCCCGGCACTCGGCGCGGGACGACCCCGGATACACGCTGACCCACGGCGAACTGGAGGCCGGGGCGAGCGGGGCCGCGGCGCCGCTGATCGGGGTCACCGGCGTCGAGGGCAGCGTGGGGGTCGTGATGCTGGCCGACGCCGTGCCGGAACGGGTCGGCGCACGGGTCATGGACGCGGCCCGGGAGGTCGCGGAGGCCTTGCGCTGAGAGACGGCGGCCGCGCGGACGGCGGCGGAGGCGGTGCGGTGTGTGCGGGGGGTCGGGGCGATGGCCTGAACAGGTCGCCACGTTAGATTGACTCCGTGCTCTCACGTCTCACGCGTCTCCAGGCCGTCGCCGTCTGTGCGGTTCCCGTCGTGGCTCTGATCGGTACGGCCGTCTTCGCGCCGTTGCCGTTCTCGGTGGCCCAGCCAGGGATGACGGCGAACGTGCTCGGCGCCAACAAGGGCACCCCGGTGATCACCGTCTCCGGGGCGCCCACCCGCACCACCAGCGGGCAGCTGCGGATGACGACGATCGAGGCGACCGGGCCGGACGCGCGGGTCTCGCTCGGCGACGTGCTCGGCAACTGGTTCCGGACGGACCGCGCCGTGATGCCGCGCGACTCGGTCTACCCGAGCGGGAACAACGTCCAGGAGATCGAGCAGCACAACACCGAGCAGATGAAGCAGTCGCAGGACGCGGCGACCCAGGCCGCGCTGAAGTACCTCGACCTGAGCGCGAGCAAGGTCAAGGTGACCCTGAAGCTGGCCGATGTGGGCGGGCCGAGCGCGGGGTTGCTGTTCTCACTCGGGATCATCGACAAGCTGGACGGCAACGGCAGTGGGGGCGACCTCACGGGGGGGAAGAACATCGCCGGCACCGGGACCATCGGTGCGGACGGCGCGGTCGGTGCCGTGGGCGGGGTCGCGCTGAAGACGCAGGCCGCGCGGCGGGACGGGGCGACGGTGTTTCTCGTGCCCAAGGACGAGTGTGCCGATGCGAAGGCGGAGTTGCCGAAGGGGTTGCGGCTGGTGCCGGTGACGACCCTGAAGGGGGCCGTGTCCGATCTGGTGGCGTTGCAGAAGGGGGAGAAGGTCCCCGCCTGTTGAGCCTCACCCTTCGCTGTCCGCGGCGGCCTGTTCCACCAGGGGGATGATCCGCAGCGGTACGGGGTTCTCCATGACGATCGCCGTGGAGGCACGGACGATGCCCTCGAAACCGACGACCCGGTCGATCACCCGCTGGAGGTCGGCGTTGGAGCGCGCCACCAGCCGGCACTGCATGTCGCCGGTGCCGGTGGTGGTGTGGAGTTCCAGCACCTCGGGCACGGTCGCCAGGTGCGCCCGCACGTCCGGGCCCTGACCCTGCCGGATCTGAAGGGTGGCGAACGCGGTGACCGGGTAACCGAGGGCCGCGGGGTCCACCTGGGGGCCGAACCCCTGGATCACGCCGTTCGACTGGAGCCGGTCCAGGCGCGCCTGCACGGTCCCGCGGGCCACGCCCAGCCTCCGGGACATCTCCAGCACCCCGATGCGCGGCTCCCGGGCCAGCAGCACCAGGATCCGCCCGTCCAGCTGATCGATCGCCATGGCCCGCCTCCGGATGGTCACCCTGCACAGAAAGTCCGCCAGTACGGCCGTACTGCTGAGCATATTGCCCAGGAGAAACGCCATCTATTGCGCACCTTGCGAGGCGGGTTCACGCTTCGCACATGACGCAGACCACACAGCACACTCCCGCCGCGGCCGCCCGGCAGAATGACCCCTTCCCGGTCAAGGGAATGGACGCCGTCGTCTTCGCCGTGGGCAACGCCAAGCAGGCCGCCCACTACTACTCCACCGCCTTCGGCATGCGGCTGGTCGCGTACTCCGGCCCGGAGACCGGCAGCCGCGAGACCGCGAGCTACGTCCTGGAGAACGGCTCGGCCCGGTTCGTCCTCACCTCCGTCATCAGGCCGGACACCGAGTGGGGCCACTTCCTCTCCCGCCACGTGGCCGAGCACGGCGACGGGGTCGTCGACCTCGCCATCGAGGTCCCGGACGCCCGTGCCGCGTACGCCTACGCGGTGGAGCACGGCGCGCGGTCGGTGGCCGAGCCGTACGAACTCAAGGACGAGCACGGCACCGTCGTCCTCGCCGCGATCGCCACGTACGGCGAGACCCGCCACACCCTCGTCGAGCGGACCGGGTACGACGGCCCGTACCTGCCGGGCTTCACCGCCGCGTCCCCGATCGTCGAACCCCCCGCCCGCCGCACCTTCCAGGCCGTCGACCACTGCGTCGGCAACGTCGAACTCGGCCGCATGAACGAATGGGTCGGCTTCTACAACAAGGTCATGGGCTTCACGAACATGAAGGAGTTCGTGGGCGACGACATCGCCACCGAGTACAGCGCGCTGATGTCGAAGGTGGTCGCCGACGGCACCCTCAAGGTCAAGTTCCCGATCAACGAACCGGCGATCGCGAAGAAGAAGTCGCAGATCGACGAGTACCTGGAGTTCTACGGCGGGGCGGGCGTCCAGCACATCGCGCTCAACACCAACGACATCGTCGAGACGGTACGGACCATGCGTGCGGCCGGCGTCGAGTTCCTGGACACCCCCGGCTCGTACTACGACACCCTCGGCGAGTGGGTCGGCGACACCCGCGTCCCGATCGACACCCTGCGCGAACTGAAGATCCTCGCCGACCGCGACGAGGACGGCTACCTCCTGCAGATCTTCACCAAGCCGGTCCAGGACCGCCCGACCGTCTTCTTCGAGATCATCGAACGCCACGGCTCCATGGGCTTCGGCAAGGGCAACTTCAAGGCCCTCTTCGAAGCGATCGAACGCGAACAGGACCGCCGCGGCAACCTGTGATCCGCCGGCCTACTGCGGCAGTTCCTCGTTCGGGGGCTGGTTGCCGAGGGCCGTGAGGGTGGTGTGGGCCGCCGGGGTCTGGAGGGGGGAGAAGTAGGGGTTGATGCGGAGGGCGTCCTGGAGGTGGCGGCGGGCCGGGGCCTCCAGGTCCAGGTCGCGTTCGATCATGCCCCGGTGGAAGGCGTACGGCGCGCTGCGCACCCCGCCGCCCTTCGTCGAGTCGGTCGCGATCGAGGCGTAGCGCAGCGCCTCCTTGTCGTCGCCGGCCCGGTGCAGGGCCCAGCCCAGGGCGTCCGCGACCTCGATGCCGGGCTGGCGCTCCCACTCCGCCGTCAGCCGCTCCACCGCCTCCTGGGCGTCCCCGTGGTCCGCCTCGTACTGCCCGATCACCAGGTCGTCGTCTACCCCGGCCGCCAGCTCCCGCCGTACCTGGGTCCGCATCAGCTCGTACTGCGCCTCCGCCTGCTGCCCCATCCCCAGCGACTCGTACAACTCGCCGAACTCCAGGGCCACCTGCGGAGCCGGCCGGTGCGCGAGCGCCCCCTGGTAGGCGGTCAGCGCCTCCTGCGTACGGCCCAGCGCGGCCAGCGCCCGCCCCTGCCCGGCCCGCGCCGCCGACTGGTCGGGGTCCAGGCGCACGGCCGCCGTGAAGTGCCGCAGCGCGTCCTCCCGCTCGCCCCGCTCCCAGGCCAGCTGCCCGGCCTGGCACAGGTACGCGGCCTGCTCGGCCGGCGTCCGGGCGGCCGCCGCCGCGTCGGTCACCTGGGCCACCGCGTCCTCGCGCCAGCCCCGGTCCCGGTACACCGCGGAGGCCCGCGCCATCACCGCCGGCTTCACGTCGGCTCCCACCTTCAGCGCCATCAGCTTGTCCAGCGCGGACCGGGCCGCCTTGTAGTCGCCGAGCCCGTTGTACGCGTCGATCAGCACCGGGTACGCCGACCACCGCTTCGGCGCCGCCTTCAGCGCCTCCTCGCCGAACCGCCTCGCCTCGGGAAAGTCCCGGCGCACCACGGCCAGCTCCGCCAGTCCGCTCAGCGCCGCGGTGTTGTTCTCGGCGGCCACCTTGAGGGAGGTCCGCAGCGCGCGCTCGGCCCGCGGGTAGTCGCCGGTGTCGGCGGTCCTGCGCGCCCGTTCGACGTACGCGGTCCCGAGCACCGCCCAGGCCGCCCCGTCCTTCGGCCGCGCCCGGACCAGCGCCTCGCGGGCGCCGATCAGCGCGGTCAGGTCGGGCAGCGCGGCGGGCAGGCCGTTCAGGACGGCCGTCTGCGCCGCCGTGGCCGCCGCCGCCCGGGCGGCGGCCTGGGCCCGCGGCCCGGCCGCCGGGGCCGGCGCGGCGCGGTGCGGCTCGCGCGGCCACAGCATCAGGGTGCCGCCGGCCGCCACGCCGCCCACCAGCGAGACGACCAGCAGCCGGCGCAGCACCCGGCCGCGGCGGCGCGGTGGAGCCGGTTCCGGGAGCAGTGAGGTGGCCGGTGGGGACGGTCGGTTATCCAGCGCGCACATGACGGACACTGTGCGTCAATACGACCAAAGCATCCGGGCGGCCCAAGGAGGGCACCTGTGGGGTTCACACCGATGGCCCCGGGTGCGACGCTGTGATCATGAGCCGTATCGAAGCGCCTCGGGACGAGGCCACCAGCAACCTCACCGACCGGCTCCTCGCGGGGCTGCCGGCCGACGCGGTCCTCGTCGATCCCGACGTGACCGCCTCCTACGCCAACGACATGGCGAGCTTCTGCCCGGCCGGCACCCCGGCCGTCGTCGTGCTGCCGCGCACGGTCGAGCAGGTCCAGCACGTCATGCGCGTCGCCACCGAACTGCGCGTCCCGGTCGTCCCGCAGGGCGCCCGCACCGGCCTGTCCGGCGGCGCCAACGCCACCGACGGCTGCATCGCGCTGTCCCTGACCAAGATGGACCGCGTCCTGGAGATCTCGCCGGTGGACCGCATCGCGGTCGTCGAGCCCGGCGTCGTCAACGCCACCTTCTCCCGCGCGGTCGAGGAGCACGGCCTCTACTACCCGCCGGACCCCTCCAGCTGGGAGATGTGCACGATCGGCGGCAACATCGGCACGGCGTCGGGCGGCCTGTGCTGCGTGAAGTACGGGGTCACCGCCGAGTACGTCCTCGGCCTGGACGTCGTCCTCGCCGACGGCCGCCTGATGTCCACCGGCCGCCGCACGGCGAAGGGCGTCGCGGGATACGACCTCACCCGCCTCTTCGTCGGCTCCGAGGGCTCGCTCGGCATCGTCGTACGGGCCGTGCTGGCGCTGAAGCCCAAGCCGCCGCAGCAGCTGGTGCTGGCCGCCGAGTTCGGCTCCGCGGCCGCCGCCTGCGAGGCCGTGTGCCGGATCATGGAGGGCGGCCATGTGCCGTCCCTGCTCGAACTGATGGACCGCACGACCGTCAAGGCGGTCAACGAACTCACCCACATGGGTCTGCCGGAGTCCACCGAGGCGCTGCTGCTCGCCGCGTTCGACACCCCGGACCCGGCCGCCGACCTCGCCGCCGTCGGCAAGCTCTGCGAGGCCGCCGGCGCCACCCAGGTGGTCCCGGCCGACGACGCCGCCGAGTCCGAACTCCTCCTCCAGGCCCGCCGTTCCTCGCTCGTCGCCCTGGAGGCCGTCAAGGGCACGACGATGATCGACGACGTGTGCGTGCCCCGCTCCCGGCTCGGCGACATGATCGAGGGCGTCGAGCGCATCGCGGCGAAGCACCGGCTGACCATCGGGGTCGTCGCCCACGCCGGCGACGGCAACACCCACCCCACCGTCTGCTTCGACGCCCAGGACGACGACGAGTGCCGCCGCGCCCGCGAGTCCTTCGACGAGATCATGGGCCTCGGCCTGGAGCTCGGCGGCACCATCACCGGCGAACACGGCGTCGGCGTCCTGAAGAAGGAGTGGCTGGCCCGGGAGATCGGACCGGTGGGCGTGGAGATGCAGCGGGCCGTGAAGCAGGTCTTCGACCCGCTGGGCATCCTCAATCCCGGCAAGCTGTTCTGATCCCGGCCGTTCCGATTCCATCCGGTGGGGCCCTCACCGGGCGAGCAGCTGATCGAGCGCCTCGTCGATCCCCAGCTGCCCGCCCTCACTTCCCGGGGGCACCACCCGCAGCGTCCGCTCCAGCCAGGCGGACACCTGGGGGACCGGTGCCTCGAGCAGCGCGTCACCGTCGGGTGAACTCAGCGCCATCAGTACGACGGTGCGGCCCGCCACCTTCGCCGGCCACACCCGCACGTCCCCCTGCCCGCACGGCCGGAACACCCCCTCCACGAGCAGGTCGCGGGCGAAGGTCCAGTTGACGGGCTGCTCGGAGTTGATGTGGAAGCCGACGTGGACGGCGTACGGGTCGTCGGAGCGGTAGTTCAGCCGGGCCGGGACCGGGACGCTCCGCTCCGGGGACAGGATGAGCCGCAGCTCCAGTTCGCGCTCCACCACGGTGTGCTGCATGGCGTCGGGTTCCTCTCTCGGTCAGCCGTACGGGCGCCTTCGGGTGGGCCCGTACGAGTGGAGAGGGGCTGGGGCCGCGAGC
Source organism: Streptomyces sp. NPDC001507 (assembly GCF_042894765.1). Classification (NCBI taxonomy): domain Bacteria; kingdom Bacillati; phylum Actinomycetota; class Actinomycetes; order Kitasatosporales; family Streptomycetaceae; genus Streptomyces; species Streptomyces sp. NPDC001507. Next base: position 142,099 of record NZ_JBIAVV010000003.1, read on the forward strand.
ATTACGCGGGTTCCGGGAAATTTTTCCCGGCGCGGTGAAGGGGGTGCACAGGGGTGCCCGGAAAGGGGCGGGTCCTGCGGGACTGGCGGTGGCGGGCACCCGGGTCTGATAGATGTGGAGGCTCCCACATCACCCCCGAGCAGATACGGGATGACGGACATGACCGCCCCAACCCCGGCACCCGGTGACGAACGGCCCCGCGAGGGCTACTACCCGGACCCGTCCATCCCCGGCTACGTCCGTTACTGGAACGGCGCCGCGTGGGTGCCGGGCACCAGCCGCCCGGCCCCGTCCGACGGCGAACCGCTCGTCCCGCCGCCGGGTTCGCACCCCGCGGGTCCCGCGGCCCCGGCGGCGGTCGAGGAGACCGGCCCGCACTTCTTCGACGAGGACCCGCGGCCTGGCGGCGCCTCCGGCTGGACGGCGGAGGGGAGTGCGTGGGGCAGCGACCCCCGGGTGGCGGGCGCCCCGGCCCAGCCGGACGGCCGGTCGTCCCGGACCGATGGCACGGCGTCGATCCCGCCCGCGGACCAGGGGGACCAGGCGGACCAGGGGGACCTCGACTCCGGTGGCACGTTCATCTTCCGCAGGCCGACGGTCGGCCCGGCGGGGACTCCGCCGGCGGCCCGGCCGCCCATGGACGACGGCACGCTGACCTTCCGGCCGGTCCGGGGCGAGGGCACACCGAACCCCGGGGCCGGTGCGGCCGGGTTCGGCGCCCAGGGGCCGGTCGGCGCTCCCGGTGCCGCCGGTCCCGCACGTCCCGGCTTCGGCGCCGGAAAGGCGGCCGCGGCCCGTGCCGCCGCGGCCCAGCCGCCCGCCGCCCAGCCGCCCGCCGCCCAGCCTCCGGCAGCCGCCGCGGCTCCCCAGGCCGTCGCCCCCGTCGTCCCTCCGCAGCAGTCCGCCGCCCCCATGGCCTCCGGTGCCGGCGGCGGGCAGTCCTCCTGGGCCCAGCAGGTGCACCAGCTCGCCGGTGACCAGCAGGTCGCCCCCTGGAAGCCGCCGGTGGAGGACCCCTTCCAGGCGGCCGCCCGGCGGCAGGCGGCGGCCCGGCCGGCCGGTCTCGGCAAGCGGTTCGCGGCCCGGCTCGTCGACAGTCTGGTCGTCGGCGCGGTGACCGCGGCCGCCGCCGTACCGTTCGGGACCAAGGCGGCCGATCACGTGCAGGACAAGATCGACGCGGCCAAGCTGTCCGGCCGCACCGAGACCGTCTGGCTGCTGGACGGCACGACCGGGCTGTACCTCGGCATCGTGCTCGCGGTCCTGCTCGTCGCCGGCGTCCTCTACGAGGTGCTGCCCACCGCCCGATGGGGCCGTACCCTCGGCAAGAAGCTGTTCGGCCTGGAAGTACGGGACATCGAGGGCCACGAACCCCCCAGCTTCGGCGGCGCCCTGCGCCGCTGGCTGGTGTACACCGTGCCCGGACTGCTCGGCATCGGGATCGTCGGCGTCGCCTGGTGCCTGTTCGACCGCCCCTGGCACCAGTGCTGGCACGACAAGGCGGCGCACACCTTCGTCGCCGGCTGAGCGCTGGGCTGATGGCGCCGGGACGGGCCGTCGTTCGTCCGCGGCGCCGTCGTGGCCGGTCGCGCAGTTCCCCGCGCCCCTTCGGGGCGCTGCCCCCGCGCCCCTTCGGGGCGCTGCCCCCGCGCCCCTTCGGGGCGCTGCCCCCTGGCCTCTTCGGGGCGCTGCCTCCTGGCCCGTTCGGGGCGCTTGCCCGCGGGCCCCTTCGGGGTATCCGTACCCCGTACGGCCGCTCGCCGGGTGCGGGTCCGGTTGCTTCGGGGTGCACTCGGGCCATGAGCACCGAACCGCCCCCGCCCCCGGGCTCAGGAGAGCCGCCGGAGAACGATCCGTTCAGGAAGCAGCCCCCGCCGCCCTCCTACGGCGGCGGCCCCTACGACACGGGCGGCGGCGGTCCCTACGGAGGCGGCGGTTCCGGTGGCTATCCCGCCGATCCCCTCGCCGGGATGCCGCCCCTCGCCGACAGCGGCAAGCGCACCCTCGCGCGGATCATCGACATGATCCTGGTGGGCATCGTGGTCGTGCTGCTCACCCTGGCGTTCGGGGTGAGCGAGTACCAGATGAACGGCGACCGGATCTCGGCCGGCCGGTCCTTCGCCCAGTCGCTCGTCGCCGCCGTCCTCTTCGTCGCCTACGACACCCTGCTGATCGCCAGGTCGGGGCAGACCCTCGGCATGAAGTGGCTCCGCATGCGGGTCGCCAACCTGTCCGACGGCGCCACGCCCTCCACCCAGACCTCGCTGCTGCGGGCCCTGGTGCTGTGGGTGCCGTTCGCCTTCTGCTGCGCCTGCATCTGGACGGTGATCTGCGGCGGCTGGAGTTTCTTCGACAAGCCGTACAAGCAGGGGCTGCACGACAAGGCGGCGAAGACGGTCGTGGTGAGTACGGGCGCGTAGCGGGCCGGTACAGGGGGGCGCACAAGCAGCCGGCGGGTCCGTCAGCTCACGGACCCGCCGACTTCACTGGTGTGTGCGTCAGGGTGCGGTGGGCTCCCGGACGGGCTCGGCCGTGGCGGCGGCCACGGTCTCCCGGTGCAGGGGGACCCGCACCTCGGGCGGTGCGATCGGGGCGGACGGGGACTGTGCGACCGTGCGCGGCCGGGGGAGCGGGACCGTCATGGCCACCAGCAGTCCCAGACCGAGCGCGGCGAGCGCGATGACCGCGATCCCGATGCCCGAACTCGTCTGTGACAGCAGCAGCATGGCGAGCGTCGAGCAGATCACGGCGGCCGAACCGTAGACGAGCTGTGCCGGGGTCGGACGAGGCATGGCAATCGTGTCCTCGGAAGTTTTGGGGGTGAGACGGGGGAACCGGCCTTGCTTTCCACCGGCTTCCGGGCGTTCCACCGTTCGACTCTATTCGCGTGCATGCCCGAGAGGAACGTCCGGTAAGCGTGACCTAACCCACGGTACCGGTGCACAGGGGGCGCACGGTCGCATGGCATACGGCAACCAGAGGCATATGCGCGCCGGTTGGGTGGGGTCCTTCGGGGGTACCGCGGGCCCGGCGTCCGTAAAGCGAACTTCTTCTCCGCATAGTGCAGTTGGACAGTCCGAGTCAAGATCTGTCTTTTCTCGTAAACCAGTAGTCAAATGTCGTCACTTGAATCGACGCGTTGAACGTGCGCGCACGGACCCCCAACCATCACCCGGTCCTCCTTGCCGTGCGCGCGGCGCGGGGGAGGAACTCAAGTGACCAGCAGACCCTGGACGTTCAGAGCACTCGCCGTCGGCGTGACGCTCGCGACCGCCTCCGTAGGCTTCGCCACCTTCGCGGTCGCGGCGACCACGGCCCCGACGGCGACCACCAGCACCGTCGACCGGCACGACCCGTCGACGAAGCAGGAGGAGCACGACCTCGACGGCCCCCTGAGCAAGACCCAGGAGGCCCAGCACCAGGAAGCCCTCGACCAGGTCATATCCGGCAAGGCCCAGGTCAAGGACCGCGACGGTTCGAAGGTCGTCCAGCTCAAGGGCAACACGGGCGACAGCAAGTACGTCGAGCTCGGCCGCGAGAAGACGGACAGGATCTTCACGATCCTGGTCGAGTTCGGTGACCAGACGGACCCGCGGTACGGCGGCACGGCCGGCCCGCTGCACAACCGGATAGCCGCGCCCGACCGGACCAAGGACAACTCCACGGCCTGGCAGGCGGACTACAACCAGCAGCACTTCCAGGACCTCTACTTCGGCACCGGCAAGGACACCGAGTCGCTGAAGAAGTACTACGAGAAGCAGTCCTCGGGCCGCTACTCGGTCGACGGCGAGGTCACCGACTGGGTCAAGGTCCCCTACAACGAGGCCCGTTACGGCAACAACGCCTGCGGCTCCACCACCTGCTCCAGTGTCTGGAACCTGGTCAAGGACGGCGTGACCGCCTGGGTCGCCGACCAGGAGGCGGCCGGTGTGTCCGCCGCCGCCATCAAGACGGACCTCGCGCAGTACGACCAGTGGGACCGCTACGACTACGACGGCGACGGCAACTTCAACGAGCCCGACGGCTACATCGACCACTTCCAGATCGTGCACGCCGGCGAGGACGAGTCCGCGGGCGGCGGCGCCCAGGGCACCGACGCGATCTGGGCGCACCGCTGGTACGCCTTCGGCACCGACGCCGGCGCCACCGGCCCGGCCGGCAACAAGCTCGGCGGCACCCAGATCGGTGACACCGGCATCTGGGTCGGCGACTACACCATGCAGCCGGAGAACGGCGGACTCGGCGTCTACGCCCACGAGTACGGCCACGACCTCGGCCTGCCGGACGAGTACGACACCAACGGCGGCGAGAACTCCACCGGCTTCTGGACCCTGATGTCCTCCGGCTCCTGGCTGGGCACCGGCAAGGAAGCGATCGGCGACCTGCCCGGCGACATGAACGCCTGGGACAAGCTCCAGCTCGGCTGGCTCAACTACGACGTGGCCAAGGCCGGCACGAAGTCCAGCCACAAGCTGGGCGTCGCCGAGTACAACACGGAGAACAAGCAGGCCACGGTGGTCACCCTGCCGGACAAGGCGGTCACCACCACCGTCGTGTCTCCCGCCCAGGGCTCGACCCAGTGGTGGAGCGGCAGCGGCGACAACCTCAAGAACACCCTGACCCGCGACGTCGACCTCACCGGCAAGTCGTCCGCCACGCTGAACCTCGACGGCTGGTACGACATCGAGTCGGGCTACGACTACCTCTACACCGAGGTGTCCACCGACGGCGGCGCGAACTGGACCGCTCTGGACGGCACGGTGAACGGCGCGGCCATCCCGCGCGACGGCAGCGACAAGCCGGCGCTGACCGGTTCGGTCGACGCCTACACCAAGCTGTCGTACCCGCTGGACGCCTACGCGGGCCAGAAGATCCAGCTCCGCTTCCGCTACCAGACCGACGGCGGGGTCGCCCTCAAGGGCTTCGCGGCCGACGAGATCACCCTGACGGCGGACGGCTCGGCGGTCTTCTCCGACAACGCGGAGTCCGCGGACGCGGCTTGGACCGCCTCCGGCTTCTCCCGCATCGGCGCGTCCTTCACCAAGGACTACGCGCAGTACTACATCGCGGAGAACCGCCAGTACGTGTCGTACGACAAGACCCTCAAGACCGGTCCGTACAACTTCGGCTTCTCGACGACCCGTCCGGACTGGGTGGAGCACTACCCGTACCAGAACGGCCTGTTGATCTGGAAGTGGGACACCTCCGAGGCGGACGACAACACCAGCGTCCACCCCGGCACCGGTCTGATCCTCCCGATCGACTCGCACCCGACGGCGCTGAAGTGGTCCGACGGCACGCTGATGCGCAACCGCATCCAGGCCTACGACTCGCCGTTCAGCCTCTACGCCACGGACGGCATCACCCTCCACAAGGCGGACGTGGCGACGAAGATCAGGCAGTCCTCCGGGGTGTCGGTCTTCAACGACCACAAGAGCGACTACTACGACGCCTCGAACCCGGCCGGCGGCGTCAAGATCACTGACACCAACACGAAGATCAACATCGTCACGGAGGCCAAGGACGGCTCGACGATCTCCCTCCAGGTCGGCCCCGCAGTGAAGTAATCCCCATCGTTGCAGGTCAGACACGTATCGGCGGCGACCCCTTGGCGGGTCGCCGCCGCTCGTGCTTAGGTGCGTCCTGTGGCTTTCTTATTGACACCGACGCACACGGGGGTGTGACCGCATGGCCGCAGGAGGGTTCTGCAAGCTGCCGAACGGCAGGGTGATCGTGGCGCTGAACCTGCCCAGCCCGATCACCGCGGACGGCTCGTCCGCCGTTCGTGTACTGGTTCACGCCCAGAACCGCGCCCGGGCCCTGACGAGGCTCCGCAACCTCGGCATGCGAGCGGTCTACCTGCGGGGCAACGCCGCCCCGCCCACCCCCGACGAGATCACCGCCGTCCTCCACCACCCCGACGGCCTCATATGGCGAACGGCCCCTGACAACGGTGTCACCCCCCTCGAACTCTGGAGACCCATCCGCTCCCTCCTCCGAAGACCCACACCAGCCTGACCACCACGACACCCCAGGGGCGCGGGGAACTGCGCGACCAGCCCCCACCGGCCGGTCCGGCGCCGCCGGATTCCGCCGTCGTGGCGGAGCGCCGTTGCGGCGGGAAGGAAATGCGGCCGGGTCTCAAGGAGCAGCTGCCCCAGGGGCGCGGCACTCTTCGGCGCCGGACCGGGCAGCTCACCCAGGGGCGCGGCACTCTTCGGCGCCGGGCAGAGCAGCCCACCCAGGGGCGCGGGGAACTGCGCGACCAGCCCCCACCGGCCGGTCCGGCACCGCCGGATTCCGCCGTCGTGGCGGAGCGCCGTTGCGGCGGGAAGGAAGGGCGGCCGGGTCTCAAGGAGCAGCTGCCCCGGGGGGCCGCGGGGCTCTTCGGCGCCGGGCAGAGCAGCCCACCCAGGGGCGCGGGGAACTGCGCGACCAGCCCCCGCCGGCCCGCGGGTGCCCACCGGCCGGTCCGGCACCGCCGGATTCCGCCGTCGTGGCGGAGCGCCGTTGCGGCGGAAATCCATCTGACCGGCGGAAAGAGGGTCCGGGCTGGCAGGTGGTGAAGCGTGCAGGGGGTGGCGGGGGCAGGTGGTGAAGCGGGTGAAGGGTGGAAGTTTCCGGTGTTTCAGACCACCGGCTTGCCTGTCAGTTCCACGCCGGCCTTGCGGAGGTCTTCCAGGGCTCGGTCCGTCGTCGCCTCGGCCACGCCTGCCGTGAGGTCGAGGAGGACCTGGGTGCGGAAGCCCTCTTTCGCGGCGTCCAGGGCGGTAGCCCGCACACAGTGGTCGGTGGCGATGCCCACCACGTCCACCTCGTCGATCTTGCGGGCCCGCAGCCACTCCGCCAGCGTGACCCCGTTCTCGTCGACGCCCTCGAAGCCGCTGTAGGCCGCGGAGTACGCCCCCTTGCTGAACACGGCGTCCACCGCGCCGGAGGCGACCGCGGGGGCGAAGTTCGGATGGAAGCCCACGCCCTCCGTGCCGGCGACACAGTGCGCCGGCCAGCTGTGCACGTAGTCGGGGTTGTCGGCGAAGTGGCCGCCCGGCGCGACGTGGTGGTCGCGGGTCGCCACCACGTGGCGGTAGCCGGCCGGCGCCTGCCCGATCAGCTCGGTGATCGCGGCGGCCACATCGGCCCCCCCTGCCACCGCAAGGCTTCCCCCCTCGCAGAAGTCGTTCTGCACATCGACGACGATCAAGGCGCGGCGCATGGTAGGTGTCCTTCGCTTTCGATAGCGGGTCCGTCGACGGGGGAGACGCGGATGCAAGGGGTGCGGGCCCGGCCTGAACCTCCGAGCGTAGAGACTTACGGGGGCGTAGGGGAGGGGGCCTTGCGGGGCGCGTACGCGGGCACCCGCTCTAGCTACCCGAGCGCCCCTGCACGTACTCCGTCGGAATGACCGGTTCCCCGCGCGAGAGCTGGGTCGCCGAGAGCGGCAGGTTCGCGCGGGCCGCCGCGTGCCGGGCGCGGGGCGCGTCCAGCGGTTCGCGGGCGACGACCTCGCCGGACTTCACCAGTTCGACCAGGAGCTGCCGGTCGACCAGGTCGGCCGGGACCTCGCCGGTGCCGACCACCTCGGCCTCCGCCACCCCGTCGGCGTCCAGCCGCCGCGCCGCCCACTTGCGCCCGCCGACGGACGTCTTGCCGCCGGTCGACTTCTTGGCGACCGGCACCAGCGGAGCCTGCGGGTCCGCGGACTCGGCGCGGGCGACCAGCTTGTAGACCATGGAGCAGGTGGGGTGCCCGGAACCGGTGACCAGCTGGGTGCCGACCCCGTACGCGTCCACGGGCGCGGCGGCCAGCGAGGCGATGGCGTACTCGTCGAGGTCGGAGGTCACGGTGATCCTCGTGCGCGTCGCACCCAGCTCGTCCAGCTGCCGGCGCACCTGGTGGGCGACCAGCAGCAGGTCGCCGGAGTCGATGCGGACGGCGCCCAGCTCGGGCCCGGCCACCTCCACGGCCGTACGGACCGCCTCGGCGACGTCGTAGGTGTCGACCAGCAGGGTGGTGCCCCGGCCCAGCGAGTCGACCTGGGCGCGGAAGGCGTCCCGCTCGTGGTCGTGCAGCAGGGTGAAGGCGTGGGCGCTCGTCCCCACCGTCGGGATGCCGTAGCGGAAGCCGGCGGCCAGGTCGGAGGTGGTGGCGAAGCCGCCGACGTAGGCGGCGCGGGAGGCGGCGACGGCGGCCAGCTCGTGGGTGCGGCGGGCGCCCATCTCGATCAGCGGGCGGTCCCCGGCGGCCGAGGACATCCGGGAGGCGGCGGCCGCGATCGCGGAGTCGTGGTTGAGGATGGAGAGGATCACGGTCTCGAGCAGCACGCATTCGGCGAAGGAGCCCTCCACCCGCATGATCGGCGAGCCGGGGAAGTAGACCTCGCCCTCGGGGTAGCCCCAGATGTCGCCGCTGAAGCGGTAGCCGGCGAGCCACTTGAGGGTCGGCTCGTCGACGATGTTCCGCTCCGCCAGGAAGTCGAGGACGTCCGTGTCGAAGCGGAAGTTCTCGACAGCGTCCAGGACGCGCCCGGTGCCCGCCACGACGCCGTAGCGGCGCCCCTCCGGCAGCCGCCGGGTGAAGACCTCGAAGACGCTGCGCCGCTCGGCCGTACCGGCCTTCAGGGCGGCCTGCAGCATCGTCAGCTCGTACTGGTCCGTGAAGAGCGCCGTCGACGGGACGTCCACCGGCAGCCCAAGGTCCGCAGTGTTCATGGCGACAGATGCTACACCCCTTCGCGTCAGTGTGACGATTTGTGGGGCCCGTGGCAGCATGGGCCTTGTGACGTCACCCGCTCCCGTAGAGATCGAACGCACCGAGTCGGCGGAGGAGACCTTCGCCGTCCCCGAGCCCGACGTCCCGTGGATCACGCTCGTGCACAACGATCCCGTCAACCTCATGAGCTACGTGACGTATGTCTTCCAGACGTACTTCGGCTATCCCAAGGACAAGGCCACCAAGCTCATGCTGGACGTCCATCACAAGGGCCGGGCGGTCGTCTCCAGCGGCACCCGCGAGGAGATGGAACGCGACGTACAGGCGATGCACGGCTACGGCCTGTGGGCCACCCTCCAGCAGGACCGGAAGTAACCCTCACCCGACCGGCCCCGATCAGCTCCGGAAGCAGCGAATCCCCTCCATGCCAGGAATCTTCGAACCGCTCCCCGGCGGCGGCGCGGCCGTCGCCCTCGACGATGTCGAGATCTCCATCATCCGGTCGCTGGCCGTCCAGCTCCTGGAGCTCATCGGCCCCGGCCCCGCCGAGGACGCCCCCGACGACCCGCTCGCCGAGCTGTTCGCCGAGGGTCCGACCGAGGCGCCCGCCGACCCCGTGCTGCGCCGGCTCTTCCCGGACGCCTACAGCGACCCCGAGCGGCTCCCGCAGTCCCCGGAGGAGGCCGAGGAGCAGCAGGCGCACTCCGCCGAGTTCCGCCGCTACACCGAGAACGACCTCAGGGCCGGCAAGCGGGAGAGCGCCCTCGCGGTGATCCGTACCCTCGACTCCCTCGCCCCGGGGGAGAAGGGCGAGGCGGTCCTCAAGCTGGCGCCCGGGGAGTCCCGGCAGTGGCTCGGCGCCCTCACCGACCTGCGCCTCGCGATCGGCTGCCGCCTGGACATCACCGACGAGGACGACACCGACCTCCTCTACCGGCTCCCGGACGAGGACCCGCGCAAGCCGATGGTGATGGCGTACCTGTGGCTCGGCGGCCTCCAGGAGACCCTGGTCGCCACCCTTATGCCGTAGTCCGTCCCGATTGCGTACCGGCTTCGTGTTCGCTCAGAGGACGCTCAAATCCGGATAACGATCGCGTCACCGTTGCGGCCTGTTATGGCCGTTTCGGTCGCGTTTTGTCCGCTTCTTCCAGTGGCGTGCGCCACAATCCCTCTCGACGGAACCCGGTGATCAATGTTGCGGCCGTGATAAATCTTCACGACCGCCCGGCGAACACCACCCACGTGTACGTCCGGGTGCGCCACCGAACCGGCACCACCGGTCAGGCACCGCTCCAGCAATCCGGGGGGATCGAAACCCGATCCGAGGCCGACGAGAGGCCCGGGTCGGCATGGAGAAAGGCGCACAGCACACATGACCTCCGCTCAGGTCGACACGTCGGGGAATTCCGCGAATTCCGCCGAAGGCTCCGAAGAGGGGTACGAGCGCGGGCTCGGCAGCCGCCAGGTCCAGATGATCGCCATCGGCGGCGCCATCGGCGTCGGGCTCTTCCTGGGCGCCGGGGCGAACATCGCCAAGGCCGGCCCCAGCCTCATCCTCATGTACGCCCTCGCCGGCGGCATCATCTTCTTCATCATGCGGGCCCTCGGCGAACTGCTGCTCTACCGCCCGGTCTCCGGCTCCTTCGCCGAGTACTCCCGGGAGTTCCTCGGCCCGTTCTTCGGCTACTTCACCGGCTGGACGTACTGGCTGATGTGGGTCGTGACGGGCATGGCGGAGCTCACCGCCGCCGCGATCTACGTGAACTACTGGTTCCCGCAGGTCCCGCAGTGGGTGACCGCCCTGGTCTTCCTGGTGGTCCTCTTCGGGGTCAACCTGATCTCCGTGAAGGTCTTCGGAGAGCTGGAGTTCTGGTTCTCCATGGTCAAGGTCACCGCCCTGATCGGCATGATCGTGATCGGCCTCGGCGTCCTCACCTTCGGCTTCAGCTCCGCCGGTGACACCGCGTCGGTCGCGAACCTCTACCAGTTCGACGGCTTCTTCCCCAAGGGCGTCGGCTCCTCCCTGATGACCCTTCAGGGCGTCATGTTCGCCTACCTCGCGGTCGAGCTGGTCGGCGTCACCGCCGGCGAGTCGGAGAACCCGGAGAAGACCCTCCCCAAGGCGATCAACACCCTCCCCTGGCGCATCGCCCTCTTCTACGTCGGCGCGCTCACCGTCATCCTCTGCGTCGTGAAGTGGACGGAGTTCGCCCCCGGCGTCTCCCCCTTCGTCGCGGCCTTCGCGAAGATCGGCATCCCCGCCGGCGCCGGCATCGTCAACTTCGTCGTCCTCACCGCCGCCCTCTCCTCCTGCAACTCCGGCATGTACTCCACGGGCCGCATGCTGCGGAACCTGGCCGACAGCGGCGAGGCCCCGGCCGTGTTCCGCAAGCTGTCCGCGTCGAAGACCCCGGCGTTCGGCATCACGGTCTCGGTCCTCTTCATGGGCATCGGCGTGGTCCTCAACTACGTCGTCCCGGAGAAGGCGTTCGGCTACGTCACCTCCGTCGCCACCGCGGCCGGCATCTGGACCTGGCTGATGATCCTGATCAGCCACGTCCTCTACCGCCGCGCGGTCGACGCGGGCCGCCTGCCGGCCTCCGCCTTCCCGGCCCCGGGCGGCGCGAAGTGCAGCTGGATCGCCATCGCCTTCCTCCTCTTCGTCACCTGCCTGATCGCGTACGACGCCGACTCCCGCGTCTGCCTGTACGTGATGGCCGGCTGGGCCGCCGCGCTCGGCGTCGGCTGGCTGGTGCTGAAGAACCGCAACCCCGAGGTCGCCGAGCGCCGCGAGCCGGCGCCGCTGGAGAAAGTGAACTGACCACCCTTCCGGGACGCCCGCCGCAGGGGAGCACTCGTGGCGCCCCCCTGCGGCAGCCGCTCAGGGCGTCCGGCATCCGGGCCGTCCCGTACCAGCCTTCGGTACGGGACGGCCCCTTGCTTATCCTGGCGACCATGCTGACCATCACCCAGGCCCTCGTCGACCAGATCGTCGCCCACGCGCGCAAGGACCACCCCGACGAGGCGTGCGGCGTCGTCGCCGGGCCGGCCGGCTCCGACCGCCCCGAACGCTTCATCCCCATGCTGAACGCGGCGATGTCCCCCACGTTCTACGAGTTCGACTCCGGCGACCTCTTGAAGCTCTACCGGGAGATGGACGACCGCGACGAGGAGCCGGTGGTCGTCTACCACTCCCACACGGCGACGGAGGCGTACCCCTCCCGCACCGACATCAGCTACGCCAACGAGCCCGGCGCCCACTACGTCCTCGTCTCCACCGCCGACACCGACGGCCTCGGCGACTTCCAGTTCCGCTCCTACCGCATCATCGAGGGCGAGGTGACAGAGGAAGAGGTGAGGATCGTCGAGTCCTACTGACCCCCACCGACCCGACACCAGCCTCTCCTCCACCGCTCACCAGCCCTCTCGCCACCCTCTCCGCCGCTCACCAGATTCTTTCTCCGCCGCGACGGCGCTCGGCCGCACCGGCGGATCCCGGCGGCGCCGGACCGGCCGCTGGGCACCCGCGGGCCGGTGGTGCCGAACCCGCCGGTGGGCGCCCGCGGGTCGGTGGGGGCTGGTCGCGCAGTTCCCCGCGCCCCTGGGTGGGCTGCCTGGCCCGGCGCCGATCCGTGCCCGCTTCTTCGCCGTCCACCAGATCTTCCTTCGCCCCTCTCCGCCGCTCACCAAAATCCTTCTCCGCCGCGACGGCGGATTCCGGCGGTGCGGGACCGGCCGGTGGGCGCCTGCGGGTCGGTGGGGGCTGGTCGCGTAGTTCTCCGTGCCCCTGGGTGGGTCCCTGGCCCGGCGCCGGGCTGTGCGCCCCTGGGGTCGGGCGTCTCATCTTTCGGCCGGAAAGTGTCCGGGATGTGGAATCACACTCCGGAACCGGGGGCGGGAATCGATACGATGACCGCATGGTTCTGAACGACGTGAGCGACAAGGCGCCGGGCGTGGTGCTCGTGGCGCGGCTGCACGTCGACCTGTGCAGGCTGAACAGCGCCATCTGTTGACGTTCCCTGCCGCCGTACGGCCGTGAGCCGCGGCGTGCCGCTGCGCGCCCACCCACCCAGACTTTCCGACAGGAGCCCTGAGCCATGGCCATCGAGGTCCGCATCCCGACCATCCTCCGCCAGTACACCGACGGTCAGAAGGCGGTGGAGGGCAGCGGTGAGACCCTCACCGAGCTGTTCGCCGACCTTGAGACCCGGCACGCGGGCATCCAGGCCCGCATCGTGGACGACGGCAAGCTGCGCCGCTTCGTGAACGTGTACCTGAACGACGAGGACGTCCGTTTCGTCGACGGCATCAACACCAAGCTCACCGACGGCGACACCGTGACGATCCTGCCGGCGGTCGCCGGCGGCATGGCCTGAGATCGGCATGCGCTACGACTCCCCGTTGGCCGCGGTCGGCAACACCCCCCTGGTGCGCCTGCCGCGGCTCTCGCCGTCCCCCGAGGTCCGGATCTGGGCCAAGCTGGAGGACCGCAACCCGACCGGCTCGGTCAAGGACCGCCCCGCCCTGCACATGATCGAGCAGGCGGAGAAGGACGGCCGGCTCACCCCGGGCTGCACCATCCTGGAGCCGACGTCCGGGAACACCGGCATCTCGCTGGCGATGGCGGCCAAGCTCAAGGGTTACCGCATGGTCTGCGTGATGCCCGAGAACACCTCGCAGGAGCGGCGCGACCTGCTGGGGATGTGGGGCGCGGAGATCATCTCCAGCCCGGCCGCGGGCGGCTCCAACACCGCCGTACGCGTGGCGAAGGAGCTGTCCGCCGAGCACCCCGACTGGGTGATGCTCTACCAGTACGGCAACCCGGACAACGCCGGTGCGCACTACGCGACCACCGGTCCGGAGATCCTCGCCGACCTGCCGTCCGTCACGCACTTCGTCGCGGGGCTCGGGACCACCGGCACGCTGATGGGCGTCGGGCGGTACTTGAGGGAGCACAGGCCCGACGTGAAGATCGTCGCCGCCGAACCCCGGTACGACGACCTCGTGTACGGGCTCAGGAACCTCGACGAGGGCTTCGTACCCGAGCTGTACGACGCCTCCGTGCTGACCACCCGCTACTCCGTCGGCTCCGCGGACGCCGTGACCCGGACCCGGGACCTGCTCCAGCAGGAGGGCATCTTCGCGGGCATCTCCACCGGCGCCGCGCTGCACGCCGCGATCGGCGTCGGGAAGAAGGCCGTACAGGCCGGGGAGAGCGCGGACATCGTGTTCGTCGTCGCCGACGGCGGCTGGAAGTACCTGTCGACCGGCGTGTACACCGCCGCCACGACCGAGGAAGCCATCGAGACCCTTCAGGGTCAGCTCTGGGCATAGCGCTCATCATGTATGCGCCAATCCCCCTCTATGAGGGGGCTAAGCGCTGCCTATGGCGGAGCAAAGATCTTCGCCGGGGGGAACCGGTCCCCGGCGAACCCGGCTAGGTTCCTCACCGTCCTGTCATGCCACGCTCATCGGCATCCCAGGGTGTTCGAAGTGTCATGCTCATGACCGCGCACTCTGCCGCCGCTACGCGCGTCACGGGCCTGCCTTGTAACCCCACCGATGGAGGCAGTACCCCCATGCGTGAATCACGACGGAGCCTGCGAAGACTTCTGGCCTTCGCGTTCCCCGCCCTCGCCCTCGCCGTCTCCGGATTCGTCGCGGCACCGGCCGCACAGGCACAGGTACACACCACCGCCCCCCAGGCCACCGCCCAGACCTCCCGGGCCGCCCAGAACGCCAAGGCCCTGACCGACCCCGCCCGGCGTGCCGTGCACAGCACCGGCAAGGCCGGGCAGAAGGTGCCCACCAAGCACCTGTGCGCCGCCGTGTCCAAGCCCGGTGAGGTCAACTGCTTCGCGCAGCGCCGCACCGACATCAAGCAGCAGCTGGCCTCGGCCCTCGCCGCCGCCCCCTCCGGCCTGAGCCCGTCCAACCTGCACAGCGCCTACAACCTGCCCTCGACGGGCGGCTCCGGCCTGACCGTCGCCGTGGTCGACGCCTACAACGACCCGAACGCGGCCTCGGACCTCGCCACCTACCGCTCCACGTACGGCCTGTCCGCCTGCACCGTCGCCAACGGCTGCTTCAAGCAGGTCAGCCAGACCGGTTCGACGACCTCGCTGCCGACGAACGACTCCGGCTGGGCCGGCGAGGAAGCGCTCGACATCGACATGGTCAGCGCCGTCTGCCCGAACTGCAACATCATCCTCGTCGAGGCCAACTCCGCCACCGACTCCGACCTCGGCACCGCCGAGAACGAGGCCGTCGCGCTCGGCGCCAAGTTCGTCTCCAACAGCTGGGGCGGCTCCGAGTCCTCCTCCCAGACCAGCGAGGACACCTCCTACTTCAAGCACCCGGGTGTCGCGATCACCGTCTCCGCGGGCGACTCCGGCTACGGCGCCGAGTACCCGGCGACCTCCCAGTACGTGACCGCCGTCGGCGGCACCGCACTCTCCACCTCCTCCAGCACCCGCGGCTGGACCGAGTCCGTGTGGAAGACCAGCTCCACCGAGGGCACCGGCTCCGGCTGCTCCGCCTACGACTCGAAGCCGAGCTGGCAGACCGACACCGGCTGCACCAAGCGCATGGAGTCCGACGTCTCCGCGGTCGCCGACCCGGCCACCGGCGTGGCGGTCTACGACACCTACGGCGGCTCCGGCTGGGCGGTCTACGGCGGTACGAGTGCCTCCTCGCCGATCATCGCCGGTGTGTACGCCCTCGCGGGCACCCCGGGTTCGAGCGACTACCCGGCGAAGTACCCGTACAGCCACACCGGCAACCTGTACGACGTCACCAGCGGCAACAACGGCTCGTGCTCCACGTCGTACTTCTGCACCGCCGGCACCGGCTACGACGGCCCGACCGGCTGGGGCACCCCGAACGGCACCGCCGCCTTCACCTCAGGCACCACCACCGGCAACACGGTGACCGTCACCAACCCCGGCAGCCAGTCCACCGCGACCGGCAGCTCGGTCAGCCTGCAGATCTCGGCCTCGGACAGCGCGGGCGCGACCCTCACCTACAGCGCCTCCGGCCTGCCCACCGGCCTGTCCATCTCCAGCTCCACCGGCCTGATCTCCGGTACGGCGTCCACCGCTGGCACCTACAGCACCACCGTCACCGCGACCGACTCCACCGGCGCCTCCGGCTCGGCCTCCTTCACCTGGACCGTCTCCACCAGCGGCGGCGGCACCTGCTCCTCGTCCCAGCTGCTCGGCAACCCCGGCTTCGAGTCGGGCAACACCACCTGGACGGCCTCCAGCGGTGTCATCACCAACGACAGCGGCGAGGCGGCCCACGCGGGCTCGTACAAGGCCTGGCTCGACGGCTACGGTTCCTCGCACACCGACACGCTCTCCCAGTCGGTGACGATCCCGGCCGCCTGCACCAACACCAAGTTCACCTTCTACCTGCACGTCGACACGGCCGAGACCACCACCAGCACCCAGTACGACAAGCTGACGGTCACCGCCGGTTCGACCACCCTGGCCACGTACTCCAACCTCAACGCGGCCTCCGGGTACGTGCAGAAGTCCTTCAGCCTCGGGTCCTACGCGGGCTCGACCGTCACCCTGAAGTTCAGCGGTGTCGAGGACTCCTCGCTCCAGACCAGCTTCGTCGTCGACGACACCGCCGTCACGACCGGCTGACCCCGTTCGAGTGAACTGACCCGATCCCGCACCCGGAAGCCGTCCGGGTGCGGGATCCGTACGAGGGGCGGATACGTCATATCGGCACCCAGGGTCCGTTCCCCGACGGAAAGGCGGACACCCCATGCGCCGTACGACGTTCCACCGCACGTCGCTCGCCGCGGCGAGCCTGCTCCTGCTGGCGGCCTGCGGCTCGCAGAGCGGGAGCGCGGACAGCGGGAGCGGGAACAACACGGACAAGGGCAGCGGCACGGTGTCCGCCTCGCCGAGCGCGTCCTCGCCCGGTGTCTCCACCCGCTGCGTCAGCGCCGGCGAGCTCACCGCCGCGGACAGCGGCAGCACCTACTGCATGGCGGTCGGCGGACAGCTCCGGCTCAGCCTCGACGGCACCCGGCAGCGCCCCTGGACGGCCGTCACCGCCAGCGGCTCCGCACTGCGCGCCACCAACGCCGGGATCGTGCTCCAGCCGGGCGACGCCTCCGCCGCCTACGACGCGGTCGCCCCCGGCACCGTCACCCTCTCCTCCACCCGCCCCCTGTGCGCCCAGCCCACCGCGCCCGGCGGAGTCTCCTGCAAGGGCATCCAGGAGTGGCGGGTCATCGTGAAGGTGAGCTGAGCCGGTCCTACGCGAGGTGCCGCACCTGGTCCCACAGCACCGGGTCGACCACGCCCACCCGGCGCCGGAACTCCCACACCGCGATCTCGCGCAGCTCGTCGGTCTCCAGGAAGCTCGGCCGGCCCTGGGCGTCCCCGACCGAGCCCGGCGGCAGCGGGATCACCCCGGCGCGCTCGTCGTGGTACTTGCTGGTGATCTTCGCGACCGTCGCCCTGTTGCCGTGCACGGCCAGCACCAGACAGGGCCGGTCCTTGGCGCCGGGACCGTCCTCGTAGGGCACGTTGGCCCACCAGATGTCCCCCGGGTGGGGCCGCCCGGCCTGCGCGCGCGTGCCGCGCGGGTGCCCCGGCGGGCGGGTGCGGTGCCCGCGCGGGCGGTGGCCTCTGCCCCAGCCGTCGACGAGCGTGGCGACCAGCGCCAGCAGGACGACTGCCGCGAGCGCGAGCCACCATGACGTGTCCATACGACGACGTTACCGGCGCGAGATAATCAATGCGCGCCCTTGCGCGATCCTTTTGCGCCCCCGGTCCAGCCGAACCGGTGACACCACAGGTGAGTTCGCCCACAACGGTCCCTGGCAGAGGAGCGACCGGCTCTTTTGCGCCTTACGCTCGACAAACCGCACGACCCCCGTCATGCCCTTTTTCCCGACTCCGGTTCCCCAGCGCATCTGGGTTTCCGCCAACGGAGGTTTCTGCTTCATGAAGCTCACCGTCGTCGGCTGCTCGGGGTCGTTCCCGTCCGCGGAATCGGCCTGCTCGAGCTACCTCGTAGAGGCCGACGGCTTCCGGCTGCTCCTCGACATGGGCAACGGCGCCCTGGGCGAGCTGCAGCGCCACTGCGGTCTCTACGACCTCGACGCGATCTTCCTGAGCCATCTGCACGCCGACCACTGCATCGACATGTGCGCCTACTTCGTGGCGCGCTACTACCGCCACGACGGCGGCCCGTGCCCGCCGATCCCGGTCTACGGCCCCGAGGGCACCGAGCACCGCCTCACCACCGCCTACGCCGACACCCCCACCGCCTCCTCGATGAGCGAGGTCTTCGACTTCCACACGGTCAAGCCGTCCACGTTCGACGTCGGCCCCTTCACGGTCCACACCGAGCGGGTCCGGCACCCCGTGGAGGCGTACGGCATCCGCGTCGAGCACGCCGGGACGTCCCTGACGTACTCCGGCGACACCGGCCTCACGCCGGTGCTGGAGAACCTGGCCCGGGACACCGACCTGTTCCTGTGCGAGGCCGCCTTCACGCACGGCAAGGAGAACATCCCGGACCTGCACCTCAACGGGCGCGAGGCCGGCGAGACCGCCGCCCGCGCCGGCGCCCGCCGCCTGGTCCTCACCCACATCCCGCCGTGGACCGACCCCGCCGTCAACCTCGCCCATGCCCGCGAGGTCTTCGACGGCCCGGTGGATCTCGCGGCGCCTCGGGCGACGTACGAGATCTGACGCGCGGACGGAGTTCAGGGCCGTACGACGAGAAGGCCCCCGCACGACGAGAAGGCCCCCCGCAGCCGCCGGGCTGCGGGGGGCCTTCGCCACACCGTGGGGACTCAC
The DNA here is from genome assembly GCF_042894765.1 of Streptomyces sp. NPDC001507. Classification (NCBI taxonomy): domain Bacteria; kingdom Bacillati; phylum Actinomycetota; class Actinomycetes; order Kitasatosporales; family Streptomycetaceae; genus Streptomyces; species Streptomyces sp. NPDC001507. Next base: position 160,638 of record NZ_JBIAVV010000003.1, read on the forward strand.
GCCTTGGTGAGGTCCTCGATCTCCTCCTCGGGCTCGCGGCCCGGGGTGGGGAGGTTGAAGCGGATGATGGCGAAGCGGAAGACGAAGTAGTAGATCGCTCCGAACACCAGGCCGATCGGGATGATCAGCCAGGGCTTGGTCGCCAGGTTCCAGTTGAGTATGTAGTCGATGACACCCGCGGAGAAGGTGAAGCCCGCGTGCACCCCGAGCGCCCAGGTGACCGCCATGGACAGGGCGGTGAGCACCGCGTGGATCGCGTACAGCAGCGGCGCGATGAACATGAACGTGAACTCGATCGGCTCGGTCACACCGGTCACGAAGGAGGTCAGCGCCATCGACAGCATCATGCCCATCACGGCGGCGCGACGCTCGGGGCGGGCGGTGTGCGCGATGGCGAGGGCGGCGGCCGGGAGGCCGAACATCATGATGGGGAAGAAGCCGGACATGAACTGACCGGCCGTCGGGTCACCGGCGAAGAAGCGGGTGAGGTCACCGTGGACGATCGTGCCGGACGCGGTCTTGTAGTCACCGATCTGGAACCAGGAGACCGTGTTCACGAACTGGTGCATGCCGACCGGGATCAGCGCGCGGTTGATCAGACCGAACAGACCGGCACCGAGGGCGCCGAGACCGGTGATCCACTTGCCGAAGTCGGAGATGCCGTCACCGATGGGCTTCCAGACCAGGCCGAAGAAGACACCCATGATCGTGCCGACGAAGGCCATGATGATCGGGACGAGCCGGCGGCCGTTGAAGAAGCCGAGCCAGTCCACCAGCTTGGTCCGATGGAAGCGCTGCCAGATCACCGCGCCGAGCAGACCCATCACCAGGCCGCCGAGCACACCGGGGTTGTTGTAGGTGGCGGCGATGTCGGCGCCCGCCTGGACCTTCGCGTCGGTGACGGGGAACGCGGTGAGGACGTTCTTGTAGACCAGGAAGCCGACCAGCGCGGCCAGCGCGGTGGAGCCGTCCGCCTTCTTGGCGAAGCCGATCGCGACACCGACGCAGAACAGCAGCGGCAGGTTGTCGAAGATCGCGCCACCCGCCGTGGCGAACACCGCCGTGACCTTGTCCGGCAGGTGCAGCTTGTCGTGGATGTCCTGCTGGCCGAAGCGGAGCAGCAGGCCGGCCGCCGGCAGCACGGCGATGGGGAGCTGAAGGCTGCGGCCGATCTTCTGCAGGCCCTGGAAAAGACCGGATCCCCACTTCTTTGTGGGGGCCGCCGTCGCGGTGGCGGTTGTCATACTTCCTCCATCGGTGGTGGTCTACACCACTCAGTGGTGTAGACCTGTTGTACACGATGGGGGCGTTATAAGGAACCCGTCAATTCCGCAACCGGAGCACTACGCGGCGTATGCCTTTCGGCCACAGGCTGCTCAAGCTTCTGTGACGTCTTCCACCTCGTCCTCCGGTTCTCGGCCCGGCGTCTTCAGATCGAACCGCGTGATGGCGAACCGGAAGATCACGTAGTAGACCGCCGCGAAGCACAACCCGATCGGGATGATCGCCCAAGGCCGCGTCGCCAGCTTCCAGTTGATGACGTAGTCGATCAGTCCCGCCGAGAAACTGAACCCGTCGTGCACCCCCAGGCCCCACGTGACCGCCATCGACACCCCTGTCAGCACCGCGTGCATCCCGTACAGCAGCGGCGCGACGAACATGAACGAGTACTCGAGCGGCTCCGTGATGCCCGTCACGAACGACGTCAGCGCCACCGACAGCATCAGACCGCCGATCTCCTTGCGCCGGTGCGGCTTCGCGCAGTGCGTGATGGCCAGCGCGGCGGCCGGCAGCGCGAACATCATGACCGGGAAGAACCCCGACGTGAACTGGCCCGCGTCCGGATCACCCGCCAGGAACATGTTGATGTCACCGTGCACCGTCTGCCCCTCGGGCGTGGTGTAACTGCCGAACTGGAACCAGATCGGCACGTTCAGGAACTGGTGCAGCCCGACCACCAGCAAAGCCCGGTTCGCAACCCCGAACACCCCCGCACCCCAAGCCCCCGCGTCCCGCAGCCAGCGGCTGAAACTCTCCAGACCGCCACCGACCGGCGGCCACACCCACAGACACAGCGCGGCGAACGCGATGGCCACGAAGGACATGATGATCGGCACCAGTCGCCGCCCGTTGAAGAACCCCAGCCAGTCCACCAGCCGCGTCCGGTGGTACCGCGCCCAGAAGAACGCCGTCAGCAGCCCCAGCGCGATCCCGCCGAACACCCCCGGATTCTGGAACGTGAACGCCGACACCGACCCGTCCCGCACCTGGCACCCGATCCCCGGCAACGTCCTCGACCCGCCCGGACAGCCCTCCGGGAACTGGTGCAGCACTCCGTAATAGACGAGAAAGCCCGCCACCGCCGCCAGCGCCGTCGAACCGTCCGCCTTCCGCGCCATCCCGATCGCGACCCCCACGCAGAACAGCAAGGGCAGCCCGACCGAACCGTCGAGCAGTGCCCCGCCCGCCCCCTTCATCACCTTGGAGACCGCCGTCCAGCCCAGCCCCTGCTCGCCGAACACGTCGGGCTGGCCCAGCCGGTTCAGGATCCCCGCGGCCGGCAGCACCGCGATCGGCAGCTGAAGGCTGCGACCCATCTTCTGCAGCCCCTGGAAGAGGGCGTGCCACCGCTCCCGCGCGGGACCGGCCGCACTGCCGGCGCTCTCGGCACTCACGGGCGCCTCCTCCGGGGGTTTGTCGACCGCCCACCAGCTGGTGTAGACCAGTCGACAGACGGTTCCGCCGCGCTGCTCGCCATCATTCGGCACGCGCGGCACGACCGCTCGCAAAGATGGGCCAACTGTGGGTTACTGCGACAAAGCGGTTCGGATCAGGGAGAAGGAACATGGCCAGCAAGGCTGAGAAGATCGTCGCCGGCCTCGGCGGAATCGAGAACATCGACGAGATCGAAGGCTGCATCACCCGGCTGCGCACCGAGGTCCACGACGCCTCGCTGGTCGACGATGCCGCTCTCAAGGCGGCCGGCGCCCACGGCGTCGTCAAGATGGGCACCGCCATCCAGGTCGTCATCGGCACCGACGCCGACCCGATCGCCGCGGAGATCGAAGACATGATGTGAGCCTCCGGCTCACCGCGAAAAAGGGGCTCTTCCCACCGGGGTAAGAGCCCCTTCCCGCGCTCCGGATAGGCTCGTCGCCATGTCTCGAATCGACGGCCGCACCCCCGAACAACTCCGCCCGGTCACCATCGAACGCGGCTGGAGCAAGCACGCCGAGGGCTCCGTCCTCGTCTCCTTCGGCGACACCAAGGTCTTCTGCACCGCCTCCGTCACCGAAGGCGTCCCCCGCTGGCGCAAGGGCAGCGGCGAGGGCTGGGTCACCGCGGAGTACGCCATGCTCCCCCGCGCCACCAACACCCGCGGCGACCGCGAGTCCGTCAAGGGCAAGATCGGCGGCCGCACCCACGAGATCTCCCGCCTCATCGGCCGCTCCCTGCGCGCCGTCATCGACTACAAGGCCCTCGGCGAGAACACCGTCGTCCTCGACTGCGACGTCCTCCAGGCCGACGGCGGCACCCGCACCGCCGCCATCACCGGCGCCTACGTCGCCCTCGCCGACGCCGTCACCTGGGCGAAGGAACGCAAGCTCGTCAAGGCCGGCCGCCAGCCCCTGACCGGCACCGTCTCGGCCGTCTCGGTAGGCATCGTCGGCGGAGTCCCCCTGCTCGACCTCTGCTACGAGGAGGACGTCAAGGCCGAGACCGACATGAACGTCGTCTGCACCGGCGACGGCCGCTTCGTCGAGGTCCAGGGCACCGCCGAGGCCGAACCCTTCGCCCGCGACGAACTCGACGCCCTCCTCGACCTCGCCGTCGCCGGCTGCACCGACCTGGCCGCGATCCAGCGGGCGGCACTCGAAGAGGCACTCAAGAAGTAGCGGGGCCCCAAGGAGTAAAGGGAAGGGAAAAACCCGAGGTACGGCGGGGGCAACCCGGGCGGCCGGGCCCGCGTCCCTATCAGTACGGGCGCACGGCACGTACAACCGTGCGCCCGGCCAGCCGTACCACGGGGAGGGAACACCGCCATGGCCGCCAGCCGACGCCGAGGACGCCGCCGCGTCACCACCATCGCCGTCGTGGCCGCGACCACCGCACTCACCGCCGCCCTTCTCGGCGGCTGCGACTCCGTCAACACCGCACTGGACTGCGTCCGCACCGCCGACTCCATCGCCGACGGCGTCACCGCACTCCAGCAGGCCGTGGAGAACGCCGCGAACGACCCCACCCGCACCGACGCCGCCCTCGACTCCATCCAGCAGAACCTGAAGAAGATCGGCGACAGGACCGACGACGCCGACGTCAACAAGGCCGTCGACCACCTCCAGCAGGCCGTGGACAACGTCCGCACCGCCGTCAGGAACGGCGACTCCACCCCCGACGTCACCCCGGTCACCGACGCGGCCGGCGAACTGACCAAGGTCTGCACCCCGTAAGCCGCCGCGCCCGCCCTTGCGATACTGCTGCGCATGACGACCCGCCTGATCCTCGCCACCCGCAACGCCGGAAAGATCACCGAGCTGCACTCGATCCTCGCGGAGGCGGGGCTGCCCCACGAACTGGTGGGCGCGGACGCGTACCCCGACATCCCCGACGTCAAGGAAACAGGCGTCACCTTCGCCGAGAACGCCCTCCTCAAGGCCCACGCCCTCGCTCAGGCCACCGGCCTCCCCGCCGTCGCCGACGACTCCGGCCTCTGCGTCGACGTCCTCGGCGGCGCCCCCGGCATCTTCTCCGCCCGCTGGTCCGGCCGCCACGGCGACGACAAGGCCAACCTGGACCTGCTGCTCGCCCAGCTCGCGGACATCGCCGAGGAACACCGTGGCGCCCACTTCGCCTGCGCGGCGGCTCTGGCCCTGCCGGACGGCACGGAGCGCGTGGTCGAGGGCCAGTTGCGGGGCGTCCTTCGCCACGCCCCTTCCGGCACGAACGGCTTCGGCTACGACCCCGTCCTCCAGCCGGAGGGCGAGACGCGGACGTGCGCCGAACTGACCCCGGCGGAGAAGAACGCGATCAGCCACCGGGGAAAGGCCTTCCGGGCGTTGGTGCCGGTGGTGCGGGAGCTGTTGGGCTAAGAACGGAAGAGGGGCCGCCCGTGCAGGCGGCCCCTCGTCTGTGCGGTCGGTGGGACTCGAACCCACACGGGATTTCTCCCACGGGCACCTAAAACCCGCGCGTATCGCCTATTTCGCCACGACCGCCCCAAAACGGACATTTCTTGGAGCTGCCGTTTTGCTTGGCCCAGTGTACGGGGCTACGCCTTTCCTCGTGTGCCTCCTCGGCACCAGGTGCTCGTGGCCGCATGGCAGTTCGGGCACAGTAGACGCAGGTTCTCCTGCCGGTCGTCGCTCCAGTCCCCGTTGATGTGATCGACCTCCAGGGTCATGGGCTTGCCGAGCCACTCCGGGCCGGTGCCGCACTCGGCACACTCCTCGGGCACGCCCACTTCCAGAAGTGCCCGGCGGAGCAGATGGGTTCTGGTCCGGCGGCTGCCGTTGTGCTGGACCAGGATGTCCTCGGCGTGCCTGCGTGGCGTGGTACCCGGTCCGCCGCGTTGATGTGCTTGTCCCAGGAAGTGCGAGGTGTCCAGACCTGCCTCGGCTGCCCAAAGGCGGAACTGAGCACGCAGTCTGCTGTTGTAGGGATCCATTCCCAGGGCGCGGAGCGTCTCGGCGATGGAGGTCGCTCCTTTGACCGCTCGGCGTAGCTCGTCGCGGGCCGGACTGGCGGGTGACGTTCTTGTTCGCCTCTGGCGTGGCATTTGCGAGACATCGATCCCGAAGTGGTCGAAACGTCGAAAGAGGTGGCGGCGCAGTTGGCCGTACGGCGGAGTGGCGAAGAAGGCGATTACCTCGTCGATGTCGGAGCACTGCACGGCTGCTTCGGCGAGTTGCTCCCGGGTGTACCGATCGCCCCCGCTCATGAGGCCCTGCCTTTGCCGCGGCCGCGATGACTGTCCGTGGTCGAGTGGCAGTTGGGGCACAGCAGCCGCAGGTTCTCGATGCGGTTGTCGCGCCAGTTGCCGTCGACGTGGTCGACCTCAAGCGGAAGCGGATGCCCTCGCCAGACCGCCTCGGCTCGACGAGCAGTCCTTCGGGGGTCCTGGGACGCCACGGTTTTCCCTTCCGTGTCGGCAGCTGGAAGTGCGACGTGTCGATCCCGTACGCCTTGATCCTCCGACTGATGTGGGTGTGATGCCCGCCGACCACCTCCAGCCCCAGCCTGCGCAGCACCTCGCACATGTTCGTCGAAGCCGCCACCGCCCCCTCCAGTACCTCCCGCGTCCACTTCACCCCCTCCCGCTCGAAGTGCGACACGTCGACCCCCAGCTTCTTCATCCGCCCGAGCACGTACCCCCGTGTCGAACTCCCCGGATCCACCCCCAGCCTCCCCAGCGCCTCCGACAACGTCCGTGCCCCACGAGCCGCTTCCTCCAGCCGCTCCCTGGTGTACGCACTGGCCCCCATCGAGTCCCCTCCGTCCCGGCCGCGTGTTCGCAGCCCGTACGGAGTAACGAACCGGTTATCGGACAGTCACGCACGGGAGCCGGAAAAGCGGGAACGGCTCGCGCCGGGAGTGTCCCGGTGCGAGCCGTCGGTGTCGGTGGATCAGGTGGTCCTCAGATGCCCAGGTCCTTGATGATCTTGGCCACGTGGCCGGTGGCGCGGACGTTGTAGAGGGCCTTCTCCACCTTGCCCTCCTCGTCCACGATGATCGTGGAGCGGATGACGCCCAGGTAGGTCTTGCCGTAGTTCATTTTTTCACCGAAGGCGCCGTACGCGTCGAGGACCTTCTTGTCGGGGTCGGCGAGGAGGGTGACCTTGAGGTTCTCCTTCTCGCGGAACTTGCCGAGTTTTTCCGGGGCGTCGGGGGAGATGCCGAGGACGTCGTAGCCGGCGTCGGCGAGGAGGGAGAGGTTGTCCGTGAAGTCACAGGCCTGCTTCGTGCAGCCTGGGGTGAGGGCCGCGGGGTAGAAGTAGACGATGACCTTGCGGCCCTTGTGGGCGGAGAGGGACACCTCGTTGCCGTCGGCGTCGGGGAGGGTGAAGTCGGGGGCTACGTCCCCGGGCTGGAGTCGCTCGCTCATCGGTCTAGCGTAACGGGGGGTCCTGGCCGTGCGGCGGCGGCGAGAGCTGACAGACTGTCCAGAACAGGCAGTACGGCAGTACGGCAGACTTCGGAGGGCCTACGGTGGCGGAGACGTCGGACACCAGAACCCCGGCGCAGATCGAGGCGGACATCAAGCGCCGCCGCGAGGTGCTGGCCGAGACGCTGGACGAGATCGGGGTGCGGGTGCACCCGAAGACCATCGTCGGCGATGCGAAGGCCAAGGTCGCGGCCAACGTCGATCACACCCTCGGGAGAGCCTACGTCCAGGTCAACCGGGTCGTGAGCGATGTGAAGGCCCAGTTCGTGGACGAGGAGGGCGCGCCGCGCCTGGAGCGGGTGGTGCCGGTCGCGCTCGTCGCCGTGGGCGTGGTCGGGCTGCTGGTCTTCAGCGGTACCCGGCGGCGTAAGAGCTGATCAGAGGCAGGTAGGTTCACAGGCGTGAGCGCCAAGAGAGACGAGCAGAGCAGCCAGCACGACAAGCTGCCCATCCGGATGCTGCACGACCGGGTCCTGGTCAAGCAGGACACCGGGGAGGGTGAGCGGCGGTCGGGCGGAGGCATCCTGATCCCCGCCACGGCGGCCGTCGGGCGGCGGCTGGCCTGGGCCGAGGTGGTCGCGGTCGGGCAGAACGTGCGGACGGTGGAGCCCGGCGACCGGGTGCTGTTCGACCCGGAGGACCGTGCCGAGGTCGAGGTGCGGGGGGTGGCGTACGTGCTGATGCGGGAGCGCGATCTGCACGCGGTGGCCGCCGACCGGTTCGAAGGCTCGGAGGACTCGACCGGCCTCTATCTCTGATTCAGAGGCTTCAAGGGGCCTGGTGACTGTGGTCACCAGGCCCCTTTGCTGTTTCTTTGCTACCTTCGAAGGAGCCAGCCCGACGAGACGCGCCGTACCGGGACCGTGAAGGCAAAGACGACGCACCCCCCGCTGTCGGAGATACGTCAGCGAGACGTCTCGGAGGTGTCTGTCATGGCCTGGGTTCTGCTGGTCGTCGCCGGTCTGCTCGAAGTCGGGTGGTCGGTGGGGATGAAGTACACCGACGGGTTCACCCGGCTCGTGCCCAGTCTGCTCACCGGCGGCGGGATCGTCGCCAGCATGGTGCTGCTGTCGTACGCCGCGAGGACGCTCCCCATCGGTACCGCCTACGGCGTGTGGGTGGGGATCGGGGCGGCGGGGGCGGCGGTGTTCGGGATGGTGGTGCTGGGGGAGCCGGCCACCGCCGCCCGGATCTTCTTCGTGTGCCTGCTGCTGGTCGCCGTGGTGGGACTCAAGGCGACCAGCGGTCGCTGATCAGCGGTCACCGACCTGGGTCATTGGACGAAGCCGAATCCTCCGCCGTCGCCCGCCGTCGTTCCTGTGGTGGTCCCGGCGTCCCCGTTACCCGCCGTCGTACCGGTATCGGTGCCGCCGTTCGTGGTCCCGGTCGAGGTGCCGGAGTCCGTTCCCGAGGTGGTCGTACCGGAGTCGGTGCCGGAGGTCGTCGTACCGGCCGTGGTCGAGCCGTCGGTGGTGGAGCCGCCGGTCGTGCCGCCGTCGGTGGTGCCGGCGGTGGTGGAGCCGTCCGTCGTGCCGCCGTTGTCCTGGCCGCCGCCGGTGGTGCCGCCGTTGTCCTGGTTCCCGCCGGTGGTGCCGCCGTTGTCCTGGCCGCCGGTGCCCGGGGTGGCCGTGCCCTGGGTGGGCGGGGCCACGGTCTCGGCGCCGGCCTGGAGGTCCAGGTCGAAGTCGGAGGCCGTGGTGCCCTTCAGGGCGTCCTTGGTGTACTGCGCCCAGATCTCGGTCGGGGCCCCGCCGCCGTTGATGCGCTGCAGGCCGAGCGCGCCGTAGAGCGACTTGTGGGCGGCCGTGACCGGGTCCTGGCCCATCACGGAGACGACGGTGGAGAGGTCGGGGGTGTAGCCCGCGAACCAGGCGGCGGTGTCCTCCTCGGCGGTGCCGGTCTTGCCGGCGGCCGGGCGGCCCGCGGCCTGGGCGGCGGTGGCGGTGCCGTTGTCGACCACGCTCTGCAGGATCGAGGTGGTGGTGTCGGCGGCCTGCCGGCTGACGGCCTGCTCGGTCGTCGCCTCCGGCAGCTTGATCTCCTGCGTGCCGTCCCTGGTGACCTTGTCGACCATGGTGTACATGCCGTGCTTGCCGTGGTTGGCGAGCGTGGCGTAGGCCTCCGCCATGTCGAGGACGCTGGCGGTGGCGGTGCCGAGGGCGATCGACGGGTACGGCTGGAGGTCCTTGGTGTCGGCGGGGATGCCCAGGCCGACGGCGGTCCGCTTGACCTTGGACGGGCCGACGTCGACGGCCATCTGCGCGTACACCGAGTTCACGGAGAGGTCGGTGGCCTTGCGGACGGTGATCTGGCCGTACGACTTCCCGTCCTCGTTCTCCGGCGCGTAGGAGCCGCCGGGCCAGCCCTGGACGGTGCGCTTGTCGGTGCCGTCGTAGTAGGTGTTCGGGGTGATGGTCTGCCCGGACTGGGTGGTGGAGCCGTTGTCGACGGCGGAGGCGAAGACGAACGGCTTGAAGGTGGAGCCGACCTGGAAGTCACCGCGGGTCGCGCCGTTGGTGTACTGCTTCACGTAGTCGATGCCGCCGTACATGGCGACGACCTTGCCGGTCTTCGGGTCGACGGAGGCACCGCCGGCCCGCACGTAGTTGTCGACCTTGTTGTTCTTGCTCAGCTTCGACATCAGCTTGTCGTCGACCGCCTTGACGAAGGCGTCTTGCCGGCTCTTCTGCAGGGTCGTGGTGATGCGGTAGCCGCCGGCCTCCAGGGCGTCCGAGTCGACGATCTTGTTCTTGATCAGGTAGTCGTTGACCGCGTTGACGATGTAGCCGCGCTGCCCGGACATGCCGGTGGAGACGGTCTGCTGCTTGGGCATCGGGAACTTCATGGCGGCCCGCTTGGACTCGCTGAGCCAGCCCTTCTTGACCATGCCGTCCAGGACGTAGTTCCAGCGGGCGACCGCGGCCGCCTTGTTCTCGGGGTGGGCGACGACGTCGTACTCGCTCGGCGCGTTGACGAGCGCGGCGAGGTAGGCGGCGCGGGCCGGGTCGAGGTCGATGGCGTCCTTGCCGTAGTAGGCCTGGGCGGCGGCCTGGATGCCGTAGGCGTTGCGGCCGAAGTAGCTGGTGTTGAGGTAGCCCTCGAGGATCTGGTCCTTGGACTCGCTGCGGTCCAGCTTGACCGAGATGAAGAACTCCTTCACCTTGCGGGTGACGGTCTGCTCCTGGGCCAGGTAGTAGTTCTTCACGTACTGCTGGGTGATCGTGGAGCCGGACTGGGTGCCCTTGCCGGTCGCGGTGTTCCAGGCGGCGCGCAGCATCGCCTTGGGGTCGACGGCGGACTCGGTGTAGAAGTCGCGGTCCTCGGCGGCGAGCACGGCGTGCTGGGCGTCCACGGAGACCTGGGACAGGTCCACGTTCTCCCGGTTGACGTCGCCGTCGCGGGCGAGCTGGGAGCCGTCGGCGTACAGGTACACGTTGGACTGCTTGGTGGCGAACGTGTTGGCCGCCGGGATCTTCACCATCGAGTAACCGAGGAAGAACAGGCCGATCAGCAGCAGTACCCCGATGACGAAGGTGCCGAGCACCATCCGCCAGGTCGGGATGATCCGCCGCCATCCGGTCCGCTTGGGCCGCTTCATCTTCTTCCCGCCCCCCGTCGTCTGCACGCCGGCCGCGGGCGGCTCGGCGCCCGGCGGTTCCGCCCCGGCAGCCCCGGCAGCCCCGGCCGCCCCGGCCGCTCCGGCCGCTCCGGCCGCGGTGACCGGGGCGGCCGCGGTGACCGCCTCCGCCTTCGGCGGCCTGATCGCCGCGAGCTGCCGGGTCTGCGTGTCCTGCCCGCCCTGCCCGCTCTGTGCGCTCTTCCTGTCCTGTGCGCTCTGTGGGTCCTGCGTGTTCCGGTCCCCGGCCGCAACGGGCGGTCGCGCCTTCGGCACCCTGACCGCGGCGAGCTGCCGGGTCTGGGTGTCCTCGGCCGCCGGCTTCCGCTCCGTTCCCGTCGGCCCGGATGCCTCCGGCGCCCTCTCCTCGGCCGCCGCGGGCGGCTCCGGCTGCTTCGCCCCGGCCGTCGGCTGCGCCGGGGCCGGCTTATCCTCGGCCGCGGCCGGCGGCTCCGTCGGGCCTCCGCCGCCCTGGTTCGGCTGTTGCGGCTGCGGCTCGTCGCTCATGTCGTGCACGGACTCCTGTTTCGCGTCGTACATACGTTTCCCGTACGACCTCGTACGCTTCTGCGCCCCCAGGTGAAGACTCTCGCACCGCGCGTTCCGTTCCCGGATTCCGGCACGCTTCGGTCACGGAAATTGCGTGGCCTGCGGTGTCGCCGGCGCAGTAGGCTCCTGCGCTTCGGTGTCGGGCGGTCCGGGAGGTCGGTTGGCGTGGGTGCGGGACGGTTGTACACGGCCGTCGCTGCGGGGGGTTTCCGACGGTACGCGACGTATCGGGCGGCCACCGCCGCCGGGGTCTTCACCAACACGGCCTTCGGAATCATCCTCGTCTACACGTACTTGGCGCTGTGGGACGAGAAACCGCACCTCGGAGGCTATGACCAGGCACAGGCGGTGACCTATGTGTGGCTCGGGCAGTGCCTGTACGCGACGCTCGCGATCCAGGGCGGGGGCGTGGAAAAAGACCTGATGGAGCGTATCCGCACCGGCGCGATCGCGATCGACCTGTACCGTCCGGCCGATCTTCAGATGTGGTGGCTGGCGACCGATCTTGGCCGCTCGCTGTTCCAGTTGCTGGGCCGCGGCGTGGTCCCCTTCCTGGTCGGCGCGGTGTTCTTCCCGATGGCGCTGCCCGCGGACTCCGGCACCTGGGCCGCCTTCCTGGTCTCGCTGCTGCTCGCGATGGTCGTCAGCTTCGCCATCCGCTACCTGGTCGCGCTGAGCGCGTTCTGGCTGATGGACGGCATGGGCGCCAACCAGGTGATGATGATCGCGGGGATCTTCTTCTCGGGCATGACCCTGCCGCTGAACGTCTTCCCGGGCGCCCTGGGCGACGTCGTGCGCGTGCTGCCCTGGGCGGCGCAGATCCAGATGCCGGCGGACGTGCTGATGGGCGAGACCGGGGTGGCGGGGGCGTTCGCCTTCCAGGCCGGGTGGGCGGTGGTGCTGCTGGCGGCGGGGCGGCTGGTGCAGTCGGCGGCGACGCGGAGGGTGGTGGTGCAGGGTGGGTGAGCGGGTTGCGGGCAGGTGGCGCGGGGCGGGCGAACGGGTCCGGGAGGGGCTGCGGGCGTACCGGCTGATCGCCGGGATGTGGATCCGCTCCACGATGATCTACCGCACGTCCTTCGCCCTCACGATGACCGGGAACCTGCTGGTGACCGGGCTGGACCTCGCCACGATCCTGCTGATGTTCACGCAGGTCCGCTCGCTCGGCGGCTGGTCGCTGCCCGAGGTCTGCTTCCTGTACGGCCTGTCCGCGACCGCGTTCGGGGTCGCCGACCTGGTGCTGGGCTCGATGGACGTGCTGGGCGCCCGGATCCGCGACGGTTCCTTCGACACCCTGCTGGTCCGGCCGGCCCCGGTGCTCGCCCAGATCGGCGCCGACCGTTTCGCGCTGCGCCGCCTCGGCCGGATCACCCAGGGCGCGGTGGTGCTGGGCTGGGCGCTGGTCTCCGTGGACGTCGCGTGGACACCGGCGAAGGTGCTGCTGGTCCCGCTGATACTGGCCGGCGGCGCGGCGATCTTCTGCGCGCTGTTCGTGGCGGGCGCGGCCTTCCAGTTCCTGGCGCAGGACGCGGCGGAGGTGCAGAACGCGTTCACGTACGGCGGTACGACGCTGCTCCAGTACCCGCCGACGGTGTTCGGGAAGGACTTCGTGCGCGGGGTGACGTTCATGCTGCCGCTGGCCTTCGTCAACTGGGTGCCGGCCGCGTACGTGCTGGGGCGGCCGTATCCGCTGGCGCTGCCGTCGTGGACGGTGTGGTCGACACCGCTGGTGGCGGCGGGGTGCTGCGCACTGGCGGGCGCGGCCTGGCGGGTGGGCCTCAGGTCGTATCGAAGCACGGGGAGCTGATCCGATGACCGGGACGCAGGGAGCGAAGCCGATGCCGGACGGGGCGGACGGGACCGACGAGGTGTTCATCGAGGTGGACGGGGTCGAGAAGGTCTTCGAGGTCCGGAAGAAGACCGGCTTCCTGAAACGGGAACGCCGGCAGGTACGGGCGGTCGACTCGCTCTCCTTCACGGTGGCGCGGGGCGAGATGGTCGGCTACATCGGCCCGAACGGCGCCGGGAAGTCGACCACGATCAAGATGCTGACGGGCATCCTCACCCCGAGCGGCGGCCGGCTCCGGGTGGCCGGCATCGACCCGTCCCGCGAACGCACCCGCCTGGCCCACCGCATCGGCGTGGTCTTCGGCCAGCGCACGACACTCTGGTGGGACCTCCCCCTCATCGACTCCTACCGCCTGATGCACCGCATGTACCGCATCCCGGACGCCCGTTACGCCGAGAACCTGGACCGCCTGGTCGAACTCCTCTCCCTGGCCTCCCTCCTGGACGTCCCGGTACGGCAGCTCTCCCTCGGCCAGCGGATGCGCGGCGACATCGTGGCCGCGCTCCTGCACGACCCGGACGTCCTCTATCTCGACGAGCCGACGATCGGCCTGGACGTCATCTCGAAGGCCAGGGTCCGCGACTTCCTCCGCGAACTGAACGCCGAACACGGCACCACGGTCCTGCTCACCACCCACGACCTCCAGGACATCGAGCAGTTGTGCTCCCGCGTGATGGTCATCGACCACGGGCGGCTGATGTACGACGGTCCGCTCGCGGGCCTGCACGAGGCAGGGGAGAGCGAACGGACCCTCGTGGTCGACCTGGAGCGGGAGCTCCCGCCGATCGACGCGGGCCCGTCGGCGCGGGTGGTGAAGGTGGAGGGGCCGAGGCAGTGGCTGGCGTTCCCGGCGTCCGAGTCGGCGGCGCCGCTGGTGGCGCGGATCGCGGCGGAGTACCCGTTGGCCGACCTCTCGGTCCGGGAGCCGGACATCGAGGCGGTGATCGCGAAGATGTACGCGGACCGGGCCACCGCATAGGCCTCGTAGCCCCGTGGTCCCAGGGGCCGCGAACTCGTACTCTGCACTCTATGACCGACGATGCCCCGGAGCTGCGTGCCTCCGACGCCGATCGTGAACGAGTCGCCGAGGTCCTCCGGGACGCCCTCGCGGAGGGGCGGCTCGACATGGAGGAGTTCGAGGAGCGGCTGGAGGCGACGTACCAGGCCCGTACGTACGGTGAGCTGACGCCCATCACCAGGGACCTGCCGGCGGCGACGCCATCACCGGCCGCCGTATCGCTCGGCAAGGCCCCTGCCGCGAGCGGGAGTTGGGGAAACCGGATCGTCGGCGGCGAGGGCACCTCGTCCTGGGCGGTGGCCGTGATGTCCGGGTTCCAGCGCAAGGGGCGCTGGACGGTGCCGAGGCGCTTCAACTCCTTCGCGTTCTGGGGCGGCGGCGAGATCGACCTGCGCGAGGCGAACTTCGCGGACGGCGAGGTCGTGATCAACTGCATCGCGATCATGGGCGGGATGAGCGTGATCGTGCCGCCGGGCGTCGAGGTCGTGATGCGCGGCATCGGCATCATGGGCGGCTTCGACGAGCGCGAGCACGACATGTCGCCTGACCCGGGCGCCCCCAGGGTCGTGGTGACGGGCTTCGCGTTCTGGGGCGGCGTCGAGGTGGCCCACAAGGTCACGAAGGCCGAGCGCCAGCGCCTCAAGGAGGAACGCCGCCAGGACCGTCTCGACCGCCAGTCCGCCCGCCACGAACTCCACGCCGCCCGCCACCACCAACGCCGCGAGAACCGCACCCACCGAAGGCACGACGACCACTGAGCGCGACGGCAGGACAGCCGACGCAAAGGGGCGCGGGAAACTGCGCGACGAGCCCCCACCGGCCCGCAGGCACCCACCGGCCGGTCCGGCGCCGCCGGGCACCGCCGTGGCGGCGGGGTGGGGGAACTGCAGGCATGGGGTACGGCGGGATGTGGGGTGCGGTGGGGCAGGTTCCTGGGTGTGCAGGGGTGGGAACTCTTGGGGCGGGGTGGGAGTCGGTCAGGTGTAGGGACAATGGGTGGGGGATCACCGTGAGGGTGGTGCCGGGTGCGAACGGGTGGAGCAGATGGAGGAACGTACGGAAGCGGTGGACCGGGCGGCGGCCGCCCCGTCCTACAAGTCCATGAACGCCTTCACGCCCGCCGACGAGGAGCGCCAGCGCGGCGTACGGCGCATGAAGACCACGGCCACCGGCCTGCTGCTGCTCGTCGCCCTCGTCTACGCCCTGGCCAAGTGGGCGTCCGGCGCCGGCGCCGGCACCTGGGCGGACTACGTCGCCGCGGCCGCCGAGGCCGGCATGGTCGGCGCGCTCGCCGACTGGTTCGCGGTGACCGCCCTCTTCCGGCACCCCCTCGGCCTGCCCATCCCGCACACCGCGATCATCCCGACCAAGAAGGACCAGCTCGGCGTCTCGCTCGGCGAGTTCGTGGGGGAGAACTTCCTCTCCCAGGACGTCGTACGGCAACGGCTGCGCGCCGTCGGCATCGGCAGCCGCCTCGGCGCCTGGCTCGCCGAGCCGAAGAACGCCGACCGGGTCACGGCCGAGCTCGCGACAGCGCTTCGCGGCGCGCTCACCGTGCTGCGGGACTCCGATGTCCAGGCGGTCGTCGGCGAGGCCATCACCCGCCGCGCCGACGCCCAGGAGATCGCCCCCGGCATCGGCAAGATGCTGGAGCGGGTCGTCGCCGACGGCGGCCACAAACGCGTCGTGGACCTCGTCGTCACCCGGGCCTACGACTGGCTGGTGCTGCACGGCGACTCCGTGATGGACGCCGTCCAGGGCGGCGCCCCCGGCTGGACCCCCCGGTTCGTCGACCGGCGCGTCGGCGAGCGCGTCTACAAGGAGCTGCTCCGCTTCTGCTCCGAGATGCGGGACATGCCCTCCCACCCGGCCCGCGGCGCCCTCGACCGCTTCCTCACGGACTTCGCGAACGACCTCCAGTCCGACACCGACACCCGCGCCCGCGTCGAGCGGCTCAAGGGCGAGGTCCTGGGCCGCGGCGAGGTGCAGGACCTGATCGCGTCCGCCTGGACGGCCGTACGATCCATGATCGTCACCGCGGCCGAGGACGAGCGCAGCGAACTGCGGCTGCGCGTCCGCGCCTCCCTGATCTCCCTGGGCGCCCGGATGGCGAACGAACCCAAGGTCCAGGACAAGGTCGACAGCTGGGTCGAGGGCGCGGCCGTGCACGTCGTGTCGACGTACCGCAAGGAGATCACCTCCCTGATCACCGACACCGTGGCCGGCTGGGACGCCGAGCACACCACCCGGAAGATCGAGGCGCACATCGGCCGCGACCTGCAGTTCATCCGGATCAATGGCACGGTGGTGGGGTCGCTGGCCGGCGTGCTGATCTTCACGGTGTCGCGAGCTATGGGGGCGTAGACCGCGCGGGCCGGGGCACCCGAACGGGCGGCTTCGGTTCTGGACCCCCGGGCAAGGAGGCGCGCGTTGGGAACGGCTACGGACATGGGTTCGGACGAAAACGGCGGCCGGACGGTCACCACCCGCATCCCGGCCCGCCTGGACCGGCTCCCCTGGTCCCGCTGGCACTGGACGATCGTCATCGGCCTCGGCACCGTGTGGATCCTGGACGGCCTGGAGGTCACGGTCGTCGGCAACATCGCGAGCCGCCTCTCCGAACCGGGCAGCGGCCTCGCGATCTCCTCCTCCCAGGTCACCGGCACCGCCGCGGCCCTCTACGTGGCCGGCGCCTGCACCGGCGCCCTCTTCTGGGGCCGCCTGACCGACCGTTACGGCCGCAAGAAGCTCTTCATGATCACCCTGGCGGTCTACCTGGCCGCCACCGCCCTGACCTCGATCTCCTTCGCCCCCTGGTGGTTCTTCACCTTCCGCTTCCTGACCGGCTTCGGCATCGGCGGCGAGTACGCGGCGATCAACTCGGCCATCGACGAGCTGATCCCGGCGTACTACCGGGGCCGCGTCGACCTGATCATCAACGGCAGCTTCTGGGTGGGCGCGGTGGGCGGCTCGCTGCTCTCGATCCTCGCGCTGAACACGGACTTCCTTGCGAAGGACGTCGGCTGGCGGCTGACCTTCGCGCTGGGCGTCGTCCTCGGCCTGGTCATCCTGCTGGTACGGCGCAACGTCCCGGAGAGCCCGCGCTGGCTGCTGATCCACGGCAGGGAACGGGAGGCCGAGGAGATCGTCTCCTCGATCGAGCGAAAGGTCGAGGAGGAGACCGGGAAGCCGCTCCCGGCACCGGAGAGCGAGCTGGTGATCCACCAGCGCGGGAGCGTCACCTTCGCCGAGATCGCCCGCACCGTCTTCCACGACTACCGGCGCCGCGCCCTCCTCGGCTTCTCCCTCTTCATCGGCCAGGCGTTCCTCTACAACGCGATCACCTTCGGCTTCGGCGCGATCCTCACCAAGTTCTTCGACGTGCCGACGGGGGACACCGGCTACTACTTCGTGGTCATCGCGGTCGGCAACTTCCTCGGTCCCCTGCTCCTGGGCAAGCTCTTCGACACAGTGGGCAGGAGGGCGATGATCTCGTCGACGTACCTCCTGTCCGGCCTGCTGCTCTTCCTCACGGCCTGGCTGTTCGACCAGGGCGTGCTGACGGCGGGAACGCTGACGGCGTGCTGGTGCGCGGTCCTCTTCTTCGCCTCGGCGGGAGCGTCCAGCGCCTACCTGACCGTCTCCGAGATCTTCCCGATGGAGACGCGGGCGATGTCCATCGCGTTCTTCTACGCCCTCGGCACGGCCGCGGGCGGCATCAGCGGCCCCCTGCTCTTCGCCGACCTCACGGGAACGGGGAAGGTGGCCGACACGGTGCTGGCGTTCCAGATCGGGGCGGGCCTGATGTGCGCGGCGGGGCTGGTGGCGGCGGTGTGCGCGGTGAACGCGGAACGCCGGTCCCTGGAGGACATCGCACGTCCGCTGACGGCCGCGGCGGCGGAGAAGGGCGGACCGGCGAAGGCCCCCGCATAGGAGGCCCCACAGCGGCTCACCGGCTCAGCGACACGGCCGTCAGCGCGGTCGCCACGAAGGCGGCGCCCCCGCACACGGCCACCGCCCATCCCACGCAGCGCGCCCGCAACCCCCGGTAGCGCCGCTCGTACTCGTCCCGCAGGGACACACACCGGGCGGCGATCCGTTCGAGGTCCTGCCGGGCACGCCGGAGGCTGTCGTCGACGTAGTGGCGTTCGACCTCGTCGCGCTGGCCCGTGGTCAGCCAGTCCATGCGCCCCGTGAACTCCCGCGCCCGCTGCTCGGCCTCCGTGATCCTGGCCCGCCACAGCAGGTAGCCCTCCACCTCGTTGCCGAGGTCTCCGCCGGCTTCCGGCGGGTGGCCGCCGCCCGCTCGACGTCCCGCGTCGGTCATGTGTGGAGCCTGTGGGCCTCGCCCTCGCTCAGGGCGAGGCCGGGGTGGTGCAGGTCGAACGCCGGGGATTCGCTGCGGATCCGCGGCAGGGTGACGAAGTTGTGCCGCGGCGGCGGGCAGGAGGTCGCCCACTCCAGCGAACGGCCGTAACCCCACGGGTCGTCGACGCCGACCGGCTTGCCGTACCTGGCGGTCTTCCACACGTTGTAGAGGAACGGCAGCATCGACAGGCCGAGCAGGAACGAGGCGATCGACGAGACCGTGTTCAGGGTGGTGAAGCCGTCGGCCGCCAGGTAGTCGGCGTACCGGCGCGGCATGCCCTCGGCACCGAGCCAGTGCTGGACCAGGAAGGTGCCGTGGAAGCCGACGAACAGCGTCCAGAAGGTGATCTTGCCGAGCCGCTCGTCGAGCATCTTGCCGGTCATCTTCGGCCACCAGAAGTGGAATCCGGCGAACATCGCGAAGACGACCGTGCCGAAGACCACGTAGTGGAAGTGGGCCACCACGAAGTACGAGTCGGAGACGTGGAAGTCCATCGGCGGCGAGGCCAGGATGACACCGGTCAGACCACCGAAGAGGAACGTCACGAGGAAGCCGGTCGCCCACAGCATCGGGGTCTCGAACGACACCGAGCCCTTCCACATGGTGCCGATCCAGTTGAAGAACTTCACACCGGTCGGCACGGCGATCAGGAAGGTCATGAAGGAGAAGAACGGCAGCAGCACACCTCCGGTGACGTACATGTGGTGGGCCCACACCGTCACGGACAGACCGGCGATCGAGATGGTCGCCGCCACCAGACCCATGTAGCCGAAGACCGGCTTGCGGGAGAAGACCGGGATGACCTCGGTCACGATGCCGAAGAACGGCAGCGCGATGATGTACACCTCCGGGTGGCCGAAGAACCAGAACAGGTGCTGCCAGAGCAGCGCCCCGCCGTTCGCCGCGTCGAACACGTGCGCGCCGAACTTCCGGTCCACCTCAAGGGCGAACAGCGCCGCGGCGAGCACGGGGAAGGCGAAGAGGACCAGCACGGCGGTCAGCAGCACGTTCCACACGAAGATCGGCATCCGGAACATCGTCATGCCGGGGGCCCGCATGCAGACGATCGTGGTGATGAAGTTGACCGCGCCGAGGATGGTGCCGAAACCGGAGAAGGCCAGACCCATGATCCACATGTCGGCGCCGAGGCCGGGCGAGCGGATCGCGTCCGACAGCGGGGAGTAGGCGAACCAGCCGAAGTCGGCCGCGCCCTGCGGGGTGAGGAAGCCGCCGACCGCGATGGTCGAGCCGAACAGGTAGAGCCAGTAGGCGAACATGTTCAGCCGCGGGAACGCGACGTCGGGCGCACCGATCTGCAGCGGCATGATCCAGTTCGTGAACCCGGCGAACAGCGGCGTCGCGAACATCAGCAGCATCACCGTGCCGTGCATCGTGAACGCCTGGTTGTACTGCTCCTTCGAGATGATCTGCAGACCGGGGCGAGCGAGCTCGGCGCGCATCAGCAGCGCCATCACGCCACCGATCAGGAAGAACGCGAACGACGTGGCCAGGTACAGCGTGCCGATCGTCTTGTGGTCGGTGGTGGTCAGCCACTTCACCACGACGTTGCCGGGCTGCCGGCCCCGCAGCGGCACCTCGCTGTCGTAGTGGGGGACGGCCGAGGGCTCGGGCTCGTTGAGAACGGTCACCGGTGTGTGTCTCCAGACGCTCCATGGCGTGATCCTCCAGCCATCCTGGCGTCTGCCGCCTGGGACAGAAGACCCCAAGCACCCCGCATACGGCCGAACGGGCGCCCAGGCCCCACGGGTGGAGCAAACGGACCACCCCCCGAAGGGTGGCCCCGCGGGCTGTACCGGGGTCGGCCCTGTCCGCTCCGGCTGGGCAGCGCCCCGTCAGGGGCGCGGGGAACTGCGCGACCAGCCACGACGGCGCCGCGGCCGAACGGTGTCCCCGGGGCCGTACCGGGGCCGATACGACGTCCCTGCGCGGCGCTCAGGCGCCCGTCGTCGACCCCGGCCGCACGATCATCAGCACCGTCACGGCGGCCCACAGCAGGTTGAACACCCCCGTGAACATGGCCAGTTGTACGGTCATCTGCCGAGTGCCGGTACCCGCGCCGGCCTCCACCAGCGCGCTCTGCCGGGGCAGTACCAGTGCTGCGAGGACGACCGCCGCGAGCGCGGTGAGCACGATCGACGCGATCAGCCAGGCGCTGCCCAGCACGTGCATGTTGCTCGCCGTGGCGAACCCGAACGCGGGGACGGCGACCCCGACGACGGCGTACACCCGGCATATCCGGTGCAGCAGCTGGACGGTCTCGGCGGCCCGGACGTCGTCGGGCGCCTCGATGGCGCGACGGGCGGCCGGCGGGAACATGCTGGCGGCGACGGTGACGGGACCGATCGCGACGATCGCCGCGAGGACATGGACGGCGAGGAGGAACTTGGTCACGGCGACGACCGTAGGCGGCCGGATGATCGAGCAGAACCGGCGATACTGCCACCCTTCGACGGATTCTCGCCAGGAGACTCCGCGCACAGCCGCCCGAACCGCCCCGCTCTTGGCGACAACCCGTCGAACGGCTACGTTCCTGCCATGCACACCGTCGCCGTCCTCGTCCTGGACCAGGTCATCCCGTCCGACTTCACCGTGCCGATCGACACCTTCGGCTGGGCCCGGCTGCCCGACGGCCGGGACGCCTACCGGGTGCGGGTGTGCGGGCCCGCGGACGAGGTGACCGCGGCGGGCGGCGCGTTCACGGTGAAGGCGCCGTACGGGCTGGACGCGCTGGCCGAGGCGGACACGATCATCGTGCCGGGCGTCGCGGACCCCGCGCCCGCGCTGCCGCCCGAGGTCGCCGAGGCCCTGCACGCCGCGGCGGCGAACGGCACGCGGATCGCGTCGGTCTGCGTCGGGGCGTTCGTCCTCGCGGCCACCGGCCTGCTCGACGGCCTGCGCGCCACCACGCACTGGGCGGCGGCCGACGCCCTGGCCGCGCTGCACCCGGGCGTCGACGTCGACCCGAACGTCCTGTACGTCGACAACGGCCAGTTCCTGACCTCGGCGGGCGCGGCCGCGGCGATGGACATGTGCCTGCACATGGTCCGCAAGGACTACGGCTCGGCGGTCGCCGCGCACACCGCCCGGATGTCGGTCATGCCGCTGGAACGGGAGGGCGGTCAGGCCCAGTTCATCGTCCACGACCAGCCACCGGCCCCGGCCGGCGCGACCCTGGAGCCGCTGTTGGCCTGGCTGGAGGACAACTGCGACCGCGACCTGACCCTGGACGAGGTCGCGGCACAGGCCGGCATGAGCACCCGCACCCTCAACCGCCGCTTCCGCGAGCAGACCGGCACGACCCCGCTGCAGTGGCTGCACCGGGCGCGGGTGCGCAGGGCCCAGCACCTGCTCGAGACCACCGCCCACCCCGTGGAACGCATCGCGAGCCAGTCGGGCTTCGGCTCCCCGACGGCGTTCCGCGAACGCTTCAGGAGAGTGGTCGGCACCAGCCCGCAGGCCTACCGCCGTGCGTTCCGCGCTTCGGACGTCTAACGCCGGGCTCAGGCCCGCCGGTCCGCCACGGCCCAGGACGCCAGCGCCACCGCACCCGCCACCCCGAGCACCGACGGCCAGGCGCCGACCTTCTTGGCCAGCGGATGCGACCCGGCGAACGCGGCGACGTACGCGGCGGACAGTGCCCCGGCCGCCTTCCCGCCCGCCTGTTGCCGCCACTGCTGCGCGGCCGCGGCCCCGGCGACGGCCAGCACGGCGCCGCCCAGCGGCCGCTTCCTGGTCCAGCGTGCGACGCCGTACCCTCCGACGAGCCCGCCCGCGGCGATCACCGAACTGGGAACCCTGGCCATGCTGTCTCCTGTCTCTGCCTGGATCTTCCGAGGCTAACGCGGAGACGGGTGCGCCGAGCGGACCTGAGTCGCCCGGCATCAACTCTCCTCGGCTCGGTAGGTGACCTCCCGGTCGACGGAGTCGACGCCGTCCAGGGCCGCCAGCGCCGGGATGAGGTCCTCGCCGGGGACGGTGCCCGTCAGGGCGCCCAGCAGCGGCTGCTCCCCGGTGACGGTGAGTCCGGCGTGTCGCAGCCTCGCCACCACCTCGGCGAACCGGTCGGGATCGACGGAGACGACGACCCCGACCGGCTTCGCGGAACCCTGTGCCTCGGTCACGGGACCTGCAGCAGGCCGCTGCCGATGTCACCGGGACGCTGCGACAACGGGTAGGCGGCCGACAGCAGCAGGTCTTTCAGCTCGGCCGCCGTGGCGTTCGGGTGCGCCTGGCCGAAGAGGGCCAGGGCGCCGGCGACGTGGGGCGTGGCCATGCTGGTGCCGGACATCGTCTGGCGCCCGCCGCCCGGCGCGGCCGAGATGATGTCCACGCCCGGTGCGGCGATGTCGACCTCACCGCCCTGGCCGTTGATCGCGCCACACGAGAACCAGGCGGCGGCCAGCGCCTTGTCGACCGCGCCCACCGCGAGGATGGACGGGCAGTTGGCGGGCCGGTCCACCGGCTCGATGTCACCGGGCCGGTGGCTCTCGTTGCCGGCCGCGGCGACGATCACCGAGCCGAGCCGCAGGGCCCGTTGCGCGATGTTCTCGTACGTCTGCGGGAACGGCTCCCCGGGCTGCACCGCGGCCCCGAGGGACATCGAGATCGCCCGTGCGCCGTGCGCGATCGCCCAGGCCATGCCGGCCAGGATCTGGCCGTCGCTGCCGGAGCCCTGGTTGTTCAGCACCTTGCCGGCGAGGACCCGTGCCCCGCCCGCGATGCCGTAGCGGGGCCCCTGGTGCGGCTGGGCGGGACCGGCCACCGTGCCGATGCAGTGGGTGCCGTGACCGTGGCCGTCCGCCACGCTCTGACCGGGCACGAAGGAGGCGGTCTCCTCCAGGCAGCCGGCCAGGTCGGGATGGTTGGTGTCCACTCCGGTGTCGAGTACGGCGATCTTCACGCCCTGCCCGGTCTGTCCGGACAGGTGCGCGCGCACGGCCTGGAGTCCCCAGGTCACGTCGGACTCGTCCCAGGCCGGGCCGAGCTGGGCGGCGATCTCGGCCCGCGTGAACCGCCGTATCTCCGCCTCGTCGCTGCGGTACGCCGGGAAGAACCCGGTCAGTGTCTGCTGGGCCGCGGTGATCGCGGTCGCGTACACCACGCGCTCCGGCTCCGCGGCGATGACCAGCGGCTCCGCCTCCGCCGCGGTCACCAGCGCATGCCGCTGGTCGGGCTGCGCGTCGACGACGGCGACCGCGAGTTCGTCGAAGAGCACCGAGGTCTCGGGACGGGAGAGCAGTTCGACCGCGCTCGCCGACTCCGCCCCGGCGACCCGTTCGACGGACGCGATGCCGGCGGAGGAGCGCAGGGCGTTCATCCCGCGCTCGGGATCGGACTGGTCGAGCAGGACGACGTACCGCCCGGTGTATTCCGCGTTTCGCTGAGTGGGGTTCCCGGCCCGGCCCGGCGGCTCGCTGCCGGGAAAGCCTCCCAAGGACCCGTTAGCCATGGCCTTCTGCCTTTCCGCGCTGTGCTGTCTCCTGCTCTCCGGCGGGTGCCCGGTGTCCGTGCACCCGCCGTTCGTCAGGATGCGGACACGCGTCACCGATGCGCGGTCAGGTTCGACGTGCGGGGTGGATCTGCCGTGTACCGATGACCCGATGTGCGTGGGGGCGGATCCGCCGTGTACCGGACAGTCGCCTCGCCCCCGTACGACGGCCGGTACCACACGCGCCCCTCCTTCTCCACGCTCTCGCCACCTGCGAGGACGCGCAACTCCTGGAGCCCGTGACTTGGTTGAACTCGCGATGAGGGAAAAGGAGAAGGCCGAAGCAGGGGGCCAGGTCGCCTCCGTCAACCACGGCGGCGACGACCGCTCAGGTCAGGACGCGACACCCACGATCTACGACCGCCACTTGGGGCTGAGCGCGACGGCGCGCAGCTGCTTCATGGTCAGGGCCGGGGCGGTGCGGGTCGCGGTGCTCTGCTGCGAGCCCGAGTTGAACGCGCTGATCACCACGCGGAAGCCGTCGGTGCGCATGGTGTCGACGGTCCACATGACGACACCGGCGCCGCCCTTCTCACCGGGCTGCTTCCGCTCGGCGACCCTGGTCCCGTCGGGAAGGGTCTCGGACCCGGACCCGAACAGCTGTTTCGCGACGTCGGACATGTCCGGCTGCACGTTGACCTGGACGAGACTCCGCCCCTTGCCGTCGTCGACCACGACGTAGCTGAACTCGCTGTCGTCATCGCTCCCGTGCGCGACCACCTTCAGCCCCTTGGGGGCGAGCGAGGTGAGGGTCCTCAGAATCGGCCTGCCGTCCCCCTGCACCACGGGCGGTTCCTGGGTCTGCCGGGGGTCCTCCGGAATGGCGTCGACGACCCCCCGCCACTCCCTCGCGGCAGCCAGCGCCGTCAACTGGTCGACGGACAACGGCGGTTCGGCCCGGCTGATCGGCGCGTCCTTCTCGGCGGCGGCGTTCCACTCGCTGACGGACACGTGATGGCCGTCCGGGGTGACGAGGTTCGCCGTCCAGAGCTTGGTGTCCACCCGCCGGTCGGGATACTCGTACCCCTTGACGACGGTGACGACGGACGCGTCGGGCAGATGGCGGGTGACGCAACCGTCGTACGGCGTGTAGATCTTGTCCGGGCACTGCACGGCCTGCCGGGCGTCGGACCCGCCCGGCAGCACCCGGTTCACGGCGACGCTGATGGCGCCGGGGCCGTGCCCGTCGTCGAACACGACCTGCGCGTACGGCGCCGCGAGCGGCTCGCTCACGTCGACACCCCGCCCCTCCGCCTTGGCGAACTTCCCCTCGGGCAGCAGCTTCTCCAGCATGCTGATCATGTCGTCCGAGGTGACGGCGCGGGCGGTGGGGGAGGCGGCGGGGCGCGGGGTGGTGCTCACGGCGGCGGGAGGCTGTCCGGACGGCGACCCGATCCGGGGCACCAGCAGCGCCCCGCCGACCCCGGCGAGCGCGACGCCGGCCGCGCCGCCCAACACGGTCGTCCGCCGCCACAGCCGTAGCCGCCGCCCCCGCACCGTACCGCCGGCCGCCAGCGCGCCCCGGTCGGCCTCGAAGGTGTCACCGGCGTCGTGCAGGGCGGCGGAGAGCCGCACCTCGAAGGCGCGCTCACCGCTGCTGTCACTGTCGTTGTACTGCCGCTCCACGGGCATGACGAACCACCGTCTCCACAAAGGTTGATGTCAGGGGCGGGCGTACTCGGCGAGGTCCTCGCCCAGCAGCTCGCGCAACCGCCCGAGGGCGCGCACGCACCGCGTACGGACCGCGGCCGAGCTCATGTTGAGCGCGTCCGCGGCCTCGTGCACCGACCGGTCCTCCCAGTACCGCAGCACGACCACGGCCCGGTCCTTGGCCGGCAGCCGCGCCAGCGCGTCGAGCAGGGTCAGCCGCAGCGAGGGATCGGCACCGTCGGGATCGGCACGGGTGTCGGCCAGTTCGGGGAACGAGTCCCTGGCCCGCTCCCTGCTGCTGAACCGCCGCCGGTGGGCGAGGAAGGTCCGGGTGAGGACGGTCTGCGCGTACCCGGCGGGGTTCTCGGCGCGGGAGACCCGGCCCCAGCGGACGTAGATCCGCCCAAGGGCCTCCTGCACCAGGTCCTCGGCGAGGTGGGTGTCCCCGGCGGTGAGCAGACAGGCGGACCGGTACAGATGCCCGGCCCGCGCCGCGGCGAACTCGGCGTAGTCCTCGCCGGCCCTCTGACTCATCCGCAAGCTCCCCCGTCCCCGGCTCCGGCGCTCTGCCGTTCCACCTCATTGATGCGGTGGGCCGGGGTAAATGTTTCAAAGGATTCTCAGGGAGGCTCACCGGAGCGAGTCGAGCCAGCCGGCGAGCCGGGCGCCCTCGCGGGTCATGACGTCCGGGTCGCGCAGGGCGTTGGCCAGCAGTGACATGCCCTGGTAGCCGGAGACGAGGGTGACGGCCAGGTCGTCCGGGTCGTACGGTTCGTCCGCGCCGTCCGCGCCGTCCGCCCCGTCCGCACCGGACAGCCGCATCTCGCGGAACTGGCGCGCCGCCCAGTCGAGCAGCCGCCGGATCACCGCGCCGGCCTCGGCGTCGAGGGACCCGTCGGTGCGCTTGCCGAGCTCGGCGGCCAGGGTGCCGGTGGGGCAGCCGTACCGGGCGGCGACCTCACGCTGCTCGACCCAGGCCTCGACCAGCGCCTTGAGCCGGTCGCGCGGGTCGGGCAACCGGTCGAGGCGGGCCGTGAGTTCGTCGAGGTGAGCGGTGTGTTCGCCGAGCGCGGCCCGGACCAGTTCGTCCTTGGTCTTGAAGTAGTAGTAGACGTTCCCGACCGGGACGTCGGCCTCCCGCGCGATGTCCGCGAGGGTGGTGCGCTCGACGCCCTGCTCGTGCAGGACCCGGGCGGCCGCCGCCATCAGCCGCTGCCGCTTCTGCGACGCCCGTACGCGCCGGTCCACTGAGTTGGTCACCCAACTAACTATAGACAGCGGGGGAGTCGGCCGTGCTAGCGTCTGAGCCAGCCGACTAAGTCAGTCAGCTAACTAACTCGCAGGGGGAACCGATGATCACAGTGACGGGCGCGACCGGCAACATCGGCCGGACGCTGGTGGACCTGCTGACCGAGGCGGGCGAGGAGGTGGTGGCGGTGTCCCGGCGTCCCCGTCACCCCCGGCAGGCCTCGGCCGCCGTCGCTCCCGGCGTGTCCGCCGTCCGGTGGGCCGAGGGCCATGTCGGGGACACCGCGAGCATGCGGGCGCCGCTGACCGGGGCGTCGGCCCTGTTCATCGTCCTGGGCGGCGAACTCAACGCCTTCGGCGAGGACCCGAAGCTGCTGCTCCGGGCGGCCGCGGACGCCGGCGTCGAACGCGTCGTCCTGGTCTCCTCCCAGGTCAGCGCGACCCGCCCGGAGGCCCCCTCGCATGCCCGCCTGCGCGAGTTCGAGGCGGCGGTGCGCGCGTCGGGCCTCGACTCCACGATCCTGCGCCCCGGCGGCTTCGCCTCCAACGCCCTCGCCTGGGCCGACACGATCCGCGCCAAGCGCACGGTCTTCGCCCCCTTCGCCGACGTGGCCCTCCCGGTCGTCGACCCGGCGGACATCGCGGCGGTGGCGGCGGCGGCGCTCCGCGCGGGCGGCATCGGCGGCGCGGGCGGTGCGGGCGGCATCGGCGGCGCGGGCGGTGCGGGCGGTCAGGGGGGCCGCGTCTACGAGCTGACCGGCCCGGAGCCGGTCAGCCCGCGTCAGCAGGCGGCGGTCATCTCCGCGGCGCTGGGCGAGGAGGTGACGTTCGTGGAGCTCTCTCGCGAGGAGGCCCGCGCGGCCATGGCCCGCTTCATGCCGGAGGAGGCGGTCGAGGGGACGCTGGACGTCCTCGGCGCACCGCTTCCGGCGGAGTCGAGGGTCAGCACGGACGTGGCGACGGTGCTGGGCCGCCCGGCGGGCGGGTTCGCGGGGTGGGTCGGGCGCAACCTGCCGGCGTTCCGGTAGGCGGGCGGAAGGTGCCCTGGCCGCACGAGATTCCGTGTGCGGCCAGGGCACTTCCCCCCGCCGCGCCCGCTCCCCCCGCCGCGCCCGCTCCCCCCGCCGCGCCCGCTCCCCCCGCCGCCGAACTCACCCGCTCACAACGCGGCCCGCACCGCCTCGACGAGCGCCGACGCCCGCGTGTCCTCCGCGCCCTCGACGATGCTGTTCATGACGTACCCGAAGGCGATGCCGTGCTCGGGGTCGGCGAAGCCCAGCGAGCCGCCGCGTCCGGGATGCCCGAAGGCGCGGGGGCCGGTGAGCGGGTTGGTCTCGACGGGCAGCATGTACCCGGAGGCGAACCGGACCGGGAACATGATGACCTTGTCCACCCCGCCGGCCTGCTCCGCGGTCGCCGACGCGAGCGTCTCGGGACTGAACAGCCGTATCCCGTCCACCTCCCCGATCAGCGCCGCGTACATCCGCGCGAGGCTCCGCGCGGTGCCGATCCCGTTGGAGGCGGGCAGCTCCGCGGCCTGCACCTCGGCCGAGTTGAAGTCGATCTCGGCGGGGTCGGTGACGGTGAACGCCCGGTTGCTCAGCGACTCGGGATCCTGCAGCGCGGCGACGAACTCCCGCGCCTCCGGCGGCACGAGGTCCAGCGGTACGGTGCTGAGATCGACCTCCGGCTTCGGGTACACCATCCGGCTGACCCGCCCGCGCTCGGCCGCCGGCAGCCCGATGAAGAAGTCGAGGCCCAGGGGCCCGGCGACCTCCTCCGCGAAGAACCGCCCCGGAGTGCGCCCGGAGACCCGCCGTACGACCTCCCCGACCAGCCACCCGAAGGTCCGCCCGTGGTAGCCGTGCGCGGTCCCCGGCTCCCACTCCGGCCGCTGCGCGGCGAGCGCGTCGGCCATCGGCTGCCAGCGCAACGCGTCCGCCAAAGGCACGGGCGGCTGCACCGTGACCACCCCGGCCCGGTGCGACAGCAACCACCGCACCGGGATCCCCGCCTTCCCCGCCGCCCCGAACTCCGGCCAGTAGTCGGCCACCGGAGCGTCGAGGTCCAACTCCCCGCGCTGAGCGAGCAGATGGGCCACGGTCGCGGTGACCCCCTTGGTCGCGGAGTACACCAGCTGCACGGTGTCCCGCTCCCACTCCCGCCCGGTCTCCGGATCCGCCACCCCGCCCCACAGATCCACCACCGGCCGCCCGTCCCGGTACACGCACACGGCGGCCCCCACATCCCCCCGCTCCTCAAAGTTGGTGCGGAACGCCTCCCGCACACCTTCGAACCCGTCGGCCACTTCCCCGTGGATGGTCGTCATCCCCTCATCCTGCACCGGGTTCGGTTCGTGCGGTCCCGAAACGAGCGTCGTCAATTACAAGTTGACGGCGAGGCGTCGTCAATGTAAAGTTGACGCATGAGCCCACTCGACATCAGTCTTGCCGACCTGATCGCCCGACTCGACGAGGAACTCCCCGAAGCCGGCGAACTGGCCCGCGTCAGCGAGGCGCGACTGCGCGCCCAGACCCTGTCCGACCTCGGTGACCAGCTCATCGACCACTACGTCAGCAAGGCCAAGCAGAGCGGCGCGTCCTGGACCGAGATCGGCGACGCCATCGGGGTCTCCAAACAGGCCGCCCAGCAACGCCACACACCCGCCGCGTTCGAGCGGTTCACCAACCTGAACCGGCACGGCATCGTGCTGGCCCAGGAGGCCGCACGTACGCACAGGCACGACTCCATCGGCACCGAACACCTCCTGCTCGGCCTGCTCGGCGAACCGCGCGGCCTGGCGTACGAGGTGCTGGTCGCGAAGACCGGGTCGGAACAACGCGTCCGCGACGCGATCCAGGAGGCGCTGCCGCCGGCCGGCGAGAAGACGCTGCGCGGCCACATCCCGTTCCGGGAGGAGAGCAAGGAGGCCATCGGCCAGGCCCGCCGCGCATCCGCCGACCTCGGCCACGACTGGATCGGCACGGAACACACCCTCCTCGGCCTGATCCGCGTCCCGGACAGCACGGCCGCCCGGATCCTCCGCAACCTCGGCTTCACGCCGGAGGAACTGCACGAGACCGTCAGGACCGAGATCACCAGGCGGCTCGCCGCGCACGGCGACCGCTGAACGAACGGTGCCCAGGAGGCCGGTACGGACCTCCTGGGCACCACATGCTCGTGCGTGTGCGGGTGTGCGGGTGTGCGGGTGTGCGGGTGTGCGGGTGTGCGGTCAGCCGTCCGTCGCCGTGACGTCCGCGGCGTAGACCAGGGCGACCCGGTGGTTGTACTGGACGGTGTACATCGCCTTGGCGCCGGTGACGACCCTGCCGCTGGACGGGAAGAAGTCGTCCGTGAGCGACGGCGCCGTCGTGGCCACGTACGCCTGACCGGCCGGGACGGTGTACATGCTCAGCGGGGCTTGCGTCGACGGAGACAGACCGGCCGGGTACTCGGAGGCGTCCGGGTAGCTGGAGCCGTACACCGCCACCGGCGCGTCGCCGGCCGCCGAGATCACCTTCACGCCGTGGGCGGGCGCGGTGTTGCAGCCGTGCGGATTGTAGAACCACACCTTCGAGCCGCCGTACCAGATCGCGGTCCAGTCACCGTCCCGGTCGGCGACCACGAACTGCTGTCCCGCCGCGGCCATGGCACCCCAGTCGTTGATCCGGTCGGTGCCGGCCGCCCCCGGGTGCAGCGCCTGGTCCCCGAACAGCGGCGCCGTGTCGCTGGGCCCGGTGCGCAGGTAGAGGAAGTCCGACGGCTGCTGCGTCTCGGTGCACGCGGTGGTGGCGCCGGTCGGGTCGTCGGAGGGACAGATCTGTACGGTCTGCAGGTTGTCCTCGAACCGGGGTGCGATGGTCACCACCGACCCGACGGGACCGACGCCGTGCCGCCCGGTGTGCACCCCGAGCAGGCTCATCAGGTG
Source organism: Streptomyces sp. NPDC001507 (assembly GCF_042894765.1). Classification (NCBI taxonomy): domain Bacteria; kingdom Bacillati; phylum Actinomycetota; class Actinomycetes; order Kitasatosporales; family Streptomycetaceae; genus Streptomyces; species Streptomyces sp. NPDC001507. The sequence continues at coordinate 191,536 of NZ_JBIAVV010000003.1, forward strand.
GTTCCAGTCCCAGGACGGGCCCGGGTCCCAGTGCATGCCGGAGACGAGGGACGACTTCGGCCCGGCGACGTTGTCGTGGCCGATGACGTGCTGCCGGTCCAGAGGTATGCCGAACCGCTCGGCCAGGTACTTGACCAACTCGGCCGTGGCCTCGTACTGCGCCTCGGTGTACCAGGTGGCACCGTGCGCGGCGTAGCCCTCGTGCTCGATGCCGATCGAGTGCATGTTGGTGGAGTAGTTGCCCGCGTGGAAGGCGAGGTCCTTCGTCGGCACCATCTGCGTCACCGCGCCGTCCGAGGACCGCATGACGTAGTGCGCGGCGGACCCGCCCGGCTGCGTGAAGAAGTTGACGGCGGCGTCGTACGACGACTCCGTGTCGTGGATGACGATGCTGTCGATCCGGATGCCGTTGGCGGGCCGGTTGGAGACCTGCCCGTTGGACGCGGCCGCCGGGACGAAGGTGCACGCGACCGTGGCCGGGCACTCGGTGTCGGTGGTCGCGGCCGACTTCAGGTCCAGCGCTTTCAACTGCCCGCTGCGCGCGACGACATCGCTGTCCGCCGCCAGCCTCACCTGCTCACCGTCGGCCGTGGTACGGCTGACGCCCTTCTCGATGGCGGCGAACACGCGACCGGCGAAGGCGGCGGCGCCCTGCCGCTCACCGGCCTGGCTGTAACGGGCCACGGCCCCGTACCAGTTGCCGGGATCCGCCGACCTCGAACCGGCCACCGCCTCCTGGTAGGAGGCGAGCAGCGCCGCACCTCCACGAATATTGGCCGCCGGCTCGGTACGCAACTCCTCCACCGACAGCCCGGTCAGCTTCGCGGCGCCCTGCACGGTGTGCAGGGCGGGCTGCGCAGCGAGCTTCGCCACATCCCCACGCCCCACGGCCCCCGCGTCGCCGCCGGCCATCATCGCCGGAGTCACGTCCGTGAGGTGCATCGGCCCGAACCCGCCGTCGGTGCTGTGCTGTCCGGCGTGCGTGTCCCACGCCGACTCCTCGTACGCCACCGCCAGCAGCACCTGCCGCGGCACGTGATACGCGTCGGCGGCGACCGCGAACTCCTGCTGCAGCGTGGTCGCGCTGTCCGCGGTCCCGCCGTCGGCCAGCGCCGGCACCGGCACAGCCGCCCCACCCGCAACGGCGAGCGCGGCAACGGCGGTCAACAGAACCGGCCGACGACGCCTCGACGCGGCGTCCCCGCGTCTGGAATTGCTTGAGCTCATGAAAAAGTCCCCGAACCTCGGCGGATCATTGGCGGACTGGAGGATGCACACGACGGGCCATCGGTTCACATCCCCCGACCCGGTACGCGCTCGGCCCCGCGCCCTACGCGGAGCCCCGTCCGTCGACGCCTGGAAGTGGATGATCCCCCTGCGCAAGAAGTGGAGTCAACTCAACCTCCTCAAACGACACTTGAACGCGCTGAGGACAACCCCACACAACGACGGCCACCACCGGCCACACGGACGCGGCAACCGAGGAACGCTGCGGAAGCCTGCCCGAGGAGTCTTAAACACCCTGCCCGCGGAGCCTCCGGAACCCTGCCCGAGGAGTCCCCGGAAACGGCCGGTCACACCTCCGACGCGCGCAACGCCCGTGACTCGCGAACCGGTTCCAGAAGGTCAGGCCAACGGCCCCCTGCGACCCACCCAAGGGCCGTCCAACGCAAGCCCACCCCGCCCTTCCCAGCCGCCCGCTCGCTTCTTCCCCGTGCTGGAGTGAGCCGAGTCAAGGGTCGGCCGAAGGCCGATCGGCGCCAGCCGACGCGGACGCGGAGCGCAGCGGAGCGGGAGCGCCCTTTACTCGGCTCACGGAAGCACGACACTGCCGAAGAAGCGGGCGGTTGGGGCAACTTTGCAGCCGACGGCTGAGCAGCCGACGTGTGCAAGCCTTTACGCATCGACATGCTTGCCGAGTTGGCCCATGCACTGCGGGTGGCTCTCGGTAATCGACCGGCATGGATTGGCTACGAGAGGTGCGCCGCGTACTCACGCCCCCGCCAGGCCGAGCGCTGCGTACAAGGCCTCGACGACCGTCTGTACGACTGGTCGACGAAGCTCAGCACACCAGCCCGTAGAAGTCCCGCACCCATCACGGAAGTTCAAGCACCCCCTCGACCTGGAAGGTCGGGATTTCCCTGACCTCGGGATCGTTCCACTGGATGGTGGACGTAGCCAGCGGCATCAGGCCTACGCGTTTTGTCAGGTTAGGGGTGAGATGGTGGAGGCGTATGCCAGTTTCCTCCAGCGGGCCCGGTGAGATTGTCCGTGATCCTCGACAGCCGGTTAGCTAGCGGCTTTCTGACTGAATGGGGCTAGGGTCTTTATGAAGCCTTGCCATGCAGCGTTGCTCAGTATCAGCTGCGGTCCCGAGGCGACCTTGGAGTCGCGTACTGTGATTGCCTCGGCGAGAGCTGCTACTTCGAGGCACTCGCCCCCCATGCCGTTGCTGTAGCTACTTCTGTGCCACTGTGTGCTGGGCGATGGCATCATCGGGAATGCTTCTCCAAGAGTCTGGTGATCAGTAGGGCTGAACGTTGAGGGCTGAGTGCCAGGGCCCTGAGATGATCAAACGCCTTCGCGTAGAGGGCCACGTCCTCGCGTTCCTCGAGGTAGACCGAATCGGTGAGGCCCTCTCGGTAGACCACGTCGGGGTCCTCATGCTCTGGGAATCCGAGGATCGTGTACGACCCGGTGGTGGGGTAGGCGCCCGCGTCGAACGGCAGGATCTGAACGGTCACGTTCTTCAACTTAGCGATTTCCAGCATACGTTCGAGCTGACGGATCATAACCTGCCGGCTGCCGACGATGTGCTCCAGCGCGCTCTGGTGGACAACAGTCCATAGGTCGGGCGCGCTCTCTCTGGTGAGTAGCTCCTGACGGCGCATCCGGACGTCGACCATGCGCTGAATGTCCTCCGGAGTGTGGTCCACCCACGCGCGGCACTGCTCGGCTGCGTATTCGGCTGTCTGCAGTAGGCCTGGAACGAACTCTGCTTGGTAACTGCGCAAGTTGGAGACGGCCTGCTCAAGGCCGACATACACGGAGAACCAGGCCGGGATCGCATCGCCGTGGGCGTGCCACCACCCCTTCGTCTTGGACTCCCTGGCCAGCGACTTCAGGAGATCGCGTAGCTCTTCAGAGGTCGTGTAGAAGCGACAGAGCGCATCGACGTCCGAGGCTTGTACGCGCCCCTGACCCGTCTCCATGCGACTCACCTTGGAGCTGCTCCAGTCCAGCTCTTTGCCTACCTGGCTACAGGTGAGGCCACTCTCCTCACGGAGCCGCTTGAGCTCGATCGCAAGTCGGCGACGGCGAGCCGTGGGGGATCCGGCCATGTCAACTCCTCGTGGGTTAGCGGAACATCCATCCCATCGGAAGAGGTGCGAAAGACCAATCACCCTAACGAAGGAATCCCTTCGTGCACGTTGCAGGAAGGGATTCCCCGCTGCGAATCTGTCACTGGGAGTCATCGGAAAGTGCCAGTGCGCAACGGTGCGTGTGGAAGGTGAGCAATGGCGATCTACGTAAGCGGGCGTGTCGCTCGGGAGCCCTGGCGGCACGAGTTCACTGCCCATCCGAAGGAAGTCACACAGCTGCGGCGGATGGTGAGGCTCCGGCTCCTCCTGTGGGGGCTGCGCGATCACGTGGACATGGCGCAGATTTGCGTATCTGAGCTGGCGACCAACGTCATTCAGCATGTCGGCGAGGGCACACCCGCGACGCTGCGCATGGAGGTCAACGGGCCGCATCTGCGTTTGGAGGTTGAGGATCCCGATCCGCGGGCGTTGCCCACCCTGCTCGCTGCCAGCGATCTCCTGGAGTCGGGGCGGGGGATGGCGTTGGTCGACGCGGTGACCGACCACCGATGGGGTGTGGTCCTTCGTGGCGAAACGAAGGTGGTGTGGTGTGAGCTCGCGGTGGGAGCCTCCGCCGACTGTCGGCCGACAAACGGTCCTCGCATCATGCGGGCTGCGGCGATCCTCGAACTGTATGGATCTCGGCCGCGGCGGAGTGGTGGAGGCATGGCCGGAGGTGCCGGCCTGTTGAGTCTGGCGGTGGCGGAAGAAGCCGCCGTTGCGGTCATGACCGACGTGATGCATTGGCTGCGTGCACACGGCCATGACCCCGACGACGTACTCGACCGGGCCCAGACTCACTTTGAGGCTGAGATCGGTGGGCCCGTGTGAAGGCCGTTGATTCTGCTAACCGGCGGCGATAGCGGAGTACGACCACACATCCGCAGGCAACTCGTGGTGCAACTGCCAAGTGATGGCCATGGGTTTGCTGCCCTCATGCCGGACATATGTTGCAGGTCCAAGCAGCATCCACGGTTGGGCCTTGCCGATGTCGGTGTCCTTGTAGCGCCGCATGAACAGCAGCACGTGGCTTCCGCGCTGAGTGTGCTGTTGGTAACGCAGTCCAGTGGGTGAGGTGTCTGCGGTTGTGCTCTGGGACTCCCAGTGGAAGAGGGCAGGGCTCAACGCGTAGTCCTTGTACCGGACGGTGGGGGAAAAGTCCTTCTCGTTCTTCTCGAGAGTGATCAGCAGAGCGTCCGTCTGGTTGGGTTCGTCCCACAGGACGCCCTGGGCGAAGGACCCGGGCATCTGCCCGCCGAGGCGAGCGACGCCAAGCGCGGCCAGGATCTCGGAGCGGTTGTACGCACTGTGGATCTTCAGCGGGATGTGCGCGTGCGGGCCCTTCAGGGAGATGGGGAAATGGTCGGCATGGCCCATCACGTGGTCGAGGACCTGGCGCAGTTCGCTACGGAGAGCCTGTTGCACGCGCAGTGAATCAAGGCCCTCAGTAAATGAGGTGAAACCACCAGCTTTGTCCCAGAGGTTAAAGAAGAGCATGCGCGCGTACGCGGCGTCCCTCGGGTTCAGAGCCTCGTACGACGGGGCGTCGTCACTCAGCAGCCGGGTATACGCGTCAGCCCGCTCGAGGTCGTCGACGTGCAGGAATGCGTGCACGCGCTTCAACAGGTCTTCCTCACCCGTCTGTTCAGGTAGATCGGCCAGGCCGGCGCGGCGCAAGACGGACGTCCACGAGTTGTTCGACTTGTACAACTCCTTGATCTCGCGACGACTCTCCCTGAGATAGTCGGCAAGGAATGGTGTGTTGAAGGCCCTGACCTCCTTGGCAAGGGTCTGGATGGTCGCCTTGATCTGCGTACGGATGTTCTCCAGTACGAGGTCCTTGGACTTGCCCTCAAGGATGATCTGGCAACCGGACGGCAGCAGAGGAAAGTCACGCTCAGCGTGGTCAAGAAGCCGGTTGCGGGACAGGTTGGTCATCGCACGGAACTGTTCCTCAAAGCGGAACTCCGCACGATGCTGGCCGATGAAGTCAAGCACGGTGAGCACTGGCTTGTCGGGCGTGCGGCGCAGGCCTCGGCCGAGTTGCTGAAGGAAGACCGTGGCGCTGTTCGTGGGACGCAGAAGCAGCAGCGTGTCGACGTCAGGGATGTCCAAGCCCTCGTTGAACAGGTCTACGGAGAAGATGACCTGGATCTCTCCGGCCTTGAGCTCGGACAGGATCCGGTCACGGACCTCGGGCTTCGACTCGCTGTCCAAGGCCGCAGCCTTGAACCCTGCCTCCTGGAAGCACTTCGCCATGAAGTGGGCGTGCTTCCTGGTGACACAAAAGCCGAGCGCCCGCATCTGCGATGGGTCGGATACCTTGTCCCGCACCTGCTTGATGGCGATGCGGGCCCGGAAATGGTCGGCGGAGAACAAGTCGCCGAGCTGGCTCTGGTCGTACGTTCCCGTACGCCAGTTGAGGCGGGTGAGGTCCGTGCCGTCGGGCACACCGAAGTAGTGGAACGGGCAGAGAAGGTCGTTGTCGAGCGCCTCCCATAGCCGCATCTCGGCGGCGATCCGGCCCTCGAAGAACTCGTCCTGCACGTTGAGTCCGTCGGCACGCTCAGGAGTGGCAGTCAGACCGAGGAGTTGCTTCGGTTTGAAGTGGTTGAGGACGCGGCGATATGTCGTAGCCGTAGCGTGATGGAACTCGTCGACGACGATGATGTCGAAGTGTTCCGGGTCGAACTGCTCGAGTCGCTGGTCGGTAAGGGACTGGACGCTTGCGAAGACGTGCTCCCAGTCGCGGGGCAACTCGCCGCTGAAGAGGGGCTCGCCGAAGGACGCGTCATCGAGCACTTCGCGGTACTTGCGCAGCGACTGCTTCAGGATCTCTTTGCGGTGTGCCACAAAGAGCAGCCGCGGGTACTGCTTGTTGCCCCACTGCTTATGCAGGGAGCGGTAGTCAAGGGCGGCCATGACGGTCTTGCCCGTGCCGGTCGCTGCGACCAGCAGGTTGTGGTGGTGGCCGCGGACCTCACGCTCGACACGCAGCCGTTCCAGCATGTCGGCCTGGTGTGGATACGGCCGAACCTCAAGGCCCGAGAGGCTGATCTTGTCGTCCTGGCCGGACGTCGAGCCACCCGCCACGCCCAGCGCCTCGTCCAATTTGCGGGCGTCGCGATCCGGGTCATAAGCCTCAAAAGCAATGTCATTCCAGTACGAGTCGAAGCTGGCCTCGAACTTCGTCAACACGGCAGGTGTGGCGATGGACGACAGGCGGACGTTCCACTCCAAGCCGTCAAGAAGCGCGGCCTTGGAGAGATTGGAACTGCCCACGTACGCGGTGTCGAAGCCGCTGTTGCGGCGGAACAACCAAGCCTTAGCGTGCAGGCGCGTCGAGCGAGTCTCGTAGTTGACCTTCACTTCCGCGCCGAAGTCACGGACGAGACGATCGAGGGCGTGCCGGTCGGTGGCGCCCATGTACGTCGTGGTGATGACACGAATAGGCACACCGCGCTGGGCAGCTTCGCGGAGGGGGCTCTCCAGAACACGGATGCCGTACCACTTCACGAACGCGCATAGCAGGTCGATGCGGTCCGCCGTGGCCAACTCGGCGCGCAGTTCGCTGCCGAGGCTCGGGTCTTCGGGGGAGTTGGTGATGAGCGCGGTTTCGGACAGTGGTGTCAGCGGTCGTATCGCGTAGACGCCGGGGGCCTCTCTCTCGGCGAGAGCCAGGAGCTGGCGGGGACCGTCGGCGACCAGGTCGACAGCGTCACTGTCTTCGAGCTCGGCAGAGTTGGTGGCAAGGGATTCGATGATCTGGTTGGCAACGGCGACGCGTTTGTCATTCGGCAACTGGCTGAGTCGTCGTCCTATGGCTCTGCCGACGTGTCGGGCGAGCACATGGGGTGAAGATTCCTCGCTGACCTCGTCATCGATGGCCTTCCAGCCATCAGCACTCAGCTGCTCCATCTGCTCTTGCATGCGCCGGGTGACGAGTTCCTCGTAAACACCCGCGACAGGCTGAGACAGGTCCCCCGGCTGAGCCACGCTGATTCCCCAATCCCTCATGCACAGCAGTGGCTCTGTTGTAGCAGGTGACGCTGACAGTCCCGAGGGAAGACTTCGGTTTCTCTGCAGTTATCGTGGGACCGCCCGCTTCTTGGCCATTGTCGTGCCTCCGCGCCCCGCCTCAAGGGCGCTCCAGCTCCGCTGCGCTCCGCGTCCGCGTCGGCTGCGCCGATGGCCCTGCGGGCCACCCTTGACCCGGGCCGCTCCGGCACGGGGTAGAAGCGAGCGGGCGGCCCGGGGAAAGTGGGCGGCTTGCCGGACTGTGCCTCGGGTGGGCTGCGGTCGCGGCCGGAGTTGGGGCGCGTCTGGCGGGTGGGGGGCCGCCGGGTGCTTGGGCGGCTTGGAGGCCGTGGAAGGCGTCGCGCACATGCGAACCCGGTAGACATACCTTGTCTCCGCGCAGGGACGAGTGCTGCGTGTGAGCGATATCGGTTGACGGGCGGACAGCTGGCTGCCCGACGCCGGGGGGTACCGCTGGAGTGAGCCCATCGCACTCGGATACTGGGCTTCGGAGAAGGGGCGGCGGGGTGCGGAGGACATGGTCGTCCCGGGTGGTGCACTGCTGACGGCCTTCGAAAACGCGCGGCATGTCCGGAGCGAGAAGGACAGGGCGGCTCGGCAGAAGGGGGAGGCGTCGCGATGAAGGAAGGGGAGATTCCGGGCCACTTCGACGGGCGAGGCCGCGTCGAGTTCAGCCTGAGCGGGCTGGAGGCGGGGCAGTCCGACATGATCACCGCGATCGGGTTCGAGTTCGGCTACGACCTCGCGGCGACCGAAGTACGGAGCAGGAGCACGATGAGCCTGGTCTTCGTACGGAACGACTCCCCGACAGCTCGTCAACGGGCCACGCAGACCCATGACCGACTACGTGCCGGAGGCCCGCTTCTCATGGCGTGGGCCGTTCAGGCGCCCGGCACTGGACATGCGGCGCCGCAGACCACCCTCACCGCCGTCGAGTTGGCGTCGAAACGCCGAGGCCTCGCCGCCTACGAGAGCAACGGCGTCCGCGGGCTGGTCGTCCTCGTCGCCGTGCTCGGCGTGGGCTGCCTCGTTCTCGCGTGGGCGCTGCGCCACGGACCTGTCGCAGCTGTGGTGCTGGCGGCGTTGTTCGCCGTGGCCCTGGCCGTCCTGGCGGCGTTCGTTCCCTCTCTGACGAGGCGCTGGTACGAGAAGAACCGGCGGCTGGTGGATCTCTACGACCAGCAGCGAGCCGCCGGAGTGGGGCCTCCTCCACCCCCTCCCAGCCGCTTCGGCCAGGGAGGGTAGGGGAGTGAGGCCTCAGGTCGCCCACTCGGAGAAGTGCTACGCCCCGGTCGTCGCCGGCATTCTGCGGAGCCTGCGTTTTTCCGGTGGCGGCCGTCCCTGACGTCGCCCACGGGGAGATCGACTCAGGCGGTGGGACTTCCGTGGCACTCCGCGTACGCCTGCCCCACCCCGCACCAGCAGTCCGACGTCCGCTGCGGCGGCCAGGCCACCGCTCGCCCCCGGGCCGCCAGTGTTGTTGCGTACTGCGGGAGGAGGGCGGTGTCGGACGGGGACGAGCCCTCTGAGGCGGCGAAGGCCTCGTAGGAGGGGACGGTGCCTGTGACGATGCCGAGGTTGCCGGTGCCGGAGGTGGAGAGTTCGCGTAGGGAGGTCTCTATGGTCGCGAGGTGCTCGGGGTGGGACGGGTACTCCGTGGCCAGGTCGGGGTAGGCCGAGAGGAGTTCCGTCAGTTCTTCCGCCGGCCAGTGGAGGACTGCTACCGGGAAGGGGCGGGAGAGGGCCTCTCGGTAGGTGCCGAGTTCGGCTCGGAGTCGGGAGATTTCTGCCTCCAGCTCCTGGGGGTTGTCGGAGCCCAGGGACCAGACGCGCTTGGGGTCGTGGAGTTCGTCCAGGGAGATGGGGGACGAGTGGAGGGTGTCGGCGCGGGCGTCCCAGTCGTCGTGGGGGAGGCCGAGCATGCGGCGGACCCGGTGGCGGCCGAACAACACCGGGCGCGTGGCGTAGGGGGGTTCGGCCACGTCCGTGAGGAGGAGGGTCGCCGCCTGCGTGAACGTGTCGTGGGCCGCCTCCAGCTCGTCGTGGGATTCGAGGGACTCCGCGACGATCACCCAGGGGGCGGGGTCGCGGGGGGCCGTGGCCCGGATGCCCTCGATGATCGCCCTGGCCTCTGCCTCGTGGTCGTACTCCCACAGGTTCGACGCCTTGAGGGCCCGGACCAGGGGCGCGTTCTCCAGGGTGTCGGGGGTGGCGAGGAGCCGGTCGTAGAGCGCGGTGGCGGCGGGGCGGTCGTCGGCCAGTTCCAGGTGGGCCGCGGCCTGGAGGAGGAGGGCTTCGGCGTCCTCGGGGTAGCGGCCGGCGGTCCGCTCCAGGCGTGCCGCTTCGGCGGTGTGGTCGACGTTCTCGGCAGGCGTGTCGGGGCGCATGAACGACACGGTACTGCCCGGCGGTGACAAAGAAGAGATAGGGATCGGGGGCAGTCGGTGCAGTCGATGCGGTCGGTGGTGAGGGGAGTCGTCCGTGCGGTTCGAGTTCGGCGGGTGTGTGGTGGAGTGGCGGGGGCCCGCTCCGTACTACTTCGTGCCGGTGCCCGAGGAGGAGTGTGAGGAGGTGCGGGCCGTGGCGGGCATGGCCTCGTACGGGTGGGGGGTCGTGCCCGTTGAAGTGACCTTGGGTGGGGTGGGTGGGGTGGGTGGCTTGGTGTTCGAGACGTCCCTTTTTCCCAAGGACGGGGGGTATCTGCTGCCGTTGAAGAGTGCGGTGCGGAAGGCGCAGGGGGTGGCGGCGGGGGACGAGGTGCGGGTGGTGATGCGGGTGCGGGTCGGGTAGCGGATGGGGGGCGGCGGGCGCGGTGAGCCGCGTGACCCGCCGCCGGGCCGGTCGGGTCAGATCGTCACGCCGTCGATCTGGAGGGTCTGGACCGCCTTTGCCGCCACCGACACCGCCACCGTCTTTCCGGACAGGTAGGTGTCCGAGTACGACTTGTACGCGTCGCCGCCCGTCGTCACCGTGTTCCAGCGGGGGACCAGGCCGTTCGTGCCGCCGGTCACCGTCGTGAAGCCGGAGAGGTTGAAGGTGAGGGTCTGGGCGGAGGTGGCGGTGTTGAGGGCCACTATCACCAGGCGTTTGGCCGAGGAGTCGTAGGCGGCCACCGCGTTGCTCACGCCCGTGTCCAGGATCTTCATCCCCGGGCGGATGTGGCGGCTGAACTGGGCCATCACGTAGTACTTGGTGGTGACCGCGCCGGCCGCCAGGGTGCTCGCGTCGTACGCGATCATCGCCCAGTTCGTGGACGGGTCCATGACCTGCCAGTAGACCCAGGCGGTGGGGTGCAGCCAGCGGAAGTCGTAGAGCAGGTTGAAGGCCATGGTGTAGCCGGTGCCGTCGTTGTCGCCGGTCTCGGAGTTCCAGAGGGCCTTGCCGGCCGTCGTCACGACGTCGGTGTAGAGGAGGTCGCGGCGGCCGCCCGAGCCCTGGTAGCCGTGGACGTTGACGCGGTCCACGTAGCCCTTGGTGGTGGAGGAGAAGGAGCTCCAGGTGGTGCGGGCCAGGTCGTAGCTCGTCTCGTCCGATGCGGAGATCTTCGTGGCCGTCAGGCCTCGGCTGTTCAACTCGCTGCGCAGGTAGGGGAGTACGGCCGACTGGACCGTTGAGTCGATGTGGCAGCCCTCTTGGGTGCCGGTCGCCGTCCACCAGGAGGAGGACGGTTCGTTGAAGGCCTCCACCGTCGCGAAGTTCACGCCCCAGTTGTTCTTGGCGTAGAGGGCCACGGAGGCGAGGTGGGAGGCGTGCTGGCGGTAGTTCCAGGACTGGAGGTTGTTGCCGCCGTCGGCGGCGCCGGACGGGTTGTGGTTGTAACACATCCACCACATGGGGGAGTTGGCGAAGAGCTCGGCGGTCGCGCCGCGGTTCACGGCCTTCACGAGCATGGCGCGCTGGGTGGCGTCGGCGGTCCAGTCCCAGGCCGAGGAGGTGGGGTCCTCGTTGTTCCAGTCCTGCCAATAGCCCTCGATCTGTTTGAAGGAGGGGATGTTGGCGGAGGCGACCATCGATTCGCCGTTCACGCTGTTCCAGCTGCACGCGCCCAGGTTGTAGCGGGCGATGTTCAGGCCGAGGCCGGGCAGTGAGGTGCTGTTGTACGTCGTCGACTTGGTGGTGAAGAAGATGTCGGCGAAGTCGTCGCGGGTGCCGAAGACGTTGCCCCACCAGGCCAGGGAGGTGCCCCAGCCCTCCCAGGTGCCCCAGGAGGTGGACGGGCTGACGGCGATGGTGGCGTCGGCGCGGGCCGTGCCGGTGGCCAGGGCGCTGCCCAGGAGGCCGCCGCCCGCGGCGGCCAGGAGTGTTCTGCGTCGGATCATGGCTGTTTCTCAACCTCTCCGTGCGGCTCAAACACCGGTTCCCGGACCGGCGTTGACTCGTCCCCCCGCATGCCAACAGGAAGCATCGGGTGTGGTGCGTGAGGTTGTCGAGGGTTGTGACGGCCGTTTCTGACAGTGGTTTCTAAAACCCGTGGAGGAAGAGGGTGTGGGGAGGTGCGGTGACGGGTGGCCGCGCGGCTCTGGTGAGTTGGCGGCGGGCGCCCTATCGTGCGGGACCGGCCGGGGACCGGTGACACCGGCCTGGGGTCGGTGAGACCAGCAGGGCCGGCGGGAGGTGCGCGGTGCGGGTCGTGGGGCATGGTGAGCGGCGGTGGCGGGCCCGGCGTCGGCGGGCGCTGTGGACCGGGGGCGAACTCCTCGTCACGGTGGGCGTGGTGCTGATGCTCCTGGTCGTGCACCAGCTGTGGTGGACCAACCGGGAGGCGAAGCAGGGGGCTGAGCGGAAGGTCGAGGCCCTGGAGCGGGAGTGGGGCGGCGGAGGAGGAGCGGTGGACGGCTCCGGGGGATCGGGGAGCGGCGGGGGGAAGGGCGGTTCCGGTAAGGCGGGGTCCGCGGGGTCCGGCCGTACCACCGGGGCCGGTGGGGCCGGTGGGGCGCGGACGTCGTACACCACCCGGGTCGTCGCCTCCCAGGCCTACGCCGTCCTCGTCATCCCGCGGCTCGGGCTGCGCGTGCCGGTCGCCGAGGGCGTCAGCAAGCCGAAGGTGCTCAACCACGGGTACGTCGGTCACTACCCCGGCACCCAGCAGCCGGGCCAGGCCGGGAACTTCGCGCTCGCCGGGCACCGGAACACCCACGGTGAGCCGTTCCGGTACCTGCCCCGGCTCCGGCTCGGGGACCCGGTCGAGGTGGAGACGGCGTCGGCGACCTACACGTACGTCGTGGACCAGGTCCTGCCGCGGACGTCGGCGCGTGACTCGGGGGTCGTACGGCCCGTACCGCGGTCGGTCGTGAAGCCGTCGTACGGGTACACGGAGCCGGGGTACTACATCACGCTCACCACCTGCACGCCCGAGTTCACGTCCCGGTACCGGATGGTGGTCTGGGGGAAGCTGGTGTCGACGCGGCCGCGGGCGTAGGGCGAAGGACACAAGGCCGGGGGGCGCGGTTGCGGTGATTCATGCGGCTGTCCGGGGGGCTTCCGGACGTGCCGCGAGGGGGAGACGCGCGTCGGGGGATATGTCGATGCGAAAGAGGTGGCTTCGGGAGATCCGTGAGGAGATCGGCTATGTACGCGGTGGTTCGACGGTACGAAGGGGTGACGGATCCCGCCGAGGCGGGACGCCGGGTGGACGAGGGGTTCGTTCCCCTCCTCCGGCAGGTCCCCGGTTTCGTGGCCTACTACTGGGTCGACGCCGGGGACGGAGTGATGCTCTCCACCAGCGTCTACGACGACCAGGCCGGCGCCGAGGAGTCGGTCAGGAGGGCCGCGGCCTTCGTGCGGGACCAGCTCGCGTCGCTGCTGCCCAATCCGCCCCAGGTCACGGCCGGTCAGGTCGTCGCCGCCGGGTAGCCGGCCCGTTCCCGCAGCCCCGCCACCCCGGCCGCTCCCAGCGCCGCCAGCCCCGCCGAGACCGCCATCGCCACGTCCGCCCCCTGGGCCAGGCCGTCGCCGGGCGACGTGGCGAGGGCGATGGTCAGGGCCACGCCGGCGCAGGAGCCGATGGAGCGGAAGGTCTGCTGGGCGCCCGAGCCCATCGCGGCTCGGGCGGCGGGGACCGACTCCACCGCCTGAAGGGGGAGCGCGGCGTTGAGGAGGCCGCTGCCCGCGCCGCCCAGGACCAGGCCCGGCAGCAGACGGGGCCAGGAGCCCGCGTCAGCAGGGCGCTCGTCAGGCCCAAGAGGCTCCTGGAGCCGCTGGAGACGGATCATGTATAAACGGTGGTGAGACGGAGAGGGGGGTGGCTGGTATGCGCATGAACGTGAACAGCCGCTGGGTGCTGCCGTCCCGGCCCGCCGCGCTCCTGCTGCTCCTCCTGCTCGACCTCCTCCTGCTCGACTCCGGCAGCCTCTTCACCACCGTCGCGCTCGCCGCGACCGCCGCCGCCGGCTCGGCTCTCGCCCTCTGCTCGGTCCTCGCCGCCCGCTCCGCGCCCGCCGTGCCGCCCACCCGGGTCCGTACGGCGATCCGCGACCGGGCCCGGCGTACGGCCTTCCTGCCGCAACGCGACCCGGACGCGAAGGGCCGCAGCCGCCCGCGAGCACCCGGACCCGCCCTCCCGGCGACCCCCGCGTAGACCAACCCCGGTCCCTGGCCCCGTAGACCAACCCCGGTCCCTGGCCCCGGGTGGCCTCGCGTGCGTCGTCATGCCGTTCCACCTCTTCACCCACGGCACGCACGGCACGACGAGACCCCCCGGAGGGCTCCCACCCATGTCCGTCTTCATGTCCGCTTTCGCCGGCCTGGTCGAGCATCTCGCCGACCTGCTCCAGCCGCTGTTCCACGCCTCCGCGGCCGCCGCCGCGATCGTCCTGTTCACCGCTCTGGTACGACTGCTCGTGCATCCCCTGTCCCGCGCCGCCGCCCGCGGCCAGCGCGCCCGGGCCGCGCTCCAGCCGAGAATCGCCGAACTGCGCGAGAAGCACGGGAAGAACCAGGAGGCCCTGCAGAAGGCGGTGCTGGAACTCCACGCGGCGGAAAAGGTGTCACCGCTGTCCGGATGCCTGCCGGGGATGCTGCAACTGCCCGCGTTCTTCGTCCTCTACCACCTCTTCTCCAGCTCGACGATCGGCGGGCACGGCAACGGTCTGCTGTCCCATGCGCTGCTGGGCGCTCCGCTCGGCGGCCGGTGGAGCGACGTCCTCGCCGACGGCGGCTTCGGGAGCGGTGGTGGGCTGGTCTATCTGGTGCTGTTCGCGCTGGTCGCCGCCGTCGCCACCTTCAACTTCCGCCGCGCCCGGCGGGCGACGGCGACGCCGGTGGCGGGCGCGGCGGACCAGCAGGTGCCCGGGGTCGGCGCGGTCACCAAGGTCATGCCGTACCTGTCGTACGCCACGCTGGTCACCGTGGCCGTGGTACCGCTGGCCGCGGCGCTGTACGTGGTGACCAGTACGACGTGGAGCGCGGTGGAGCGGGCGGTGCTGTACAGGTGAGGGCCGTGGTGCCTACGGTCCAGTACGTGAACAGACTCTTGCCCGCTGCACGCTCATCTTGGAGGATCGACCAGTCCTCCGATGGCTGCACCCATCGGCCGGGCGACTGCTGTCAAGGGAGATGGTGACGACCATGAAGCTGCTGCGAGTCGGTACAGCGGGGGCGGAGCGGCCCGCGCTGCTCGACGCCGAGGGTGTCCTGCGGGACCTGACGGGAATCGTCGACGACATCGACGGGGCGCTGCTCGCCGACGCCGCGGCGCTCGGGCGGGTCCGGGCCGCCGCCGACGCCGGGGAACTGCCGGCGCTCGACGCGACCGGGCTGCGGATCGGGCCGCCGCTGGGGCGGATCGGGAAGGTCGTGTGCATCGGGCTCAACTACCACGACCACGCCCGCGAGACGGGGGCCGAGCCGCCGGCCGAGCCCGTCGTCTTCTTCAAGGCCGCGGACACGGTCGTGGGGCCGAACGACACCGTGCTGGTGCCGCGTGGGTCGGTGAAGACCGACTGGGAGGTGGAGCTGGCGGTGGTCATCGGGCGTACGGCGCGTTACGTGGCCGACGACGAAGACCCGCTGGCGTACGTCGCCGGGTACGCGGTCGCGCACGACGTGTCCGAGCGGGAGTTCCAGATCGAGCGGGGCGGGACCTGGGACAAGGGGAAGAACTGCGAGACGTTCAACCCGCTCGGGCCGTGGCTGGTGACGGCCGACGAGGTCGCCGACCCGCAGGACCTGTCGCTGAAGCTCTGGGTGAACGGCGAGCTGAAGCAGGACGGGACCACCGCCGAGCAGATCTTCTCGGTGGCGGAAGTCGTGCGGTACGTCAGCCAGTTCATGGTGCTGTACCCCGGGGACGTCATCAACACCGGGACTCCGGCGGGGGTGGCGCTGGGAGCGCCGGAGCCGAAGCCGTTCCTGCGGGCCGGGGACGTGGTGGAGCTGGAGATCGCGGGGCTGGGTCGTCAGCGGCAGGAGTTCAAGGACGCGTAGCCGCTCCGCTGGGAGAGCCGGGGAACTGCGCTCGTCGGTCGTCCGCGGGCCGGATGTGGTCGCTCGCGCAGTTCCTCCCCCAGCCTTCGGCCGGGGGTACCCCCAGCGCCCCTGAGGGGGCACCCCAGTGGGGCCTGCTACAGCTTCAGGAAACTCTCCAGGGCCTCCACCACGAAGCGGTGGTCCTCCAGCTGGGGCAGGCCCGAGACCGTTACCGTGCCGATCACGCCGACGTTCTCCACGGTGATCGGGAAGGAGCCGCCGTGGGCCGCGTACTCGTCCGGGTCCAGGCGGGAGGACTCCTCGAAGGTCGTGCCCTTGGCGCGGAAGCGGGCGCCGACCAGGTAGGAGGCCGAGCCGTAGCGCTCGACCACGCGGCGCTTGCGGGCGATCCAGGCGTCGTTGTCGGGGGTGGAGCCGGGCAGGGCCGCGTGGAAGAGCTGCTGGCCCGCGCGGTGGATGTCGATGGCGACGGGGGCCTGGCGCTCCCGGGCCATCTCCACCAGCAGCGAGCCGAGCGCCCACGCGTCGTCGTACGTGAACTGCCGGAACACCAGGCGGCGTTCCTGCTTCTCCAACTCCTCCACGGGCGGCGTGAGTTCGGGAGTGGTCCTCGGGGTGAGCTGCGGGTGGTGCATCAGAGGGTCACCGTCACCTTGTCGCGTGCCGAACGGCGGGCTGCTTCGAGTACGTCCAGGGCGGCGGCCGCCTCCAGCGCGGTCACCGGGTTGGGGCCCTCGCCCCGCAGGGCCTTGGCCACGGCCGCGTAGTACGCGGGGTAGTCACCGGGGAGGGTCGGGACGGTGCTGCCGCCGCCGGTGACCGGGGACTCTCCCCCAGAGGGGGCACCCCCAGCGCCGACACGGCCGTACAACGACTCCGGTTCCTGGCCCCAGGCGGCCGCGGTGCCCGGGCGCTCGCCCTTGCGCAGGGCGTCCTCCTGCGGGTCCAGGCCGTACTTGACGTAGCCCGCCTTCGAGCCCAGCACCCGGAAGCGCGGGCCGAGCTGGGCCGCCGTGGCCGAGGCGTACAGGTGGGAGCGGACGCCGTTCGCGTGCGTGACGGCGATGAAGGTGTCGTCGTCCGTCTCGGCGCCGGCCCGGCGGATCACCGACTCGGCGTACACCTCGGTGGCGGGGCCGAAGAGGACCAGGGCCTGGTCGACGACGTGGCTGCCGAGGTCGTACAGGAGACCTCCGATCTCTGCCGGGTCGCCGGACTCGCGCCAGCCGCCCTTGGGCTGCGGACGCCAGCGTTCGAAGCGGGACTCGAAGCGCCAGGGGTCGCCCAGCGCACCTTCGTCGAGAAGGCTGCGCAGGGTCAGGAAGTCGTTGTCCCAGCGGCGGTTCTGGAAGACCGAGAGCAGCAGGCCGCGCTCGTCGGCGAGGGCGGCCAGCTCGCGCGCCTCGGCGGCGGTGCCGGCGACCGGCTTGTCGACCACGACCGGGAGGGCCGCCTTGAGGGCGGTCGTCGCCAGCGGGACGTGCGTCTTGTTCGGGGACGCGATGACGACCAGGTCGAGCTCGGCGGCGCGGTCGAACAGCTCGTCGGGGCCTGCGACCGTCCGGACGCCGGGGAACTCGGCCTTCGCCTGCGCCTGCCGCTCGGGGTTCGAGGTGACCACCGTGTCCAGGGCGAGGCCCTCGGCGGCGGCGATCAGGGGGGCGTGGAAGACGGATCCGGCGAGGCCGTAGCCGATGAGGCCGACGCGAAGGGGAGTGGCAGCTGCTGTCATGCGTCCTACTTTCGCAACGCTGTTGCCAAAGTGCAAGTGGGAGGGAGAATGAGTGGCGTGAACAGGACGAGGAGCGGGCGGCCGGGTACGGCGGCCGGCGGGCGACCGGGTGCGGTCGGGGCCAATCTGCCGGCCATGCGCAGTCACAACACCGCGCTGGTGCTGGATCTGCTGCGCACGGCGGGGGAGGGCGGCATCAGCCGGCTCGAACTGGCCGAGCGGACCGGGCTCACCCCGCAGGCGGTCAGCAAGATCACCGCCCGGCTGCGGGAGGAGGGCCTCGCCGCGGAGGCCGGGCGGCGCGCGTCCACCGGGGGCAAGCCGGCCACCGTGCTGCGGCTGGTGCCGGACGCCGGGCACGCGGTGGGGATCCAGCTCGACCGGGACGAACTGCGGGCGGTGCTCGTCGACCTCGACGGCACGGTGGTCGCCGAGCGGCAGGCGGCGGTGGACATGGGCGCCGGGGCGGAGGCCGTCCTCGGCGCGGTCGTGGAGGTGGCCGGTGAGCTGGTCGAGCGCGGCGGCGACACCCTGCTCGGGGTCGGGGTCGGGGCGCCCGGTCCGCTCGACCACACCCACGGGGTGCTGCACCGGGTCACCGGCTTCCCCTCCTGGGACGGCTTCCCGCTGCGGGACGCGCTGGCCGAACGGCTCGGGGTGCCGGTCGTCGTCGACAAGGACAGCAACGCGGCGGCCCTCGGACTCGCCGTCGGCGGCGAGGGCGGCTCCTTCGCCTGCCTGCTCCTCGGTACGGGGCTGGGCGCGGGCCTGGTGATCGGCGACACCGTGCACCGGGGGGCGCGCACCGGGGCCGGGGAGTTCGGGCACCAGGTCGTCCAGCTCGACGGGCCGCCCTGCCACTGCGGCAACCGCGGCTGCATCGAGGCGCTGTGCCTGGCGGCGGTGGCCCGCGGCGACGTGGCCGAGGCGGCGCGGGTCCTCGGCGTCGGCGCCGCGAACCTGGCCGGCCTGCTCGACATCGACCTCGTGCTGCTCGGCGGCCGCACGATCGCTGCCGCGCCGGAGCCCTTCGTACGGGGGGTCGCCGCCGTCCTCGACGCCCACACCCGGCGGGAGGGCAGCCTGCGCACGACCGTCCCGGTCCGCCTCGCTCCCGGCGGCGGCCGGGGCGTCGCGGAGGGCGCGGCCCAACTGCTCCTCGCCCCACTCTTCGGCCGCGCGGACGGCTGACCACCGCCCGGCCAGAAGGGACACGGCGAACTGCACGACCGCCCCCACCGGCCCGCAGGTGGCCGTCGGCCGTTCGGCACCGCCGGGATCCGCCGTCGTGGCTGGTCGCCGTTGCGGCGGGGGTGGGGGGATGAGCGGCGATCAGCCGGACCGGTGGGGCATCCGGCGGGGCGTTTTGAGTACCGGTGGCGCAGTCACCCAAGGGGCGCGGGGAACTGCGCGGCCAGCCCCCGCCGGCCGGCAGGTGCCCACCGGCCGTTCGGCGCCGCCGGGATCCGCCGTCGTGGCTGGTCGCCGTTGCGGCGGGGTGGGGGGAGCGGCGTTCAGCCGGACCGGCGGGGTGGGGGAGCGGCGATCAGGGAACCGGCGGGGTGGGGGAGCGGCGTTCAGCCGGACCGGCGGGGTGGGGGAGCGGCGATCAGGGAACCGGCGGGGTGGGGGAGCGGCGATCAGGCGAACCGGCGGGGTGTCCGGCGGGGCGTTTTGAGTATCGGTGGCGCAGCCGACCCAGGGGCGCGGGGAACTGCGCGCCGGCCCCCACCGGCCCGCAGGTGGCCGTCGGCCGTTCGGCACCGCCGGCCGGGTGGTGAGGGGCGGCCGATCGGGCGGAGTGTGGGTGTTTTCGCGGTGTGGCAGCCGGGGACGCCGGTCCGTGCCCGGCAGGCTCACCTGTTCATGCGCATGCGACTGAGCACCCCCCTGTCCCTCTGCCTGGCCGCCGCAGCCGTCGTACTCGTCCCCGCGCCGCAGGCGATCGCCGAGTCCTCCTGCGCGGACGCCGGCCGGCAGGGCTTCCCCCTCACCACCCGCCTCCACGACGGCCCCACGTCCTACGAGCCCGGCGGCGGTTTCGGCACCTGGTACCTCGACCTCACCAACACCACCGCCCACACCTGCGCCGACGTCCACCCGGTCGTCGTCCTCGTCGACGACAAGAAGGCCCTCAAGCCGTCCCAGACCGAGCTGGAGTTCTACGACGGCCCGCGCACCCGCCCGGTCCCGCTGACGAAGACCGACGAGTCCGAGCTGGTCGGCGTCTTCGACGGGACCGACTTCCCGGGGCTCACCGTGGCGCCCGGGGCGACCGTCTCGGTCAGGGTGAGACTGGCGATCACCTCCGACGCCGTACGCAACGGGGTCACGGTCAACGCGGCCGCCGTGCAGCGGCAGGGGTCGGACGGCGCGTGGGTGGGGGAGTCGAACGACTACCGCTTCGGCATCGGAGGCGAACCGCCGCCGCCCCCCGCGACCGCCGCCCCCGCCGTCCCGTCCGGCGGCTCCACGCAGCCCGGCCCGGACACGCCCTCGCAGAGTCCGGGACCCTCGGGGACCGGCCCCGCCAGTCCCGGTCCCGACAGCAGCCAGGGGGCCAGCCCAGGAGCCACCCCCGCCGCGTCCCCCGGCGACAGCGCCCCGCCCTTCACCGACGAGGCCGGCGGGAACCCGGACCGCCGCCGGCAAGCCTGGGACCGCCGCCGGCAAGCCTGGGACAACCGAGACTCCTGGGAAGGTGCCGACGGACCCTGGGAGGCCGGGGAACGCGCCCGTGAACTGGCCCGCACCGGCCTGGGCCTCGCTCACGGGCTGTTCACGGCCTCCGTCGCCCTGCTCGTCGTAGGAGCGAGCGCGTTCCTGCTGGCCCGCCGGCGGCGGTGACCCCTGCCGGGTGACGGTGCGGGCGGCGCCCCCGTCCGGCCGGACCGGCGTCGTCTGCGACGATCCCTGCGTGGACTACCCGAACGACCAGGCCCCCGGCGCCCCCGTCCGCTCCGGCATCCCGGAGCACGGCCGCATCCCGAAGTACTACGCGGTGAAGGCGCGGATCGACCAGCTCGTCGGCGCGCTGGCGGAGGGCAGCGTCATCCCCACCGAGCGCGATCTGTCCGAGGAGTACGGGGTCGCCCGCGAGACCGTCCGGCAGGCGCTGCGCGAGCTGGTCCTGGAGGGCAAGCTGCGCCGGCAGGGTCGCGGCACGGTCGTCGCGGGGCCCAAGCTGGAGCAGCCGCTCTCCCTCGCCAGCTACACCGAGGGGGTACGGCGGCAGGGCCGTACCCCCGGCCGTAGCCTCGTCACCCTCGACCGCTTCCCCTGCCCGGCCGCCCTCGCCGCCGAGACCGGCCTGGAGCGCGGCGAACCCGTCTGGCACCTGGAGCGCGTGCTGCTCGCCGACGACGAGCGGGTCGGCCTGGAGAGCACGTACGTCGCCGTCGCCCGGGTCCCGCACCTCGACAGCGACTTCCACCCCGACTCCTCCTTCTACGGCTACCTGCACGAGAAGGGCATCGCCTTCGGGGACGCCGACGAACGCATCGAGACCGTGCTGGCCACCCCGCGCGAGGCGCTGCTCATCGGCACCCCGCCGGCCCTTCCGATGCTGCTGATCCACCGGGTGTCACGGGACACCGAGGGACGGCCGCTGGAGCGGGTGCGGTCGCTGTACCGGGGGGACCGGTTCTCGTTCTCGGCCCACCTCGGCGGCTGAAAAGTACCGATTTCGGCTGCTTCTGATCTTGGCTGGGTATCACGAAAAGATAACGGGTCTAGCCCAAACGTATTGACCGGTTCACGCTCTCGTTGTCAGCCGGACCTTTCCGGTTCCCCAGTCGCGAGGAGCGTGGCCGCCGTGAGAGTGACAGTCGTCGGAGCAGGCGTGGTGGGCACCATGCACGCCTGGCAGGCAATGGAACGCGGCCACGAGGTCGTGCAGATCGAGCGCGAGGCCGAGGCCCGCGGCGCCTCACTGCGCAACTTCGGGCAGATCTGGGTGAGCGGGCGCGCGGCGGGCGCGGAACTCGAGACCGCCCTGCGGGCCAGAGAGCTGTGGGAGGAGATCGGCGGCCGGGTGCCCGCGCTCGGCTTCCGCGCCAACGGGTCGCTGACCCCGGTGCGCGGCGCGTACGAACTCGCCGTCGCGGAGGCCGCGGTGGCCCGCGAGGACGCGGCCGCCCGCGGCCACAAGCTGCTCACCCCGGCCGAGGCCCGCGCCCTGAACCCCGCCCTGCGCGGGGACTTCGACGCCGCCCTCCACTGCGAGCGGGACGCGGCCGTCGAGCCGCGCACCGCCCAGCTCGCCCTCCGCGCCGAGCTGCTGAAGTCCCCGGACTACACCTTCCTGCCGGGCCGCGAGGTCCGCGAGGTGACCGGACCCGGCACGGTCCGTGACGACCACGGTGACGTCCACCACGCCGACGCCGTCGTCCTGTGCACCGGCGCCTGGCTCGGCGGCCTGGTCCGCGAGCTGGCCGGACCCGGCCTGCCCGTGCGCCGGGTCCGCCTCCAGATGATGCAGACCGACCCGCTCGGCGAACCCCTCCCCACCTCGGTCGCCGACGCCGACAGCTTCCGCTACTACCCGGCCTACGCCTCCCCGGCCCTGGACGAGCTCAACGCCCGCTCACCGCAGCCGGAGACGGCGGCGGCCCACCGCATGCAGCTGCTCATGGTGCAGCGCGCCGACGGCGGCCTGACCATCGGCGACACCCACGAGTACGAGCACCCCTTCCCCTTCGACACCGTCGAGGAGCCCTACGAGCACCTCACCGGGGTCGTCGAAGCCCTCCTCGGCCGGCCACTGCCGCGCATCCGGCACCGCTGGGCCGGGGTGTACGCGCAGTGCACCGACCCGACCCGGGTCGTGCACCGGCAGCAGGTGGCCGACGGGGTGTGGCTGGTCACCGGGCCCGGCGGGCGCGGCATGACCTGCTCGCCCGCGATAGCCGAGACAACCGCCGACGAACTGGGCTGGTGACAGAGATGACCGACAAGGCAGGGACCACCGAGGACATCCGGCTCGTCGTGCTCGACATGGCCGGTACGACCGTCGCGGACGGCGGGCTCGTCGAGCACGCGTTCACAGCCGCCGCCCACCGTCTGGGCGCCGACCCCGACCAGATGATCGACTACGTCCGCGCCACCATGGGCGAGTCGAAGATCTCCGTCTTCCGGCACCTGTTCGGGGAGGAGACCAGGGCCCAGGAGGCCAACCGGGCCTTCGAGGCGGCCTACGCCGAACTCGTCGACGCAGGCAGGGTGCACGCCCTGCCCGGCGCCCGCGAGACCATCGAGAAGCTCCGGGCGGACGGCCGTACCGTCGTCCTCACCACCGGGTTCGCCCGCGCCACCCAGGACGCGATCCTCGCCGCCCTCGGATGGCGGGACCTGGTGCCGCTCACCCTGTGCCCCGCCGACGCCGGGGGCCGCGGCCGGCCCTACCCCGACATGGTCCTCACCGCGCTGCTGCGCACGGCCGCCGCCGACGACGTCCGCCAGGTCGCCGTCGCCGGCGACACCTCCTACGACATGCTCACCGGCGTCCGCGCCGGAGCGGGCCTGGTCGCCGGGGTGCTGACCGGCGCGCACGACGCGGACGCGCTGTGGGCGGCCGGGGCGACCCATGTGCTGGAGAGCGTCGCGGACCTGCCGGGAGCGCTCGGATGACCAGCGGCATCCGCTTCGACTCGGTGAGCGTCGCCTACGACGGGAACGTGGTCCTCGACTCCCTCGACCTCACCGTCGCCCCCGGCGAGGTGATGGCCCTGCTCGGGCCGTCCGGCTCCGGCAAGACCACCGCGCTGCGAGCGGTCGCCGGGTTCGTACGGCCCGTCTCCGGGCGGGTGTTCCTCGGTGACCGTGACGTGACCGAGCTGCCGCCGTACCGGCGGGGGATCGGGATGGTCGTCCAGCAGTACGCGCTGTTCCCGCACATGCGGGTCGCCGACAACGTGGCCTTCGGGCTCCGGGCGCGCAGGACGGCCGGGGGCGAGATCCGGGAACGGGTCGCCGAGGCGCTGGAGATGACCGGGATGGCGGCGTACGCGCGCCGCTATCCGCGGGAGCTGTCCGGCGGCCAGCAGCAACGGGTGGCCATCGCACGGGCGCTGGCCATCCGGCCGGGGGTGCTGTTGCTGGACGAGCCGCTGTCCGCGCTCGACGCGCAGCTGCGGTCCGGGATGCTGGCGGAACTGGCCCGGCTGCACCGGGAGCTGCCGGACGTGTCGATCCTGTACGTCACCCACGACCAGGTCGAGGCGCTGACGCTGGCCGACCGGATCGCGGTCATGGACAAGACACGGCTGCGGGCGTGCGGGACGCCGACGGAGCTCTACCGGGCGCCGGCCGACGAGTTCACGGCGTCCTTCGTCGGCGGGGCGAACCTGCTGCCGGTGACCGTGGCGGCGGGGGGTGTCGACTTCGCAGGGGTCGGGGTGGAGGTGGACACGGCGGGGGCCGCGTCCGGGGCCCGGGCGACCTTGTGCGTGCGGCCCCATCTGGTCGGGCTCGGCGACGGGCCGAACAGGCTGGTCGGCAGGGTGACCGACGTGCAGTGGCGGGGGGCCACGCATCGCTTGTACGTCGAGGTGGGCGGGCATGCGGTGATGGCCGATCTGAGGGAGTTGAAGGATCCGCCGGGGTTCGGGGACGACGTGGCGTTGCACTTCGCGCCGGAGGCTGCGGTGTTGCTGCCCGCGGGGGTCGGCCGTGGGTGAGGTTGTTGCCCGGCAGCGGGCCGGTGGGGGCCTGTCGCGCAGTTCCCCGCGCCCCTTTCGGGGCGCGTTGATCCTGGCGCCAGTTGCATTGCTGGCTCTCTTCTTCCTTTATCCACTGGCCCTCGTCGTCCAGCAGTCCGTCCACCCGGACACGGGTGGCACTTCCCTCCAGCCCTACGCCGACGTGTTCGCCTCCGAGTCGTTCCGGAACGCTCTGTGGACCACCGTCTGGATCGCCGTCTCCTCCACCGTCGGATGCATGGTGCTCGGCTTCGGGCTGGCGCTGGTCATCGCGTTCATCCCGTTTCCCGGGGCCAGAGCCGTTGCCCGGTTCGTCGACGTCTACCTCTCCTTCCCGTCCTTCCTCATCACCCTCGCCCTGCTCTTCATCTACGGCACGACCGGGATCATCGGGTCGTTCCAGTTCCTGACCACGCCGTGGGGGGTGCTGCTCGCCGAGGTCACCTACTTCACGCCGTTCGTGATGCGGCCGCTGCTCGCCGCGTTCTCGCAGGTGGACACCGCGCAGATCGAGGCGGCGTCGAGTCTCGGGGCGCGGGCGCCGCGGATCGTGGGCCGGGTGATCCTGCCGGAGGCGCTGCCCGCGCTGGCGGCCGGCGGGAGTCTGGTGCTGGTGCTCTGCCTGAACGAGTTCGGGATCGTGCTCTTCACGGGGGCCAAGGGCGTGACCACCCTGCCGATGCTCGTCTACAGCAAGGCGATCCTGGAGTCCGACTACCCGGGTGCCTGTGTCGTCGCCGTCGTCAACGTCGTGATCTCCGTGGGTCTCTACGGCCTCTACCGGGTGGTGAGCCGTCGTGCTGGTGCATGACCGCGGGGCCAGGTGGGTGGTGTGGGCGGTGTTCGCCGTCCTCTTCCTGCCGCTGTTCGCCCTTCCCCTCCTCGTCGTTCTCGGTGCCTCGTTCGCCACCCACTGGTCCGGTGTGCTGCCCTCGGGGACGACGGTGGCCAACTTCAGGTCCGCCGCCCGCGGCGACGCCCTGCAGGCCCTGATCACCAGCCTCCTCACGGCCGTCACGGCGAGTCTGCTCGCGCTGGCCGTCGGCACCTGGGCCGCGCTCGCCGCGGCCGGGCTGAACAAGCGGCAGCGGCGGGTCGTCGACGCCCTGTTCGTGCTGCCGGTCGCCGTGCCGTCGGTCGTGGTCGGGCTGTCGCTGCTGGTGGCCTTCTCCAAGCCGCCGATGCTGCTCAACGGCACCCGGTGGATCGTGATCCTCGCGCACACCGTGCTGGTGACGGCCTTCGCCCACCAGTCGGTGTCGGCCGCGATCGCCCGCCTCGACCCCGCCTACGAGCAGGCCGCCGCCTCTCTCGGCGCCCGGCCGGCCTATGTGCTGTGGCGGGTCCGGCTGCCGCTGCTGCTGCCCTCGCTCACCGCCGCCGCGGGACTCTGCTTCGCCCTCTCCATGGGCGAGCTGAGCGCCACGATGATGCTCTATCCGCCCGACTGGACCCCGCTTCCGGTCCTGATCTACTCGGCCACCGACCGCGGCGCCCTGTTCGCCGGCTCCGCACTCGCGGTGGTCCTGATGACGGCGACCCTGATCGTCCTGTTCGCCGTCTCCCGCGTCCGCAACCGGGCCTCGTACCGCTGATCCACACCCCTGACCGACGCAAGGAGTTCGCCTCGCCATGCCCAGAAACACGCTCAAGATCGCCGTAGCCGTCTCCCTCCTCGCCACCCCGCTGCTCTCCGCCTGCGGCGGCTCCTCGGCCGCAGCCGACGAGAAGGCCGTCACCGTCTACAGCGCGGACGGTCTCAAGGGCGAGAACAACGACGGCTGGTACGACAAGGTCTTCGCCGACTTCACCAAGCAGACCGGCATCAAGGTCAAGTACGTCGAGGGCGGCTCCGGCGAAGTGGTGCAGCGCGCCCTGCGGGAGAAGAGCAACCCGCAGGCCGACGTGCTGGTCACGCTCCCGCCGTTCATCCAGCAGGCCGACAGCAAGGGGCTGCTGCAGAAGTACCGGCCCGCCGGCTCCGCGCAGGTCGGCGCCGCCGACAAGGGCGCCGACGGCACCTGGACCTCCGTCGTCAACAACTACTTCGGCTTCGTCTACAACAAGAAGGAGCTGAAGCAGGCGCCGACGACATGGGAGCAGCTGCTCGAAGGCAGGTACAAGAACAAGCTCCAGTACTCCACGCCCGGTGTCGCCGGTGACGGAACCGCCGTGCTGATCAAGGCGATCCACGACTTCGGCGGCGAGAAGCAGGCCCTGGACTACCTCGGCAGGCTGCAGGCCAACAACGTAGGACCGTCCGCCTCCACCGGCAAACTCGCCCCCAAGGTCGACAAGGGCGAGCTGCTGGCCGCCAACGGAGACGTCCAGATGAACTACGCCCAGACCAGGACCATGCCCGACCTCGGCATCTGGTTCCCGGCGGCCCGGGGCGGCAAGCCCACCACCTTCGCGCTGCCCTACGCGTCCGGCCTGCTCACCGGCGCCCCGCACAGCGAGAACGGCAGGAAGCTCCTCGACTTCATGCTCGCCGAGAAGCAGCAGGAGGAGGTCAGCTCGATCGGCGGCGGCTTCACCGCCCGTACCGACGTCAAGGCCACCGACGCCAACGCGGCCGCGCTGACCCGGCTCATGGCCGGTGTCGACGTGTTCACGCCGGACTGGAACGACATCGACAGGAACCTCACGTCGTACGTGGACGCCTGGAAGTCCGCCACCGGCAGCTGACCGCGCTCCGGAACACCGAGCACGACCGCTACGCCCCTGGACCGGATGATCGACGGGGTCGTACCCACGCAGTCCTGACTAGGCTGGGGGCCGTCGGTACACCGTGGTTCCGGCGCCCCCGGCTCACGCACGACACCGCACGCAGGACAGCTCACGCGTGACCGCACGTCCGCCATCCGCACGCCAGGAGACGCACCACATGGCAGAGCGCAAGCCCATCGAGTCGTGGCTCACCGACATGGACGGGGTCCTCATCCACGAGGGGGTACCGATTCCCGGAGCGGAGGCCTTCCTGAAGAAGCTGCGGGAGTCCGGACGGCCCTTCCTGGTGCTCACCAACAACTCCATCTACACCGCCCGTGACCTGCACGCACGGCTGCGGCGGATGGGGCTCGACGTGCCGGTGGAGAACATCTGGACCTCGGCGCTTGCCACCGCCCAGTTCCTGGACGACCAGCGGCCCGGCGGCAGCGCCTACGTCATCGGCGAGGCCGGTCTGACCACCGCCCTGCACGACATCGGGTACATCCTCACCGACCACGAGCCCGACTTCGTGATCCTCGGCGAGACCCGCACCTACTCCTTCGAGGCGCTGACCAAGGCCGTGCGGCTGATCAACGACGGTGCCCGGTTCATCGCCACCAACCCCGACAACGTCGGCCCGTCCGTGGAGGGCGACCTGCCCGCCACCGGCTCGGTCGCCGCGCTGATCACCGCCGCGACCGGCAAGAAGCCGTACTTCGTCGGCAAGCCCAACCCGCTGATGATGCGGGCCGGGCTGAACGCGCTCGGCGCCCACTCGGAGACCTCCGCGATGATCGGCGACCGCATGGACACCGACGTCCTCGCGGGTCTGGAGGCCGGGATGCGCACCTTCCTGGTGCTCTCCGGCGTCACCCAGCCGGACGACGTCGACCGCTACCCGTTCCGGCCCTCCGAGGTCGTGGACTCGATCGCGGACCTCGTCGACCGGATCTGACCGGCTCCGGATCCATCCGGATCGCCTCTGAACCGGCTGCGACCGGCGGGGATCAAACCTGAGACCACCCGTACGGAGCAACAAGGCGCCCCCCGAGGATGCGGGGGCGCCCCGTGCGGGGGAGCCTCCAGATATCTGGAGGTTCACGATGGGCTCTATTCCCCTCACGCTCTGCACCGGACTCCTGGCCTGCGCCGCCGGTCTCGCCCCGGCGGCCGCCCTCGCGGCGGACGGCCAGGGCGTCACCGTGACCCCCGCTTCCCCGCCCGCCGGATCCGTGGTGGCGCTGCGGGCGAGCGGCTGCTCCGGTACGACCGGCACCGCCGTCTCGACGGCCTTCGTCGCGGACGCCCGCCTCGGCGGCACCGGCGGCGACCTGACCGGCCAGGCCCAGGTCCGCTCCACGGCCGGCGCCGGCACCTACACCGTGCAGGTCAGCTGCGGCGGCTCGGCCGTCACCGGCAGCGTCACCGTCGTACCGCAGACGTCGTCCCAGTCGTTCCGGCAGGACGTGCCCGGCGTGGTGCCCGCCTCGCCGTTCGCACCCGTGCACGCGGGCGGCGGCGGTACCGCCCCGCTCTCCTCGGCGGACGCCCGCTCGGCCGGTCCCGACACCGCGCAGGCGGTCACCGGCCTGCTCCTCGCCGCTTTCGCCGTGGCCGCCGTGGGGCTGCTGAGCGCCCGCCGCCGCCAGGGCGCGCGCTGAGGACGGGAGCACGATGTCCGACGACACCGAACGTTCCCCCGGCACCGGACGGCTGCTGACCGGGGTGGCCTGGGCGGTCCTGCTGCTCGGGCTGTGGCTGTGGGGCCGCGGAGTGACCGAGATACCCGACGCGATGACGGGGCCCACCACGGGCGACGTGGCCGCCGTCGGCCGCCCGCCCTCGGATCCCGAACTCCCGCCCGCGGCCAAGCCGTTGCCCGCTGCCGTGCCCGAGCGCGTCGACATACCGGAACTGGGCGTGCAGGCCCCCGTGGTCGCCCGCGGCCTCGACGAGGACGGCGGGGTCGATCCGCCGCCCTTCGACCAGCCCGGCGTGGTCGGCTGGTACGGCTCCGGGACCGACCCCGGCGCGGCCGGTACCGCGGTCCTGGTCGGGCACGTCGACACCGAGACCCGGCCCGCCGTCTTCTACAAGATCAGCACGATGCGCCCCGGCGAGACGATCCGCGTGGTCCGCGCCGACAACACGGTCGCGGAGTTCACCGTCGACGACGTCCGGGTCCTGCCCCGCGACCACTTCGACGCCCAACAGGCCTACGGCCCACGGCAGTCGGGACGCGCCGAACTCCGCCTGATCACCTGCGGCGGCACCTTCGACCGGACGACGCACCGCTACACGGCGAACGTGGTGGTCTCGGCGTACCTGACGGGCACCGGTCCGTAGAGCGCGCGGCGGTGACCCGAACTCCCGGACAACCCTTGGCGTCCCCGGGGTGTCTGAAGGGTGGCGGGGCGAGAGGCGTCCCGTGGGGAGGGGCACGGAATGACCAACCGTCAGCGCAAGGCGGGGGCGGTACTGGCCGCCTTCGCGGCCGCCGTCGCCGCATGGCTGCCCGCCATGTCCGCACAGGCCGCGGACGGTCCTGTGGTGCACATCTTCGTGGTGAACGACAACATCGGGGTGCCGGTGCCGACCCAGGATCCGCCGCAGATCAGCTGGGGCCTGGACAACGACGGGCCGGGCGCCGCGAAGGACGTCACGGTCAAGCTCGACTTCAGCCAGGTCAAGGACTGGGTCACCGTCAACGGGAAGACGGTCGACACCTACACGGCGCCCGCGCTCGGCGACCTCCACGAGGGCGACAACGGAGGCGGCTTCGTGGACCTGCGGGCGAAGGGCGGCACCCCGCTGGGCACCAAGGGCACGGTGACCCTCAGCGGCACGTCGTCGAACGGCACCGTGATCTCGAAGGACGTCGAAGTGACCGCGGGTGACGTGGAGCTGAAGGTCAACAAGCTCGCCGACCGCAAGGGCGACAAGCCCGGTTCCACCATCGGGTCCCCGCTCACCATCAGCAACACCGGCTCCCTGCCCGCGAACGGCGTCCAGCTGCAGGTGCTCACCACCCCCGGCCTCTCCTACGCGGACAGGTTCTCCAACTGCTCCTACTCCACGGTCTCCGGTGATCCGTACGGCTCCACCCAGCAGGCGTTGTGCACCTTCGACACGACCGTCGAGCCGGGCAAGAGCTACCGGTTGGACCAGCCGCTCAAGCTGGACGTGAGCAAGCAGGCCCTGTACGAGTACATCCGCCGGGAGGCCCTGCCCGTGAGGGACGCCGAGGCGCCGTCCGGGAGCGGCCCGAAGCTCTCCCTCGTGGCCGCCGGGGCCGCGGACACCGGCGCCACGAAGGTCGGCAGCCAGTACGTCATGGTCGACAACACGGCGGACATGGCCGCGGGCGGCGACACCGTCGCGGGCGCGCCGGGCGACCTGGTGCACGTGGACCTCACGCTGAGCGACGAAGGACCGGCCCGGATGGCCAACAACGTCGGCGACGACCAGCCCGCGCTGCTGTTCACCGTCCCCACCGGCACCAAGGCCGTGGAGATCGCCGACCGGTGCCGGGTGTGGGACCCCGAGGCGCAGTCCAGCACCGGAGAGCGGACGCCTGGCGCCGCGCAGTACGTCTGCTTCCCCGAGCCGAACCAGTTCGAGGTCGGGGACACCCGTACCTTCGGCTTCGGCCTGAAGATCCGCGAGGGTGCGAAGACCACCACCGGTGAGGTCCGGGCGACGACGTCGTACGACACCGCCCTGGAGTTCGACCACAACCCCGACAACAACACCGCGCCCGTCACCGTCAACGTCGAGGGCGACGACAGCGGTGCCACCCCCTCGCCCTCCGCGTCCGCCACCACCCCGGGCACCGACGGCAAGGCCGGCGGCAACGACGTCACCCCCCAGACGGTCGCCGACACGGCCGGGGCCGGCTCCCTCGCCAGCACGGGAAGCAGCAGCATGCTGCCCGTCGCCGCCGCGGCGGGCGCGGGCGCGCTGCTGCTCGGCGGCGCTCTGGTGTTCGTCGTCAGGCGCCGCAGGCCCTGACCGGGGGTCCGGCCGGGGCTCGCCGGCCCGGCCCGGTCGGCGGCCCGCTCCCCCTGAAGCCACCGACCGGGCTGGTCCTCAACCGCGCGCGCACGGGCCGCGGGAGTAGCCCGGCGTCAGGCGCGGGAGGCTGGTGGGCGGGCCGGGGCCCGGGCCGCCCGCAAGCGACTCTAGAGGCAACGGGCGCCCGGGCCTAGGTGTCCGCCCGCCGAGCATCCGCGCCGGTTGTCACCCCGGGCTGTAACAGCTCACCGACAAGGGTTGGGCGATCTCGTGACGAGTGCGGTGGGTATGTCACGATTGGGCTCTGGCCAAGTGCACCCAGGGGGGAATTGGATGTACGACAGCAGGGGGGCCCGCTCGGCGGCCCGGGCCGGGGCACTGGGGGCGGCGCTGCTGCTCGCCGGCTGCTCCTCGGGCGGCGGCTCGGACGGGGACCGGCCGGCCGCGAGTCCGCGGGCGGCGATCACCCAACAACCCAAGGAGGCCGACCCGTTCTGGGTGAACCCGGACTCCAACGCGGCCCGCCAGGTGAAGGCCTACGCGCAGGCCGGCAAGGACGGCGACGCCGAGCAGATCCGCAAGATAGCGGCACAGCCGACCGGCGAGTGGATCGGCCCGGAGAACCCGGAGCAGGAGGCGCGCGGCTTCACCGAGGCCGCCCAGAAGTCCGACCGCACGGCCCTGCTGGTCCTCTACGACATCCCGCACCGCGACTGCGGCCAGTACAGCCAGGGCGGCGCGGCCGACGGCGACGCGTACCGGGCGTGGATCGACGGGGTCGCGAACGGCATCCAGGACCGCCCGGCCACCGTCGTCCTGGAACCGGACGCGGTACTGCACCTCGTCGACGGCTGCACCCCGGCCCGGTTCGCCGAGGAGCGCTACGACCTCCTGCGCGGCGCGATCACGAAACTCAAGTCCCTGAAGAACACCAAGGTCTACCTGGACGCGGGCAACGCGGGCTGGGGCCACCCCGACCAGATCTACCAGTCCCTCCAGCAGGCGGGCGTCGGCCAGGCCGACGGCTTCGCGGTCAACGTCTCCAACTTCTACTCCACCCAGGACTCCATCACCTACGGCAAGCAGCTCTCGGCGAAGGTGGGCGGCAAACACTTCGTCATCGACACCAGCAGAAACGGCAACGGCCCCTACACGGGGGGCAACCCGGAAGAACGCTGGTGCAACCCGCCAGGGCGGGCACTGGGGGAGACGCCCACCACCAAGACGGCGGACCCCCTGGTGGACGCCTACCTGTGGGTCAAGCGCCCCGGCGAGTCCGACGGCACCTGCAAGGGAGGCCCCCAGGCAGGCAACTGGTGGCCGACCTACGCCTTGAAACTGGCGCGAGCCTCACATACCTAGGGGCGCGACGAGCCCCGGGGACGGGGAAGTGGCGGTGGCGCGGCCCACCCAGGGGCGCGGGGCGGAGTCGATGTGCGGCTCCGCCACGCGGGCGCGACCAGCCACCACGCTCCCGCGCCCGAAGGACCCACCCGCGGGAGCGCGGCGGCAGCGCGGAGCGCTACGGCACCTTCACCCACTGCGCCACACTCGGCGTCCCCTGGTCGTCGTCCACGAAAATCATGTACCAGCCCGAAGGGACCAGGTTCCGGTTCTCCGGCACCGTCACCGTGATCCGGTCGCCCGACGTCTTGAAGTCGAGGGCCACCGACCGCTGGTCGACGTCCGTCACGTGCGTGGTCGCACTCGGCCGGATCAGCCGCACCTTCCTGATCGTCGACGCGTGCCGCGAGGTGAACGTGCCGGTCCCGCCCCGCGCGATGGTCTGCGGGCCGCCGCTCAGTGACGGCCGTGAGTCCCGGTACAGGTACGGCGGCGTGTAGATCTCGATCCGCTGCTCGAACACCCCCGGCTTGGTGTTCGCCTTGTCCGCGAAGAGCGGGTTGGAGCCGAAGAACATGACCCGGCCGTCGGGAAGCAGGATCGACCCGGAGTGGTAGTCGCGGCCCACGAGCGGGTCGGCCACCCTCCGGAAGGAGTCGGTCGCGGTGTCGTAGAGCCGCGCCTGCCTGATGTCGGAGGCGCCGCGCCCCCGGTAGTCCTCGGAGCCGCCCGACACCAGCACGGAGTCGTCGGGCAGGACGGAGATCTGCGGGTACCGCGTCCCTTTCTCCAGTGAGGGGCCGTCCACGAACCTCGGGTCGGGGTCCTTCAGGTCGATCAGCCGCGTCCTGTTCGTCGACAGGCTGGACTCGCCGACCCCGCCGCCCCCGACCACCATGTACTTCTCGTCCTGCGCCGGAGGCAGCAGCACCGTCCCGGACGTCTCCAGCATGTTCGGGTCGCTGAGCCCGGACAGCCTGGTGAACTCGTTGGTGTCGACGTCCCAGATGCCGGGGTCCCGGCCGACGTCGTCCGGTCCGTATCCGGCATTGGAACCCGAGTAGAAGAGCTTGCCGTTCTGGAGCAGGAACAGCGCCGGATAGGTGGGGAACTGGCGCTTGTACTTCGTGTACGTCCAGGTCTTCGTCCTCGGGTCGAAGACCTCGTTCTTGCCGGGCACCAGCTGCCCGATGTCGTCGAGGCCGGAGACGCTGAGGATCTTCCCGTCGGACAGGGTCGTGAGCGTCGGGTACCAGCGTGCCTCGTTCATCGGGTCGACCTTGATGTACTTCTCGGCGACCGGATCGAATTCGTAGGCGTTCTTGATGCCCTCGAAGTCCCGCTTGTCCATGCCGAGTTTGTTGGCGATGCCGTAGGTGTTGCGGGCGTCGGCGCCGGTCAGTCCCCCGATGCTGTAGTTGTCCTGGGTGCCGGTCTCGTACCTGGTGCCCTGCTCGGGCGCCTCCACGACGACCCGGGCGTAACCGGGGTTGTTCCGCAGGAACCTGCCGGTCTTCTTGTCGAAGACCTTCGTCGCGCGCGGGATCAGCGCCGAGTCGTCGGAGACGAACGTCTTGCCGTTCTGCTTGCCGGTGAACCGGGTGCCCTTGGGCAGGGTCATCGGTTTGTCCGGGTTCTCGTTGTAGAGGATCATGACGCCGCCGGCCTTCTTGACGTCGCCCTTGAGTTTCTCGTACTGCTTGGTGCCGCCCGCGATCAGGATGTTGCCGTTGGCGAGCTGGGTGTGGCCGGTGCAGAACAGGTCGGCCGGGGTGGGCACCTTCTTGATCGTGCCCTTGACCGGGTCCCAGATCCGGCTGTCGTAGATCTTGGCGTCGAAGTTGTCCTGGTTGTTGCCCGAGCCCGCGACCAGCAGCACCTTCCCGGTGTGCAGGAGCACCGCGTGGATGGTGTCCTGGCGGTACTCCTTCGGGAACTCGATGATGTCCCAGTGGCCGTTCGCGGCCTTGTACTCCGCTCTGTTGATCTTGTACTGGTGGTACCGGTCGGTCCCGAAGCGGTACAGCCAGGGCCCGTTCATCCCGGCCAGGGCGAGGACGACCACCGTACTGATCGCGAGCCGGCGGGCCCGGCGACGGCCGGCGCTGTCGTTCATTCCTCACGACCTCCCAGTCCGCCGAGCGCGATCCGCAGGGTCTGTTCCGCGGGGGTGCCGGCGGGTGGCGTCCAGGTCGGCCGCTGCTGCGGTGGGTGTCCCGCGGGCAGGTGTCCCGCCGGTATCGCGTCCTCGGGTTCGGGCACCGCCCCGGGCGCCCGGCGTTCCTTCCGCAGCGTGTACCGCCAGGCGAAGATCGGGGCGGCCGTGATCAGCAGCGCCAGCGTGGCCCAGGTGATCATCGCGGGCTGCGAGTGGCCCTCGACGAAGCCGGCGGCGAGCGAGCCGCCGAAGACCAGGATGAAGAACCAGTGGATGCGGAAGGTCCCGAAGAGGGTGTCGGGGCTCGCCGACTCGCCCTTTGGCGTGACCACGAACCTGCTCTTGCGGCGCAGCAGGGCGTCCATGAGGGAACGGGCGTAGACGGGTGCGGAGAGCGCCGACATCACCATGCCGGCGACGCCGCCGGAGCCCTCCGGCTCGTGCGGGGAGACGTTGTGCCGGCGGTTCCAGATGTAGAGGCCGATCTGGAGCGCGGAGGCGTTGCCGTAGAGCATCAGCCACACGGCGGGGTCGATGTTCACGCCCGAGGCGCCCAGGCCCAGGAACAGTGCGCAGCTCAGCGCCGCCAGGATCCAGTTGAGGGCCGACATCGGGTAGAAGATGATCATCATGGTGTAGTTGAAGAGCTTGCCGGGACCCAGGCTGAACAGGCCCTTCCAGTACTGCTTGAGGATCGTCTCGTACGTGCCCCGGGACCAGCGCAGCTGCTGGGTGAAGAAGTCGGTCCAGGCGTTCGGGCCCTCGCCGACCGCGAGCACGTCCGGGGTGTACACCGAGCGCCATTTCCGGCCCGTCGCCGGGTTCCTGGTGCGGTGGATCTCGAAGCCGGTGGCCATGTCCTCGGTGATCGAGTCGTACAGGCCGCCGATCTGCTGGAGCGCCCTGATGCGTACGGCGTTGGAGGTGCCGACGAACATGGGGGCGCCGTAGCGGTTGCCGGCGCGCTGGATCAGGGCGTGGAAGAGGAACTGCTGGGACTCGGCGGCCTTGGTGACGAACGTGTCGTAGTTGCCGTACACCTGCGGGCCGATGACGAAGCCGACGTCCGGGTCGCGGAAGTAACCGAGCATCCGCTCCAGGTAGTTGGGGAGCGGGACGTGGTCGGTGTCGACGGAGGCGAAGAAGTCGTACTCGTCGCCGTGCGCCTCCAGCCAGGCGTTGTAGTTGCCGTGCTTGGTCTTCGCGCGGTGCGGGCCCTTCGGCTGGTTCCATTTCGCGACGCCCTTGCGGGTGAAGTGGTGCACGCCCAGGCGCGCGCAGACCTCCTTCACCTCCGGGTCGTCGCCCTCGTCGAGCAGCCAGACGTGCAGCAGGCCCCGGTGGCGCAGCCGGACCGCCGCCTGAAGGGTCCGCGTGACCATGTCCAGGGGTTCCTTGCCGGGCACGAACGTGGTGATGAAGGCGACCCGGGTGCCGGTCTCCGGCACCACCGGGACCGGGTCGCGGGCGACCAGGGTGGCGTGCGCGTTGGACAGCACGTTCATGCAGCGGAAGAACTCGATCAGGCCGATCGACACCAGCATCACGATGTCGAGGGCCGGCAGGAAGTCGTACGCCGGGTAGTCCCGCTGGGTCCAGTGCTCGGGCTGCAGCAGCCAGGCCAGCAGGACCAGCGAGAGCAGCGGGGCGGCGCCCAGCATCAGCGCGGCGCGGACGCGGTGCGGCTCCTGGGAGAGCAGCGAGCGGTACTGCACGGTGTACGGCCGGGTCGGGTCGGGCTGGGTGAGCGGGCCCGCGAGCCGGCTGTAGTGCTCGTAGTCGTATCTGGGCAGGGTCTTCTTGATGCGGCCCAGGGCGCCGGCGGCGGTGCGGTGCGCGGGCACCCGGAGCTGTGCGGTCTGTGACGGGTCGTATTCCTGTTCCTGCCGGGCGCCCATCGGCGTCGACGTCATGAGTCATCCCCCCACACGCAGATCAGCGCGTGTTTCATCGGTCCCGGAGCCCGCTCGGATCCCCCTCGACCCTGCCGGGCGCGTCAAAGGCGGGGCACAGTCGTCCCACGAAAATGGACACGGACCGTCACCGGCCGGTTGCATGGTGCCCCCCTCGGCACCGATTGATGACCGGGGCCCCTCAACCCCGCAGATCTGGCAACCGGCTATCTACCCCCCAAGTGCCGCGAAACACCGGCACTTTGGACAACCAGGGTTCTACGGTGCTCAGCATGATCGCAAGGGCGAAACGCCGTGTTTACCGGGCATACGCGTTCATTGGGGAGCGTGTGGGGGTTGTGTGGACCGGCCGTGTCGGTTGTTGACATAAAGGGGCAAGGAGAGGCAAGGGATGTCGAAGCGGCCCCGTGCGACCGGCAGGGTGTACGCCGGAAGGCCCCCCGCTGATGCGGAGGGCCTTCCCGGTGTCTGTGCGCCGCCAGGGACTCGAACCCCGGACCCGCTGATTAAGAGTCAGCTGCTCTAACCAACTGAGCTAGCGGCGCCTGCTGACATCGAGAACTCTACCCGACCGGGAACCGTGCTCCTGACCATCGGCCACCAGGGCGACCCCCGTCCGCCCTCTGCCGTACATCATTCGGACCGTCAGCATGCGCACCGGGGCCACAGTTGGGAAACTGATCAACGTGTACAGTCCCGGACATATCAACATGAAGTGTGAGGGGAATCGCATGCCGGCCCCGGTCTTCCAGGAATTCGACCCCGCGACCACCTGCGAATGCCCCGGCTGCGTCCACTGGCGGCGGGTGAGCCCCTCCCCGCTGCCCGGCCGCTTCGGCGGGCACCCGGCGGCCCGCGGCGTCCTGGTCGTGGCCGCGGCCACGACCGCCGCCCTCGCCGCGGGCGCCCCCGGCGCCGCCGCCCACAGCACCCCGCCCGCCCCGCACCGGTCCGCCGCCCCCGCGGACCCCGAGCCCCAGACCCCGCAGGGCGCCAGGTCCCCCCTGCACGGGCCGCACGGCAAGCCCGTCAAAGGCCCGGTCACCACGCCCCCCATCACCCGCACGCAGATCATCAACCGGGCCAAGACCTGGGTCACCGCCAAGGTGCCGTACAGCATGTCCCTCTACTGGACGGACGGCTACCGGCAGGACTGCTCCGGCTACGTCTCCATGGCCTGGGGGCTGACCGGCAACGAGTGGACCGGGAGCCTCGACCAGTTCGGCACGAAGATCACCAAGGAGGAGCTCCAGCCCGGCGACATCCTGCTCTTCCACAACCCGGACGACCCCGAGAAGGGCTCCCACGTCGTGATCTTCGGCGGCTGGACGGACTACACGCACACCTCCTACACGGTGTACGAGCAGACACCCCCGCACGCCCGCAGCCAGCCCACCCCCTACGCCTACTGGAGCAACTCCTCCAAGTACGTCCCCTACCGCTACAAGGGCCTGATCGCGGACCCGGCCGCCCCCGGCGCGCAGGCCGCGAAGACGGCGGTGGCGTTCCCGGGCGCCGCCTACTTCGGGCCCGGCGCCCACAACAAGTACGTCACCCTCCTCGGGCAGCTGCTGATCGCGCGGGGGGCCCACTACCCGAAGGGCCCGGGTCCGGACTGGGGGCCGGCGGACCAGCGGGCCACCCAGGCGTTCCAGCAGGCCCAGGGCTGGACCGGCGCCGCCGCCGACGGCCTGCCCGGACCGCGCACCTGGGAACTCCTCGCCACCGGCAGGGGCAGGAACATCGAGTCCGCCACCGCGGTCCCGTCCGCCCCGGCCTCGCACGGGGTCCCGGGCTACCCCGGCAAGAACTTCTTCCGTCCCGGCGCCGCCAATGACTACGTCGCCCGGCTCGGCAGGCGGCTGGTCGAGAAGGGGTACGGCCGGTTCTACCCGAACGGGCCGCATGCCGCCTGGGGCGAGGCGGACCGCAGGGCCGTCGAGGCGTTCCAGCGCGCCCAGGGCTGGCGCGGTGGCGCGGCCGACGGCTACCCGGGGCCGGAGACCTGGCGCCGCCTGTTCCTGTGACGACCCCGACTGCGACCCCCCTGAGCAACACCTGGAGCATCTGGCGCGGAGGCTGGAGGCAGGCATGAGTACGACCACCGAACACACCCCCGGTTCGGACGACCCCCCGGACGGCGGGCCGCCGACCCGCCCGACCCCCCGGCTCATCCAGAACGAGATCACCACCGAGATCCCCGTCCACCTGCTGTTCCGCGACGACCCCGACCCGGTCTCGGTACCGCTGCGGCCCGCCGTGGTCGGCCGCCGGCAGGGCACCGGCGAACAGCCCCGGCTGCGCCGGCCGCTCCCGGCCAAGCCCCGTCCGGTCGCCGCCGTCGACCCCGACCTGGTGGAGCGTCCGGCCCGGGTGCTGCCGGGCGCGGCCGGTGTGTGCGCCGGGCTCGCCGGAGCGGCCGGGGGGCTCGCCACCTCCTGGTGGGCGGGGGCGCTGCCGACGCTCGCGGCGCACGCGCTGCACCTGCCGGCGTACGGGGGCGCGGGGCTCGGCCCGGCGCAGTGGGCGGCGTACGCCGGGGCCGGTGCGCTCGGCGTGGCCGGCTTCGCGGGGCTCGCCCGCGGGACGACCGGGCGGGCCTGGGTGCTCGGCCTGTTCGGCCGCTACCGGGGGACGGTACGGCGCACCGGCCTGCTCTGGGTCAACCCGCTGCTGCTGCGCCGCCGGGTCGACGTCCGGCTGCGGCACTGGCGCAGCGAGGAGATGCCGGCGGCGGACGGCAACGGGGTCGCGCTCAGGGTCGTCGTCCTGGTGGTGTGGCGGGTGCGGGACACCGCGCGGGCGGTGCTCGGCGTCGAGGACCACGAGACGTATCTGCGCGAGTGCGTGGAGGCCGCGCTGGCCCGGGTGCCGGTGGAGCCGCCGGGCACCGCCCGGGGCTCGGTGGAGATGGCCACGGACGCGCTGACCCGGCTGGTCTCGGCGGACGCGGCGGGCATCGGCCTGGAGGTGTTCGCCGTCCAGCCGGTCCGGGTGGAGTACGCCCCGGAGGTCGCCGGGGCCATGCAGCGGCGCCGGATCGCCGCGCTCGACGCCCGGCAGCGGGCCACCATGCTCACCTCGGTCGTGGACTCGGTCGAGGACACGGTGACCCGGCTGACCATGCGCGGACTCGTCGAACTCGACGACTACGAGCGCAAGGTGCTGGTGCGGGACCTGACGGTGGCGTTCTGCTCGGGGCGCACCGAGCCCGTGCCGTGAGGGGGAGGGGCACCGGTGCAGGGGCGGGTACCGGTACCCCTTTTGGTATGGACATGTTCAACAAGCGGCAATAATCTGAGACTTGGTCTAGACCTGCACGGCTCACCGAACCTCCCCCACGTTCTCCAGGAGCGGCAGCATGCGTAAACGGACCAAGATCTCGGCCGTCGTGCTCGGCGTGGCGACCGCCGGAGCCTTCGCACTCTCCACCGGCGGCGCCAGCGGGCACGGCTACACCGACCTCCCCATCAGCCGGCAGAAGCTCTGTGCCAACGGCACGGTGACCAACTGCGGCGACATCCAGTACGAGCCGCAGAGCGTCGAGGGCCCGAAGGGCTTCCCGGCGGCCGGTCCCGCCGACGGCCAGATCTGCAACGGCGGACTGAGCAGGTTCGCCCAGCTCAGCTCGCCGACCACGCCGTCGGGCGGCGCCTGGCCGACGACCAAGGTGACGGGCGGCCAGACGTACACGTTCCGCTGGCAGTTCACGGCGATGCACGCCACGACCGACTTCAAGTACTACGTCACCAAGCAGGGCTGGAACCAGAACCACGCCCTCGCCCGTTCGGACCTGAACACCACCCCGTTCCTCACCGTCCCCTACAACGGCCAGCGCCCGCCGGCCACCCTCAGCCACAGCGGCACCCTGCCGTCGGGGCTGAGCGGTCACCACGTGATCCTGGCGGTCTGGACGATCGCCGACACGGGCAACGCGTTCTACGCCTGCTCGGACGTCACGTTCTGACCTGCGTCGTTCGACAAGCGGGTAACACCCGGCTGATCTGAGCTTCGCTTGAGGACCCGCCGCGGGCCGCGGGGGTACGTTCCCGCCACACCGGTCAATCGGACCGGTGTTCGGAGGCGGGGGACTCTCATGGGCCTGTTGGAAGCGTTCTTCTACATCATTCCCGGCATCTTCGTCGTCGGCGGTGTCCTCGGGCTCTACAAGACACTGAAGCGGTCGAGCCAGATCAGCCGGACGTGGCGTCACGGGCGTACCGCCGAGGCGCGCTGTCTGCGGTCGTACGCGAGGACCAGCGGCGGTGGCGGGGACACGTTCGTGACGACCACGCTGCACCACGTCTACGAGTTCACGACGGCCGAGGGGCGGGTCGTCCGCTTCGACGAGCCGAGCGGGCGGTCGACCGTGGTCGAGGGCGACTTCGTGACGGTCTACTACCTGCCGGAGCACCCCGAGGGGGCGATGTCCCGCCCGCCCGCACAGGGGAGTCTGGCGGTGGGGACCGGGTGCTCGGTGGCGTTCTTCGTGGTGTTCATCGGGTTCGCGCTGGCCTTCATCGTCGGGGCGCACTTCGCCTTCTCGGCGGCGGACGGCTTCGCTCCGTGAGTGCCGGTGAGGCCGTGGGCCTCCGCGGGCCGGTGGGGGCTGGTCGCGCAGTTCCCCGCGCCCCAAGGGTGTTGATCTGACGGAGTGTCAGTTAATCTGCTTCTCCATGGCCGTCGATG
Source organism: Streptomyces sp. NPDC001507 (assembly GCF_042894765.1). NCBI lineage: Bacteria > Bacillati > Actinomycetota > Actinomycetes > Kitasatosporales > Streptomycetaceae > Streptomyces > Streptomyces sp. NPDC001507. Next base: position 232,623 of record NZ_JBIAVV010000003.1, read on the forward strand.
GGCGCACCGTTGCTGAGGCCGTCGCTGCCCGGTGGGGCGACCACCGGCCGGGGCTGTGGTTCGAGGAGCAGGTGCTGACGCACCACGTAGTGGCGGCCGGGGCCGCTGCCCGGGCCGCGCTGCTGGCCGATCTGCTGCCTGCCGGTGCCGTGCCGCATGTCGGGGTGCTGCTCGACAACACACCCGAGTTTCCACTCTGGCTGGGGGCGGCCGCGCTCGCCGGGGCCGCTGTCGCAGGGGTGAATCCCACGCGGCGGGGGGCCGAGCTCGCCCGGGACATCCTGCACACCGAGTGCCCGGTGCTCGTCACCGAGCGGGCTCACCTGCCGCTGCTCGCCGGGCTCGAACTGCCCGGCGTCCGACTCCTCGTCACCGACGAACCGGAGTACGGCGCTCTTCTCGCCCCTTACCTCGGCGCCTTTCCCGACGCCTCGCGGGCCGCCCCCACCGACCGGATCCTGCTCTACTTCACGTCCGGTTCGACCGGTGCCCCGAAGGCCGCGCTCTGCTCGCAGGGGCGGCTCGCGGCGGCCGGGCGGTCGCTCGCCGGGCAGTTCGGGGTCCGCCCCGACGACGTGCACTACGTCTGCATGCCGATGTTCCACGGCAACGCCGTGATCGCCGACTGGGCGCCCGCGCTGGTCGCCGGCGCCGGGGTGGCGTTGCGGCGGCGGTTCTCGGCGTCGGGGTTCCTCTGCGACGTACGGCGCTACCGGGCCACCTACTTCACCTACGTCGGCCGGGCGGTGCAGTACATACTCGCCACCGAGCCGCGCCCCGACGACCGGGACAACCCGCTGCGGCTCGGGTTCGGGACGGAGGCCGGGGCCGTGGACGCGGCGGCCTTCGAGGAGCGGTTCGGGGTGCGGCTGGTCGAGGGGTACGGGTCCTCGGAGGGCGGGGCGGCGATCCAGTGGTCGCCGGGGACGCCGGCCGGGGCGGTGGGGCGGGCGGCGCCGGGGCTCGTCGTACTCGACCAGGAGTCGGGTCAGGAGTGCCCGGCCGCCGTGTTCGACTCCGGGGGGCGGCTGCTGAACGGGGAAGCGGCGATAGGTGAGTTGGTGAACCGGGCGCCGAACCCGTTCGAGGGGTACTGGCGGAACGCGGCGGCCGAGGCGGAGCGGCGCAGGGGCGGCTGGTACTGGACCGGGGATCTCTTCTACCGGGACGCGGCGGGATACCTGTACTTCGCGGGGCGCACCGACGACCGGATCCGGGTCGACGGGGAGAACCTGGCCGCCGCGGTGATCGAGAACATCGTGGCCCGGTACGAGGGCGCGGAGGCCGTCGCCGTGTACGGGGTGCCGGACCCGGTGACCGGGGACCAGGTGATGGCGACGATCGCCGGGCGGTTCGAGCCGCTGGACTTCGCCGAGTTCCTGCTGGCCCAGCCCGACCTGGGGACGAAGATGGCGCCCAGGTTCGTGCGGGTGGTGGAGCGGATGCCGGTGACGGCGACCAACAAGATCCGGCGGGCGGCGCTGCGGAAAGAGGGCGTGCGGTGTGCCGACCCGGTGTGGTGGCGGCCGCCGGGGGAGCGGACGTACCGCAGGCTGACCCCGGAGGAGGCGGAAGCGTGGCGTCCGCCGCGGGGCGCCGACGGACTGCCCGAACGGCCGTTCATACGTGGACACTTGGGCAATTGACCCCGTGCTAGCGTGCGCGCAGATCGACCTGCACGGCCACCCGAGAGGAGCCACCGGCATGGCGCATCACGTCTCTGGCCTGGGCATCAGTCCGACGAGCATGGACCCCAGGAGTCACATCACCGATCTCTACGTGTTCCGGAAACCCGGTGACGCGGACCGGACGATCCTGGTGATGTGCATCAACCCGCACTCGCCGGTCACCGCCGACGCCGTCGACTCCGAGTCCGTGTACGAGTTCGGTGTGGACAACGACGGCGACGCGGTCAACGACGTCGCCTTCCGGGTGCGCTTCTCGCCGGTGGCGGCGGAGTCGCAGAGCGCGAGTGTGCAGCTGGCGGTCGGCCGGGGCCCGGCGGCCGATGTCGGCGCCGGGGAGACGATCGTGGCGGACGCCCCGGTCACCTTCGGTGCGAAGCCCGAGATCGCCACGGCCGGCGACTTCCGGTTCTTCGCCGGGCTCCGCAGCGACCCGTTCTTCGCCGACCCGATCGGGGCCGGGAACGACTTCCAGTGGACCGGCCAGGACTTCTTCGCCGACAAGAACGTGTTCGCCATCGTGCTGGAGGTCCCGAACACCGTGCTCGGCCCGGATCCGCAGGTCGGCGTCTGGGCCCGGGTCCTGGTTCCGCACGACGGCCGCCTGGTCCAGGGCGACCGGGCGGGACGGCCCGGGATCGACAACAACTTCAACCACAGCGACGACGACAAGCGCATATGGAACCAGCAGGAGCCGGACAAGGACCGGGAGCTCTTCCTCGGCAAGTTCGCGCACGTCTTCGAGCACGGGGGCTACCCCGCGGACGAGGCGGTCACCCTCGCGGAGGGCCTGCTCCCCGACCTCGTGACCTACGACTACTCGAGCGCCGCGGGCTTCCCGAACGGCCGCAATCTCACCGACGACGTCATCAACCTGGGGATCGCCCTGCTGACCAACGGTGCGGCGCCGCACGACGGACTGCGGCCGCATGCCGACCTGAGCTCCGATTTCCCCTTCCTGGGGGAGCCGCACTAGGGCCTGCCGGACCAAAAAAATGACCTGGGGTGGTGAAACCCCAGGTCATCACAGGTGCGCCGCCAGGGACTCGAACCCCGGACCCGCTGATTAAGAGTCAGCTGCTCTAACCAACTGAGCTAGCGGCGCATGACTCACGCCGACCGTTCGAACCGTCTTTCGACGGCCTCTCGCGGCTGGCGACGAAGAAAATAGTACCTGGTCCGGCGGGGTGCTTCCGACCACCGCCGGGCCCGGCCTAGATCGCCAGCGAGAGCAGCAGCGGAGCGGCGCCGCGGTTCAGGGTGTCGGCGGCCTGGCGGAGCCGGTGGGCGTGCTCGACCGGCAGGGAGAGGGCGAGGCAGCCCACGGCCGAGCCCGCGGTGATCGGGACCGCCGCGCACACCGTGCCTATGGCGTACTCCTGGAGATCCAGGACGGGGACCGTCGGCGGCTGTGCCTCCAGGCGGGAGAGCAGCAGCTTGTCGCTGGTGATGGTGCGCGAGGTGAGGCGGGCCATCTTGTGCCGGGAGAGGTGGTCGCGGCGGGCGTTGTGGTCGAGCTGGGTGAGCAGGCTCTTGCCGATCGCGGTGGCGTGCGCGGAGGAGCGGAAGTCCACCCACTCGTTGACCGCGGGGGTGGTCGGGCCGTCCGCGTACTGCCCGATCCGTACCTCGCCGTCGATGTACCGGCTCAGGTAGACGGCGGCGCCGACCGAGTCGCGCAGCCGGTCGAGGGTCTGCTGGAGCTGCTCGCCGAGGGCCTGCTCCCGCTCCTGCGCGGAGCCGAGCCGGCGCAGGGTCTCGCCGGTCACGTACGCGCCGTCGGTCACCTGCTCGACGTAGCCCTCGCGGCGCAGCATGCGCAGCAGCGCGGTCAGCCGCTCGGGGTCCAGGCCGGTCCGCCGGGCCAGTTCGGTGTCGGTGACGCCGGTGGCGTGCCCCGCCACCGTCTCCAGGACCCGGAGGGCGTCCTGGGCGGAGTGGTACGGGGCGGTCGGCTCGTGCATCAGCGCCACGGTGGTCCCCCTGCGCTCGCTCGGCGATACTGCTTCGGCTGCACTGCTTGGGCCGCGATCCGGACGGCGGATCCTCTCCACGATAACGGGCAAGCGCCGGAAACGGAGGGGGTGTTGGCGAGATTCTGGCCCTCCCAACTGCGGAAAAGACCCTCCGGCATATGCCAGCGGAATGGCCCGTCCGCCGGACCTCGGGTGATCGAGCGTTCACTTCCTGTAGTCATGGCGCGGCGCGGGAAAACCTTTACGGCACCGGCGGTGCAATTATCTACAGCACCGCGCCGAGGAACTCCCGGGTCCGCTCGTGCTCGGGCTCGCTGAAGATCCGCTCCGGCGGGCCCGCCTCGATGACCCGGCCCGAGTCGAACATCAGGACCTGGTCGGAGATGTCCCGCGCGAAGTTCATCTCGTGGGTCACGCAGAGCATGGTGATGTCGGTGCTGCGCGCGATGTCCCTGAGCACGTCGAGGACGCCCGCGACCAGCTCCGGGTCGAGCGCCGAGGTCACCTCGTCGAGGAGCAGCACCTTCGGCCGCATGGCCAGCGCCCGCGCGATCGCCACCCGCTGCTGCTGGCCGCCGGAGAGCCGGGTCGGCCGCTCGTCGGCCTTGTCGGCGAGACCCACCAGGTCGAGCAGGTCCCGGGCGCGCGTCTCCGCCTCGTCCTTGGACATGCCGAGCACGGTCACCGGGGCCTCGGTGACGTTGCGCAGCACGGTCATGTTCGGGAACAGGTTGAACTGCTGGAACACCATCCCGATCTGCTTGCGGGCCTCCCGCCGCTCCTTCTCGGACGCCGGGAAGAGCCGCTGCCCGTCGACCGTGATGGTGCCGGTGTCCGGCTTGGTCAGGGTCATCAGCAGCCGCAGGATCGTGGTCTTGCCGGAGCCGGAGGGACCGATCAGGGTGACGTGCCGGCCCGCCTGCACGGCGAGGTCGAGCCCGTCGAGGACGGTGTTGTCACCGAACCGCTTGGTCACCCCCTCGATGCGGATCAGGTCGTCGGACGCGGTGCCGGCGGTACTCGGCTGCTTGCTGGTGTCAACGGACAAGGCGACGCTCCAGGGTGCGCAGGAGAAGGGAGGCGAGGTAGGAGATGACGATGAAGGCGACACCGATCACCGTCACCGGCTCGGTGAACTGGAAGTGCTGCTGGGAGAAGAGCCGGGCCTGGCCGAGCATCTCCAGCACGGTGATCGACATCAGGATCGGCGTGTCCTTGAGCATCGAGATCACGTAGTTGCCGAGCGGCGGCACCACCCGGCGCACCGCCTGCGGCAGGATCACCGCGAACCAGGTCCGCCGGGCCGGCAGGCTGAGCGCGGTGGCGGCCTCCCACTGCCCGGCCGGGACGGCCTCGATACCGGCCCGGTAGACCTGCATGGTGTACGTCGAGTAGTGCAGGCCGATCGCGAAGACCCCGGTGGTCAGCGCGGAGAACGTCAGCCCCCACTCGGGCAGCACGTAGAACAGGAAGAACAGCTGCACCAGCAGCGGGGTGTTGCGCACGAACTCGGTCACCGCGCCGACCGGCCAGCGCACCCAGCGCGTGGGCGTCCGCATCAGCAGCGTCCACACCAGCCCCAGCGAGAACGAGATCAGCGAACCGAGCGCCAGCGCCTCCAGGGTGACCCGCAGGCCGTCCCAGAAGTACGGCATGAACTCGCGTACGGCACTCCAGTCCCACGTCACGCGACACCACCGACCCCGGTCGTCTCCCTGCGCTTCACCGCACGCGCCTCACGTTCGCTCCCCGGGGCCTTGCCGATGCCGGCCTTCAGCCGCTTCTCCAGACCGCGCATCAGCCGGGTGATGACGAACGCGATCACGAAGTAGATGAGCAGCAGGTACGTGTAGATGTGCGCGCTCTCCTGCAACGCCAGCCGCACCAGGTTCCCGCTGAAGGCAAGGTCGCCCATGCCCGTGATGGACACCAGCGCGGTGCCCTTGAGCAGTTCCACGAGCAGGTTGCAGTAGGACGGGATCATCTCCGGCACCGCCTGCGGCAGCAGGATCAGCCGCAGCCGCTGCCAGGGCGTGAAGCTGAGCGCGATCCCGCCCTCCTTCTGCGCCGGGTCGACCGCGTTCAGCGCCCCGCGCACGATCTCCGCGCCGTACGCGCCGTAGGTCAGGCCGAGCGCGAGCGTCCCCGCCCACAGCGGCACCAGCTGCCAGCCGAAGGCGACCGGCAGCACGAAGAACACCCAGAAGATCATCACCAGCGCCGAGGTGCCGCGGAACACCTCGGTGTAGAGACCGGCGAGGAACCGGACGATCCAGAGCCGGTGCGTCCGGGCCACCCCCACCACCAGCGCCACGGCCGTCATCAACAGCCCGCTGAGCACGAGCAGTTGGATGGTCGTCCAGGCCCCCTTGAGCACGAGGTCCCACAGTCCCGAGGTCATCCGCTCTTCCCTCCCCCGCACAGCTCCTTCGCCGTCAGGTCGGTCATCTCGGCCTCGGTGAACCCGAACGGGCGCAGGATCCGCGCCAGTTCGCCGTTCCTCTTCAGCTTGTGCAGCTCCACGTTGAAGGCGTCCCGCAGCCTCGTCTCCGCCGACCGGAACGCGAACGCGCCCCCGTCCACGTGCGGCTTACCGCCCACGAGCGGCGCGAAGGGCTTGGTGGCCTCCGCCTTCGCCGACTTCTTGACCACCGCACGGGTGGTGACGGCCGTACCGGCGAACACGTCCACGCGCCCCGCCTCCACCGCGTTCAGCCCGGCGACCTGGTCGGGAACGATCAGGATGTCGCTCTCCTTGTACCCGGCCTCGACCGCGTACTGGATCTCCGCGTAGCCCGTCCCCGTGGCGAACTTCGCCTTCTTCGCGACGACGTCCTTGTAGTCGTGCAACCCCTTGGGATTGCCCTTCCGCACGACGAACGAGTCGAGCATCTGGTAGTCGGGATCCGCGAAGATCACCTGCGCGCAGCGCTCCGGATTGACGTACATCCCGGCTGCCACGACGTCGAACTGCTGGGAGTTGAGCCCGGGGATCAGCGAACCGAACTCGGTCGGCACCGGCTGGACCCGGTCCACCCCGAGCCGCTTGAAGATCGCCTTCGCCAGCTCCGGCGCCTCACCGGTCAGGTGCCCGTCCTTGTCGATGTACCCGAAGGGGATCTCACCGGCTATGCCGAGCCGTACGACACCCTGGGCGCGCAGCCGTTGCAGCAGATCACCGCCGTCGGTACCGGCCGCGTCGGCCACGCGCGTGCAGCCGGCGGCGCCGAACGCGCCGAGTGCGCCGAACGCGGCGGCACCCGCGAGCACGGCTCGCCGACTGTGTCTGGATTCATGGCCTGATGTGCCTGATTTGTTCCCGAGTGGTGGAGCCATGGCGGCGCGGCTACCCGACCCCAACCGACTTATGCACCATGGAAGGCATGACCCAACGATTCATCGAAGTCTCGCTGGTCAGCCGCGGTGTCACCGCCAAGGCCAGGCTCCTGGACGATCGCGCCCCCGTCACCTGCGCCGCCGTCTGGGAGGCCCTGCCGCTGTCCGGCGACGTGTACCACGCCAAGTACGCCCGCAATGAGATCTACGCCCTTTTCCCGCCGTTCACGCCGACGGAACCGCCCCTGGAGAACCCGACGGTCACCCCCATCCCCGGCGACCTCTGCTACTTCTCCTTCGCCGGCACGGAACTGGCCACCAAGGCCTACGGCTACGACCGCGAGGTACGCCCAGGCACCACCCTGGTCGACCTCGCCCTCTTCTACGAACGCAACAACCTCCTGCTCAACGGCGACGTGGGCTGGGTCCCGGGCATCGTCTGGGGCGAGGTGGTGGAGGGCCTGCCGGACCTGGCCGAGGCCTGCAACGACCTGTGGCGCAACGGCGCGGCGGGGGAACAACTGGCGTTCCGGGCGCTCTGACCGGGGTCCCCGACGTCCGCTACCCGTGCCTTCGGCCGCCGCTCACTCTGATACCCGCCGCGACGGCGCTCAGCCACGACGGTGCCGTCCGGCGGTGCCGAACCCACCGCGGCCGTTGCACCGCTCGCGTTCCCGCGCGGTGCTGCCCGGTCCTCTCCTGCGAGCCGCGGGTGCTTCCTTTCCGCCGCGACGGTGCTAGGCCACGACGGCGGTGCCCGGCGGTGCCGAGGCCACACCCGCCTCGTACAGGGCGTGGGCCGCGCGCAGGGCCAGGTCGTCGCGGTGGCGGGCGGCCACGAGTTGGAGGCCGACCGGGAGTCCGTCGGGGTCCGTGCCGACCGGGACTGTCGCTGCCGGCTGCTGGGTGAGGTTGAACGGGTAGGTGAAGGGGGTCCAGCCCGTCCAGCGTCGGTGGCCCGAGCCCTTCGGCGCCTCCAGGCCCGCCTCGAACGCCGTGCGGGGGAGGGTCGGGGTGACGAGGAGGTCGTAGGACTCGTGGAAGCGGCCCATCCGGCGGCCCAGGTCCATCCGGACGTCCACCGCGGCGAGGTAGTCCAGCGCGGACAGGCGGGAGCCGGTCCCGCAGATCTCCCGCAGTCCCGGGTCGAGCGACTCCCGCTGCCCGGGTGAGAGCCGCTGCGTCACCCGGGCGGCCCCGGCGAACCACAGCGCGTGGAAGGCCTCCACCGGGTCGCTGAAGTCCGGGTCGGTCTCCTCGACGTACGCCCCGAGTTCCGCGAGCCCCGACACCGCCCGCCGTACCGCCGCCGCGACCGCCGGCTGCACCGCGACCTGGCCGCCGAGCGTGGGCGAGAAGGCCACCCGGAGGCCGCGGACGCCACCGGCCAGGGCCGCCACGAAGGAGCCCGGTGCCGGGCCGAGGGCGGACCAGTCGCGGGCGTCCGGCGTCCCGATCACGTCCAGCATCAGTGCCGCGTCGGCCGCGTCCCGGGTCATCGGGCCCACATGGGACAGCGTGCCGAAGGCGCTCGCGGGGTAGAGGGGGACACGGCCGTACGTCGGTTTCAGGCCGAAGATGCCGCAGAACGCGGCCGGGATGCGCACGCTGCCGCCGCCGTCCGTGCCGAGGGAGAGCGGACCGGCCCCCAGAGCCACCGCCGCCGCACTGCCGCCACTCGAACCGCCCGCGGTGCGGGAGGGGTCGTACGGGTTGCGGGTGATCCCGGAGAGCGGGGAGTCGGTCACGCCCTTCCAGCCGAACTCGGGCGTGGTGGTCTTCCCGACGAACACCGCGCCGTGCTCGCGCAGCCGGGCGACGGACGGCGCGTCCTCGTCCCAACTCCCGGCCGCCGAGATCGTCTTCGAGCCGCGCAGGGTCGGGTGGCCGCGCATCAGGAGGATGTCCTTGACCGTCACCGGCACGCCGTCGAGCAGGCCCCGCGGCTCGCCCCGCCGCCACCGCTCCTCCGACGCCCGCGCCTGCGCCAGGGCGTCCTCCTCGGTGAGCCGGACGAAGGCGTTGACCTCCGGCTGGATCCGCGCCGCCCGTTCCAGGACCGCCCGGACCGCCGCCACCGGGCCGAACTCGCCCTTGCGGTAACCGTCGAGGAGCTGCCGCGCGGTGAGGTCGGTGAGCTGCATGAGGGGCACCCTCCCGGGAGTCAGTGACCGCGTACGTATCCGCGCTTCTTGTCCACCACGTTCAGCAGAGACCTGCCCGCCGCCCACCGTTCGTACAACTCCACGAACTGGGAGCCCAGTTCGTCCCGCCAGCCCACCGTGTCCCCGCTCATGTGGGGCGAGACCAGCAGGCCCGGCACGTTCCACAACGGGCTGTCGGCGGGCAGCGGCTCGGTGGCGAAGACGTCCAGGGCCGCGGCGGCGATCCAGCGCCTGGTCAGCGCCCGGACCAGGGCCTCCTCGTCGACCAGCCCGCCCCGGCCGACGTTGATGAAGCAGGCCGACGGCTGCATCACGCCGAAGCGGTGCGCGTCGAACATGCCGTACGTCTGCTCGGTCAGCGGAGCGGCCGCGATCACCCAGTCCGCGCGGGACATGAGCCGGTCCAGGTCCTCCGGGCCGTGGATGCCGGTGCGCGGGACGCGGCCGACGAGGGCCGTGGTGATGCCGAGCGCCTTGAGGGTGCGGACGATCGCCCTGCCGATCGGCCCGGAACCGACCACGCACGCGCGCGTGCCGGCCACCCGGCGCGCCTCGCGGTGCCGCCAGGTCCGTTCCCGCTGGAGGTCGAGGGTCCCGGGCAGGTCCTTGGCGACGGCCAGCACCAGCGCCGCCACGTACTCGGCGATGGGCGCGTCGAAGACCCCGCGCGCGTTGGTGACGACCGTGTCGGACGCGGCCAGCTCCGGGCACATCAGGTGGTCGACGCCCGCGCTCGCCGTGTGCACCCAGCCCGGCCGTGGCCCCTCGCCCGGCCAGGCCTCGCGGACGGCGGGCGAGGCGAAGTCCCAGACGAGGAGGACGTCCGCCGCCGGCAGCCGGGCCGCCAGTCCCTTCGCGTCGGTGTGCACGATCCGGGCGCGGCCGGTGAGCCGGCCGAGCCGCGGGGGCGGGTCGGCGTCGAGGACCAGCAGAGTGGGCACGGGCGATGTCATTCGGGGCGGTCTCCCGGTGTCCGACAGTGTCTGACATGGGCGGATGGAACGTCTCGGATGTGCGGATTGACCACGCTGGCACCCGAACCTACCTTCGTCAACACGGGCGTATCCGTCGACCGTTGCCCCTCGCTCTCCCACCTGAGGCCGGTGACTTCCCATGGACGTCTCCTTTCTGGGCGGACCTCGTCCGCAGCGCGGTGTCGGCGTCGTGGCGCCCTTCGACTTCGCGCTCGACCGCGAGCTGTGGCGATGGGTGCCGGACGACGTCTCCCTGCACCTGACCAGGACACCGTTCGTGCCGGTCGAGGTCAGCCTGGACCTGGCCCGGCTGGTCAGCGAGCACGAGACGCTCGGCGAGGCGGTACGCGCGCTGACCGCGGTCGCGCCCGAGGTCGTCGCCTACGCCTGCACCTCCGGCAGCTTCGTCGGCGGCATCGCGGGCGAGCGGGCGATGTGCGAGGCGATGACCCGCTCCGGCGCGGTGCCCGCCCTCACCACCTCCGGGGCGCTCCTCGACGCGCTGACCGAGCTGGGCGTACGACGGCTGGCGCTGGTCACGCCGTACACGGTCTCGGTGACCCGGGTGCTGGAGGAGTACGTGGCGGAGGCGGGCGTGCGGGTCGCCGGCTGCGCGTTCATGGGGCTGACCAGTCACATCTGGCAGGTGCCGTACCGGGACGTGGTGGCCATGGCCCGGCAGGCGGTACGGCCCGGGGCCGCCGACGCCCTGTTCATCTCCTGCACCAACCTCCCCACCTATGACGTCATCCCCCAGCTGGAGGCCGAACTGCGCATACCGGTCCTGTCGGCCAACCAGGTCACGATGTGGGCGGCGCTGCGCAGTCTGGGTACCCGAGCGGTGGGCCCTTATCAGGCGCTGATCCGTCACCTGGACGAACCGGCGGCGGCGCGTGACTGGCCCGTACTGCCGGAAGAACAGCAGGAAGGGTGGACATGACAGCGCTCGGACTCCTCTATCCGGGACACTCGGCGGAGGACGACTACCCCCGTATCGAACAGCTCCTCGGCAGCGACATCCGGGTGGACGTCGTCCACACCGACATCGGCGAGGACGCGCACCGGGTGGACGCGCTCCGCGAGATGGGGGCCGAGGAACGGCTGGCCGCCGGGGTGGCGGAGCTGCGGCTCGCGGGTGCGGACGCGGTGGTGTGGGCATGCACCAGCGGCAGCTTCGTGTACGGCTGGGAGGGCGCCCAGCAGCAGGTCCGGGCGCTCGCCCGGGCGGCCGGGATGCCCGCGTCGTCCACGTCCTTCGCGTTCGTGCACGCGGCGCGGGAGCTCGGGGTACGGCGGGTGGCGGTCGGCGCGACCTATCCCGACGACGTGGCGTCCCTCTTCGCCGACTTCCTTCGCGCCGGGGGCCTGGAGGTGACCGGAGTGCGGTCCTCGGGGATCGTGACGGCGGCGGAGGTGGGGACGTGGGGGGAGGAGGAGGTCCTGACCCTGGCGCGGGCCGCGGACGCGGGGGAGGCCGAGGCGGTTCTGCTTCCGGACACGGCACTGCACACGGCGGCCCACGTGTCCCTCCTGGAGAAGGCCCTCTCCAAGCCGGTGCTCACGGCGAACCAGGTGACCGTCTGGGAGGGCCTCCGCCTGGCCGACCGCCGGGTCAACGCCCCGTCCCTCGGCACCCTCTTCACCCGCGAACCGATCGTCCAGGCCTGACAACGCCCCGTACCAGGGGGCTCCGCCCCCTGGACCCCCAAAACCCTCGCCCACCCACCACCCGACTCGGTAGGAAAAAGGGAACCGAAAACCCCCAAGACCACGCCCACCGCCCACCGGCCCCCCGTCGGCGGCAGTCGCCACAGCCACGCAGCTACGCGCCTACTCGGCCACGCAGCTACTCAGCTATGCAGCTGACCAGCCACGCGCCTACTCGGCCGCGCAGCTATGCAGTCACGCAGCTACGCAGCTACCCAGCCACGCGCCTACTCGGCCGCGCAGCTATGCAGCCACGCAGCCACGCGCCTACTCGGCCACGCAGCTATGCAGCCACGCAGCCACGCGCCTACTCGGCCACACGGCTACCCAGCCACGTAGCTACTCAGCCACGCAGCCCTCAGCCACGCAGCCCTCGGCCACGCAGCCACGCAGCTACTCAGCTGCGGGCAGTCGTGCCGCTGGGGCGGCACGGGTGGGCGCGGCGGCACCCCGCAAGCGCCGGTGAGCGTCCCCACCCCCGGCCCCCACTCACCCGCACGGAATAAACGGAGACCTCCTCCTGTTACCCACCCTTACAAGCTCACGGCCGCGATTCAGGAGGCTCTCACCGTGTCGGCAGACGAGATCCGGGGCATCACGCACGGGACCGCCCCCGTCCCCCTCTCCGTACTGGACCTGGTGACCGTCGGCACCGGCAGTACGGCCACCGACGCCCTGCGCACCAGCGCCTCGCTCGCGCGGCTCACCGAGTCGCGCGGCTTCCACCGGTACTGGGTCGCCGAGCACCACTCGATGCCCGGTGTGGCCTCCTCCTCACCCGCCGTGATCCTCGCGAACCTCGCCGCCCACACCGAGCGGATCCGGCTCGGGTCCGGCGGTGTGATGCTGCCCAACCACGCGCCGCTCGTGATCGCGGAGCAGTTCGGCACGCTGGAGGCGCTGGCGCCGGGGCGGGTCGACCTCGGCCTCGGGCGGGCGCCGGGGACCGATGGCGCCACCGCCGCCGCCCTGCGCCGGACCCAGACCCTCAACGAGGGCGCCGACGACTTCCCCCAGCAGCTCGCCGAGCTGATCCGGTTCCTGGACGACGACTTCCCGGACGGGCATCCGTACCGGAGGATCCACGCGATCCCGGGGCCGGTGCAGAGCACGACCCCCGGCGGGGTCCAGTCGCCGCACCGGCCGCCCGTCTGGCTGCTCGGCTCCTCCGGGTTCAGCGCCCGGCTGGCCGGCATGCTCGGGCTGCCGTTCGCCTTCGCGCACCACTTCTCCGCGCAGAACACCGTCCCGGCCCTCGACCTGTACCGCGAGACCTTCAGCCCGTCCGCCGTCCTCGACGAGCCCTACGCCCTCATCGGCGTCTCCGTCCTCGCCGTGGACGAGGAGCGCGAGGCGCGGCGGCAGGTGCGGGCCGGTGCGGTGAACATGCTGCGGCTGCGCACCGGGCGGCCCGGCCTGTTCCCCGACCCCGACGACGTCGAGAAGCACGAGTTCTCCCCGATGGAGGAGGAGTTCGTGCACTCCTGGACCGCCAACATCGTGCACGGCACCGCCGACGAGGTCCGCGCAGGCCTCGACGACCTGCAGAAGCGCACCGGCGCCGACGAGCTGATGCTCACCACCCACGCCCACCGCGGCGAGCTGCGCCTGCGCTCCTACGAACTGGTCGCCGACGCCTACGGTTTGCCGGCCGGGGCGTCCGCGTAGGTCCTGGTGTCCAGCAGCTCGGAGATACGATCCGCCGTCACCGGCCGGGAGTAGAGCCACCCCTGGCCGGTGTCGCAGCCGATGTGGCGGAGCCGGGAGGCCTGCGCCGAGGTCTCGACGCATTCGGCAGTGACGGTGAGGCCCAGGCGGTGGGCCAGCTGGATCATCGCCTCCACCACCACCTCGTCGGCCGGGTTGGGGCGGTCGCCCGGGTCGTCGTACTGGAAGCCCCGGACGAAGGAACCGTCCAGTTTGAGGACCGAGACGGGAAGCCGGCTCAGGTACGCCAGGTTCGAGTAGCCGGTGCCGAAGTCGTCGATGGCGATGCGGACGCCCATGTCGCTGAGGGCCTGGAGGGCCTGCAGCGGGCGGCCCGCCGAGCCCATGACCGCCGACTCCGTCAGCTCCAGCTGGAGCAGGTGCGGGGCCAGGCCGGTCTCGGCCAGCGTCTCCGCCACGTCCGCGACCAGGTCGGAGTCCCAGACCTGGCGGACCGCCACGTTCACGCTGACGAAGATCGGCGGCTCGCCGGGGTGGTCCAGCTGCCAGCGGCGGGCCTGCCGGCAGGCGGTGGTCAGGGCCCAGCGGCCGAGCGGGACGATCGAGCCGTCCTCCTCCGCCAATCCGATGAACCGATTCGGCGTCAGTGTGCCGAACTCCGGGTGGTGCCAGCGGACAAGGGCTTCGACCCCGCTGAGCCGTCCGTCCCCCATGCCCACCAGCGGCTGGTACTCCAGCACGAACTCGCCGCGCTCGATGGCCGGGCGGAGGGTGGAGGAGAGCGCCTGCCGGGTCACCAGGTGGGCGTTGCGCTCCGGATCGAACAGCGTCCAGCGGGACTTGCCGTCGGCCTTCGCCCAGTAAAGCGTCGTGTCGGCGGCCTGCATCAGACCGGTGGCGGTGGTGCCGGCGGCGTGCCGCTCCACCACCCCGATCGACGCCGACAACGACAGCCGCTGGCCGGCCAGGTCGAACGGTGCCTGAAGGGCCGCGAGGGCGGACTCCGCGAGGTCGGCCAGCTGCTCCGTGCCCGTGGAGTCCTCGACCAGGAGGGCGAACTCGTCGCCGCCGAGCCGGGCCACCAGCGGGGCGCCGGCCCGCGCGAAGCCGGCCTCGTCGGCGACCCGGGTCAGCCGTTCGGCGACGGCGGCCAGCAGACGGTCGCCGACCCGATGGCCGAGGGTGTCGTTGACGGCCTTGAAGCCGTCCAGGTCCAGGTAGCACAGGCCGATCCGGCCGGTGCCGCTCTGCTCGTACGACTCCGCCTCCAGCGCGGCCGACAGCCGCTCGAAGAACAGCGTCCGGTTGGGCAGCCGGGTCACCGGATCGTGCATCTGCAAGTGCCGCAGCCGGGCCTGGAGTTCGCGGCGGTCGCTGATGTCGGAGACCGAGATCAGCACGCCCGGCACGTCCTTGGCCAGCGGGGCGATGGTGACCTGGACCCAGACCGAGTGCCCGTCGGGGTGCTTCAGCCGGCGGGTGCAGCGCAGCCTCGCCTGCCGGCCGCGCAGTACCTCGCGGTACGCGTGCCAGGTACGGGCGTCGGAGGCCAGGTCCACCAGGTCCGCGGCGATCCGTCCGGGCAGCCCGGCCTGGTCGGCGCCGATCAGGGTGGCGAGCGCCTCGTTGGCGGCAGTGACCAGCCCGTCGCGGTCGACCACGGCCATGGGCAGCGCGGCGGCCGCGAAGGCGTGTTCGTAGGTCGTCGGCGCTGACCGCGCGTCTGTCGTTTCGCCTGTCGTTTCGTCTGTCTTCTCGTACGACTTCCGGTAAGTATTGTCACTCTCTGTGACGGCGGACCGGTCGAGGTCTGCCGCGGGCGTCGGCCCTTCGGACGTTCCGCTCACCGCTCGCTCCCGCAGTGCACTCGATCTCTGTCCGTGCAGGAAAGTGTGCCGATCATAGAGGCTGGCCCGAGGGCCTTCCAGCCACTGTCCAGTGTCCCCGATGAACCGGGGATTCTGACAGATCGTTTCTGCCCGCACCTGGACGGGTTCTTGGGGCGCCCGACCACTTGTGACGTTCCGTTAGCGTGCCGGGGTGTCGGCCGTTCGGGTCTGCCCGTGACGGGCAGGTGGTCCCTCACCCTTCTGGTGCAGATAAACAGGTCATAAGGTGACAAACTCACAGAGGCTGGGTGCGGTGTCCCGCGAACCGCCCCCGGAGGTCCTTCCGTGCCGCGTCTCCTGCTGCGCAGCTCCGCCGCCGTGTTCACCACGATGTCGGCGCTCGTCGCCACGACGATCCTGACCGGGCCGTCGTCCGCCGAGCCGTTCTCCACGGCCCCCTGCGCCCTGCACCGCACCGACGCGCACCACTCCGAGGGCGTCGACACCTGGAACCCCGACTACACGCGTCCCACCCACCCGCTTTCGGCCGTGATGGTGTTCCTCTCCTTCCCGGACGCGGTCCCGCAGACCACGCCCGCGGAGCTGGTCGCCGACCACTTCCCGGCCACCAGCCGGTACTACGAGCAGGCCTCCTACGGGAAGTTCACCATCCACCCGCACCCGCTCGCCCACTGGCTGCGGATGCCCCGGCCCTCGGCCGCCTACGGCATGCGACGCGACTGGAGCATCCCGCTGCGGGCCGCCTACCTGCGGGACGCGTTCGCGGCGGCCGATCCCGAGGTCGACTTCTCGCGCTACGACATCGTGTACCTCGTGGCCGACCCGGACGCGCCCGGCGTCGACTCCGACGCCACGAAGGTGGTCAACCTCGACACCCCGGTGCACGTGGACGGCACCGACGTCCGCCGGGTCGTCACGGTCTTCGAGAAGCATCCCCCGGACCGGCTGGTTCTCGCCCATGAGACCGGGCACGTCTTCGACCTCCCCGACCTCTACCACCGCCCGGTGGACGGCAAGGGCGACTGGGACACGTACGTCGGCGACTGGGACCTGATGGGCAGCCAGTTCGGGCTCTCCCCGGACCTCTTCGCCTGGCACAAGTGGAAGCTCGGATGGCTGGATCCACGCCAGGTGGTGTGCGTCCGGGGGACCGCGCCGACCCGGCTGACCCTGGAACCGCTCTCCGCCGGGCCGGGCGGGCCCGCGCGGGGCGCCGCGGGCGCACCGGCCTTCGGGCTCGGCGACGGCACCAAGCTGGCGGTGGTGCGCACCGGGCCCGACACCGCGCTGGCCTTCGAGGCGCGGGACGCGTCCGGCAACGACAGCGCGGCCTGCCGGCAGGGCATCCTCGTCTACCGGGTCCGCGACGAGACGGCCTCCGGCAACGGGCCGGTCCAGGTGATCGACGCCCATCCGCGCACCGAGGCCTGTTGGGAGAACTCGGTCTACCCGCCGCTGGCCGACGCCCCGGTCGCCCTCGGTGAGAGCTTCACCGTGCCCGGCGACGGCGTGCAGGTGGCGGTGGAGGGGCGGACGGCGTCCGGCGCCTGGAACGTGAAGATCACGCCGGCGAAGCCGGACTGAACCGCGCCGACGAAAAGCCGAAGGCCAAGCTCACATGAGCTTGGCCTTCGGCTACTTCGCGTGCGCCGCCAGGGACTCGAACCCCGGACCCGCTGATTAAGAGTCAGCTGCTCTAACCAACTGAGCTAGCGGCGCCTGCTGACGTCGTAGACCTTAGCATCCTGATCGGCGGGAGGAAAAATCGATATGCGGACGGTCGAGCGGGCCGCGCGGACGGCCGCCCAGAGCAGGATCTCCGGGCCGGGAAGCCACGGGTGCCGGGTGTCCGGGGCGACCAGCCAGCGGGTGCCGGCCGGGGCGGGGGAGGGGGCGCCGCGCGGTGCCGGAGCCGGTACGGTCACCGCGTCGCCGGTGCCGTGGCACAGCAGTGGCGGCACGGTGCCGCCGCGGCCGCCCCACTCCTCCCAGCCCAGCAGCGACGGCAGCCGGGCGGCGGTGCCGGGGGCGGCGAACAGGAGCATCCGGCCCCGGAAGACCGCGACCGGCCCGGAGCCCGGCCCCTCGTCCCACAGCCGGTCCAGCATGCGGCGGCCGAAGATCGCCGGGGCGTTCACCACGTCGAACACGGTCCCGCAGGGCAGGACGACCGGGGCGTCCGGCCGCTCCTCCCAGAACGCGAGCGTGCTCCGCGGATACGTTCCTGCGGAGGCCAGCCAGGCGGCTCCGTCCGGGGTGACCCCGGCCGCGTCGCCGAGCTCGGCGAGGTCGCCCGGGAAGGTCTCGTGCGGTGTGCGGCTCATGGGGAATTGATACCCCTCGTGAACACCCGCTCGCCGTCAGTTGCGGGAAACCCGGACAGGAGCGAACGGAGAGGCGTATCTTGCCCACCCGGCATATGCCATCAGCCGGGTCCGCCTAGATCTGCTCGGGCCCCTGGCCCTCCCTCCCCTTCAGCAGATCCCGGCCGAACTCGACCATCTTCTTCGCGTAGTCCTCGGTCCACTCGGCCCGCTCGGCGATGTCGGCCGGGGTCAGCCGGTCGAAGCGGCGCGGGTCGGCGAGCTGGGCGGCGGCCATGGCCTGGAACTCCACCGCCCGGTCGGTGGCCACCCGGAACGCCTGGACCAGCTCGGTCGCACGGCTCAGCAGCGCCCCGGGGTCGTCGACCGACTCCAGGCCGAAGAAGTGCTCGGGGTCGGCGACCGCTTCCACAGGCTCGAAGAGCAGGGGCGCGGGGCGTAGCCGCGGTTCGTTCCGACGCGGCGTGGGCTCCGCCATGTCTGGTCCTCCTCGTACGGTGTCGATGACTACGGTCCGATGACCACCGTCCATTGTCCCGCGCCCGCGCAAGGGCACCCCGAGGCCGGTGGCTGACTCTCCGCTCGCCCGCTCAAGACCGCCAGGTCACCCGGTGCTCGCCCAGGTGCGCCGGCACCGTGTGGTTCGCCTCCCAGCCGTCGGGGGCTGTATCCGTTGGACGCCTCCGGCGGCGTGCCGGACTCCGTCCGGCGGGTGGGTGGGGTCGGTGTCGGTGTCTGTCATGGCCGCCAGGTCACCCGGTGCTCGCCCAGGTGCGCCAGCACCGCGTGGTTCGCCTCCCAGCCGTCGGGGGCTGCATCCGTTGGCCGCCTCCGGCGGCGTGCCGGACTCCGTCCGGCGGGTGGGTGGGGTCGGTGTCGGTGTCTGTCATGGCCGCCAGGTCACCCGGTGCTCGCCCAGGTGCGCCAGCACCGCGTGGTTCGCCTCCCAGCCGTCGGGGAATTTGACGAGGGTTCCCAGCTGGACCGGTTCCGCGGACGGGTAGTCGTCCAGGAGGTCGGTCACGCCTGCGCGGCAGATCATGATGCAGGCGTGGCGGTGGCGGGAGGCGAGGACGCAGAGGCGGCCCGTCTCCAGGTGGAAGGCGGTGGCGTCGGGGCGGCCGGAGAGCGGGTGGAGGACCACCGTCACGTCGTACTCGCGGCCCTGGAGCCGGTTCGCCGTGTCGACGGTGACGTCGGCCGCGCCCAGTTCCGCCAGCGCCGCGCGGACAGCGGCCGCCTGGTCCCGGTGGGCGGTGCCGACGGCGATCCGGTCGGCCGTGAGGGGGGCGGGGGCGGGGGAGCGTTCCGAGAGAGCCGCGCCGCCGCGGTCGAGCAGCCGCCGTACCACCGTGGCCACCGCGCGGACCGCCTCCGGGTCGGTGCGCGGGGTGTGCCGGGCGGGCAGTTCCAGCAGGCCCCAGCCGGACTCCGCCGCCTCGTCGATCACCCGGTCGGGCCCGGAGCCGTCGGAGGGGACGGCGAAGGTGAGACGCCGGTCGCCGTGGCCCGTGCCGCTGCGGAAGGGGGTGTACGGGTAGAACGCGCCGGAGACGAGGGGCGCGGCCGACGCCGGCAGCCGCCAGGAGACCGGGAGGCGGTGCTGGGGCAGGCCCGGGTTGTGGGCGAGGAGGGTGGAGACGGCGGACGCCGACGGGTCGTACGACAGGCCCGCCCACTGCTCACTGCCCACGATCGCGAACGGGTCCAGCTGGCCGGGGTCGCCCACGAACAGCGCCCGTTCGAACAGGCCGGCCACGGCGAGCAGGGAGTCCGAGCGCATCTGGTACGCCTCGTCGACGATCGCGTGCCGCCAGGGCTCGTCCGCCTTCACGTGCGCCCACTTCGCGGCGGTGGAGAGCACGACCTGCGCGTCCTTCAAATCGGCCGCCTTCGCCGACTTGCGGACGCTCGGCAGGTCGTCCAGCGCCTTGTCGTACGGGTCCGCGTCACTGCTGTGCAGGCGGCCGACGGGCAGCTCGGGGTTCTTCTCGGCGAGCCGCAGGACCAGGTCGTCGACCTGCGCGTTCGTCTGCGCGACCACCATCAGCGGGCGGCCGGCGTCGGCGAGTTCGAGCGCCGCCCGCACCACCAGCGTGGACTTGCCGGCGCCCGGCGGGGAGTCCACGACCACACCCCGCTCGGTGCCGTGCAGGGTGTCGTGCAGGATCGCGGCGGTGGCCTGTGCTGCGGCCGTACCGGGATCGAAGTCCGTGGTGGTCACAGGATGTCCTCCGGCGTCGCGGTGTCGGCCGCCTCGGGCGCCGCCTCGCCCGGCGGGCCGCCGTGCGTCCACGGGGTGTCCTCCGGGTCGGGCAGCTTGGCGCCGCCGCGCTGCTCGTGTTCGAACAGGGTGAAGACGAGCCGGTCGCCCTTCTCGGGGACCGAACCCGGTTCGGGTTCCTTGCCGCGGCCCATCTTGTCCAGGACGCGCAGCACCAGCACCCCCTCCGCCTCGTGGCCGACGAACTCCGCCGACTGCGGCTTGCCGCCCAGCGAGCGGTACGCCTTGGCGCGCTCGCCCAGCTGCGGCCGGTCCTCCGTGCGCACGGTCAGCAGCGGGCGCGGGCTGGGCCGCTTGCCCTCGCTGTACGCCATGACGACGTCGAGGACCTCGCCCGCGAACGCCTCCCCGGACAGCCGCCGCCCCGCCATCACCAGCGGGTCGTCGAGGGCTTCCTGGGCGTCGAGGCGGGCCTGTTCGCGCTCGCGCGTGGCCAGCTTGTTGGCGGCGGTCACCGCGTCGTCCCGGCGCGGCTGCGGCGGCTCACCGGCCAGTACCCGGTCGCGGTGACCGGTGAACGACCAGCGGTCGCGCGTCCACCGCTCCTCGACCCTGGCCCCCTCCGGCAGCCCGCGCAGCAGGTCCAGGCCCTGCCAGACCGCGTCCCAGGTGGGCCGGGTACGGCTCTCCACCAGGGCGCGGATCTCCCGCTCGGCGGCGGTGAGGATCATCAGCCGGTCGTCGGCCTGGAGACCGTCCTCGGCCTCGGCGAGAGCGGTGCGGGCCCGGTCGTAGCGGTCGAAGGCGGGGGCCAGCAGCTTGTTGTCGAAGGCCGGGTCGGTGGCGGGCCCGGCCGGCGGGCACAGCAACTGGCCGTCGGAGTCCCGCGCCAGCTCGGCGACCCGCGCGGCCTGCGCGCCGGTGCTGCCCTCCGGCGGGGCGATCCAGGCGAGCAGCGCGCCCAGGTGCTGGTCCTCGACACCGGACTGGCCGGTCGCCCAGTGCCGGGACAGCAGGTCCGTCATGGCGAGGAGGAGGGAGGAGCCGGGGACCCGGGCGCGCTCGCCGAAGTGGGTGAGCCAGCGGCCGAGCAGCGGCACCCGGGGCGGCGCCGGGTAGGGCGCCTCGGGGTCCTGCTCCGCCGTGCGCCGGAACCGCATCGAGCGGCCCAGCAGCCGTACGTACTCGATGCCCGCGCGGCCCGGGACGATCAACTGGGGTGCGTCCGCGCACAGTTCGACCTCGACCTTGACCCGCTTGCCGGTCTCCGGGTCGGTCTCGGTGCGCTCGGCCGCCTCGACGCTGTCGGCGTAGGAGTCCAGGTAGGGCAGGACGACGTCGGCGAGCTCGGCGAGGAAGGCGAACCGCAGGTCGCGGTCGCGCGGCTGGGGTACGACCAGCAGCCGCGGGGCGTCCCGGTCGGTGCCGACCAGGGCGCCCAGCGGGGCACCGGCCTCACCGGCGGTGGTGAGCGGCACGAAGACCAGAGGGCGGTCGGAGAGGTGCCGGTGGCGGACGGTCGCGGCGGGCTGCGCGGTGCCCGAGCTGACGGCTTCGAGGCGGGCGAGGGTGGTGATCAGTGACACGCGGCCCCCTGAAGTGCTTCCACCCGCAGGGCCGCCGCCCGGCGCAGGGCCGCCACCGCCGGGTCGGCCGGGTCGCCGCTCTCGCCGCGCGCCGCCGACAGCACCTCCTCGACCGTGCTCAGCCCGCCCAGCTCGGCGCGGGCCGCGCGGCCCAGCGCGGTCACCTCGTCGGCCGCCCGGGACCGCTGCCGGCAGTGGAAGGCCAGCTCGCAGGCGGAGAGGCACTCGGGCGCGTACGTCGCGGGGACGGCGTCCACGGCCGCCGTGAGCTGCTCTTTGGGCAGGTCCGGGGCGAAGCAGGTGCCCTCGGGCAGGGTGTCGGCGATGTCCTGGACGCGGGTGAGCCGGGCCAGCTGGCGGGCGGTGACCGCGCGCTGCTTGCGGACGTCCACCGCGGCGGCGGTCGGCAGGTTGGCGAAGTCCTTGGGGCAGACGAGCAGCACCTCGTGGCGGACCCGCGGGGCCGGGGTGAGCCGGGCCGCGACCTCCTCCAGGGCCAGCACGTACACCGCGGCCTGCCGGGCGGCGGCGCCCACCTTCGCCGGGTCGGCGGAGCCGTCCAGCATCGGGAAGGACTTGATCTCCACGACCGTCCAGCTGCCGTCCGGGTGCACCACGACCGCGTCCGGCTCCAGGAAGGCGGGCGAGCCGGCCACTTCGAGGGCCAGCATCGGATGGTCGAACAGCGCCCAGCCGCCCGCCTCGACGGCCTCGCGCAGGGCCAGCGCCGTACGGGCCGTACGCCCCTCGGGCCCGATCGCGGACAGGTCGGGTACGGCGGCCCGCTCGGCCGGCTCGGCGCCCGGGTCGAGATGGGTGCGGACCAGCCGCAGCAGCTCGGCGCCGCCGTCCGCCTTCACTTTCGCCTCGAAGGCGTTGCCCCGGGTCAGCGCGAACTGCGACTGGCCGAAGGCCGACGGCGTGCCGAGGGCGCTCGCCAGTGCCGTCTTGTCCACACCGGCGCCGTCCAGGATCGCCCGCCGTCGGCACCCCGGGTTCGCGGCGAGCGCCGCGAGGGCACGCGCGTCGAGGGCCTTGGCCGGGACGGCGGGGCCGCGCAGCTCAGCGAGCCGGTGCCGGAGCGCTGTCCCCCGCGTCTGTGGGGGAAGCGTCCGGCTCGGCTGCGGCGGCGAGCCGGGACTCGCGCTGCGATGGAATTCGCTCACCCGCCGAAGTCTGGCATCCGGCACTGACAATCGGGGAGCCTGCGCCGTCCGAGCGCGCTGCGACGAGGGAGGCGCCCGGGGTGATCCGCACCCGGACGAGATTCGCCAGCCGCATCACGTACGGCGCCAGCAGGTAACCCACGCCCATCACGAACACGCCCGCGACCGCGTCCAGGAAGTAGTGGTTGGCGGTGCCCATCACCACGATCGCGGTCAGCAGCGGGTAGGCCACACCGAGCACCTTGGTGACGCGGTTGCCGCCGTGGCGCCACAGCATCACCCCGCACCACAGCGCCCAGCCGCAGTGCAGGCTCGGCATCGCCGCGTACTGGTTGGTCATGCCGCCGAGGCCGCGCGGCGCACTGGCGTCGCCGCCCCACCAGCCGTACGAGCTGTACTGGGCCATCGTGTCGACGAACCCGTACTTCACGTCCAGCAGCCGGGGCGGGCAGGTGGGCAGCAGGGTGAAGCCGATCAGCCCGATGAACGTGGACGTCATCAGCCAGGTGCGGGCCCGCCGGTAGACCTCGGCGCGCTTGCGGAACAGGAAGACCAGGATCAGCGGAGTGACCAGGTAGTGCAGTGAGGCGTACCAGAAGTCCGCCGGTATGCCGAGCCACGCCTCACGTGTGAACAGGCGGTTGAGCGGGTGCTCGGCGTTGAGGTGCAGGGCCTTCTCGATGCGCAGGATCGCCAGGCCGTGGTCGACGGCGGTGCCCGTGTCCCCGCGCGCGAGCAGGCGGCCGGCGGAGTAGCAGCCGTACACCAGCAGGATCAGCGGCAGCTCGGTCCACCAGCGCAGCCGGGTTCGTGCAGCCACCTCGGTGCCCGGTTTCTCGGTCTGCGGCATCCGACTGCCTCCCCCTTCTCGTCCCTGTCCGCGCGGCTCCCGGCGGGCCGACCGTGACACTTTACGTTGCGCGTACTCCCGCCCATGCGGGGCGCTCAGCACTCAAAGACGCGGAGAGCGCGCGCCGGGTTGCCCGGTCCCCAGCCCGTTCCCTGCGTGTTCCCAGCCTGGGCGATGATGGAGGTGTCCCGCTCCCGAATTTCTCCCGGAAGGTTCTCTCCCCATGGCACCGCGCATCCTGCTGGCCCGGCACGGACAGACGGAGTGGTCGCTGTCCGGCAAGCACACCGGCAGGACCGACGTACCGCTCCTGGAGGAGGGCCGGCGGGGGGCCAAGCTGCTCGGCGAGCGCCTGCACCGGCCGCCGTTCGACGGCCTCGCCGACGCCGAGATCCGCACCAGCCCGCTGGCACGCGCGCGGGAGACCTGCGAACTCGCCGGCTTCGGCGACCGCGCCGCCCGCTGGGACACGCTGATGGAGTGGGACTACGGGGCGTACGAGGGCCTGACCCCGGCGGAGATCCAGGCGTCCCGGCCGGGCTGGCTGATCTGGCGGGACGGCGTCCCCGGAGGCGAGTCCCTCGCGGAGGTCACCGCGCGGGCCGACGAGGCGGTGGCCTGGGCGCGCTCGGCCGACCGCGACGTGCTGGTCTTCGCCCACGGGCACATCCTGCGGTCGATCGGGGCGCGGTGGCTGGGGCTGCCGCTGGACTTCGCGGCCCGGATCCGGCTGAACCCGACGTCACTGTCGGTGCTGGGGTGGGCCTACGGGGAGCCCGCCATCGAGAGCTGGAACGACTTGGGGCACTTGGCGGGGTGAGGGCCGGGGTGGGGGCGCTTACCGGCGCTTGCCGGGTGCCTCCCCCAGCCTTCGGCCGGGGGGACCCCAGCGCCCACCCGTGCCGCCCTGCGGCACGCCTGCCCGCAGCTAGGTATGCAGGACGCGGCTGGGAAGCGCCCCGTTAGGGGCGCGGGGAACTGCGCGGCCGGCCCCCACTCACCCGCAGCCGTACGAACTACAGGTCCACCCCTGTCGGCCCTACACAACCCTCGGCGTGGACGCGTGACGGTCCAGGAACTCCTGGACTCCGCTCGCCCGGCGGTGCGGCAGCAGCACCCGTGCCGTGCCCGCCAGCATCCCCTGGATCCGGGACGACTGGACCTGGTCCAGCAGGTCCAGCACCCGCATGCCCGCCGTCGCCGCCTCGTCGGGACGCCCGCCGCGGGCGAGGTCGTCGGCGAGTTCCGCCGTGTACAGCGCGATGTTCCGCGTGAAGTGCGGGTCCTGCAGATCGGCCGCCCGGTGCGCGTGGCGTGCGGCGCGCCGCCAGTCGCCCAGCATGGACCAGCACTGCGCCTCCAGGCCTTCCAGCTCGGCCTCTCCGTAGAAGCTCATCCACTCGGGGTCGGCGTCCGAGCGGCCCCGCTCGAAGAGGGCCTGTGCGCGGGCCAGCGCCTGTTCGGTGCCGGTGCGGTCGGCGAGCCCCGCCCAGCCGCCCGCCTCGCGCAGCGCGAGCAGGGACATGAGGCGGGCCGAGCCGAGCGGCCGGCCGACCCGCTGCGCGGCCTGGGCCGCCCGTACCGCCTCCCGGGGCCGTCCGGCGTCCCGCGCCAGGAACGCGGTGTTGCAGAAGGCGTGCGCCTCCAGCCCGGCGTCCCCGGTCATCCGTGCCGTCGCCAGCGCCTCCGCGTAGTGCGAGCGGGCGTCGTCGAAGCGGCCGGAGTCATGGGCCAGCCAGCCCACCGAGATGGCCAGTTCACCGGCGCCCGAGTGCAACCGCTCGGCGGTCGTCTGCCGGGTCGCGCCCGCGTCGAGGAGCGCGTACGCCGCGCGCAGCGGAGCCGCCGCGCGCCGGTACAGTCCGTCCGCGCCGTGCCGGTCGTCCAGCAACCGGATCCGGCGTACGGCCTCCTCCAGGGCGGCCGCGTGCGAGGACCCGGCACGGCGCACCGGCCGGTCCGCCGCCACGGCGTCGATGGTGAACCCCAGCGGGCCCAGGGTGGCGGCGGCCACGGTGGCGCCTCCGCCGGTCATGAATAGGCGACGCAGCACGTCGCTCTCCTCGTAGTTGTCGTGCGTCTCGTACGGGTCCTGCGGGTTCCGCGTCTCGCGCCGGTCATGCCGGTCTTGCGGGTGGTACTCGTCCTGCGGGTGGTACTGGTCCTGCGGTTCATACGGCTCGACGCCCTCCTGGTTCTCACCCGGGGTGAGCACCAGGGGCAGGTCGCCCGGCGGCCGCGCCGCGCGTCCGCGGACGGACGAGCGGGGCGCGAAACCGAGGTCGGCGAGCGTGCGGCCGGGGAACATATGCAGGAACACCCGTTCGTAGGCGTAGTTCGGGCAGCGGATCTCACCCGCCTCGACCCGGCCGATGTAGCGCGCGTCACAGCTCACCCGCTCGCCGATCTCGCGGGCGGCGCGCCGAACGAGCGCGGCGAACTCGGCCGGCGAGTGCCGGCCGCGTACCTGCCGGAAGGCGAGGTTCGGCCGTACCGGCCGATCGGGCTGCGACGAGGTCGTGGTTGACGACGCCATGGCCGGGTCCTCTCGTGCGAACCGTCGAACCATGCCGGACTCGTAGTGAGTTGTCCGAGTGGACCCTTGATTCCGGCGGGCAAGAACGTACCTGCTGTGTCGGACTCGTGACGCAGGGTTTGGCTACAAACCGGATATCTCATGCACGATCTGCCATGAACTGCCATCCTTTGCGGCTGACTTCCGCCGTAGCCGTTGACGCGGTGGCGCGTTGGACCTCATGGACTGCAAGAGGGCTGCGCGGTGGAGGCCGGGATGGAGACCAGCCAGGGCAACGATCCTTGTGACGATGCGGGATGCGACCTCGTGACGGTGCCGGCCCGGCAGGGCCTGGAGGCGGTCGACATCCTGCGCAGGGGGGCCGGAGAGGCGGTGGGTCCCGTGCTCCACGACGACGGGGGCGGCACCCTCGGCTTCGTGGTGCCGGCCGGTACGGCGGCGGGCTGGGACGTACCCGGCAGCACCTGTACCGAGACCGAGGGGCGCGGGCTGCGGTTCAGTCCTGAGCCGCCGGTCGAGGGCTCCGACTGGCTGCTGCCGCCCGGCGAGGCCGAGCTGGCGACCGATCCGGCGGTGCTGCGGCGGGCGCTGGGGGAGGCGGCCCGGATGATCGAGGCGGCGGACAGCTGCCGCTGAATTTCCCGGACGGCCGCCGCCTGGGAAGATGGCGGAATGGGCAAGTCCAGGAACTCACGTCGACGGCCGGCCGCCGCCGAGGCTGTGGTCGAGGCCGTCGACGGCGGCCTCGCCCAGCTCATCCCGGACCCCGACCGCGGCCGGGCCTGGACGCTGCTCATCGACGGTGCCCCGCAGTCGCACGTCGACCTCGACGACCCTGCGTACCTGTCCTTCGAGTACCAGCGCCGGCTCGGCCATGTCATCGACCTGGTCGCACCGCCGGGCAGGCCCGTGCAGGTCGTGCACCTCGGCGGCGGCGCGCTCACGCTGGCGCGGTACGTCGCCGCGACCCGGCCCCGGTCCACCCAGCAGGTCGTGGAGCGGGACGCGGCCCTCGTCCAGCTGGTGCGGCGCGAGCTGCCGCTGGACGCGAACGCGCGGATACGGGTGCGGTCCGTGGATGCCCGGGACGGCCTGGGCAAGGTTCCGGAGGCGTGGGCGGACCTGGTCATAGCGGATGTGTTCAGCGGGGCGCGCACGCCGGCGCACCTGACGTCCACGGAGTTCCTGGATGCCGTGCGGAGGGTGCTGCGGCCGGGGGGAATGTATGCCGCGAACCTCGCGGACGGGCCGCCGTTGGCCCACCTGAGGGGTCAGATCGCCACCGTGGGGGCGCGGTTCGCGGAGGTCGCGGTGGTCGCGGATCCCACGGTGTGGCGGGGGAGGCGGTTCGGCAACGCGGTGCTGGTGGCGGCCGACGTACAGCTCCCTGTCGCTGAACTGACCCGGCGTTGCGCATCCGATCCGCACCCTGGGCGGGTCGAACACGGGCGTTCTTTGCGGGACTTCACCGGCGGTGCGATCGCCGTGACGGACGCGGTGGCCGTGGCTTCACCTTCCCCGCCGCCTTCGGTGTTTCGCTGACTCTGCGGGTGCGTGGGGGTTGCTCGCGCAGTTCCCCGCGCCCCTTTGGGGCGCGCTGCCCAGCCGTGTCTCATTCAGCCGCGGGCAGTCGTGCCGCTGGGGCGGCACGGGTGGGCGCGGGCGGCGCCCGGCAAGCGCCGGTGAGCGTCCCCACCCTCACACCGGCCGACGGTCAGTACGTCTCCACCTGCACCTGCGGCGCGCTGTCGTGCCACGTGCAGAACACCGACACGCGGTCCGTGCTCTTGCTGAACTCGATGCGGATCCACGTCTCCGTCTTCCAGACCTGCATCGACCAGCCCGTACCCGGCGTCGCCGACACCAGGGTCGCGCTGGTGTCGCCGAGGTCGAAGACCGCCCGGCCGCCATCGGTGTCGTAGGCCTTGACCTGGCCCGAGGCGGAAGCCGAACCGGCGGTGCCGGTCGGGTTCGGGGTGGTGGCCGGAGTCCGGGACGGCGTCGGTGCGGGAGTCGCCGACGGGCGCGGGGAAGCGGTGTGCGACGGGCTCGGGGCGCGGGACGCGGACGACGCAGGCGACTTGGCGCCCTGGGGCGTCGGGTCGTCGTCCGCCGCCGTGACGGGAAGCGCGCGGGGCGGGTCGTAGGCCGTGGCCGCCATCACCGTGTGGACGCCCCACCACGACAGCGTGACCGCCGCGCCCGTGGCGAGCAGCCAGGCCATTACGTGTACGAGTCCTCTGCGCATCGCGGGCCATACTGCCTCAGGGGTACCGCCCTGCGCACTCGACCCGAGTTATCCACAGGCTCCGACCGGCGCCTGCGGCATGGCGTACGGTGCGGCGCATGGCAAGTGTGCTCGTGGTCGAGGACGACCAGTTCGTCCGCTCGGCGCTCATCCGGCAGCTCACCGACGCCTCGCACACCGTGCGCAGCGTGGGCACGGCACTGGAGGCGCTGCGCGAGGTCGCCCATTTCCGTTTCGACGTCGTCGTGCTGGACCTCGGACTGCCGGACCTGGACGGCTCCGAGGCGCTGAAGATGCTGCGCGGCATCACCGACGTGCCCGTCATCATCGCCACCGCCCGGGACGACGAGACGGAGATCGTCCGGCTGCTCAACGCGGGGGCGGACGACTATCTGACCAAGCCGTTCTCCGTCGAGCACCTGTCGGCGCGGATGGCCGCCGTGCTGCGCCGGGCGCGGTCGGGCGGTGGTGAGCCGGCGCCGTCGAGCGTGCTGCGGGTCGGCGGGCTGGCCGTCGATCCACTGCGCAGGCACGCCGAGTTGGACGGGGTGCGGCTCGACCTCACCCGGCGGGAGTTCGACCTGCTGGCCTTCCTCGCCGGGCGGCCGGGGGTCGTGGTGCCGCGCAAGGAGCTGCTGGCGGAGGTGTGGCAGCAGTCCTATGGGGACGACCAGACCATCGACGTCCATCTGTCGTGGCTGCGGCGGAAGCTGGGCGAGACGGCGGCCCGGCCGCGGTATCTGCACACACTGCGGGGCGTCGGCGTGAAGCTGGAGCCGCCCGGCGGGGAAGCGAGGCCGGTCGGATGAGATGGGCTCTGGTCAAGGTCTGTCTGGCGGTCACCGCGATGGTCGTGGTCGCCTTCGCCGTCCCGCTCGGCCTGGTCGTCAAGGAGCTGGCCCGTGACCGGGCGTTCTCCAACGCCGAGCGGGAGGCAGCCGCGGTCGCCCCGGCCCTGTCCATCACCACCGACCGGGACAAGCTGGAGCGGGTGGTGGCCTCCGCCGGCGCCGACCGGGGCATGGCCGTGCACATACCGGCGGCCGGCGGCCAGGCCGGCCTCGACATCGGGCGCCAGCGTGCCGCCGACCGGGACATCGCGGCCGTACGGAAGCTGGGGCGGGCCTCCACCACCGGGGTGGCCGGCGGGTCGACCCTGCTGCAGCCCGTCGCGCTGAGCTCCGGTGCCATCGCGGTCGTCGAGGTGTACGTGCCCGAGTCCGAGGTGACCAACGGGGTCGGCACGGCCTGGGCGGTGCTCGCCGCCGTCGGCCTGGCGCTGATCGTCGGCTCGGTCGCGGTCGCCGACCGGCTGGGCGTACGGATGGTGCAGCCCGCCCAGCGACTGGTCGAGGGCGCGCACGAACTGGGGGAGGGCAAGCTGGGGGCGCGGGTGCCCGAGGAGGGGCCGATCGAACTGCGGCTGGCGGCGGTCGCGTTCAACTCGATGGCCGACCAGGTCGTGCAACTGCTGGCGAACGAGCGGGAGCTGGCCGCCGATCTGTCGCACCGGCTGCGCACTCCGCTCACCGTGCTGCGGCTGAACGCGGCCTCGCTCGGGGACGGGACCGCCGCCGAGCAGACCCGGGCCGCGGTGGCGCAGTTGGAGCGCGAGGTCGACACCATCATCAGGACCGCGCGCGAGGCCAAGCCGCAGACGGCGGCCGTCGGGCCGGGTGCCGGCTGCGACGCGGCCGAGGTGGTGCGGGAGCGGATGGGGTTCTGGTCGGCGCTCGCGGAGGACGAGGGGCGCAAGTGGCGGGTGGCCGGCGTGGACCGGCCGGTGCGCATACCCGTGGCCCGCGCCGACCTGGCTGCCGCGCTCGACGCGCTGCTCGGCAACGTCTTCCGGCACACCGCGGAGGGCACCGCCTTCGCGGTCGACGTGCACAACGCGGAGGACGCGGTGATCGTGCTGGTCTCGGACGCGGGACACGGCATCCCCGATCCGGAGGCGGCGATGGCCCGCGGGCGGGGTTCGGGGGCGGCCGGGTCGACCGGGCTCGGACTGGACATCGTGCGCCGGCTCGCCGAGTCGACCGGCGGTGACGTGCGGATCGGGTCGTCGGTGCTGGGCGGGACGGAGGTGCGGATCTGGATCCAGCTGGACGGCCGGAAGCCGGAGCGCACGGGACACCGGGGAACGGTGCGCAGACACCGTTCGCGCAGGCCACCGGGGGACCCGGGCAGGCGGGGAACAGGGGGCACCACCGGCAGAATTGGTCTCGACCTTTAATCGGTCCCGATGCCTTCCTTAAGCGCACCCTAAGATCCTCAACAGCCGTCCCTATCAGGCCGTTTGTCCGATTCCCGGCCGCTAGCGTGCTGCCGCACCCCACCCCCTTTGGCAGGCGAAGGCAGGCACGGCATGAGCACGCACCGGCGCAGAATCAGTGGCAGGAACAAGGCGATAGGCGGTCTGGTCGCCGCGGCCGTGGTCGGTGGCGGGGCGATCCTGTTCACCGGGATCGCGCAGGCGGCCGGGGTCGGCGCCGCCTACACGAAGACCAGCGACTGGTCGACCGGGTACACCGCGCAGTACGTCGTCACGAACAACAGCGGGGCCAGGGAGCAGGACTGGACGCTGGAATTCGACCTGCCGGCCGGCGCGAAGCTCAGCTCGCTGTGGAACGCCGAGTACACCGTCAGCGGCCAGCACGTCACCGTGAAGCCGCCGAAGTGGGACACGGACGGTCTCGCGGCCGGCGAGTCGGACACCGTCGGCTTCGTGGTCAACGGCAGCGGGGACCCGACCGGCTGCCGTATCGACAACGCGAGCTGTTCGGCGGACGGCACGGCGACCCCGGAGCCGAGCGGCCGCCCGACACAGTCCGCCACCCCCACCGCGACGGCGACCCCGACCCGGACCGCGACCCCCACGGCCACGGCGTCCACGCCCGCCACCCCCACCGCGACGCCCACCCCGACCCAGACCACCGGCACCGGATCCGGCACCACCACCTCCGCCGGCTTCGCCCCCTACGTCGACACCTCGCTCTACCCGGCGTTCGACCTCCTCGCGGCCGCCAACGCCACCGGAGTGAAGAACTACAACCTCGCCTTCGTCACCGACGGCGGCGGCTGCACGCCCAAGTGGGGCGGCGTGACGGACCTGGCGAGCGACGGCGTGGCCTCCCAGATCGGCGCCCTGCGCGCCAAGGGCGGGGACGTCCGGGTCTCCTTCGGCGGCGCGTCCGGCTCCGAACTCGCCACCACCTGCTCCTCGGCGGACGCGCTCGCGGCGGCGTACGGCAAGGTCGTGGACGCGTACAGCCTGACCAAGGTCGACTTCGACGTGGAGGGCGGCGCGCTGCCCAACACCACGGCGAACACCAACCGCGCCAAGGCCATCGCCAAGCTCCAGGCCGCCCACCCGAACCTGGACGTCTCCTTCACCCTCCCGGTGATGCCGGAGGGCCTCACCCAGGACGGCGTGAATCTGCTCTCCGACGCCAAGGCCAACGGCGTGAAGATCAGCGCCGTCAACATCATGGCGATGGACTACGGCGCCTCGTACAACGGCGACATGGGCACCTACGCCACCCAGGCCGCCACCGCCACCCAGGCCCAGATCAAGAGCGTCCTCGGCCTCTCCGACTCCGCCGCCTGGAAGGCGGTCGCCGTCACCCCGATGATCGGCGTCAACGACGTCTCCTCCGAGGTCTTCAAGGTCGACGACGCCACCCAGCTCGTCGACTTCGCCAAGTCCAAGGGGATCGGCTGGCTCTCCATGTGGTCGGCCACCCGCGACCAGCAGTGCGCCGGCGGCGCCAAGTCCACCGCCGACGCCACCTGCAGCTCCGTCACCCAGGACAAGTACGCCTTCTCGAAGGCCTTCGCGTCGATCGGCTGACCTGCCCCGTCGGCACCGCACGGCATAGGCCGGAGGCATGTTCACCCACATGGCTGAACCCACTGCCTCCGGCCTCGTCGCGCGCCGCCGTCCGGCTGCGTTCCCGCACATGGTCAGTTCGGAGCAGCTGGACGTACTATCTCGCGCATCTCTATGCCAAGTACACGCTGCCACCGATCCTGCTGGTCGTCTGCAAGGAGAAGGCCACCGAGGCCTGGGCGGCGGAGCCGATCAGGGTCGGACTGTCCGCCCACACCAGCATGATGGTCTTCCCGCTCGTCCTGGGCCCGGGCAACGTTCCCGTGGTCACCGACCCGGACCAGGCCGCCGAGGACCTGCCGCTCGCCGTCTTCACGGCGCTCGCGCACGCCAAGGATCCGGTACTCCCTGCGATACTGGATGCACTGGCGGCGGCAGTGGTCAACGCCGGCGACGGATCAGGGAAACGCTGGGCGGAGTTCACCGAGATCGGTCTGGGAGACACCCGGGCCCGTGCACTGTGGAGGCACCTGATGGCCACGTACACTCCCCGATTCCCCGGCAGTGGCACGCTCATCGAGGAGACCCTCATCGAAGGCGAGTCCAAGGGGCGCGCCAAGGGGCGCGCCGAGGACATCCTGCGCATCCTCGATCTCCGGGGTGTCGAGGTGGCCGAGGCGGACCGTGAGCGCATCACGGCATGCGCGGACCTCGGCACCTTGGGCACCTGGTTCGACCGGGCCGTCACCGCCACGAGCGCCCAGGAACTGTTCGCGGACGAGTGAGGGTGAGGGGCCGGTCCTCCGGAGCCCCGCTCAGAAGCCGCCGGGCCCGCCCGGTCCGCCGCCCCCCCCGAAGCCGCACGGCCCGCCCATCGGCGGGCCGTGGTGGTGGAAGCCGTCCAAGAGGGCGTCCGCCAGGAGCATGCCGCCGAAGCCCGCGGTGCCCGCGCCCGGCCGGTCCGAGGACGTGTACGTCCGGCCGTTCACCGTCACCTGCTGACCGGCCGCGGCACTCGCGCCCCGCTCGGCAGCGGCCCCGAAGGGGCGCTGGGGGGTACCCCCGGCCGAAGGCTGGGGGAGGAACTGCGCGACCAGCCCCGACGGTGCCGCGGCCGAACAACAGCGGTCAGGCCACCCCCGCCGGAGGCAACGTCCCCGTGCGGGCCGCCTCCCCGTACCACCGGGCACTCGACTTCGGCGTCCGCGCGAGCGTCGCGTAGTCGACGTACACCGCGCCGAACCGCTTCTCGTACCCGTACGCCCACTCGAAGTTGTCCATCAGGGACCACAGGTAGTAGCCGCGCACGTCCGCGCCGTCGGTGATCGCGCGCCGCACCGCCGAGAGGTGGCCGTGAAGGTAGGCGATGCGCTCCGGGTCGTGGACCCGGCCGTCCGGGTCGGGCTTGTCGTCGTAGGCCGCGCCGTTCTCGGTGATGTAGAGCGGCAGGCCCGGCGCCTCGCGGGTGTAGCGCATGATCAGCTCGTGCAGGCCCGTCGGGTCGATCGTCCAGCCCATCTCGGTGCGCTCGCCCGGCGTCTGGTGGAAGGTGACGTCTTCGGCGCCTGGCCAGGGGGAGTGGGCGCCGCCGCCGTGGCCGTCCGCACGTGGGCCGTCGGCGGTGCCGGACGGGGCCGACACCAGGGTGGGCGTGTAGTAGTTCAGGCCGAGGGCGTCCAGCGGCTGGTGGACGGCGGTGAGGTCGCCGTCGCGGACGTGCGACCAGTCCGTCACCGACTCCGTCGCCGCGAACAGGGTCCGCGGGTAGGTGCCGTGCAGGATCGGGCCGTGGAAGACGCCGTTGGCCAGGTCGTCGATGGTGCGGACCGCCACCAGGTCCGCCGGGTCCTGCGAAAGCGGGCGTACCACAGAGGAGTTGAGGCTGATCGCCACCTGGTTGCGGGCCGGCATCACCGAGCGGAGCGCCGAAGTGCCCAGGCCGTGCGCGAGGTTGAGGTGGTGGGCGGCGCGCAGGGTGGCCGCCGGGTCGGTACGGCCGGGGGCGTGCACGCCGGAGCCGTAGCCCAGGAAGGCGCTGCACCAGGGCTCGTTGAGGGTGATCCACTGCTCCACCCGGTCGCCGAGCGCCTCGCCGACGATCTTCGCGTACTCGGCGAACCGGTACGCCGTGTCCCGCTCCGGCCAGCCGCCCGCGTCCTCCAGTTCCTGCGGCAGGTCCCAGTGGTAGAGGGTGATCGCGGGTTTGATGCCCTTGGCCAGCAGTTCGTCCACCAGGCGGCGGTAGAAGTCGAGGCCGACCTGGACGGCCGGGCCGCGGCCGGTCGGCTGGACCCGCGACCAGGAGACCGAGAACCGGTAGGCGTTCAGGCCGAGGTCCGCCATCAGTGCCACGTCGTCGCGGTAGCGGTGGTAGTGGTCGACAGCGATGTCACCGGTCTCGCCGCCGGCCGTCCTGCCCGGCGTGTGGCTGAAGGTGTCCCAGATCGAGGGGGTGCGGCCGTCCTCCCGCACCGCCCCCTCGATCTGGTACGCGGAGGTCGCCGCGCCCCAGAGGAAGGCGGGAGGAAATCTCTCGGTCAGCGGATCAGGCATGGAAGCGCTCCCATGGTCGGCTTGGCGCCATTATGCATGGGAGCGCTCCCATGGCAAAGAGGGGTGCCGACCTCACGGCCGGGCCGGGTATGCGGGAGGCGTGGTCCGCCGGAGTTGGCTCCGGCTCGCGCATCGTTCACCTCTCGGCGCCCGTTCCGCGGGTGGTGCGTTCTGGTCCCGGAAACCCCTTTCGCTCCGCGGTGTGCGGCGCAACTCCCGGACCGGCGACCGGCATCGCGGCTGTGACCTGCGTGATTCCTGGAAGAGGCAGGCTGATGTCCGATCGGTGAAACCCGCCGGTGCGACACGTTCCCGTGACGTGCGGAACACGCTTAGGCAACAACGCCGTCTTCAAGTCTTGACAGTCGGCCCGGCAGGAACCAGTCTTCCGGCATGCCGCGTGGGAGCGGTTCCACGGGCAGCCGGGGAGTCCCTCCCGTGTGGAGCGAACCACCCCATGGCCTTTCCCTCTGTTGTCACCGCACCTCGTTGACCAGCACCTTTTCACCGCACATCGAGTGCTGTGGGCTGGCCGCTGCTCGCACCGAGAGGGCAGGTCCGGATCGCCGGTCCCCGGCGGTCTGATTCCTGAGATCCCGTTCCCCACTGGAACAAGGAGTAGTGGAATGCGCATCACCCGTACCGGTCGCCGCGGCCGCAGAGCGGCGGCCCTGACCACAACGGTCCTGACCGCCTCGGCCCTGCTGCTGACCGGTTGCAGCAGCGACAGCGGCTCGGACGCCTCGGACTCCAACGGGAACATCACTCTCACGGTGGCGGACTTCGGGCAGTTCGGCTACAAGGAGGCCGACCTGTTCGCGAAGTACCACAAGCTGCACCCGAAGATCACGGTGAAGGAGGAGACCACCGCCAACGAGCAGGACTACTACCCCAAGCTCCTTCAGCAGCTGAACACGGGCAGTGGCCTGGCGGACGTCACCGGCATCGAAGTGGGCCGCATCAAGGAGGTCGTCGACACCCAGGCGGCCAAGTTCACCGACCTGAGCAAGACGATCAACGTGGGCGACTGGGTCTCCTGGAAGGAGAAGCAGGCCACCGCCTCGGACGGCACGGTCATCGGCGCCGGCACCGACATCGGCCCGATGTCCCTGTGCTACCGCAAGGACCTCTTCGAGAAGGCGGGTCTGCCCTCCGACCGCGACGCGGTCGCCAAGGCCGTCGCGGGCGGCTGGGAGGACTACCTCAAGCTCGGCGAGCAGTACAAGAAGAAGGCGCCGTCCGGCACTTACTTCATGGACTCCGCGAGCGCCATGTACAACGCGGTCGTCAGCTCCTCCGCGCAGCAGTACTACGACGCCTCCGGCAAGCCGATCTACAAGGACAGCCCCTCCGTGCAGCAGGGCTGGAACCTGGCCGCCGAGGCCGCGTCGAAGAAGCTGACCCAGGGTCTGGCGCAGTTCACCGACGCCTGGACGGCGGCGCTGCGCAAGGGCAGCGTGGCGACCGTGGCCTGCCCCGCCTGGATGGCCGGCCAGATCTCCACCAACTCCGGTGACGCCTTCAAGGGCAAGTGGGACATAGCCAAGGCCCCCGGCTCGACCGCGGCCAACTGGGGCGGCTCCTTCCTGGCCGTGCCCAAGAGCGGCAAGCACGCCAAGGAGGCCGCTGAACTGGTGAAGTGGCTGACCGCTCCGGAGCAGCAGGCCGAGGTGTTCAAGGCGATCGGTGTCTTCCCGTCGAACAAGGGCGCCTATGACCTGCCCGGCGTGAAGAACGCGACGCTCCCGTACTTCGACAACGCGCCGATCGGCCAGATCTACGCCGACGAGGCCAAGACCATCCCCGAGGCGGTGCTCGGCCCGAAGGACGCGACGATCAAGGACACCATCTCCACGCAGATCAACAACATGGAGCAGCGGGGCACCAAGCCCGCCGACGCGTGGAAGGCCGCGACCGACGCGATCGACAAGGTGATCGGCTGACGACCCGCGGTGCGGGCGGTCCCCTGGGCCGCCCGCACCGCGCGCCGTGCCGTACGAGGTTCCGGTGCCCGGCGCGTGGGCAGGGCGCGCCGGTCACCGGCGCGCCGCGTCCCCCGGCCGGGGGTCCGGTGCGGTGGGACCCCGACGGCGCCGTCCGGCCCCGCCCTGTCCCGCCCCTGTTCCCCGGCCGAATCCCCCAGGAAGGAAATCCCCCGTGGCAACGACGACACCCACACGGGGTGCCCCCACCCCGCCCGCCGGCGGCTCCGGTGCCGTACCGAACGGACGCGGCGCCTGGCGCAGCCGGCTGTGGCGCTTCGACGACCTCGCGTCCCCGTACGCATACATCGCCCCGTTCTTCCTCGTCTTCGGTGCCTTCGGGCTCTACCCGCTCCTCTACACGGGCTGGATCGCCCTGCACCGGGTGGAGATGACGAGCCTCAGCACCTCGGAGTGGGTCGGCTTCGACAACTTCACGAAGATCCTCCAGGACTCGGAGTTCTGGACGGCCGTCACGAACACCTTCCTGATCGGCGTCATCTCGACCGTCCCGCAGCTGCTCGTGGCCCTGGGCCTCGCCCACCTGCTCAACTACAAACTGCGCGCCAGCACGTTCTGGCGGACGGTCGTCCTCACCCCCTACGCCACCTCGGTGGCGACCGCGGCCCTGGTCTTCGCCCTGGTGTTCCGGGCCGACGGCGGCATCCTCAACTGGGTGCTGCACTTCGTGGGCATCGGCAACACCGACTGGGGCAACGGCGAATGGACCTCCAAGATCGCCATCTCGGTCATCGTGATCTGGCGCTGGACCGGCTACAACGCGCTGATCTACCTGGCGGCCATGCAGGCCGTGCCCACCGATCTGTACGAAGCCGCGTCCATCGACGGGGCGACGCGCTGGCAGCAGTTCCGCAAGGTGACCATCCCCTCGCTGCGGCCGACGATCCTGTTCACCATCGTCATCTCGACGATCGGGTCCATGCAGCTGTTCGGTGAGCCGCTGCTGCTCCAGGGCGGCACGCTCGGCTCCACCGGCGGCAACGAGCACCAGTACGAAACCCTCAGCATCTACCTCTACAACTACGGCTGGAAGCTGGGGCATCTGGGTCCGGCCGCGGCGGTGGCCTGGGCCATGCTCGCCCTGCTGCTGCTCATCGCCCTGATCAACCTGATCGTCGGCCGGTTCCTGCGCAAGAGCGCGGTCTGACGGGAGCGATATCGATGACCACGACCAGCCCCACCAACACCGCGCCGGGCCTCGACCCGGTGCCGCCGGCCGCCTCCCCGGCCAGGAACCGCGTCCGTCTGAAGCTGGGCGCCGGGCAGCAGCTCAAGGGCGGCCCCCTCACCTACCTCGCCCTGGTCGTCGTCGGCCTGGGCTCGGTCTTCCCGCTGTACTGGACGCTGGTGGCCGCCTCGCACGACCAGCAGCGCGTCCTCGACAGCCCGCCGCCGCTGCTGCCGGGCGGCAGGCTGTGGAGCAACCTCCAGGCCGCCTGGGAACAGGCCCATCTGGGCAAGGCCATCGTCAACAGCGTGATCGTGGCGGGCTGCATCACCGCGGCCACCCTGTTCTTCTGCACCCTGGCCGGCTACGCCTTCGCCAAGATGCGGTTCCGCGGCCGGGGCGCCCTGATGACCGCCGTCATCGCCACCCTCACGATCCCGCCGCAACTCAGCGTGGTCCCGCTGTTCATGATGATGGCGGACATCGGATGGGGCGGAAAACTGGAGTCGGTGATCTTCCCGACCCTGGTCGGCGCCTTCGGTGTCTTCTTCATGCGCCAGTACCTGCTGGAGGCCCTGCCCTACGAGCTCATCGAGGCCGCCAAGGTGGACGGGGCGACCAACATCCGCATCGTGTGGAACGTGGTCCTGCCCGCGGCCCGGCCCGCGATGATGGTGCTCGGCATGCTCACCTTCGTCCAGGCGTGGAACGACTTCTTCTGGCCCTTCCTCGCCCTGAACCAGGACAACCCCACCCTCCAGGTCGCGCTCGGGCAGCTCAGCGCCTCCTACACCCCCGACCAGAGCATCGTCATGGCCGGCGCGCTGATCAGCACCCTGCCGCTGCTGCTGGTCTTCGTGATCTTCGGCAAGCAGATCGTCGGAGGCATCATGGCGGGCGCCGTCAAGGGCTGACGCCTGGCAGGCCGCCCCACTCGCGGTCCGGCGCCCCGCGCGACCTCCGTCCCGTACGGGGCGGCCCGGGCGGGGCCCGTACCCGGCCCGGGCGCCCGCACGCGTCCCGGCCGCCCTCCCCGCAGCAGCACCGTGCCGGGCCCCCTTCCCTCTTCCCCCCTTCACCACGCCACTTCGGGAGCGTTCTCACCATGACCGCCGTACGAACCGAGGCCACTGCCCAGTCGGCCTCAGACACCTCCTTCCCGCCCGGCTTCGTCTGGGGGGCCGCCACCGCCGCGTACCAGGTGGAGGGCGCCGCCGCCGAGGACGGTCGGACGCCGTCCATCTGGGACACCTTCAGCCACACCCCGGGCAGGGTCCGCAACGGCGACACGGGTGACATCGCCGCCGACCACTACCACCGGTACAAGGACGACGTGGCGTTGATGAAGGACCTCGGCCTCAAGGCCTACCGGTTCTCCGTCTCCTGGTCCCGGGTGCAGCCCACCGGACGGGGGCCCGCGGTCGAGCGCGGCCTGGACTTCTACCGGCGGCTCACCGACGAACTCCTCGAAGCGGGCATCACCCCCGTCGCCACCCTCTACCACTGGGACCTGCCACAGGAACTGGAGGACGCGGGCGGCTGGCCGCAGCGGGACACCGCGCACCGCTTCGCCGACTACGCCGAGATCACGGCCCGTGCCCTGGGCGACCGGGTCGGGGTGTGGACCACCCTCAACGAGCCGTGGTGCAGCGCCTTCCTGGGCTACGGCTCCGGCGTGCACGCCCCGGGGCGCACCGATCCGGCCGCCACCCTGCGCGCGGCACACCACCTGAACCTGGCACACGGTCTGGCGATCGGGGCGCTGCGGGAGCACCTGCCGTCGACCGCGCAGACCTCCGTCACGCTCAACCTGCACCAGGTGCGCCCGCTGACCGACAGCGCCGCGGACGCCGACGCCGCCCGCCGGATCGACGCGGTCGGCAACCGGATCTTCACGGGCCCGATCCTGGACGGTGCCTACCCCGAGGACCTGCTCGCCGACACCGCGCACCTCGTGGACTGGGCGGAGCTGGTGCACGACGGCGACCTGGCCGAGATCTCCCGTCCCCTCGACCTGCTCGGCGTCAACTACTACTCCCCGACCGTGGTCTCCGCGGCCGCAGGGGACGGCGCCAGTACCCGCGACGACGGGCACGGCGCGAGTGCCCACTCGCCGTGGACGGGCGCCGACGACGTCGCCTTCCACCTGGCCAACGACCAGCTCACCGCGATGAACTGGGCCATCGACGCGAGCGGACTGCACACCCTGCTGACCGGACTGGCGGCCTCGCACCCGGGGCTGCCGCTGATGGTCACCGAGAACGGCGCCGCCTTCGACGACTACGTCTCGCCCGAGGGCCGGGTGAACGACCCGCAGCGGATCGCCTACCTCCATTCCCACCTGGAAGCCGTCCGGCAGGCGGTCGCCGACGGGGCGGACGTACGTGGTTACTTCCTGTGGTCGCTGCTGGACAACTTCGAATGGTCCTACGGCTACTCCAAGCGCTTCGGAGCCGTCTACGTCGACTACGGCACCCAGCGCCGCATCCCCAAGGCCAGCGCACACTGGTACGCGGAGGTGATCCGCCGGAACGCCCTGCCGGGCGCCGGCGAGCAGGGCTGACCCGGTACGGCCCCGCGGGGCGACGGGGCCCGGAGCTGCCGGGTCACGGCTGTTACATTTCCTGGCCTGAAGGCTGCGAACGGAAGGCGGCGACGATGACGGTCAAGGGTGAGCGGGGCCGAGGTACTCGGCGGCCGACCCTGGAGGAGGTCGCCGCCCGCGCCGGGGTGGGCCGCGGCACGGTGTCGCGCGTGATCAACGGCTCGCCCCGGGTCAGCGACGCGACCCGCGCGGCCGTGGAGGCGGCCGTCAACGAACTCGGCTACGTCCCCAACCCCGCCGCCCGCGCGCTGGCCGCCAACCGCACGGACGCGATCGCGCTGGTCGTTCCGGAGCCGGAGACCCGGTTCTTCGCGGAGCCGTACTTCTCCGACATGCTCAGCGGTGTCGGTGCCGAACTCTCCGAAACCGAGATGCAGTTGCTGCTGATCTTCGCGGGCAGCGACCGCGAGCGGCGCCGGCTCGCCCAGTACCTGGCCGCGCACCGGGTGGACGGGGTGCTGCTGGTGTCCGTGCACGCCGACGATCCGTTGCCCGACCTGCTCGCCCAGCTGGAGATCCCGGCCGTGATCAGTGGCCCGCGCTCGGCGGAAGAGACGCTGACCTCGGTGGACTCCGACAACTACGGCGGCGCCCGTTCGGCCGTGGAGCACCTGCTGGCCCGTGGCCGCCGCACGATCGCCCACATCACCGGCCGGCTCGACGTGTACGGAGCCCAGCGCCGCGTCGACGGCTACCGCGACGCCCTGCGTGACGCCGGCCGTACGGCGGACGAACTCCTCATCGAGCCGGGCGACTTCACCGAGGAGGGCGGTCGGCGGGCGATGGCCCGGCTGCTGGAGCGCGAGCCCGGCCTCGACGCCGTGTTCGCCGGCTCCGACGTGATGGCGGCGGGCGCCCGCCAGGTGCTGCGCGTGGCGGGCCGCCGTATCCCCGAGGACGTGGCGCTGGTCGGGTACGACGACTCGGCCATCGCCCGCCACATGGACCCGCCGCTCACGAGCGTTCGCCAGCCGATCGAGGGGATGGGCCGCGCGATGATCGACCTGCTGCTGGCCGAGATCGCCGACCGGCGTCCGGCCGCCGCCCGGGGGCTGGAGCGCCACCACGCGGTACTGCCGACGGCACTGGTGGCCCGGGAGTCCTCCTAGTTCCGCCGCGGGTCACGTGGTGGCGTAGGCCGCGGTGCAGCCGCCGATGAGGTGCCGGGCCTCCACCTTGGCGAAGCCGGCGGTCCGGAGCTCCACTTGGGTGGCAAGCCGAACGTGATCCTTTTGGTTCGCGTGGGCCTCAGAGCGTCTTGGTCTGGCCGCCGTCGACGAGGGTCTCCGTGCCGGTGATGTTGGCGGCCAGGGGGGAGGCGAGGAACAGGGCGAGGTCGGCGACTTCGTGCGCCTCGCTGATGCGTCCGGACGTGATGCCCATGCTCTGCGGCACGATGACGTCCAGCGCCTCCTGCGCGGTGGTCCCGGCGGCCGCGGCGGTGGCGTCGGCGAAGCGGCCCGGCGCGGTCCAGAACGGCGTGCGGACCGGGCCCGGGGCGATGGCGTTGACGCGCACGCCCTGCGGCGCGAACTCCTCGGAGAGGGACTTGTTGAGGTTGGTCAGCGCGGCCTTGGCCGCCGAGTAGTCGACCACCATGGGGAAGGGCAGCCGGGCGTTGATCGAGCTGATGTTGACGATGGCCGCGTCGCCCGCCGCGATCAGATGGGGGAGGGCGGCGCGGCTGGTGCGGACGGCGCTGAAGAAGGTCAGGTCGAAGATCCGCTGCCAGCCGGCGTCGTCGACCTTGAGGAACGACTCGCGCGGTTCGGCGGCGCCGACGTTGTTGACCAGGATGTCCAGGCGCTGGTGGCGCTCCAGCGCCCGCTGGATCAGGGACTCGGCGCCCGCCGTGGTGGACAGGTCGACCGGTACGAACGTGACGTCGTGCTCGGCCGCCAGGGCGTCCAGCTCGGGAGTGGAGGAGCGGCTGCCGGCCACGACCTTGACGCCTTCGCCGGCCAGCTTCTCGACGACGGCCAGGCCGATGCCCTTGCTGGCTCCGGTGACGACGGCGACCTTGTCCTTGAGGTGCAGTTCCATGACGATCTCTTTCTGGATTGATCAATACATAATTACGGTATGAATGGCGGTCGGGTGGGCGCCGCGAAGGCGGAGCCGGCCCCGTGGTGGTCAGTCCAGTGCGCGCATCGCGGTGTCCAGGGCGTCCTCCGTGAACTCCCTGCCCGTGCGCGCCTGGCCGACGACGCGGATCCCCTGGATGAACGTGGTGAGGAACCGGGCCAGCTTCCTCGGATCCTTGTCCGGGGTGATCTCGCCCCGCGCCTGCGCCTGCTCCAGGGCGCCGGCGAGGAGGGACTCGACCTGCCGGATGGCGGCGGTGACCCGGTCCGCCGCCGCGGGCTGCTCGGCGCAGTGCGTCGACGCGCTGACCACGAGGCAGCCGCGGGTGGGGTCGGTCAGGTCCGCCTCGATCATGGAGCTGAGCACCTTGCGGATCGCGGGCCGGATCTCGGCCGCCCCGTCGAGGGCTTGCTCCAGGTCGCCGCCCTGGAGCGAGGTGTAGCGCTCCAGGGCGCGGACGTAGAGCTGTTCCTTCGAGCCGAACGCCGCGTAGAAGCTGCCGCTGCCGATGGCCAGCTCCTGCAGCAGGTCCTGCAGGGACGTCTCGGCGTAGCCGCGGCGCCAGAACAGGTCCATGGCGCGGTCTGTCGCCTGGTCTATGTCGAACTCCCTGGTGCGAGCCATGCCCAAAGAGTAGCCCACTTTCTGGATTAGTCAATCCATAATCGGAGGCCCGGCTCGGGCTCCGGTTTCCCGTTGCGGCGCACCGGCCGGGGCGCAGTAACCTGACCTTCTGGAAGACCGAGTCCGGGGACCCGGCTGGTGGGGGGAACGTGGAGCTCATCGGCCGGGACGACCAGCTGGATCTGCTGCGCCGGCTGCTGGCCGAGCCGCGGGGCCACCGGAGTGCGGTACTGGTCCGCGGCGCCCCCGGCATCGGGAAGACGGCGCTGCTCGCCGAGGCCGCCGCCCTCGCCGAGGGCCTCGGCTACCGGGTCCTGCGCACCAGCGGTGCCGAGGCCGAGAGCGACATCCCCTATGCCGGTCTGCAGCTCGTCCTGCGCCCGCTGGCCGCGGGAGCCGCTGAGCTGGCCGCGCCGCACCGGCAGGCACTGGACACCGCTCTCGGGCACGCCGAGGCAGGTGTCGCCGACGTCTTCCTGGTCGGCCTGGCCGTCCTCAACCTCCTGGCCGACGCGGCCGCGACAGCGCCGGTGCTGGTCCTTGTCGACGACGTCCAGTGGCTCGACGACGCCACCGCCAGCGTCCTGGCCTTCGTGGCCCGCAGGGTCGGCACCGAGCCGGTGGTCGTGGTGGGAGCCGCACGCGACGGCTACCGTTCGCGTCTGGACTCCGACGAACTCACCTCCGTGACGCTGGGCCCGCTCACGGACGGCCAGGCCGCGGAACTCCTCGCGGCACGCGCCCCGGAGCTGCGGCCGACCGCACACCACCGGCTGCTGGCCGAGGCCGCAGGCAACCCCCTGGCCCTGACGGAGCTCTCCCGCACCCTCGGCGCGTCGGCCGATCCGCACCTGCCCCGGCTGCCGCTCACCGAACGGCTCCAACGGGCCTTCACCGACCGCCTGGAGACCCTGCCCGACATCACCCGCAGCATGCTGCGGGTCGCGGCTCTCGACGACAGCCCGTCGCTCACCGAGATCTGCCGGGCGGCCCGGCGGCTCACCGGCGTGACGGCAGGCCCCGCGGAACTCGAGCCGGCCGTGCGCGCCCGGCTCGTCCAGGTCGTCGGTACCGAAGTGCGGTTCGGGCATCCGCTGATGCGGTCGGCGATCCACCAGACCATGCCCGTCGGCGTCCGTCACACCGTGCACGCCGCACTCGCCGCCGTGCTCGGCGAACACCCGGACCGGCAGCTACGGCACCGGGCCGCGGCCGCCCACGCCCCTCAGGAGACGGTCGCCGCCGCGTTGGAGGACGCCGCGCACCGGGCCGCCCACCGCGGCGGCATCGCCGCGGCCGTCACGGCCCTCGAACAGGCCGCCGCGCTCAGCGAGGACGCCGACCGCCGGGCGGAACGGCTGCTCAGGGCCGCCGACTTCGCCGTCGAGCTCGGCCGGCCCGAG
Source organism: Streptomyces sp. NPDC001507 (assembly GCF_042894765.1). Lineage (NCBI taxonomy): Bacteria > Bacillati > Actinomycetota > Actinomycetes > Kitasatosporales > Streptomycetaceae > Streptomyces > Streptomyces sp. NPDC001507. The sequence continues at coordinate 277,191 of NZ_JBIAVV010000003.1, forward strand.
ACCGTGACCCGGCTGCTGGACCAGGCGCTCACCGGGCCGCTGTCGCGACGGCAGCACGCCACGGTCGTCTGGCTCCGCGGCAGCTTCGACGAGGGACTGCTCAGCCACTCCTCCGGCGCCAACTCGCTGACGGCACTCGCCGCGGAGATGGCCGCGGAGGACCGTGCGCTGGCACTGCGGATCCTGTGGAGCGCCGCACAGTTGTGCTTCTGGACCGATCCTGGCCCCGCGGTCCGCCGCACGGTTCTGCAGGCCGTGGAGCGGCTGGAGCTCGACGAACTCGACCCGTGGCGCCTGGCCATCTGCGCCTACGCCGCGCCGGTCGACCGCGGCGCCTACGTCCTGGACCGTGCCCGGCGCGCCGCCCCCAAGGAGGGCGACGACGGCCGCGCCTACCGCATGCTCAGCACCGCCTCGCTTCTCGTCGGCGGCTTCCACCTGGCGCGGGCGTTCTCGGCGGCCGGCGGCGCACCGCTGCGTGCCCAGGGACGCCTGGGGCTGCTGGCCCGGACGGTCGGCGCGGACGCGTGGAGCGCTCTCGTGGTCGGCGATCTCGGCGCGGCGATCGCCGCGACCGCGGAGTCGCGAAGGCTGGCGCGCGAGACCAGCCAGACGATGATGTACGCGTTGATGACGGCCACCGCGGCCAAGCTGGCCGCGCTGCGCGGTGAGACCGACACCGCCCTGGGGCTGGCCGAGGAGGCGGAGCGGATCGGGCTGCCGGCCGGGGCCCGCCCGGTGCTGGCCACCGCGACCACGGCACGCGGGCTGGCCGCGTTGGGCGCGGGCCGGTTCGAGGAGGCCTTCGGCCATTTCCGCAGGCTGCACGATCCGGCGGACCCCGCGTTCCAGATCGCCCTGCGGCTGACGGCCGTGGGCGACCTCGTCGACGCGGCGACGCACTGCGGGCGGGCGACGGACGTAATCCCGGCCGTGACGGAGCTGGAGGAGGTCGCCAAGGTGACCCCCGCCCCGGTGCTGCACGCCGAACTCCGTCTGGTCCGGGCGCTGCTGGCCGCCGACGAGGACGCCGACCCGCTCTTCGCGGACGCGCTGGGCGCCGACCTCGGCGCGTGGCCGCTGATCAGGGCCCGTACCCACCTGGCCCACGGCGAATGGCTGCGGCGCCGGCGGCGCAGGGTCGAGTCCCGCGACCACCTCCGTGCCGCCCGCGACATGTTCGACGCGCTCGGCGCGATCCCCTGGGGCGAGCGGGCCCGCCAGGAACTGCGCGCGGCCGGCGAGACCAGCCGCCGCCGGGCCCCGGACGCCCGGGACCAGCTGACCGCCCACGAACTGCAGATCGTCCGGCTCGCCGCGGACGGGCTGACCAACCGCGAGATAGGCCAGCGGCTCTACCTCTCACACCGCACCGTCAGCTCGCACCTCCACCGGATCTTCCCCAAGCTCGGCGTGTCCTCCCGCGCCGAGCTGCGGACGGTGGTCGGCGCACTGCGCTGACCACCGTCACATGACGCTCGCTTCCGGCGGCGCGGCGTTCCTAGCGTTCCCCATGTCAGGACATCGGCAAGAGGGGAGCGGTCCCATGGGGTGGAACGGCGTCCAGCCGGCGTCCGAGCCGCCGCTGGTGGGCCGCCACCCCGAACGCGAGGCCATCGGGCGACTGCTCGACACGGTGCGCGACGGCCTCGGCGGAGCTCTGGTCCTGACCGGCGAACCTGGGATCGGCAAGACCCGGCTCCTCGGGTACGCCGCGGCCCGGGCCGCGGAACTCCGCGTGGTCCGGCTGACCGCGGTCGAGCCGGAGACCGGTCTCGGCTTCGGCGCCCTGTACCGGCTGTTGCGGCCGTTCCTGAACCGGACGGGCCTGCTGCCCGGACCCCAGCGGGCCGCGCTGGAGGCGGCGCTCGGCCTCGTCTCGGGACCGTCCGCGGACCGCTGCCTGGTCGGGCAGGCGACGCTGTCATTGCTGTCCGAGGCCGCAGCCGAGCAGCCGCTGCTGATTCTGCTCGACGACGCGCAGTGGCTGGACCGGGAGTCGGCCGACGCGCTGGCGTTCACCGCCCGCCGGCTGCACGCCGACTCCCTGGGCCTGATCATCGCCGTCCGCGACGGGCTCGATGACCACGCCCTGTTCGACGCGCTCAGCGTGCACACCGTGACCGGTCTGCCGGAGCCGGAGGCCAAGGCCCTGCTCGCCATCGGCGACCGGTGGGTGGACCCGGCGGTGGCCGAACGGATCGTCGCCGGTGCGGGCGGCAATCCGCTCGCGCTGCTGGAACTGGCCGGCACCCTCGCCGCCGAACAGCTCTCCGGCGTCGCCCCGTTGCCGGATCCGCTGCCGGTGGGCCGGCTGCTGGAGGAACACTTCCGGCGCCTGGTCCGCTCCCTGCCGCCGGCCACCGGAGCCCTGTTGCTGCTGCTCGCGGCGGCCCCCTCGGACGACACGGGAACGGTGTGGCGGGCCGCCGGGCGGCTGGGCCTCGCGGCCCGTGCCGTCGAGCCGGCGGTCGCCGCGGGAATCCTCGCCCCGGACACGCCGTCGGACTTCCGGCATCCCCTGATCCGCTCGACCGTCTACGCCGCCGCCGAACCCGGCGAGCGCCGCCGCGCACACGCCGCACTGGCCGCCGCCTGCGACCCCGTGACGGACGCCGACCGCCGCGCCTGGCACCGGGCCGAGGCCGCCGAGGGCGTGGCCGACGGCGTCGCCGACGACCTGGAGGCCGCCTCCGAGCGAGCCCGCTCCCGCGGCGGCCACTCCCAGCAGGCCCTGTTCCTGTCGCGCGCCGCCGATTTCACCGGCGACCCGGACCGACGGGCCGAGCGGCTGCTGGACGCGGCGCAGGCCCATCTGATGTCCGGCGACGCACCGGCGGCAGGGGCCGCGCTGGAACGGGCGGGCGCCGACATCCGGGACCCGGTGATGCGCACCCGCGAGCTGCGGATGCGCGCGACCACGCAGATGTTCCGGCTCGCCGTCGCCGACGTCCCGGCGATGCTGATGGACGCCGTGACGCGGCTCGGAGCGCGGGACCCGCGGCTGACCTCGGAGTTGCTCTGTGAGGCACTGCACGCCGCGCTGGTCGCCCACGACGCCGTACGGGGCACGACGCCGGCCGAGGTCGGGGCGGCCGTCGTCGCCGCGCGCCGTGAACCGGACTCCGCGGCGGGCGGCCGGGACCTGCTCATGGAGGGCCTGGCGCGGCGCGTGGCCGAGGGGTACGAGCACGGCGCGCCCGTGCTGCGTGCCGCGCTGGACGGGCTGCTGGGCGGACGTGGGATCGAGGGCGCGCACAGTCCGTTCGCGGTGATGCTGTCGATGGCCTGCGACGATCTGTGGGACGTCCGGGCCGGGCGGGAACTCGCCGGCCGGCTGGCGGCGGCGGACCGCGACGCCGGCGCGTTGTACGCACTGAGCATCACCCTGCTCGTCGAGGCGCGCTACGACCTCCTGGACGGACGGTTCACGGCGGCGGAGGCCCGCTACGCCGAGTCCGACGACATCGCGGCTGTCACCGGTTTCCCCGGCGGCGGGGACATCAACAGGCTCCACCTGCTCGCCCTGACCGGCCGGGAGGCCGAGCTGCGGGCGGCGGTGCGGCGGACCGCGGGGATGCGGAGCATGGGCCACGGTGTGCTCCAGCTGATGGCGCAGCACGCGCTGACCCTGTTCGAGCTGGGGCAGGGCCACTACCGGCAGGCGCTGCAGCACGCGTCGGCGGTCTTCGAGCAGGACCCGCCGACCTGCGGCAACCTGGTCCTGCCGCTGCTCGTCGAGGCCGGTGTCCGCACCGGTGACCGGGACGGCGTGGCGCGGGCCCTGCGCCGGCTGGAGGAACGGGCGCCGCTGGCCGGTACCCCGTGGGCCCTGGGCACCCTGGCCCTCGGCCGGGCACTGGCGGCCCGGGGCGACGACGCCGAGAAGCTCTACCAGGAGGCGGTCGAACTGCTGGGGCAGGGTCCGCTGGCCCTGGAACGGGCCCGCGCCCGGCTGCTGTTCGGCGAGTGGCTCCGCCGCCGCAAGCGGCGCTTCGATGCCCGGAGGCAGCTGCGCGCCGCGTACGAGAGCTTCGGCGCCTTCGGCGCGGCGCCCTACGCCGAGCGGGCCCGGACCGAGCTGCTGGCCACCGGCGAGACGGCCCGCAGGCGGACCGAGGAGACCAGGTTCGACCTCACCCCGCGGGAGCGGCAGGTGGCCGCCATGGCCGCCACGGGGCTGACCAACGGGGAGATCGCGACACGGTTGTTCGTCACCCCCTCGACCGTCGAGTTCCATCTGAACAAGGTGTTCCGCAAGCTCGGCATCACCTCCCGGAGGCAGATCCCCCGCCGGATCGGCGAACCGGACCCGGCGGGCGGGAGCTGAGCCGTCATGTCCGCGCGGACGCGAAGAAGTCGAGGTACCGGCGCGCGAGTTCGGCGGGTGCCTCCAACGGGATGTTGTGCCCCGCCTGCTCGATCACGACGGGTGTGACGTCCACCGCGACCTGGGCCATCTGCTCCCCGGGCTCCGCGGCGAGGTAGGCGCGGCCTCCGACGGCCAGCACCGGGCACTCCAGCGGGACCGCGAACTGCGGCCGGTTCTGGTCGGCGTCGGTCCCGGTCGCCCGGTACAGCTCGAACACCGCGTGGTTGCCGCCGGGTTCTTCGAGTCCTCGGGTGTATTCGTCCTCGTCGGCGTCCGTGTACGCGCTCGGGTCCCACATGATCCGCCGCATGAAGTACGTCCAGAAGGCACGCTCACGGCCGGCGATGAGCAGTTCGGGGTAGTGCGGGAGGCCGAACAGCGAGCGGTGCCAGCCGGTGCGGGGATCCTCGGCGGCGAGCGCCCCGAGGCGGGGAACCGGCAGGCCGGGCAGTCGGGTCTCCTGGAAGACGAGTTGGACGACCTCCGGGCGGTGGAAGGCCGCCACGGCGTAGGCGACGGCCGCACCCCAGTCCTCGCCCACCACCCGGTACCGGTCGTGTCCCAGTGCCGCCATCAGCGCGGCGACGTCGGCGGCCAGCGTCCGCGTGTCGTACCCGGACACCGGACGTCCGGAGCCGCCGAACCCCCGCAGGTCCACCGCGACGACCGTGTGGTGCGGGGTGAGCAGCGGGATGACGTGGCGCCAGAAGAACATCGTCTTCGGCACCCCGTGGATCAGGACGACCGGGTCGCCGCTGCCGCCCGTCGCACAGTGCAGATCGACCCCGTTGACCCGGGGCCCGCCGTGGACGAGCGGGACGCCGTCGTGATCCGTCATCCTCGACGCTCCGGATCCCGTCATCGCCGCCTCCTCACGTCTGCCTCCCGCCGGCGTCGACCGCGCCGGCGGGTCGAATTCCGCACCCGTCGGCTACTTGGCCAGGAAGGCCAGCAGCGCGGCGTTGACCTCGTCGGCGTGGGTCCACAGCAGGCCGTGCGGGGCCCCCTCGATCTCGACGTACTCGGCCGAGGGCAGCAGCGCGTGGAACGGCCGCCCGGTGGCGTCGACCGGCAGGATCCGGTCGGCGGTGCCGTGCAGGATCAGCGCCGGTACGTCGATCCTGGCGACGTCGGCGCGGAAGTCGGTGAGCCAGGTGGGCACGCAGGCCACCGACGCGTACGCCGAGGCGCTCGCCGCCACGTTCCAGCTCGCCCGCACCGCCTCTTCGCCGATCCGGCTGCCGAGCGTCTCGTCGAGGTTGTAGAACGCCTCGTAGAAGCTGGTGAAGTAGGCGTAGCGGTCCTTCGTGACCGCCTCCAGGATGCCGTCGAAGACGGACCGGTCGACGCCGTCCGGGTTGTCGTCGGTCTTGAGCAGGAACGGTTCGAGGGAAGCCAGGAAGGCGGCCTTGGCCACGCGCTGCGATCCGTACGTCCCCAGGTAACGGCCGACTTCCCCGGTGCCCATGGAGAAGCCGACGAGTACCGCGTCGGTGAGGTCCAGCTCGGTCAGCACCGCGTCGAGATCGGCGGCGAAGGTGTCGTAGTCGTAACCCGTCGTCGGCTGCGAGGACCGGCCGAAGCCGCGCCGGTCGTACGTGACGACCCGGTGGCCCGCGTCGAGCAGGGCCGGGAGCTGCTTCTCCCAGGAGTGGCCGTCCAGCGGATAGCCGTGGATCAGCACGACGGGCTGCCCGCTCCCGTGGTCCTCGTAGTACAGCTCGATGCCGGCGGAGTTCTCCTGGCCGACGGTGATGTACGGCATGTCGGTTTCCCTTCGTGGGTTCGGCGGAAACGGGGGCGGTGGGACGGACGTCGCGCCGTGACGGCGGGTCAGAGGGATTCGACGAGGCCGCCGTCGATGACGAAGTCGGCGCCGGTGATGTTCGCCGCGCGGGGACCGGCGAGGTAGACCACGAGGTCGGCGACCTCCGACGGCCGGGTGAAGCGGCCGGTCACCGACTGGCCGGCCGCGCCGCGGGCCACCTCCCGGGGGTCGACGCCCCGGGACCGGCCGACCGTGTCGGCGACGCCGCCGGCGCCTTGCCACAGTGCCGTCTCCACCGGTCCGGGACCGACGGTGTTCACCAGCACACCGCGGGGTCCCACCTCCTTGGACAGGGCCTTGCAGAAGTTGGTCAGCGCTGCCTTCGCCGCCCCGTAGTCGATGACCAGCGGGTCCGGCAGCCGGGCGTTGACCGAGGAGACGGTGACGATCCGCCCCGCGCCGGCGGCGAGCAGGTGCGGCAGGGCGGCCCGGGTGGCGCGGACGGCGGCCATGAAGTTGACCGTGAACGTCCACTCCCAGTCCTCGTCCGTCACGCCCAGGAAACCGTCCACCCGCGGCCGCACCGCACCGACGTTGTTCACCAGCACGTCGACACCGCCATGGACGGCCACCGCCTCGGCGACCAGTGCGGCCGGGCCGTCGGGCGTCGCGAGGTCGACCTCCACGACGGTGAGCTCGGCCCCGCGCTTCACGTGCTCCTCGAGGGCATCGGTGCGTTCCCTGGAACCCGCGACGACGCGGGAACCGGCCGCGAGGAAGGCCTCGACGACGGCCAGCCCGATGCCGCGCCCGGCGCCGGTGACCACGACGGTCCGCCCGGCCGGGCCCGCGTCGCCGCCGGACGTTCCGGGGGCCCCGGCACGGGAGTTCATCGCCCGGCCCCCAGGTTCTGCTGCCGCAGCCAGGTGAGAACGGTGTCCGCGACCTCGCGCCAGCCGCCGTCGATCGTCAGCGAGTGCCCGCGGTCGGGGAAGTTGATGATGTCGGTGACCGCCTCGGAGTGCCGGTACTGCTTGAGGGTGGCCCGGGTGACGACCTCTGGCACCGTGTGGTCCTTGCCGCCCGAGACGAGCAGCAGCGGGCCGCGCCCGCTGTTGTCCGTGTCGACCTTCGCCGGCGAATGCGGGTTGAAGTTGGCGGCGGCGGCCTCGTACAGCGGCTTGCCCGGCGCGGGGATGGTCCAGCGCTCGTACAGGGCCGCCGACTCCTCCTCCGCGACGGCGTTGCCGAAGGCGAACCGGAACTGCTCCGCGCTCAGCGAGACCGACCGGTGCCTGTTGGCCGGGTTCCTGAAGACCGGCAGCGTCGCCTTCAGCGCGGACAGCGGCAGCGGCAGTACGCCCTTGATCTGCGCGGCGTCGATCGCGACCGCCGCGGCGGCGCGGTCCTGGCCGAGCAGCTTCTGCGCGATCATCCCGCCGAACGAGTGGCCGATCAGGACGGGCCGCACGGGCAGCGTCTCGAGCAGCGCCGCGTAGTGGGCGACGACGTCGTCGATGCCGTGGTCGGCGATGCTCTCGGGGTTCTGGCGCGCCTCCGCGACGGTGTCGGGGTCGCCGGGCCACCCGGGTGCGGACGGGTCGTAGCCCTCGGCACGGAACAGGTCGATCCACGGCTGCCAGGAGGTGCTGTGCAGCCAGAGTCCGTGGATGAAGACCACGGGAAGAGGAAGGGGGACGGTCATGGCTGGGCCTCTCGTGTGTGGGTGTCCTGACCCGGCATGTGCACACGAGACCAGGAACCCCGGCGCTCTCGCACCGGGGTTCCACCCCAGTCGTTCAGGGGTGACGCCGAACGGCCGGCGGTGTCCCGCGGCCGCGCGGTCGACGCATCGACGATGTGGCGCACAGGCTTGTCCTGCCGCGGTGGCGTAAAGATCCGTTCATGGTTCACGCATGAACAGGGACAGTAACGGTCGTGATCTGATAAGAAATGCGCACACTTTGGCTAAGAGGGATAGCTCCTGCGCGCCTCGCGACGTGGATGCACTTGTCGGCCCGAGTGACGCTTCGACCACCGTCACGGTCATGGACGTGACGGTGTGTCAGTTCATAGGAGATTTCTGCATGGCCAAGAAGGCCCACGCCGCGCCGGGACGTCCCGGGCGCGCGGCCGCCAAGACAGGCAGACGGGCCAGGGCGATCGCCGCGGCCTCCACCGTCGCCGTCGCCCTCATCGCAGCCACCGGGACCGCCGTTGGAGCGGTCGGCCAGGGGGGAACGGCCGGATCGGGCGCACCCAAGCGAATAGGGGCGGCCCCGCGGGTCCCGGCCGGTGCGACGATGACCGGCGCGACCGCTTCGGGGACCAGGCTGCACCTCAGCGTAAACCTGGCTCCGCGTGACCCGCAGGCGCTGGCGGACTTCGTCACCGCGGTGTCCACACCGGGGAACGCCCAGTACCACCGTTACCTGGCCAAGGGCCAGTTCGCCGCGGTCTTCGGTCCTACGCGGGCCACCATCGCGGGAGTCTCACGGGCGTTGAAGGCAGCCGGTCTCTCTCCCGGCAAGGTCAGCCCGGACGGCCTGTCCATCCCGGTCACCGCCACCGCCGCGCAGGCCTCCCACGCCTTCGGCACCGGCTTTCGCAACGTCCGGCTCAAGGACGGCACCACCGACTACCTCAACACCTCGGCCCCCTCGCTGCCCGCGGACGTGGCGTCCGCGGTGACCGGGATCGTCGGCCTGAGCAGCATCAACACCGTCAGCAGCCACCACTCCGCGGTGCGTCGCGCGAGCAGGAACGGTTCTGCGGCCGCCGTCTCCGGACGCGGTTCGCGCACGGTGACACCGCACACGTACACCCCGGCACTCTGCGCCGACTTCACCGGGTCGGGCCTGACCGACGGCACCGACTACTACAGCCCCGGCAAGCTGGCCGGCGCCTACGGGATGACCAGCTCCGCCACCGCCGGCGCCGGGCAGACCGTGGCCGTGTTCGAGCTGGAGAACGTCGACGACGGCAGCATCGCCGCGTACCAGTCCTGCGTCGGTACCAGCACCTCGGTGTCCCACGTGTACGTCGACACGACGGCAGGGGCGGGTGCGCCGGCCACCGACGGATCGGTCGGCGTGGAGTCCGCGCTCGACATCGAGGACCTGATAGGCCTGGTGCCCGGCGCCGCCGTCATCGACTACCAGGGACCGGACGCCGCGTCCGCGACCGACCAGAACGTGCTCGACGTCTACCAGCGGATGGTCACCGACGACCAGGCGCAGGTCATCTCCACCAGCTGGGGTGAATGCGAGGCGGTCGAGAGCAGCGCGACCGCGAACGCCGAGAACACCGTCTTCGCGGAGGCCGCCGCGCAGGGCCAGAGCGTCGTCGCCGCCTCGGGCGACGACGGTTCCAGCGACTGCTACCGCGCGACCGGCTCCACGGCCAAGGCCGTCGACGACCCCGCGAGCCAGCCCTACGTCACCGGGGTCGGCGGCACCACGATGACCACCTCGGGCAGCACCACGACCCAGACGACGTGGGGCAACGCCTCCGGCGGCACCGGTGGCGGCGTCTCCTCGCGCTGGGCTCCCGTCGTCTACCAGGGCGGTGTCGCCACCACCACCAAGCGTGCCGTTCCGGACGTCTCCGCTCTGGCGGACCCGGCCGACGGGTATCCGGTCTACTACCAGGACGACAGCCAGTCCTCCAGCCCCGTCCCCGGCCTCGTCGGCGGCACCAGCGGGGCGGCCCCGACCTGGGCCGCCGCGATCGTCCAGGCCAACGCCGGCACGGCCTGCCAGACCAACGGCCCGGTCGGTTTCCTCAACAACGCCCTCTACAAGGCCGCACGGAGCAGCTACCCGACGAACTTCTGGGACGTCACCAGCGGCAACAACTCCGTATACGCCACCGGCTACACGGCGGCGGCCGGCTACGACGAGGTGACCGGCCTGGGCTCGCCCAAGGAGGCCGGCCTGACCGCCGCACTGTGCGCGGCCAAGGGTACGGCCGCCACGGGCGCCTCCACGTTCCACCCGCTCAGCAGCCCCAAGCGCCTGCTGGACACCCGCAACGGCACCGGCTGGGGCCTCAGTTCCATCCCGGCCACGAAGCCCCTGGTCGCGGGCGGCACCGCCCCGGTCAAGATCGAGGGAGCCGGCGGGATCCCCAGCAGCGGCGTGACCGCTGTCGTGCTCAACCTCACGGTCACCGGCACCACCGGCGCGGGTTCGGTGATCGCCTGGGCCGACGGCACCAGCAAGCCGTCGACCAGCAACCTCAACTGGACCGGCGCGAGCCAGACCGTCGCCGCCTCGGCGACCGTCAAGGTGGCAGGCGACGGCGTGGTGGACCTCTACACGAGCAGCACCACCCACCTGATCGCCGATGTCCAGGGCTACTACACCAGCGGCACCACCGGCTCGAAGTACACGGCGCTGGCCCCGGCCCGCCTGCTGGACACCCGCTCCAAGGTCGGCATCTCCACCACCAGCAAGATCTCCAACGCGGTGATCAGCCTCAAGGTCCGCGGCCATGGGGGCGTGCCCACCGCCGCCTCCTCCGTGGTGCTCAACCTGACGGCCACCCAGACCGTCGGCGGCGGTTACCTGGAGGCCTACCCCGAAGGCGCCACCCGCCCGACCGCGTCCAACGTCAACTGGTCGGCCACCGGGACCACCATCCCCAACCTGGTGGTCGTGCCGATCGGCAGCGACGGCAACGTCAGCATCTATGTCCACGGCACCAGCCACGTGATCGCCGACGTCTCCGGCTACTTCTCCACCAGCGGCTCGGCCTTCGACACGGTCACCCCGCTGCGCCTGCTGGACACCCGTCAGACGACGGCGCTGGGCTCCGGCAAGACGCTGGCCCTGCAGATCTCGGGGCGCGACGGCATCCCGTCCACCGGCGTCAAGGCGGTCGTGCTGACCGTCACCGTCACCGGCACCACGGGCAGTGGATACCTCAGTGCCTGGGCCGACGGCGGCAGCCGTCCGACGGCCTCCAACCTGAACTGGGCGTCCGGGAAGACGATCGCCAACCAGGTCATGGTGCCCGTCGGCTCCGACGGCAAGGTGGACTTCTACACGAGCAGCACCACCAACGTGCTCGCGGACGTGGCCGGCTACATCGGCTGACGCCCACCGACGACATGACCGCGATGCCCCGTCGACCACACCGGCCGACGGGGCATCGTTGCGTACCTCGACCTCCGGGACACCGGCGCGGGCGGGGGAGCAGGTGACAGAAAGGCCGCCGGCCCGCGTTTCCGCGGGCCGGCGGCCTTTCATCCAAGGGTGAGTGACGGGACTCGAACCCGCGACATCCTGGACCACAACCAGGTGCTCTACCAGCTGAGCTACACCCACCACGACCGGCGGTGACTTTGTGGTTTCTCCGACCGGCCGAGAAAAAGTGTACAGGGTCCGAAGGGGTGCTCGCGCACGGCTTTCCGGGAGCCGCTGCCGGGGCCTCCCGGAGGCCTCCCCGCGGCCTATTCCGCAGGCAGGACGTGCTTGGCCGCGATCGTCCGCGCGGTGTCCGAGTCCGGGCCGGGCTGCGGTACGAAGATGGCCTCGCGGTAGTAGCGCAGTTCGGCGATGGACTCGCGGATGTCGGCGAGGGCGCGGTGGTTGCCGTTCTTCTCCGGGCTGTTGAAGTAAGCCCGCGGGTACCAGCGCCGGGCCAGCTCCTTGACGCTGGACACGTCGACGATCCGGTAGTGGAGGTATCCCTCCAGGGCCGCCATGTCCCGGGCCAGGAAGCCGCGGTCGGTGCCGACGGAGTTTCCGCACAGCGGGGCCTTGCCGGGCTCCTTCACGTGCTCCCGTACATAGGCCAGGACCTGCTCCTCGGCCTCGGCGAGCGTCGTGCCGCCGGCCAGCTCGTCGAGCAGGCCGGACGTGGTGTGCATCTGCCGCACCACCTCCGGCATCGTCTCCAGTGCCTTGGCCGGCGGACGGATGACGATGTCCACGCCCTCGCCGAGCACGTTCAGCTCGGAGTCGGTGACCAGTGCGGCCACCTCGATGAGCGCGTCGTCGGACAGCGAGAGGCCGGTCATCTCGCAGTCGATCCACACCATGCGATCGTTCATGCGACCACCCTAAAGCTGACGTCGGCGTTTGGGTGCCCCCCGGTACGACGCCGACGTCTCCGGGGGCTGCCGCCCCCGTACCCCCGCATCATCGGCCTACGGCCTCGTCCTCGAACGCCGGACGGGCTGGGTGGGTGGCTGAGCGTGGTCGTCATCGGGTGCCGGTCGGCTGGAGGGTGGATGATCGCCGTTGTCCTCGGGCGCTGTGGCTGCCGCTGTGGCGTTGTCCTCAAACGCCGGACGGGCTGAGAGAGGGCCGCGCGTCCTCGTCGTCACAGGGGGCGTCACGTCGTGGCCTGCCTCGCGGCATGGTGGGCTCCGGCCCACCCGAGGGTCTCGGGTGGGCCGGGGTGGGTCAGCTGCCCGTGCGGGGGCCCGGGAGGCTGGGGGACAGGCCCACCGCTGCCGTCCTGCGGGTCTGCATCGGCAGTACGCCCTCGGGGTACTGGACCGGAAGCGGGCCCGTGGGCGGCAGCGGGGACGGTTCCGGGGCCTCGGGGCGCTCGGACTGCGGACGGCGTGCCCGGTACGCGGCCCGGTACGCCGCCGGGGACGAGCCCAGCTGGCGGCGGAAGTGACCACGCAGGGCGACGGGGGAGCGGAAGCCGCAGCGGCCCGCCACCTCGTCCACCGAGTAGTCCGACGTCTCCAGGAGGCGCTGCGCCTGGAGGACCCGTTGCGTGATCAGCCACTGGAGCGGCGCCGACCCGGTCAGGGAACGGAAGCGGCGGTCGAAGGTGCGGCGGCTCATGTACGCGCGAGCCGCCAGCGTCTCCACGTCGAACTGCTCGTGGAGGTGCTCCAGCGCCCAGGCGACGACCTCGGCGAGCGGGTCGGCGCCGATCTCCTCTGGTAAAGATCGATCGAGGTAGCGCTCCTGACCGCCCGAGCGGCGCGGCGGGACCACCAGGCGGCGGGCGAGCGCGCCGGCCGCCTCGTTGCCGTGGTCCGTCCGCACGATGTGGAGACAGAGATCGATTCCGGCCGCCGTACCGGCGGACGTGAGGACGTCGCCGTCGTCCACGAAGAGTTCCCGTGGGTCGACGTGCACCGACGGATAGCGCTTGGCCAGCGTCGGCGCGTACATCCAGTGGGTGGTGGCCGGGCGGCCGTCCAGCAGGCCTGCGGCGGCCAGCACGAACGCGCCCGTGCACAGCCCGACGATGCGGGCCCCCTCTTCATGGGCGCGCCGCAGCGCGTCCAGTGCCTCCTCCGGTGGCGGCGCGGTGATCGAGCGCCAGGCCGGTACGACGACCGTGCCGGCGCGTGAGATCGCTTCCAGGCCATGCGGCGCGGTGAGTTCCAGGCCCCCTGTGGTCCGCAGCGGGCCTTCCTCGCCACCGCACACCAGTAGTCGGTAGCGCGGTACGCCGGCGTCCTGGCGGTCTATCCCGAACACCGACAGCGGTATGGAACTCTCGAAGATGGGGCCGCCGCTGAACAGCAGCACCGCGACGATCTCCTTGCGGCGTCGCCCGGACAGTTTCCGGGCCGCGGTTTCCGGCGCGGCAGTGGAGTCGTGGCTCATCCTGCTAAGCCCCCCTCGGTGGTCGCGGCTCCTCGGTTGTGTCGCTCCTGCACGTTTCCCCTCGGTCCTGCACGAGTCCCCCGCCGTAAGACGTCAAGATCGAATCTACTGGTTTCCGCGGTGTTGCGTTGACCAGTTCGACACGCCGTCGATTGTCGACATGACAACTTGGCGTGAAGCATTCGATCACGAAGGGTTGCACTCACGGGCCGTGCAGGGAAGTGCGCCTCGTCGCAGTGGCCAAACCGCGTAGGGTGCGGAGGGGCCTGCGGACCCTTTCCGTGCAGGTGGAACGGGGGTTGGGGGGTGGTTGGTGCCCCTCTTGCACAGGTCCGCCAAGTTGGCTGAAAACAAGCGTTGGCGTGCGCGGAAACCGGTCAGTCGACCGGTGTAGTGCTGCGGGTGTGACGTCCGCCTCCCCGGGGGGCCGTCCCGCGCTCCGCGTCGAGCCTCGCACCGAGTTCCGAGCGGCGCAGCAGGAAGCGGCACGCGGCGGTGACGGCGGCGAGGCCGAGGGCGGTGCCGGCCGCGCCGACCGCCGAGCTGCCGTACCAGAGCAGCACCACGGGCACGAGCACGCAGGAGAACGCGGCCCAGCGGACCACGTCGCCGGCGCTGTCCGGAGCACGGTGCTGGTCGGGGGCGCGGTGCGGGGCGGGGGTGCGGCGCGGGTCGGCGGTACGGCGCGGGGCGGGGGCGCGGCGCGAGGTGGGGGCGCGGTGCGGGGCGGGGGTGGTGCGGCGCGGTCCGGACATGGTGGTACTCCCTCATGACGCACTCGTACCGGGATCAACGCGCGTTCGAGCGGTCGGTCACCGTGCGTGGGCCCCGGTGCTGTCCGAATCCTGTGCAAACCGCCTGTACGGGGCAGCAACCATTGCGTTACGGGCGCGGCTCGTGCATGCTCCCTGGAACCCCTAACCGACTCCGGGGAAGGTCCCCTACGGAGAGTGCGCGGGATCTGGGCTGAGGAGGCGTGCCGCCGTACCCTTGGGGGTATGGGGTTGGGAAGATGTTTCCCGGACACGAGCTCGCCGCACACCGTCCCTCCCACACAAGGATCACAACGCCGAGACAGCCATGGCCGGTCACGAATTCTTCGATCCAGCGGACCGCAAGCGGCCGGTCGCCGACCCCACGGCGGCCGATGCGCTGGCGGCGGAAGAGTCACGCCCTTCCTGCGATCCCGCCTTCAAGCACGGAGTGGTCGTCGGCTTCGACGGTTCCACCTCCAGTGAGCGCGCCCTCGCCTATGCGATCGGGATGGCACACCGCTCCCGCGCAGGGCTGATCATCGTCCACGTCGCCAACCGACTGCCGACCACCGTGTGGGCCGGCTGCGAGCCACCCGTCTTCGTCGACGTCCCGGACCACCGCACCGAGGTGCTCGGTCTCGAACTCGCCTGCGCGGACTACCTGGCCGAAGTGCCCTGGATCCTCGTCGAGCGCGGCGGTGACATCTGCCACGAACTCGAAGAGGTGGGGCGGGAGTACGAGGCCGACGCGATCGTCGTGGGGTCGACCCACGGGCTCGTCGGGCGGATCTTCGGCTCCGTCGCCGGGCGGCTCGCCAAGCGGGCCAAGCGGCCTGTCGTTGTCATTCCGTAACTCCACGTTCTCCCAGGTGAGATGTGCCGTGGGAACGGTCCGGCTCTCTTCGTGCGATGCCTGAAATTCCTGGCGTGCAGAGGTGTTTGTGCCCTTGTGAAGGGCATATATCGGTCACCGCGCACAACTGCACAAAGCATGAAGGGAGCCCGCCGTGGACAACGACGTCTCTGCGGGAAGCGGAACCACCACCGTGGCCGGCCGACTCGCCCTGGGAATCACCCTGTTGGCGTTCGGACTCGGTACCACCGGTGTCATCGACGGCGTCACCACCTCCGACGCCGTGTCAATCGCCCACTACGTGGGCGGAGTCGCCCTCTTCCTCGTCGGCCTGCTGGCCTTCCGTGACCGTGACGCAGCGAGCGGCACGGGCTATGTGGCCCTCGGCGCCCTCTGGTTCACCTGGGCCGTCTCGTCCGGTGGCCACACCTCGGCCAACGGCGCCGGGCTCTTCCTGCTCCTCTTCGCCCTCGTGGCCCTGTCGTTGACCCTCGCGGGCGGCGACCAGCTCGGACAGGGCATGCACGGTCTGCTGTTCCTGGCGATGCTCCTGCTCGCCGTCGCCCAGTTCGCCGACAGCTCGTCACTGACCAAGGTCGGCGGCTGGGTTGCGGTGGCGGCGGGGGCGGTGGCCTGGTACGCCGCGACGGCCGCGCTCGCGCACTGGCCGACGGTGCTGCCGGGGCGGGCTGCCGGTCGGGGGGTGACGGCCCACGGCTGATATGGCAGCCGACGCCGGGGAGTTGGGCGTCCCCGGCGATCCAATGAGCGGACCCCTGCGTGGCATTCGGCACACGCGGGGGTCCGTTCGGGTTCGTCGCCCCGCACAGTCCGCGCGACCGGATGACCCCTACTCCACCGTCACCGACTTGGCGAGGTTCCTGGGCTTGTCGATGTCGCGGCCCAGGGCCTTCGCCGTGTGGTACGCGAGGAGCTGGAGCGGGATGCCCATCAGGATCGGGTCGAGTTCGTCCTCGTTCTTGGGGACGACGATCGTGCGGTCGGCCTTCTCCTGCTCCTGGTGGGCCACCGCGAGGATCTTGCCGCTGCGGGCCTTGATCTCCTCCAGGGCCGCGCGGTTCTTCTCCAGGAGGTCGTCGTCGGGGACGATCGCCACCGTGGGGAGGGCCGGCTCGATGAGGGCCAGCGGCCCGTGCTTGAGCTCGGACGCCGGGTACGCCTCCGCGTGGATGTAGGAGACCTCCTTGAGCTTCAGGGAGGCCTCCCGGGCCACCGGATAGCCCCGGACGCGGCCGATGAAGAGCATCGAGCGGGCCTCGGCGTACTCCGCGGCCATCTTCTCGATCTCCGCCTCCTGGGCGAGGATCTCCGAGATCTGGGCCGGCAGCTTGCGCAGGCCGTCGATGATCCGCTTGCCGTCCCGGACCGAGAGGTCGCGGATGCGGCCGAGGTGCAGGGCGAGGAGGGCGAAGGCGACCGTCGTGTTCGTGAAGCACTTCGTCGAGACCACGCAGACCTCCGGGCCCGCGTGCACGTACGTGCCGCCGTCCGCCTCCCGCGCGATCGCCGAGCCCACCACGTTCACCACGCCCAGCACCCGCGCGCCCTTGCGCTTCAGCTCCTGGACGGCGGCGAGCACGTCGTACGTCTCACCGGACTGGGAGACCGCGATGTACAGGGTGTCGGGGTCGACGACCGGGTTGCGGTAGCGGAACTCGGAGGCGGGCTCGGCGTCCGCGGGGATGCGGGCCAGCTCCTCGATCATCTGGGCGCCGATCATGCCCGCGTGGTACGAGGTGCCGCAGCCGAGGATCTTCACCCGGCGCACGGCACGCGCGTCGCGGGCGTCCAGGTTGAGGCCGCCGAGGTGCACGGTGGAGAAGCGGTCGTCGATGCGGCCGCGCAGCACGCGGTCGACCGCGTCGGGCTGCTCGAAGATCTCCTTGTGCATGTAGGTGTCGTGGCCGCCCATGTCGTACGACTCTGCCTCCCACTCCACGGTGGTCGGTTCGGCCGTCGTCCGGGTGCCCTCGGTGGTGTAGGTGCGGAAGTCGTCGGCCTTGAGAGTGGCCATCTCGCCGTCGTCGAGGGTCACTATCTGGCGGGTGTGGGTGACCAGGGCCGCGATGTCGGAGGCGACGAACATCTCCTTGTCGCCGATGCCGAGGACCACCGGGGAGCCGTTGCGGGCGACGACGATCCGCTCGGGGAAGTCGGCGTGCATCACCGCGATGCCGTAGGTGCCCTCGATCACGTGCAGCGCCTGGCGGACCTTCTCCTCCAGGGTCTCCGCCTGGGAGCGGGCGATCAGGTGGGTGAGGACCTCGGTGTCGGTCTCCGAGAGGAACACCACACCGTCCGCCTCCAGCTTGCGGCGCAGCTCGGCGGCGTTGTCGATGATCCCGTTGTGGACGACGGCGACCTTCTGGTCGGCCGACATGTGCGGGTGGGCGTTCACGTCGGACGGGGCGCCGTGGGTGGCCCAGCGGGTGTGGGCGATGCCGGTGGTGCCCTTGAAGCGCGCCGGGACCTTGGCCTCCAGGTCGCGGACCCGGCCCTTGGCCTTCACCATCTTCAGACCGGCCGTCTTCGGGGCCGACACGACGATGCCCGCCGAGTCGTAACCGCGGTATTCCAGCCGCTGCAGACCTTCGAGGAGGAGGGGGGCGACGTCGCGCCTGCCGATGTATCCGACAATTCCGCACATGTATAGGTGTTCCGTATCCCTAGGCCGTAGTCATCCGTAGACCATGCGACGAAGCTGCCGGAGGGTGAGCTCCGGCGGGGCGACCGCCCGGTACTTCAGATCCGCCGCGATCCGGTCGAAGATCTCCGCGTTGACCAGGCCTTCCGCCTGGAGCTCGCGGTGGCGGCGACGGACGAAGTCCGCGGTCGTCTCGTCGAAGTAGGCGAGCACGTCCTGGATCACCCGCAGCGCCTCGCCCCGGCTCAGGGGCGAGGACCGCATCAGATGATCAACGAGTTCGTCGTGCACCCGGTAGATCCTCGGGTACCGGCGCCGGTTTCGCAAGAATCCTGCCCGATTCCGGGCAACGGTCTGTTGAATCTCTTATGGGGTGCTGTTCGCAGCCTGTCCATCCTGTGTCTTGCGCCACGTCGCTTGTGGAGACGATTTTCAGACGCCATGGACATTCCTCGTATGGGCGTACCCGATGAGCTCGCCGAGCGCATGAGCATGGCCGAGCAGCACGAGTACCTCCGCGCCAAGTTCTCCCGGCGCTCCATGATCAGAGGCGGTGCCGTGACCCTCGGCGCCGTCACGGGCGGCTCGTTCGTCCTGGGCGGCACCGCCCAGGCCGCCGTCCCCACCCAGTCCTCCGCTCCCGCCACCCAGTACGTCGACGGCGCCTACGTCGCCCCGTTCGGCCGCCACCTGGCCTTCGGCAACGACGCCAGCACGGAGATGACGATCTCCTGGCAGGTCCCGGTCGCGGTCAAGAAGCCGTTCGTCCGCATCGGCACCCACGCCTCCCACCTCTCGGTGAAGATCGACGCCGAGATCCGCACCCTGTACACCCCGGCCGGCATCGGCGCCAGCGGCGACCACACCCAGTACTACGTGCACGCCAAGCTGGCCAACCTCAAGCCCGGCCGCACCTACTTCTACGGCGTCGGCCACGACGGCTTCGACCCGGCCTCGCCGAAGTTCGCCGGCACCATAGGCACCTTCACCACCGCCCCCCGCAACAAGGAGCCGTTCACCTTCACGGCCTTCGGCGACCAGGGCGTCAGCTACCACGGCCTGGCCAACGACAGCCTGATCCTCGGCCAGAACCCGAGCTTCCACCTGCACGCCGGTGACATCGCCTACGCCGACCCGGCCGGCCAGGGCAAGAGCGCGGACACCGGCTTCGACTCCCGCGTGTGGGACCAGTTCCTGGCCCAGACCGAGTCGGTCGCCAAGTCCGTGCCGTGGATGGTGTCGTACGGCAACCACGACATGGAGGCCTGGTACTCGCCGAACGGCTACGGCGGCGAGGAGGCCCGCTTCAGCCTGCCCGACAACGGGCCGGACAAGAACCACCTGCCGGGCGTCTACTCCTTCGTCCACGGCAACACGGCGATCATCTCGCTCGACCCGAACGACGTCTCCTTCGAGATCCCGGCGAACCTGGGCATCTCGGGTGGTACCCAGACCAAGTGGTTCGAGGCGCAGCTCAAGAAGTTCCGCGCCTCGAAGGACATCGACTTCATCGTCGTCTTCTTCCACCACTGCGCCTACTGCACCTCCACGGCGCACGCCTCGGAGGGGGGCGTGCGACAGGAGTGGGTGCCGCTGTTCGAGAAGTACACGGTGGACCTGGTCATCAACGGCCACAACCACCAGTACGAGCGCACCGACGTCATCAAGGGCAACACCGTCGTCAAGAAGCTCCCGATCGGCGAGACGGCCTACTCCGAGACCGAGGGTGTCGTCTACGTCACCGCGGGCGCGGCCGGCCGCAGCCTCTACGCGTTCACCGCCCCGGACTCCTACGAGGGCCACCTGAACGAGGTCGACTCCGTCGCCTCCTTCATCAACACCAAGGACGGCAAGGTCAACGAGACCGTCGCCTGGTCCCGGGTGCGCTACCTCAACTACTCCTTCCTGCGCGTGGACGTCGAGCCCGCCCCGCGCGGCCAGTACGCCAAGCTGAAGGTGTCGGGCATCGCCGAGACCGGCGACCGCATCGACCACTTCACGGTGGCCCGCAAGGCCAAGTAGGGCCCGGCGGGAGCAAGCGGCAAGGCCGTGCGCCGGAGGCAGGGCGCACGGCATCCGCAGGCGGTCCTCACAAGCGTCTGAGGACCGCCTGTTTGGCCCTCGTGAACTCCTCGTCGGTGAGCACGCCCGCGCGGTGCAGTTCACCCAGCTCGCGCAGCCGGCGCAGCAGCGCGTCGTGGTCGTCCCCGGCCGGCGCGTCCGGCTCCCGGGACGCCTCCGCCGCGGCGGCCGCCGAAGGATGCGGCAGCCGGGCCTGCACCGCCGCCGCGACCAGCGCCATCAGCGGATCCCGCCGGAACCCCCACAGCTCCACCGCGTTCGGGTCGTACTTGGCCCGTTCCCGGACCGGCGCGCCGGTCACCCGGAACCTCAGATGGCCGTTCTCAAGCCCGGCGGACGGCTGCCACTCCACGCCGAGGATGTCCGCCAGGGCCAGCGTGCGCGGACCCGCGGCGGCCTTGGCGTCCTCCGTCTTCCAGTTCCACTCCAGGCGCACCCGCTCCCCGTCGAACGACGCCGTGCCGTCCCCGGCGGAGACCGACAGCGGCAGCGGCGGCCCGGGCAGCAGGTACCCGCTCACCGGCGTCCCCGGCACCCCCGCCAGGAGCAGCGCGTCGCGCACCTCGTCCGTGAGGTACTCGGCGACCCCGTACCGGTCCGGCTCGACGGTCAGCCGATAGGGATCGTGGGGTTCGGCGAGGCGGCCGCCGGTGGCGTGCAGCAGCGGATCGGCGCCGTCCCGCAGCCGCAGCCTCAGCCGCCCCTGCCTGCGGCCCTGCTCGAACGAGATCCCCGCCAGCGCGCCCAGCGGGACGACCAGTTCACCCAGGGCCCGGCGCAGCACCCCGACGTTCTTGTCCCGCCCGGAAGTCAGCCGCAGCGCGGCGCCGTCGAAGACCCAAGTGCCGTCCTTCTGGATGATTTCCGCCACCCGGGGATTGTTCCACCGGAAGTGCGGGAGAGTGGTCTCGACCAATCCTGGTCCGTCTCGACCAATCCTGGTCGGTCTCGACCCCCGCTGAAGGGAGCGCATGTGCGATCGCACCACAGAACGACTCCCCGAACCCCCCGTATGGGCCGCGTCCTAGGGTCCCTGCTGCTCGTCGCGGCGGCCGGCGCCTTCACGGCCGGCGCCGCCCCGGCGTCCGCCGCGACCGGGCCGGCCCCGCTCGGCCGGGTCGTCCCGGCGCCCGCCTCGGTCACCCCCGGCGGCACGCCGTACCGCATCACCCGCTCCACCGCGATCCGCGTCGACGGCTCCGGGGCCGCCCGGCGGGTCGCCGAGTACCTCGCGGACCTGCTGCGCCCGTCGACCGGCTACCGGCTGCCCGTGACCACCCACGGCGCGGCGGGTATCCGGCTCGTCCTGTCCCACGGCCCGTTCGGCGCCGAGGGCTACCGGCTCGACAGCGGCCGCGGCGGCGTCACGATCACCGCAGCCGAGCCCGCCGGCCTCTTCCACGGCGTCCAGACCCTGCGCCAGCTCCTCCCGGCGGCCGTCGAGAAGGACACCGTGCAGCCCGGCCCGTGGCTGGTCGCGGGCGGGACCGTCACCGACCGCCCGCGCTACGCCTACCGGGGCGCGATGCTCGACGTCTCCCGGCACTTCTTCACCGTGGCCCAGGTCGAGCGCTACATCGACCAGCTGGCCCTCTACAAGATCAACGAGCTGCATCTGCACCTCAGCGACGACCAGGGCTGGCGCCTCGCGATCGACTCCTGGCCACGCCTGGCGGGCTACGGCGGCTCGACCCAGGTCGGCGGCGGCAAGGGCGGCTACTACACCAAGGCCGAGTACCGGGAGATCGTCCGGTACGCCGCCTCCCGCTACCTCGAAGTCGTCCCCGAGATCGACATGCCCGGCCACACCAACGCCGCCCTCGCCTCCTACGCCGGCCTCAACTGCGACGGCACGGCGCCGCCGCTGTACACCGGCACGGAGGTCGGCTTCAGCTCGCTGTGCGTCGGCAAGGAGGTGACGTACGACTTCGTGGACGACGTCATCCGCGAACTGGCCGCCCTCACCCCCGGTCGCTACCTCCACATCGGCGGCGACGAGGCGCACTCCACCGGCCACGCGGACTACGTCGCGTTCATGGACCGGGTCCAGCCGATCGTCGCGAAGTACGGCAAGACCGTGATCGGCTGGCACCAGCTGACCGGCGCCCACCCGGCGCGGGGAGCCCTGGCGCAGTACTGGGGCCTGGACGACACCGGCGCCGACGAGAAGGCCCAGGTCGTGAACGCCGCCCGCAACGGCACCGGGCTGATCCTCTCGCCCGCCGACCGGGTGTACCTCGACATGAAGTACACCGAGGACACCCCGCTGGGCCAGGACTGGGCCGGACTGGTGGAGGTGCGGCGGTCCTACGACTGGGACCCGGGCAGCTACCTGGCCGGCACCCCCGCCTCGGCCGTCAGGGGCGTCGAGGCGCCGCTGTGGACCGAGACGATCGTCACGGACGCCGACATCGACTACATGGCCTTCCCGAGGCTGCCGGGAGTGGCGGAGCTGGGCTGGTCGCCGGCCGCCACCCACTCCTGGGACGCCTACAAGGTGCGGCTCGCCGCCCAGGCCCCGCGCTGGGACGCCCTCGGCATCCCCTACTACCGCTCGCCCCAGGTGCCCTGGCCCGCAGCCTAGGGTGACATGACCGGCGGGCTCCCCCGAGGACCGTACTCGGGGGAGCCCGCCGGCCCGGATCAGAACCCCGCGACGGGATTTTCCAGGGTTCCGACCAGCTGGAGGGCGCCCGACGGGTCCGCCAGGTCCACCATCTGCCGGTTGTCGCGCAGCTGGAGCCGGTTCAGGCAGGACAGCGCGAACTCGGGCGCGAACATGTCGTACCGCGCGAACCTGTCGGCGAGTTCGGGCGCCGACGCCTGGTACTCGCGGGTGACCTCGGCGACCGTCCGCCAGAAGTCGTCCTCGGCCAGGACCCCCTCGGCCGCGAGGTTCGCGGCGAGGAAGCGGAAGAAGCAGTCGAAGACGTCCGTGAAGATCGACAGGAGCTTCTTCTCCTCCGGGACCTCCACCCGCAGCCGCTCCACCGCCGGCGGCAGCACCGCGTCCGGGTCCATGACCGCGATCTCCTCGGCGATGTCCTTGTAGACCGCCCGCCGTACCACCCCGTCCTCCAGCACCAGGATGACGTTCTCGCCGTGCGGCATGAACACCAGGTCGTAGGCGTAGAAGCTGTGCAGGAGGGGCGTGAAGTAGGCCCGGAGGTAGGCGCGCAGCCACTCCTTCGCCGGCAGCCCGCTCCGCTCGATCAGCGCGGCCGCGAAGGAGGCGCCCTCGTGGTCCACGTGCAGCAGGGAGGCCATGGTGGCCAGGGACTCGCCCTCCCGCAGGGACGGGACCGGGCTCTCCCGCCACAGCGCGGCCAGCATCTTCCGGTACGGCGAGTAGCGGTCGGTCGCCCGCTCGTACTCCAGGTGCCGGTAACCGACGGCCGCCCGCTCCCGGATGATCGACAGGCCGGTGGAGGTGAGCACCGGGTCGTTGTCGATGAGCTGGGCGAGCCAGTCGTTGATGGCCGGGGTGGCCTCCATGTAGGCGGCCGAGAGCCCGCGCATGAAGCCCATGTTGAGGACCGAGAGCGCGGTCTTCACGTAGTGCTTCCCGGGGTGCGAGCTGTTGAAGAAGGTCCGGATGGACTGCTGGGCCAGGTACTCGTCGTCGCCCTCGCCCAGGCAGACCAGGTAACCGCGGGCGACCTCGGCGGCGAAGGTGACGGTGAGCTTGTTCCACCACTGCCAGGGGTGCACCGGGATGAGGAGGTAGTCGGCGGGGTCCAGGCCCCGCTCGCGCAGGACGCCGTCGAAGCGCTCGACGGTCGCCTCGCCCAACTCGTCCCGCACGAACGACTCGTACTCGATCCCGGACCCCGCGGTGAACGCGGCCCGCGACCGGTGGGCCGCCAGCCACACCAGCCGGACCGGGCTCGCGGTCTCGGGCGCGTACGACAGGTACTCGTGGACACCGAAGCCGAGCCGCCCGTTGTTGGCGACGAAGCAGGGGTGGCCCTCGGTCATGCCGGTCTCGATCGCCTGGAAGCCGCTTCCGGCGAGCTCGGCGGCCGGGATCTGCGGCTTGGTGAGCTTGTAGCAGGTGCCGGAGAGGGTGGAGGAGATCTCCTCCAGGTAGACCGGCAGGATCTCCTCGCTCAGCCCCAGTGACTTCTGCAGCTCGATGAAGAAGTCCAGCGCGGCGAGCGGGAGTCCGGCGCCGTCCCGGGTACGGGTGATGGAGTCCGGGTCCACCTGCCAGTGGTCCAGGGCGCGGCGGACGGCGGTGAAGCGGTAGCGGGTGAGCCCGTCGTCGCTGCGGACGACGTACGACTCCCCGTCCCGCTCCGGGGTGATGAGGCGCTCGTGGGCGAACTCGGCGAGGGCCTTGCGTATGAGCAGCCGGTTGGCCTTCTCCCAGCGCTCGGGGGAGAGGTGGGCCACGGCGTCGGCGAGGGTCATACGGCGGCCACCGCCGTCTCGAACCGCTCCCGGGTGCAGAAGCTCAGCAACGCCTTCTTCTCCGGCTTCTGGATCTCCCGTACGGGCACGAAGCCGACGGCCTCGTTCAGCGCCTGCACGGCCTTGTTGCCGACGTCCGGCTCGACGACGATGCGGCGGGTCGCCGGGTCCGCGAAGAGACGGGCCACCACGGCCGTGATGACGGCCCTGGTGAAGCCGTGCACGGGGGTGTCCGTGGCGGGGGTGAGGAAGTGCATCCCGACGTCGCCCGGCTCGGGCTCGTACAGCCCGGCCAGCTCCCGGTGGGCCGGGTCGTAGTACTCCATGAGGAAGGCGGGCTCGCCGTCCTCGCCGAGGCCGAGCAGCGCGTGGTGGTGCTCGTCGGCCGCGATCTCCATGTACGCCCGCTCGACGTCCTCCAGTTTCGCGTCCTGCATCATCCAGTAGGCCGCCTTGGGGTGGGTGACCCAGCGGTGCAGCAGCCCGGCGTCCTGGAGGGGGTCCAGGGGGCGGAAGGTGAAGGTCATGGACATCGTGCTCATATGGCGAACTCCTGGAAGGCGATCGTCTTCTCCACCGGGTAGTACTCCGAGCCGAGCAGCTCGCGGATGATGTACGCGTTCCGGTAGGGGCCCATGCCCAGGTCGGGGCTGGTGATGCTGTGGGTGTGGACGCCGGCGTTCTGCAGGAAGACGCCCCGGCCGGTGACGTCGATCGCGTAGTTGCGGGCGACGTCGAAGTTGCCGTGCGTGTCGTAGCGCAGCCGGTCGCGGACGGGCTTCAGGAACTCCGGTTCCGCGTACCGGTAGCCGGTGGCCAGGATCAGGCCCTGGCTCTCGATCTCGTAGTCCTTGCCCTGCTCCTCCTGGCGGAGCTTCAGCGTGTACGTGCCGTTGTCGTAGGCGGCCGCGTTCAGGGAGGAGTTGGTCAGCAATCTGGTGGGGACCGGGCCGCCGAGGCTCTTCTGGTAGAGCAGGTCGAAGATCTCGTTGATCAGGTCGCCGTCGATGCCCTTGAAGAGGCCCTTCTGCTCGGCGGTGAGCCGGTAGCGGGTCGCCTCGGGCAGGGCGTGGTAGTAGTCGACGTACTCCGGGCTGGTCATCTCCAGCGTGAGCTTGGTGTATTCGAGCGGGAAGAAGCGGGGGGAACGGGTCACCCAGTTCAGGCGGTAGCCGTGGACGTCGATCTCACCGAGCAGGTCGTGGTAGATCTCGGCGGCGGACTGGCCGCTGCCGACCAGCGTGATCGACTCCTTGGACTGGAGTTCCTGCTTGTGCCGCAGGTAGCGCGAGTTGTGGATGAAGTCGCCGCCCAGGTCCCGGCAGGCCTCGGGGACGTGCGGCGGGGTGCCGGTGCCGAGGACCAGGTGCCGGGCGCGGTACGTCTCGCCCGCCGCCGTCGCGACCAGGTAGTGCTCCGCCTCGTACCGGACCTCCGTCACGGTGGTGCCGAAGCGGACGTTGGTCAGTCTGTGCGCGGCCCAGCGGCAGTAGTCGTCGTACTCGACCCGCAGCGGATAGAAGTTCTCGCGGATGTAGAACGGGTACAGCCTGCCCTTCTCCTTCAGGTAGTTGAGGAAGGAGTACGGCGAGGTGGGGTCGGCGAGGGTGACCAGGTCCGACATGAACGGCGTCTGGAGGTGCGCGCCGTCCAGGAACATGCCGGCGTGCCACTCGAAGTCGGGCTTCGAGTCGAGGAAGACGCCGTCGAGTCCGGTGATCGGCTCGGTCAGGCAGGCGAGGCCGAGGTTGAAGGGCCCGAGCCCGATCCCCACGAAGTCGTAGGTCTTGGTCGGGTGTTCAGGACGCGCGGTCAAGGGACTCTCCCAGGTACTGCTCGACGTGGCCGGCGATCAGGTCGAGGACGGCGGCGATGTCGGCCGTCGTGGTCTCGGGGTTGAGCAGGGTGAACTTGAGGTAGTGGCGGCCGCCGACCTTGGTGCCCGCGACCACCGCGTCGCCGGAGGCGAACAGGGCCTTGCGGGCGTACAGGTTGGCGCGGTCGATCTCGGCCTGGTCGGTGACGGCCGCCGGGATGCAGCGGAAGACGAGGGTGGAGAGGGACGGCTCGACGACGACGTCGTAGCGGGGGTCGGCCACGAGCAGCTTCCAGCCCTCCTGCGCCAGCTCGCAGACCTCGTCGAAGAGTTCGCCGATGCCGTCGGCGCCCATGGTCCGCAGGGTCATCCACAGCTTGAGGGCGTCGAAGCGGCGGGTGGTCTGGAGGGACTTGTCGACCTGGTTGGGGATGCGTTCGGTGACCGTGCGGCGGGGGTTGAGGTAGTCGGCGTGGTATGTGACATGGCACAGCGTCGACGCGTCCCTGACCAGCACCGCGGACGAACTCACCGGCTGGAAGAAGGACTTGTGGTAGTCCACGGTGACCGAGTCGGCGCGCTCGATGCCGGCGAGCCGGTCCCGGTGCTTCAGCGAGGCGAGCAGACCGCAGCCGTAGGCCGCGTCGACGTGCATCCACACGCCGTACTGCTCGCACAGCCCGGCGATCTCGGGGAGCGGGTCGATGGAGCCGAAGTCGGTGGTGCCGGCGGTGGCGACGACCGCCATGGGCACCAGGCCGTCGTTCCGGCACCGCTCCAGCTCACGGGCGAGGGCGACGGTCTGCATCCGCTTGTCGGCGCCGACGGGGACGGAGACCACCGCGTCCGGGCCGAGGCCGAGCAGTTTCGCCGACTTCCGCACGCTGAAGTGGCTGACCTCGGAGGCGAAGATCCGCAGGTCGGCGAGGTTCTCGGTCTTGGCCTCCTCCCGCGCAAGGAGCAGCGCCTGGAGGTTGGACTGGGTGCCGCCCGAGGTGAACACTCCGTCGGCCGCGGCACCGAAGCCGATGCGGGCGGTCGTCCAGTCGATCAGTTTCCGCTCGATGAGGGTGCCGCCCGCCGACTGGTCCCAGGTGTCCAGGGAGGAGTTGACGGCGGAGAGCACCGCCTCGCCGAGCACCGCCGGGATGACCACCGGGCAGTTGAGGTGGGCGAGGTAGCGCGGGTGGTGGAAGTAGACGGCGTCGCGGAGGTAGACGTCCTCCAGCTCGTCGAGCACCGCGGTGGTGTCGTGCAGCGGGCGGTCGAGGTCGATGCCGTCGATGCGGAGGGAGAGGGCGTCGACGGTGACACCCGTGAACGGACGGTCGGCAGTGGCGAGTTTGGCCGCCACTCGCTCTACTCCTTCGGTCACGGAGCGGCGGTACTGCTCCGCGGTGAGGTCATTGAGCAGGTGCGAGCGCATGAGGGGGTCCTCCGGGACGATCCGTGCGGGGGAAGGGAGCGATCCGCTCTCCACTTAGGTTAGCCTAACCTAAGTAACGCGAGTGAAACGCTGCCCTCCCGTGACGGCCGTCACGTCGACGGCCGCGACCACCGGGTGGCCGTAACTACTCGCCGGCCGCCCGGAGTTGCTCCTCCGTCAGGCCCCGCCGCCAGTACCCGACGAAGGTGACCCGCCGCCGGTCGATCCCGCGCTCGCCGACGAGGTGCCGGCGCAGCTCCTTCACCCGCCCGGACTCCCCGGCGATCCAGGCGTACGGGTGCGCGTGGGAGGGCAGGTGCGCGGCGCGGATCTCCGCGACGGCGTCGTGGCCGCCCACCAGCCAGGTGATCTCCGCGTCCGCCGCGGTGACCACGTCCTGGACGTCCCCGGCGCACGGCACCTCCAGCCAGGCGCGCACGCGGGTGCCGGCGGGCAGCGATTGGAGGATGGCGGTCGCGGCGGGTACGGCGGTCTCGTCGCCCCACATCACCACCAGGTCGGTGTCCTCGGGCGGCCGGAACCGGATCGCCCGGTTGTCGGCGACGGCGGGTCCCAGCAGGATCACCCGGTCCCCGGCGGCGGCCCGCGACGCCCACCGGGAGGCGGGCCCGGCGGGGGTGGCGGCCCCCGGCCCGACCCCGTGCAGCACGAAGTCGATGTCGACCTCGTCGGGATCCCGGCGCAGTTCCCGCAGCGTGTACGACCGCATCACGGCCCGCACGCCGTCCGGCAGGTCGCGCCACCCCTGCCACCACCCCTCGCCGAGCTCGATCGGTACGACGGGCACGGCGCACCCCTCGGCCGGGATGAACAGGGAGAGCGACTGGTCGCGTCCGTGGGAGTGGAAGTGCGCCAGATCGGCACCGGCGAAGGTGACCCGGACCAGAGACGGACCGAGCCGCCTCGTCCGTACGACCTGGAGGGAGAAGAAACGGAACGGGGCGGCTACGGCCGTCGTCATATGAGCTCCTGAGACTCAGGAAGTTGTGTGGACGTGCTCCTGCTCGCGGGTCAGCCGACCTTCTTGGCCGTCTCGATCGCCTTGGCGAGGTTCTCCAGCATCGCGACGCACTTGTCGTACGAGAAGATCGGCTCGGGGGAGCGGGCGATGACCTGGCCGGCCTTGACCGCGGGGAGCTTCTTCCAGGTGGGCTGGGTGATGTCGGCGGGCTGGATGGTCGCCGTACGGTCGTCCATCATGATGATGTCGGCCTGGTACTTGTCGACGTTCTCCCAGCTCAGCGACTCGTACCAGCCGCCGCTCGCCTTCAGTACGGAGGCCGGGGGCTCGACGAGGTTCACGCCGAGGGCCTTGAAGTACTCCAGGTCCACGGAGAGGTCGGAGCCGGACACGTAGAAGATGTCCTGGGCGGCGGAACCGGCCAGCACCTTGATGTCGGGGTGCGCCTTGGCCGCGGCGCGCAGCCGGGACGAGGCCTCCTCGAACCGCTTCTTCGCGTCGGTCACCTTGCTCGCCGTCATGTCCGCGCCGAGCGACTCCGCGAGGGCCCAGACGCGCTGGAGCGGGACGGTCAGCCGGCGGTCGTAGGCCGAGATGCCGACGCTCGGGGCGAGCTTGGCGATCTTGTCCTTGGACTCCTCCGGGACGTACCAGAGGGTGCCGGCGCCGTCGAACATGGTGGTGATGAGGACGTCCGGGGCGAGCGCCGCGTACTTCTCGACGTTGAACTGGCCCCACTCGTTGCCGAGGACGGTCAGCTTGCTGACGTCCATGTCGCCGGCCTGGACGTCGGCCTTGCCGGCCTTGGTCTTCGTGGGCCCGAAGACGCCCTTGACGCTGACGCCGTAGTCGTACAGGGCGGCGGCGACGCCGACGAACGCGACGATGTTCGCCGGAACCTTGTCCAGCTTCACCGTCGTGCCCCGGTCGTCCTTGAACGTCCAGGGACCGGACTTGGCGGCTGCCGTCGTCTCCTTGTCGGAGGAGCCACCACTTTTGCCGCCGTCCCCGCAGGCGGCAAGCACGGCGCCGAGACCGAGGGCGCCACCGGCGGCGAGGATGCCGCGGCGGGTGAGGTGGGCTGCTCTGACGTTGGACATAGGCGTGGCTGCTTTCGGACGTGCGGAAACACCGCCGGACGGGATGAAGCTTAGGTTAGCCTAACCTCAGATCACGTCCAGTTCCAGCCCCCGGCGTTCCGCCCGAGTTCGATCCACCCCTGGCCAACTCCCGCACAGCCACGTCTCGTTGGGCCCCAGCGCTCCTCGGGGCCGGGACCTGCTGATAGACAGGTGCGATGGCGGACGACGTACAGGCGGATGCGTCCCGGGCGGGTCGTTCCGGGCTGATCGTGAGGGTCCCGGAGGCGGAGCCCGCGGTGGGAGCGTGGCGTGACCGCCTCGACCCCGCGGCCCGCGCCGGTGTTCCGGCCCACGTCACCGTGCTCTTCCCGTTCCTCGACGCGGGCCTGATCGACGGCGGTGTCCACGCCGCGCTGGGCGACCTGCTCTCTCACCACCGGCCGTTCGAGGCCCGCTTCGACCGCTGCGGCCGGTTCCCCGGAGTGCTGTATCTGGCCCCGGCCCCGAACCGGCCACCCGCTTCGGACGCCTCACGGAGGCGATCGCCGAACGGTGGCCGGAGAACCCGCCGTTCGGCGGCGCGTTCGACGACATCGTCCCGCACCTCACCGTCGCCCAAGGCCAGGACGAGTCCGTCATGGCGAGGGCCGAAGCGAGCCTGCTGACCAGCCTCCCCGTCGTGGCGCGGGTGTCGACGGTCGACCTGCTGGTCCACGACGGGAGGCGCTGGGAACGGCGGGCCTCCTTCCCGCTGGGTCAGGCCTTGCGCGGTCACCTGGGCCGGTAGGCGGTGGCCAGCACGGAGACGGTGACCCGGTCGGGCAGCGGGGCCTCGCCGCTCAGGTCCGCCCGGGTCAGGTGGCGTGCGCTCGGAGTCATCGCCAACAGGTCGAGGGCCTCCTCCCTGGCCAGGGCCGCGCCGTACTCCACCTGTCCGGTGGCGGCGACGGCGAAGAAGGGATCCAGTGCCCGGTGCAGGCGCCGCTCCTTGGCCGGATCGACGGTCACCGTCGCAGGCAGTCGCTCGCGCAGTTCGGCCAGGTGGCGCCCGGTGGGGCGGACCACGATCAGCCGCCCGGTCGGGCGGAGCACCCGGTGGAACTCGGCCGGGTTCCGCGGGGCGAACACGTCCAGCACGACATCGGCGACCCCGGTGGCCAGCGGAAGGGGACGGTGCAACCCGGGTGACTTTCCGCAGGCGGCTCCTCGATGATGCACGGCGTGCCAGGAACTGATGCACCCGTGGCCGTGGTGGCCCACCTCTTTCACGAACTCCGAGGCGAGACGTGGCCTGCCCGGCTCAACACCGCCGAACGGGCAGGCATCGACCTTGTGATGCTCGATGCCGACCTCGCCGGGTGCGTGACGACCTGGCTGAGCAACGGCGGTTCCCTCGACGCACGGCGGCTCGGGATCCTATGCCGGAAGCTCTCCGACCTGGAACAGGTCCTGCCGGAGCTCGACGAAGCAGACAACCCCGGCTTGTGGCGGCTCTGGCACGAGATGACCCGGCTCATCGTCGATACCGGTCCGTACCCCACCAACTGAGCGGACCTCTTGGGGCATCACCACGGGACGGAGCCGTTGCGGTCCTGGAAGGTGCCGGTCGGGCCGTCCGGGCCGACCGTGGCCATCGCGACGATCGCCTCGGCGCCCTCGGCGACGGTCTGGTGGCCGCGGTGGCCGTTGAGGTCGGTGGCGGTGAAGCCGGGCTCGACGACGTTGACCTTGAAGCGGGGCAGCGCCTTCGCGTATTGGATCGTGAGCATGGTGACGGCCGCCTTCGACGACCCGTAGGACAGGGCGGGGAGCTTGGACTCCATTCGCGCCGGGTCGGTGACGATGCCCATCGACCCGGTGCCGCTGCCGATGTTCACGATCACCGGATGGTCCGACGCCTCAAGCAGCGGGATGAACGCTTCGGTGACGCGGACGACGCCGAACAC
This sequence comes from Streptomyces sp. NPDC001507, assembly GCF_042894765.1. Taxonomy (NCBI): domain Bacteria; kingdom Bacillati; phylum Actinomycetota; class Actinomycetes; order Kitasatosporales; family Streptomycetaceae; genus Streptomyces; species Streptomyces sp. NPDC001507. The sequence goes on from NZ_JBIAVV010000003.1 coordinate 308,937, forward strand.
GTTCGTGCCGTAGACACGCTGCATCTCCGCGGCCCCGATCTGGGGCGCGGGAATGAACGCACCGGAGATGCCGGCGTTGTTCACCAGCACGTCGAGGCGGCCCTCGGCCTGGCGGATCGTCTCCACTGCGGCGTCCACCGAGGCCTGGTCGGTGACGTCGATCCGGACGAACCGGGCGCCGAGCCGCTCGGCGGCCTCCCTGCCGCGCTCCGGGTCGCGGGCGCCGACGTAAACGGTGTGCCCGAGCTCGATGAGGCGGCGGGCGGTCTCGTATCCGAGGCCCTTGTTGGCCCCGGTGATCAATGAAATGGTCATGCCTCCCATCATCGGTTCGGGTCCGACCCGAAGCCCAAGCAGATCGAGACTGGCCAGAAAAACCTCCACAGCCCCGTGAATTCGATCTTCGATCCTCCATGTGTGATGCCGAGCATCGGGTATAACTCCACCATGGATCGCACCGACAGGCAGCTCGTCCACTGCCTGCTCCAGGACGGCCGCGCCTCGCTGCGCCGCATCGCCGACGTCCTGGAGGTCTCCGAGCAGACGGTCGCGCGCCGCCTCCAGCGACTGAGGGAGGCCGGGGCGGTGCGGGTCCAGGTACGCCCCGACGCCCGGGCCACCGGCCAGCGGTCCTGGTTCGTCCGGATGCAGTGCCGCCCGGACTCCGCCTCCTCGCTGGCCGAGGCGCTGGCCGCCCGTGACGACGTGTCCTGGGTCAGCATCACCTCCGGCGGCTCGGAGATCATCTGCCTCGCCCGGGGCGCCGCCGACCAGGGCGGCGGCTCCATCCTGCGGCGCCTGCCCCGCACCAGCCAGGTCCTGGCCTTCACCGCCTTCACCGTCCTGCACGTCCACACCGGCAGCGGCACCCGCTGGCTCACCCTGGACGACCCGCTCACCCCCGCCCAGACGGCAGCCCTCCAGGCGGGCGCACGCCCTCACCCCACATCACCCCCTCACCCGCTCCACCCCGACGACGCACCCCTGCTCGCCGAGCTCGCCCGTGACGGCCGCGCCGGCGTCGCCGCGCTGGCCCGCGCCACCGGATGGCCCCAGTCCCGCGTCTCCACCCGCCTGGACGCCCTGCTGTCCACCGGCACGCTCCAGGTCAAGACCGACCTCTCTCCCGCCCAGTTCGGCTACCACACCTCGGCCTACCTGTGGCTGACCGTCGCCCCCAGGCACCTCGCCGCCACGGGCACCGAGGCGTCCCTGCACCCCGAGACGACCTTCGCAGCCGCCGTCACCGGCACCGCCAACCTCCTGGTCACCACCACCTGCCGCACCGACTCCGACCTCTACGCCTACGTCACCACCCGAATCGGCGCCCTCCCCGGCGTCCACCAGGCCGAGATCGTCCCGGTTCTCCACCGCCTCAAACAGGGCGGCACCCGCCTCCACGACAACCGGCTCGTCCCCACCTGACCCCGGGCCTGCGGCCGGTTCAGGTCGTGAGGCTGGAACATCCGCGTTCTGCGAGTGATTCTTTGGCCGTCCGCAATCTGCGTACTCGGGGGTTGGCGGCGGTGGCGGCGTCAGCTACTGCTCTCCGACCTGGAACAGGTCCTGCCGGAGCCCGACGAAGCAGACGACCCCAGCTTGTGGCGGCTATGGCAGAAGATGACCCGGCTCATCGTCGATACCGATCCGCACCCCACCAACTGAGACGACCTCTTGGTGGTCGTACATGCCAGTGTGTGCCAGATCGCGCGGGGAACCACGGGGAACACCGGGGACCCAGTCGACCGCCCACCGGGCACCGACACCGCTCCGCCGCAGGTCAGCTCCGGAGCAAGCCCTAGATGCGCTTGGCTTCCCAAGCTCAGGGCTCGTCTAAGCGACCGTTCAGATGGAAGAGAAGCCACTCAAGCCAGTCCGCCGTGACTCCCAGAGACGAGGCCCAGCCGTGCATGGAGCTCACGTAGGCGGCGTATCGGGTGGGCCAGTGGCGTGTGCCGGCCACCTTCCAACTGGTCCACCCGAGGGCATTGAGCGAACGAAAGACCCGGTTGTCGAGGATCAAGGCCCGGTTGCATGGGGCTTCGCGGTCGTCAACGGCCGCGAACCACTTGGTGAAGAAGGACCGCCCCACCCCCTTGAGGGCGAATTGCCGGTAGGCGTCGCTCATGTCGCCGTCTCGGACCGCTTTACACGTGGTCCGGAGGACAGTGGGCATGCGCGCGTCGGACAGAGCCGCTTCCGTGTACCGCGGCCCACGTCCGTTCGTGGTGCCCGAGCCCCAGATCATGACGGCCACGAAGAGGTCACGCAGACCGTCGGGATCATCGTCACCAACGCGGTCACGGAGATGGGCCAGGTCGCCCCGACTGATGAGACGGTCACCGCTCGACCCGCTCGCACATCCAACGCCGATATCGAGTACATGCGCCGCTCCGTGCGGCTCCAACCGCGAGCGCCACGTTTCTGGGCGAAAGCGAACGGGCTTCTGTTCGCAATCGCCGTAGCGGACAACGAGCTTCCGAAGCTGCTCCATCATGCTCCCCCTAGCCATGACGGCGGAGTGCCGTGAGCCACAGCCTATGGGAGTAGAGGCCAAGAGAACACGAGGAACTCATGTCAGCCTGTTGGGGCCTTGCTTGGCAGCCTCATCAGCGAAAGCGCAGAGTTTGCCGATGAATTCTCGGTAGCTGTCGGGTACCTCCCCTTCCTTGCTGGGCGGCCCGTCGATCCACTGCTGCCAGAGTCCATCAGGCGCAAGGAACCGGGCCGCGTAGTCGGCATCGAGCTTGGCGTCGAGCAACAGAAGTGCACCGAGGGCGGCTTCCTGGTCGTAGTAGAGGTCGGGGCGCCGCAGGTAGCGGTCGAGGTAAACGACCAGGAGGTCAGCGTCAGCTCGGGTGCCAAAGGTGGCCAGAGCGACGCAGTACGCCATCCCCGCGTAGGGCCCTTCACTAGCGAGCAGGAGTTCGCCGAGACGATCCCGGAACTCGGATCTGCCGGCCACAGCGACGAGCCAGGCTGCCGTCTTCCGCTCGCGCCACCCTCGGTCAAACAGCGTGTCCAGTTCTCGAGGACTGATCTCACCGGCAGCCTGGCCCAGCTTCCGGAGGAACTTGGTTCGGTCGCGTCCGCTCATCCCGAGGAGGTTGCCGCCCAGTTTGAGGTATCGCCGGTCAGGCGTGACGTACCGGCGGATCAACTTGAGCGGCTCTTCCTCTTCGTCTGCGCGGCGCATGGCAGCATCCTCGTATGGACGAAGCTGGCAGACCAGCGAATCGGCAGGTCGGGCGCCTCAGCCCTGGGTGCCCATCCGTCTCAGTCAGCCCCGTTCACGGCCGTTCAACCGAGACCCCGAGCCGTCACCACACCGACGGCCAGCCGCCCATGAACGCAGGTGAACCCCCCCGCACGTAGCCCGGCACCCCACCACCACAGTTGGAAAGCGTGTGGGCCGGCTGCCGCGTACTGCCTCGCCGGACGGCCCCAGCTTGCGTATGGTCTGCGCCGGGGACGAGGTTCGGTGACGGCGCGAGCTGTGCCGGGAGCAGGGGGACGGTGAGCAGGAGACGCTACGTTGCCAGGGTTGTGCCGGGCGGCTACCGAATCTGGGATAACCGGGGACGCCGATGGTGGGGCGATCTCTACGAGTTGTGCCCTGACGATCTCCTGGCCGAGCTCAATGGTCAGGCGGACCAAGCGCGGATCACCGGGCTGATGAAGCGCTACCGAGCGCAGAAACGATAGGCAGGACCGAGTACTGGACCACAACGGCGCCCAGCACAGGCGCACCAGATCGAGCGGGGAACAGCGGGGAACCACGGTAAAAGTGGCCGAGCACTACGAGGCCGTTCCGTGCCCGTTCGCCCAGGTCAGTGCCCAACCCGGCCACAAATGATCGCTGCTTCCCAAGCTGAGGTCCTGGGGCGGCGGTCTTGCGATACGGTGCGGGCTTCATATGACGCCCCCTCGGAGAGCAAGTGGATGTGCTGAACAGCCGTGTTGCCCGCTTTGCGACCATGATCCTGCTGAGCTTGGCTGTACTCGCTCTGGCCAGTTGCAACCCTGATCCGACCGACCCCGAGAACGTCGATCCGATCGCTCTGGTGAACAGCACATCGAACCCAGTGCGCGTCTTCTGGTGTGCCGGCGACGGGGACAACGAATGCGCGGAGGAGCACAGCCTTGGAGTCATCCCGGCGGGGGCACATCGCTCCGTGCACATCTCCTCCTACGAAGTAGTGCTGCACGTCGAGACGGCTTCGGGCTCAGGGGGATATGTCTGCGAAGACGATGCTCCGGGCAGGAGGATCGCCCTGAGCGCGTCGTATTCCTCCATGAAAGCTGCATACGATCACTGCCTGGACGGAGCCTCGCCGAGCATCTCGCCCCACTGAGATCCCACATGGCGTGCCCATACTCAGGAGCTGACATCCACCGCCGACATCAACAGCGGCGGGGGCGGCAGAAAAGCGGGGTCGCAGTGCGAATCCTGACGGGGACGCCACCAGGACTGGGTGGATGTTCGGACGGGATCACGCCAGGGTGACGTGCATGCCGCCCTCGGCCAGGTCATTGAGGACATCGGAGAATAGGTCGTAGGGCTGGCCGTCTGGGGTCAGGGTCCGGGACAGGTACGTGCGTGCGGTCCCTGCGTTCCGCCAGAGCAGGGTTGCGGGGGCGGTGTAACCGAAGGTGCCGCGCAGGCAGTCGTCGAGGGCGGCCGGACAGCCGCCGAAGTAGCCGCCCGGCCCGTTCACCGCCTCCCCAAGCGCCAGATAGAGGCCCGGTTCGTCGGTGATGTGTCGGCCGTCGAGTTCGTAGGCATGACCAGCCGGTCGGTCGCGGTGAGAGCGTCGGCATGCCCGCTCACGGACGAGATCGAGCCAGGCCCCGCGGCGCCGAGTGTCGAGGCCCGCCCAGGCACCCAGGGTGTCCGGCGGCCCGACGAGCCACCGCTCCCAGATGGGCCGGGCGAATTCGGGAACAGGGGTGAAGAGTTGCCCGTTGAGCTCCAGGTCGATCAGATCTGTCCCGTAGGAGGATGGGTGCCAGGAGCGGACTTCGGTCCACAGCAGCCGATCGGTGAGCGGCTCGCCCTGGGCGTCCTGTATCTCCAGGGCGGCCTCCTCCAGGTCCAGCGCCCGCCGGGTGCCCTTCATCAATGCAGCTCGCAGCTGATCGGTCTGGGCAAGTCCCCGCAGGACGAGCAGGGGCGCGGCTTGCTCGGCCGGCAGGACGCGGGTGAACTCCCGACAGGAGCCCAGCCACCGGTGCCCGTCGTGCAGTCGGACACGACCCATGTGTCCCTCAGGCGGACCTTCGTAGTCGTCCAGGCCGGTGAGCACGAGACTTCCGGTCCCCAAGAGCTGTCCTGGGATCTCCGCGTCCTCCAGCAGCCAGGGCTCAAGTGCATCGTCGTCCGGCACCATCCACACCCGGCTGCCGACCCAGCCCCCGACTTGGGCACCTTCCGGCACCCAACCGAACAGTTCATACGTCCCGCGCCGGGGCTTCCCAAAGAGTCCGTCTACTGCGGCGCACACGCCCCAGACGTCGCCGCGCTCCGTCTCCGTCAGCCTGTACCGCCCGTGCCTGCGATGGTCCCAGTCCTCACGCACGCTGGTAATCATGCCCGGACCAGGCCTTTGCGACGAAGCTGTTTGCCCAGTCGGTCAAGGAGCCTCAAACAGCCTCTGACCTCACGTAGGCAGCCTGGGTAAGTGTCCCGGAGAGCCGACCAGGCATCAGCTTCACGGGCTACTCGGTGACAGCGACCTGCCAAGACCCAGGTACGGCGGACGTGACCGGGACTCGCGCCACAACCGCACCAGATCGAGCGGGCAACAGCGGGGGACCACGGGGAGCAGCGCCGAGACCTGCTGGGCTTCATCCGGCCCGTTCGTGCAGGTCAGCACTCGGACCCGTGTCAAACCATCGCGGCCTCCCGAGCTGAGGTCACTGGGCCTCTACGTGACCGTTCAGGTCGAACAGCAGCCACTCCAGCCAGGGTGCCGTCACGCCCAAGGAGCCGGCCCATTCGTGCATGGCGCCTGTATACGCGGCGTACCGAGCTGACCAACGTCGTGTGCCCGCGGCTTCCCTGCTGGACCAGCCGAGCGCATTGAGGGATCGGAAGACTCGATCATCCAGGATCAAGGCACGCTCGCACTCTGCATCCCGGTCATCGACAGTGGCAAGCCACTTGGTGAAGAACGACCTTCTCACTCCCCGCAGGGTGAACTCGGTATACGCCCGGGTCAGCTCGCCGACACGGACAGCACTGCGCGTCGCCTCCAGCGCGCGTGGCATACGGGTGTCCCCCAGGGCGGCACTGGTATAGCGCGGTGCTCGCCCGTTCGTCGTCCCTGCTCCCCAGATCATGACGGCGACGAACAGGTCACGGAGCCCCTCCGGGTCGTCGCTGAGCGCCTGCCGCGCCGCAGCAAGGTCATCGCGGCTGATGAGCCGTTCGCCTGAAGTCGAAGCCGTGTCCAACGCACCGAGCTCGAGGGCCTGAGTCGCCCCATGCGGTTCCAGCCAGGGGCGCCAAGTCGCCGGACGGAATCGAACAGCTGCCTGCCGACGACCTCGATGGATCTCGACGAGCGGCCACAACCGCTCCACAATGTCTCCCTCGGATGCCATGAGGACCGCATGTCGCCCCCAGCCACCGCGCATGAGCTACAGCACCGAAGTCCGCCAAGCGATGCGTGCCGGAGGCAGCACAGATGGCCCTCAAGCGACCTGCGACCACGGGCCCTCCGTATCGGACTTCGGGATCCAGAGCAGTGGTTGGCTCGTGCGGCAGTAGTCGGTCACCCCGTCCTCCCAGGGGAAGCATCCGGACTTGTCGGGCCAGAACAGCTGCGTGACGGGCCACGGAGGGGCCTGGCAGAAGTCGATGCCGGCACCGAAGAAGTCCCGGTACCAGCTGGGGTGGACAGGCCGGACGGCGACGTCGTAGCCGTTGAGGACGTCGTCCCTGCGCTGGTCCGGCTCCAGCGGAAGACCACCGCGGATTCCGGCTCCGGCCGCGTTCACGACCGGCATGGCGACATCCGTCCGCAGGCCGAAGACACAGACCTCGGGACTGCGCAGCGTGTGCCACAGCCCGATGGAGTACGCCCAGTCCGCAGGCGCGTCGCCGCCGGCGCCCACACCCATGACGTGCCAGCCGAAGTCGGTGACACTCCGCGCTGTCCGGCTGTCCCGTTCTTCGAAGGCCGGGCCGTCCGCGGGCGGTTCGCAGAGGATGCAGCGGCAGGGGGAGTCGTCCATCCGGAGAGGGTAGATCAATCCGGGGGCCGGGATCTTCCGAGGGGCCGCTCGCCAACGGGCCGAGCGGCGGGTGGAGATCGCGTCGACGGCGGTCCCGGCCCGGCTCGTGGCATTGACCGCCGCGGCCCGGTGCCGCTTGCCGGACTCAGGTGCCCTGGCTCCCCCGCACCGGAAAGAGCATGCAGCTGCTGGTCGCATGGGCCAGCAACCGGTCCTCGGAGTCGCGGAGTTCCGCCTGGGCGAGGGCGGTGCGGCGGCCGCTGTTGAGGACGGTGCCGATGGCGCGGACCTTGCCGGTGTCGACGGTGACCGGGCGCAGGAACTTCAGGGTCAGGTCGATGGAGGTGTAGCCGGTGCCCTGGGGGAGTACGGACTGGACCGCGCAGCCGGCCGCCGAGTCGAGGAGCGTGGCGTAGACGCCGCCGTGGACGCTGCCGATCGGGTTGTAGTGCTCCTCGCCCGGCACCATGGCGAAGACCGCCCGGCCGTACTCGGCCTCTTCGAGGCTGAAACCGAGGGTGGCGGCGATCGGCGGGGCGGGCAGGCGGCCGGCCAGGATCTCGCGCAGGAAGCCGAGACCGCTGTGGTCCGGGACGGCGCCGGCGGATATCGCGGGGTCCTCCCAGCCGAACGTACGCGACCTGGGGTCCTGCCCGGGATGGAAGTCGAGCGTCAAGGCAACTCCTCGTGGTGGGTGAGCGCGGGCGCCACCGTGGCCGTCCCGCCGGTGTCTCAGTCGCCGTCGGGGGCGGCGTCGGGGTCGGGGGCAGGGGCGGGGGCGGGCGGGGCTACGCGGATGAGGCCCGGGCCGGCGTCGACGAGCGATTCGCCGAGCTGCACGTCGTGGCCGTCGTCGCAGCGCAGCACCGCGTGTACCGCGGCGCCGCAGTCGCGGTGGCGTACGACCACCGGTGGGCCCTGTTCGTCCGTGGCCCAGGTGTCGCCCCACTGCCGCAACGCCGTGAGGACGGGCAGGAAGTCCCGTCCCTTCTCGGTCAGCCGGTAGGCGTACCGGGTCCGCTGGCCGGGTTCCTGGTAGGGCACGCGTTCCAGGAGCCCGGCGGCGGTGAGTTCCTTCAGGCGCGCCGAGGCGGCGGGCTCGCCGATGCCCACCCGCCTGGCGAAGTCGTCGAACCGGCGGGTGCCGAAGAACGCCTCGCGCATGATCAGCATCGCCGTCCTGTTGCCGGCGACCTCCAGAGTCCGGGCGACGGAGCAGTTGGCCATGGACCAGGCGTCCCGTTCCCGCAGCAGGTCCGTCATCTCTCCGACCTCCACCCTCCATCTGACTTGCCTCATGCGAAGTCAGCCTATAGCGTCACGGCTGACTTCTGCAATCATAAGTCAGCTCGGGTCGTCACGGGCGCTGCCGCCCGCTGCCCGCAGCTCGGCCGAGACGAGGACTCGATGGCTTCCACCCCTTCCCCCGCCCCGGGCCGGCTCAAGCCGACCGACCGGCAACCCGGCGACCGGCTCCCCTCCCGCCAGAACTCCCGCCAGAACTCCCGCCAGAACTCCCACCAGAACTCCCGCCAGGACCAGCCCTCCCGGCGGGCGGCGGCGCTCACCCTCGTCGCGATGTGCCTGGGCGCCATGACGACCTTCCTGCTGATCACCGCATCGGTGTCGGCACTGTCGGCCATCCAGGACGACCTGCACGTCTCCCCGACCGGCCTCGTCTGGATCCCCTCCGCGTACACCCTGCTCGTGGCCAGCCTGGTGATGTCCGCGGGCACCATCGGCAACCTCTACGGCCGTAAGCGCGCGTTCCTGGCCGGGGCCGCGGTCATGATCGCCGGGTCGCTCGCCGTCTACACCTCGGGGTCGACGGCGGGCGTCATCGCCGGCCAGCTCGTCTCCGGCCTCGGCGGCGCCCTCATCCTGCCCAACAGCCTGGCCATCCTGGGCGCCGCCTTCCCGGACCCCCACCGGCGCACCGAGGTCGTCACCGCCTGGGCGGCCGCCTCCGGCATCGGACTCGCCGCCGGACCGCTGATCGCGGGCACCCTGCTGGACCACTTCCACTGGAACACGGTCTTCCTGTCGACCGCCGCCCTCGCGGTCGTCACCATGGCCGCCGCCGTCTTCGTCGCCGAGTCGCGCGGCCCCGCCGGCAAGCTCGACATCCCTGGCCAGATCCTGGCCGCCCTGGGCGTCGCCGCCCTCGTCTACGCCCTCATCGAAGGCGGCCACGACGGCTACACCAGCCCCCGGATCATCGTCGCCTGGGTCGTCGCGGCCGCGGCCCTGAGCGGCTTCGTCCTCGTCGAGCGGGCCGCCCGCACCCCCATGCTGGACATGAGCCTGTTCCGGTCGGCGTCGTTCAGCGCCGTCATGTTCGTCGCGGCCGTCTCCCTGTTCGGCTTCACCGGGGTGGCCATCCTCTCGGTGCTCTTCTACGAGCGCGTCCAGCAGCTCTCCGCCCTCGACGTGGGCTGGCGGCTGCTGGCCTTCTTCGGCGTCTACGTCGTCGTCGCCTATGCGACCGGGCGCGTGATCCGCCGTACCGGCTTCAAGCTCCCGCTCACCGTGGGCTTCCTCGTCGGGGCCGCGGCCACGGCCGGGTTCGCCACCACGCTGGACCCGGCCACCTCCTACGCCCGGGTGTGGTGGCTGTACGTGCTCTTCGGCGCCGCGTCCGGGATGGTGGCCGCGCCGAGCACCGCCGCCGCCCTGGTCAGCGTCTCCCACGAACACGCCGGCATGGCCTCCGGAGCCGTCAACGCCTTCCGCCAGATCGGCTCCGTCACCGGTTCCGCCCTGCTCGGCGCCCTGCTCGCGAGCCGGCTGCGGTCCCGGCTGCCCGACCGGCTCGACGCGCACCACGTCCCCCGGGCGGCCTGGCCCGCCGTCGAGCACGCCGTCTCCACGGGCACCGGCGGTCACGGGGCGACCCCGCCCGACGTGACCGCCGCGGTCGGCGACGCCTTCACCTCCGGCGTCCACGTCGGCATGGCCGTCGTCGCCGCCGTGTTCCTGTGCGCGGCCGTGGCCTCGGCCCTGCTGATACGCAACCGGCCGCACCACGTCACGGGCACCGGCACTGGCACCGGCACCACCACCGCGAACTGACGCGCGCGCGGATTCGCCGGCCTCAGCTCACCAGCCCCAGCTCCCGCGCGATCAGCATCCGCTGCACCTCGCTCGTCCCCTCCCCGATCTCCAGGATCTTGGAGTCGCGCCACATGCGGGCCACCGGGTACTCGTTCATGAAGCCGTAGCCGCCGTGGACCTGGGTGGCGTCGCGGGCGTTGTCGACGGCTACCGTCGAGGAGTACAGCTTGGCGAGGGCCGCCTCCTTCTTGAAGGGCTCGCCGGCCACCAGGCGGGAGGCCGCGTCGCGCCAGGCCAGGCGGGCCGTGTGGGCCTTCATCTCCATGTCGGCGATCTTGAACTGGATGGCCTGGTTGGCGCCGATGGGCCTGCCGAACGCGTGCCGCTCCTTCGCGTACTTCACCGACTCGTCGACGCAGCCCTGGGCCAGGCCGGTGGCCAGGGCCGCGATGGCGATGCGGCCCTCGTCGAGGATGCGCAGGAACTGGGCGTAGCCGCGGCCCTCCGCGCCGAGCAGGTTGGCGGCCGGGACCCGGACGTCGGCGAAGGACAGCTCGCGGGTGTCGGAGGCGTTCCAGCCGACCTTGGAGTAGGGGGCGGCGACCGTGAAGCCCGGGGTGCCGGCGGGGACGATGATCGACGAGATCTGCGGCTTGCCGTCGGGCTTGCGGCCGGTGACCGCGGTGACCGTCACCAGCCCCGTGATGTCCGTACCCGAGTTGGTGATGAAGCACTTGCTGCCGTTGATCACCCACTCGCCGGTGGCCGGGTCGAGGCGGGCCGTCGTACGGGTGGCGCCGGCGTCGCTGCCGCCGTCCGGTTCCGTCAGCCCGAACGCGCCCAGGATCTCCCCGGCACAGAGCCTCGGCAGCCACTCGCGCTTCTGCTCCTCCGTCCCGAAGAGGTGGATCGGCATGGCGCCCAGGGAGACCCCGGCCTCCAGCGTGATCGCCACCGACGAGTCGACGCGGGCCAGCTCCTCCAGGGCGATGCCGAGGGCCAGGTAGTCGCCGCCCATGCCGCCGTACTCCTCGGGGAACGGCAGGCCGAACAGGCCCATGCGGCCCATCTCGCGGACGATCTCGTACGGGAACTCGTGTCGCTCGTAGAAGTCGCCGATCTTCGGCGCCACGACGTCGTGCGCGAACTCCTCCACCGTACGGCGGAGTTCTTCCAGTTCGGGGGAGAGGCGGTGGTCCATGGTCGTCACTCCTGGTGGGAGAGGGCGCGGACGGTACGGGACGGGCTGGGTCGGCCCAGTTGTTCGGCCATCCACACGCTGGTGGCGGTGAGTTTGCCGAGGTCTACTCCGGTCTCGATGCCGAGGCCCCGGAGCATCCAGACCAGGTCCTCGGTGGCGAGGTTGCCGGTGGCGGACTTGGCGTACGGGCAGCCGCCGAGTCCGCCGGCGGACGCGTCGATCGTCGTCACGCCGTGTTCCAGGGCCGCGTAGGTGTTGGCGAGCGCCTGGCCGTAGGTGTCGTGGAAGTGCACGCCGATGACGTTCGTCGGCACGCCCTCCTCGTTGAGCAGGGACAGCAACTCCAGGACATGGCCCGGAGTGGCGACCCCGATCGTGTCGCCGAGGCTCAGCTCGTCGCAGCCCATGTCGCGCAGCGCCTTGCAGACCCGGACCACCTGGTGGAACGGGACGGCGCCCTCCCAGGGGTCGCCGAAGCACATCGACACGTAGCCGCGGACGTGCACGTCCGCGTCCTTCGCCTGCCGGACGACCGGGTCGAAGACGGCCAGCGACTCGTCCAGCGAGCGGTTGAGGTTGGCCTTGGCGAAGGACTCGGTGGCGCTGGCGAAGACGGCGACCCGGCGGGCGCCGAGGGTCAGGGCCCGGTCCAGGCCCCGCTGGTTGGGGACGAGGACCGGGAGGGCGACGCCCCGGAGATCGGCGAGCTGCGGGAACAGGTCCTCCGCGTCCGCCAGTTGGGGCACCCACTTCGGGTGCACGAAGCTGGTCGCCTCGATCGTCGTCAGGCCCGCGTCGGCCAGGCGGTGCACGAACTCGGCCTTCACCGCGGTCGGTACGGCCGTCTTCTCGTTCTGCAGGCCGTCGCGGGCGCCGACCTCGTGGATCCGGACCCGGGCGGGCAGGTCGGTGGCCGGTACGACCATGGGGAGGGCGCTCTCCGGGGCGGTCATGCCGTCTCCTCCTCGTGCGGGGCGATCACGGCCAGCACCTGGTCCATGGCGACCGTGGCGCCGGGCTTCACGTCGAGTTCGGCGACCGTGCCGGCGTGCGGGGCGGAGATGACGTGCTCCATCTTCATCGCCTCCACCACCAGCAGGCTCTGCCCGGCGGTGACCTCGTCCCCGACGGCGACCTTCACGACGGTCACCGTGCCGGGCATGGGCGCGGTGAGGGAGTCGGCGCCGGCATGCGCGGTGCGGTTCAGCGAGGCGGCGACCGGGTCGTGGTCACGGACCTGCCAGGCGTCGCCGTCGCGGCCGAGCCAGTCTGCGGCGCGGTGGAAGGTGTGCCGGACGCCGTCCAGGGTGACCGACACGCGGTCGGCGGTGACGGTGTGCGTGCCGCGCGGGGCGTACTCCACCGGGTCATGCACCCGGAGGTGGAAGCCGACCGGCTTGGGAGTACCGCCGAGGCGCCAGCCGCTGGGCACCGAGAAGGGGTCCGTCCAGCGCCCGTCCGCCGCGCCGCCGTTCGCCCCGGTGCCGGTGCCGGTGCCGGTGCCGGTGCCGGTGCCGGTCGCCGCGACGCCGTTCGCCGTGACCGGCCGCAGCGCCTCCAGGCGTACGGCCGCCGCCGCCTCGTACACCTCGTCCGGTACGTCGCCGGTGACCAGGCCGTCCACCACCCGCTCGACCAGGCCGGTGTCCAACTCGCCCGCCACCACCGCCGGATGGGCAAGGAGGCGGCGCAGGAAACCCGCATTGGTCTGCACGCCGAGGGTGACCGTCTCCGCGAGGGCCCCGCGCAGCTTCCGGAGCGCGGTCTCCCGGTCCGGGCCGTACGCGATCACCTTGGACAGCATCGGGTCGTACAGGCTGCCGACCTCGGAGCCCTCGCTGAGCCCGGAGTCGGTGCGGACGCCGTCGCCCTGCGGTTCGCGCAGCAGCAGCACCGTGCCGCCGGTGGGCAGGAAGCCGCGCGCCGGGTCCTCGGCGCAGATCCGGGCCTCGACCGCGTGCCCGGTCAGGCGGACGTCCTCCTGCGCGAACCCGAGCCGCTCCCCGGCCGCCACCCGCAGCTGCCACTCCACCAGGTCGAGGCCGGTGACGAGCTCGGTGACGGGGTGCTCCACCTGGAGGCGGGTGTTCATCTCCATGAAGTAGTACGACGAAGGGTCGCCGCCCGGCACGATGAACTCCACCGTGCCCGCGCCGACGTACCCGCACGAGCGCGCCGCCTGCACCGCGGCCTCGCCCATCGCCGCCCGCGTCGCCTCGTCGAGGAGCACGCTGGGCGCCTCCTCGATCACCTTCTGGTGGCGGCGCTGGAGCGAGCACTCGCGCTCGCCGAGGTGGACGACGTTGCCGTGGCCGTCGGCCAGGACCTGGATCTCGATGTGCCGGGGCCGGTCGACCCACCGCTCGACGAGGAGGGTGTCGTCGCCGAAGGAGGCGCGGGCCTCGCGGCGGGCGGCGGCGATCTCCTCGTCCAGAAGGGTCAGGTCGCGCACCAGCCGCATGCCCTTGCCGCCGCCGCCCGCGGACGGCTTGAGGAGCACGGGTGCCCCCAACGCGCGCGCGGCCTCGGCGAGTTCGGGATCACGGCCGCCGGGCACCACCGGCACCCCGGCCGCGGCCACCGTCTCCTTGGCGCGGATCTTGTCGCCCATCAGCGCGATGGCATCCGCGGGCGGGCCGATGAAGACCAGCCCGGCCTCCTCGCAGGCCCGGGCGAAGGCCGCGTTCTCGGCGAGGAAGCCGTACCCCGGGTGGACCGCCTGGGCACCGCCGGCCGCGGCCGCCTCCAGCAGCCGCGCCACGGACAGATAGCTCTCGCTCGCCGGCGCCGGACCGATCCGGACCGCGGTGTCGGCCTCCCGGACGTGCCGTGCGTCCGCGTCGGCGTCGGAGTACACGGCCACCGAGCGCACGCCCAGCGACCGCAGCGTACGGATGACCCGGACGGCGATCTCGCCCCGGTTGGCCACGAGTACGGTGTCGAACACGAGTCCCCTCCTCACATCCGGAAGACGCCGAACCGGGGTTCACCCAGCGGCGCGTTGCCACAGGCCGTCAGGGCCAGTCCCAGCACCTGCCGGGTGTCGAGGGGGTCGATGACCCCGTCGTCCCACAGGCGGGCGGTCGCGTAGTAGGCGTTGCCCTGCCGCTCGTACTGGGCGCGGACGGGAGCCTTGAAGGCCTCCTCGTCCTCGGCGGCCCAGGACTCTCCCCGGGCCTCCAGCTGGTCCCGCTTGACGGTCGCCAGCACGGACGCGGCCTGCTCGCCGCCCATGACGGAGATCTTGGCGTTGGGCCACATCCACAGGAAGCGGGGGGAGTAGGCCCGGCCGCACATGGAGTAGTTCCCGGCGCCGTACGACCCGCCGACCACCACCGTCAGCTTCGGCACCCGGGTGCACGCCACCGCCGTGACCATCTTCGCGCCGTGCTTGGCGATGCCGCCGGCCTCGTAGTCCTTGCCGACCATGAAGCCGGAGATGTTCTGCAGGAAGACGAGCGGGATGCCGCGCTGGTCGCACAGCTCGATGAAGTGGGCGCCCTTCTGGGCGGACTCGGAGAAGAGGATGCCGTTGTTGGCGACGATGCCGACCGGGTGGCCGTGGATGCGGGCGAAGCCGGTGACCAGGGTCTGCCCGAACTCGGCCTTGAACTCGGCGAACCGGGAGCCGTCGACGACCCGGGCGATGATCTCGCGGACGTCGTAGGGGGTGCGGGAGTCGACGGGGACGGCGCCGTAGAGGCCGTAGGGGTCGACCTTGGGCTCGGTGACGGGCGCGACCTCCCAGGGAAGCGCGCGCCGGGCCGGGAGGGTGGCGGCGATGTTCCGGACGATCCTGAGCGCGTGCGCGTCGTCCTCGGCGAGGTGGTCGGTGACGCCGGAGACGCGGGAGTGCACCTCGCCGCCGCCCAGCTCCTCGGCGGTGACGACCTCACCGGTGGCCGCCTTCACCAGCGGGGGGCCGCCCAGGAAGATCGTCCCCTGGTTCCGGACGATGACCGCCTCGTCGCTCATCGCCGGGACGTACGCCCCGCCCGCCGTGCAGGATCCGAGGACGGCGGCGATCTGCGGGATGCCCGCACCCGACATCCGGGCCTGGTTGTAGAAGATCCGCCCGAAGTGGTCGCGGTCCGGGAAGACCTCGTCCTGCATGGGGAGGAAGGCGCCGCCGGAGTCGACCAGGTACACGCACGGCAGCCGGTTGTCGAGGGCCACCTCCTGTGCCCGCAGGTGCTTCTTCACGGTCATCGGGTAGTACGTGCCGCCCTTGACCGTGGCGTCGTTGGCGACGATCACGCACTCGCGGCCGCTGACCCGGCCGATCCCGGCGATCACGCCGGCCGCCGGGGCCGCTCCGTCGTACATCCCGTCGGCGGCCAGGGGAGCCAGCTCCAGGAAGGGGGAGCCGGGGTCGAGGAGGGTGTCCACCCGGTCCCTGGGCAGCAGCTTGCCGCGCGCGGTGTGCCGGGCCCGCGCCTTCTCGCCCCCGCCGAGCGCGGCCGCGGCGAGCTTGCCGCGCAGCTCCTCGACGAGGATGCGATGCGCCTCCTCGTTGGCCCGAAAGGCCTCCGACGCGGGGTCCGCCGCGCTCGTCAGCTCCGGTGCCTGGTCCATGCCGCGAACCCCTCATTCTTGTTAATGAGCGTTAACGCATTTCCTCCAGGTTAACGACCGCTAACCTCCCTGTCTAGAATTGCCTTCATGGTCACGAGAACCGACGCCCCGACGCGCCGCGAGCAGATCCTCAAGGAGGCCGCCCGGCTCTTCGCCGAGCGCGGCTTCCACGGTGTCGGCGTGGACGAGATAGGGGCCGCGGTCGGCATCAGCGGGCCCGGTCTCTACCGGCACTTCGCGGGCAAGGACGCGATGCTCGCGGAGCTGCTGGTGGGGATCAGCGGGCAGTTGCTGACGGGGGCCAAGCGCCGCCTGGCGGAGGCCGACGGGGACACCGGGCCCTCGGCGGTCCTGGACTCCCTCATCGAGGGCCACATCGACTTCGCCCTCGACGACCGTCCACTGATCACCCTGCACGACCGGGAGCTGGACCGCTTGCGCGACAGCGACCGCAAGCTGGTGCGGCAGCTGCAGCGGCAGTACGTCGAGCTGTGGGTGGAGGTGGTCCGCGGCGTCTACCCGGCGCTCCCGGAGCCGGCCGCCCGCTCCGCGGTCCACTCCGTCTTCGGCCTCCTGAACTCCACCCCGCATTTGGGCCGACCGGGTTCCCTCCCGGGCCGCGGAGCGACGGCGGTCCTGCTGCACCGGATGGCGAGGGGCGCCTTCGAGGCAGCCGCGGCGGAGTAACCACCGCTCCGCGCCGCCCGCCTCACCGCGCCCGCTGCGCTGCAGGCGACCTCTTGGATCCGCCGCGACGGCGATCAGCCACGACGACGGTGCCCGGCGGTGCCGCGCCGCCTCGGGCCGGTTCGGCGCCGCCGGGCTGCGCCGTTGTGGCTGATCGCCGTCGCGGCGGATTTTTGAGGGCCGCGGTCGGAGGGGCGTGACGGCGGGTCTCCGATGAGCGGGGTGGGAGGGGCGCGGCGGGTCTTGCGAAGTCGTCTGGCGGGCGGGAGGTGAGGGCGGGTGCAGGCATGTGGTGGGCGGCAGGTGAGGGCGGGTGCAGGCATGTGGTGGGCGGCAGGTTAGGGGGCGGCGCATCCCGCCGGGCGGGCGGCGGCGCATCCCGCCGGGCGGGCGGCGGCGCATCCCGCCGGGCGGACGGCGGCGCATCCCACCGGGCGGACGGCGGCGCATCCCGCCGGGCGGGCGGCGGTGCATCCCCCGGGTGGGCGGTGGCGTGACGAGCGTTACCCCCTTCGCTCCCCCCTCCACCCTGGACCCGCCCCCCTACCCGCCGGTACCTTGGGGTCTGAGCAAGCGCTTAGACATGCCGAAGTCCGTGGAGGTGGCGGCCGTGCGCCGTACGTTGTTCGACGAGGATCACGAGGCGTTCCGGGAGACCATCCGCGCCTTCATCGAGGCTGAGGTCGTACCGGTGTACGACGAGTGGTTCGCCGCCGGCCAGGCTCCCCGCGAGTTCTACTACAAGCTCGCCGAGCTGGGCGTCTTCGGCATCCGCGTCGACGAGGAGTACGGCGGCGCCGGCATCGACTCCTACAAGTTCGAGGCCGTCCTGTACGAGGAGACCGCCCGTGCGGGCGTCGCCTTCGGCGGTTCCGGCGTGCACGTGCTGCTCGGCCTGCCGTACATAAAGCTGCTGGCGACGGACGAGCAGAAGAAGCGGTACCTGCCGAAGTTCGTCTCCGGCGAGGAGATGTGGGCCATCGCGATGACCGAGCCGGGCACCGGCTCCGACCTCGCGGGCATGAAGACCACCGCCAAGCTCAGCGAGGACGGCACGCACTACGTCCTCAACGGCGCCAAGACCTTCATCACGGGCGGCGTGCACGCCGACCGGATGATCGTGTGTGCCCGGACCTCCGCGCCGACCAAGGAAGACCGCCGGCACGGGATCTCGCTCTTCGTGGTCGACACGAAGGCGGAGGGGTATTCGGTCGGGCGGAAGCTCGACAAGCTGGGGCTCAAGACCTCCGACACCGCCGAGCTGGCGTTCGTCGACGTGAAGGTCCCCGTCGAGGACCTCCTCGGCGAGGAGAACAAGGGCTTCTACTACCTCGGCCACAACCTCGCCTCCGAGCGCTGGGGCATCGCCTTCGGCGCCTACGCGCAGGCCAAGGCCGCCGTCCGGTTCGCCAAGCAGTACGTGCAGGAGCGGGTGGTCTTCGGCCAGCCCGTCGCCGCCTTCCAGAACACCAAGTTCGAGCTGGCCGCCTGCCAGGCCGAGGTGGACGCGGCCGAGGCCGTCGTGGACCGCGCGACGGAGGCGCTGGACGCCGGTGAGCTGACCCCGGCCGAGGCCGCCAGCGCCAAGCTGTTCACCACCGAGGTCGCGCACCGCGTGATCGACCGCTGCCTCCAGCTGCACGGCGGCTACGGCTTCATGAACGAATACCCGATCGCCCGCCTGTACGCGGACAACCGCGTCAACCGCATCTACGGCGGCACCAGCGAGATCATGAAGACGATCATCGCGAAGGACATGGGCCTGTAGGGCTGCCGCAACAACCCGCCAGTAGAAAAGGTGCCATGAACCAGGCACTAAGTGATCTCCTCGACCTGCTCGACCTGGAGCAGATCGAGGAGAACATCTTCCGCGGCCAGTCCCGGTCCGCCGTCGTCCCGCGCGTCTTCGGCGGACAGGTGGCGGCCCAGGCGCTGGTCGCCGCCGGGCGCACCGTCCCGGCGGACCGGCACGCCCACTCGCTGCACGCGTACTTCCTGCGCCCCGGCGACCCGGGCGCGCCCATCGTCTACACCGTCGAGCGCATCCGCGACGGCCGCTCC
The DNA here is from genome assembly GCF_042894765.1 of Streptomyces sp. NPDC001507. Lineage (NCBI taxonomy): Bacteria > Bacillati > Actinomycetota > Actinomycetes > Kitasatosporales > Streptomycetaceae > Streptomyces > Streptomyces sp. NPDC001507. Next base: position 327,754 of record NZ_JBIAVV010000003.1, read on the forward strand.
TTCACCACCCGGCGAGCGGTCGCCGTCCAGCACGGCCGGCCGATCTTCGCCCTGTCGGCCTCCTTCCAGCTCGACGAGGAGGGCCTCGACCACCAGGCCCCGATGCCCGCCGCACCCGACCCGGCGACCCTGCCCACCTCGGCGGACCGCTTCCGCGGCTACGGCCACCTCGACCCGGCCGTCGTGGAGAAGTTCCTGGAGGCCCGCGAGGCGATCGACCTGCGCTACGTCGAGGAGCCGCCGTTCGGCAAGTTCGGCGAGCCCCGCGAACCGCACAGCCAGGTGTGGTTCCGGACGAACGGCAAGCTCGACGACGACCCGCTGCTGCACGTCGTCCTCGCGACGTACGTCTCCGACATGACCCTCCTCGACTCCGTCCTGCTCGCGCACGGTCGCGGCGGCTGGGCGGTCGGGGACGTGGTGGGCGCCTCGCTCGACCACGCCATGTGGTTCCACCGGCCGTTCCGAGCCGACGAGTGGCTGCTCTACGACCAGGAGTCGCCGTCCGCGCACGGCGGCCGCGGGCTCGGCCAGGCCCGGATCTACACGCAGGACGGTTCCCTCGCCATTTCCGTGATCCAGGAGGGTGTGGTCCGCGTCCCCAGGGCAGACTGACGGGCGTGACGCAAGCGGAGACGCGGCAGACGCCGAGGACACAGCACGGCGGCGGCGAGAGCACCTTCACGGTGATCGTCGCCGCCGTCGCCAATCTCGGGATCGCGCTCGCCAAGGCGGTCGCCGGAGTCATCAGCGGCTCCAGCGCGATGCTCTCCGAGGCGGCGCACTCGGTCGCCGACACCGTCACCGAACTACTGCTGCTCACCGCCCTCAAGCGCAGTGAGATGCCCGCCGACGAGGAGCATCCGCTGGGCTACGGCCCCGAGCGGTACATCTGGGCCATGCTCGCCGCCGTCGCCACCTTCGTCGGCGGCGCGGTCTTCTCCCTCTACGACGGCGCCCACACCCTGGCCGTGGGGGAGAAGCCGGGCAACCCGCTGGTGTCGTACATCGTGCTCGCCGTCGCCTTCGTGCTGGAGGGCCTCTCGCTGCGGACCGGGCTGCGGCAGGCGCGCGGGGAGGCCGCCCGTTTGAGGGCGCCGTTCAGGCTGTACCTCCGGCACACCCCCGACACCGCGGTGAAGGCCGTGGTGATGGAGGACTCGGCCGCGCTCGTCGGGCTGGTGCTCGCGGCCGGCGGCCTGCTCGGCGGCCGGCTCACCGGCTCCGGCGTCTGGGACGGCCTCGCCTCCCTCCTCATCGGCCTGCTCCTGCTGTACGTCGCCTGGGTGCTGGGCCGGTCCAACGCCGAGCTCCTCGTCGGGCGGCCGCTGCCGAGGCCCGTGCGGGAGCGGATCCGGGCGGAGCTGCTGAAGTCCGAGCACATCGTGGCCGTACTGGAGCTGACCACCCTGGTGCAGGGCCCGGACGAGGCACTGGTCGCCGCCAAGGTGGACTTCCGGGACGTGTCGACGGCGGCCGAGATCGAGTGGGCCTGCGAGCGGGCCGAGCAGCGGCTGCGGGCCGCGTTCCCCGCGATCGGCCGGGTGTATCTGGACCCCACTCCCGGGCCTGCCGCCCGGTCGGCCGCGGAGTCGGCCCAGGGTCCGGTTCCGGGACGGTGAGCTGGGCCGATGACGGGCGGTGACCGCCCGAGGTGCCGTCGCCTTTATCCCGAATTAAGCTCTATGAGTGAAATGCCGCACCATGCATGTGCCGCATAGCGGACGTGCCGCGTAGCGGACGTAAGTCCGGCAGAAAGGTATTTCCCATGCGAGTACAGCGCGCGAGGCGTCTCGCCGCGATGTCCGCCGCCGGCCTGTTGCTGGCCGGTGGTGCCGCGATCGGCGCCGCGGGTACCGCTTCGGCGGCTCCCGCCTCCACTCACCAGTCCGTCGTCACCGGCGGCAGCTTCGGCGGCTGCAACGGCTTCCGGGGCGGCGGCTTCAACAACTGCCGATACGGATACGGCGGCTACGGCTACGGGTACTACCCCGCCACTGTCGCGGTCGTCCCCGTCGCGGTCGTCCCTGTCGTCGGCGTCGGCTACACCGCCGGGTTCGGTGGCTTCGGTGGTCTCGGCTTCGGCGGACTCGGGTTCTGACCGACCGACGCCAGCGGACCAGGAACCCAGGGTCTCAGTCAGGGTCTAGGGCCAGGCCACGATGTGCGGCTCCCGCTGCCGGGGGCCGCACATCGGCAGGTCAGGCGAGCCCCGCCCCGGCCAGCAGGTACGCGGTCATCGGGTCGTAGTACCGCGGGCTGAGCACATGGTCGTCCAGCGGTACGGCCACCTGGAGGGTGCCCTCCGCCTCGGCGAGGAACAGCGCCGGGTCGTTGCAGTCCGCGTACCCGACCGAGTCCAGGCCCGCCTGCGCCGCGTAACCGGCCCAGCCGTGGTCGGCGACGACCAGGTCGGGCTGCGGCCGCCCCTCGCGCTCCAGGCCGCCCAGGACGGCCTTCATCGGCTCCCCGGAGTGCGTGTGCCACAGCGTCGCGCCGTGTTCGAGGACGGCCACGTCGGCGAACTGCATGACGTATCCCTCGTCGGTCTGCAGACCGTCCGGGACGACCACGATCTCGCAGCCGGCGCCGCGCAGCGCGGCCGCGGTCGCCCGGTGCACGTCCAGCAGACCGCCCGGGTGACCGGTCGCGAACAGCACCCGCTGGCGCCCCTCGGCCGCCTTGCGCAGCCGCGCCGCCAGCCGGTCCAGGCCGTCCACGGTCAGCTCCGGGTCGATGGTGTCCTGGCCGTACCGGTACTCGGGGTCGTCGTTCACCCCGACCCGCTCGGCCATCACGGCCAGCACGTCCTGCTCGTCGGTCCAGCGGTCGCCGAGTTCCAGTCCCAGCCACCAGTTGCGCTCGCCGTTGGCCAGCTTGCGGTAGTGGAGCAGGTTGTTCTCGCGGGGGGTGGCGACATCGCCCGCGATACGGGTCTTCACAAGGTGCTCTACGAGCTCGGCGCGGCTGGGCGTCCCGGATATCGGCATGGCTCCATTGTGAGGCAGGGCGCCGCGCGTCCGCCCTGCGTATCGACCGCTGGGACGCGCGTCACTCACTCCTGGCGGAGGGCGAACCACAGCTCCATCCGGACGTCCGGGTCGTCGATTTCGGCACCGAGCAGTGCCGCGCACCGCGCGATGCGCTGCCGCACGGTGTTGCGGTGGACGGCGAGGGCCACCGCCGTGCGGTCCCAGCTGCCGTGCAGGGAGAGCCAGGTGCGCAGGGTGTCGACGAGGGCCGGGTGCTCGGTGAGGGGGCCGAGGAGGGTGCGGGCGTGGGCCTGAGCTTCGTCCCTCGGGACGAGTTCGGCCAGGCCGGGGCGGCTGCCGTGCCTCAGCAGCGAGGTGCGGGTCGCCCGGGCGCGGGCCATTGCGCGTGCCGCTTGGGTACCGGCGAGGGCCAGCTGTTGTGCGGGTACGGGAGCGCTGACGCCGAGGGTCCAGCCGGGCTGTGGCTGAAGGGTTCGGTCGGCGGGGACGAGGACTTGGACGATGTCCCCTACGGGGTCGATGAGGGGCGAGCCGAGTGCGGCGCCCAGGGCGGTGGCGGACAGGAGGTCGGGCGGGTGCGTGGGGGCTGGTCGCGCCCCGCGGCGGAGCCGCATGTCGGCCGGGTCCCGCGCCCCTGACGGGGCGTGACGGTCCCGTTGGCCGATCGGCGAGGCGTGTACGACCAGCCAGGTGTCCCCTCCTCCCAGCAGCGGCGCCACCTCCTCCGCCGTGCCGCCCAGCAGGAGCCGTACCAGGGCCGAGGTGCGGGCCGCGCCCGAGCCGCTCTGCTGTTCGCCGGTGAGGAGGGTGAGCAGGACCGCGGCGACCGAGGCGATGGTGTGGTCGCCCGGTTCGCGGGTGGGGGTGGCCATGCCGAGTGCGAAGCCGGTGCTGAGGGTGTAGGCGGCGAGGTGGGTGCCGGCGGTGGCGTGGGTGGCGGAGGTGGGGGTGCCGGGCCCGGAGGGTCGGACCACCTCCGCGAGCTCGGCCAGGGACGTGGTCACCGGTGGCTCAGGGCGCCGGCCCGCCGACGCGATCTCCGTGCCCTCCGGGCCGTACAGGGCCGTCCAGCCGCCCGTCCGCTGGGCCAGCTGCCGCAGGACCGACGGCACCGGGTCGGGGCGGGCCGCGGCGGCGGCCAGGCTCTGCTGGGCCTCCGTGACGCGGCGCAGTTCGGCCAGGCGGGCCTGGGCCAGCAACTGCCAGACCGCGCGGGCGACGGCGGTGAAAGGGGTCTGCGGCGGGACCTCCAGGAGCGGGAGCCCGTGGCTGTCGCAGGCCTCGACCAGGGCGCGCGGGACCGTGTCGTGCACGGGGGCCAGCCCGAAGCCGAGGGCGGCGCCGCCCGCCGCGACGATCCGCGAGACGTAGTCGTCGAAGTAGGTGCCCGAGCCCGCCGCGTCCGGGATGTGCACGCCCGCCGTCAGCAGCAGCTCGCCGCCCAGCAGGTACGGGTACGGGTCGGCCATCTCCGAGGTGTGCGCCGCGTGGATGACCAGGGAGGGGTCGCAAGGACCGGCGATCCGGCGCAGGGCGAGGTCCTCGCGGGCCAGCAGGGCGGCGAGGGGCACGGGTGGCGTGGGGGGAACCGCGGGGTCCGGCATGGTGTGCGTTTCCTCCATCCGGTACGGCTCGAATGGATGAAACGTACACTTCGCAGCCCCTTTCCGGCCACCTAATGTCGAGGCACGTCACCCCCCGGCGAGATCCCCAGCGAAGGAGGGCCCTGTGGCCGTCGACTACACCGTGATCGTCCTGTACCTCGCCGGCATGCTGGCCATGGGCTGGTGGGGCATGCGCCGGGCCAGGTCGAAGAGCGACTTCCTGGTCGCCGGGCGCCGGCTCGGGCCCGTCATGTACTCCGGCACCATGGCCGCGATCGTCCTCGGCGGCGCGTCCACCATCGGCGGGGTCGGCCTGGGCTACCAGTACGGGCTGTCCGGCGCCTGGATGGTCTTCACCATCGGCCTCGGACTGCTCGCCCTCTCCGTCTTCTTCTCCGCCCGGATCGCCCGCCTCAAGGTGTACACCGTCTCCGAGATGCTGGACCTCCGGTACGGCGGCCGGGCGGGCGTGATCTCGGGTGTCGTGATGTGGGCGTACACGCTCATGCTCGCCGTCACCTCGACCATCGCGTACGCCACGATCTTCGACGTCCTCTTCGACATGAACCGGACCGTCGCGATCATCCTGGGCGGCTCGATCGTCGTCGCCTACTCGACGCTCGGCGGCATGTGGTCGATCACGCTGACCGACATGGTCCAGTTCGTGGTGAAGACGATCGGCGTGCTGCTGCTCCTGCTGCCCATCGCGGTCGTGAAGGCGGGCGGCTTCGGCGAGATGAGGGCGAAGCTGCCCACGACGTACTTCGACCCGCTGGGTATCGGCGGCGAGACCATCTTCACGTACGTGCTGATCTACACCTTCGGCATGCTCATCGGGCAGGACATCTGGCAGCGGGTCTTCACGGCGCGCGGCGACCGGACGGCGAAGTGGGGCGGCACGGTGGCCGGCACCTACTGCCTGGTCTACGCCCTCGCCGGGGCGGTGATCGGGACGGCGGCCAAGGTGCTGTACCCGAAGCTGGGCAGCCCGGACGACGCCTTCGCGACCATCGTCAAGGACGAACTCCCGGTCGGGGTGCGGGGGCTGGTGCTGGCGGCGGCCCTGGCCGCGGTGATGTCCACGTCCTCCGGCGCGCTGATCGCCTGCGCGACCGTTGCCAACAACGACATCTGGTCGCGGCTGCGGGGGCGGGCGAGGAGCGCCGACCATGACGAGGTGCGCGGCAACCGGGTCTTCATCCTGGTCATGGGGCTCGGCGTGATCGGCACGGCCATCGCCCTCAACGATGTGGTCGAGGCGCTGACCGTGGCCTACAACCTGCTCGTCGGCGGCCTCCTCGTCCCGATCCTCGGCGGGCTGCTGTGGAAGCGCGGCACGGTCCAGGGCGCCCTGGCCGCCGTGACCGTCGGCGGCCTCGCGGTGATCGGCCTGATGGCGGGCTACGGCATCCTCGCCAACGAACCCGTCTACTACGGCCTGCTCTCCTCCCTCGTCGCGTACGTCGCCGTCTCCCTGGCGACGAGGCCGACCGACGCGGCGGTGCTGGCGAACTGGCGGGAACGGCTCGCGGGCCGGGGCGTTCCCGAACTCGCGTCCGAGCCGGTTCCGGCCCACCAGTAAAGTCGTACGAGAAAGCAGTGCATAGCGGTACGTACGCGATGAAGCGTAGGAAAGAAGGCAGCACCCCATGAGCAGCAACGAGACGCCCCGCGGCCCCGTCGACTCCTCCCGCATACCGCGGTACGCCGGTCCCGCGACCTTCGCCCGGCTGCCCCGCCTCGACGAGGTCGGCCGTGCCGACGTCGCCGTGGTGGGCGTGCCGTTCGACTCGGGCGTCTCGTACCGGCCCGGCGCCCGCTTCGGCGGCAACGCCATCCGCGAGGCGTCCCGGCTGCTGCGCCCCTACAACCCCGCGCAGGACGCCTCCCCCTTCGCCCTCGCGCAGGTCGCGGACGGCGGTGACATAGCCGTCAACCCCTTCAACATCAACGAGGCGGTCGAGACGATCGAGGCCGCCGCCGACGAGCTCCTCGGCACCGGCGCCCGCCTGATGACCCTCGGCGGCGACCACACCATCGCGCTCCCCCTGCTGCGCAGCGTCGCGAAGAAGCACGGCCCGGTCGCGCTCCTCCACTTCGACGCCCACCTCGACACCTGGGACACCTACTTCGGCGCCGAGTACACGCACGGCACCCCGTTCCGGCGGGCGGTGGAGGAGGGCATCCTGGACACCTCGGCCCTCTCGCACGTCGGCACCCGCGGCCCGCTCTACGGCAAGCAGGACCTCACCGACGACGAGAAGATGGGCTTCGGCATCGTCACCTCGGCGGACATCTACCGCCGGGGCGCCGACGAGGTGGCCGACCAGCTGCGGCAGCGCATCGGTGACCGGCCGCTCTACATCTCGATCGACATCGACTGTCTGGACCCCGCTCACGCCCCGGGCACCGGCACGCCCGAGGCAGGTGGTATGACGTCCAGGGAGCTGCTGGAGATCCTGCGCGGCCTGGCCACGTGCAACCTCGTCTCGGCGGACGTCGTCGAGGTGGCCCCCGCGTACGACCACGCCGAGATCACCTCGGTGGCGGCCTCGCACACGGCGTACGAACTGACCACGATCATGACCCGACAGATTGCCGAGGCTCGTTCGAAGTGACGCACGACCACGACCTGGTGCTCCGCCCGACCGAGGCGCAGACGGCCGCAGCCCTGAACCCGCCCGCCGGCCGCAACGGCGGGGACCTGGTCGTGGAGACCCTGGCCGGGCTCGGCGCGACCACCGTCTTCGGGCTGCCCGGCCAGCACGCCCTCGGCATGTTCGACGCCCTGCGCCGCTCCTCGCTGCGCTATGTCGGCCTGCGGGTGGAGAACAACGCGGGTTTCGCGGCGGACGCGTACGGCAGGATCACCGGCGAGGCGGCCCCGCTGCTCCTCTCCACCGGTCCCGGCGCGCTGACCTCGCTGGCCGCGCTGCACGAGGCGGCCTCGGCGTCGGCGCCCGTCCTCGCGATCAGCAGCCAGATCCCCACCGCGGGCCTGGGCGGCGGACGTCACGGCTACCTGCACGAACTCCCGGACCAGGCGGCCTCCTTCCGGGGCGTGGTGAAGTCGGTCCACACCGTCCGCACCCAGTCGCAGATCCCGTCCGCGATCGCGGCCGCCTGGCAGTCGGCGCTGACCGCCCCGCACGGCCCGGTGTGGGTGGAGATCCCGCAGGACGTGCTCCTCGCGGAGACCTCGCTGCCCGTGGTGACGGCGGTCGACGCGACCCCCGACGAACTCCCCCCGCGCCCCGAACTGACCGCGGTCGCGGCCGACCTGCTCTCCCGCGCGGCCCGCCCGGCGGTCATCGCGGGCGGCGGAGTCGTACGGGCGGACGCGTCCGGCAAGCTCCGGCAGCTGGCGGAGACGCTGAACGCTCCGGTCGTCACCACGTACGGCGGCAAGGGCGCGTTCCCCTGGCACCACCCCCTGTCCCTCCAGTCCTGGCTGGAGGACCGGCACACCACGGACTTCCTCGAGGACGCCGACGTTCTTCTCGTGGTCGGCTCGGGCCTCGGTGAACTCTCCTCCAACTACCACACGTTCAAGCCGCGCGGCCGCGTGATCCAGATCGAGGCGGACCTCGGCAAGCTGGAGTCCAACCACCCGGCCCTCGGCATCCACGCCGACGCCCGGCTCGCGCTCCAGGCCCTCCTGGAGACGGTTTCCGAACGCGAGGACCCGACGGCACCGGAGCGCGTACGAACACTGCTCGCGCAGGTCTCCGACCGCATCGCCGTCCAGGAACTCACCCTGGAACAGGAGGTGCTGGCGTCGGTCCGCCGCGCGCTCCCCGCCGGTTCCCCGTCCTTCTGGGACATGACGATCCTGGCGTACTGGGCCTGGTCGGCCTTCGACGCCCACGCCCCGAACCTCATGCACTCCGCCCAGGGCGCCGGCGGCCTCGGCTACGGCTTCCCTGCGGCCCTCGGCGCGGCCGCCGCCGACCCGAGCCGCCCGGTCCTGGCGGTCTCCGGCGACGGCGGCGCCCTCTACTCCATCGCCGAACTGGCGACCGCGAGGCAGCACGACCTCCCGGTCACCTGGCTCATCGTCGACGACGGCGGCTACGGCATCCTCCGCGAGTACATGACCGACGCCTTCGGCGAGCCCACCGCGACCGAACTGACCCGCCCCGACTACGTGGCCCTCGCCGAGTCCTTCGGCGTCCCGGGGATCCGCACCTCCCCGGAGACCCTGGAGACGGACCTGGCGAAGGCCCTCGCCGAACCGGGCCCCTCGGTGGTCGTGCTCCCGGCGCTGCTGAAAATGTTCGCGCCGACGCATCTGGGTTCGGATTGATCACCCGATCGGCTGTCCGCGGTGGCCTGCACGGGATACCTTCCGTGAGGTCGCAGGCGTCCCGGCCGGGCCGACGTCAGAAGCGGCCATTACTCATAGCGCGGAGAGGAGGACAGTGTGCTGCTGCGGTTCCGCGTTGCGAATGTACGGTCCCTGCGAGACGAGCAGTAGCTGTCCTTCGTCGCGCATGGTGACGAACAGGGCGGATCGGCGAACCGGGTGGATCTTGCCGACGGCGGATCCGTCTCCGTCTTCCCTCTGATCGGTATTTTCGGGGCCAACGCCTCCGGCAAGTCGAACGTACTCACCGTGTCCTCAACTCCTATGCGCGCTGGGCCTCAGATCGCGCGGCGGCTCCTGATGGCGCGCGGGGCCGGCACTTACGAGACGGGCGACCGAGCGGGGCGGGACTGAACGCGGCGCCAGCGCCTGCCGATCGCGGGCACCTCGGGAGCCCGTACGCGGTCCGGCAGGGGCTCAGCATGCGCCCGCCCCCACCCCGTCGATCCGCCCCCCAAAGCCCCCCAGGTAGCGGGCGCGCCAGTCGCCGTTGAAGACGTCGCGCTTCTCGACGGGGCTCCAGTTGACGAAACAGGCGCGGGTGGAGGAGACGGCCGAGCCGACGTGGTCGTGGAGGAAGGACGGCATGTCGCGGTAGCCGCTGCGGGACGTCCACTCCCAGCTGCGGTGAGTGAAGCGCGAGACCGGAACGGATGACTCAGTCGGCTGCGACGGGACGGAACTCGTGCTCCGCGGCGGGGAGTCGCGACGCGAGGATCCTGGAGCGCAGCCGGCCGGTCAGGACGCCGGAGAGGAATTCCGTGCAGTTCGTCTCGAAGTGTTCCCAGCGAGGCCCGCGGGACTCGTTGACCATGACGGTCCAGCGGTCCGGATCCTGGTGCGGGCGCACGAGCCAGTACAGGACCTCACCGCTGGGCGTGCTCCCCCAGGAGACGAGCCTGCTGCCGGCCTCGTCCAACTCCGCGGGCTTCTCCTCGCCCATCTCCCAGAAGTCCTCGAGATCGTCCATGCGGCCGTCGTTGTCGAACTCGAGGTCGTAGGCCTGATTCGGGCACTGCGGTTCCAGCAGCCAGATGTGCGCGTCGAACCGCCCGGCGCCGAAAGCCTCGACCAACTCCTTGTAGTCCTGGGGCACTTCGGTTCCCAGCCGTTCCTCGACGGGATTCCAGTCCTTGCGCGTTCCTCTGGGGGACAGACCGTAGAGGTCGAGCAGTTCCCTGAGCGACGTGTTCATCGATCGGTCCTCCAGGAGATGGCGCGGGTCTCATCGGGGCCGCCCCACGATACCAACAGCCCGAAAGGCGAAGTCCTCCCTGCTCAGGAGCACTTCGGAACATTCAGCAGCGTCACGGAATTGAATGTGCCGCCCTGGGCCCGGATGGCGCGCCGCTGTTTCGGATCCTTGGCGTACTCGTAGAACTTGAAGCCGTTCTCACTGTGTGCTTCCAGCGTGAATCCGACGGGGATCGTGTCGCTGTCGCCGCGATAGTGCGGAGTTACCCGGAGATGAACGGTGTCGCCGTTCCGTACCGCCTGCTGGATCTGCAACTCGTAATGACGCATGACGGGCGAGTTCGCGAACTCGTGCATGGTGACGAAATTCCGGGGATCCTCGTTCGATCCGCCGAGCAGAGCACCGAGCAGATGGCCTCGGTTGTACTTCTTCTCCGGATCCCAGCCGGCGGACTCGTCCCCCCACCCGGCAGGGTCGACCTGGGCATCCGTGTACCCGCCCAGCATGTCCTGCTGGATCCTGGCGTGCACCCCGGTGGCGCGGTTGCCGCGGTCCGCGTCGAGCGGGCCGTACTGTACGCGGCCGCCCCAGGTGATGTCCGGGGGTTCCCAGTCGGCCCTGAGGCCCAGCGGGTCCGCCGAGGTGTGCGGGTGGGACACGTAGGCCGAGGGATTCGGGGACGGATAGAGGCCGAGCGGGTCGGGCGTGACGTAGCGGGCGGTCTCCGGGTCGTAGTGGCGCAGGTAGTTGAAGTGCCACCCGGTTTCGGGGTCGGCGTACTGACCCGGGAAGCGCAGGGGGCAGGTCGCGCTGTCGTCGGCGGGGTCGGTGACCGGTATCCCCCAGAGGGTCGTGCGCTGCTGCCACGCGACCCGGCCGTCCGGGGCGATGAGTTCGGTGGGCGTCCCGACGAGATCCGTGACGATCGCGTAGAACCGCCGGTCGGTCTCCGTCGTCGCGGAGCCGTGGTCCACCTGGGCGACGGGGCGATGCCCGATGCCGTACTCCCACGTGGTCGTGCGGCCGGCGGAGGTGGTCTGTTCGGCGAGGCGGGTGCCCGCCCAGGTGAACCGGATCTCCTCGGCGATGCCGCCGTCCGGCGCCAGACGTCGCTTGGCGATGCGTCGGCCGGCCGGGTCGTAGAGGTAGGTCCAGCGGACGCCTTCGGGGGTGACCGCGGCGGCGAGCCGGTCGTACGCGTCCCACTCGAAGGTGCGCACCCGGGTCTGCCCGCTGAGCAGGCGTCTGGCGGTGCGGACGACGCGGCCCTGGGCGTCGTGTTCGTAGGTGGTGCGTCCGGCACGCCTGAGTCGTGCGCCGGAGTACTCCAGGTCCGGCCCGTCGGAACGGGTCGGCGGGGTGTCGGCCAGGGTGAGGTTGCCGAGGGCGTCGTAGGCGTAGCTCTCGGTCCAGCCGCGGGCCCGCACGCCGGTCACCCGGCCGGTGGCGTCCAGGCTGAACCGGCGGCTGCCCGCGCCGAGTTCGGACAGTTCGGTCAGGTAGTCGTCGTCCCGGTAGGAGTAGGCGCGCTGCTGGATCGGCCGGGGTCCGGCCGGGGCGGAGGCCGTGACGGACTGCTCGGTCAGGCGGCCGGTGCTGTCCCAGGCCTGGGACAGGGAGAGCCCGGTCCCGAAGAGACGCGTGACCTCACGCCCGAGTTCGTCGTAGGAGAACTCGGTCCGGTGGCCGGCCACCACCAGTTCCCGGGGCAGACCGGACGGGTCGTAACTCCAGGACGACACGACGCCCGCGGGCGTCGTGCGCCCGGTGAGGCGGCCCACGCGGTCGTAGGCGTACGTCAGCCGTCGTCCGTCGGTCGTCTCGGCGAGCACCCGGCCGCTCGCGTCGTGCTCGCGCACCGTCTCGGCGTGTTCATTGGCGGAGCGCAGCATGTTGCCCGCGTCGTCGTACGCGTACGTGGTCGTCCGCGTGCCGTCGCTGTGTTCCACCAGGCGGCCGAGGACGTCGCGCCGGTAGGTGACGGTCTGGCCGGCTCCGTTGGTGCGGGAGACGAGTTGTCCGGCCGGGTCGTAGCCGTAGGTCAGGGTGCGTCCGGCGAAGTCCGTCTCCCGGACGAGCCGGCCCAGCGGATCGTACGTGTAGGTCCACTCCAGTCCTTCGGAGTTGGTGACCTTGGTGAGCCGCCGCTCCGTGTCGTAGCCGAAGGTGTGCTGTGCGCCTTCCGCGTCGGCGATACCGGACCTGAGGTCGAAGCGCCCGCCCCTGCGGGTGGTCGTGCGGTCTCCGGCGTCGGTGTGGACGACGGGGCTGCCCTCCGGGTCGTACTCCCAGGTCTCCCGCCTGCCGTCGGCGCGCTCGCACCAGGTGACCTGTCCCTCGACCGTCCAGCCGACCCGCACGGTGTGGCCGCCCGCGTCCGTCATCTCCACGATCCGGCCGAAGGCGTCGCGCCGCGCCGTGGTCGTCCGGCCGAGCGCGTCCGTGACCGACAGGGGCAGACCTGCCGCGTCGCAGGTGACGTGCTGACGGGCACCGAGCCCGTCGGTGATCGAGACGAGGTTTCCGGACTCGTCGTAGGCGTACTCGGTGCGCACGCCCATGGGGTCGACGGTCGCGAGGCGGTTGCCCCGCGTGTCGTACTCGCTGCGCCGGCTGCGTCCCGCACCGTCGGTCAGCTCCGTCGGCAGGCCTTGCTCGTCGTAGGTGACGGCGACGACCGTGCCGTCCGGGTAGGTGACGGCGGTGATGCTCCCGGAGCTGTCGTACGTGAAGCGTGACACGCGTCCGAGGGGGTCGGTGACCTTGGTGAGGTGCCGGTTGTCCTCGTCCCACTCCTGGAGGGTGGTGTGCCCGAGGGGGTCGACGGAACGCACCAGCCGGTAGGCCGCGTTGTGCACGTAGGTCTTCGTGTGGCCGAGGGAGTCGGTGAAGCGCGTGGTGCGGCGTTCGTCGTCGTAGGTGAAGGTGGACGACATGATGCCGTCGGAGCCCGTGGTGCGCACGACTCTGCCCGCCGTGTCGTACGCGTAGCCGTAGTCGGTGCCGGTGCGGTCGGTCCAGCCGGTGATGCGGTGCCGGGCGTCGTAGCGCAGGCGCAGCGGAAGACCGGAGGAGTTGTAGACCTCCGTCAGGTCGCCGGCTTCGTCGTATCCGAAGCGGGCCAGGGTCGTCGCCGTGCCGGGACCGTCGGTGTCGAGCAGGCGGAAACCCGCTATCCGGGGCAGGGTGGGGTGGTGGTCGACGGCGACGCGGTAGCCGCCGTGGTGGGTGATCAGCGTGGGGGTGTCGTCGTCGCCGTAGGCGATGTCGATGCGGCGGCCGTTGCGGTCGCCGACGGCGACCAGGTGGAGCACGACCGCGCCCGGACGGCCGGGGGCCGGGCGGGGGCGGTGGAAGGTGAGCGTCCGGCCGGTCGCCGGATCGTGCACGTACATCGGGCTGTTGGGCTCGCCGTCCCAGGTCAGGGGGCGGCGCGGGCCGCGCACCGGCAGTGCCGGGGCCTCGGGGGTCGGCGCGGGATAGGCGAGGAGCATGCCGTCCGAGGTGGCGAACACGACGCCGTTCGCGTCCAGTTGGAGGCGCTGGTCCAGCGTGGAGGCCCAGGTCGGGCCGAACCGGAGCCCGTCCCGGTAGGACGAGATGTGCGTGCGCTCCAGCAGGAGCGGCAGCGCGCCGGGCAGGGCGACGTCGGTGACCGGCAGCAGCATGTCGCCGGTGGCGACGTCCACCGGGTCGGTCTCGCAGTGCTTCTCCTCGCCGGGGATGGACGAACGGTCGGCGTCGTGCGGGCGGATGCCCGGCGTGTCACCGCCCTGCTCCGCACGGGCCGGGCCGGCCGGGGTTCCCGGCTCGTGCCGGGAAGCGGGGTGATGGTGTCCGTCGCGGCGGGCCTGCTGCGCCAGCTCCTCCTCGAGCCTGTCGAAGCGGTCGGCGGCGTCGTGGACGTGCTCGCCCATGCGGTGATGGCCCTTGCCCAGAGCCTGCGGCACCTTGCGGGCGATGTGGTCGAGGATCTCGACGGTGGGCTCGACCAGCTTGCGAACGATACTCACCGCGGCGCCTCAGCCCCCGGTGGTGAAGGTCAGCGCGGACACCGCGCGGCCGAAGGAGCGTCCACCCTCCAGATTGGCGCGCCCCTGTTCCTTCATCCGGTTGGCATGGCCGCGCATCGTCTCGGTGTCGAGCTTCAGACCCGGCTCCTTGCCGACCACGGCACCGACGGCTTCTGTCAGCACCAGCTTGCTCACCGCATGGTCGATCCGTTCCGTCAACGGTCCGATCAGACGGCCCACCAACTCGCCTATGACCTCTTGTTCGAAACGCTGGAGAATGCCGTCCAGGATCTTGTTCTGCACCTCGATCTCAGCGACCGCGGCTGCCTCGGACAGCCCGAGGGTGACCACCGCCGCCGCCTGATCACCGATCAACTCGGCTGCTGCGATGCCGAGTTGAACGATGCATGCGTCCTTCATCCCCTCCACGCCGAGCGCGGCCGTGTCCAGTCCGTCCGCGAGCAGCCGGCAGGCCTCGATGAGCTCCTGCATGTGCTTCTGCGTCTGGCCGCCCCACACCTGGACCAGCGCCGTGTAGGACTGGGCCGCGTAGACCTCCTGGAGATCCTTCGTCACGATGCCGTGCGTGATGTTGTGCGACTCCTCGCAGTGATGGGCGTACTTCCGCAGCTCCTTGGCCGCCTCGCGCAGCTGGTCCTCGTCTATCTCGGGCCAGTTGAAGCCGAGGATGTTCACCACCTCGGTCAGCCAATGCGGCAGATTGATCGACATCCGCCACACCCCCGTATGGTCCGCAGACTTCTCCTGACGCCCGAAGACCATACAAATGTGCGAACGGGAACTGGTGTTCAGTACAGGGGATTTGGCCGGCTGTTGACGCCTGCCGTACGGACCCTTTACCAGATCGCGTCCACCCACTCCGGGTGGTCGATGAACGGGTTCCGGTTGTGCTGGTAGGTGGTGTAGATGACGTCGTTGCGGTTCTCCTCGAAGGAGTCCGGCGGGTCCTCGTCGTTCCACTGCTTGAGGACGGACAGCTTGCCGATGTACGGGTTGGAGCCGTTGTCGACCTTGTCGTCGGGCTCCAGGTTCGCGAACCCGTCGTCGCCCTCGTAGCGGACGGCCATGTAGAGGATCATGCGGGCCACGTCGCCCTTGACCGCGTCGCGCGGCTCGAAGGAGTCCGAGTCGACCTTGCTGCCGCCGCTGTTGGTGAAGGTGGAGCCGCCCTCGTCGAAGTCGAGGTTGCCGCGCTTGCCGTTGACCGCCACGTCCTCGGGCCGGATGTGGTGCAGGTCCGTGCCGGGGCCGGTGGACGTGGTGAGGTCGCCGTGCGAGATCGCCCACACGTGCTCACGGTTCCAGTCGCCGCTGTCACCGCCGTTGAGGGACTTGCTGCGCGAGATGCCCGAGTACAGCAGGATCACGTTGCTGCTGTTGTTCGGGTCCTGGTCGGTCTTCTTCAGGGCGTCCCACAGGGCCGAGTACGACAGCTTGGTGACGTTCGCGCTGATGATCGTGTGCAGGGACGACTTGAGGCTCGTCCCCGTCTTGCCGATCGCGTTCTTGTAGTACGTCGAGTCGTACGCGGTCGTGGTCGCGGCGGCCGGAGTCGCCGTCAGCGCGGGGGCGGTGAGGCCCACCAGGACGGCGGCGGTCGTCAGGGCCACCGACTTCCAGCGCCGGATGTGTGTCGCCAGCATAAAGAGCTTCCCATCTACGCGGGTTGACGAGGCGGCAAGAAGGAGGGTGACATGAACATGAGGACGCGTAGGTGAACGGGACGTAAAAAGAGGCCCCCGACCGCGTGGTCGGGGGCCTCGGTGCTGCCGGTGCGTCAGCTGACGTCGGACGGGTCCAGCCGGTAGAGGGACGAGGTGGTCGACTGCGTCGAAGAGGTGGAGCTCGACGACGAGTTCGAGGACGAGCCCGTCGAGGAGGAGCTCGAACTCGAGCTCTTGCTGTACTCGCTCTCCTTCACCGCCGTGCCGTTCTTCTCCACCCAGGAGGTGACCTGGGAGCTGAGGCTGTCGGTGCCGCCCTGGCCGCCGCCGAAGCCGCCGCCGAGCTGGATGTAGTGCAGCTTGCCCGCCTTCACCAGTTCCTTCAGCTTGGCGACGGTCATCGCGTTGTCCTGGCCGGTGAAGCCCCACATGGAGATGACGGGTTCGTTCGAGCTCAGCTCGATCTGTGACGCGGACTGGGAGTTGGAGACCGCGAGCAGCCAGGTCGCGCCGTCCTTGTGCTTCTTCAGGTAGGCGATGAGGTCGCTGCTCACGCTGCCGCCCATTCCGCCGCCGCCGAAGCCGCCGCCCCCCGTGCGACCGCCGGGCCGACCGGTGCCGCTGCCGGCGCCGGTACCCGTGCCACCGGGAGCCCCGCCGCCGAAGCCGCCGCTCGGCAGCTCGCCGTTGCCGCCGCCGGGTGTCATCTGACCGTTGCCGCCGCCGGGAGCCTGGCCGTTCGTGCCGCCGGTCGGGGCCTCGCCGTTCGCACCGCCCGGGAAGCCGCCGCCCGTCTCGCCGCCGGCCTGGCTGTTCTGGCCGCCACCCTGCCGGCCTGCGCCCGGCAGTTCGCCGCCGCCCGGGAAGCCGCCCCGGTTGCCGCCGCCGCCCGGCCCGCCGCCGAAGCCGCTGCCCGTCGAGGGGCCCGCGGTCGGGTTGGTGCCGCCGCGCATGCCGCCGCCGCTGGCGCTGCCGAACGGCAGGGTCGCCGCGTACGCCGTCGGACCCGCGAGCGCCGCGACCACGGCCGCCGCCAGCGAGGCCGCCAGCAGCCGGGCCTTGTTGCCGGACCGGAAGAGGATCATGCCCACGATGCCGGCCACGGTCAGCACGCCGACCGTCGGCCACAGCCAGGTGTTCCAGCCCGAGGCGCGGCGCAGCAGCACGATCGCCCAGATGCCGGTGACGCCGAAGGCGGCCGGGAGGACCCAGATCCAGCGCTTGTCGGTGCGGAACGCCTGCAGCAGCATCGCGCCACCGCCGCCGCACAGCACCGCGATGCCCGGGGCGAGCGCGGTCGTGTAGTAGGGGTGCATGGTGCCCTGCGCGGTCGCGAAGATCACGTAGTGCAGCAGGGTCCAGCCGCCCCACAGGACCAGCGCCATCCGCCTCAGGTCCGTGCGCGGGGCGCGGCCGCACAGCACCAGGCCGCCGACCAGGGCGATGCCCGCGAAGGGGAGCAGCCAGGAGATCTGGCCGCCGAGGATGTCGTTGAACATCCGGCCGAGGCCCGCGGAGCCGGAGAAGCCGCCGCCACCGCCGCCGGCCCCGCCGTTGCCCTCACCGCCGAAGACGCGGCCGAGACCGTCGTACCCCATGATCAGGTTCCAGGCGGAGCCGTCCGTGGAGCCGCCGATGTAGGGCCGGTCGGAGGCCGGGACCAGGGAGACGGCGACCGCCCACCAGAAGCTGGAGACGGCCAGGACGACCGCCGCAAGGGCCAGGTTGACGGCGCGCTTCGCCCACGTCGCCTTCGACGCGTAGAGGTAGAGCGCGAAGACGGCAGGGAGCGCGATCCAGCCCGCGAGCAGCTTGGTGTTGAAGGCGAGACCGAAGCACGCCGCCGAGCCGAGCAGCGGCAGCAGCTTCTCGTCACGGGTGGCGCGGAACGCGAGCGCCGCGCCCGACACCATCAGGAAGACGAGGATGGTGTCCGGGTTGTTGTCGCGGTTGATGGCGACGGTGATCGGGGTCAGCGCCAGGACCAGCGCGGCGACGGTCGCCGCGCCGTGCCCCCACACCCGCTTCACGGTGGAGTGCAGGATCCAGATCGTGGCGAGCGCGACCACGATCTCGGGCGCCATCATCTGCCAGGTGCCGAAGCCGAAGATGCGGCAGGACAGGCCCATGACCATGAGCGCGAACGGCGGTTTGTCGACGGTCAGGAAGTTGCCGGGGTCGAGCGAACCGAAGAACCAGGCCTTCCAGCTCTTCGTACCGGCCCAGACGGCACCGCTGTAGAAGGTGTTCATGTCGGAACCGGAGAGGTTCCAGGAGTAGAGCACCGCCGCCAGGATCAGGATCGCGATCAGCGCGGGGAGCGACCAGCGCGGCGCCTTGCCCGGCAGGGGAGCCGCGGAGGTCGGCGCGGGGGTCGCCGTGGGCGGGCCCCAGTCGGGGGACACGGGCATGTGGGGGGTGGGATCGGTGGCAGATGTCACCACGCCACCATGAAGGCGGCCGATGGGCGAGGGCTGTGCTGATCCTGGGTGCAGGCTGTGGGTGGATGAGATGTCGGTAAGAGGGCGGCCGCCGCGACCGCCCTCCACGAGGGGGTCAGCGCACCCGGACCGACAGCCGGTAGAACCGCGTCGTCTGCACGGCGTTCTGGTTGTCGTCGCTGACCAGGAGCACCTGGTATGCGCCCTTCGCGCGGCCGGTGACGGCCATGCCCTCGATGTTGTCGAGGAGCGGGTTGGGCTGCGGCTGCTTGGCCGTGGCGCCGAGCGTCGGGCAGGTGGCGATGTCCGTGAGCAGGGTCTTCCTGATCAGCCGTACGCCGGCCTGCCCGGTGAGGTTCTCGATGCGGCTGGTGTCCGTGGCGCGGTGCGGGTCGGCCAGGTAGAGGCGGACGGTGTTGCCGACGCCTGAGGTGAAGCCGCGCTCCAGGACGAGGAGCCGGCCGTCGGGGAGCGCCTGCACCTCGGGGACGCCGAGGATCGGGTCGTCGGTGCGGTAGGCGTACTGGGCCGACGGCTTGAAGTGGTCGTCCTCGGTCCGGGTCCAGGTCTGGAAGCGGACGATCCCGGCGGTGTCGCCGGAGAGGGCGTACTCCATGGAGGCCAGCAGGGTGCGGCCGCCGTTCAGGAGGGTCAGGCCCTCGAAGGTCTGGTTGGTGGTGGCCCGCCCGGCCGGGGAGACGAGGAGCGAGGACGGCACGGGGAGGCGGTCCAGGATCCTGCCGTCCGCCGAGTAGCGGCGGACGGACGGCTCGGTCTCGGAGGTGATCAGCCGGGTGCCGTCCCGGTCCACGACCAGGCCCTCGGAGTCGAGCGCGGCGCCGTTCTCGTCGGCGAGCCCGACGACCTTCTTCGGCGCGAGGGTCCTCGCGTCCAGGTCGAAGAGGTACGACCGGTCGGCGAGGGCGGCGAGCGAGCCGTCCTTGTCCACGGCGAGCGCGGAGAGGTTGCCGACGAAGTAGCCGCCGAAGGTCGTCTTGTCGAGGGCGTCGGAGAAGCTGTCGAGGGAGACCGAGGACGAACACGCGTGGGCGGAGGCGGTGTCGGCCGCGTCGGTGCGGGTCGCGACGGCGTTGGCGGACCCGGCGGCGGACAGGCAGGTGGCCGCCGCCAGGCCGGCGGTGACGGTGGCGAGTACGGTTCGCAGGCGCATGGCGGTCACCGTAGGGGGAACCGGTGACGGGGTGGAGACCGCCCCGTGAAGGAAAGGGCCGATTTCCGGCCGCCGGGACCGCACTTCGCCGCGCGAACCGCCGCCGCGCCTCAGGAGGCCGCGAGGTCCTTGTGGACGACCTTCGCGACGGCCTGGATGGTGTTGATGCCGTAGCTCATGGTGCTGTTGTCCTGGGTCAGGACGGTCATCTGGTAGTCGTGGCCGCCGCCGGTGAACGTGCCGAGGCTGTGCACCCGCCAGCCGTGCGTGGCGCGCTGCAGCCAGCCGTTCTTGACGTGCACGGAGACGCCGGACGGGGCGCCGTACGGGGTGCCCCAGCGCTGGGACGAGATGACCTGCCCCATCAGCTTCAGGATGTAGGCCCGCGAATTGTCGCTCAGCACGGTGTTCTTGGCGGTGACGAGCGCGAGCAGCCGCTGCTCGTCGTGCACGTCGATCTGGGTCAGGCCCCAGTAGCCGTTGGCACCCGGAGTGGTCTGCGTCATCCCGGCGGCGCTCAGGAAGCCCTTGATCTTCGTCAGGCCGAGCTGCTTCCACAGCCTGGTGGTCGCGTCGTTGTCCGACTTGGTGATCATGGCCTTGGTGAGCGTCTGCTCGGTGGTGGTCAGATACCGGTTGTGCTTCTTCGCGTCCCACAGCAGCGTGGCGAGGACGGTCACCTTGACCGTGCTGGCCGAGTCGTAGCGGGTGGTGGAGCGCAGGGTGCAGGTCGTCTTCGTCGAACGGTCGTACAGGCCGACGGCGATCGTCCCCGTGCGGTTCGCGATGGCCGCGGTGATGTCCTTCTGCAGCTTCGTGGCGAGAGCCGCCTTGGCGGACGTACAGCTGACGGCGGGCGCGGCGGCGGAGGCGGGCGCGGCGGCGGCCACGCCGGCTATGAGAAACCCGGTGCCGAGCGCGGTGGCGACCAGCCCTCTCCTTCGTCTGTGAGTCATACCCCCGTTGACACACGGATTCGCGCGAATGGTTGTACGAACGGTCAGGGCGTTAGGCAACCGTCACCTGGGCCGCGTGCCGCCCCGCCGCACCCGTGCCCGAGAATGGGGCCCATGAGAAGCCTGAGTGTGCTGGTCACGGCGATATCCGTGGCCACGGTCGCGCTGTTCGCCGCCGGCTGCACCGGCCACGCCGCGCCCGCCCCCGCGACCTCGTCGCCCACTCCGGTGCCGAGTGTGTCGGCCTCCGTCGACAAGAAGTACGCCTCCGTCACCAAGGCGCCGGTGTTGCTCGAAGGCGAGGTCGTCGCCCAGGCGGCGAACGCCGACGGCGGCCGGGAGATGGAGATCAAGGGCGGCGTCGGCAGCGGCATCCTCTCCGTCCAGGTGAACTGCGAAGGCAAGGGCAGACTGACCGTCACCGTCGAACCGCTGGGCGTGAGCTTCCCGTTCGCCTGTGCCGCCGACCGGGTCGACACCATCGACAACGAGTTCAACTTGAAGCGCCCCCATACGCCGGGCACGGTGCGGGTGACGGCGTCGGCGGGCGTGCGGTGGGCGATCACGGTCGGACGCCAGGACGTGTCCGGCAGTTGACCTTCGGGTCCTGAAGGAAACGGTCTGTGCCCCTCGGAAGCTGCCTCCAGCACCGCAGGCTCTTCGACGAACAGACCGCCTTCCCTGTCCCGCTACGCCGGACACGCCTTGGACGAAACCGACTGGGGCCATCGAAGCCGGCGCCCAGGACACCAACGACGAAGCACCCGACAGCCTCGGCTCCGCACCGACACCCTCCTGTCCGCCTTCGCCGGCGCCTGACCACTGACCTGCTCGGCCAGCGCGCACCACGTCCCTGCGCCCCGCGACGACTTGGACGCCCAGGGGTCCACACGGTCACAGCACTAGGCTTCACGTACGAAGGTCGCGCAGTCCGGACAGTCGTCGAGATATCGGTGCCGGCACTCGACGGTGTGCTGCAGGAAAGTGATCGCGCGCTGCCTCTGGGCGACTTCACTTTCGAGTGCCGCGATCTTCGCCCGTACAACCGCTTGCGCCGTCGATTTCGTCGGCGACACAGCGGCGATGACCTCGGGCAGCGAGAGCCCAACCCGCCGCAGTTTCAGCACGGTGCGCGCCTCCTCCACGGCATCGTCGTCGTAGACGCGGTAGCCGTTGCCATCGCGACGCACGCTGAGTGCCCCAGCGTCTTCCCAGTGCCGCAGCACGTGGGCTTCGATTCCGAGTTCTGTGGCTACTTCGCCGATCGTCTTCACCACTCGACCTTGCCTTCATGTCGACCTGAACCCCTAGCGTCTCGATCATGCTTGATTCCAGTCGCTTCACGGGCGCCCGCCATCATTCGTCGATCCTGGTCACCGGCGCGACCGGCAACCTCGGCCGTGAGGTCGTCAACCGTCTCCAAGCGCACGGCGCGCGCGTGCGAAGCCTCGTACGCCGTCAGAACGGTCCGCGCCCCGGAGCCGAGTCGGTGCTCGGCGACCTCACAGACCCCGCTGCGGTCCGCGAGGCGCTCGTGGGCGTCGACGCTGTCTTTCTCCTCTGGCCACTGCTCGATTCCTCCCCTGCCCACGACCTGGTCGCGGAACTCAGCACTGCGGCAATCCCTGTCGTCTACCTGTCCACCACCGCTGTAGACGACGAAGCCGCCTGCCAGAGTGATCCCATCGTCCAGGTGCACGCGGACATGGAAGCCCTGCTCCGCGACGCCGATCTGCGACCCGTGGTACTGCGCAGCGACACATTGGCATCCAACACCCTTGGCTGGGCAAAGCAGTTGCGGGCGGGCGACGTGGTGTCGGGCGTGGGCACGGCGCGCACAGCGGTGGTCGACGAGCGAGATGTCGCCGATGCGGCGTCAGCCGTGTTGCTCGCACATCACGACCAGCTGGAACAAGACGTCTACATGCTGACGGGACCAGAGGTCCTCAGCCGCGCCGACCAGGTCGCCCGACTCGGTGCTGCTCTCCGGCGCCGTCTGCGCTTTCAGGCGCTCCCCGCTGACCTCGCGCGATCACACATGCTCGAAGACGGCCGCCCCGAGCCGCTGGTGGAAGCGCTGATCGCCGCGTCGCGGCGGCGACCAGAGTCGAACGGGACCACCGATCATGTTGAGCGCCTTACCGGCCGACCGGCCGGCACCTTCGCGAGGTGGGCCGTCGACCACGCGGCCGAGTTCAGCTGACGGAAACCGCGCCAAGCCCCGCAGATCCTTATGGACTGCGCGTCGCACGGGTGGCCGGCCGCCGACTCGGGTGGGCCGGTCGGGTGTGGCGCGGCTCTCGGCGATCCGCAGCACGTCGGTCGGCGCCTCTCTCGTCCGAGCCACCAGGAAACGCAGATCGGCCTTCGTGACCTTCCATTTGCGGCAGGGTTCCACCCGCTGACGGGAGGCGTGACCACGTTGATGTGGTTCGAGGACCAGCGAGGCCGTGCCCTTGATGGCGTTGATCGCCCTCCTCAGGTCCGCTGCGAAGGACAACGAACACCGTGACTGACCGAACGATCTCGAACACGCCGCCATACTCATCGGCTGGCGCCCCGTCCGGGACTCCAAGCACCCCACCGCCCCGCCGTGATCTTCGCGCCCGCCGCACGGGTCCCGTGCGTCGCGGCTGTGAAAGCCACCCGCTAGAGATCGAGGACGACCTCCGTCGCCGGTGTGGTGCAGCAGACCAGGGTCGTGCCGGGCTCGGGGAGGTCGAGGGGTGGGGTGGTGTAGGTGACGTCACCGGTCAGGAGGGGGGTGACGCAGGTGTGGCAGACGCCGGTGCGGCAGGACCAGCGGGTGGGGATGGAGCAGGCCTCGGCGAGTTCGAGGAGCGAGGCGTGGGCGGGGGACCAGGGGGTGGTGATGCCGCTGCGGGTGAAGGTGACGAGGGGGCCGGTGCCCGGCGGGCCGGGCGGCTGGTGCGGGCGTACCGGGGCGGTGGGGCTGACGCCGGGGTTGACGGCGCCGAGCGCGCCGAACCGCTCCGTGCGGATCCGCTCGGGGCGCAGGCCGAGCTCGCGCAGGTGGCCGGAGAGGTCGTCCATGAAGGCGGTCGGCCCGCAGAGGTAGGCGTCGGCGTCGGCGGGGACGCCCAGCGCGGTGAGCGTGACGGTGGTTGGGCGGCCCCGGGTGATCCGGTCGTCGCCGGGCGGCGGTGGCTCCGCGGTGTAGTGGATGTGCTCGCGGGCGTGCGGGAGCCGCCCGAGCAGGGCGTGGGCCTCGTCCGCGAAGGCGTGGTGGGCGCGGTCGTGGGCGGTGTGGATCCACCAGAGGGGGCGTGGGTCCCGTACGGCCGCCAGCCGGTGCAGCATGGCGAGCACGGGCGTGACACCGATGCCCGCCGAGAGGAGGACGACCGGACCGGTGCCCTCTTCGAGGACGAACGTTCCGCGCGGACCGGCGACGTCCACGAGGTCCCCGGTGCGGAGCCGGGCGTGGATGTAGCCGCTGACCTTCCCGTGCGCCTCGTGCTTGACGCTGATGCGGTAGGCGTCGGCGGTGGGCGTGCAGGACAGGGAGTAGCTGCGTACGGTCCTGGCGGTGCCGTCGACGGCGAGGCGCAGCGAGAGGTACTGGCCGGGGCGGCCCGCGGGCGGCGTGGTGCCGTCGGTGGTGGCGAGGTGCACGGAGGAGACGTCGGGGGTCTCGGGGACGATGCGGGCCACGCGCATGGGCCTGAAGCCCGGTGTCCCCGGCGCGGGAGCCTCGGGCCGGCCGGACTGCCCGGCGGCGGCGAGTTCACGGAAGGACTGCTGCCACCCGGGACTGAGGGCGGGAATGCGCAGGGCGGCCCGCAGCTTCGCGGGGTCACGGCCGGGCAGGTAGAGCAGCGCGTCGGTGTCGGCGACGCTGAGCTCCTCCGGGCCCCGGCGGGTGCGGGTGATCTCGTCACCGGCCCGGACCCGGCCCTCGGTGATCACCCGCAGGTAGAAGCCCGGACGGTGGTGGGCGACCAGGAGCGAGGCCATGGCGGGTTCGCCCAGGCGCATGCCGACGCGGTAGCAGGTGACGCGGGGCTGGGTCACCTCGAACTCGGCCTCGCCGATGCGGTACCGGTCGCCGATGCACACCTCGTCGTCGGGCAGGCCGTCGACGGTGAAGTTCTCCCCGAACATCCCGAAGGCGAGGTCGTCGCGGCCGAGCTGCTTTTGCCAGTACCGGTAGGACTCCAGCTGGTAGACGAGGACGGCCCGGATCTCACCGCCGTGCCCGGCCAGGTCGCCCTGGCCGTCCCCCTCGACGTTCAGCCGCCGCACCATGCGGCTGCCGTCCACGGGGGACTTCCACGCCCCGGTGCGCACGGTCCTGCCCTGCCAGGGGACGTCCTCGGGCATCCCCACGTTGACGGACAGCAACCTCGCCATGCGGACCTCCTGCGGGGGCCGGCACCACCATGCTCCCCTGAACACGCATCCTGATGCCTCCGCCGGGATTCCGCGAACGCAGACGGCCGGCTCTCCGTGCACCGGGACGGCCGTTCCTCTGTTACCGAACCCGGACGGAACCCGGTGAACAACCCCCCGCCCGGGTGCCGTCTCACCGGGCGCAGGACAGAGCGTCCTGACAACCGATGGGGGATCCCGATGACGACCACGCGCCGTGCCCGCCGTACCGCCCGTTCCGCCGCCCTGGTGGCAGTCGCCGCCGCTGCGGCGTTCTCGCTGACCGCCTGCCAGGGAGGAACGGGCAAGGACGGCGCCGCCGGCCCGGAGCAGAAGGCCT
Organism: Streptomyces sp. NPDC001507; assembly: GCF_042894765.1. Lineage (NCBI taxonomy): Bacteria > Bacillati > Actinomycetota > Actinomycetes > Kitasatosporales > Streptomycetaceae > Streptomyces > Streptomyces sp. NPDC001507. The sequence goes on from NZ_JBIAVV010000003.1 coordinate 352,910, forward strand.
CCGCGACCCGCGCCGCCGCCGGGACCCCCCACGCCACCGCGGCCGGCGGCTCCACGCCGGCCGCCTCCGGCAAGAGCGCGGCCGACGTGCGGACCCGGACGCTCGCCCCGTCCCGCACCACCGCACCGGCCACCACGGCCAAGGCGGCGGCACCGGCCCGTACCCAGACCCTGGCGGACGGCAGCAAGGCCGAGATCTACCGGCTCGGCGCCGAGCACTACCGTGCCAGGATCGTCAGCCGTGGCGAGGTCCTGGCCACGATGGAGACCGCCGGGACGGACGCCGGACTCGACGCCAACGACATGTTCGTCGTGCTCACCCTGGGCGGCGAGGTCCACTCGTGGCTGGGCGGCGGACACACCGGACCGGGCACCTTCAGGCTCGCGGGCGGCTGGACGGCCAAGGTCACGAAGACGGGCGAGCTCAGGTACCGCGCGCAGATCATCGGCAACGACGGCTCGGTGGACGGCACGCTGGAGGCGAACCAGCAGGACGCCGGGCTCGACGCCAACGGCGTGTACATCGTGCTCAGCGCGGGCGGTGTGATCAGCGCCCACGAGTAGGCGTCCGCGGTGAGCCCTCCTGCGCCCCGCCCCCCGTTTTGTTGCGGAAGGATGAAATCCGCTTCGGTCCGTGTTGTGACCTTGTGGAAGAACAGGGCGAACGGAGGGCACCCGCGTGGCAGCGCAACAGGGGGAACGGCAGCAGGGCGGCTGGGCGCGCAGGCTGGCGGGGTATGCCTGGCGGCATCCCCGGGACGTCGTGCTCGCGCTCGGGTCCTCGCTGGCCGGTATGGCGGTGCTCGCCGTCGTACCCCTGATCACCAAGGTGATCATCGACGACGTGATCGGCGACCACAGCCGGTCCATGGGGCCCTGGGCCGGTGCCCTGGTCGGTGCCGCCGTCCTCGTCTACGCGGCCACCTTCGTGCGCCGCTACTACGGCGGCCGGCTCGCCCTCGACGTCCAGCACGACCTGCGGACCGAGATGTACGACACCCTCACCCGGCTCGACGGACGGCGGCAGGACGAGCTGTCCACGGGCCAGGTGGTGGGACGCGCCACCAGCGACCTCCAGCTCATCCAGGGGCTCCTCTTCATGCTGCCGATGACCATCGGCAACGTCCTCCTCTTCCTGATCTCCCTCGCGATCATGGCCTGGCTGTCGCCGCCGCTCACCCTGGTCGCCCTCGCCGTCGCCCCGGCCCTGTACTGGATCGCCAAGCGCAGCCGCAGCAAGCTGCACCCCGCCACCTGGTACGCCCAGGCCCAGGCCGCGGCCGTGGCCGGGGTGGTCGACGGCGCGGTGAGCGGCGTGCGGGTGGTGAAGGGGTTCGGGCAGGAGGAGCAGGAGACCGGGAAGCTGAAGGAGGTCGGGCGCAGGCTCTTCGCCGGGCGGCTGCGCACGATTCGGCTGAACAGCAGGTTCACCCCGGCCCTCCAGGCCGTCCCGGCCCTCGGCCAGGTCGCCATGCTCGCGCTCGGCGGCTGGCTCGCCGTCCGCGGTCACATCACCCTCGGCACCTTCGTCGCCTTCTCCTCCTACCTCGCCCAGCTGGTCGGCCCGGTCCGGATGCTCGCCGTGGTCCTCACCGTCGGCCAGCAGGCCCGCGCGGGCACCGAGCGGGTGCTCGAACTGATCGACACCGAGCCCACCATGAAGGAGGGCACCAAGACCCTCCCCGCCGACGCGCCCGCGACCGTCGAGTTCGACGACGTGTCGTTCGGGTACGACGACGAGCGCCCGGTCCTGAAGGGGCTCAGCTTCGAGATCCGGCCGGGCGAGACCCTCGCCGTCGTCGGCTCCTCCGGCTCCGGCAAGTCCACGGTCTCCCTCCTCCTGCCGCGCTTCTACGACGTCACCCACGGCGCCGTCCTGATCGGCGGCCACGACGTCCGCGAGCTGACCCACGACTCGCTCAGGGCCGCGATCGGCCTGGTCCCCGAGGACTCGTTCCTCTTCTCCGACACGGTCCGCAACAACGTCGCCTACGGCCGTCCCGAGGCGACCGAGGACGAGATCCTCGCCGCCGCCCGCGCCGCCCAGGCCGACCGGTTCATCGCCGAGCTGCCCGACGGCTACGACACCAAGGTCGGCGAACAGGGCCTCACCCTCTCCGGTGGCCAGCGCCAGCGCATCGCCCTCGCCCGTGCCCTGCTCACCGACCCCCGGCTCCTCGTCCTCGACGACGCCACCTCGGCCGTCGACGCCCGCGTGGAGCACGAGATCCACGAGGCCCTCGCGCACGTGATGCGGGGGCGCACCACGCTCCTCATCGCGCACCGCCGCTCCACCCTCAACCTCGCCGACCGCATCGCCGTCCTCGACGGCGGCCGGCTCACCGACATCGGCACCGACGAGGAGCTCCAGCAGCGGTGCGCCCTGTACCGCAGGCTCCTCACCGACCCCGACGAGCTCGGCGGGGTCTCCCCGGGGCACGCGCTCCCCCTCGAACCGCGCGAGGACACCTCCGTACGGGACGAGCTGGACGCCGAGTTCGACGCCGAGCGCGGCGTGACCCCGCGGCTGTGGACCGGCGACCGCACGCCCCGCGACCACGCCCTCGCCGGCACCCCGGCCACTCCCGAACTGCTCGCCCAGGTCGAGGCGCTGCCCCCGGCGACCGACGTCCCCGACATCGACGAGGCCGGTGCCGTCCGCCCCGAGGACTCCTACGGCCTGCGCCGCCTGCTGCGCGGCTTCGGCGCGCCCCTGCTGGTCAGCCTCGCGCTGGTCGCCGTGGACGCCGGCATGGGCCTGCTGCTCCCGGTGCTGATCCGGCACGGCATCGACCAGGGCGTCAGTAAACTGGCGCTCGGCGCGGTCTGGGCGGCCGCGCTGCTCGGCCTGTTCGCGGTGCTCGCCCAGTGGGCGGCCCAGATCGGCGAGACCCGGATGACCGGCCGTACCGGCGAACGGGTCCTCTACTCCCTCCGCCTGAAGATCTTCGCCCAGCTCCAGCGGCTCGGACTCGACTACTACGAGCGGGAGCTGACCGGCCGCATCATGACGCGGATGACGACGGACGTCGACGCCCTCTCCACCTTCCTCCAGACCGGCCTGGTCACCGCCTTCGTCTCCGTCGTCACCTTCTTCGGCATCATGGTCGCCCTGCTGGTGATCGACGTGCAGCTCGCGCTGGTCGTCTTCCTCACCCTGCCCCCGCTGGTCGTGGCGACCTTCTTCTTCCGCCGGGCGAGCGTGAAGGCGTACGAACTCGCCCGGGAGCGGGTGTCGGTGGTCAACGCCGACCTCCAGGAGTCGGTGTCCGGCCTGCGGATCGTGCAGGCCTTCCGGCGCGAGCGGGACAGCCGCCACCGCTACACCGAGCGCAGCGAGAGCTACCGACGTGCCCGTATCCGGGGCCAGTTGCTGATATCGCTCTACTTCCCGTTCGTCCAGCTGCTGTCGTCGGTGGCCGCGGCGAGCGTGCTGATGTCGGGCGCCCACCGGGTCGAGGCGGCCACCCTCACCACCGGCGCCCTGGTCGCCTACCTCCTCTACATCGACCTGTTCTTCGCCCCCGTCCAGCAGCTCTCCCAGGTCTTCGACGGATACCAGCAGGCGACCGTCTCCCTCGGCCGCATCCAGGAACTCCTGCGCGAGCCGACCTCCACCAAGTCGGCGGAGCGACCGCGGGAGGTGCGGTCGCTCCACGGCGACATCGCCTTCGAGAACGTGCACTTCGCCTACGGGGCCGCCGACGAGGGCGACGCGGCACTCGGCGGCATCGACCTGGCCATCCCCGCCGGGCAGACCGTCGCCTTCGTCGGCGAGACCGGCGCGGGCAAGTCGACCCTGGTCAAGCTGGTCGCGCGGTTCTACGACCCGACGGGCGGCCGGGTGACGGTCGACGGCACGGACCTGCGCGACCTCGACCTCACCTCGTACCGCCACCGGCTCGGGGTCGTCCCGCAGGAGGCGTACCTCTTCCCCGGGACCGTCCGGGACGCCATCGCCTACGGGCGCCCGGACGCGACCGACGCCCAGGTGGAGGCGGCGGCCCGCGCGGTCGGCGCCCACGAGATGATCGCCACCCTCGACGGCGGCTACCTCCACGAGGTGGCCGAGCGCGGCCGCAACCTCTCCGCGGGCCAGCGCCAGCTCATCGCCCTCGCGCGCGCGGAGCTGGTCGACCCCGACGTGCTGCTCCTCGACGAGGCGACGGCGGCCCTGGACCTGGCGACCGAGGCCCAGGTCAACATGGCCACCGACCGGCTGACGGGCCGTCGTACCACCCTCGTGGTCGCCCACCGGCTGACCACCGCGGCCCGCGCCGACCGGGTGGTGGTCATGGACCACGGCCGGGTCGCCGAGGACGGCACCCACGACGAACTGCTGGCCCTCGACGGCCGGTACGCCGAACTGTGGCGCACCTTCATCGGCCGGCCCGAGGAGGAGCCGGAGGAGCCGGTGGGCGCGACCCGGTGAGCTCGCCTCCCTGACGGCCGTGCAACCATCCGACACATGTCGGGCGTCCGTACATCAGTACGGTCATGGTGGGGGCACGGCTGCGGTACGGGAGGGAACGACTGTGGACAGTGGTGCGATACGCCGGCGTCTGGCGCTCGGTACGGCCGTGCTGGCCGCCTCCGGGGCGCTCGCGCTCGTGGCGCCGGCCGAGGCGCAGGCCGCGACGGCCACGAACTGCGCCGGACGCGAGGTGCGGACCCTGTCCTTCGCCGCCGGCACCGTGCACGTCTACCGGCAGGGCGGCTACGTCTGCGCGATCACCCTGCCCAAGAACTCCGGCGGCAGGCGGACGATGTCCGTCAGCGTCCAGGCCCGCGGCAACCGCCCGGTCGTCGACAAGGGCAAGTACAGCCACCGCGCCGGCCCGGTCACGGTCCACGCGGGACACCGCTGCGTGTGGGTGCGGGGCACGGTCGGGGGGAGCTCGGTGAGCTCGGGCTGGATCCTTTGCTGAGGGAGGACGAACCGCCGGTGCGCGTACGACGAGAGGTCCGGTGGGTCCTGTGGGCGCTGTGGGGTGCGTGTCTGGTGTTCTGCGTCTGGTTCTTCGCGGCGGCGGTCGCGCTGTTCCGGCAGGCCGAGTCATGGTGACCCTGGTGGTGTCCGCAGGATGACCGCGACGCCCGCCGGCTTCCCGGCCCGGGCCCCGCACGCCCCGGTCCAGGCCGACACGGGCGTTCACAACCGCCGGGCGCAGCCCACCGGTTGCTCCCCGCCCAGCTGGACGTACAGGGCGGTGGACGCCGGGCAGGCGTCCCGCGAGGTCACCGCCCCGACCACCCGGTACTGCGGTTTCCGTTTCCCCGAGCCGTCGCAGGCGGTCTCGCGGACCTGGCCGTGGCCCGAGCCGTAGACGCAGTCGCCGACGACGGTGCGCGGCCCGCCGCCCCCGCCCGGGTCACCGGGGTGCGGCGGCTCCAGGTTGCGCATGCAGGCGTAGCCCTGCGGGATCGTTCCGTCGCCGTCCTCGCCGCCGCCCGTGCGCTGGGCGCCTATGTGGAGAACGAAGTCGGTGGTGGGCGGGCACAGCGGCCCGTCGGCCACGGTGCCGTCGTACCGGGCGATCACCCGGGCCGCCGCGCGTTCCCCGGTGCAGGGCACCTCGGTGAAGCTGGCGGTCCCGAACGAGCTGCACTCGCCGACCGCGAGGAACTGCGCGCCGTACCCGGCCGGCGCCGGGCTCGCCGTCGACCGCGCGCTGCCCGCCGGCGCCCCGGACGACGACGTCCGGCAACCGGCCGGCAGCAGCACGACGGCCACCGCAACCAGTACCCCCGCACAACGCCTGTTCCGCATAGTGACCCCCCTGCCAGCGTGGCCCGCGATCACGGTCCGCGTCAGCTGTACGGGAGGCTTTCCGCCTTTTGGGGGCATTACGCCCGGTTCGGTGGCGTACGTCTAGTACGTCAGTCCGTGGCCGATCGGATACAGCACCCGGGCCGGATCGTCCGCCCGCTGCACCGGCACCGGCAGACTGCCCCGCGGTGCCACCTCGCCCGCGATCACCCGTGCCGCGGCCCGCAGTTCGACGTCGGTCCAGGAGTAGGTCGCCAAGCAGGCCTTGACGGAGGGGAGTTGGGCGACATCGTACGGATTGCGCACCGCCACCGCCACCACGGGGACGCCGGTCGCGACCAGCCGTTCCACCAGCCGCTGCTGTCCGCTGTCCGCCGTCACGTTGTACGTCCCGACGACCACCGCGTCCGCTCCCCGGGCCGCCGCGACCGCCTCGTCCACGTCGGCGGCGGAGGGGTCCGTGCCCGTGGACAACGCGGTCGCGGCGAAGCCGAGTTCGGTGAGGGCGGCGGCGAGCACGCCGGTCGGCGGTCCCGTCGTACCGGACGGGGAGGCCGGGTCGGCGCCGACGACCAGCACCGTGCCGTGCGTACCGCGGGACAGCGGGAGCAGGCCGCCCTCGTTGACCAGCAGGGTGGTGGTGCGCTCGGCGATGCGGTCGGCGGCGGCGAGGTGCTGCCCCGTGCCGACCACCCGTCCCACGTCCTTCTCGTGCACGTACGGCCGGTCGAGCAGCCCCAGCCGGGACTTCAGCCGCAGGATCCGGAGGATCGACTCGTCCAGCCGGGACTCGGTCAGTTCGCCGTCCTGTACGGCCTTCAGGACGGCGTGCCAGGCGACGTCCGGCTTGGGCGGGTCGAGGAGCTGGTCCACACCGGCCCGCAGGGCGAGCACGGGCACCCGGGCGTCGCCGTACTTCGTGCGGACCCCCGCCATGCCGAGGGAGTCGGTCACCACGACCCCGTCGTAGCCGAGTTCGCCGCGCAGGATGCCGGTGAGGACGGGGTGGGACAGGGTGGCCGGGTCGCCGGAGCCGTCCAGGGCCGGGAACTGGATGTGCGCGGTCATGACCGAGTCGACGCCGGCCGCGATCGCCGCGCGGAACGGGACCGCGTCCAGCTTCTCCCACAGCTCCCGGCTGTGCGTGATCACCGGGAAGCCGGTGTGGCTGTCGACGGCGGTGTCGCCGTGCCCCGGGAAGTGCTTGACGGTGGCCGCCACGCCCGCGTCCCGGTACCCCTGGACCTCGGCGGCGACCAGGGCCCCGACCGCGTCCGGACCGGCCCCGAAGGACCGTACGCCGATGATCGGGTTGGCCGGGTTCACGTTGACGTCGGCGTCGGGGGAGTAGTCCTGCCGGACGCCCATCGCGCGCAGCTCCGCGCCGGAGATGCGGCCGAGGGTGCGGGCGTCGGTGCGGGAGCCGCCCGCCCCCATGGCCATGGCGCCGGGGAAGAGGGTGGCGGGCCTGCCGATCCGGCAGACGGCGCCGTGCTCCTGGTCGGTGGCGATGAGGACGGGCAGGCCGCGCGGCTGTGCCAGCGAGGCCCGCTGGATCCCGTTCGACAGCTCGGCGATCTGCCGCGGGTCGCGGGTGTTGTGCGTCCAGGTGAAGTAGATGATCCCGCCGACCCGGTACTTCGCGATCAGCTCGGCGGCGGTGCGGACGCCGATCTCCTTGAGGTTGGCGTCGATGTCGGCCTGGTCGGGGTCGGTGGCCGAGTGCCCGTAGACCCGCATCACGAACAGCTGGCCGACCTTCTCCTCGATCGTCATCCGCGCGACGAGCGCCCGGAGCTTCTTGTCGTCGGCGCCGAAGGCATCCGTGCCGGTGCCGACGGCCAGTCCCGCGGTGACGCCCGCGGTCGCGGCGAGAACGGTGCGTCTGGAGGGCACGTGCGCTCCTTTGGGTGGGGAATGCACAGTAACCAGAAAGGGGCCGCCATCGGCGCATTGGAGGGGGGCACGTCGATGGCGGCGGGCCGACGGCCGCGGTGCGGCGGAGAGGGTAGGTCAGCGATCGCAGCCAGCAGCGAGGGCCGACACCACACCACGGAGACTCTTCCGGCAGCCTGCGTGTTGGACGGGCGGGGGAGGGACCGGGTTCCCACGCACACGGGAATTCCCGGAAGTCGGGAGCGGTGGGACTGCAGATACGTCGGTGAAGCGCCCCTGAAAGGGGCGCCGGGGGTACCCCCGGCCGAAGGCTGGGGGAGGAACGGCGCGAACAGCCCCCACCGGCCCGCGCGCACCGAAGGCCTGTTCCACCCCATGGACAAACGCCCCCGCACCCCAGGGAAACCAGAGATCATCGGCCCATGCCCCTCGTCGCGATCCCCGGTTCCAAGTCCGTCACCGCCCGCGCCCTCTTCCTCGCGGCCGCCGCCGACGGAGTCACCACCCTCGTCCGCCCCCTCCGCTCCGACGACACCGAGGGTTTCGCCGAGGGCCTGGCCCGGCTCGGCTACCGCGTCGGCCGCACCCCCGACACCTGGCAGGTGGACGGCCGCCCGCAGGGCCCCGCCCTCCCCGAGGCCGAGGTCTACTGCCGGGACGGCGCCACCACCGCCCGCTTCCTGCCCACCCTCGCCGCGGCCGGCCACGGCAGCTACCGCTTCGACGCCTCCGAGCAGATGCGCCGCCGCCCCCTCGCCCCGCTCACCCGCGCCCTGCGCGACCTCGGCGTCGACCTGCGCCACGAGGCCGCCGAGGGCCACCACCCGCTGCGCATCGAGGCGGCCGGGGTCGAGGGCGGCGAGGTGACGCTCGACGCCGGGCAGTCCTCGCAGTACCTCACCGCCCTGCTGCTGCTCGGCCCGCTCACCCGCAAGGGCCTGCGGATCCGGGTGACGGACCTGGTGTCCGCGCCGTACGTGGAGATCACGATCGCGATGATGCGGTCGTTCGGGGTGGAGGTGGCACGGGAGGGCGAGGTCTTCGTCGTCCCGCCGGGCGGCTACCGGGCCACCACCTACGCGATCGAGCCCGACGCCTCCACCGCCGGCTACTTCTTCGCCGCGGCGGCCGTGACGGGCCGTGAGGTCACCGTGCCGGGGCTCGGGCGGGGCGCCCTCCAGGGCGACCTTGGGTTCGTGGACGTCCTGCGGCGGATGGGCGCGGACGTCGAGATCGCCGAGGACCGGACGACCGTGCGGGGCACCGGCACGCTCCGCGGCCTCACCGTCGCCATGCGGGACATCTCCGACACCATGCCGACCCTCGCGGCCATCGCCCCCTTCGCGAGCGGTCCCGTCCGCATCGAGGACGTGGCGAACACCCGGGTGAAGGAGTGCGACCGGCTCGACGCCTGCGCGGAGAACCTGCGCCGGCTGGGGATCGAGGCCGCCACCGGGGACGACTGGATCGAGATCCGGCCCGGCACCCCCGCCCCGGCCGAGATCAAGACCTTCGGCGACCACCGCGTCGTGATGTCCTTCGCGGTGACCGGCCTGCGCACGCCCGGGATCTCCTTCGACGACCCGGGATGCGTGAAGAAGACGTTCCCGGGCTTCCACGAGGCGTTCGGGGAGCTGGCCGAGGGGTGGGGGATCCCGGTCGCCGGGGTGTGATCCGGGGATCCTGGTCGGCCGGGCGTGATCCGGGGTCTTGGCTGGCCGGGTGTGCCCCGGGGTCCTGGTCGGCGGGGTGTGATCCGGGGTCCTGGTCGGCCGGGTGTGATCCGGGATCTCGGTCGGCGGCGCGTGATTGCGGAGGTCAGGCCGACTCGTTGAGCAGCCGGGACAGGTGCTCACGGCCCGCCGCCAGCAGTCCGGGCAGCGGGGCCGCCTCCTCGTACCAGCGCTTCTCGTACTCCCAGCACAGCCAGCCGTCCCAGCCGTGCCGGGAGAGCACCTCCACGCACTCGGAGAGGGGGAGGACCCCGGCGCCGAGCGGCAACGGGGTGGTGTCGTCGGCCGAGGCGATGTCCTTGACCTGGACGTAGCCGAGGTGCGGGGCGAGCGCCGCGTAGCTCTCGGCGGGCTGCTCGCCGCCCAGCCAGGTGTGCATGACGTCCCAGAGCGAGCCGACCATGCGGTGCCCGACCGGCCCGAGGACACGGATCGCGGCGGCGCCGGTGGGGTGCGAGTCGTGGGTCTCGAGCAGGACCCGTACGCCGAGCGCGGCGGCGTCCTCGGCGACCGTGCCGAGCCGCCGGGCGGCGATCGCGTCGGACTCGGCGGCCGGCAGGTCCGGGTCGGCGCCCGGGAAGACGCGGACGTAGGAGGCGCCCAGGTCGTGGGCGAGCTGGAGGAGTTGGCGGGTCTCGTCGAGGACCGGTGCGTCGTCGCCCGGCGCCGCGAGGCGCGCGTACCCGGCGACGCCCAGGACCTCCACCCCGGTCGCCTTGAACTCGGCGGCCACGTCGGACCGCGCGGCCGGGCCGAGGCCGGGATGGACGGGCTCCTCCGGATGGGCGCGCAGCTCCACGCCGTGGTAGCCGTTGGCCGTGGCGAGCGCGAGGACGTCGGGCACCGGCAGACCGGGAACCCCGAGGGTGGAGAAGGCGAACTTCATGTCCACCAACCTACTTCTCACTCACCGGTTCCGTGCAGGTCCAGCCGCCAGTCCTGGCCGACCAGGTCCTTGCCGAAGGAGCGGTGCGGTTTCTCGGCGGTGAGGACGAAGCCGTGCCGCTGGTAGATGCGGCGGGCGGCGGACAGCACGTCGTTGGTCCACAGGACCAGCTCCCGGTAGCCGACCCCGCGCGCGAAGTCGGTCACGGCGGTGACCAGCCGGTCGCCGATGCCGAGCCCGCGGGCCTCCGGCTCCACGAGCAGCAGCCGCAGCCGCGCGGTGCCCGGGGCGTCGTCCCGTACGCACATCACGCAGCCCACCGGCCGTCCGGCCCACTCGGCGATCCAGGTCCGCTCCAGGTGCGGGTCGTGGTCCTCGGCGTAGTCGGCGACGATCCGGGCGACGAGGCCCTCGTAGTCGGTGTTCCAGCCGTGCTCGGCCGCGTACAGGGCGGCGTTGCGCTGCACGATCCAGCCCAGGTCGCCGGGGTGCGGCTCGCGCAGCACGACCTCGCCGGAGCCCTCGGGGGCGTGCCCGTCGCCGAGGATCGTGCGGATGGTGCGCATCGCCTCGGCGAGGCGGGCCCGCTCGCCGGGGTCGACTGCGCCCAGCAGCGAGCCGACCGATTCCCGGGCCCGCTCGTCCAGCAGCCCGGCGGCGGACCGGCCGCCCGGGGTGAGCGAGACGCGCCGCCGCCGCGGGTCCTTCTCCGAGGGCGCGCGCTCGATCAGCCCGGCCTCCTCGAATTTGTTGAGGATCCGGCTCAAGTACCCGGCGTCCAGTGCGAGATCGGAGCGCAGGTCGGCCGCGTCGGTGTCGGTGGCATGCGCGAGCTCGTAGAGCACCCGGGCCTCGGTGAGGGTGTACGGGGCGTAGAGGTGGCGGCCGTAGTCGAGGGCGCCGATGAGGTTGGTGTAGAAGCGGTTGAAGGCACGGACGTCCTGGACGGTCATGGCTGGACCCCGATGGTTGACTGAGTCAGAGATACCGCGCCTCCGAGGCTATCCCGCCACCCCGCCCGGCCGGAAGGCGTCGGCCCGAACGGCGGCCCCACGGGCTTTACTTGTTCTTTTTTGCGCGGCCGTGGCCCTGCTTTTGACTTCGCCGCGCCCGCGCCGTAGGTTTATACACGAACGTCACTTATGTCCGTTTCAACGAGGACGTGACGTGGTCCGCCGGACAGCCCGGACGGGTGCGGAGAACCGGCATCACGGGCGGCGGGCGCGCCCGGAGCTGCGCGCAGGCTCCGGAGCGCAAGCAGGGCGGTCGGCCCTTCTGACACGGCGGCCGTCGTAACAACCCACACCCTCGGAGAGGGGCGAAACCATGCGCGCGCACACCACACGTATGAAGAGGGTCGCCATCGCTGCGATTTCGGCACCCATCCTGGCGCTCGGCGCCGGAGCCGGCATCGCCAGTGCGGCCACCCACGCGGCGCCCGACCACGTCGTCACCTACCAGGACAACGGCGGTGGCGGTGGCGGCGGCGGTCACGGCGGCGGCGGTGGCGGTGGCCACGGCGGCGGCGGTGGCGGCCATGGCGGCGGAGGCTACGGCGGCGGCGGTCACGGCGGCGGAGGCTACGGTGGCGGCGGCTACGGCGGTCACGGTGGCTACGGCGGCCACGGCTACGGCGGCTGGGGTGGCTGGGACGACTACGGCTACGGCGGCCACGGTGGTCACGGCGGCTACGGTGGCGGCGGCTATGGCGGCGGCGGTTACGGCGGCGGCGGTCACGGTGGCGGCGGCTATGGCGGCGGCGGTCACGGTGGCGGTGGCGGCGGCGGTCACGGCGGCGGCGGTGGCGGTGGCCACGGCGGCGGCGGTGGCGGTGGCGGCCGCTGAGTGACACTCCCTGACAGCAAAGGACGGATCCGGGTGCCCGACCCTCGGGCACCCGGATCCGTGCGTGGAGCTTCTTGCCGCAAGGGGCGTCCGGGGCATCTGAGCCGTGCCCCCGGTGAGACGGCGCCCCAAAGCGGCCCTGGGGTACCCCGGCCGAAGCTGGGGGAGGAACTGCGCTAGCCACGACGGTGCCGCAGACGACAGTCGCCGGACGACATGTCGCGGCGCTCCCGGCGGAACGCTTGGGCGGAACGCCCGTCAGCCGCGCGGCACGCCCGACGACCCCCGCACCATCAGCTCCCCCCGCACCGTGGCGATCCCGCCCGGCGGCGGCTCCTCGCGGCCCATGGCGATGCGGCCGGCCCGCGCCCCCGCCTCCGCGAGCGGCAGCCGGACCGTCGTCAGCGACGGCACCGCGTCGATGCTGAACGGCAGGTCGTCGAAGCCGGCCACCGAAACGTCCGCCGGAATCCGCAGCCCCGACTCCCGCAGCGCCGCGCAGGCGCCCAGCGCCACCGAGTCGTTCGCCGCCACCACCGCGGTGAGCGACGGGTCCCGGCGCAGCAGCTCCAGCGTCGCCTCGTACCCCGCCCGCCGGTCGTAGCGCCCGTGCACGGTCCAGCGAGGGTCCTCCTCGATGTCGGCCTCGGCGAGCGCGGCCCGGTGGCCCTCCAGGCGGTGCCGGGTGGTCGTCCGCTCCTCGGGCCCCGCGATGTAGCCGAGGCGCCGGTGGCCCAGCCCGATGAGGTGCTCGGTCAACTGCTTGCCGCCGCCCCGGTTGTCGAAGGTCAGCGCCACCGCGTCGGTGTCCGGCGCCGGCGGCCGCCCGCACAGCACCACCCGGGTCCCCGCGTCCGCCAGCTTGCGCAGCTTCGCCGCCACCGCCGCCGCGTGCGGCGCGTCCTCCACGGCCCCGCCGGTCAGGATCACCGCCGCCGCCCGCTGCCGCTGCAGCAGGGTCAGGTACGTCAGTTCCCGTTCCGGCGACCCCCCGGTGTTGCAGGTCACCGCGAGCCGCTCGCCGCCCGCACGCCCGCCCGGACCGCCGATCTCGGCCTGGATCGCGCTTGCCATGATTCCGAAGAAGGGGTCGGCGATGTCGTTGACGAGGATGCCGACCAGGTCGGAGGTGGCCGCCGCGAGCGCGCTCGCCGGCCCGTTGAGGACGTAGTCCAGCTCGTCCACAGCCCGCAGCACCCGCTCCCGCGTGGACGCCGCCACGGGGTAGTTGCCGTTCAGTACGCGCGACACCGTCGCGGGCGAGACCTGGGCGCGGGCCGCCACGTCCGCCAGGGTCACCGTCATCTCGTCGTCCTCCGGTCGCGCATCTCGTCGTACGCCGTCGTACCCAGCCTGATCGACAGAGCGATCAACAGCTTGCTCAAAGGAAGCCCCCTTGCCGTGCAGACCATAAGGCCATTCACTCCTGTTGTTCGCCCCCTCGAACAACTCGACCCCATCACGGTCTTGTACAGACCAGGGGTCAAAGGCTAACTTCAGACCATGTAGAAAGCGCTTGCTGCGTTGCTGAGACGCACGCGGACGAAGGGAAACACGTGAACCGCAAGACGGTGCGTATCGCCATGAACGGCGTCACCGGGCGCATGGGCTACCGCCAGCACCTCGTCCGCTCGATCCTCGCCCTGCGCGAACAGGGCGGACTCGACCTCGGCGAGGGCACGGTGCTGTGGCCGGAACCCGTCCTCGTCGGCCGTCGCGAGCACGCGCTCCGCGAGATCGCCGACCGCCACGGCCTGTCCGACGAGCACATCTCCACCGACCTGGCGGCCGTGCTCGCCGACCCCACCATCGACATCTACTTCGACTCCCAGGTCACCTCCGCCCGCGAGGAGGCCATCAAGCAGGCCGTCGCGGCCGGCAAGCACGTCTACACCGAGAAGCCGACGGCCACCGGCCTCGACGGCGCCCTGGAGCTGGCCCGGCTCGCGCACGCCAAGGGCGTCAAGTCCGGCGTCGTCCAGGACAAGATCTTCCTGCCCGGCCTGCTGAAGCTGAAGCGGCTCATCGACGGCGGCTTCTTCGGCCGGATCCTCTCGGTCCGCGGCGAGTTCGGCTACTGGGTCTTCGAGGGCGACTGGCAGGAGGCGCAGCGCCCGTCCTGGAACTACCGCGCGGAGGACGGCGGCGGCATCGTCGTCGACATGTTCCCGCACTGGGAGTACGTGCTGCACGAGCTGTTCGGCCGGGTGAAGTCCGTCCAGGCCCTCACCGCCACCCACATCCCGCAGCGCTGGGACGAGAACGGCAAGCCCTACGACGCGACGGCGGACGACGCCGCGTACGGCATCTTCGAGCTCGACGGCGGCGCCGTCGCCCAGATCAACTCCTCCTGGGCGGTCCGCGTCAACCGCGACGAACTGGTCGAGTTCCAGGTGGACGGCACCGAAGGCTCAGCGGTCGCCGGCCTGCGGAACTGCCGGGTCCAGCACCGCAGTGCCACCCCCAAGCCGGTCTGGAACCCGGACATCCCGGCCACCTACGCCTTCCGCGAGCAGTGGCAGGAGATCCCCGACAACACCGAGTTCGACAACGGCTTCAAGGCCCAGTGGGAGCTGTTCCTCAAGCACGTCTACGCCGATGCCCCCTACCACTGGGACCTGCTGGCCGGCGCCCGCGGCGTGCAGCTCGCCGAGCTGGGCCTGAAGTCCTCGACGGAGGGCCGCCGCATCGAGGTCCCGGAGATCGCGCTGTGACCATCCACCTCCCCGCCCCGGACGGGTCGTTGCGGGCCTACGAGCCGCGCACCGAGCCGCTCGCCGTCACCCCGGGCACCCCCTTCACCTCCCGTACGGTCTTCTCGGCGGCGCACGTCGTCGCCGACCCGTTCGCCGACACCAACCCCGACGCGCCCGCCGCCGTCGACTGGGACGCCACCCTCGCCTTCCGCCGTCACCTGTGGTCGCACGGCCTGGGTGTCGCCGAGGCGATGGACACCGCCCAGCGCGGCATGGGCCTGGACTGGGCGGGCGCGGCCGAGCTGATCCGCCGCAGCGCCGCCGAGGCCCGAGCGGTGGGCGGCCGGATCGCCTGCGGCGTGGGCACCGACCAGATCACCGGCGGCACCCTCGCCGAGATCCGGACCGCGTACGAGGAGCAGCTCGCGCTCGTCGAGGAGTCCGGCGCCCAGGCCATCCTGATGGCCTCCCGCGCGCTCGCCGCCACCGCCACCGGCCCCGAGGACTACCTCGACGTCTACGGCCATCTCCTGCGCCAGGCCGCCGAGCCGGTGGTCCTGCACTGGCTCGGCCCGATGTTCGACCCGGCGCTTGCGGGCTACTGGGGCTCGGCCGACCTCGACGCGGCCACCGAGACCTTCCTGGAGGTCATCGCCGCCCACCCCGACAAGGTCGACGGCATCAAGGTCTCCCTGCTGGACGCGCAGCGCGAGGTCGACCTGCGCCGCCGCCTGCCGCAGGGCGTCCGCTGCTACACCGGCGACGACTTCAACTACCCCGAGCTGATCGCGGGCGACGAGCAGGGCTTCAGCCACGCCCTGCTCGGCATCTTCGACCCGCTGGGGCCGCTGGCGGCGGAGGCGGTACGGCGCCTGGACACGGGCGACACGGCTGCCTTCCGGGGCCTCCTGGACCCCACCGTCGAGCTCTCCCGGCACCTCTTCCAGACCCCCACCCGCTTCTACAAGACGGGCGTGGTCTTCCTGGCCTGGCTGGCCGGCCACCAGACCCACTTCACGATGGTCGGCGGCCTCCAGTCGGCACGCTCCTTGCCGCACTTCGCGCGCGCCTACGAACTCGCCGACGGGCTGGGCCTGTTCCCGGACCCGAAGCTGGCCGAGGACCGCATGAAGACCCTCCTCGCCCTGTACGGAGTCGCCCGATGACGTCCCTGGAGCGCTTCTCCATCAACCAGATGACCGTCAAGCAGCTCTCGCTGCCCGAACTGGCCGACGCCTGCCAGGAGCTGGGCGTGCCGGGCGTCGGCCTGTGGCGCGAGCCGGTGCAGGCGTACGGCGTCGAGGCGACCGCCAAGCTGGTCCGCGAGGCCGGCCTTACGGTCACCACTCTGTGCCGGGGCGGCTTCTTCACGGCGATCGACCCGGACGAGCGCGCCGCCGCGCTCGCCGACAACCGCCGGGCGGTCGAGGAGGCCGCGACCCTCGGCACGGACACCCTGGTCCTGGTCTCCGGCGGCCTGCCGGCCGGCTCCAGGGACCTGCACGGCGCCCGCGAACGCATCGCCGACGCCCTCGCCGAGTTGGGCCCCTACGCCGAACGGCACGGCGTACGCCTGGCCATCGAGCCCCTGCACCCGATGTTCGCCTCCGACCGCTGCGTGGTCTCCACCCTCACCCAGGCCCTGGACCTCGCGGAACGCTTCCCGGCCCACCAGGTGGGGGTCACGGTCGACACGTACCACATCTGGTGGGACGACCGGGCGCCCGAGCAGATCGCGCGGGCCGGCGCGGGCGGCCGCATCCACACCTTCCAGCTCGCCGACTGGACCACCCCGCTGCCCGAGGGCGTCCTCAACGGCCGCGGCCAGCTCGGCGACGGCTCGATCGACATGCGCGAGTGGAAGGGGTACGTGGAGGCGGCCGGGTACACCGGCCCCATCGAGGTGGAGCTCTTCAACGACGGGCTCTGGGCCAGGGACGGGCGGGAGGTGCTCGCGGAGACGGCGAGCCGGTTCCTGGCGCACACGGCGGACTGACGGGCCGGTGGCCTGCCCGCTTCCCGTGATGCCGGGCAGGCCACGCCCCTAAGATCGGGGTGACACCCGAGCGAACGGACGCCGACGACCATGTACGTCAGCCGGATCATCGTGAAGGACATCAAGTCCTTCCACGGCCCCCGCGAAGTCGACCTCACGCTGACCCGCCCCGACGGAAGTCACGCCGGGTGGACGGTGCTCGCGGGGCGCAACGGCTCGGGCAAGACGACGCTGCTGCGGGCCATGGCGCTGGCGCTGACCGGGCCGGCGGTGGCCCGCAGTCTGGTGCCCCAGTTCGAGAACTGGGTGACGGAAGAGCGTACGGCGGGTCAGGTCGAGGTCGAGATCAGCCGTGACACGCAGCACGACCGGTTCTCGCAGGGCCGTCCGCCTGCCCACGACTTCCGGGCCGGGCTCCGCTGGAAGACGCCCCGCGACGGCATGGCGGGCAGAGTTCCGGTCCGCCGGGGCGTCCAGTCCGGGCTCGACGAGATCAGGTACACCAAGGCGCAGACGAGTATCGCCCGCCGTGGTCCCTGGGCTGACAATCCCGCGGGCTGGTTCTCCGCGGCCTACGGGCCGTTCCGGCGGATGGCCGGCGGCTCGGGCGAGGTGCAACGGCTGATGCTGGCGTCCGGGCCCGTGGCCAGGCACACGAGTCTCTTCCACGAGGACGCCTCCCTCGCCGAAGGCGTCGCCTGGCTGATCGAACAACATCTGCGTGCGCTGGAAGGCAGAGGGGGTGCCCGGGGACTCAAGACGTTCGCACTGGCGCTGCTCGGAGACGGATTGCTGCCGGACGGGTACCGGATCGATGACGTCGACTCCGAGGGGCTGTGGGTCGAGCGGCACGACAGCCGCTTCCCCCTGCGGGAGATGAGTGACGGGTTCCGTACGGTGGCGGCGCTCGTCGTCGACATCCTCAAGCAACTGCACGACGTGTTCGGCGACGACCTGTGGGCCTCCGGTCCATGGGAGGCCGGAGGCGGGTCGATCGCGCTGATGACACCCGGCGTTGTCATTATCGACGAGATCGACGCCCATCTGCACGTCTCCTGGCAGCGCCGGATCGGCCCCTGGCTGACCGCCCACTTCCCGCGCATCCAGTTCATCGTCACGACGCACAGCCCCTACATCTGCCAGGCGGCCGACCCCGGCGGCCTCGTCAGGCTGCCCGGCGTGGACGAGGCGCGGCCGCCCGAGGTCGTCGACCAGGACCTCTACGACCGGGTGGTGTACGGCAGCGGCGACGACGCGGTCCTCTCCGACCTCTTCGGTCTCGACACGCCCTACTCCGAGCGGGCCGAGCAGGTGAGGGCCGAGTTCGTCGAGTTGGAAGCGGAGATCTACGACGGGGCGCCGTCGGCGGAGTCGCTCGCCCGCTACCGGGAACTCAAGGGGCGGCTTGCCAGCTCGCCGTCGGCCCGGGTGGACGAGGTGGGTACGCACCTCCGGCGGATCGCGGAGGCGATCAAGGACGAATCGGAGTGATCCGGCTTCGGCGTGCTGTCCTGCCGGCGGCCGCGACGGAACGGCTGAGGGACTACACCGACGACATCCGGCAGCGGGCCACGGATAAGGAACGCAGGGACAGGGCGAAGGAGCTCTGGGAGAACCGTCGGCGGGTCCGCCCCGCACTTCTCATGGGGCTCGCGGAGATGGCACCCGGCCACGAACGCTGTATGTACTGTGGTGACAGCCAGGGCACGGACATCGACCACTTCGAGCCGAAGAGCCTTGCTCCGCTGCGCACCTTCGACTGGCTCAACCATCTGCTCGCCTGCTCGTTCTGCAACAGCAACCAGAAGCGGAGCCGTTTCCCCACCGCGGCCGACGGCAGCCCCCTGCTCGTCGACCCGACGGCCGAGGACCCCTTGGACCACCTACGACTGGTGCTCCCGCTCGGAACGTACCGAGGCCTGACCGACCGGGGACGGGCCTGCATCGAGGTGTTCGGCCTCAACGAAAGAGCGGTCCTGGTCAAGGGACGCATGGACGCCTACTGGACGGCCAGGGATTCCATCGAGCTGTGGCGCATAGCCATGGACAAGGGAGACCGTGAC
Organism: Streptomyces sp. NPDC001507; assembly: GCF_042894765.1. NCBI lineage: Bacteria > Bacillati > Actinomycetota > Actinomycetes > Kitasatosporales > Streptomycetaceae > Streptomyces > Streptomyces sp. NPDC001507. Next base: position 371,794 of record NZ_JBIAVV010000003.1, read on the forward strand.
AAGGCGGCGCGGATCGTTCGGGTCGCCTGGAACCGCCCTCTCATCGACGTACTGGTCGCCATGTTCCACCAGTCCGGCCATCCGGCGGCCGATGCCCTGTTCATCGGCGAGGAGGAGGTCCTCGAACTCCTCCGAGAGCCCGAACTGCGGGCCGCTTTCCTGCACTTCCGGGGCGTCAGCTACTAATCCGCCCGTCCCGCACGGCCCCGACGAACGCGGCCCAGCCATCAGAGGAGAAGATCAACGCCGGGGTGGTGGGGCCCGCCTTGGGGGGAGCGGCAGGCGGTCGGCCGGTGTCTCGACCACGACTTCCCCGACTACCGCCGGCTCCTGCCCCGGCCCGGCGGACGCCGCACCGTCGTCGAGGTGGCGGCCTTCCGGCAGGCTCTGGAGACGGGTCCCGTCCGCTCCGGAGAGCCCGGGGCACCCGACCTCAGTGTGCTCAGGGTGGCGGACGGCGGCGCGGTGGCCCTCTGTGCCGATGCCGACGACGACCCGGACCGCGTCGCCGTCAACCGTGAGTTCCTGCTGGCCGCGCTGGCCGCCGGGGCCCGCGACCGGCTGGTTCTGGAGCTGGGCGCGCCCACGGCGCCGATCGCGATCCGCCGGCCCGAGGACGAGGACACCTGCTCGCTCCTGATGCCGGTCCGGCTGGAGAACTGACCGCAGCATCCTTGTGAGGACTTATTCACACAGGTCTCTTTTTTATATTCCCTGTTCACGGTCGCCTGCCCTTTTCGATTTGCTGTGGCTTACCTGTCAGTTCATGTTTTTTTGGATTGCCTGGAACCGCGTCCGGCCAGGTCGTGTCTATAGGATTCGAGTCGGTCGCAAGGGTGAGCAAATGGCCCTGGATTGCGGTTGGAAAAGGCAATTCAAAACCAAGGAGTTCTCTGTGAACATGCGTATCGCCACCGTCGCCGTGGCCTCCGCCGCGCTCGTCGCCGCCGGTGCCACCGCCGCCGTCGCCGCCCCGGCTCCGGCCCCCTCGATCACCGTCAAGGCGAGCGCCACCACCGTCAGGCTGGGCGATGTCGTCACCTTCACCGGCAAGGCCGACGGCATCAGGGAGGGCAGCAGGGTGACCCTCCAGGTCAAGGACGGCAGGAAGTGGGTCTCGCTGCCCGCGACCGCGAAGGTCGCCAAGGCGTCCTACAAGCTCACCGACAAGTTCGACAAGAAGGGCGTCGAGGTCCTGCGCGTCAAGGACGGCAGCACCGTCTCCAAGAACGTGTCCGTCACGGTCCGCTGAATCCGGCCGCAGCGCGCCGAAGCTGAATACGCCGGTCTCCCCTGACCGGCTTCCCCGAGAGCCTGCCCCACCCCGTCCGATCCGGGGTGGGGCAGGTGTCGTGGGGGCGGGTGCGCGTTCGCTGGATCCTATGGCCGCCAGTGGTCCAGGTACAGCGAGTGGCGGCCGCGCCGGGGCGGGCAGAAGATGAGAGCGCTGCTCCCGCGCCGTGCCGCTGAGGAGGCCCGGACATGCGCTGGTGGTCGTCGCTGATCAGGATCGGCCGGGACGGGCTGCGCATCCAACGGGCGTTCGCGGCCCCGTCGGCGATCGCGCGGGCCGTACTGGCGGTCCTGTTCGCCACGGTCCTCGGCCTGCTCCTCGACGACCCGGTGGCCGGGTCCATGGCCAGTGTCGGTGCGTTCATCTGCGGCGTCGGCACGCTGGTGAGCCCGTTGCGCCATCCCGTGGTCAACGCGTTCGGGATGGCCGTGGCCTTCAGCGCGACGGCGGTGCTGGGGGCCGTGGTGCACGGCACCACCTGGGCGTTCCTGCTGTTGCTCGGGGTCGCGGCGTTCGCCACCGGGCTCTGGCGGACGCTGGGCGTCGCGTCGGGCATCCGGGGCTGCCTCGTGGTCATCGGGCTGATGATCACGGCCGATCTCGCTCCCGGCGTACACGGCGGCCTGGTGATGGCCGGGTGGATCGCGGTCGGGACCGGACTCGTCGTGGTGGTGCAGCTGCTGCCGCCGTACGGTCCACGGTTCGCCGCCCAGCGCCGCGCCCTCGGCGCCCTGTACCGGTCGCTCGCCGAGGCCTCGGTCGCGGCCGACCCCGCCGCCCTGGGCGTAACCGCTCCGTTCACGGCGGCCCGGCAGACCCTGGACCTGCTGCCCCAGTTCAGCCGGCCGGCCGCGGCGGCCCTGTTCGGGCTGCTGGGCGAGGCCGAGCGCATCCGCCGGGCGCTGCACACCGTCCGGCTGACGGAACCGGCGGCCGGGAACCAGGAGGCGCTGGCCGCCGCCGCGCAGGTGCTGGGCACCGTCTCCCGTACGGTGGCCTCCGGCCGCGTGCACCGCTCCGCCGACTCGGCCGGCTCCCTCCTGGAGTCGTGGGCGGCCGCCTCGCCCGTGCGCGGCCCGCGCGACCTGGCCGCGCGGCTGCTGCAGGCCGAGCAGTTGGCCCGGTCCTCGACCGACGACCGCCTCGGCGATGTGCTGGAGCCCCACGCCGAGGTGCCGGGCCTGTACGCGGGGACCCCTTCCGTGGCGCGCACCGCCCGGCGGATCCGGGCGCAGCTGCGTCCCCAGTCACCGATCTTCCGCCATGCGGTGCGGCTCGCCGTCGCCGTGGTGGTCGCCGAGGTCATCGGCCGGTCGATCGGCGGGTGGGGCGGTCTCGGCATCTCCGCGCACGGCTTCTGGGTGGCCCTGACCACCATGCTGGTGCTCTTCCCCGAGTACGGGCACACCGTCGCCCGCGCCTGGGGACGGGCGGCCGGGGCCGTGCTGGGCGGCGTCCTCGCCTGGGTGCTGTCCCTGCCGCACTGGTCGCCCGGTGGCCTCGCCGCCCTGTCGGTGGTGCTGGCCACGGCGTCCTTCGTCACCCTGCGGACCGGGCAGCTGATGCTCAACCTGTGGCTGACCACCTGGATCGTCTTCCTGATCCACCACGTCGGCGGGCTGCCCGGGCCCACGGCGTGGGCGCGCGCCGCCGACACGGTGGTCGGTGCCGCGCTCGCCGTACTCGTCTTCCTGGTCTGGCCGACCTGGTCCGCCCGGCGGGTGCCGGGCCTCCTCGCGGAGTGGCTGCGGGTGCAGGACCGGCTGCTGCCCGAGCTGCTGACCGGCTACGCCGACGTCGGGGCGGCCGACCGGGCCGCCGTCGACGCGCTGCGAACGCGATCACGGCAGCTCAGGGGGCACCTGACAGCGGCGGTGGAGCAGTCGCACGCCGAGCCGGCCGAACACCGCTGCCCCTGGTCGGGTGCGCAGCTGGAACAGATCAGGACCCAGGTGTCCACGGTCGCCGGATGCGCCACCCTGCTGGGTGAGAACCTGCCGCGCACCCCGCAGGACACCGTGCCGGAGCTGACCGAACTGGTCGATCCGCTGCACGAACACCTCACCGCCCTGGCCCGCGCCGCCGCCGGAGCCGAGACCGTGGCCCCGGGGGCACTGCGACGTGTCTTCGACTCCTTCACCGCCCGCTCAGGTCTGCCGGCCGAGACGACCGACGGCTCCGGCAGTGTCACGGCCGGCCGCGCCGTCGCTCTGAGCACCGCGACCGTCGACGCCGTCGAAGCCCTGACCGCGACCATCGCCGCCCGCCACCGCCCCCGTCGCCACGCGGCAGCCTGAAACGCCGCCGGAACTCCGCCCGGGGGGTGTGCTCACCTGCGGATGACGTGGTCCGACGGATACGGCGTGGTCGGCGTGAAAGGCGGGCCTTCGGCTGCCGCTGACATCGGCTGGGCGTAGAGGAAGGGGACCGGAAGCGGGGAGGTGGGCGGGAAGCCGGGCTTGGCGGCGTCGAGATGGGCATCGAGGTTCAGTGCCGCGGTGACGAGGGCGAGATGGGTCAACGCCTGCGGGAAGTTGCCGAGTTGTTCGCCGGTCAGCCCGATCTCCTCGGAGTACAGGCCGAGATGATTGGCGTAGGTGAGCATCTTCTCGAAGACGAGCCGTCCTTCACGCAGATGGCCGGCGCGGGCGAGCGCTTCGACGTACCAGAAAGTGCATGCGGAGAAGGTGCCCTCGGAACCGAGCAGTCCGTCGGGTGAGGCGGCGGGGTCGTACCGGTACACGAGGCCGTCGGACACGAGGTCCTTCCTGATCGCGTCCAGGGTCGAGAGCCACCGCGGATCCTGTGGGGGGATGAACCCCACCGCGGGCATCCGCAGGAGTGCGGAGTCCAGGACGTCGCTGCCCAGGTACTGCGTGAACGCCGCCCGCCGCGGACTCCACCCGCGCCGCAGGATCTGCCAGTAGATGGCGTCGCGTTCCTTCGTCCAGCGCTGCACCTCGGCGGGGCGGCCGCTGCGCGTGGCCATGCGGACGGCCCGGTCCAGCGCGGTCCAGCTCATGAGCCGTCCGTAGGTGAAGTCCTTGTCACCGCCCCGGGTCTCCCAGATGCCCGCTTCGGGACGGTCCCAGTTCTCGCACACCCAGTCCACCGTGTTGATCAGCGCCTGCCAGATGCGGCAGGTCGTCGGCAGGCCCTGCTGGTCGGCGAAGTGGAGGCACTCCAGCGCCGATCCGCAGATGTCGAGCTGCAACTGGTCGGCGGCACCGTTGCCGATCCGTACCGGAGCGGAGCCCCGGTAGCCTTCCCAGTGGCCCAGGGTCTGCTCCGCCAGGTCGGAGGAGCCGTCGATGCGGTACATGACCTTCAGCGGGTGCTCGCCCGGACCGGCGTACTCCTGAACGCGGTTGCCCAGCCACTCGGTGAACGCCACGGCTTCCTCGGTGAATCCCAGTCCGAGCAGCGCGTGCAGGGACAACGAGGCATCGCGCACCCACGCGTAGCGGTAGTCCCAGTTGCGCTCGCCTCCGACCTGTTCCGGCAGGCTGGTGGTCGGAGCCGCGACCATCGCCCCGGTCGGGGCGTACGTCATGAGTTTGAGCGTCATGGCGGAGCGGTTGACCATCTCCCGCCACCGCCCGGTGTAGCGCGAACGCGCCAGCCAGTGGTGCCAGAAGGTGATCGTGTCCTCCAGGAGCCGCTCACACTCCTCCGGTGGGACGGTGCGTGGCGGGCCGTCGGCGAATGTCTCCAGCACCAGGCCCCGGGTCATGCCGGCGCGCAGCCTCACGGTCATGCACACGTCGCCGTGGCGAATCCTCCGGTCGCCCGTGCACTCCTCGCCGGGTGTGTCCACCGTATGGACGGTCACCTCCGTGTCGCGGCCGGCGAAATGCCAGCCGCCCGGGTGCGGGGTGACCTCGTGCGGTTGGCGGGCGTAGTCGAACCGAGGGGCGATCTCGATGTCGAACGAGATCTCACCGCGTGTGCACCGCAGCATGCGGACCAGCCGGTGACGGTTCGTCGGATCGCGTGGCGAAGCGGGTGGCATGAAATCCACGACCGATCCGACGCCTTGTTCGGTCATGAACCTGGTGAGCAGCACGCAGGTGTCCGGGTAGTAGAGCTGCCTCGTCGCGTACGTCGGTGCCCGGGGCGCGATCGTCCAGTGACCACCGCCCGCACTGTCGAGCAGCGCCCCGAAGACACTCGGCGAGTCGAATCGCGGGCTGCAGAACCAGTCGATGGTTCCCTCGGTGGAGACCAGCGCGGCAGTCTGCAGATCACCGATGATTCCATGGTGTTCGATCAGCGGGTGTTCGCTCATGGGGCCTCTTCCCCTTGCGTCTGGCGCCGGCGGTGACGTCGCCGCTGCCGGCCACGCCGCTCGCGGTCGCACGACGCGCTCCCACCTCCAGACTGCACGGCGGGCAAGGGGTTCGCATCACTCCCGGAGGCGGACCGGGAGCGCGCTACGTCCAGTGACGCGTGAGCACGCTGCGGAACGGTTTGGTGCCCCGCCGGGCGGTACACGTGACCCGGACGGAAAATCCCGGACCGGCGTACAACCGTCGCGCCGCCCCGCCGGTCATAGCTGGCGTCAGGGCCTTCGGAGGGGGATCCGGGGGGATCGTGGGGGTTCTGGCGCGGAGGGGGAAAAGCCGAGGGGGTTCGGTCGACGGACCGGGCCCCCTCGAAGCGTGCCCGGCGGTGTCCGGGCCTGCCCGCGCGGGTCCGGACATGTCCCGGCGCCGTCGCGGCCGATTCCTGAGTTGTTCCCGGGAGCCGTGTGCCCCAGGCTGCTCCTGACCGGACGGCTGTTCGACTCGGGGGGCGGTTCCCGTGCTGCGCATCCACTTCACGCCTCAGGACCTGACCCGCGTCCAGGTGGCGAGCACCCCCGACCCGCTCTGGGAGATCGCCTGCAGCCTGCACCGATTACAGACCTCGCGGGGCCGCTGGGCCTACGCCGACTGGTACCGCGAGACCCGGACCACCCTCGCCAGCACCCCGCTCGGCGCGGCCGTGAGCCGGCTCCTGATCCCGATCCTGCCCCGGGCCCGCTACCTGCCCGACTTCCTCACCCCGCACGAGGCCGCCGACGGCCTGGACCGCGGACTCGCGGCCGTCGTGGACACGCCGCCCGAGCGGGTCGCCCACGAGGTCCGGATGCTGGAGCGGCTCAGCGGCGCCCCCGGCTGGGCGCCCCGGCTGGTGGAACGCCAGACCAGGGAAGAACTGGCCAAACTTCTGCGCACCTACCACGAAGCGGTGATCGCCCCCCACGAGAGCCGTGTCGCCGCCGCCGTCGCCGCGGAGCGTGCCCTGCTGGCGCGCGACGCCCTCGACACGGGGGCCGACGGACTGCTCCGCAGTCTGTCGCCCGCCGTCCGCTGGCAGCCGCCGGTCCTCCAGGTCGACTACGTCGAGGACCGGGACCTGCATCTCGCCGGCCGCGGGCTGCGCCTGGTCCCCTCGTACTTCTGCTGGCAGTCACCGGTCTCGATGGCGGACGACACCCTGCGGCCCGTCCTGGTCTACCCCGTGCACGGGGCCCGCCGCGCCGTCCCCGAACTCCCGCCCGACGCCACGCTCGCCGCACTGCTCGGCCGTACCCGCGCGGCCGCCCTGCGGTTCCTCGCGCCCGGCGCGACCACCTCCGAACTGGCCCGCCTGCTGGGCGTCTCGACGCCCACGGCCACCCATCACACGACCGTCCTGCGCGACGCCGGCCTGGTCATCAGCCGGCGCCGCCACAACACCGTGCTGCACACCCTCACACCGCTCGGGGCCGCGTTGCTCAGGTCGACCTCGGGGCACGCCCCACGAGCCACATGAGTGTGCCCCCGTACCGCCGGAGCGGCGAACTCCGGCGGCCGGCACGGGACTTTAGACCCCTGTCGAAGGGTGTGGTCCGCGGGACACGTGCTCTGCGAGCGTTTCGGGTGCCCGATCCACCTCACATCCGAACCAGATGGGGGAAACCATGAGGAAGGCCATCACCGCCGGCGCGTTCGCGCTCGTCGCCGCCGCCGGCTGTCTGGTGTTCGCGCCCGCCGCGTCCGCCGCCCCGGACGCCTGCGTGACGTCCACGCTCACCACCTCGGCGTACGAAGGCACCGGGGGCACCCACGTCAAGAAGTCGGCCAGCAGCAGCTGCAGCGACCTCAACCTGACCTACGTCAACGACACGACGGTCTACGGCTACGACGGTTACGCCGGCCGCCTGTACCACAGCTCCACCGGCACCTGGAAGACGTGCGACGCGGGCTACATCTGGCTCTACGACGGGTCCTACGCCGTCGACAGCGAGCTGCTGTGCACCGACGTCTCCGACAACACCACGTTCACCGTGGCGAGTGCGGCGAACGGCGGCGACACCGTCCACGTCGTGCACTGACCCGGCTCCAGGGCCTCCGGTCCCCGGCGGGTCCGGAGGCCCTGTCCGCCGCGTACGGAACACGCGGGAAATGCAGGACACGCAGGAAACGGAGGTGAGAGGAGTGGTCCGGATGTTCCGGCGCCCGGTCCTGGTGCGCGCGGCGCTCGCGGCGGCCGTCGCCCTGCTCGGCACCGCGTGCTCCACCGACGCCGCCCGGCAGCCCGGCCCGCCCGCCGCGACCGTGGCCCCGGCCCGCCTCGGCCGCACCCTGCCCGACGACCCGGTGCGCATGGTCCTGCCGGCGACGGGGGCCGAGACCCGGTGGACCCAGGGCCTGTACGTGTTCGGGCAGCAGGTGACCCGGGTCGCCGCCGCCGACTGCGCCCGCAAGGGCGGGTTCGCCCTGCCCGCCCAGGCTCCCCTCGCGTTCATCCGCTTCTTCGTCCTGCCCGACCTGGACTTCGTCGCCCGGCACGGGCTGAGCACCAGCGCCGACGTGCCCGCGGCCGCCACCGTTCCCACCACGGCCCGCGCCGGCAGCGCGGCACAGGTGCGCCGCTGCCAGGCACAGGGCGCGAAGGCCGCGGCTGCGCTGAGCGACCTCTATCTGCCCCTGGAACAGCGGTGGTTCGGCGAACTCGGCGCCGTGGACCGCGCCCCCGCCACGGTCCGGGCCCGGCGCGGCCTGCCCGGCTGCCTGGCCGGGCACGGGGCCCCGGCCAAGGACGAGAGGGCCTTCATGGGGGTGGCCGACGCCCGCCAGCAGGCCGCCGCGCCCGCCGACCTGCCCGCCACGGAGCGCGCCATGGGCCGCGTCTACGCGGACTGCATGCGCCCCGTCGAGGCCGTCCGGGATCCCGCCCGGCTGAGCCTGCGCACCCGTTTCCTCGCGGACCACGCCGCCGAGATCCGCACCCTGCGCCGGAAGCTCGTCCCGGCCCTGCGGGCGGCCGAGAAGCGGTACGGGGTGACCCTGGTGTTTCCCGAGCCGTGACCGGGCCTGAGCCGCAGTCTGCCGTCTGCCGTCTGCGGCGCCATCGTGGCTGGTCGCGCAGTTCCCCGCGCCCCTTTGGGGGCGCGTCACCTGGCCGGGGTTCAGAAGAACACGCCGCACCGCAGCAGTACGTTCGCGTACGGGTGGGCCTCGCCGGTTCGTACGACGAGGCGGGCCTGTGCGGACAGGTCCTTCAGGTGCTCGTGCGGGACCAGGGCCAGGTCGGGGAAGTGACCGTCCAGCAGCGCGGCGGCGGCAGGGTTGGCCCGGCGTATCTCGGCGGCCGCCGTCGCGCCCTCCACGACCAGCTCCGCCAGCAGCCCCTCCAGCACCTCCGCGAAGGAGGGCACCCCGGCCCGGAACGCGAGGTCCACGACCCGCGGGCCCTGCGGGATCGGCATCCCGGCGTCGCACACCAGCACCAGGTGCCCGTGTCCCAACTCGGCCAGCGCTCCGGCGAGATGTCGGTTGAGGATTCCCGTCCTCTTCACAGCGCGTCGACCTCCGCCGCCGTCGGGTACGACTCCTGCGCACCCCGCCTGGTCACCGCCGCCGCCCCGACCCGCGCCGCGTAGGCCGCCGCCTCGGCGAGCGACGCGCCCGCTCCGAGCCGTACCGCGAGGGCCGCCGTGAACGCGTCCCCGGCGCCGGTCGTGTCCACCGCGTCCACCTTCACGGAGGCGACGTGCGAGACCCCGCCGCCGTCGGCCACCAGCGCACCGTCCGCGCCCAGCGTCACCACCACCGACCTCGGGCCCTTGGCGAGCAGGAGCCGCGCCCAGTCGGCCGGTTCCTCGCTCACGCACGCCTCGCCGAGGATCACCCGCGCCTCGTGCTCGTTCACGATCAGCGGGTCGCAGGCCGCCAGGACCTCGCCGGGGAGGGGCCGCGGCGGGGAGGGGTTGAGGACGAGACGGCTGCCGGGGGCCAGGTTCCGTACGACCTCGAGGACCGTCTCCAGCGGGATCTCCAGCTGCGTGGACACCACCCGGGAGGCGTGGAAGAGGCTGACCGCGGCCCGCACGTCCGCCGGCGTGAGACGGCCGTTCGCGCCCGGCGAGACGACGATGCTGTTGTCGCCGGAAGGGTCCACGGTGATCAGGGCGACCCCGGTCGGCGCCCCGCCCGCCAGCACACCCACCGTGTCCACACCGGCCGCCAGCTGCGAGTCGAGCAGCAGCCTGCCGTGCGCGTCGTCGCCGACCCGGGCCAGCAGGGCGGTGCGGGCACCGAGCCGGGCGGCCGCGACCGCCTGGTTGGCGCCCTTGCCGCCGGGATGGGTGGCGAGATCGCCGCCGAGCACGGTCTCACCGGCGCCCGGCCGCCGCTCGACACGGATCACCAGGTCGGCGTTGGCCGATCCCACGACCAGGAGGTCGTAGTCGTGCATCAGTTGACTCCCTAAACGACGGAACGACGGAACGGCGGACGGAGTGAGGCGGCCGGGGGTCCCATTCAACCGCCCGGCCGCCGCTCCGGTGTCTCAGCCCGTGAAACCGGCCACGTTGTCCTTCGTGACCACCTTCACCGGCACCTTGATCGCCGAGGGGATCTTCTGGTCCTTGACGGCCTTGAGGGCGTTGTCCACGGCGATCTTCCCGAGCTGGCTGGGCTGCTGGGCCACCGACGCGTACAGCGTGCCGTTCTTGACCGCGGCCAGCCCGTCCGGCGTGCCGTCGAAGCCGATCACCGAGACCGAGGAACCGGCCTTGGAGCCCAGCGCCTTGATCGCGCCGAGGGCCATCTCGTCGTTGGCCGCGATGACGCCCTGGACGTCCGGGTGGGCCTGGAGCAGGTTCGACATCACGTCGAGGCCCTTGGTGCGGTCGAAGTCGGCGGGCTGCTGGGCCACCACCTGGATGCCGGGGTAGGCCTTCAGGCCGTTGGCGAAGCCCTGCGCCCGTTCCCGGGCGGCGGAGGTACCGGCCTGGCCCTGCAGGATCACGATCTTGCCCTGGCCGCCGAGCTTCTCGGCGATCGTCTTGGCGGCCAGCTCGCCGCCGGTGACGTTGTCGGAGGCGACCAGGGTCGCCGTCTGCGCGTTGTTCACACCGCGGTCGACGGCGATCACCGGGATGTGCGCCTTGCCGGCGGCCTTCACGGAGTTGCTCGCCGCGTCCGAGTCGACCGGGTTGACGATGATCGCGCCGAGCCCGGAACTGGTGAAGTTCTGCAGCTGGTTGGCCTGCTGCGAGGCGTCGTTCTGGGCGTCGGTGACGGTCAGGTCCACGCCCTGCTTCTTCGCCTCCGCCTGGGCACCGGCCCGGATCTGCACGAAGAAGGGGTTGTTGAGCGTGGACAGGGACAGGCCGATCTTCGTGCTGCCCGACGACGAGCCCGTGTGCAGCAGCGAGGTCGCGGCCACCAGGCCGACGGTGACGACCGCCGCCAGCGCGTAGGTCCCGGCCTGCTTGCCCTTGTTCCCACCGGTACCGGCGGCCACCGGGGTGGCCCCGGCCTTGCGGCGGACGGTGTCCAGGAGGACGGCCAGCGCGATGACGACGCCGATGACCACCTGCTGCCAGAACGCGGACACGTTGAGCAGGTTGAGGCCGTTGCGCAGCACCGCGAGGATCAGCGCGCCGATCAGCGTGCCGGACGCCTTGCCGGTGCCGCCCGCCAGCGAGGCGCCGCCGATCACGACGGCCGCGATGGCGTCCAGCTCGTAGCCGTTGGCGGCCTGCGGCTGCGCGGACGACAGCCGGGCGGCCAGCACGATGCCGGCGACGGCCGCGAACAGCCCGGACAGCGCGTAGATGGCGAGCTTCTGCTTGTTCACCCGCAGCCCGGAGAGCCGGGCGGCCTCCTCGTTGCCGCCGATCGCGTACATCGAGCGCCCGATGTAGGTCCGGCCGAGGACGAAGGCCGCGACCAGCCCCATGAGGACCATGACCAGCACCGGTACCGGCAGCCAGCCGCCGAGGGTGTCACCGAGGTGCGAGACCGAGCCGGGGAAGGCGATGGGGGAGCCCGCCGAGATCACCAGCGCCAGGCCGCGGGCCACCGACAGCATCGCGAGCGTCGCGATGAACGGCGGCAGCTTGCCGTAGGCGATGAGGAAGCCGTTGACGAGACCGGCCACGATGCCGGTGGCGACGGCGAGGACGACGGCCAGGAACACCGGCACCCCGTGCGAGGTGGCGCTCCACGCCAGCACGGTGGCCGACAGGGCCGCCACCGAGCCGACCGACAGGTCGATGCCCGCCGCGACGATCACGAAGGTCGCGCCGAAGGCCAGGACGGCGGTCACGGCCGCCTGGACGCCGACGTTGAGCAGGTTGTCGGTGGTGAGGAAGTCCCCGGACAGCGCCGACATGGCGATGACGAGAACGATCAGCGCGGTGAGGGCGCCGTTGTCGAGGAGCAGCCGGCGCACGCCGGAGACGCCACCGGCGCCCGTGTTCTTGCTCTTGAGCGTGTCAGTGGCCACGTCCGGCCTCCTTGTCGGTTGTGGTGGTGGGGGTGCCGGGGGCGCTGACGGCGAGTGCCATCACGGAGTCCTGGGTGGCCTCGTCCGCGGTCAGTTCGCCCGCGATCCGCCCCTGGGCCATCACCAGCACCCGGTCGCTCATCCCGAGGACCTCCGGCAGGTCGCTGGAGATCATCAGTACGGCGGCCCCGGCTGCCGTGAGTTCGTTGATCAGCTGGTAGATCTCGACCTTGGCACCGACGTCGATGCCGCGCGTCGGCTCGTCGAGGATCAGCACCTTGGTGTCGGCGAGCAGCCACTTGCCGATGACGACCTTCTGCTGGTTGCCGCCGGAGAGCGTCCGCACGTGCTGGCCGAGCCCGGCCATCCGCACGCCCAGCTGCCCGGCGATCCGCTCGGCGGCCACATGCTGGCCCCTGAGGTCGACGATCCCGGCCCGGGTGGCCCTGCGCATCGTCACCAGCCCGAGGTTCTCCTCGACGGAGGCGTCCAGGACCAGCCCCTGTCCCTTGCGGTCCTCGGGGACGAGCCCGATCCCGGCGGACATGGCGGCGTTGACATCGTGCCGCCGCAGCGCCGTACCGGAGACCTTCACAGCCCCCTTGTCGTACGGATCGGCCCCGAACACGGCCCGTACGACCTCCGTACGGCCCGCACCCACCAGGCCAGCGATCCCGACGACCTCCCCGGCGTGCACCTCGAAGCTCACGTCGTGGAAGACCCCGTCGCGGGTCAGCCCCTGGACGGAGAGCAGCGCGGCCCCCGTCCCGGTGCGTTCGCGCGGGTACTGCTGCTCGATGGACCGCCCGACCATGAGGCGTACCAGCTCCTCCTGCGGGGTGGCGGCGGCCACCTGGCCCACGCTCTTCCCGTCCCGGATGACGGTGACCCGGTCCCCGAGAGCGGCGATCTCCTCCAGGTGGTGCGTGATGAAGACGATCCCGACGCCGTCGTCCCGCAGCTGCCGCACGATCGCGAACAGCTTCTCCACCTCCTCCGAGGTGAGGACGGCGGTCGGCTCGTCCATGATCAGCACGCGTGCGTCCAGGCTGAGCGCCTTGGCGATCTCGACCATCTGGAGCCGGGCGATACCGAGTTCACGCACCCGGGCCCGCGGCGACACGTTCACACCGACCCGCTTCAGCAGGACCTCGGCATCGGCCTCCATCCGCCTGCGGTCGATCATCCCGAAGCGGCGCGGCTGCCGGCCCAGGAAGATGTTCTCGGCGACCGTGAGGTCGGGGACGAGGTTGAACTCCTGGTAGATGGTGGCGATCCCGAGCCGCTCGGAGTCCTGCGCACCATGGATGCGCACCTCCTCGCCGCCGGCCAGGATCCGCCCCGCGTCGGGGGTGTAGGCGCCGGAGAGCATCTTGATGAGGGTGCTCTTGCCCGCGCCGTTCTCACCGAGGAGTACGTGCACCTCGCCCCGGCGCAGGTCGAAGTCGACGCCGTCGAGCGCGACCACGCCGGGGAAGGACTTCCGTATGCCCTCGATGCGCAGCAACTCGTCCGGGTTGCTCACGACGTGCTCCTTTGCACAGGGGTGGGGGACTGCGGGGGGTGGGGGACGCGGCCCTCGCCGCACGAGCGGCGGACCACGAGCCGGGCGGGGAGGGTGACGGACTGCGGGAGCCGCCCCTCGATGCGGTCGACCAGCGCGCGTACGGCGGCGCGGCCGAGTTCACGGGTGGGCTGGGCGATGGCGGTGACCGGGGGGTCGGTGTGCACGAACCACGGGATGTCGTCGAAGGCTGCGAGTGCTATGTCACATGGCACCCGCAGCCCCCGCGCCCGCACCGCGTCCAGCGCGCCCAGCGCCATCAGGTTGTCGGTGGCGAACACGACCTCGGGCGGCTCGGGCAGGTCGAGGAACCCCTCGGTGACCCGGCGCCCGCTCTCCGCCTGGAAGTCGCCCTGGCCGATGTAGGCGTCCGGGAGGGGCACGCCGTACTCGGCGAGGGCCTCGCGGAAGGCCTGGACGCGCTCGCTGCCGGTGGTGGTGGCCGCCGGCCCGGCGATGATCGCGACCCGCCGGTGCCCGAGCCCGCACAGGTGGGCGACGAGATCGCGGATCGCGGCCCGCCCGTCCGCCCGTACGACGGGGACGTCCACCCCCGGGATCCACCGGTCGACGAACACCATCGGCGTCCCGGCCCGCGCCGCCTCCAGCATCAGCGGCGAGCCGCCGTCGGTGGGGGAGACGAGCAGGCCGTCGATCCGCCGGTCGAGCAGCGTCCGTACGTGGTGGTCCTGCAGCTCCGGCCGCTCGTCGGCGTTGCCGATGATGACGCTGTAGCCGAGGGCGCGGGCCGCCTCCTCGACCGAGCGGGCCAGCTCGGTGAAGTAGGGGTTCATCACGTCGCTGATGACCAGGCCGAGGGTGTGGGTCTGATCGGTGCGCAGGGAGCGGGCGACGGCGTTCGGGCGGTAGCCCAGCGTCGCGACGGCGGCCAGTACGCGGGTACGGGCGTCGGCGCTGACCGACGGATGGTCGTTCAGGACCCGGGACACCGTGGCGACGGAAACGCCTGCCTCGGCGGCGACGTCCTTGATGCTCGCCATCGCCGCTCCACCTCCTCGTGGAATCGATTACACGTCTGCGTGTACCGAGGATTGGAATCGATTACACGGCGCTGGGGCAAGACCTGGAGGTGGCCGAAATCCAATCGTGACCGAAGAGTGAGCCGGAGGAGGCTGGTCCACTTGGGGCCTGACCTGTGGGATTGCGGGCATGGCGGTGACGGTGACCCGAAGCGAACGACGTGAGGGCGCGCTCCTGCTGTTCGTCGCCCTCATGGAAGGCTCCCTGATCGCCGCCGGAAAGCTCCCCCCGGCCTGGGCGGTCACGGTGGCGGTGCTGTACCTGGCGTTCCTCGCGGTCTACGTGCGGGACCTCGTACGGCGCCGCCGGGGCCGCGGGGCCGTTAGGCGGTCGTCGCCGTGGCACCGTCCAGGTGCCTGATGACGGCCGGTACGTCGGTGCTCTCCGTGTGCCGGATCAGTTCCAGGGCCGGCCGGACGATGCCGCCGGGGCGTGCGATCAGCCGGGCGAGCACGGTGGCCCTGGTGTCGAGCCGTTCGATGGTGGCGGCGCGCTCCGCCGCGTTCTGGCCGGCCAGCAGGACGGCGTTGTACCAGGCCTCCGCGCGGGACTCGCGGATGCTGAAGTCGAGGATCCGCTCGTCGGTGCGGCCGCCGACCTTGTCCAGCAGCGACAGCAGGGGCGACAGGGCGTCGACGGAGTCCTGCACCGTCAGCACCACGCGCGCGAGAATGTCGTTGATCAGCAGGAAGTCGTGCCGCAGCGCCTGTATGTCCGTGCCCGGGTCGGTCCCCGCGGCGGCGACGGCGAGGTCCAGGTTGATGTGCGCGTTCACGCCGAGCACCAGGTGCTGGACGATGACGGTGTCGGCGTCGTCGAGCAGCCCGAACGTCTCACGCCAGCAGCGCGGCCCGCTCCGGTCCCGGCGCCAGGCGTCGTACGCGTCGAAGTAGCGGTTGCCGAAGAGCGTGTCGAAGCGGTCCATGCGGGGGCCGTCGTCGAACAGCCCGTCGTGTATGGCGGTACGGATCTCGACGGTCACCTGCCGGTACAGCGCGGCGAAGTACCCGATCCGGTCACCGGTGCGTTCGGCCTCCCGCACGATCGCGGCGAGTCCGTCCACCACGTCGTCGATGTTCTGTGCCGTCATGCCCAGCTCCCCTTCCCGGCAGACCGGTCCACAGCCCCGTCCTACCACCGAGCGGCGGTTGGCGGGGCCGAACTCACCAGCGGACTGCGGTGAAGTCCACCGGCCGGGGCGTGAGTTCGCGAGCACGGGTAGTCAAGTGCCGTATCCGCGCGGCCATTTCCTGGTGGGGGAGGTGGCGGCGGTCGCCGTGGCCCGGCAGCAGCCACTCGAAGCGCAGCCGGTCGGCGGTCCGGGTCAGGGAGGCGGCCAGTTCGCGGATGGAGTACCAGGTGACGCTGTCGGCCACCTCGATGTCCGCCGTCGTGCGCGACCAGTAGAAGCTGTCGCCGCTGAAGCAGTACCGCTCGTCGGCCAGGTAGAGCACGCTGCCCCGGGTGTGCCCGGGGAAGGGGACGGCGAGGACGCCGTCGGCGATCTCGGCCGGTTCGGTGCCGCGCAGTACCCGGTCGGCGTCCGGGGCGGCGTCGAGGTCGCCCTCGTGGATCCAGAGCCGGGCGTGGAAGCGGTCGGCGTACCGGCGGCCGTGCGCGGCGTGGTCGCGGTGGGTGAGGAGTACGTCGGTGACGGGCCCCGGCGCCTCGTAACGGGCGGCGAGCGCCGGGCTCCAACGCGGTGTGTCGATCATCATCGACGTGCCGTCGGGACGGCGCAGGAGGTAGGAGTTGGCGCCCGCGGTGTGCGGGGAGTTGTGGCCGCACAGCAGCACGGTGCCGGTGTCGTCCAGGGGCATCGGGAACGGGTCCCGGGCCGGGTCCAGCTGCCCGCCCGGTGGCCGGACGGACCGGGTGGGGCAGGCGTGCGCCGCCGCGTGCAACCCCGCCGCCTCCGCCGCGCCGCGCGGCTGGCGCAGTACGGCCGAGCGTCCCGCCACCTCCCCGACGAGCCCCGGGGCGAGCTGCCGCGCCACATCGCAGTTGGTGCAGCGCCCGTCCACCCGCCAGCCGTGCCCGACCTGTTCGGTTCCCATGACCCGGTCCCCTCCCGTTCCCGTACCGCCGGTCTCCTCAGGGGTATCCCGGGCGGTCCGGAAAGCGGAAGGGGGTCAGGGACTGGTGCCTGCGGCAGGGGGCTGCTCTGCCGCAGGTGTCTCGCGGCGGCTCACATCTCCTTCGGCTTGAACACCGCGAAGGTCGCGCCCTGCGGGTCGGCGACCACGGACATGCGGCCGGCCATCATCTCGAACGGCGGTGCGAACACGGTGCCGTTGCGCTTGACCAGGGCGTCCACGGTGGAGTCGACGTCGTCGACCGCGAAGTAGGTGAGCCAGTGCGGCGGGACGCCGGGGCGGTCGTCGCCGAGCTGGGCGGCCCCGCCGACGGCCCGGCCGCCGACGTTGAGCGACCAGTAGGTCCCGTCGGCGCCCTCCATCGGCTGGATCTCGATCCCGAAGGACTCGCCGTAGAAGCCGGTGGCGGCGGGTACGTCGCTGGTGTTCAGCTCGTTCCAGATCAGCGCGCCCGGCTCGTTGACGATCCCCGCGCCGTGGAAGTCGCCCGGCTGCCACACCCCGAACACCGCGCCCTGCGGATCGGCGGCGATCAGCATCCGGCCGATGTCACCGACGTCCATCACCGGGGCGATCAGCGTGCCGCCCGCCGAGACGATCGTGTCCTGGGTGGCCTGCGCGTCAGTGCTGGCCAGGTAGGTGGTCCAGACGGTCGGCGGCTCCGGCTGCCCCTCGGGTGCCATGGCCGAGCCGATGCCGGCCACCGGCTTGCCGTGCAGGGTGCAGACCGCGTACCCGCCGAAGTCGGCCCCGCCGACCTCGCCCTGCCAGCCGAACAGGTCACGGTAGAAGTCCAGCGCGGCCTGCTGGTCCTGCGCCATCAGATCGACCCAGCAAGGGGTTCCGGTCGGGTACGGAGTAGTGACTTCGGGCATCTCCAGCTCTCCCTGCGCGCGAAAAAGTTCCCCGCCGCCCACCATCACCGTCCCGGCCGGTTCGCGCCACCGGAACGGCCGGGGTTTTACGGTCCGCTCACCGGGAGGCGGTCCCCGGCCGGGTCACGCCCCCCGGCTCTGCGGCGGCGCCACGAACTCGGGCTGGTCCAGCAGGCGCAGCCAGCTGCCGTCGGGCTGGCGCCTGACGACCTGGGCCCGTGCGCCGGTCCCGTCCTTCGGCGGGGTCGAGGTGAGGGCGATGTCGCCGCTGAGCAGCGTCGGCAGCGGCTGCTCCGGCTCGAAGCGGGGACGGCCGGCCAGCACCTTCTCCCACAGCGCGCGGATCGCCTCCCGCCCCACCGTCACTTCGCCGGGCGGGAAGGCCAGCACCGCGTCCTCCTCGTAGAGCGCGGCGACCCCGGCCGCGTCGCCGGCGTTGGACCGCTCGACGAACAGGCGGGTGATGTCCTCGGGCCGCATGGCCTTCTCGTACTCCGTCATGGGACGCCTCCTCGGCTCGGACTTCGGTGTCTTCCAGGGTGGTCGGCGACGTACCAGAAGTCCAACAGATAGATCTTCTGTAAACTAGAATTTCCAGTCATGAGTGTGCGGGTGCGGGTGCGGTCGTGGGAGTTGAGGTCATGGAGCTGAGGCAGCTGGAGTACTTCGTCGCGGTCGCCGAGGAGCGGAACTTCACGAGGGCGGCCGAGCGGGTGCGCATCAGCCAGTCCGGGGTCAGCGCCCAGATCCGCCAGCTCGAACGTGAACTCGGCGCCGAGCTGTTCGACCGGTCCGCCCGCACGGTCACCCTGACCGTCGCGGGCCAGGCCGCGCTCGACTACGCCCGCGCCGCGCTCACCGCGGCCGGGGCCGTCGGCCAGGCGGTGGGGGAGGTGACCGGCCTGATCCGGGGCCGGCTCACCGTCGGGATGGTCATCGGCTGCACCCTCACCCCGCTCTTCGACGCCCTCGCCGCGTTCCACGGGGCGCATCCCGGTGTGGAGCTCCTGCTGCTCGAGGACGGCTCGGACCGGCTCGTCGACGGCGTCCGCAGCGGGGCCGTGGACCTGGCGCTCGTCGGGACCGCGAGCGCCACCCCCGACGGACTGGAGGCGCTGACCGTCATCAGCGAGCGGATCGTCGCCGCCGTCCCGGCCGGGCACCCCCTGGCCGGCCGGGAACGCCTCGCCCTGCGGGACCTGACGAGCCATCCGATCGTGTGCATGCCGACCGGGACCGGCCTGCGCGCGGTGTTCGACCAGGCCTGCGCCACGCAGAATCTCCGGCCCACGATCGCACTGCAGGCCAGTGCCCCGGACGCCATAGTCGACCTCGCCGCGCGCGGGCTCGGCGTGGCAGTGCTCAGCGAGTCGATGGCCGCGGCCCACCGCGACCGGCTCGTCGCCCGCACCGTCGACGACGTCGAGACACCGGCGCTGCTGGCCCTGGTCTGGCGGGGCGCGCATAACCCGCCGGTCCGCGAGCTGCTCGTGCACAGCCGACGGGAGTTCACCCGGGCCGGCTTCACCCTGGCCGACTCCGATTCCGACTCCGATGCCGATGCCGATACGAAATGAGCTGCGGTGACACCGACTTCGGCTGCGGCTGCCAGGTGCCGTCCAGCGGTACGCCGGCGGCCGCCGCGACCGGGTCGCGGGACTCCAGCAGGCGGGTCCGCAGGGCCCGCAGGTCCACGTCGACGGTGAGGCCGTCGGTGCGCAGCAGGATCACGTCGGCGTCCTTGCCGGGCGTGAGGCTGCCGGTGCGGGCGGGGAGGCCCAGGGCGTGGGCGCCGTCGACGGTGGCGAACTCCAGCGGGTCACGGGAACCGAGGCCGCCGTCCAGGCCACGCTGACAAAGTGGACTGGCTTACGCCGCGGCCAGCTCGCACCACACGTACTTCCCCCGGTTCCCGAACCGCGACAGCGGCTGCCACCCCCACAGATCCGAACAGGCCCGTACGAGTGCCAGCCCCCGTCCCTCCTCCACCTCCCCGAGCCGCTCCAACGGCACGGGTGGCTCCGGCGGTTCGGGGTCCGCGTCCCACGCGCCGATCCGCAGGGTGCCGGGCGGCGACCAGCGGACCCGTAGTGCGGCGGGCCCCTTCGTGTGCCGTACGGCGTTGGAGACCAGCTCGGTGGCGAGGAGTTCGCCGACGCGAGAAAGCCGGTCAGCTCATGCGCGGTGAGGATCAGTCTGAGGGTGTGCCGGCTGACGGTGACGGCGCGGAGGTCGTTGGGGATGGTGAGCGTGTACTCCCAGGCTTCGGGCATGCGTCATCAACTCCGGTGGTCGTGGGGGAGTTTCCGGCAGGGTGGCGTTGCCGCGACCACCGTGGCAGGGCGGGGCGGTGCACTTCCGCTGCGTGAGCGTTGCGTCACCGACGGTATGGGTAATCTGTTACCCGTGGCAAGCTGATCGCGTGATCCGCCCCCGAAAGAGGAGAGCAACTCATGGTCCAGAGGCGTGAGCCGACGGCCCGTCAGGTACGCCTGGGTGTCGAGCTGCGCAGGCTCCGTGAGGCGGCCGGCATGACCGGTGCCCAGGCGGCAGCCCTTCTCGGGGCGAACAGGGTCCAGATCAGCCACATCGAACTCGGGCTCACGGGCGTCAGCGAGGAACGGGTGCGTCGACTGGCGTCCCATTACGCCTGCACGGACACGGAGTTCGTCGAAGCGCTGGTCGAGATGGCCACCGACCGGACGCGGGGCTGGTGGGAGGAGTACCGGGGGCTGCTGCCCACCTCGTTCATGGACCTGTCGGAACTCGACCACCATGCAGCGTTTCAGAAGGACGTGGCCATCCTGTACGTGCCGGGCCTGCTGCAGACGGAGGACTACGCTCGCGCGGTCTTCTCTTCCCGACTCCCTGAACTGACCCGCGAGGAGCTGGAGTTGCGTGTCAGTCACCGAATGGCCCGCCAGACCAAAGTCGACTTCCCGCACGAGATCGTGATCCACGAGTCGGCGCTGCGCATCCGAGTCGGTGACCGCGCCGCCGCGAGGGCTCAACTCATCCGGCTCCTGGAGCTGTCCGAAACGGAGCGCATCATCTTGCGAGCCATCCCCTTCGACCTGGATGGCTTCGCTGTGGCGTCCAGCACGATGACGTACGTAGGCGGTCCTGTACCCAAGCTGGACACGGTCTCCCGCGACGCTCCCCATGGCTCGGTCTTCCTCGATTCCGAGGCCCAACTCGGCACCTATCGAACACGTTTCCATAAGGTGGAGGGTGTATCGCTCGAACCGGGTCGCTCGCGCGACTTCATCAACCGGCTACTGAAAGAGCTATGAGGCCCCATGGACAACTGGCGCAAGTCGTCCTACTCAGGCGAAGGCGACGGCAACAACTGCGTCGAGATAGCCACCACCCCCACCCACACCGCCGTCCGCGACTCCAAGGCCCCGTCCGCTCGCACCCTCACCTTCCCGGTGGGGGCCTTCGCCGGCTTCGTCGCGGGGATCAAGGCTGCGGGGCGGCGACAGGAACCGTGACGCGGAGGGCGGCGGCCTGAAGTGTCGTGACGCGCTCGATGACCAGCCCCACCAGGACGGCTGCCGCGAGGAAGAGCGCCTCCGTCACCACGAGGAGGGCCAGCGAGCCGGGGGCCGCCAGGTTCGCCGCCGTGAGCACCAGCGCGTGCCCGACCCAGGAGGCCCACCACAGATTCACCAGCGTCCTGTCCCGCTTCTCCCACGAGGGGGAGGCGGCGCGCCCGATGTCGAGGACGGAACCGCGCGGGGCGATGAGGTTGACCACCGGTATGAACCATGCGCCGATCGTCCAGCCCGGGCTCGGAACCGCGGCCCCGGGGGACAGTTCCTGGGCGTTGCGCCGGGACCGGGCGAGCCACACGAGGAACAGGACGGTCGTGAGGGTCATCAGATTGACGAAGACCATGGAGACGAGGCCCGACCTCCGCAGGGACGCGTCCGAGGGGTGCAGATAGTGGTCCCGGAGCGCCACCGTGCGGAACACGTCCGTCACGGCCGCCGCGGCGATCGCGGTCTGCGCGGCGCGGGCAAGGCGGCGGGGGGCTGTGCGGGTGGCGCTCGTCATCGTCTCAGGCCTGTCTCGGAGGTGTGTGCGGCGGCGACGGACGCCGGGGTGGAGCGATCATAAGGTCCGATTGCCGTACGGGTGTGCGACTTTTGACGCCCCGCCGGCAAGCCCTCGACGCCGGTCACTTCGCTCTCGGCGCGGCCGCCTCCAGTTCGGCGACGGTGCCCGACATGATCGTCCGGACGTGCGCGGTGATGTGGTCCGCGGGCCAGTCCCACCAGGCCGCCGCCAGCAACCGGGCGACGTCCTGGTCGTCGTAGCGGGTGCGGATGAGGCGGGCCGGGTTGCCGCCGGCGATGCCGTAGTCGGGGACGTCGTCCACCACCACGGCGCCGGAGGCGATGATCGCGCCGTTTCCGATGCGGACGCCCGGCATCACCATGGCCCCGTGGCCGAACCACACGTCGTGTCCGACCACCGTGTCGCCCCGGCCCGGCAGGCCGGTGATCAGGTCGACGTGCTCGGCCCACGACCCGCCCATGATCGGGAAGGGGAACGTGGAGGGGCCGTCCATACGGTGGTTGGCGCCGTTCATGATGAACCGGACGCCCGTGCCGAGCGCGCAGAACCTGCCGATGACGAGCTTCTCCGGCCCGTGGTGGTAGAGGACGTTGCGGGTCTCGAAGTCGGTCGGGTGGTCGGGGTCGTCGTAGTAGGAGTACTCCCCGACCTCGATCAGCGGGGACTTCACCAGCGGTTTGAGCAGGACCACCCGGAGCTGCCCGGGCATCGGGTGGAGGACCGTCGGGTCCGCGGGTACGGGCATGGGACGTCCTTGTCGGTCGGGGGTCCGGGGCCAGGGCAATGATCGCTGTCAGACCGCACCGGTACCGTCGGGTCATGGCTCAGCAGACGGGGACCCCCACCGGCGAACGACGGCTCGCCACCGTCGAAGGCGTGCTCGAACGGATCACGTACGCGAACGAGGAGAACGGGTACACGGTCGCCCGCGTCGACACCGGCAGAGGCGCCGGTGATCTCCTCACGGTCGTCGGCGCGCTGCTCGGCGCCCAGGTGGGGGAGTCGCTGCGGATGGAGGGGCGGTGGGGGTCGCACCCGCAGTACGGGAAGCAGTTCACCGTCGAGAACTACACGACCGTGCTGCCGGCCACCGTGCAGGGGATACGGCGTTATCTGGGGTCGGGGCTGGTCAAGGGCATCGGGCCGGTGTTCGCCGACCGGATCACCCAGCACTTCGGGGTGGACACCCTGCGGATCATCGAGGAGGAGCCGAAGCGGCTCGTCGAGGTGCCGGGGCTCGGGCCGAAGCGGACGAAGAAGATCGCCGACGCCTGGGAGGAGCAGAAGGCGATCAAGGAGGTCATGCTCTTCCTGCAGACCGTCGAGGTGTCGACGTCGATCGCCGTGCGGATCTACAAGAAGTACGGGGACGCCTCGATCTCCGTCGTGAAGAACCAGCCGTACCGGCTCGCGGCGGACGTCTGGGGCATCGGTTTCCTCACCGCCGACAAGATCGCCCAGTCGGTGGGAATTCCGCACGACAGCCCGGAGCGGGTGAAGGCGGGGCTGCAGTACGCCCTGTCGCAGTCCGCCGACCAGGGGCACTGCTACCTCCCCGAGGAGCGGCTCATCGCGGATGCCGTGAAACTCCTCCAGGTCGACACCGGCCTCGTCATCGAGTGCCTCGCCGAGCTGGCGGCGCCGCCCGAGGACGGGGAGGACCCGGGCGTCGTACGGGAGAAGCTCCCCGGCCCGGCCCCGGACGCCGAACCCGTCACCGCCGTCTACCTCGTCCCCTTCCACCGGGCCGAAGTCGCCCTCGCCTCCCAGCTGCTGCGCCTGCTGCGCACCGACGACGACCGGATGCCGTCGTTCCACGACGTCGCCTGGGACAAGGCGCTCGCCTGGCTGAAGGACCGCACCGGCGTCGACCTCGCCCCCGAGCAGGAGGCGGCCGTCAGGCTGGCGCTGACGGAGAAGGTCGCGGTGCTGACCGGCGGCCCCGGCTGCGGCAAGTCGTTCACCGTCAGGTCGATCGTGGAGCTGGCGCGGGCGAAGAAGGCGAAGGTGGTGCTCGCCGCTCCCACCGGGCGGGCGGCCAAGCGGCTCGCCGAGCTGACCGGGGCCGAGGCGTCGACCGTGCACCGGCTCCTCGAGCTGAAGCCCGGCGGGGACGCGGCCTACGACCGGGACCGGCCGCTGGACGCCGACCTGGTGGTGGTGGACGAGGCGTCGATGCTCGATCTGCTCCTCGCCAACAAGCTGGTCAAGGCCGTGCCGCCCGGTGCGCACCTCCTCTTCGTGGGGGACGTGGACCAGTTGCCCAGCGTCGGGGCGGGGGAGGTGCTGCGGGACCTGCTCGCCGACGGCGGCCCGATCCCCGCCGTCCGGCTCACCCGGGTCTTCCGGCAGGCCCAGCAGTCGGGGGTGGTGACCAACGCGCACCGGATCAACGCGGGACAGCACCCCGTCACCGACGGCATGAAGGACTTCTTCCTCTTCGTGGAGGACGAGACGGAGGAGGCGGGAAAGCTCGCCGTGGACGTCGCCGCCCGGCGCATTCCGGCCAGGTTCGGACTCGACCCGCGGCGCGACGTGCAGGTGCTCGCGCCCATGCACCGCGGACCGGCCGGCGCCGGCGTGCTCAACGGCCTGCTCCAGCAGGTCATCACCCCGGCCCGGCCCGAGCTGCCCGAAAAGCGGTTCGGCGGGCGGGTGTTCCGGGTCGGCGACAAGGTCACCCAGATCCGCAACAACTACGAGAAGGGCGAGAACGGCGTCTTCAACGGCACCGTGGGCGTGGTCACCTCGCTCGACCCGGTCGACCAGCGCCTCACCGTGCTGACCGACGAGGACGAGGAGGTGCCGTACGAATTCGACGAACTGGACGAACTGGCCCATGCCTACGCTGTGACCATTCACCGTTCACAGGGGAGTGAATATCCGGCGGTGGTGATCCCGGTCACCACCGGCGCCTGGATGATGCTGCAGCGGAACCTGCTCTACACGGCGGTCACCCGGGCCAGGAAGCTGGTCGTCCTCGTCGGTTCGCGCAAGGCGATCGGCCAGGCGGTACGCACGGTGTCGGCAGGTCGGCGCTGTACGGCGCTGGACTTCCGGCTCGGCCGGAGCGATCTCCGGAAAAATGATCGATCAAATGAGTCGTGAAGGTCACAGAGCCCTTCCACATAGAGAGACAAGGGGGCAGGATGAGCAGGTTGGCGGCACTGAGTGCCGCCAATGGGCCCAACGGTCGACCCCGAGTGCACTCTCCTGAGCCAAATGGGGGATGGTAGAGACAGTCAGGGCACCTCGAAGATGAGGCACTACGTCGGTGAGGGAAGACGTGAGCGACAACTCTGTAGTACTGCGGTACGGCGACGGCGAGTACACCTACCCGGTGGTCGACAGCACCGTCGGCGACAAGGGCTTCGACATCGGGAAGCTCCGCGCCCAGACCGGTCTCGTGACCCTGGACAGCGGCTACGGCAACACCGCTGCCTATAAATCCGCCATCACCTACCTCGACGGCGAGGCGGGCATCCTCCGCTACCGCGGATACCCGATCGAGCAGCTGGCGGAGCGCTCCACCTTCCTGGAGGTGGCCTACCTGCTGATCAACGGTGAGCTGCCGACCGTGGACGAGCTCACCACGTTCAAGAACGAGATCACGCGGCACACCCTGCTGCACGAGGACGTCAAGAACTTCTACCGGGGCTTCCCGCGCGACGCCCACCCGATGGCCATGCTGTCCTCGGTGGTCTCCGCGCTGTCCACGTTCTACCAGGACAGCCACAACCCGTTCGACGCGAAGCAGCGCGACCTCTCCACCATCCGGCTGATCGCCAAGCTTCCGACGATTGCCGCGTACGCGTACAAGAAGTCGGTCGGTCACCCGTTCGTCTACCCGCGCAACGACCTCTCCTACGTGGAGAACTTCCTGCGCATGACGTTCTCGGTGCCGGCGCAGGACTACGAGCTTGACCCGGTCGTCGTCTCGGCCCTGGACAAGCTGCTGATCCTGCACGCCGACCACGAGCAGAACTGTTCGACGTCGACGGTCCGTCTGGTCGGCTCGTCGCAGGCGAACATGTTCGCGTCGATCTCCGCCGGTATCTCCGCGCTGTGGGGCCCGCTGCACGGCGGCGCCAACCAGTCCGTGCTGGAGATGCTGGAGGGCATCCAGGCCAACGGCGGCGACGTCGACTCCTTCATCACCAAGGTGAAGAACAAGGAGGACGGCGTCCGCCTGATGGGCTTCGGCCACCGGGTGTACAAGTCCTTCGACCCGCGCGCCAAGATCATCAAGTCCGCGGCGCACGACGTCCTCTCGGCCCTCGGCAAGTCCGACGAGCTGCTGGACATCGCGCTCAAGCTGGAGGAGCACGCGCTCTCCGACGACTACTTCGTCTCGCGCAACCTCTACCCGAACGTGGACTTCTACACCGGCCTGATCTACCGCGCCATGGGCTTCCCGACCGAGATGTTCACGGTCCTGTTCGCCCTCGGCCGGCTGCCCGGCTGGATCGCCCAGTGGCAGGAAATGATCAAGGAGCCCGGTTCCCGCATCGGCCGCCCGCGCCAGATCTACACGGGCGTCGTCGAGCGCGACTTCGTGCCGGTCGAGGAGCGCTGAACGCGCTAGCGGCCGTACCGGCGTAGCAGAAGGCGCCCTGGAGCGCCGGTCCCCCCACGGGCCGGCGACCAGGGCGCCTTCCCGTGTCCCGGTGCGGATTCCCCCCACGGGATCCGGCCGGGCGCTCGGTACGGCAGCGCCTGAATCGCTGCTTTGAGCACAACGAGCAGAACTCGCCGTACTACTACATCCAGTGATGCGGTGCGATCTGCCGGGACCCGTACGGCACGGGAGGGCCGCTCAAAGCTTCCCGTCGTACGTGCCCCGGCAACGCATCTCTGAGGAAGTCCCCCAAGACATCCCCAGATGCCAGGTCAGCGCCCCCCAAGACGCATCTCTGACATCGCCAACTTAGACCTTCGAACCCCTTCGATGGTTACGTTCACATCACTGTGATCTGCGTCTCTTGCATCTGTCCGATAGATGCGCAAGAGCCCCGATATGGCGATCGGAGCTCAAGCGTAAGGATGATGCGCGAGCCTTGTGAAGAGCTTATGTGAGGTGCGCGTTGGACTCTAGGGGGACTCATACATCCACAGAGCCGAACCGCCGGTAACTTTCAGCGGAAGGTGCGCAGCCGCAGACTGTTGGTCACCACGAAGACCGACGAGAAGGCCATCGCGGCCCCCGCGATCATGGGGTTGAGGAGGCCGGCGGCGGCCAGCGGGAGCGCGGCCACGTTGTAGCCGAAGGCCCACACGAGGTTGCCCTTGATGGTGGCGAGGGTCCGCCGGGACAGCCGGATCGCGTCGGCCGCCACCCGCAGGTCCCCGCGCACCAGGGTCAGGTCGCCGGCCTCGATCGCCGCGTCCGTCCCGGTCCCCATGGCCAGCCCCAGATCGGCGGTGGCCAGCGCCGCCGCGTCGTTGACGCCGTCGCCGACCATGGCGACCGTCCGCCCCTCGCGCTGCAGCCGCCGTACGACGTCCACCTTGTCCTCGGGCAGCACCTCGGCGACCACCTCGGTGATCCCGACCGCCTTCGCGACCGATTCGGCCACCGCCCGGTTGTCCCCGGTCAGCAGCACCGGCGTCAGCCCGAGCGCACGCAGCTCCCGGACCGCCTCGGCGCTGGTGTCCTTGACCGCGTCGGCGACCGCGAGGACACCCCGGGCCTGTCCGTCCCAGCCGGCCAGGACGGCGGTACGGCCCTCCCGCTCGGCCCGGGAGCGGGCCAGGGCCAACTCCTCCGGCACCACGTCGAAGAGGCGCCCCACGGCCACCTCGCGGCCCTCCACACGCCCTCGTACGCCCCGTCCGGGGACGTTCGCGAAGTCCTCGACGGCGGGCAGCGTGCCGGCCTTCTCCTCGGCCCCCGCGGCGATCGCCCGGGCCACCGGGTGCTCGGAGGCGTGTTCGAGGGCGCCCGCGAGCCGCAGCACCTCGTCCTCGTCGGTGCCCTGGACGGCGTACACCTCCTGCAGGCTCATCCGCCCGGTGGTCACCGTCCCGGTCTTGTCGAGGACCACGGTGTCGACCCGGCGCGTGGACTCCAGGACCTCCGGGCCCTTGATGAGGATGCCGAGCTGCGCGCCCCGCCCGGTGCCGACCATCAGCGCGGTCGGAGTGGCCAGGCCGAGAGCGCACGGGCAGGCGATGATCAGGACGGCGACGGCGGCCGTGAACGCGGCGGCCGTGTCCCCGGTGACGCCCAGCCAGACCCCGAAGGTGCCGAGCGCGATCAGGATGACGACCGGCACGAAGACGGCCGAGATCCGGTCGGCGAGCCGCTGCACCTCGGCCTTGCCGTTCTGCGCGTCCTCCACCAGCCGCGCCATCCGGGCGAGCTGCGTGTCGGCGCCGACCCGGGTCACCGCGACGACCAGCCGCCCGCCCGCGTTCACGGTCGCGCCCGTGACGGCGTCGCCGACGGTCACGTCCACCGGCACGGACTCGCCGGTCAGCATCGAGGCGTCCACCACGGACGCCCCCTCGACCACGGTCCCGTCGGTTGCGACCTTCTCCCCGGGCCGTACGACGAACCGGTCGCCGACCGCCAGCGACGCCACCGGGACCCGCACCTCGCGCCCGTCCCGCAGCACCGCCACGTCCCTCGCGCCCAGTTCCATCAGCGCCCGCAGGGCCGCGCCCGCGCGCCGCTTGGAGCGTGCCTCCAGATAACGGCCGAGCAGGATCAGCGCGACCACCCCGGAGGCCACCTCCAGGTAGATCGTGGACGCGCTGTCCATCCGGGCGACGGTGAACCGGAACTCGTCGTGCATGCCCGGCATGCCCGCGTCGCCGAGGAACAGCGCCCACAGCGACCAGCCGAACGCGGCCAGCGTGCCGACCGAGACCAGGGTGTCCATGGTGGCGGCGCCGTGCCGGGCGTTGGTCCAGGCGGCCCGGTGGAACTGCGCGCCGCCCCAGACGACCACCGGGGCGGCGAGCGTCAGCGACAGCCACTGCCAGTTGTCGAACTGCAGCGCCGGGACCATCGCGAGCAGCACGACCGGGGCCGCGAGCAGGGCGGAGACCAGGAGGCGGTGGCGCAGGGCGGCGAGCTCGGGGTCCCGCTCCGGCCCGGCCTCCTGCGCCGGCTCCGGCTGCGGGGGTGCGGGCTCCTCGGCGGTGTAACCCGTCTTCACGACCGTGGCGATCAGGTCGGCGACCTGGACCCCCTGGGGGTATGCGACCTTCGCCTTCTCGGTCGCGTAGTTCACGGTGGCGGTGACGCCGTCCATGCGGTTGAGCTTCTTCTCGACCCGGGCGGCGCACGAGGCGCAGGTCATGCCGCCGATGAGCAGCTCGACCTCGGACTCGCCCTCGGCCGGGCGCGGCAGGGCTATCGGTGTCTGTGCGGTGGTGTCGGTGGTGGTGCTGGTCGTCATGTCCGGACTCCAGACAACGGACCGGACCGCGCGGAGCCAGTATCAGCTGGTCGGCACGGCCCGGCGGAGAGATACGTTTCCGTCGTACGTACTGCTCGTGGTGCTCGTGGTGCTCGTACTGCTCGTGGTGCGTGTCGGTGCGTGCGGCCGGGCCCTCAGACGCGGCCGGCGAGCTCGAAGCCCGCCTCGTCGACGGCGGCGCGGACCGCCTCCTCGTCGAGCGGGGCGGCGGAGACGACCGTGACCTCGCCGCTGGCCGCGACGGCCGTCACCGAGCTGACGCCGGGCAGGCCGGAGATCTCTGCGGAGACGGAACCCTCACAGTGTCCGCAGCTCATGCCGGTCACCTTGTAGACGGCGGTCACGGAGCCCGGTGTGTCGGTCTGGGCGGTCATGTCGTTCTCCTCGTCGAGGCGGGTGGGGCCGATGGGGCCCACGAGGGAACCCCACTCTCGTCACACTATACCCCTAGGGGGTATTTCTCCAAGAGGGATCGCGGCGCGCCAGCGAGACCACCCAGGCGACGCCGAACAGCGAGACGAGTACCAGCAGGCCGACCGAGAACACCGAGAAGAGGTGCTCCTGTGCCGCGCTGGGGCGCGGGATGTACCCCTCGGCGAACAGCTGCGGCTCCAGCCCGGTACCCACCAGATGCGCCACCAGCCAGATCGCGATGCCGTGCGTGGAGTCCCACAGGGCGTGCAGCAGGGCGACCCCGACGTACGCGGCGACGACGGGGGCGGTGACGCGGAAGCGGCCGTTCGGGCGGCGGAAGGAGAGCAGGACGCCGCCGGCGATCGCCGTCCACAGGCCGTGCCCGAAGGGGGCCACCACCCCGCGCAGGATCTCCGTCTCGATCAGCGCGCGCAGGTCGACGCCCTCGGTGGAGACGGCCGCGTCGAACGCGTACCCGGCGCTCTCCAGGGCCGCGAAGCCGAAGCCGACCGCCGCGCCGAGCACCAGCCCGGCCCGCATGCCCCGGATCCCGGGCAGCCGGCGCAGCACGAACACCAGCGCGCCGAGCTTCACCGCCTCCTCGAGCAGGCCGACGCAGACGAACATCCCCCAGGAGGGGCGGACCAGGTAGGACTCCACCGCCGAGGTGCCCAGCACCCCGAGCGTGCCGCCGGTCAGGAAGCAGCCGAGGATCGCGCTGACCCCGAGGTCGCGGCCGTGCCGCTCGTACGCCCACAGCACGAAGACGACCGGGACGAGAAAGCTGCCGAGCAGGATCAGCGTCGGCAGCAGGGTGGTGTCCCTCGTCGTGTACGTGACCACCGCGGTCAGCGCCCACAGGGCGAGGCCGCCGCCGAGGCAGCGCCGCCACAGGCCGGCGCGGATCCGGGGGTACGGCGGTGGCGGCTGCTGCGGACCGGGGATCCGGGCCTGCGGGCGGCCGGGCGGCGGAGAGTGGGTCACGGCGGGTCCCCCTTGTGCTCCTGCGGGTGCGGGTGGCGCTCGTCGGCTCGGGATCGGCTCGGTGTCGGCGCGGGATCCGCGCGAGACCGGTGCGATTTACCCGCACTTTAGGCAGATGTACCGCATGTCGCAGTCTGGGGGGTTCGAGCGGGTGGCCGGTCAGTCGGCGGCGCGGCCGAGGCGGTCGCCGACCAGGGGCTCCAGGTAGCGGGTGAGCACGTCCTTGATCTCCTGGATGTACGCCTGGCGCTCGGCGCCCTCGTGGCTGAGCACCAGCTCGAGTCCCGCCTTGTAGATGCCGAGGCTGACGTGTGCCGTACGCGTGATGTGGGCCTTGTCGGCGTCCGGCGGGAAGAGCGAGGCGAGCAGGTCCTCGACGCGGCCGAGCAGGTTGGTGTGCAGGGCGTCGTGGGCCTCGGTGATCCCGCCGGGCACGTCGGGGCCGTGCATCAGCGCGAAGAACACGGGGTGCTCGGTGTTGAAGGCGGTGAGGCGGTCCACGGTGGCGCCGACCGCGTCCGTCAGCGAGGTGCCGGGGTCGATCGGCGCGAGCGCCTCGCCGTAGGTGTCCCGCAGGTCGTGCATGAGCCGGTCGCCCAGCTCGACCGCGATCGCCTCCTTGTTCGGGAAGAACTGGTAGAGCGTGCCGGGCGAGACGCCGGCCTCCCGGGCGATGGCGTTGGTGCTGGCGGCCGTGTAGCCCGAGGTGCAGAAGACCGAGGCGGCGGCTTCGAGCAGCTGCTGGATGCGCCGCTCGCCGCGGGCCTGCCGCCGGCGCGGCTGTTCCTTGGCCGTGGTCGTGCCGTCGGGACCGTGGGGGCCGTCGGGCTGCTCTGGCATGTCGGGCTTGTCGGGCACGCGTTATCCCCAGCTCTTCGAACGCGATTGACAAACACGAGCGGTCGCTCGCATTCTTGTGAAACGCGAGCGACGACTCGTGTTTGCCAGTCTAAAAGGCAATGGCCGACCCATGCTGCCCTGTGCACGAATCGGATGCGTACCGGCAGGCAGTGGTCAGGGTGAAGGGGACACCGCAGGATGACCGAAGTCAACGAGCCCGCGGCGGCCGGGAGCGGGGCCCGCCCAGGGGGCTGGACCAGGTTCGTGACCGCCCGCCCACGGCTCTCGCTGCTGCTCGCCCTCGTGATCACCGCGCTCGCCGTGCTGGCCGGCAGCGGGGTCGCCGACCGGCTGGGCAGCGGCGGCTGGGAGGACCCGGCCGCCGAGTCGACGTACGCGACGAAGGCGCTGGAGCGCGAGTTCCCGGACTCCCAGCCCAACCTGCTCCTCCTGGTGGACGCGCGGGGCGGCTCGGTGGACAGCCCGGCGGTGGCGGCCGAGGCGAAGGTCCTCGTCACCCGGCTGTCCGGCGAGAAGGGCGTCATAGGCGTCGGCTCGTACTGGCAGACCAAGTCGCCGTCCCTGCGCGCCGAGGACGGCCACGAGGCCCTGATCGCGGCCCGCATCACCGGTGACGAGAAGGCGGCCGCCGACACCCTGGACCGCATCGCCCCGCACTACCGGGGCGCGCACGGACCGGTGACCGTGAAGGTCGGCGGCATGGTGGCGGTCCGCAGCGACATGCAGACGATCATCAAGGAGGACCTGGCCCGCGCGGAGCTGATCGCCCTGCCCGTCACCCTGGTCCTGCTGGTGATGGTGTTCGGCAGCGCGATCGCCGCCCTGCTCCCGCTGGGCATCGGCATCGTCGCCATCCTCGGCACGAACGCGGTCCTGCGCGGCATCACGTCCTTCACGGACGTCTCGGTCTTCGCGATGAACCTGACCACGGCCCTCGGCCTGGGCCTCGCCATCGACTACGCGCTCTTCATCGTCCGCCGTTTCCGCGAGGAACTGGCCACGGGCGCCGACCCCCTGACGGCGGTCGGCACCACCCTGCGCACCGCGGGCCGCACCGTGCTGTTCTCGGCCCTGACGGTGGCCGTCTCCCTGGCGGCGATGCTCGTCTTCCCCCAGTACTTCCTCCGCTCGTTCGCCTACGCCGGCATAGCGGTGGTCCTGCTGGCCGCGGCCGCCGCCCTGATCCTGCTCCCCGCCGCGCTGATCCTGCTGGGCGACCGGGTCAACGCGCTGGACCTGCGCCGGCTGTTCCGCAGGGGCCGTGAAGCCCGGCCCTCCGGCGCCGAGGGCACGGCCTGGGCCCGCGCCGCGACCCTGGTGATGCGCCGGGCCCCGCTCTTCGCCGTCGCCACCACGGCTTTCCTGATCGTCCTCGGACTGCCGTTCCTGGGCGTGAAGTTCGGCACCGCGGACGACCGCCAGCTCCCGGTCGGCGCCGAGTCCCACGTCGTCCAGCAGCACATCCGGGACGGCTTCCCCGGCAACCCCGGCGGCGACCTCGAAGTCCTGGCCGAGGGCGGGGCGACCCGGGCGCAGTACGCGGCGTACAAGGAGCGGGTGGCGGCCCTGCCGGAGGTGTCCGGGGTGGCCGGACCCCTGGTCAAGGGCGACGCGGCGTACTTCACGGTGCAGCCGGAGGGCGAGTCGGTGGGCGACGGCGCCCAGCGCCTGGTGGGCGAACTGCGCGCGCTGAACACCCCGTTCGACACGAAGGTGACGGGCACGGCCGCGGTCCTGGTCGACTCCAAGCACGCCATCGGGGAGCGCCTGCCCTGGGCGGCGGCGATCATAGCGATCGTCACCCTGCTGCTGGTCTTCCTCCTCACCGGCAGCGTCCTCATCCCCGTACAGGCGGTCCTGCTCAACGCGCTCAGCCTCACGGCCATGTTCGGCGCGGTGGTCTGGGTCTTCCAGGACGGCCACCTCTCGGACCTGCTCGGTTTCACCAGCCCCGGCTCGATCGAGACCACCCTCCCGGTCCTGATGTTCTGCGTCGCCTTCGGCCTCTCGATGGACTACGGGGTGTTCCTGCTCTCCCGCATCAAGGAGGAGTACGACAGGACGGGCGACCACGAGCGGGCGGTCCGGCTCGGTCTGCAGCGCACCGGGGGCCTGATCACCGCGGCGGCGATCATCCTGGCGGTGGTGATGGTGGCGATCGGCACCTCCCGGGTCACCAACACCAAGATGCTCGGCCTCGGCATCGCCCTGGCGGTCCTGATGGACGCCATGGTCGTCCGCAGCCTCCTGGTCCCGGCCATCATGCGCCTCACCGGCAACGCCACCTGGTGGGCCCCGGCCCTCCTGCGCCGCTTCCACGACCGGTTCGGACTGAGCGAGGGCGAGCCGCAGACGCCCCCGGCGTCCGCACCCCACTCGGCCGCGCCTGAACCCCCCGCGCCCCATTCGACCGCGGCCCCGGCCAGCCGCGCCTGAGCCGGCCGCGCCCCCATTCGGCCGCGGCCCCGGCCAGACGCGCCTGAACTGGACGCGCCCCAAAGGGGCGCGGGGAACTGCGCGACCAGCCACGACGGCGCCGCAGTCGGCATCCGGCATCCGGCATCCGCAGCCTGCATCCGCATCCGGCAAAAGGCGAACAGCAACTGGCACACCACGGCCCCCCAGCGAAGCGCTTACCCTTCGCGCAGCCCCCGAAAGGAGCACGCGCGATGCGAGCCGTCGTCTTCGACCACTACGCCACCCCCGCCGAGGTACGGGACGTCCCCGACCCTCGCCCGGCCCCTCACGGCGTGGTCGTCCGCGTGGAGGCCACCGGCCTCTGCCGGAGCGACTGGCACGGCTGGAAGGGCCACGACCCGGACATCACCCTCCCGCACGTCCCCGGCCACGAACTGGCCGGGGTCGTCGAGGAGACCGGCGCCGGGGTGACCGCCTGGCGCCCCGGTGACCGGGTCACCGTCCCCTTCGTCTGCGCCTGCGGCAGCTGCCCGTCCTGCGCGGCCGGCGACCAGCAGGTCTGCGAACGCCAGACCCAGCCCGGCTTCACGCACTGGGGCTCCTTCGCCCAGTACGTGGCGCTGGACCACGCCGACGTGAACCTGGTGGCGATCCCGGACGACATGTCGTACGCCACCGCCGCCTCCCTGGGCTGCCGCTTCGCCACCGCCTTCCGTGCCGTGGTCCAGCAGGGCCGGGTCGCGGCGGGGGAGTGGGTCGCGGTGTACGGCTGTGGGGGCGTGGGCCTGTCGGCGGTGATGATCGCGGCGGCGTCGGGGGCGCGGGTGACGGCGGTCGACGTGTCGCCCCAAGCCCTGGACCTGGCACGGAAGTTCGGCGCGGCCCACGCTGTGAACGCGTCGGACACCGCGGACCCCGCGGCGGCGGTCCGCGACCTGACCTCCGGCGGCGCCCACCTCTCCCTGGACGCCCTCGGCTCACCCGCCACCTCGGCCGCCTCGGTCAACTCCCTGCGCCGGCGCGGCCGCCATGTCCAGGTGGGCCTGCTTCCGTCCCCGGACGGCAACACCCCCGTGCCGATGGCCCGCGTGATCGCCCTGGAGCTGGAGCTCCTCGGCAGCCACGGCATGGCGGCCCACACCTACCCCGCCATGCTCGAACTGGTCCGCGGCGGCACCCTCCGCCCCGACCTCCTCGTCACCTCGACGATCAGCCTGGACGCGGCCCCGGCGGCCCTGGCGGCGATGGACGGGGCACCGGCGGCCGGGGTGACGGTCATCGAGCCCTGGGCCTGACCCGGCGGCGCTCCGCCTCAGAGGTCTCTGCGCCCCCGGTTGCCCGGCCGGGAGGCGACCCAGGCACGGACCGTGTCGGCGTACCAGTAGGGCTTGCCGCCCTCGACGTGGTCGGGCGGCGGGAGCAGCCCGTGCTTGCGGTAGGAGCGCACGGTGTCCGGCTGCACCCGGATGTGTGCCGCGATCTCCTTGTATGACCAGAGCCGTCGGTCGGTCATGAGATGCACCTCCCTGCGCGCGCCGCGGGGGCGACCGGAATCGGTCGTCGGGGGAGCCGGGCGCTGCGCTGGCGATCACAAAGCCTGTGCCCGGTGAACGACGGAGAGTGACTGTGCGCAAGCGCCTGTGGGCCGGGTGTGACCGAGAGCCCGCGTACGCGCGACATGTGTGACACGGGGGGAGAGTTTGTGACACAGCCGGGGCACAGAAACACGGGGGTTCATCGGCGGGGCGTGTTGACATCGGCGCGGCCGTGAAGCGCCCCACGGGGGCACGGGGAACTGCGCGACCGGCCACCCCCGGCCCGCACCCGCGCACCTCGCGGGTCCTGCCACCCCCATGGGCACCTCGGCACCACCCCTTCTCGTCAGAATGTCCGGACAAACCATTGACACGACGTCCTCTCCCGGACTACAAACCACGGGAGAGCAATGACGAAGGGAAGCCGATGGCGTACGACCTGATCACCATGGGGCGGATCGGGGTGGATCTCTATCCGCTCCAGACCGGAGTCCCGCTCGCCCAGGTGTCGTCCTTCGGCAAGTTCCTCGGCGGGTCGGCGACGAACGTGGCCGTGGCGGCCGCCCGCCTCGGCCGCAGCACCGCCGTCATCACCCGCACCGGTGACGACGCCTTCGGCGCCTACCTGCACGAGGCCCTCCAGGGCTTCGGCGTGGACGACCGCTGGGTCACCCCGGTCCCCGGCCTGAACACCCCGGTCACGTTCTGCGAGATCTTCCCGCCGGACGACTTCCCGCTGTACTTCTACCGGCAGCCCAAGGCCCCGGACCTGGAGATCGACGCCCACGAGCTGGACCTGGACGCCGTCCGCGCGGCCCGCATCTTCTGGATCACCGGCACCGGCCTGAGCGAGGAGCCCAGCCGCACGGCGACCCTCGCGGCCCTCGCCCACCGGGCCAAGGCCGGCACGACCGTGTTCGACCTCGACTGGCGCCCGATGTTCTGGAAGGACCCGGACGCCGCCCGGC
Organism: Streptomyces sp. NPDC001507; assembly: GCF_042894765.1. Taxonomy (NCBI): domain Bacteria; kingdom Bacillati; phylum Actinomycetota; class Actinomycetes; order Kitasatosporales; family Streptomycetaceae; genus Streptomyces; species Streptomyces sp. NPDC001507. The sequence goes on from NZ_JBIAVV010000003.1 coordinate 408,121, forward strand.
CGTTCTACGCCGAGGCGCTCAAGCACGCCACCGTCGCCGTCGGCAACCTCGACGAGGTGGAGGTCGCGACCGGAGTGCGCGAGCCGCAGGCCGCCGCCCAGGCCCTCCTAGACGCCGGGGTCGAGATCGCCGTCGTCAAGCAGGGCCCCAAGGGCGTCCTCGCCGTCAGCCGCGACGGCGACGCCGCCGAGGTCCCGCCGCTGCCCGTCAACGTCCTGAACGGCCTCGGCGCCGGTGACGCCTTCGGCGGCTCCCTCTGCCACGGCCTCCTCGAAGGCTGGGACCTGGAGAAGACCATGCGGCACGCCAACGCGGCCGGTGCCATCGTCGCCTCCCGCCTGGAGTGCTCCTCCGCGATGCCGACCGGCGACGAGATCGACGCCGCGCTCGCCGCCGGAGCGGTGCTGTGAGGGCCGGCCGCGTCGCGGGCGCGCACCACGAGGGCGGCGCAGGCGCCCCCGCCCCGCAGGTGAAGGTGGACATCTCCGCCCTCGTCCACACCCGCACCCACCACCCCGAGGCGATCGCCGAGGCGGCCGCCCGGCGCTCCCGCCGTCCGCTCCTCAACGAGGACGGCAAGCTGATGATCGTGGCCGCCGACCACCCGGCCCGCGGCGCCCTCGGCGTGGGCGGCGACAAGCTCGCCATGGCCAACCGGGCCGAACTGCTGGAACGGCTCTGCCTGGCGCTGTCCCGCCCCGGCGTCGACGGTGTCCTCGCCACCGCCGACATCCTGGACGACCTGCTGCTGCTCGGCGCCCTCGACGGCAAGGTCGTCATGGGCTCGATGAACCGCGGCGGACTGCAGGGCGCCTCCTTCGAGCTCGACGACCGCTTCACCGGCCACCGTCCCGAGGACATACAGCGCCTCGGGTTCGACGCCGGCAAGCTGCTCCTGCGCATCGACTACGACGACCCGGGCTCCCTCACCACCCTGGAGTCCACGGCCCGCGCCGTCGACGACATGGCCGCGCGCCGGCTGCCGGTCTTCGTCGAGCCGTTCATCAGCCGCCGCACCCCCGAGGGCAAGGTCAGGAACGACCTGTCCGCGGAGGCGGTCACCAGGTCCATCGCCATCGCCTCGGGCCTCGGCGGCAGTTCGGCCTACACCTGGCTGAAGCTGCCGGTCACCGAGAACCCCGACGACATGGCCCGGGTCATGGAGACGTCCACCCTCCCCGCCGTGCTGCTGGGCGGCGAGGTCGGGGACGACCAGGACGGTGCGTACGAGAAGTGGCGCAGCGCCCTGCAACTCCCCACCGTGCGCGGCCTGGTGGTCGGCCGTTCGCTGCTGTACCCGGCGGACGGCGACGTGGCCGCCGCCGTGGACACCGCCGTCGGACTCCTGTGAGGGCGAGAAGATGACGACCAACGAGCTGCATCTCGGCAAGGGTTCGACCGCGAACGCCCAGTACGCGCTCGACATCGACCCCAAGCGGGCCGGCTGGGCGCACAGCAGCCTCCGGATCGTCGAACTGCCCCCTGGTGGAACGCATTTGTTCACCACCGGGGACAGCGAGTGGATCGTGCTTCCGCTGCAGGGCGGTTGTACGGTGCAAACAGAGGGAAACGAGTTCCAGATCCTGGGCCGGGAGAGCGTGTTCAGCGGAGTCTCCGACTTCGTGTACGTGCCCCGGGACGCCCAGGTCCAGATCGCCTCCGGCGCGGGAGGCCGCTTCGCCCTGGCAGGAGCGAAGTGCGAGCGACGACTCCCCGCCCGCTACGGCCCCGCGCCGGAGGTTCCCGTCGAAGACCGCGGCAGCGGCACCGCCGCCCGGCAGGTGCGCAACTTCGCCTCCGCGGACGCGTTCGACTGCGACAAGCTGATCGCCGTGGAGGTCGTCACCCCCGGCGGCAACTGGTCCTCGTACCCGTCGCACAAGCACGACGAGTACCGGCCCGGCGAGGAGTCGGAGCTGGAGGAGATCTACTACTTCGAGATCGACGGCGCGAACGGATTCGGGTATCAGCGCGTATTCCCCTCCCGTGAGGGCGGTACGGACGTCCTCGCCGAGGTCCGCTCCGGCGACGCCGTGCTCGTTCCCGACGGATGGCACGGCCCGTCGATCGCGCAGCCCGGCCACGACATGTACTACCTGAACGTCATGGCGGGGCCCGGTGCGACGCGGGAGTGGCGGATCTGCTTCCACCCGGACCATACGGAGGGTTACCGATGACGATTCGGTTGACCGTCGCGCAAGCGCTTGTCCGCTTCCTCGCCGTCCAGTTCACCGAGCGGGACGGCGAGCGCCGCCGCCTGATCGGCGCCACCTGGGGCATCTTCGGCCACGGCAACGTGGCCGGCCTCGGCCAGGCGCTCCTCGAGTACCGGGACGAGATGCCGTACCACCAGGGCCGTAACGAACAGGCCATGGTGCACGCGGCGGTCGGCTACGCGCGTCAATCGAACCGTCTCGCCACGCACGCCGTGACGACTTCCGTCGGGCCGGGCGCCACCAACCTGGTCACCGGCGCCGCCCTCGCCACCATCAACCACCTCCCGGTCCTGCTCCTCCCCGGCGACGTCTTCGCCACCCGGCCCGCCGACCCGGTGCTCCAGCAGCTCGAAGTCCCGCACGCGGCCGACGTGTCCGTCAACGACACCCTCCGCCCCGTCTCGAAGTTCTTCGACCGGATCAACCGCCCCGAACAGCTGATCCCCGCCGCCCTCGCCGCCATGCGGGTCCTCACCGACCCCGTCGAGACCGGCGCCGTCACCCTCGCCCTCCCGCAGGACGTGCAGGCCGAGGCGTACGACTGGCCGGAGGAGTTCTTCGCCGAGCGGGTGTGGACCGTACGACGGCCGGGCGCCGACCCCGTCGAACTGGCCGCGGCCGTGCAGGCGGTCAGGAACGCGCGCAGGCCCCTGGTCATCGCGGGCGGCGGGGTCCACCACAGCCGCGCCGAGGCCGTCCTCACCGAGTTCGCCGCGGCCACGCGCATCCCGGTCGCCTCGACCCAGGCCGGCAAGGGCTCGCTCCGCTGGGACCACCCGCAGGACGTCGGCGGCATCGGCCACACCGGCACCGCCACCGCCGACGAACTCGCCCGCACCGCCGACCTGGTGATCGGCGTCGGCACCCGCTACACCGACTTCACCACGGCCTCCGGCACCCTCTTCGAAAACCCGGACGTCCGCTTCCTCAACCTCAACATCGCCCCGTACGACGGCCACAAGCTGGCCGGCCTGCCCTTGATAGCCGACGCCCGCAGCGCCCTCACGGAGCTGACCAAGGCCCTGGACGGCCACCGGACCGCCGACTCGTACGTCACCGAGTACACCGAGGACAAGGAGCGCTGGGAGCAGCGCGTCGACGCCTGCTACGAGGCCGACGAGCCCGACATCCGGCCGACCCAGCCGCAGGTCCTCGGCGCCCTGGACGCGCTCGTCGACGAGACGGACGTCCTGGTCAACGCGGCCGGCTCGCTCCCCGGCGACCTGCACCGGATGTGGCGGCCGCGATCACGGGACCAGTACCACCTGGAGTACGGCTACTCCTGCATGGGCTACGAGATACCTGCCGCCATCGGGGTGAAACTCGCTGCACCGGAACGGAACGTGTGGGCGCTGGTCGGCGACGGCACGTATCTGATGATGCCGACCGAGATCGTCACCGCCGTCCAGGAGGGCATCGCCATCAAGGTGCTGCTGGTGCAGAACCACGGCTACGCCTCCATCGGCGGACTCTCCGAGTCGGTGGGCGGCGAGCGGTTCGGCACCGCGTACCGCTTCACCTCGGACGACGGCACCTTCACGGGTGCCCCGCTCCCCGTCGACCTGGCCGCCAACGCGGCCAGCCTCGGCATGCGCGTCCTGCGCGCGAAGACTGTCCGGGACCTGCGCGCGGCGCTCGCCGAGGCGCGGGCCGCCGACACTCCCACATGTGTCTACGTGGAGACCGAAACGGCCGACACTGTGTCGGGCCCGCCTCCCGCGCAGGCCTGGTGGGATGTACCTGTGGCCGAGACCGCGACCCGATCCTCCGCGGTCAAGGCACGTGAGCTCTACGAACGGCACGTCTCCACCCGACGCCGCCATCTGTGAAGGAGTAACCGGTCATGACGAAGATCGTCAACCACTGGATCGGCGGCAAGTCCGTCGACGGCACGTCGGGCAACTACGGGCCGGTCACCGACCCGGCCACCGGCGCGGTCACCACGAAGGTCGCGTTCGCGTCGGTCGACGAGGTCGACGCCGCGGTCGCCGCCGCCAAGGACGCGTTCGTCACCTGGGGCCAGTCCTCGCTGGCCAAGCGCACGGAGATCCTGTTCCGCTTCCGCGCCCTCCTGGACGCGAACCGGGACGCGATCGCCGAGCTGATCACGGCCGAGCACGGCAAGGTGCACAGCGACGCCCTCGGCGAGGTCGCCCGCGGTCTGGAGATCGTGGACCTGGCGTGCGGCATCAGCGTGCAGCTGAAGGGCGAGCTGTCCACGCAGGTCGCGTCCCGCGTGGACGTCTCCTCGATCCGCCAGCCCCTCGGCGTGGTCGCGGGTATCACGCCGTTCAACTTCCCGGCGATGGTCCCGATGTGGATGTTCCCGATCGCCATCGCGACCGGCAACACCTTCGTGCTGAAGCCGTCCGAGAAGGACCCGTCGGCGTCGGTCAAGCTCGCCGAGCTGCTGGCCGAGGCCGGGCTGCCCGACGGCGTCTTCAACGTGGTCCACGGTGACAAGGTGGCCGTCGACCGGCTCCTGGAGCACCCGGACGTCAAGGCGGTCTCCTTCGTCGGCTCGACCCCGATCGCCCGCTACATCCACACCACCGCCTCCGCCAACCACAAGCGCGTCCAGGCGCTCGGCGGCGCCAAGAACCACATGCTGGTCCTCCCCGACGCGGACCTGGACGCGGCGGCCGACGCGGCCGTCTCCGCCGCCTACGGCTCGGCCGGCGAGCGCTGCATGGCCATCTCCGCGGTCGTCGCGGTGGGCGCGATCGGCGACGAGCTGGTGGAGAAGATCCGCGAGCGCGCCGAGAAGATCAAGATCGGCCCCGGCAACGACCCCACCTCTGAGATGGGCCCGCTGATCACGGCCGTCCACCGCGACAAGGTGGCCTCCTACGTCTCCGGCGCCGCCGCCGAGGGTGCCGAGGTCGTCCTGGACGGCACCGGCTACACGGTCGAGGGCTTCGAGGACGGCCACTGGATCGGCATCTCGCTCCTCGACAAGGTGCCCACCACCGCCAAGGCCTACCAGGACGAGATCTTCGGCCCCGTCCTCTGTGTCCTGCGCGTGGACACGTACGAGGAGGGTGTCGCCCTGATCAACGCCTCCCCCTTCGGCAACGGCACCGCGATCTTCACCCGGGACGGCGGCGCCGCCCGCCGCTTCCAGCTGGAGATCGAGGCCGGCATGGTCGGCGTCAACGTGCCGATCCCGGTCCCCGTCGGCTACCACTCCTTCGGTGGCTGGAAGGACTCGCTCTTCGGCGACCACCACATCTACGGCAACGACGGCACGCACTTCTACACCCGCGGCAAGGTCGTCACCACCCGCTGGCCGGACCCCTCCGAGGCCCCTGCGGGCGTCGACCTGGGCTTCCCGCGCAACCACTGACCAGGCACGGTGCCCCGCCCCTCCCGGGAGGAGCGGGGCACCGGTGTGTCCGGGGTCAGCCCTGCTTCTTCCGGTAATCCTCGATCACCTGGGTGAGGTCGCCGGTCTGGGCGGCCGGCGGGGCCTTCACCGGCGTGGTGGCGCCGAACTTCTCGAAGTCCATGGTCACGGTCATCTTGCCGATCCGCTCTTTCAGGCGGACCGGCAGATCCTTGGCGTTCAGCCACAGATTCATCGTCATCGAGCCGCCGCCGGTCATCGCGGTCATGCCGTCACTGCCGTAGGCGTCCTTGAACTTCCCCATCTGCGCCTGGTCGACGACGGCCTGGTAGTGGGTCGTGCGCTGCCCGTCGACGGTCTCCGTGCCGAAGTCCTTCACGTTCTTCGCGTACTTGAGGTACTTCAGCGTGGCCGCCGGGTTGCCCGCGCTGTTCCCGCTGAAGGCCTGGGCGCCCTTGTCGCCGAAGAGGGCCGACGCGTCGATCTTCATCCACTGCTTGCCCTTGAGCGGGCCGGAGGCCTGCGGGTCGACGTCGTAGTAGTAGGCGCCGTCCACGAACAGGGTCCGGATGGTGGAGCTGTGCTGGAGAGCCTCCATCTTCGCGGACTTGGTGTCCATCAGGACGTCCATCGCCAGGCCGTCTCCCCAGGAGAAGGTGCCGTTCATGGTGACCGGGGCGCCCGCGCCGATGACGGTGCTCATCCTCACCTTCGCCGAGCCCAGCTGGTCGGTCCGGTCGGTCGCGCGTGAGAGCGCCGCCATGATCTTGTCCGCGCCGTCCACGGCCGAGGCGGCCGTCTTCACTCCGCCGGAGCCGCACGCGGACACGGCGACCGTCGCCGCCGCCGTGAACCCCACCCAGGCAGCGGTGTACTTCAGCTTCATGAGTCCCCACCCATTGCTGTGATTCGGTTGTGAGTTCTGCTGTCGATGACTCTAACGGGACACACTGACAGGTCCGGATACCGGACGTCCTCACGTTTTTTTGACGCCCGCGCTGCGATTCTCGTAGAGGCCGACAGCGTGGAACGGCCTACCTCGTATCGCCGTATTCGCGGAATACAGCGAATGGATCTACGGATTCCGTAGGTTAACGGCCATTGACGTGACGGTTTTCGTCGGGGTTCCATGCATCGCAACCGGGAGCGGACGCAGGACGTAAGAGACGAGCCGCCGGAGGCGATAGCGCTCCTGGCCGAAACTTCTCGCCGCTCCAGTCGATCGGAACTGCCGCATGACCGACACGCTCCGCCCTGTCGAGACCGCCGCCGCAACGGCGCCCGACAGCCCCAAGACGCTCAAGCGTTCCATCGGAGTGGTCGGCGGCACCCTCCTCACCCTCTCCTGCGTCACACCGGCCTCCACGCTCTTCGTGGTCGTCCCCGACCTCTTCGGCTCCCTCGGGACCGCCACCGCCCTCACCATCGCCATCGGCTCGCTCCTCTGTATCGCCGTGGCCTTCTGCTACTCCGAGCTGGGCACCCTCATCCCCAGCGCGGGCGGCGAGTACGCGATGGTCTCCACGATGGCCGGCCGCCTCGCGGGCTGGCTGGTCTTCGTCCTCTCCCTCCTCGTCGTGATGATCGTGCCGCCGGTGATCGCGATGGGCACGGCCGACTACCTCACCCCGATCGTCCACCTGGACCCGGCCATGACCGGCGCCGGAGTGATGCTCCTCGCCACCCTCGCCGGCCTCCTGGACCTGCGTGCGAACGCCTGGATCACCGGCATCTTCCTCGTCCTGGAGGTCATCGCGGCGGGCGTGGTGGCGGTGCTGGGCTTCTCCCACAGCCACCGCGGGGTCGGCAGCCTCACCTCCATGCAGGTCGCGGACACGGGCGGCCACACCACCACGGTCACCGCCATGCTGGTCGTCTCGGGCCTGGCCATCGCCCTCTTCGTCACCCAGGGCTTCTCCACGGCCGTCTACCTCTCCGAGGAACTGGAGAACCCGCGCCGCAACGTCGCCCGTACGGTCCTCGCCACCCTCGCGATCTCCACGGTGATCATCCTCGTCCCGGTCGCCGCGATCACCATGGGCGCGACCGACCTCAAGGCCCTCACCGGCGGCGACATCAGCTCCATGGTCACCGCCTGGTCCAACTCCGCGGTCGGCACCTTCGTCAGCCTCTGCGTGGCCCTCGCGATCATCAACGCGGGCATCGTCATGGTCATCCAGAACTCCCGGGTCCTGTTCGCCTCGGCCCGCGACAAGGCCTGGCCGGCCCCGGTCAACAGCGCCCTGTCCCGCCTCGGCCGCTTCGGCTCCCCCTGGGTCGCCACCCTCGCCGTCGGCGTCCCCGGCGCCCTCCTCTGCTTCGTCAACCTCGACACCCTGTACGGCGTGACGGGCGTCTCGGTGACCGGCATGTACCTCCTGGTCGCCGTGGCGGCCCTCCTCTCCCGCCGAGGCCACCACAAGCACACCCCCGCCTGGCGCATGCCCCTCTGGCCGACGATGCCGATCCTCCTCATCGCCGTCCTCGGCTACATCCTCACCCAGCAGGAGACGACCTACCTCCTCTGGACCGGCGGCATCACCGCCGCCGCCACCCTCTACTGGGCCTTCTACCTCCGCCCCCGCAAGGCAACCCACTGGCTCGTCTCCATCCCGGACGACGTGACGCCCCACTAGCAACTCCGCAGCGGCGGCGACTTGCGAGCGCCGGGCCGCCCGGCCGACCCAAGGGGCGCGGGGAACCGCGCGACCGCCCCCCACCCGACCCGCGGGGACCCACCGTCCGGTCCGGCACCGCCGAACTCCGCCGTCGTGGCTGATCGCCGTTGCGGCGGGATGGGGTGGGGCGGCGGTGGGTTGTGAGCGCGGGGCCGCCCGGCCGACCTAAGGGGCGCGGGGAACTGCGCGACCGCCCCCCACCGGCCCGCGGGGACCCACCGTCCGGTCCGGCACCGCCGGAGTCCGCCGTTGTGGCGGGATGGGGTGGGGCGGCGGTGGGTTGTGAGCGCGGGGCCGCCCGGCCGACCCAAGGGGCGCGGGGAACTGCGCGATCGGCCCCCACCGGCCCGCGGGGATGCACCGTCCGGTCCGGCACCGCCGGAGTCCGCCGTCGTGGCTGATCGCCGTTGCGGCGGGATGGGGTGGGGCGGCGGGACCAGCACCGGTCGGTGCGGCGCCGCTGGCGCGGTGTACCGCACTCGAAGTACATGGCGGAGTACTCCTACTCCTCCGGGATGGCCCACTGTTCAGCCCACCGTCGGCATCGGATGCCGGTGCGGGCCCGTACCGTTGAAGCATGGATCTTCGACCCCCCGGCCTGCGAGCACTGCTCGGGCGGCCGCGGCGGCTGGTGGCTGCCGCGGCCGCCGTCGTCGTGCTCGCCGGCGCCGGTACGTGGACGGCCGTCGCCTCCGACGCCCCGCCCCCGGTGCACCGGACCGACAAGGTCATGGCAGTGGACGGGGTGCATCTGGACACCTCGTTCTTCACCACGTCCGGCACCGGCCGGCGCCCCGCGGTCCTCCTCGCCCACGGCTTCGGCGGCAGCAAGGACGACATGCGCGCCGAGGCCGAGGACCTCGCCCGCGACGGCTACGCGGTCCTCACCTGGTCCGCCCGCGGTTTCGGCAGGTCCACCGGGAAGATCGGCCTCAACGACCCGAAGGGCGAGGTCGCCGACGTCTCCAGGCTCATCGACTGGCTGGCGAAGCAGCCCCAGGTCCAGCTCGACAAGCCCGGTGATCCGCGCGTGGGGATGGCGGGCGGCTCCTACGGCGGCGCGATCTCCCTCCTCGCCGCCGGATATGACGCCCGCGTCGACGCGATCGCCCCCTCCATCACGTACTGGAACCTCGCGGACGCCCTGTTCCCGAACGGCGTCTTCAAGAAGCTCTGGGCCGGGATCTTCTTCAACACCGGCGGCGGCTGCGCCAACTTCCAGCCCGAGCTGTGCGCGATGTACAACCGGGTCGCCGAGTCGGGCAAGCCGGACGCGGCGGCCGTGAAACTGCTCGAAGAGCGGTCGCCCTCGGCCGTCGGCAGCCGCATCAAGGTGCCGACGCTCTTCTTCCAGGGGCAGACCGACTCCCTCTTCACCCTCTCCCAGTCCGACGCCGCGGCAAAGGCCGTCAAGGCCAACGGCGCCCCCGTCGACGTCGACTGGATCGCCGGCGGCCACGACGGCGGCGACCTGGAGACCAGCCGGGTCGAGGGGCGGGTGACGTCGTGGTTCGACCGGTATCTGAAGGGCGACAAGAACACGGACACCGGGCCGGCGTTCCGGATCACCCGCACCGGCGGCGTCGACTCCACCGACGGCGCCGCCCTGCTGCGCGGCGCGACCGCCGGCAGCTACCCCGGCCTTGAGAGCGACCGGAAGGACATCGCCCTCAAGGGCGGCACCCAGCGCGTCGCCAACCCGGCCGGCGCCAGCCCGCCCGGCGTCTCCGCGCTGCCCGGCCTCGGCGGTGGCGGCCTCGCCCAGCTCTCCTCCCTCGGCGTCGGCGTCTCCCTCGACTTCCCCGGCCAGTACGCCCGTTTCGACTCGGCGCCGATGACCGACTCCCTGCAGATCACCGGCACCCCCACGGCCACCGTCCACCTCACCTCGACCACCGACGACGCCGTGCTCTTCGGCAAGGTGTACGACGTCGGCCCCGACGGCACCCAGCAGGTGCTGCCCTCCCAACTGGTCGCCTCGATCCGCGTCGAGGGCGCCAAGTCCGGCCAGGACGTCACCCTCACCCTCCCGGCCATCGACCACGAGGTGCAGAAGGGCCACCGGCTGCGCCTGGTCCTCGCCTCCACCGACCTCGGCTACGCCTCCCCGACCGCCCCGGCCACCTACACCGTCTCCCTCAAGAGCCCCCTGAGCGTGCCGACGGCACCCCAGGTGGACACGGCCGCCGCGCCGCTGCCCGCCTGGGTGTGGTGGCTGCCGGCGGCCGGCGCGCTGGCCGCCCTGGCCCTGCTGCTCACCGGCCGCCGCCGCACCGGCGGCCCCGCCGCCGACCCGGCGCTCGCCGAAGTCCCGCTCCAGATAACGGACCTGAGCAAGCGCTACAAGGGCTCGACCGACCGGTACGCGGTCAAGGAGCTGTCCTTCCGCGTGGAGAAGGGCCAGGTGCTGGGCCTCCTCGGTCCCAACGGCGCGGGCAAGACCACCACCCTGCGCATGCTGATGGGGCTGATCAAGCCGGACGGCGGCGAGGTCCGGGTCTTCGGCCACGCCATCCGCCCCGGCGCACCCGTCCTCTCCCGGGTCGGTGCCTTCGTGGAGGGCGCCGGCTTCCTGCCGCACCTGTCGGGCCGGGAGAACCTGGAGCTGTACTGGCAGGCGACCGGACGCCCGCCGGAGGACTCCCACATCGACGAAGCGCTGGAGATCGCCGGCCTCGGCGACGCGCTGGCCCGCGCGGTCCGCACCTACTCGCAGGGCATGCGCCAGCGCCTCGCCATCGCCCAGGCCATGCTCGGCCTGCCGGACCTGCTGATCCTCGACGAACCCACCAACGGCCTCGACCCGCCGCAGATTCGCGAGATGCGCGAGGTGATGATCCGCTACGCGGCCGCCGGCCGCACGGTGATCGTCTCCAGCCATCTCCTCGCCGAGGTCGAGCAGTCCTGCACCCACCTCGTGGTGATGGACCGCGGGCGGCTCGTCCAGGCCGGACCGGTCGCCGACATCGTCGGCACCGGCGACACCATCCTCGTCGGCACCGGCACCCCGGTGGAGGAGCCGGTCGTGGAGAAGGTGGCCGCGCTGCCCGGCGTGGCCTCCGTGACCAGCACGGCCGACGGCCTCCTCGTCCGCATGGAGCCCGGCGGCAGCGCCCCGCGCCTGGTCGCCGAACTCGTCCGGCTCGACGTGCCGGTGGCGTCGGTCGGCCCGCACCGCCGTCTGGAAGACGCCTTCCTGACCCTGATCGGAGGTTCCGCGTGAGCACGCTCACCGAGAGGGCCGCGGTCGCCTCCGGCTACCGGGCGGGCCGCACCCTGCCGCTCCGCGTCGAGCTGGTCCGCCAGCTCAAGCGGCGCCGCACCCTGGTGATGGGCGGCATCCTCGCCGCACTGCCCGTCGTGCTGCTGATCGCGTTCGCGATCGGCGGTCAGCCGGGCCGGCAGAACGGCCAGGTCACCCTCCTGGACACGGCCACCGCGTCCGGCGCCAACTTCGCCGCGGTCAACCTGTTCGTGTCGGCGGGCTTCCTGCTGGTCATCCCGGTCGCCCTGTTCTGCGGGGACACGGTCGCCTCGGAGGCCAGCTGGTCCTCCCTGCGCTACCTGCTCGCCGCCCCCGTGCCGAGGGCCCGGCTGCTCTGGTCCAAGCTGGTCGTCGCGCTCGGCCTCAGCCTGGCCGCGATGGTCCTGCTGCCGCTGGTCGCCCTGGCCGTCGGAACGGTCGCCTACGGCTGGGGGCCCCTGCAGATCCCCACCGGCGGCGCACTCGACACCACCACCGCCACCCAGCGCCTCGCGGTCGTGATCGTGTACATCTTCCTGTCCCAACTGGTCACCGCGGGGCTGGCGTTCTGGCTCTCCACGAAGACCGACGCCCCCCTCGGCGCGGTCGGCGGCGCGGTCGGCCTGACCATCGTCGGCAACGTCCTCGACCAGGTGACGGCCCTCGGCGACTGGCGTGACTTCCTGCCCGCCCACTGGCAGTACGCCTGGGCGGACGCCGTACAACCCCACCTGGAGTGGTCCGGCATGATCCAGGGCACGGCGGTCTCGATAACGTACGCCCTGGTGCTGTTCGCCCTGGCCTTCCGGGGTTTCGCCCGCAAGGACATCGTCTCCTAGGTCACCGGACGATCTCCCTCCGGCCTCGAAACCCCTGGTCCGTGGCCGCTTCGAGATCCATCCGCAACGCATCGGGGCGCACGTTCCGGCCCCCTGCGCCGTCACAGTCGACGACAAGCCAGGAAGTCGACTCCGACCGGCACAGGGGGCACAGCCATGAACCGACACCGGACCCGACGACGGGCGCGCGCGGCACTCCTCGCGGCCTCCGCCGCGAGCGCCCTGCTGCTCACCGCCTGCAGCGCGGCCGAGAACCACACGAACGACTCGAACCACACGATCGCCACCGGGGCCCCGGCCCCCTCCCGGGCCGCGGGCGACGAGACCGCCGCCCCCTCCGACCACCTCTCCACCTTCGCCCTCGACGTCGACACCGCCTCCTACGGCTACGCCCGCCGCACCCTCGCCGACGGCGGCCGCCCCGACCCCTCGACCGTCCGGCCCGAGGAGTTCGTCAACAGCTTCCGCCAGGACTACCGCACCCCCGAGCACAACGGCTTCACGGTCACCGTCGACGGCGCCCGCACCAGCAGGCCCAACTGGTCCCTGGTCCGCGTCGGCCTCGCCACCCGCCCCGCCGCCGACGACGCCGGCGAACGCCCCCCGGCCGCCCTCACCTTCGTCATCGACGTCTCCGGCTCCATGGGCGAACCGGGCCGCCTCGACCTCGCCAAGAAGTCCCTGGACACGATGACCGACCGGCTGCGCGACGACGACTCGGTCGCGCTCGTCACCTTCAGCGAGCACGCCGAGACGGACCTCCCGATGACCCGCCTCGGCGGCCACCGCGCCGAGATCCACGACGCCGTCGACCGCCTCGCCCCCCTCTCCTCCACCAACCTCGGCGAGGGCGTCGAGACCGGCTACGCCACCGCCGTCGAGGGCCTGCGCAAGAACGCCACCAACCGCGTCGTCCTGATCTCCGACGCCCTCGCCAACGACGGCGAGACCGACCCGAACGCCATCCTCAGGCGCATCGACGGCGACCGCCGCGAGTACGGCATCACCCTGTTCGGCGTCGGCGTCGGCAGCGACTACGGCGACGCCCTCATGGAACGCCTGGCCGACAAGGGCGACGGCCACACGGTGTACGTCTCCGACACCGCGACCGCCTCCGACGTCTTCTGCCGTCAACTCCCGCAGAACATCGACCTGGTGGCCCGGGACGCCAAGGCCCAGGTGGCCTTCGACCCGCACACGGTCGCCGAGTTCCACCTGATCGGCTACCAGGACCGCAAGGTCGCCGACCAGGACTTCCGCAACGACACCGTGGACGGCGGCGAGGTCGGCCCCGGCCACACGGTCACCGCCCTCTACGCCGTCCGCACCTACCCCGGCACCGACGGCCACCTGGCGACCGCCACCGTCCGCTGGCTCGCCCCCGACACCCGCACCCCGCACGAGAACACGGGCGCGATCGAGACCGACGCCCTGCACGACGACATCTGGTCGGCCTCCCCGCGCTTCCAGGTGGCGGCGGTGGCGGCCTACTTCGCGGACGCCCTGGCAGACGGCGAGTACGACATCCCGGGAGCACCGAGCCCGACGAAACTGCGCTCCTGGGCAACGGCGTTGGCAAGGACGACGGAGGACAAGCAGGTGACCGACCTGGCCACGGCCATCAGGGAGGCGGGACTCTCCGGCGCCGCGGACTGAAGCGCCCCTTCAGGGGCGCTGGGGGTACCCCCGGCCGAAGGCTGGGGGAGGAACTGCGCGCTCAGCCCCCACCCACCCGCACCCGAAACCCAACCGTCCGCACCCATTGACCTCCCCTTACTTCCGAGTAAGTTGACGCCCCATGAGCGTACGCAGCGACCTCAGACGGGCACGTCGACGAACCGACCTGGCCGACCGCGGCAAGGTCGAGGTCATCAGGGACGAGGCCGGGGTCGTGCGGGAGGCGCGCCGCCCGCCCCTCGCCGCCCCGCTCACCACCGGCTCCCTCGCCGACCTCCCGTACACCAACGCGGCAGAGGAACCCCATGCCACAGCCATCCGCCGCCGAGAGGGCACCGTCACGGCAGCCGAGTTCGCCGCCCAAGTAACCTCCACGGCAAAGGGCTTGATCGCCGCCGGCCTAGCCGCAGGCGCCCGCGTCGCCGTCATGTCCCGCACCCGCTACGAGTGGACGGTCCTCGACTTCGCCGTCTGGGCGGCCGGAGGTGTGACCGTCCCGGTCTACCCCACCTCCTCCGCGGAGCAGGTGGAGTGGATCGTCCGGGACTCCGGTGCCCGCCACGTCGTCACCGAGACCCCGCAGAACACCGCCACCGTCACCACCGGCACGGCCTCCCACGCACACCCGCCGCGCATCTGGGAGCTGGACGCCGGCGCACTCGCCGACCTGACCACCCTCGGCCGCGACGTCCTGGACGAGGAGGTGGCCAAGCGCCGCGGCGGCCTCACCCCCGACACCACGGCCACGGTCTGCTACACCTCCGGCACCACCGGCCGCCCCAAGGGCTGTGTCCTCACCCACGCCAACCTGCACGCCGAGGCGGCCAACACGGTCGAGCTGCTGCACCCCGTCTTCCAGGCGGTCACCGGCCGGACCGCGTCCACCCTCCTCTTCCTGCCGCTCGCCCACATCCTGGGCCGTACGCTCCAGATCGCCTGCCTGCTGGGCCGGATCGAGATGGGCCACTTCCCGAGCGTCAGGCCGGACGAACTCCGGCCCGCGCTAAGGGAGTTCCGGCCCACGTTCCTGGTCGGGGTGCCGTACCTCTTCGAGAAGATCCACGACACCGGGCGGGTGACGGCGGAGAAGATCGGGCGGGCCGCGTCCTTCGACCGGGCCGAGCGGATCGGGGTGCGGTTCGCCGCGGCTCACCTGGAGAAGTTCCTCGGCCGGGGAAAGGGGCCGGGGCCCGGCCTGTACGCGGCCTGGGCGCTGTACGACCTGCTGGTCTACCGCCGTATCCGCAAGGAGCTCGGCGGCCGGATGCGGTATGCCATCAGCGGCGGCTCGCCCCTCGACCGCGACCTGAACCTGCTCTTCCACGCGGCCGGCATCGTCGTCTACGAGGGCTACGGCCTGACCGAGACCAGCGCGGCCGCCACCATCGTGCCGCCGCTCGCCCCGCGGCCCGGCACGGTGGGGCAGCCGATCCCCGGGACGGCCGTCCGGATCGCCGAGGACGGCGAGGTGCTGATCAAGGGTGCGGTGGTGTTCGGGTCGTACTGGAACAACCCGGCCGCGACCGCCGAAGTGCTGGCGGACGACGGCTGGTTCGGGACCGGAGACCTCGGGGCGCTGGACGCGGACGGGTATCTCACCATCACCGGCCGCAAGAAGGACATCCTCATCACCTCCGGCGGCAAGAACGTCTCCCCGGCCGTCCTGGAGGACCGGCTGCGCAGCCGGGCGCCCGTCGGCCAGTGCCTCGTGGTCGGCGACAACCGGCCGTTCGTCGCCGCGCTGGTCACGCTGGACCCCGAGGCGGTCGCCCACTGGCTGGCCGTACGGAAGTTCCCGCCGGACACCCCGCTCGCGGAGCTGGTGCGCGACGACCGGATGCGGGCCGAGGTGCAGAAGGCGGTCGACCACGCCAACCGGGCCGTCTCCCGCGCCGAGTCGATCCGCGCGTTCGCCCTGGTGGAGGGCGAGTTCACCGAGGAGAACGGCCTGCTCACGCCGTCCCTGAAGGTCAAGCGGCACGCGGTGACGGCCCGCTACGCGGCCGAGATCGAAGCGCTGTACCGCAGGTGAGCAAAAGGCGGCGGGTCACCGGAGGGAACCGGTGGCCCGCCGCCCGCGGCGTCCGGGGACTACTGGTTCGCGGTGCCGTTCGCCGACAGCGCGGAGATGTCGTCCAGGATGTGCGACAGCGGCTCGTCGCCCTTGGCCTGGGTGGAGTTCTCCACGCACTGCTGGTTCTGCGGCGCGGACAGGATCGGCACGTCCTGGGCGATGCCGAGGGCGAGGGCGCCGGCGATGCCCTGCAGGTTCGCCTTGAGCGGGAGGCCGACGCACGGCTTGTTCAGCGATCCCTGGACCAGCGAGAGCTGCGGGCTCAGGTCGCCGAAGGTGGCCGAGTTGCCGAACTCCGACTTGGCGTCGTTGCCGCTGAAGGAGGTGGTGCCGGTGTCGTTGCCGGTGGCCAGGGCCTGGGGAGCGGCCGTGGCCGCGAAACCGGCGACGGTGACGGCGACAGCCGCGGTCGCCCACAGCTTCTTCATGATTGTTCCCTTCGAGAGGCGGGCTCCGGGGAGGAGCTGCGTGATCGTCAACCTACCCGGATTCGCCCAAGTTGCGTGGTATGCCCCGATTGGCGGAGTGCAGTCCGATCAGTCGACCGGTGTGCCCTCGAACCGGGGCCCGGAGTGCTTCCGGACTACTTGTTGCCGGTGCCGTTCGCGGACAGCGCGGAGATGTCGTCCAGGATGTGCGACAGCGGCTCGTCGCCCTTGGCCTGGGTGGAGTTCTCGAC
This sequence comes from Streptomyces sp. NPDC001507, assembly GCF_042894765.1. NCBI lineage: Bacteria > Bacillati > Actinomycetota > Actinomycetes > Kitasatosporales > Streptomycetaceae > Streptomyces > Streptomyces sp. NPDC001507. The sequence goes on from NZ_JBIAVV010000003.1 coordinate 424,874, forward strand.
GCACTGCTGGTTCTGCGGCGCGGACAGGATCGGCACGTCCTGCAGGACGCCGACGGCACCGAGGCCGACCAGGCCCTGGAGGTTCAGCTTCGCCGGGAGGCCGATGCAGGGCTTGTTGAAGGAGCCCTGGATGAGCGCCAGCTGGGGGCTCATGTTGCCGAACGTGGCGGAGTTGCCGAACGCCTGCTTGGCGTCGTTGCCGCTGAAGGAGGTGGTGCCGGTGTCGTTGCCGGTGGCCAGGGCCGGCGAGGCGGCGGCAGCGGAGGCGCCGACGACGGAGGCTGCAACTGCGGCGGCGGCCAGAACCTTCTTGATCACTTGTCAGTTCCCTTCTGAGGACACCCCGTCCACCGGAGCGCACTGGTCAACTGCGCGAGCTCCGGTTGGTTGCTCCGCTTCACTCCAACGGCCCACGCCGGGAAATCGCCCGTTTGCGGGGAGGCCCGGTTTTCCGGGGAATTCCGGGAGGCCGCCGGTCCGAACGGGTGACGTGGCGCCCGGTGCCGCAACCATTCCGGACGCGGGCGGTTGATGCCGGACAGGAACGTCCGTCTTGGCCTGAGTGCCGGGAAAGGAAAAGCGAAATGCTGAAGAAGGCAATGGCCGCGGCGGCGGTCGCCGTGTCCGTCGTAGGTGTGTCGGCGGCGGCAGCCCCCCAGGCGCTTGCCACCGGCAACGACCACGGCACCACCTCCGCGAGCGGCAACGACGCCAAGGAGGCGTTCGGCAACTCGGTGACCAAGGGCAAGATGAGCCCGCAGGCCACCCTGGTCCAGGGCTCGCTCAACAAGCTCTGCGTCGGCCTCCCCGCGAAGGCGAACGCCCAGGGCATCCTCGGCCTCATCGCCGCCGTCGGGGTGGCCCAGGACATCCCGGTCCTGTCCGCGCCGCAGAACCAGCAGTGCGCCGAGAACTCCACCCAGGCCAAGGGTGACGAGCCGGCGTCGCACATCCTGGACGACATCGCGGTCCTCGCGGCCAACGGCGTCGCCAACCAGTGACCCCGGTCCTGTGAAGCCCGCCCGGGCGGTGCGCGTGACCGCGCCGCCCGGGCGGGCTTTCGTCGTGCTCCCGAAATTCCCGCCGCAAGGAGAAGCGTTTCCTCTCTCCGTGTCAATTCGCGGCGGGCGTTCGAGTGAATTGATCGAAGGAGTACGTTCCGTAGTTTCTTCCGCCGTCTATTCCTCGTTCTACAGCCTGCCGGTCATGGTGCGAGCCGTTCATGCTGTGCTCGCTCGGTTTCGGCCGACATACGGGCATGACCGCAGAGAAGGGAAAGTTCATGAAGAAGACCGCTGCTGTGGTCGCCGGCGCAATCCTGGCGCTGGGCGGTGCCATCCCCGCTTTCGCCTCCGCCGGTGCGGAGGGCGCTGCCACCAACTCCCCGGGCGTCGTCTCCGGCAACGTGATCGAGGTCCCGGTGCACGTCCCGGTCGAAGCCTGCGGCGACACCGTCGACGTCATCGCGCTGCTGAACCCGGCGTTCGCCGGCGTCTGCGCCAACAGCTGACGACGTCACACGGCGCACCAGCCCTCCCGGCTGTGGCACGGCCGGCCCCGGAACGCCGATCCTTCGCATCCGCGTTCCGGGGCCGGCTCTTCGGCCAGGAGGGCGGTGCCGTAAGCCCGCGAGGTCCGGCACCCGCCCGTCAGCCGCGCACCGCGTCCGGCGCGGACTCCCGCCGCCCGGCCGGGACGCCCCAGCCGGCCGGCCCCGAGCGCAGCCGCCGCCGCACCCCGCGCACCAGCGTCCCGGCGGTGAAGCCGGCGCCGTGCACGAAGCGCATCGCCGGACCGAAGCCCGCCGCCGTGACCAGACCGGCCAGGAACAGCCCCGGATACGACGCCTCGAAGTCGCGGCCCACCTCGGGCGCCCCGTCGGCCCCGGTCACCAGGGTCGTCCGCAGGTGGTCGGCGAGCAGCCCGAGCCGTCCGCGAGTCGCCCTGAACCCCGTTGCCGCGATGACGTGTTCGGTCTCCAGGGTGCCCACCCCGCCACCGCGCACCGCGGTGTCCAGGCGCACCCCGCCCGTCGAGGCGCGCGCCGCCGTCACCTCGCGGCCCAGCAGCACCTCCACCCCGGACTCCACCCGCTCCCGCACCCACCAGGCGCCGGCCGGGCCGAGGGCGCTCGCCGCGATCCGGGTCCGGGTGGGCTCCGCGAGCCGCCGGTACAGGCCGGGCCGCTCGGAGTAGAACCAGTTCCGCCAGCCGGGGCCGAGTCCACTGAGCGGGGCGCGGACCGACTGCCACCAGGGGCGCTGCCGGGGCGGCGGCATCTCGTTCCAGAACAGCCTGCCCGCGCGCACCAGCACCCTTACCCGGCTGCCCAGTTCGGCGAGGAGCGCCGCCGTCTCCAGGGCCGCCTGGCCGCCGCCGACCACCGTGACGTCCCGGCCCCGGAAGCGGCCCAGGTCGGCGTGGTGACTGCTGTGCGTGACCAGGTCGGGGGAGAGGCCGCGCAGGGCCGCGGGGATCTCCACGAACGGCAGCACGCCGACGGCGAGGGCGACCGTCCGGCCGCGCAGCACCTCGCCGTCCGCCGTCGTCGCCGCGAAGCCGCCGGTGTGCGGCGCGACCCGGGTGACCATGCGTTCGTCGACGGGAGGCGCGGCGTTGCGGGCGAACCACAGGCCGTACTCGGCGAACATCTCCAGCGGGATCGGCTGCCCGTGCCGGGCGGTCACGCCGCGGCCCGCGCAGTACACGTCCAGCCGCCAACGCGCCTCGGGGTCCGACAGGTTGGAGGCCCAGGGCTCGGACTTGAGGAACATCCCGCGGGGCATGTGGTCGCGCCAGGACGCCATCGGACGGCCGAAGACCCGCACGTTCAGGCCCGCCGCGGCGGCGTGGGACGCGATGGACAGGCCGTACGGGCCCGCTCCCACCACCAGCAGGTCGTACATCAGCAGCTGCTCGCCTTCTCGTCGTCGGACCGGTCGGGCTGACCGGAGGGGGTGGAGACGCCGGGCGCGGCGGGGACACCGGCCACCCCGGTGAGTTCCTCGTCCCGGGCGGCGGGCACGAGGGGCTCCGCGGCCTGGGGGGCGGGCACCAGGGGTTCCCCGGCCTGGCGGGCCACCGGTACGTGCGGGTGCGGCGCCCGGTCGGCGGTCCCGTCGCGCAGCCGGTCCAGCAGCCGGCCCGCCACGTGCCGGCCCCACAGCGCCCACATCGCGAGGCCGGGACCCCGGTCGTCCGGCGCGGACCAGGCCAGCTCCCGCCCACGCGGCGCCGGCCGCAGCGCGCTCAGCGGCGCGTAGTTCTCCACCACGAACGCCCGCCCGGCCAGCGGCACCCCGTCCGGCAGCGGCCGGTGCGTCAGGTCCAGGTGCAGGGCACGTACGACGTCCAGGCCGGCGCTGTCGGCGAAGAGCCGGAACTGGGCGCCCGGACGGGGGTTGAAGTCGAGGAGGTGGTAGCGGCCGGTGCTGCCGCAGCGCCGGAAGTCCAGGTCGAAGATGCCCCGGAAGCCCAGCTCGCCGATGAGCCGCTCGGCCAGTGCCCGCACCTGCGGATTGGGCGTCCACAGGCCGACCGCGGTCAGTCCGGCGCCGCGCGGCCAGGCCTGCTGCTTGCGGCCGGGGCCGCCCGCGCGCACCTGCCCGGTGCGGTCGGCGTAGCCGTGGAAGAACCAGTCGCGGTCCGGGCCCGGCGGCAGGAACTCCTGCAGCAGCAGCCTGCTGCCCGCCTCTTCGCTGCGCAGGTACAGCTCCACCGCCTCCCGCGCCGAGCGCACCACGACCGTGCTGCGCAGCCCGGACCCGGCCGGCAGCAGCCAGGGCCGGCTCCACTTGGCGATCACCGGCAGCCCGAGCCGCCGGACCGCGGCGGCGGTCTCCTCGGCGCTGTCCGGGACCAGCGTCGGCGGGTGCGGGATGCCGGCCGCCGCGCACACCTCGGCCAGCTCGGCCTTGTCGGCGACGCGTTCGGGCAGGGTGCCGGGCTGCTGCGGGAGCAGGTAGGCGGGCGCGAGGTCCGCGCGGAACCGGCCGGCCGCGACGGCGCCCGCGTCGTCCATCGGGATCAGCACGGCCGGGCGGGCGATCCGCGCCGCCACCCGGCGCAGCACGGCGACGATCTCGGCGGGCGACGCGCCCGGCGCCGGCGGCGGGTGCAGCCGCCGTACGAAGCGGGACCGGCGGACCGGGCTGCCCGCGGAGTCGGCGACCACGTGGACCTCCACCCCGGCTCTGCCGAGCGAGCGCACGGCCCCCAGGGTGCCGTGGTGGAAGGGGTTCCGGTCGATCCGCAGCAGAACTGCGGGAACCCGGATGTCTAGCAGCGACACGGACCATTTCCTTTGCGTCGGTTCACCCGTGCGGTCGTCCGGGGCACCCGAAAGCCGCAGCCGCACTGGCGGAATTCATATTGATATGACTGAGTGTCAGTAATTGGCGCTTACTCAGGAGTGCTGCGAACGGACGAGTGGACGGACGAGCAACGATGGAGAAAGGAGCAGGCATGACCCCACAACGGCGAGAGCGAACGCGGTTCCGGTGGTACCGGCCGGCCGTGGCCGCGGCGGCCGTCGCCGTCGCCGTCGCCTCGGCGACCCTGGCGACCGGCCCGGGATTCGCCGCGGGTGCGGGGGCGGCGCGGTTCACCGGCCCACCGGCTCCGGCACCCGCGACAGGCGTCCCGGCACCCGCGACAGGCGTCCCGGCACCCACGACAGCCCCCCCGACGCCCACGACGTCCGTCCCGGCATCCGCCGCACCCCTGCCGACCCCGACCCCGGCCGCCGACGCACCGGCGGTCGGTGCACCGGCCAGGGCGACGCCCCCCGCCTTCGGGGCGTTCCTCGACTCCGGCCCGCTCGGTGTCGCCCGCATGGCCCAGCTGAGCAGCTGGCTCGGCGGCACCGAACTGAAGGTCGCGCACACGTATCTGCCCGGCAACCGCTGGGCCGACATCGAGGGCGCCCCCGGCTTCCTGGACGTCTGGGCGCACTGGCGACGGGGGAGGGCCGACCGGACGCTCGTCCTCAACGTGCCCATGCAGGAGCGCAACGAGGAGGGCATCGGGGACGACGAGGTCCGCTCGCTGCTGCGGCAGGGCGCGGCCGGGGCGTTCGATCACCACTTCCGGGCCCTGGCCGAGCGGCTGGTGGACCTGCGGGTCCCGGACACGGTCATCGTGCTCGGCTGGGAGATGAACGGCATCACCTACACCCATCGTTGCGGGCCGGACCCGGAGGCCTGGAAGACGTACTGGAGACGGATCGTCACCACCATGCGCGCGGTGCCGGGCCAGAAGTTCCGGTTCGACTTCACGTCGAGCCGGGGCCGCGACGCCGTTCCGTGGACACAGTGCTATCCCGGGGACGACACGGTCGACATCATCGGTATGGATTCGTACGACCAGCCGGCCGGACTCTCCTTCGACCAGCAGGTGCGGGAGCCCTACGGACTCCAGCAGCACGTCGATTTCGCGAAGGCCCACGGAAAGCCGGTCTCCTATCCGGAATGGGGCCTCTTCCGCAACGGTGACAACGCCGAGTACATGCGTCGGATGCTCGCCTGGATGGACCAGCACAAGCCGCTGTACAACACGCTGACCGACTACTGCCCGCACGGCGTCTGGCAGTGCTCGGTCAACCCGCGCTCCGCGCACGTCTACCGCGAGGCCCTCTTCGGCCGCACTGACACCGCGACCCCGACGCCGGCGACCCCCAGGCCGACCCCGACCCCGACCCCGACCCCGACCCCGACCCCGTCCCCGACCCCGAGCCCGGCCGCCACGCCGAGTGCCACGCCCACGTCCTCCTGCACGTCGATGGAGCTGGGCGCCTGGATCGAGTACTGGCTCGGCGGGAAGCTCTGCTTCAGCCTCTACTGACGGACGGGTGCGCCCGGCGTCCGCTACTCCTGCCGGCGCTCCTTCCACCGCTGCCGCACCTCCTTGATCCGCTGCCGGGCGGCGGCGTCGCAGAGCGCCGCCGTCAGCAGCGGGGCGGTGCGCCGCCGGGCCAGCAGCAGCCGCTGGTTGACGACCGGCTCGGGCCGCCAGTGGTGCTTGTACGGCTCGTCGCCGCGCAGCAGGCTCAGCGCCCCCCGCTCACCGTTGCCGGTGTGCTGGGTGCAGGCGTCCAGCAGCATCACCGCCACGTCCGCCTTGCGCTCCCGCAGCCGGGGATGCGCCCCGTACAGGTAGCCGCCGGCGAGACTCGGCGCCAGCAGGGTCAGGTCGACGGCGACCACCTCGTCGTCGAGCCGGAACTCGGTGACCACCGCGTCCCCGGACCGCACCATCGGCCCCACCGACCGCACCAGATGCTCCTGGAAGCGGGACTGGAGGTGCTCGGTGGTCACCTTCCGCCCCTGCCACTGGAGCCGGTGCAGGTCGAGCAGGCGGCGCAGTGCCGCGTCCACCCCGTCGGGCGGCACGACGTCCCGGCGCACCCCCAGCGAGCCCAGCTTGCGCAGCTTGGCGCGGACCCGCTGGGCCTTGCTCGACGGCAGCCTGCCGACCAGTTCGTCCATCGACACGGCCGGCAGCTCCAGGCAGACCGAGTCCGGCACCTTCCGGCACGGGCCGCGCCAGCGGTCGTAGACCCGCTCCGCCGCGCCGCCCGGCCGCACCTCGCGGAAGTCGATCAGCGCCGTCCGGGCCGCCTCGGCCAGCTCCCGGGTGAGGGCGTCCGCCACCCGGCCGTCGTCGGCGTCGGCGAGCAGCACGTCCGCGTAGTCCGAGATCGCCCCGCCGAGCGGCACCAGCGTGGGCAGCGGCCGGTGCACCAGCGTCAGCGGGGCCGCGCCGACCAGCTCACCGCCGTAGCGGACCAGGACGAGGCGGAGCCGGCCGGGGGTTCCGTAGGAGCGCCACCAGGAGTGCAGCCAGGCGTGGCTCTGGAACGGGGTGGCCGTGCCGCACCGCCGGTACAGGCGGCCCCAGGCCGGGGCCAGCCCGGCGAACGTGTCCTCGTCGGTGACGAGTTCGGTGGTGTACGCGGCGAGCGTCGGGTGGGCCGTCGTGGTCACAGCTGGCCGTGTACGTCGGCGGCGACGGCCGGACCGGGCACCGAGGCCTGCAGCGCGGACTCCGCCGGCCGGCGCCTGGGGCGCACCAGGAGCGCGAGACCGCCCAGCAGCCCGCCCGCGCTCGCGCCCACCAGAGCGGTCACCTTCGAGGACGCGGAGGTCGGCGCCGTCGGCTTGGGCGCCCGGGAGAACTGCAGGAGTTCGACGTTGGTGTCGCTCTTGGTGTCGTTGGCGTGCTGGATGAGCGAGCGGGCCACCGCGTTCGCCATGTCGGTGGCCTGGAGGGCGTGCGGCGAGCTGGCCGAGACGGCGACCATCGGCGCGTCCGGCGAGGTCTCCGCCTGCACACTGTTCTGCAGCGTCTTCAGCGGCACCCCGGCCCACATCTGCGCGTCCCCGAGCACCGCGAGCTGGGTGGCGACCCGGCCGTAGGCCTGCGCGAAACCCTGCGCGGACGCGGTGTCGGACTTGTCGGCGGTGACGGCGATGACATAGGCGGTCGCCGTGTAGCTGGGCGGCGTCAGCACGCCGTAGGCGCCGCCCAGCAGCCCGCCGGCCAGGACCCCGGCCGCCAGCAGCGACCAGGGCGGGATGGCGCGCGGGAACGGGCGGGGTGCTCGGACGGTGTTCTCGGTCATGGCGTGCTGGCTCCCTGGGGTGTGGTGGCGAGTGCGGCCGCGTAGACGTCCATGAGCTGGGCGGCGCTGCGGGTGATGCTGTAGTGACGGGCGGCGTCCGGCGCGCCGCGCGGGCCGGGTCCGGCGGCGCGGGCGGCGGCCAGCGCCGCGGCGTAGGCGGCGGCGCCGCCCGTGACGCGGCGGGCGCCCGGCGCGGCGGCGGCCGGCAGGTCCTCGACGGCCGGGCAGGCGTTGTAGAGCACCGGCAGCCCCGCGGCCAGCGCCTCGACGACCGCGAGCCCGAAGGCCTCCTCGGTGGAGGGCGAGGCGAACACGTCCATGGCGGAGGTGAGGGCGGGCAGGTCGGGGTCCTGGGCGTCGTCGGAGGTGTAGGGCCGCTCGCCGGCGAACAGCACCCGGCCGGCGACCCCGGCCGCCCGCGCGGTGCGCCGCAGGGCGTCCTCCTCCGGACCGCCGCCCACCAGCAGCAGCCTGCAGTCGGCGGGGAGAGCCGCGAGGGCCTCGACCAGGACGCCGAACCGCTTGCAGGGCGCGAGCCGTCCGACGGCGCCGACGACCCAGGCGTCCTGCGGGATGCCCAGGCGGTCGCGGACACGCCGGCGCCGGTCCGCGTCGAAGCGGAACCGGTCCAGGTCGATGCCGTTCGGGACCACCTCGATCCGCGGCCCTGGTACCCCCCACCGGCGCAGCCGGTCGGCGACGGTCGGCGAGACGGCCACCGTGGACCGCCCGAGCCGCTCACCCGCCAGGTACAGCGCCCGCACGCCCGCGGTCAGTTCGCGCCCCTCCAGCTGCGAGTCGCCGAGCGAGTGCTCGGTGGCGACCACGGCCCGCACCCCCGCGAGGCGCGCGGCGATCCGGCCGTACAGGCAGGCCCGGTAGAGGTGGGTGTGGACGAGGTCGTAGCGGCCCCGGCGGATCAGCCGCACCAGGCGGGGCAGCACGGCCAGGTCCCGGTTCCCGGCCATCCCCAGGTGGACCACCCGCACCCCGTCCGCGGCCAGCCCGGCCGCGACCGGCCCCGGGTTGGTGAGCGTGACGACGTCGCAGGCCACCGGCAGGTGCCGCAGCAGCAGCCGCAGTTGCTGCTCCGCGCCGCCGGTCCCCAGGCCCGTGATGACGTGGAGGGCCCTCATCTCACAGCCCCTGGACGGGACGGCGGCGCAGCCGGTGCAGCCGGTACTTCAGGAAGAGGCGCCCGGCGTGGTCGTTCTGCCCGACGTGCACGCGGGGCAGGGCGTACGGGCCGCCCAGCGGGCCCGGGTCGATGGCGCAGCCGTAGCCGTATCCGGCGTCCCGCACGGCGTCGACGGCCCGCTGGTCGACGCTGCCGTAGGGGTAGCAGAAGCCCTCGACGGGGGACTGGACCAGCTCCTCCAGCTGCGCCCGGCTGTCGGCGGTCTCGGCCCGCAGGGTCGCCGCGTCGGCCTTCGTCAGGTCGACGTGGGTGAGCCCGTGGGAGCCGATCTCCACCCCGCTGCCGGCGGCCCGCCGGACGCCGTCCGCGGTGAGCAGCGGCTTGCGCGGGCCCAGCGAGTCCCAGCCGTTGTCGCCGCCGAGCCGTCCGGGCAGCACGAAGAGGGTGGCGCCGCAGCCCCAGCGGTCCAGCAGGGGCAGGGCGTGGTCGAGGAAGTCGGCGTACCCGTCGTCGAAGGTCAGCGCCACCAGCCGGCGCCCCTCGCCGCGGGCCCGGGCGGCGAGCAGCCCGGCCACCGACACCCCGCGCAGCCCGCGCCGGCGCAGCCAGCCGAGCTGCTTCTCCAGACGCCCGGGGGAGACGGTGACGCGGTACGGGTCGTCGGAACAGTCGCCCACGGAGTGGTACATGGCGACCCAGGGGACGGGGCCGGTGAGGCGTCCGGCCCTCGCGGCGGACTCAATGGAAGACGGCATGCGCGAGCCTTCGGGTGACGGTGGCTACGGAACGGAGTGCGGGTGCGAAACCCTGGGCGCCCAGGGCCCAGCCGAGCAGGACGAAGACGACGGTGACGGCCGTGACGCCGGCGGCCAGACCGGTGAACGGGTCCGCCGGCCGCGCGGCGGCGAAGAGCCCGACTGCGGTCGCGGCGACCGCCGCCCGCACCGGCCGGCTCAGTTCGGCGAGCACCCGCCGGGTACGGATCGGGACGCTGCGCGGGCCCGTCCCGGCGAGCAGGAGCACGGCGGTGGCGGTGATGCCGGCGGCGTTGGCGGCGGCGATGCCGGTGACGCCGTACGCGCCGACCGTCAGGGCGCCGATCCAGGAGGTCACCACGATCCCGGCGGCCATGGCGCCCACCGGGTACCAGGAGGCGCGGCCCGCCGAGAAGTACGAGCGGACCAGCACCCCGACCAGCGTCTGCCCGAGCAGCCCGAGCGCGTAGACGCGCATCACCGCGGCCGTGGCGGCGGTGTCCACGGCGGTGAACGCGCCACGCTGGAAGAGCAGCTGGACGAGCTGCGGCGCACAGGTCACGACCACGGCGGTGCCGAGCAGCACCACGCTCGCGGCCACCGACAGGTCCCGCTCGACCCGGCTCCGGGCCCGCTCGGTGTCGCCCTCGGCCAGCGCCCGGGCCACCACGGGGAAGGTGACCGTGCACAGCATCATCGACATCGTCATCGGGATCTGCGCGACCTTCTGCGCGTAGTTGAGGTGCGAGATGGCCCCGGAGTGCAGGTGCGAGGCGAGGAACCGCTCGATCAGCACCTGCGACTGCCGGCACAGCGCGAACAGCAGCACGGTGGCCATCAGCGCCACGTTCAGCGGCCGCTCCTCGGTGGCGGCCGCGCCCTCCTCCCGCGCCTTGGGCCTGCGCCGCAACTGCCCGAGCAGCGACGGCACCTGTACGGCGACCATCAGGGCGCCCCCGGCCGCCACCCCGAACGCCGCCGACCGCACCCCCCAGTGGCCGCCGAGCGCGAACATCGCCGCGATGATCCCGGCGTTGTAGGCGACGTAGATCGAGGCCGGGGCGAGGAACCGCCGGTGCGCGCGCAGGGCGGCGCTGCAGTATCCGGCCAGCCCGAAGGTCAGCACGCAGGTGCCGGTGAGCCGGGTGCAGCCGACGGCGAGGCCGGGGTCCCGCAGCCCCGGCGCGAGCGCCTCGACGAGCTGCGGGGCCCCGCCGATCAGCAGGGCGCCGACGCCGGCGAAGGCCAGGGCCAGCTTGGGCAGCGTGCCGGCGACCAGGGCCCGTACGGGATCGCCCGGCGCCCCCTGCGTCCGCCGGGCCAGCGCCACGCTGAACGCGGGCACGAGGGCGAACGCCAGCCCGTCCTCGATGAGCAGCGTCGCCGCGAACTCGGGCACGGTCCACGCGACCAGGAACGCGTCGGTGTCCCGCCCGGCCCCGAAGAGCCGCGCGAGCGACTGGTCGCGGATCAGCCCGAGCAGCGACCCGAGCACGGAGAAGGCGGCGGTACCGAAAGCGGCCTTGGCGAGGAATCCACGCGTAGGGGGCGCACTTTCAGGCTCGGCCTCGACAACTCCCTGTTCGGGGGCGCGGGGCTGTGACGTGTGCGGCTCCGCCGCGTGGGCGCGACCAGCCACATCGGACCCGCAGGCGACATCCGACCCTTCCACCCCCGGCGTCGCAGTCACCGCGCCGCCGCTTCCTCGGCATGGTCCGCCCCCACCAACGCCCACCAAGCCACCGCCCCGAACACCACCGCCGTGAGCACGGTCGACGGCCCCCCGATGTCGGCGTACGCGAAATCGACGAGCTGCCAGATCAGCAGTCCGCACCCCACCAGCGCACAGTCGAGCCCGTCCCCCGCGCGCGCCCGCCACAGCCCCCGCAGCCCGCACGCCAGCAGCGCCAGCCAGCTGCCCGCCAGGGCGAGCAGCCCGAGGAGCCCCTGCTCGCTGAGGACCAGCAGGTACATGTTGTGCGGCGACAGCAGCGGCTGCTTCCGGTACGCCGCCCCCGCCCCCTCCGTGTCGCTCCCGGACGACAGCGCCAGCGAGGCGTGCGAGTCCCGGTACGCGGGGAAGTTCTTCAGGCCGACGCCGGTCACCGGGTGCTCCCGCCACATGCCCGTCGCCGCCGCCCACAGCGTGTACCGGTCGACCACCGACTGGTCCGGCGCGTCCGTGACCTGCCCGATGCTGCTGAGCCGCTCCTGGAGCATGGCCGTACCCACCCCGAAGCCGCCCACCAGCACCACGCCGGCCGCGACCGCGACCGCCGCCACCTTCAGCGCCCGCCGCAGCCCCGCCAGGGCGAGCTGCACACCGCAGGTCAGGACCGTGGCGATCCAGGCGCCCCGGCTGAAGGAGACGGCCAGCGGCAGCAGCAGCCCGAGCGTGCACGCGCCCGCCGCCACCCGCTGCCGTACCGGGGAACGCCCGAGCGCCAGCCCGAGCGCGCAGACCAGACCGAACGACACGACGGTGGCCATGCCCATCACGTCCTGCGGCCCGAAGGTGCCGACCGCGCGGATCTCCTCGCCCTGGTACGACGCCCCGGTGCCGGTGACGTACTGGTGCACCCCGACCGCGCCCTGCCAGACCGCGAGCCCCACGAACGACCAGGCAAGGAGCCGGAAGTCGGCACGGTCCCGGACCAGCAGCACCACGGCGGCGGGGACCAGGACGAACACCTGGAGGTAGCGGCCGAGGCCGGTCAGCCCGGCGCCCGGCGAGGCCGCGCCCATCGCCGCGACGGCCAGCCCCACCACCGGCATGCCGAGCACCGCCACGGTCGTGGCGGACAGCGGGCGCCGCCGCTCCCGCAGCGTGCGCAGCGCGGCGTACAGCACCACGAGGGCGGACACCGCGTCGGCGGGCCCCGCACCCCCCTCCTCGCCGCCCGGGGCGAGCGGCAGCGCGAGGACCGCGAGCACGGCGACCGCGGCCAGCACCGGCGGCAGCCGCAGCGGCCGGGCCGGTGACAGTGCGAAGCTCATTCTCAGCTCCCCGTCGAGCGCACGAGCGCGGCCGCGGTGCGCAGCAGGATGCAGACGTCCTGCCACAGCGACCAGTTGTCGATGTAGGCGTTGTCGAAGCGGGCCCGGTCCTCGATGGAGGTGTCGCCGCGCAGTCCGTTGATCTGGGCGAGTCCCGTGATGCCGGTCTGCATCCGGTGGCGGGCCGCGTAGCCCGGGTAGGTCTGGCTGAACTGGCCGACGAAGAAGGGCCGTTCGGGGCGCGGGCCGACCAGGCTCATGTCGCCCCAGAGCACGTTCCACAGCTGGAGCAGCTCGTCCAGGGAGGTCTGGCGCAGGAAGCGGCAGAATCGGCTCATCTGGATCTCGCCGGCCACGCTCCAGCGGGTGGCGGCCTCGTGCTCGTCGACCGGACGGTGGGTGCGCAGCTTCAGCAGGGTGAAGGGGCGGCCGTCCTTGCCGATCCGCTCCTGCCGGAAGACGACTCCGGGCCCGTCGGTGATCCGCAGCACGGTCGCGCAGACCAGCAGCAGCGGCCCGGCCAGCACCAGCGCCGCCCCGGAGACGGCGATGTCCAGGACCCGCTTGCCGACGCTGCCGCGCCGCCGCGAGCCCATCTCCAGGCGGCGGCAGGAGAAGCCGGCGAGCTGGTCGCGCATCTCGTACGCCGGTGAGTCCGCGTCGACCTCCCAGACCACGCAGCCGGACTCGGCCAGCGCCCGCAGCAGCGGGCCCTGTTCGGTGCGGACGGCGGGGTGGACGGTGAGGACGGCCCGGACCCCGTTCTGGATGAGGGCACGCTCGACCTCCTCACCGGTGGTCAGCACGGGCAGGCCCTCGGCGCCCTCGGGGTGTTCGGCGACGACGCCCACCGGGCGCACTCCGCAGGACGGGTGGCGCAGCACGGCGGCGGCGACCCGCTGGGCGGTGGCGGCCGGGCCGACGACCAGGGCGGCGCGCGGCCGGCGCAGCAGCGCGAGGCGGCGCCGCCAGTGCACCAGGCCGCGGCCCGCGCCGGCCGCCGCCGCGTGCAGGGCGAAGCCGAGCAGCAGGACGCGGACGGACAGCGCACGGTCCGGGTCCCAGGCGGCGACGGCCGCGGCCAGGCCCAGCCAGACGACGGCGATCCGGCCGCAGACGGCGGGGAGTTCGTCGAGGATCCCGGTCATCCGCCGGACGGTCTGCGGGCGCAGCAGTATCGCCCCGGCCACCAGCAGGGCGACCAGGACGGGCCGGTGGACGGCCTCGTCGAGCGCGGCCGCGCCGAGCAGCGCGGCACCCAGGTCGGCGGCGAGCAGCGGCGCCGGGGAGGCGGGCCGCACGGGCGGCCGCCGCAGCGGGAACCGGAAGCCGCCGGCGGTGCGCGGCGGCAGCACGGAGACGGGCGAGAGTCCGTGGTCCCGGGGCTTGGCGCCGGGGGAGGGGACGGTGCTTTCCGCGGTCACGAGTGGATGGACTCCCTGCGCTCGAAGGACACCAGCGGCCGCCCGCCGAGGAGTTCGCGGTACAGCACCGCGACCGCCTCCGCCGTGCGCCGCACATCGTGCGTGGACAGGACGTGCCGGCGACCCCGGCCGCCGAGCGAGGCACGCAGCTCCGGGTCGAGGAGCAGCGCGGCGACGGCCCCGGCCAGCGCGCCGGGCCGGCCCGGCGGGACCAGGCAGTGCGCCGCGTGGCCGGGCGGCAGGCTCTCGCGGGCGCCGTCGACATCGGTGACCAGCACCGGCCGCCCGCAGGCCAGCGCCTCCAGCGGGGCGAGCGCCATGCCCTCCCAGCGCGAGGGCAGCACCACCAGGTCGGCGGCCCGGTACCAGGGGCGGACGTCCGCGACGGGGCCCACGAACTCGACCGAGTCGGCGCGGACCGGGGCGGCGACCGAGGCTGCGAGCCGGCGGAGCGCGTCCCGGTCGGGTCCGTCGCCGACCAGGGCCAGCCGGGCGTCCGGCACCCGGCGCAGCACCTCGGGCCAGGCCCGCAGCAGCACGTCCTGGCCCTTCTGCCGGCACAGCCGCCCGACACAGACGACCAGGGGAGCCCCCGCGGGCCGCTCTCCAGGGCCGGCCGGGCCGACCGGGCCTGCCGGGGTGAAGTGCTCGGTGTCGATGCCGTTCGGGACGACCGTGTACCGGGCGCGGATCCCGGCGCGCATGCCGGTCGTGCGCTCGGCCTCGCTGACGCACACCACCCGGTGCGCCCAGCGTGCGCCCCACCGCTCCCACCGCAGCGCCAGCGCGGCGGTGGCGCCGCCGACGGCCTCGAAGGACCAGGCGTGCGGCTGGAACAGGGTCGGGACGCGCCCGCGCACGGCGAGCCGTCCGGCGAGGCCCGCCTTCGCGCTGTGCGCATGCACCAGTGCGGGCCGTACCTCGTCGAGCAGCCGGCCGAGGCGGCGTACCTCGTCCGGGAGACCGGCGCCCGGGGAGCGGTCGGCGTGCCACCCGCGCACCTCGGCGCCCAGGGCCCGCCCGCGCTCGGCCAGTTCACCACCGGGGCAGGCCACCGTGACCCGCAGACCGGCCGTGAGCTGGGCCTTCGTCAGATCCAGGACGACCCGGGCCACTCCGCCCTCGACGGGCTGCGCCAGGTGGAGGACCCGTGGCCGAGGGTCGGTGACTGATCGGTGCATACGCGGATTCCTCGCTCACGGGGGCGCGCTCGGGATTGCGGGCGGGGACGCGGCGTACTACCGCGCGTCCACGGCGGCGAAGAGCGCGCCCGCCCACGCCGCGTCGCGCTGGGAAACGAGCCGCAAGGTCAGCTGGTCACCGCCGTGGGCGAGACCGGTACCTGGATCGAACACATCCGAGTCGTCGCCGAGCGTGCTGGCGTACGCGGGCTCACGCCGGGCGCGTACCGGGCCGGGTTCGTTGATCGTGGTCTTGAGTACGTCGTCGGCCGGGTCGGCGGAGTCCTGGAGCGGGACGGGTGCGTGGCCGGCGGTGGTGTAGGTGAGCGAGTCGCCGGTGCCGCCCCGGCCGCCGTTGTATGCCACGAGACCCGCCCGTCCACCGGCGCCACGCGGGGCGTGTAGCCCGTTCAGCCGTACCTCGGCCCGTGCGTCACGGGAGTCGAAGCCGTCCCGGAGGCCGACCGTCCACAGTCCTGAGCCGCTGGAACAGACCCGCTCGGTCACCTCCGCCGAGGCCTGGAAGGCGTCGGCGCCGCCGCCCGCGCGGTGGCCCACGACCGTGCCGGCGGGCAACTCCTCGTAGGCGCCGCCGGCCGGCAGGTCGCCGTCGACGCCGATGCAGGACATGTCGAAGTCATCGTTCACCGAGGGGACTTGGCCCTCCCGGGCGGCCTGGCGGGGCGGCTCGGACGGCTCGCCGGGAGTCGTGCGGCAGCTGACGGACGCGTTGCCCGCGCGGGCGAAACCGCCGCGCGGCAGCGCGTGGTGGCGCTCGGCGTAGGGGATGCGCGGAGCCTCGGGGGCGGGCTCGGCCGTCGTCCGGGCGGTGCCCGGTGCCCGGACCGGGGCGAGGACGAGCGCGCTCGCCGACGCACGGCACAGCAGCGGGCCCAGGAGATTGCGCATGACCGGCTTCGTTCTTTCAGGGGGGAGCGGAGGGGTGGGCGGAACAGTCTGATGTGATGTCAATACGGGTAAGTCGGGAGGTTCGCAACTCTAGTCGCTATCCGTATTAATCCGTCAAAACCGTGCAAGTGTGTCGGAGTCGTGAAGGCGGCTCCCCGGAGATCACTCGTGTGGCGGCACAACCCGGGGCGGCGCCAGGCGTTGACACAGCGCTGGGCATCCGCCCGTATGTTTGTTTCGACCCCAAGGAGACCTCTCCATGTCGCGTATCGCGAAGGGCCTGGTCCTGTCCACCGCTGCCGTCGCGGCCGTCGCCGGCGGTGCCGCTGCGGCTGTCGCCGACAGCGGCGCGAGCAGCGCCGCCGCCCACTCCCCGGGCGTGCTG
This sequence comes from Streptomyces sp. NPDC001507, assembly GCF_042894765.1. Classification (NCBI taxonomy): domain Bacteria; kingdom Bacillati; phylum Actinomycetota; class Actinomycetes; order Kitasatosporales; family Streptomycetaceae; genus Streptomyces; species Streptomyces sp. NPDC001507. Next base: position 441,284 of record NZ_JBIAVV010000003.1, read on the forward strand.
TCGGGCAACGTGATCGAGGTTCCGATCCACGTTCCGGTCAACGTCTGCGGCGACACCATCGACGTGATCGGCCTGCTGAACCCCGGCTTCGCCAACACCTGCGTCAACGGCTGACGCAGCGACTGTTCCCTTCGGCCGGCCGTCTGCCCGCGCACCCCGCGTGCGGACGGCCGGCCGGTGTTTTTCCCGGCCGTCCACCGGACGCGCCCGGCCCGGCCGGCGCCTTCGGGATCTCATATGTCTTCCGAAAACGGGGTTTCCGGTCCGCCGGGACGTCGTTGGACATGACGTCGGATTCCCCCGGGCGGCTTGCGTTGCCGAAAGTCGCCGAAGAAAGGAACATGATGAAGTCGCTGAAGGCCGTCGCCGTCGCCGCAGGTTCCGTGGCCCTCGTCGGCGTCGCCGCGCCCGCGTTCGCCTACAACACCGCCGACCTCACGCCCACCAGCCTCAACGGTGCGGTGAACACGATCACCAAGGACGGCCTGGACCTGAACCAGGCGATGCCGCTGCGGCACCAGTCGAACGCGCTCGACACCGAGAACAAGCGCTCCCCGCTCAACACGGTCAAGACCGCGGCCGGGGCCCTCAACCAGCACAACCCGCTGCTGGGCGGCCTGCCGTTGCAGGGCTGAGCCGGCGAGGGACGGGCCGGGCCGGGAGTGTTCGAGGGACACCGAGGGGTGTCCCTCGTTCGTGTGGCCCGTCCGGCGGGCGTCCGCCGACCGGGTGAGCGGGCACCCGGCCGCCGCACGGCCCGTCGGTAGGGTCGCGCGGTGACCTCAACCCCAAGCGAAACCCGCCCGCTCCGCCTCGCCGACCTCGGCACGCTCGTCGTGCTGGCCTGGAGCGGTGAGGCCCCCGACGGCGGCGACATGCCCTATCTGCTGGCCTACTCCCTCGGTGACGCCGAGGGCGGTCCCGAGGCCACCGCGGCCGCGGTCGAGGCGCTGCTGGCGAACAACGGGCTGCCGGTGGGCGGCGACCTCGTCGACGGCACCGCCCGGCCCAGCCTGCCCGTCACCCTGCTCGTCGAGGCCGGCCAGGCCGTCCTCAGCCTGGCCCCGCTCAACGCCCAGTGCCCCGCGCCGGCGGAGTGGCTCGCCGCGGTCGGCGAACGCGGGTATGCCTACCTGGTGTTCACCACCCGCCCGTGGCCCGAGGGCGAACCCGGCAGGCCCGTCGACCCCGAGGCGCTGCGGGACTTCGCCGGGGCCGAGGAGACCCTGACCGCCGCCGCGCACGTTGTCCTGCCGGCCCGCAGCCTGCGCGGCTGATGGCCCAGGCCGTGGGGGCCGGGCGGGGGTTCGCGCTGCTGACGTTGGTCGCGGGGTCGGCCGGGCTGCTGGCCTCCTGGGTCATCACCCTCGACAAGTTCAAGCTCCTCGAGAACCCGCACTTCGTGCCCGGGTGCAGCCTGAACCCGGTGGTGTCCTGCGGCAGCGTGATGAAGAGTGCCCAGGCCTCGGCGTTCGGGTTCCCCAACCCGATGCTGGGCCTGGTGGCCTACGCCGTGGTGATCTGCGTCGGCACCAGCCTGCTGGCCGGCGCCCGCTTCCCCGCCTGGTACTGGCTGACCTTCGACGCCGGCTGCGCCTTCGGCGTCGGATTCGTGTCCTGGCTGCAGTTCGAGTCGCTGTACCGGATCGGCGCGCTGTGCCTGTGGTGCTGCCAGGCCTGGGTGGCCACCATCGTCCTGTTCTGGTACGTCACCGCCTTCGCCGTACGCCGGCGGTTCCTGCCCGCGCCGCGCCCGCTGCGGGAGTTCCTCGGCGAGTTCACCTGGCTGCTGCCGGTGCTGCACACCGGGGTCGTCGGCATGCTCGTCCTGACCCGATGGTGGGACTTCTGGACGAGCTGAACAACGGAACGCCGGAATAACGGAGGAGCGGACTACCTGAGGAGCGGACTACCGGAGGAGCGGAATACCGGAGGAGCGGAATACCGGAGGGGCGTATTTCCGGAGGAGCGGACGAGTGCGGACTGGCGTACAGCCGACTAATGCTGCACCCGGGCGAATTGTGAACTGATGCCGATTCCGGCTCGTTACCCGGTACGGACGTCGCTCCTCTCGTATCCCGAAAGGCCCGTACCTGACATGAAGCCGACCACCCGAGGAACCCTTGCCGTCGTCGTCGCGGGCGTCGCCGTCGCCATGGGCGCGGCCGCCACGCCCGCCGCCGCGACCGACGGGGTCCCCGTCCCCGTGCCGCTGGACGGTGTCGAGAAGTCCCTCGGCATCGAGATGCCCAAGCTCGGCATGGAGCTGCCGCTGCTGATCCCCGGCGTCCCCGAGGGGCCCCGCTACGTCGAGGGCCGGCTCATCCCGGAGGGCGCGCTGCCGCGGGTGCCGATGAACGGCCAGCTGCCCGGCGTCGGCCTCAGCGTGCCGCTCCCGCGTGCCTTCGGCGCCGGCTTCGACCACGTCGGCATCGACCTCCCCGCCTCCGACCTGCGCACCCTCACCCCCGGTCTGGCGCTGGACGCGCCCCTCAGCGCGCCCGACCCGCAGCACTACGGCGTGCCGCACCTGAAGATGCCCGAGGTCGGGGTGCTCGCCCCGGTCCTGCAGACGGTCGTCGGCGGCAAGCTGGGCGCCGGCTCCGGCACCGGCCGGTAAACCCCCCTCGGGTACGGCCCTTTCGGCCCGGTCCCGCGCCGGACGGCGGCGCGGTGGTGACCGGGCGCCCCCTTGGACGGTTACCGGTACCGACAGTGGTCGGTGAACCGTACGAGGAGTGGGCATGGTCGTCGGAGTCGGAGTCGGAGTCGGAGTCGGAGTCGGAGTCGGAGTCGGTGGTGTGGCGGTGGGCGCGGAGCCGGGAGCCGGGCAGCCGGGCAGAGCCGGGACGGGCAGACGGACGCGGCGCGAGCTGACGCGGGGGCTGTTCGCCTCCGTGGCCGCCCTGGCGTTCGCCCCGGTCGTCGCCGCCTCCCGCCCCGCGCCCCTGGCCGGGGCGCCCGCGGGCACCTCCTTCGACGAGACCTACCGGGGCCGCCGCATCCGGGGTGCTCTGGTACCGGCGGCCGAGCGGGCCGTCGACGGCGGCGAGTGGCAGGTCACCGTGGACGGCCGGCCGCTGCATCTGATGCGGCGGGCCGACGGCAGCTGGCTCAGCATGGTGGACCACTACAGCTCGTACCCGACCCCGCTGGCGGCGACCCGCGGGGCCGTCGACGAGATGGGTCCCGGGCAGCGGCTGCGCGATCCGGCGCCTGGCCACATGCACATGGGGGGAGACCATGGCGTACGTGCGTAAGGACGTCAGCAGGCTGACGGCCGCCGAGCGGGGGCGGCTCGTGAAGGCGTTCCTGGAGGTCAAACGGCGCGGCGAGTACGACGAGTTCGTGCGGACGCACATCGAGTACTACACCCCCGACGGCGAGGACGGACTGCGCGCCGCCCACATGGCGCCCTCCTTCCTGCCCTGGCACCGCCGCTTCCTGCTCGACCTGGAGCAGGCCCTGCGCCGGGTCGACGGGTCGGTGACGGTGCCGTACTGGGACTGGACGAGGGACCGTTCGGCGTCCGGTGTGCCGTGGACGAAGGATCTGCTCGGTGGCAACGGCCGGGCCCGCGACCAGCAGGTGATGACCGGCCCGTTCGCCTATGCGGCGGGGCACTGGACCATCACGGAGGGCTTCACCGACGGCGAGTTCCTCGCCCGGGACCTGGGCCGGGCCCGCGATCCGATCGACCTGCCCGCGCGGGCCGAACTCGACCGGGCGCTGGCCGACCCCGCCTACGACGTCCCGCCGTGGGACTCGACGGTCACCCGGGGATTCCGCAACCGGCTGGAGGGCTGGGGGACCGGCAGCGGCAAGGCGTCCTGGCACAACCACAACCGGGTGCACCGCTGGGTCGGCGGGGCCATGCTCGGCGGCGCCTCCGTCAACGACCCCGTCTTCTGGTTCCACCACGCCTTCGTCGACCTCCAGTGGGAGCGCTGGAAGTCCCGGCACCGCGGGCGGCGCTACCTGCCGGCGCAGCCGCCGGGCCCCGGCGACCCGCAGCACGACCGGATCGTCGCCCGCGGCGGGAAGCTGCCGCCGTGGGACGTCACCCCCGAGTCGCTGGAGGACGTGAGCCGGATCTACCGGTACGCCTGATCCGGCCCCGGACACGGGAAGAGCCCCGGCGCCCAGGGCGCCGGGGCTCCTCGCGGGTGGTGGCTCAGGAGCCGTAGCCGCCGTTCTTGCCGTCACCGCTCTTGAGGTGGCCTCCGTTGCCGCAGGCGCCACCGAACGCCGGGTTCAGCAGACCGATCACGTCGACGGTGTCGCCGCACACGTTCACCGGGATGTTGACCGGGACCTCGATGACGTTGCCGGACACTACGCCGGCCGAGCTGACGGCCTCGCCGTTGGCACCCGCGTCGGCCAGGGCCAGGCCGGCCCCGCCGATCACCACAGCGCCGGTGCCGAGGGCTACGACGGCGGCCTTCGCGATGCGAGACATCACGTTCTCCTTCTTGTTGCTCGGGGAGTGCGGCGGCAGGACCAGCCGCCGCACTCCCCGTTCAACGCCCCGACCTGCGGCTGGTCACGCCGATCAGCGGACGATCACTCCAAGGGCCGGAGTCAGGACATTCCCTGAGGCAGCCGCCGTACCGGGGCGCCGGCCAGGAAGGCCCGGATGTTCTCCACGGCCTGGCCGTAGTACGTCGTGTAGTTGGCGTGGGAGACGTAACCGAGGTGCGGGGTGGCCAGCAGCCGGGGCGCGGTGCGCATCGGGTGGCCGGCGGGCAGCGGCTCCGTGTCGAAGACGTCGACGCCGGCGCCCGCGATCCGGCCCTCGTGCAGCGCGGCGAGCAGCGCGTCCTGGTCCACGATCGCCGCGCGGGAGGTGTTGACGAGGTAGGTGGTGGGCTTGAGGAGGGCGAGTTCGGCGGCGCCGAGCAGCCCCCGGGTGCGGTCGCCGAGCGCCAGGTGGACGGAGACGAAGTCGCTGGTGGCGAGCAGGTCCTCCTTGCTCGGCGCGAGACCGACGCCGACCTCCTCGGCGCGCTCCTTGCTGAGGTTCTGGCTCCAGGCGCTGACGTGCATGCCGAAGGCGAGCCCCACCTGAGCGACCTTGCCGCCGATCTTCCCCAGGCCGAGCAGCCCGAGCCGGCGCCCGTGCAGATCGGCGCCGACGGTGGACTGCCAGGGCCCGCCGCCCCGCAGCGCCGCGTTCTCCTGGACCAGCCCACGGGCCAGTCCCAGCAGCAGCGCCCAGGTCAGCTCGACCGGCGGCGCCGAGGAACTCTGCGTCCCGCACACCGTGATCCCGTGTGCCTCGGCGGCCGCGTAGTCGATGACGCTGTTGCGCATCCCGGAGGCGATCAGGAGCCGCAGCCGGGGGAGCCGCCCGAGCACCGAACCGGGAAAGGCGACGCGCTCGCGCAGGGTCACCACGATGTCGAAGCCGGCGAGAGCCGCGACGAGTTCGTCCTCGTCCGCGGGATGCTCCCGCAGCGACACCACCTCGACCTGACCGGCGAGCGAGGCCCAGTCCCCGAACTCCCCGCCCACCCCTTGAAAGTCGTCGATCACAGCACAGCGAAGAAGCATTGCTTCACCGTACCGGCGACTCCAACGCGCCCCGTCAGGGGCGCTGGGGGTACCCCCGGCCGAAGGCTGGGGGAGGAACTGCGCGACCAGCCGAAATCCACCCGCAGCCGCCCAACGACGCGTCCTGGCACGCCCGTTGGCGCACAGCGATTCCTCGCACAAAAAACGCCGCCCGGAAACCAGGGCGGCGCAAAAGGGTCCGGTGGGTGGGGCCACCGGACCCGGTACCGGGCGCAGCGGGTGCCGGGCGGAACGTCAGTTCGTCGCAAGGATGGAGCGGTACCACGGTTCGGCGCGGCCGAACCACGTCTCGAAGCCACCCCCCGGCCGCTGACCGAGATCCGCCCAGAGCGCGTCGGCCGCGAAGAAGTGGTCCGTCGTGAGGATGTCGAGCGTGCCCGGCGGAACCCCCTTCGCCGCGAGGATCGCCTTGGCCCCCTCGACGGTGAGGTTGTCACGCGGCCAGTCGATCCCCGCACAGCCGGCGACCGCCCGCAGCGCACTGCCCACGGTGACCGGAGCCGGATCCGCGGCGTGGTAGACCCGCGAGGTCAGGACCCCGTCCGGCGCCAGCGCGGTCGCGACCAGCAGCCGGGCCAGGTCAGGCGCGCCGATGACCGACGCCCGTGACAGCCAGCCGGCCACCACTCCCGGCAGGACCCGCAGCAGTCGTGCCAGGGTCGGGCCGACCCACAGGTCCCCCGCTCCGAAGACCAGATGGGGCCGGAGCACCACGCCGCCGGCCGCGAGCACCGCGTCCTCGGCCGCCGCGCGGGTGCGGGAGGTGACGGAGCCCGGATTGCGGGTGAGCTCCTCGGGCCGGTGACCGCGGAAGGTGCCGCGGCCGTACACCGACGCCGTGCTGAGCTGGACGATCCGGCGCACTCCGGCCCGCCGCGCCTCGGCGACCAGCGCTGCCGTGCCACGCGCGTTGACCGCCTCGTTGGCCGCGGCACTGCCGCCGATCTGTGCCGCGCAGTGCAGGAGTACGTCGACCCCGTCGCACACCCCGCGCAGCGAGCGGGGGTCGGTGAGGTCGGCGTGCACGGTCCGGGCCCCGGAGCAGGACCGCGGCAGGGACCGGTGGTGGCTCATGAGCCTGAGCTCGGCCCGCCGGCGCTGTGCCTCGCGCGTCACGTGGGCCCCGACGAACCCGGACGCGCCGGTGATGAGAAGGATGGGCACGGGGAGACTCCCGGGGAGCGGTCGGGGTCAGCGGACACGGGGCCGCAGGACGAGTTCGGCGGTGAAGACCGTCTCCTGCCGCTGGCTGCCGCGCACCCGCACCAGCAGGTCGCCCCGGTCGCCGTGAGGTTCGGGGTCGGCGGTGATCCAGCAGGGCGCGTCGAGTTCGGCGTACCGCGTGAACTCGCTGCGGGTGCCGAGCAGCAGGGCGCAGGGTGCCCCGGTGCGGGCGTGCGCGGCCTGCCGGGCCGCCTCCAGGAGGAACATGCCGGGTATGTGGTCGACCGGGTGGTCGAAGTAGGTCGGGTGCGCGGTGTCGACCCGCAGTTCCCATCTGCCCCGGGTGCCGGGCGCGGGTTCGCACAGCGCGACGTGCCGGGCGGTGGCGTGGCCCACGGCGGCCGGGTCGAGGGCCGGCGGCGGGGTGCGGTCGGTGGTGGTGGGGCGCTCCCCGCGCATGCGCCGGTACACGTCCGGGCTCATGCAGCGGAACGCGGCCGAGGCGGTGGCGCGGGCCCCGTTCTCCCGGACCACGGTGACGTCGTAGCGCATCTCCCGCAGCCGGCCGGCGCGGCGGACGACGTCCCGGCAGACCGCGTGCATCTCGACGTCGGTGGGGACCGCGTCCGCGACGAGCAGGTCGGGCTCGGCTGCCACGGACATGTCAGACATGAGGAACTGGTAGCCGAACGGCACGTCGAACTCGGCGTGGGCGAGCAGGGATCCGATCTGGCGGATCGACTCGATCAGCAGCATCGGGTCCTGGTATCCGCCGTCGGGGGCGAACAGCGCGTGGCTGCGCGGCCATTGGGCCCGGACGACGAAGCCGTCGAAGCCGTCGGCGCCCGGGGACTCGTCGCGCTCCCAGCCGGTGAGCAGGACTTCGGAGACCGCCGCGCGGTGGACGTACTCACGCGGCACAGTGGTGGTCAGTCCGGGAAGCAGGGGCTTCGGGGCGATGGCCCGGTCGGTGAGGTGCGGCATGTGCAGCGCTCCTGTGTCGGTGTGACGGGAAGGAGGGGGCAACAAGCCGTACGCCGGCTGTCACCCCCCGTGGCCGACGTTCTGCCCCACAAGATACAGACAGGTCGGTCCGGTTCTGCAAGGGGCGAAGCCATTTCTTGGGCGAGTCGGGAGGGCTTGAGGGCTTGCCATCGATGTCAACGGTCCGTTATGCCGGTATTGTCATCATGAAACGTACAAGGTTGTATGGTTCATCGGAGATACGTAGCTCTTGGTCAAGTCTTTCCGTGGGGCGACTTAACGGAGTCTGACCTCCCACTTGTCCGGTATTCCGACGAAATCGCAGCTCACGACGGGGGCGTTAGAGGGTGGCGCGGGCGGCGCGCCTCTCGGTCTGGGCAGTTGACAATCAGACAAGTCTGTTTGGTACGGTCTGGTGGTGAACCCGCAGTCCGAGATGACGTGGATGTGCCTCAGGGGGAGCAGATGAACCGCCAGTACGCGGACCTCGTGGCGCCGTCGCCGCGGCGCCACCGCTCGCACGGCCCGCTCGTCCCGGCCGGTCACCCGGCCGGCCACTCGGCAGCACGCCCGGCCCACCCGGCCCCCGCGTACGGCGCGCCCCGCCCGGGAGCGCTGCACGTCCTGGTCGTCGAGAACGACCCGCGGGCCGCCGACCCCCTCCTGCAGGGGCTGGCCCGGCACGGCTACGCCACCCACGGCGCGACCACCGGCGCCCAGGCGCTGCGCGGCCACCGCGAGGCCGACCTCGTCCTGCTCGACCTCGACCTGCCCGACCTCGACGGCCTCGAGGTGTGCCGCGGCATCCGGGCGGTCAGCGACCTGCCGATCATCGCCGTGACCGCGCGCGGCTCGGAACTCGACTGCGTGCTCTGCCTGCAGGCCGGTGCGGACGACTATCTCGTCAAGCCGTACGGCTTCCGGGAGCTGCTGGCCCGGATGGAGGCGGTGCTGCGCCGGGTGCGGGTCCGGCCGGCGGACGAGCCGGCGGCCGGCCGGGTCGTCACCCACGGGCCGCTGCGCATCGATCCGGGCGCCCGCACGGCCATGCTCGACGGGCGGCCCCTCGACCTGACCCGCAAGGAGTTCGACCTCCTCCACCTGCTGGCCTCGCAGCCCGGCACGGTGATCCCGCGCCGTCAGATCATGGCCCAGGTGTGGGACGACGCGTGGTCGCCGCGCGGCCGCACGGTCGACACCCATGTGGGCACCCTGCGCGGAAAAATGGGCTCCAGTGCCTGGATCGTCACCGTCCGGGGGGTCGGTTTCCGGATCGGCAGTCCCTAGCCCTCTCCCGCGTTATCCCAGGTCACGCCCGGTCCCGGCGCACGGCCTGGGAACCGCTTTCTGACAACTCCCGCCGCGGTACTGACCGTAGGCCGCCTGTGCGGCTTACGATACAGACCAGTCTGTTGAATTCAGCGGGAGAGCGTAAGGATCTGGCATGGCTCAGCAGGAACGCGGCAAGCGGTCACGGCGGTCGATCCTGGAGGCGGCGGCCCAGGTCTTCGACGAGCGCGGCTACGACGCCGCCAGCACCAACGAGATCCTGGCCCGCACCGGACTCACCCGAGGGTCCCTCTACCACCACTTCCCCTCCAAGGAAGCCATCGCGCTGGCCCTGGTGCAGGCCCACGCCGAGGCCCTGCAAGTGCCCGAACGGCCGATCAGGCTGCAGTCGGTGATCGACCTGACCCTGGAGTTCGCCCGGCGCCTGCAGCACGACGCGGTGCTGCGCGCGAGCGTGCGGCTGACGACGGAGCAGACGTCGTTCGACTGCCCGCCGCAGACCACGTACGAGCAGTCCATGGACACCATCCTGACGCTGCTCCAGGAGGCCGAGAAGCGGGACGAGATCCTGCCGGGCGTGGACGTGCGCGAGGTGAGCTCCCTGATCGTCGGCTCCTTCACCGGACTGCAGATCATGTCCCAGGCCTACACCGGCCGCGCCGACCTGCCCGAACGCACCAGCGTCCTGTGGAAGTTCCTGCTGCCAGGACTCGCCACGCCGGGCCTGGTCGGGCGGCTGCGCACGACGCCGCCCGAGGAGTGACCGGCCCGCTCTCAGATCCTGCGCTCGCCGCCCCGGCCCGGCGGCCGGTCCCGGTCGAACAGCGGGCGCAGCAGCCGCCACAGGCGCTGGGTGATCTCGCCGTCCCACCAGCCGGGGTCGGTGTGCCCGAGGGTCTCGATGCCCGCGGCCATCACCACCGCCAGGTCGGCGAGGTCCTCGGCCTGCTCCGCGGACTCCTTCTGCGCCTCCGCCACCCGCTCGTGGACCGCGGCGAGCAGGTCGTCGCGCAGCCGGGGCGGTCCGGCCGAGCCGTCCGCGGCCAGCTGCATGCCCGCCCGGACGACCTTCTCGGTGCGCATGGCCTCGCCGAGCGCGAACAGGAAGCGCTTGGGCGCGTCCGCCGGCGGCCCCGCGAAGGCCTCCTCGGTCAGCGCCTCCACCCGCGCTCTCGCCTCCTCGTACACGGCCGCGGTCAGCGCGGTGGTGGAGGCGAAGTGGTGGTAGAGCGCCCCCCGGCTGACCCCGGCCCGGCGGCAGATGTTGACCAGTCCCGCGTCGGACAGCCGACCGTCCGCGATGAGCTCGGCGGTGGCATGGACGAGAGCCTGACGCGTGTGCTCGGATCGCGCCTGCATCAGGTCGTACCCGCCTTCCCTGCCAGCAGTGTGCCCGGTACGTGCACTCCCTGCGGGCACCGGTGCCAATGGTGGTAAGAATCATACAACCATGCCTGTTTCGCGGGAGGACCCCGGTCGTGGTCCACCTCCGCATGATCTCCACAGGATCCCAACGTCCCTGGCGGCAGGGGTGGATGTCCGGAAACATGCGCGGTGAGCGGAGTCCCGGACGCGTCCTCAATCAGACAGGTCTGTTTGTAAAAGGGCTCAAATCCGGCCAGTTGACACAGGTTTGACACTCCGCTGACAGAGCTGCGGAGGATTGTGGGAAGCCTGAACCGCCGTCCGTTGAAGCGGCCGGCCGCCCCCGTGAGACTGGACGCAGTTCCACACGGACCGAGGATTCGGGGGATCCGAATGGAAGAGCCGGAGCGACTCACGGACGACCACGTCAGCCGCGACTGCCGCAGGCGCTGCGGACGGATCTGCGTCCGCTGCCTGGACCGGATCGACGGCGGCCTGCGCACCCTGCTCGACCTGTACCGGGAGAGCGACCAGGCGCTGGCGCCCGGGGCGCCGGTGCTGCGCGAGCGGGTGAGCGGCAGCCGTGCCACCGTCGGCATCGTGCTCGACGAGCGGGCGCTGGCCCTGCGGGCCCGGGCGGCCGAGGTCATGGCGCTGTGGGCGCGGCTCGTCGTGGACGAGCGCACCGGCGCCCGGCCCGCGGGTCGCGGGGTGCCCGCGCTGGTCGGGTTCCTGCGCGGGCAGCTGCCCTGGTTCGCGGGGCACCCGGCGGGCGCCGACCTCGACGAGGAACTCGCCGGACTCCTCACCGACTTCGGCCACCTGCTCGGCCCCGGCCCGGTACGCCGGTTCGCCCTCGGCGCCTGCACCCGGCCGGAGTGCGCCGGAACGCTCTACGGCATCCTGCCGGCGGACGGCGGCGACCGGGTGCCGGACCAGGTCGCCTGCGACGCCGGGCACGCGCTGCCGCCGCGCCAGTGGCTGCTGGTCGCGAACCGGGCGCGGGAGGCGGTGACGACATGACGGGCACGGGAGACGGTGACGGCGGGACGTCGTCCGCGGCGGCGAAGCCGCGCACGGTTCCGACGGAACTGGCGGCCCTCGCGATGGGCGTCACCCAGGCGACCATCCGCAAATGGGCCAGCCGCGGCAAACTCACCCGCCACGGCGGCCCCCGGCGGGCCGAGTACGACCTCGACGAACTGTTCGCACTGGCGCGCGGAAGCGAGACCGAATAGCCGGCGCGAGACCCCGCGGCCGCAGTGAATTCGAGTAACTCCGCGCTGCCGCGTGGAATTCACCGACCATCACCCGCAAGAAACCGGATCCGTGCGGGGATCCGGTGCGAAGCAGCCCCCGCGGCCCGTCCCCCCGGCCGCGGGGGCTTCTTCGGTTACCCGCCCTGATTATCAACTCGCTTCATTCAAAGGGAAGTTGACGCATCCGAACAGAGGTGTCACACTCTTTTCGGCGCCCCCATGCCCTGACGGCGGCGGCGCTTCCTGCGGGCTTCTGCATTCGAGCCCGTGGCGTCCATCCCGAATCCGTGCCCCGACCGGGGCGCGGATTTTTTGTTTTCCCTCCGCCCCGACTTGAGGAAGTGTGGTCGATGCCTGTTTCCACCTGGACACCCGTCGGACAATGGACGGGTACGGTCACGCACGACGGCGAGGTGGACGAGTACACCGTCGCCTTCGCCCCGGACGGCTCGCTCTCGGTCACCACGCGCAAGAGCACCGGAACCGGCGCCTGGACCGTCACCGGCGACGACTCGCTGGAGTTCTCCCTGCGTGAGGACTTCAACCTCGACGTCACCCAGATCAGCCCCAACGGCCACCGGGCCGCGTACATCCAGATCGACATCACCGCGCGGCACGACGGCGACGCGCTCACCGGCGAGGGCAAGGCCGTCGTGCACGGCCCCGACGACGTCGTGATCTACGCGACGGACGCCCGGACCGAAGCGCGCCGGGTGTCATGACGGCCGAGGTCGCCCGGCTCACCGACGTGCTGAGCCTCACGGACCTGGCCGGGCGCTATCTGGCCGGCCTCGACGAGGGCGGCTTCGACGAGACCTGGGCGAGGTCCCTGTTCACCGAGGACATCGAGATGACGTTCCCGGTGGGCAGCCACCGGGGCCTCGCCGGGGTGGCCGGCTTCACCACCGAGATCATGGCGCGCTGGGGCCGTACCCACCACCACGGCTCGGAGACCCAGGTCGACGTCGACGGCGACCGGGCCGAACTGAGCTGGAGCCTGATCGCCTCCCACGTGCACCACGGCTCGCCGCTGCCGCCGGACCCCACCCGGTACTTCCAGCTCGGCGGCCGCTTCACCGGAACGGCCCGGCGCACCCCCGGCGGCTGGCGGTTCGAGCGGCTGCGGCTGCGGATCGTGTGGACGACCGGCGCCGTGCCCAGGGGAGTGACCCAGGTCGACCGGCAGACCCTCGACACCCGAGGAAACACGCTCACTTCAGCCAAGGAGAACCCACCCATGCCGACCACGCTCACCGCGGACCAGCAGAAGGAACTGATCGAGAAGGTCTTCCACGAGGGCCTCGACCTCGGCGACCTGGCGGCCGCCGACCGCTACCTCACCGCCGACTTCCGCAACCACGGCAGCCACGACGACTCCATGCGCGGCCCGGAGGCGTTCAAGCACACCATCCGGATCCAGCAGTCCGCGTTCAGCGACATCAAGTACGAGATCCTCGACTTCATATCGATGGGCGACAAGGCCGCCATCCGCTGGGTCATGCACGGCCGCCACACCGGCCCGTTCATCGGCATCCAGCCGACCGGACTGCAGGTGCAGCACCAGGCGATCATCTGGTTCCGCTTCGAGGGCGACCGGATCGCCGAGCGCTGGGGCATCGTCGACAACTTCGCCCTGCAGAAGTTCCTCCAGTCCGGCGGCAAGCCGGTCGGCCCGCTGACTCCGGCGGGCAAGCCCGCGGCCTGAGCCGCGCCCGGCCGCGGGGGGCGGCCCCCCCCCGGGGGGGGGGGGGGCGGGGGCGGGCCCCCCCCCCCCCCCCGCCCGACACCAGGGGGCCGACGCACGACCCCCGCCACAAAAAATGCACCCGAAAAAAAGACGGG
>NZ_JBIAVV010000003.1:454771-586353 GCF_042894765.1 Streptomyces sp. NPDC001507
TAAATTCGGGGCCCGGGGGGCGGGCGGGGGGGGGGCCGGGGGCCCGGGGGGCCCCCCCCCCGGGGGGGCCCCCCCCCCGGGGGGGCCCCCCCCCCCCCGGGGGGGGGGGGGGGGGGCCGCCCCCCGCCGCCATGGAACCGAAGTGCCCTACGGAGGGACCTGAGACATGCCGATCGACAGAAAAGTCGCCCGCTTCAACCGGCGGTTCGCCAACCACTTCGCCGGGCCGTTGTTCAGCCGGCTGCCCGGTTTCGGGAAGGTGCACCACCGCGGCCGCAAGTCGGGGCGCGAGTTCGCCACCCCCGTCAAGCTGTTCCGGCGCGGCGCGGACATCGTCATCACACTGCCGTACGGGCCCGGCTCCGACTGGGTCAAGAACGTGCTGGCGGCGGGCGGCTGCGAGATCACCACGCGCGGCCGCCGGATCCGGGTCACCGCGCCGGTGGTCTTCACCGACGACGGTACGACGAAGATGCCCGCCCTGACCCGGCGGATCCTCTCCCGCGTCGAGGCCACCGAGTTCCTCGCGCTGACACCGGTCGCAGAACCGGCGCGGCTGCGGGCGGCCCGGCCGTGACCGCCGCCGGTCTGGTCACCCGGCCGGTCCGGGTGGCGCTGCTGGTCGGGTCGGCCCGCGACGGGCGGCTCGCCCCGGACGTCGCGGGCTGGTTCGCGCGGGTCGCCGCCCGCCGCGACGACCTGGTCCTGGACGTCGTCGACGTGGCCGAGCACCTGTTGCCGGCGAGCCTCGACGAGGCCGACCCGCGGGCGGTGGCGCTGCGGCCCCGGCTGGGCGGGGCGGAGGCGTACGTGGTCGTCGTACCGGAGTACAACCGGAGTGTTCCGGGGCCGCTGAAGACCCTCATCGACAGCTTCCAGACCGAGTGGCAGGCCAAGCCGGTCGGGTTCGTCGGCTACGGCCTCGGCATGGCGGGCGGGGTGCGGGCGATCGAGCATCTGCGGCAGATCTTCGCCGAGTTCCACTGCGTGGGGATGAAGGACGTCGTGACGTTCCCGCGGGTGCTGGAGCACTACGACGCGGAGGGCCGCTTCGCGGCCGACGCCGACGGGGCCGAGTCCGCGGCCAAGCTGATGCTGGACCAGCTCATGTGGTGGGCGACGGTACTGCGCGACGCCAAGGCGGCGCGTCCCTACGGCACTTGAGAGTTCCGGCGCCGATAACGCGCCCCATCAGGGGCGCGGGGAACTGCGCGACCAGCCACATCGGACCTGCGGCCGGTCCAGCACGGATCGCGGCACTTCCTGCGCATCGCCGTGCCGGGTGCGGTTGTCGGGCGGCTGCGGCGCCGTCGTGGCTGATCGCGCAGTTCCCCGCGCCCCCAAGAAGGACGAGGTCCCCCTCTTTCAAAGGAGACGCGATGGCTGCCGTCGCCCCCGATCCGCTCACCCCTCTTCTCGTCGCCGTGCCCGTGGTGATCCTCGCCTGCCGGGCCGGCGCCCAGTTGCTCAGACGGCTCGGGCAACCCCCGGTCGTCGGCGAGATACTCGTCGGCATCCTGTTCGGCCCGTCCCTGCTGGGCTGGCTCTGGCCCGGTGCCCAGACGTGGCTGTTCCCGCAGTCGGCGCTGCCCTACATCGGCGTGCTCGGGAACATCGGCCTGCTCGTGTTCATGTTCCTCGTCGGACTCGAACTCGACCTGAAGTCGCTGCGCGGCCACAGCAGAACGGCCGTCGCCGTGTCCCAGGCCGGGATCGCGCTGCCGCTGCTCCTCGGCACGCTGCTCGCCCTCGGCATGTACGGCGAGTTCGCCCCCTCCGGCACCGAGAAGCTGCCGTTCGTGCTGTTCATCGCAGTGTCGATGAGCATCACCGCGTTCCCGGTGCTGGCCCGCATCCTGACCGACCGGGGCCTGTACCGGACCCGGCTCGGCGCGCTCGCCATGGCCAGCGCGGCCGTGGACGACGTCAGCGCCTGGTGCCTGCTGGCCGCGGTGGTGGCGGTGACGAAGAGCAACTCGCCGCTGGAGGCCCTGACCACCGCCGGGTACGCGCTCGCCTTCGCCGCCGTGATGTTCCTCGTCGTACGGCCGCTGCTGGCCAGGTGGGCCGCGCGGGCGGAACGCCGGTACGCCGACACGGTCGTGCTGGTGGTGCTGTTCAGCGGGCTGAGCCTGGCCGCGTTCGCCACCGACCGGATCGGGGTGCACGCGCTGTTCGGCGCCTTCCTGTTCGGCGTGGCCACCCCGCGCGGCAGCCGGCGGATCGAGGTCACCGCGGCCCGGATGCGGGCCTTCGCGGTGCCGGTGCTGCTGCCGCTGTTCTTCGTCAGCACCGGTCTGAAGACCGACGTGGGGCTGCTCGGCGGCAGCGGTACCCAGTGGCTGTGGGCGGGGGCCGTGCTCGCCGTCGCCGTGGCCGGCAAGTGGGGCGGCGGCACGCTCGCCGCACGGCTCTCCGGCCGGGACTGGCGGGACTCCATGTCGCTGGGCGCGCTGATGAACTGCCGTGGCCTGACCGAGCTGATCGTGCTCAACATCGGGCTCGGTCTCGGGGTCATCGGGCCGGAGCTGTTCACGGTCCTCGTGCTGATGGCGCTGCTCACCACGGCCATGACCACCCCGGCGCTGACCCGGATCCGCAAGGGGATCGACGAGGAGCCCGAGCGGGAGACGGCCGGAACCGGCCAGGACGAACCCGCTCTGGAGATCGCGAGAACCCGCTGACCTGCGCCTGCGGGCGGGGCAGCGGCGTCAGCCGCCGACCGGCGAACAGTTCTGACCCTGATGGTTGGAAGGTTGCTAGTTGGAAGCTTGATAGATAAGCGAGTTGACGATACTCTCGCAGTACGACGCAGCAGTGAGGCAGTGAGGGAGAGAACGATGAGCCAGGACTTCAAGAACCTCGACATGACGATGATGTTCGCCATCCACGACGCGCTCCGCCGCGAGCTGGAGCGGATCGCCCGGATCACCGCGCGGGTCGACGAGGACCCCCGGCACGTACTGAGCACCGCGGTCGGCTGGGAGCTCTTCAAGAAGTTCCTGACCGTCCACCACACCTCCGAGGACGTGAAGATCTGGCCGGTCATGGAGACCGCGCTGGCCGGCCAGGACTCCGAACTGGCGCTGCTCGCCGACATGGAGGCCGAGCACGGCGTCATCGACCCGCTGCTCGCCGACATCGACGCCGCCCTCGCCGACCGCGACTCCGGCCTGGAGCGCCTGACCGGCCTGACCGACACCCTCTACACCCGGCTCGGCGCCCACCTCGACCACGAGGAGCGGGACGCGCTGCAGCTGATGGACATCACGCTCTCCCAGGAGCAGTGGCAGGACTTCTCCGCCGAACAGCGCACCCGGATCGGCGACGACTCCGCCCGCTACCTGCCCTGGATGCTCGACGACATCGACGCCGCGAAGGTCGCGCACATCCTCGGCAAGATGCCCGAGCCGCTGCGCAACGCCTACCAGAACGACTGGCGCAAGGCCTACGAGGACCTCGCCATCTGGACCCCCAGGACCGCCACCACCAGCCGCTGACCGGATCCCCCGGGTTCCGCTCCGCCCGACACCCCCCAACCCTGAGACAGACACGGAGACATCTCATGTCGCTGCAAGACCGCACTCAGGCCGTCCCCAAGGCCGCGGCCCCGCCGCAGCAGGACGGCAAGCTCGGACTCGCGTTACTCGTGATCGCCGCGGCCCAGCTCATGCTCGTCCTCGACAACACGATCGTCGCCGTCGCCCTGCCCAGCATGCAGAGCGCCCTCGGGCTCAGCGAGTCCGGCCTCGGCTGGATCGTCACCGCCTACGCCCTGGCCTTCGGCGGTCTGCTGCTGGCCGGCGGCCGCGCCGGTGACCTCTTCGGCCGCCGCCGGGTCTTCCGCACCGGACTGGTGCTGTTCACCGCCGCCTCGCTGCTCGGCGGCCTCGCCCAGAGCGGCGAACTGCTCATCGCCGCCCGCGTGATCCAGGGCGCGGGCGCCGCCATCGCCGCGCCCACCGCCCTGTCGCTGCTGGCCACCACCTTCCCGGCCGGCCCCGCCCGCAACAAGGCGCTCGGCGTCTACGGCGCGATGGGCGGCCTCGGTTCGGTCGTCGGCCTGCTGCTCGGCGGCGCGCTCACCGAGTACCTGAGCTGGCGCTGGGTGATGTTCGTGAACATCCCGATCGCCCTGGCCGTCCTGTTCGGCACCGGCGTCCTCGTCGAGGGCGAGCGCGAGCGCGGCAAGGTCGACGTGCCCGGCGCGCTCACCGCCACCCTGGGCTTCGGCTCGCTCGTCTACGCCATCAACCGCGCCGGCGACAAGGGCTTCGGCGACAGCGTCACCCTGACCGGACTGGGCGCCGCGCTCGTCCTGATCCTCGCCTTCGTCCTCATCCAGCGCGCGAGCAAGGCGCCGATGATCCCGAGCGGGGTGCTCGCCGACAAGAGCCGCGTCGGCGCCAACCTGATCATGTTCCTGGTCGGCGCGGGCATGCTCGCCACCTTCTACTTCCTCACCCTCTACATGCAGCTCGTCAAGGGCTACGCCCCGATGGTCACCGGCGTCGCCTACCTGCCCTTCGCCCTCGGCATGGGCATCGCGGCCGGCGGCGTCGGCCCGCAGCTGCTCGCCAAGCTGCCCGAGCGCAACGTGATCGCCCTCGGTCTGCTGATCGGCACCGCCGGCATGGTCTGGTTCAGCTTCATCGAGCCCGGCCAGACCCCGTGGGCCGCGCTGCTGCCGGCCCAGCTGGTGGCCGGTCTCGGCCTCGGCATGGTCTTCGTGGCCGTCACCATCGTCAGCGTCCGCGGGGTCGCCCCGCAGGCCACCGGCGCGGCCTCCGGACTGGTCAACACCGCCCAGCAGATCGGCGGCGCCATCGGCCTGGCGGCCCTCGCCGCGGCGGCCACCGCCATCACCGACCACGAGCTGCCGGGCAGCGTCCCGCACGCCCTCACCACCGGCTACTCGTACGGGTTCCTGCTCGGCGGCGGCTTCTACCTGCTGGCCCTGATCGTGGCCCTGGCCACCCTCCCGGGCACCCGCCCCCAGCACCAGGACGCCGAGCACCCGCCCGTCGCCCTGTGACCGACCCCGGCGGCCCCGCCCTGACGACCCGGGCGGGGCCGCCGGTTCCCCGGTACCGGCGCCGCGTCGGTGCCGGTACCGGTCGGGGCGCCGTCGATATACTCGGGCAGGAGGTGCTGTCTTGCGGTACGAGAGCGACGACGATCGCGGTCCGGTGACCCGGACCGAGCAGACCGCGGAGGTCCCGGGCGTCCTCCCGGACGCGCTCACCGACTTCATCGGCTACCTCCTGCGCCGCGTCTACGCACAGTTCGCCGCCACCGACGACGGCGGCGGCAGCGACCCCCGCGACTTCCTGGTCCTCGACGCGCTCACCGGCCGCGACTGGGACTCCCAGCTCGACCTCGCCGAGCGGCTCGGCATCAACCGCACCATCATGGTCGGCGTCATCGACCGCCTGGAGGCCCGCGGCGAGGTCCGGCGCACCCGCAACCCCGACAACCGGCGCCAGTACGTGCTCTCCCTGACCGACAAGGGGCGCGAGGCCGTCGAGGCCAGCCGGCGGGCGGTCGCCGAGCGGGACGCCCGGCTCACCGCCGTCCTCACGGACGAGGAGACCGCCCGGCTCGACGAGCTGCTGGGCCGGCTGCTGCCCGAGTCCGCGCAGCCCCTCGTGCAGGGCACCGAGTACCTGGTCGGGCAGGCCCATCACCGGCTGCGCAAGCACGGCGACGACAAGCTGGCCGGCACCGGCCTGCGGGTGCGGCACTACGGCCCGCTGTCCGCGCTCGACGTGCTCGGGCCCATCGCCCAGCAGCGGCTCGCCGAACTGCTCGCCATCACCGGCCCCGCCGCCTCCCAGCTCGTCGACGAACTGGTCAAGCTGGGCCTGGTGCGCCGCGGCCGGGACCCGCACGACCGGCGCCGCTACGCCCTCGAAGTCACCGACCTCGGCCGCGAGCAGCTCGGTGTCGTGGCCCGGGCCGTCGCGGGCCTCGCCGCGGACGTCTCCGCCATGCTCGGCCCCGGCGGCGAGGACGAACTGCGGGAGCTCCTGCTGAAACTCCTCGCCCCGACGCATTCCGGTCCGGCATTCGCCGAGAACACCAAGTCATCCGTTTCCGCCAGGGGTTGACCCTCTGGCCAAAGGATGTCACGCTTAATTCAGCGGATACGTCGTGCCCTTTTCCGGACCTTTTCCTGACCCTTTCCCAGGCTCTTCGCACCGCCCTTCCGAATTCCTTACGGAAGGGCCGCGAGGGGCCTTTTTTCATGCTGATTTCCCGTTGCGCACCGCCCCTCGACGAAGGAGACAGTCATGGTCGCCCAGAAGACCGACGGCGCGCCGGAACCGGCGCGCACACCCGAGGACATGACCTTCGACGTCATCATCCTCGGCTCGGGCCTCGCCGGCTCCGTCACCGGTGCCGTCCTGGCCAGGCACGGCGCCAAGGTGCTGCTGGTCGACGCCGCCGCGCACCCGCGCTTCGCCATCGGCGAGTCCATGACCCCGCAGCTCGTGGAATGGATCCACATCCTCGCCGAACGCCACGACATTCCCGAGCTGAAAAGCCTCGCGAGCGTCGAGGCCTCCACCCGCGACATCGGCCCGACCTTCGGCACGAAGGCTCACTTCGGTTTCATGAAGCACGAGGTCGGAAAAGAGCCGAACCCGCGCGAGGCCACCCAGCTCGCTCTGCCGAAGATATTCCACCAGAACAGCCACATGTTCCGGCAGGACAGCGACTCCTTCATGTTCCACGTAGCCGTCAAGTACGGCTGCACCCCCCGGCAGAACTGGCGTGCGAACGAGGTCGACTTCGACGACGACGGCGTCACCGTCCTCGGCCGCAGCGCCGCCCCCGGCGCCGAGCCCGAGCGGTACCGGGCCAAGTACCTGGTGGACGCCTCCGGCTTCCGCTCCCCGCTCGCCGACAAGTTCGACCTGCGCGACAAGCCCACCGCCCGCTTCAAGCACCACTCCCGCTCGATGTTCACCCACTACGTCGGCATCAAGCGGTTCGACGACGTCAGCGGCCACCCCCAGGAGCTGCGCCCGCCGGCCGACTGGCACACCGGCACGATGCACCACCTCATCGAACGCGGCTGGTTCTGGATCATCCCCTTCGACAACCACCCCAAGTCCCGCAACCCGCTGTGCAGCGTCGGCCTGACGATGGACGAGCGCACCTACCCCAAGCCGAAGGACCTCACCCCGGAGCAGGAGTTCCAGTCCTTCCTCGACAAGTACCCGGCGGTCAAGCGCCAGTTCGACGGCGCCACCCGGGTCCGCGAGTGGATCTCCACCGACCGGCTGCAGTACTCCTCCAAGCAGACCATCGGCGACCGCTGGTGCCTGATGTCGCACGCGGCCGGTTTCCTCGACCCGCTGTTCTCCCGCGGCCTGTCCAACACCATGGAGGTCGTCGACGCGCTCACCTCCCGGCTGATCCCCGCCCTCAAGGACGGCGACTTCTCCGCCGAGCGCTTCGAGTACGTCGAGCGCGTCGAGCAGGGTCTGCTCCAGTACAACGACGACCTGGTCAACAGCTCCTTCATCGCCTTCTCGCACTTCCGGCTCTGGAACGCGGTCTTCCGGGTCTGGGGCTCCTTCATCACCCCCGGCACCATGCGGCTGACCCGGGCCCGCCTCAAGCACTTCAAGGACCACGACACCCGCCACTTCGACGAGCTGGAGAACGTGGCCCACCCCGGCCTGTGGTGGCCGCAGAGCGACTCCTTCAAGCGGATCCTGGAGACCACCGCCGAGACCTGCGAGAAGTACGAGGCCGGCGCGCTCACCGGCGACGAGGCCGCCGACATCGTCTTCGGGCTGCTCAAGGAGTCCCCGGTCGTCAACCCGGTCTTCGGCTGGAAGGACGAGGAGAAGCGGTTCATCTACCCCTCCACGCTGACCATGGCCCGCTTCCTCTACTGGGCCTCCGTCGAGGCCCCCGCCGAGATGAACAGCGTCGGCCGCGAGTTCCTGCTCGGCATCCTCAAGGCCGGTGCGAAGGTCCGCAAGCTCCTCTGACTCCTCCCCGCCAAGCCAGAAAGGGATCCGCATGTCCGCAGCAGCGCGGTCGCTGACCCGCGCCGAAGAGACCCGGCCCGTCGAACCGCTGGATCTGCGCCGCGTGTGCGGCCTGTTCACGACCGGCGTCACGGTCATCACCACCGGCCCCGACGGCGACGCGGACGGCACCACCGTCAACTCGTTCACCTCGGTCTCGCTGGAACCCCCGCTGGTGCTGTTCTGTCTGCACCACCAGTCCCGGCTGCACACGCTCCTGGAGCGGAGCGGCGGCTTCACGGTCAACTTCCTGTCCGGACGGCAGCAGCCGCTGGCCCGGCACTTCGCCGGACGCCGGGCCACCGCCGGCGCCGGCGCCTTCGAGGGCGTGCCGCACCACTTCACCGAGGACGGGCTGCCCGTGCTCAGCGAGGCCCTCGCCCACCTGACCTGCACCACGGTCGACGTGCACACCGCGGGCGACCACGACATCGTCATCGGCGAGGTGGTGGAGCTGGGCGTCCCCGAACACGGCCTGGAACCGCTGATCTTCTTCGACGGCTCCCTGGGCCCGCTGGAGACCGGCGCGGACCGCTTCCAGCACGCCCGGCAGGCGTCCTGACATGCGCAGGGTGCTCATCGCCAACCGTGGCGAGATAGCCGTACGCGTGGCCAGAGCCTGCCGGGACGCCGGGATTTCGAGCGTCGCCGTCTACGCGGACCCGGACCGCGACGCCCTGCACGTCCGGGCCGCCGACGCGGCCTTCGCGCTGGGCGGTGACACCCCGGCCACCAGCTACCTGGACATCGGCAAGGTCCTGCGGGCCGCCCGGGAGACCGGCGCGGACGCCGTCCACCCCGGCTACGGGTTCCTCTCGGAGAACGCGGAGTTCGCGCAGGCGGTCCTGGACGCGGGCCTGACCTGGATCGGCCCGCCGCCGCAGGCCATCCGCGACCTGGGCGACAAGGTGGCGGCCCGGCACATCGCCCAGCGCGCCGGCGCCCCCCTGGTGGCCGGCACCCCGGACCCGGTCTCGGGCGCCGACGAGGTCGTGGCGTTCGCCGAGGAGCACGGCCTGCCGATCGCCATCAAGGCGGCCTTCGGCGGCGGCGGGCGCGGGCTGAAGGTCGCCCGGACCCTGGAGGAGGTGCCGGAGCTCTATGAGTCGGCGGTGCGGGAGGCGGTGGCCGCCTTCGGACGCGGCGAGTGCTTCGTGGAGCGCTACCTGGACCGGCCGCGGCACGTGGAGACGCAGTGCCTCGCGGACCGGTACGGCAACGTGGTGGTCGTATCGACCCGTGACTGCTCGTTGCAGCGCCGCCACCAGAAGCTGGTGGAGGAGGCTCCGGCACCGTTCCTGACCCCGGAGCAGACCGCCGAGCTGTACCGGGCGTCCAAGGCCATCCTGCGCGAGGCCGGCTACGTCGGCGCGGGCACCTGCGAGTTCCTGGTCGGGCAGGACGGCACGGTCTCCTTCCTGGAGGTCAACACCCGCCTCCAGGTCGAGCACCCGGTGACCGAGGAGGTCGCCGGCATCGACCTGGTCCGCGAGATGTTCCGGATCGCCGACGGCGAGGCGCTCGGCTACGACGACCCGGAGCTGCGCGGTCATTCCTTCGAGTTCCGCATCAACGGCGAGGACCCGGGCCGGGGCTTCCTGCCCGCCCCGGGCACGGTGACGGTCTTCGAGCCGCCGTCGGGTCCGGGCGTACGGCTGGACGCCGGCGTGGAGTCGGGCAGCGTCATCGGCCCGGCCTGGGACTCGCTCCTCGCCAAGCTGATCGTCACCGGCCGCACCCGCGCCGAGGCACTGCAACGGGCCGCGCGGGCGCTCGACGAGTTCCGCGTCGAGGGGATGGCCACGGCGATCCCCTTCCACCGCGCGGTCGTCAGGGACCCGGCCTTCACCGCGGACCCCTTCCGCATCCACACCCGCTGGATCGAGACCGAGTTCGTCAACGGGATCGAGGCCTTCACGGCGGCCCCGGCCGCCGGTGCCGGGACCGAGGAGGCCGGTCGCGAGACGGTGGTCGTGGAGGTCGGCGGGCACCGCCTCGAGGTCTCGCTGCCGGCGGAGCTGGGAAGGGTGCCCGACCGGACGCTCGTGGCGGCGGCCGCCGCGCCCCGGTCCCGTCGCCGCACCGCCGGCGGTGCCGCGCCCGCCGCCTCCGGGGACACGCTCACCTCCCCCATGCAGGGCACCGTCGTCAAGGTCGCCGTGGCCGAGGGCCAGACGGTCGAGAAGGGCGACCTGGTCGTCGTGCTCGAGGCCATGAAGATGGAGCAGCCGCTCACCGCGCACCGCTCCGGCACCGTGACCGGGATCGCCGCCGAGGTGGGGCAGGCCCTCGCCGCCGGTGCCGCGGTCTGCGCCATCAAGGACTGATCCGGACCCATCGAGGACTGATCGTTTTGGCAGCACTCACCTATTCCGACGCCATGAACGGTGCCCTGGAGCGGCTGCGTTCCGTGGGGTACGAGCACGGGCGCAGCTTCGTCAACCACGCGCCGATGGCCGCCGAGGCCCTGGCCCACATGGGGTACGCCGACGAGGTGCCCGGCTGGGTGGAGGGCCATCTGCGCAGCCACACCTTCCACGACGTGCCCGAGCGGCGGTTCGCCCTCGACCCGGCCGACGAGGCCGACTGGCGGCAGGCGCTCGGCGAGTTCGGCCGGGTCGCCGACTGGACCGCCCTGTTCGAGCGGGAGCTGGCCGAGGGCGAGTGGACCGATGTCCTGGCCCGCTGGTGGCCCCGGCTGCTGCCCGGCCTGTCCGGTGTGCTCACGCACGGCGTGATCCGCACCGCGCACGCGGTCCGGGCGGTGGTGGCCGCCGGGCCCGACAGCCGCCTGCAACTGGCCGAACTGGCCCAGGGGCTGGGGTACTGGGCGGCCAGGTACTCCGAGGGCGGAGTGGTGGTCCAGGAGGGCGAGGACGAGGGCGGTGACGTCGTGGGGGCGCTGGACGAGCTCGTCGCCGAGTTCTCCGGGATCTACGCCACGCTCTCCCTCCCGCACCCGGTCCCGCTGATCCACTCGGTCACCGGGCCCGCCGCCGTACGGCTGGTGGTGGAGCACCTGCCGGCGGAGCAGCGGTGGCCGTCGTTCCGGGTGGCGCGGGCCGTCAGCCGCACGATGCTCGACTGGTTCCACGCCGTGCCCCGGCCCGCGGCGCCGCTGCCGGCCGCCCCCGACCCGGCCGCCCTGTTCGCCGAGGCCGTCCAGATCGGCGACGAGCACGCCATCAAGCTCGCCGAAGTCGCCGTACGGCACGAGGCGCTGGCTCCCGACCCGCGGCACGCGGCCGCCGCGCACGCGGCCAACCGGGCGATCGGCCGCCTGTACCGCTGACAGTTCGTCTTCGCCGACGGTCTCCCCGACGGGGCCGTACGGAAACGTTCCCGAGGAGTGTCATGGACGCACAAGTCATCGTCGTGGGCGCCGGTCCTGCCGGCATGATGCTCGCGGGCGAGCTACGGCTCGCGGGCGCCGACGTCATCGTCCTGGAGAAGCTGCCCGCGCGCACCGGAGAGTCGCGCGGCCTCGGCTTCACCGCCCGCACCATGGAGGTCTTCGACCAGCGCGGACTGCTGCCCCGCTTCGGCGACATCGAGGTCAGCAACGTGGGCCACTTCGGCGGCCTGCCGGTCGACTTCGGCATCCTGGACGGCGCCCACCAGGCTGCCAAAACGATCCCGCAGTCGGTCACCGAGACCGTCCTCGAGGAGTGGGCCGGCCGGCTCGGCGCGGACATCCGCCGCCGCCACGAGGTGCTGTCCGTCAAGGAGAAGGAGGACAGCGTCGAGGTCGAGGTGCGCGGCCCCGAGGGCGTGCACCGGCTGCGCGCCGAGTACCTGGTGGGCTGCGACGGCGGCCGCTCGACCATCCGCAAGGCCGCCGGTTTCGACTTCCCGGGAACGCCTTCGACGCTGGAGATGTACCTCGCCGACGTGAAGGGCATCGAGCTGGAGCCCCGGATGATCGGGGAGACCCTGCCCGGCGGGATGGTCATGGTCGGCCCGCTGCCCGGCGGCACCACCCGGCTGATCATCTGCGAGCGCGGCACCCCGCCGCAGCGCCGCGACAAGCCGCCGACCTGGGCGGAGGCCGCGGCGGCCTGGCAGCGGCTGACCGGCGACGACATCTCGCACGCCGAGGCGGTGTGGGTGTCGTCCTTCGGCGACGGCACGCGGCTCGTCACCGAGTACCGGCGCGGCCGGATCCTGCTCGCCGGCGACTCCGCGCACATCCACCTGCCGGCCGGCGGCCAGGGCATGAACACCAGCATCCAGGACGCCGTGAACCTCGGCTGGAAGCTGGGCGCGGTGGTGCGGGGACGGGCGCCGGAGACACTGCTCGACACCTACCACGACGAACGGCACCCGGTCGGGGAGCGGCTGATGATGAACACCCGGGCGCAGGGGCTGCTGTTCCTGTCCGGGCCCGAGGTGCAGCCGCTGCGGGACGTGCTGAACGAGCTGATCCGGTATCCGGAGGTCGGCAGGCACCTGGCGGCGATGGTGTCCGGCCTCGAGATCCACTACGACGTCGACGGGGGCGCTCACGCGCTGCTGGGCCGGCGGTTGCCGAACGTGCCGCTCACCGGGCACCGGAGGGTGTCCTCCAGCACCGAGGCGCTGCGCGGCGGGCGGGGTGTGCTGCTCGACCTCGCCGACAACGCGCGGCTGCGGGAGCGGGCCTGGGCCTGGCGGGACCGGGTGGACGTGGTGACGGCGGGGGCGGCGGACGGCGCGCTCGCGGGTACCACGGCCGTGCTGGTGCGGCCCGACGGATATGTGGCGTGGGCGGCGCCGGGCAGTCACGCGGATCTGCCGATGGCCCTTGAGCGGTGGTTCGGGCCCGCGCGGTGAGGGTGCCGGGTCGTGTCGTGTTGCGGCTGCCCCGACGTCGTGGCTGGTCGCGCAGTTCCTCCCCCAGCCTTCGGCCGGGGGTGCCCCCAGCGCCCCTGACGGGGCGCTTTTCCATGAGGAGTTTTCATGCACAGCACCTTGATCGTCGCCCGGATGGAACCGGGGAGCAGCGCGGAAGTCGCGCGGCTGTTCGGGGAGTTCGACCGGACCGAGATGCCGCACCTGATGGGCACCCGGCGCCGGGAGCTCTTCGCCTACCGCGGGCTGTACTTCCACCTCCAGCACTTCGACACCGACAACGGCGGCGAGCTGATCGAGGAGGCCAAGACCGACGCGCGGTTCGTGCGGATCAGCGAGGACCTGAAGCCGTTCATCCAGGCGTACGACCCCGCCACCTGGCGGTCTCCCGCCGACGCGGTCGCCACGCGCTTCTACGACTGGGAGGGCCGGTCGTGAACGCCAGGCGAGTGGTCATCACCGGGGTCGGCGTCATCGCCCCCGGCGGTGTCGGCACCAAGAACTTCTGGAACCTGCTCAGCGAGGGCCGCACCGCGACCCGCGGCATCACCTTCTTCGACCCGTCCTCCTTCCGGTCCCGGGTCGCCGCCGAGGTCGACTTCGACCCCGAGGAGCACGGGCTGAGCCCGCAGGAGATACGGCGGATGGACCGGGCGGCCCAGCTGGCCGTCGTCAGCGCCCGTGAGGCCCTCGCCGACAGCGGGCTCGACCTGTCCGGCGCCGACCCCCACCGGGTCGGGGTCACCATCGGCAGCGCGGTCGGCGCGACCATGGGGCTCGACCAGGAGTACCGGGTGGTCAGCGACGGCGGTCGGCTCGACCTCGTCGACCACACCTACGCCGTCCCGCACCTCTACAACTACCTGGTGCCCAGTTCGTTCGCGGCGGAGGTCGCCTGGGCGGTGGGTGCGGAGGGCGCCGCCACGGTGGTCTCCACCGGCTGCACCTCGGGGCTCGACTCCGTCGGGCACGCGGTGGAGCTGATCCGGGAGGGCTCGGCCTGCGCGATGATCGCCGGCGCCACCGACGCCCCGATCTCCCCGATCACCCTGGCCTGCTTCGACGCCATCAAGGCCACGACCCCGCGCAACGACGACCCCGAGCACGCCTCCCGCCCCTTCGACGGCACCCGCAACGGGTTCGTGCTGGGGGAGGGGTCGGCCGTGTTCGTCCTGGAGGAACTGGAGGGGGCGCGGGCGCGCGGGGCGCACATCTACGCCGAGATCGCCGGGTACGCCTCCCGCTGCAACGCCTTCCACATGACCGGGCTGCGGCCCGACGGCGCGGAGATGGCCGAGGCCATCACGGTCGCCCTCGACGAGGCGCGCCTCGGCCCCGAGGCGATCGACTACATCAACGCGCACGGCTCCGGCACCAAGCAGAACGACCGGCACGAGACCGCCGCGTTCAAGAAGAGCCTCGGCCAACACGCCTACCGGACCCCGGTCTCCTCGATCAAGTCGATGGTCGGGCACTCGCTCGGCGCGATCGGCTCCATCGAGATCGCCGCGTCCGTCCTCGCCATGGAGCACAACGTCGTGCCCCCGACGGCCAACCTGCACACCCCCGACCCCGAGTGCGACCTGGACTACGTCCCGCTCACCGCCCGCGAGCACCGCACCGACGCGGTGCTCACCGTGGGCAGCGGTTTCGGTGGCTTCCAGAGCGCGATGGTGCTCGCCCGACCGGAGAGGAGCGCGGCCGCATGAGCACGCGGACCGTGGTGACCGGGCTCGGCATCGCCGCGCCCAACGGCCTTGGCACGACCGACTACTGGGCGGCGGCCCGCGCCGGGAAGAGCGGGATCGGCCGCATCACGCGGTTCGACCCGTCCGGGTATCCGGCGAAGCTGGCGGGCGAGGTGCCCGGGTTCAGCGCCGCGGAGCACCTGCCGAACCGGCTGCTCGCCCAGACCGACCACATGACCCGCCTCGCGCTCGTCGCGACGGACTGGGCGCTGGCCGACGCGGAGGTCACTCCGGCCGACCTGCCCGCCTACGACATGGGCGTCGTCACCGCCAGCTCCTCCGGCGGCTTCGAGTTCGGGCAGGGGGAGCTGCAGAAGCTGTGGAGCCAGGGCAGCCAGTTCGTCTCGGCATACCAGTCGTTCGCCTGGTTCTACGCCGTCAACAGCGGCCAGATCTCCATCCGCAACGGCATGAAGGGCCCGAGCGGGGTCGTCGTCTCCGACCAGGCGGGCGGCCTCGAAGCCCTCGCGCACGCGCGCCGGCAGATCCGCAAGGGGACGCAGCTCATCGTCTCCGGGGCGATCGACGCGTCCATCTGCCCGTGGGGGTGGGTGGCGCAGCTCGCCAGCGAGCGGCTGTCCACGTCGGAGGAGCCGGACCGGTCCTACCTGCCGTTCGACTCCGCGGCGGCCGGGCACGTGGCCGGCGAGGGCGGCGCGATCCTGATCCTGGAGGCCGAGGAGACGGCCGTACGGCGCGGTGCCCGGGTGTACGGGGAGATCGCGGGGTACGGCGCGACGTTCGATCCGGCGCCGGGGAGCGGGCGGCCGCCCGGGCTGCGCAAGGCGATCGAGCTGGCCCTCGCGGACGCGGGGGCGGACGCGGCCGACGTCGACGTGGTGTTCGCCGACGCGGCGGCCGTGCCGGAGCTGGACCGGGTGGAGGCCGATGCGATCGCCGACGTGTTCGGGCCGCACGGGGTGCCGGTGACGGCGCCGAAGACGATGACCGGGCGGCTGTACTCGGGGGCTGCGCCGCTGGACGTCGCGACGGCGCTGCTCGCCGTCCGCGACGGGGTGGTACCGGCGACGGTGAACGTCTCGCCGGAGACCGGGTACGACCTCGACCTGGTGGTCGGGGAGCCGCGCCTGACCGAGGTACGGACGGCCCTGGTGCTGGCGCGCGGGTACGCCGGCTTCAACTCGGCGATGGTCGTACGGGCGTAGCGCTCGCCCACGGCCGCAGGCGCTTGCGCGGTGCCGCGGCCGTGGCCCGGTGGGGGCTGGTCGCGCAGTTCCCCGCGCCCCTGACGGGGCGCTGTAGTCGGGTCTTCCAGTCGTGCCGCCGATGACCGCAGGTGCTTGCGGGGTGTCGCGGCGGCGGTCCGGTGGGGGCTGGTCGCGCAGTTCCCCGCGCCCCTTGTGGGGCGCTGCAGTCGCGTTGGCTCCATAGCTGCGGGCAGGCGTGCCGCAGGGCGGCACGGGTGGGCGCAGCAGCACCTGGCAAGCGCCGGTGAGCGTCCCCACCCTCGCCCCAGCCCCCTCAAAGACCCGCCCGTCCTCCCGGCCCCCTTCCTGTTCTCCCACGCCCGGGGCCGGCAGGGCGGGCGTTTTCATTCTCAGTCGTGAAAGGAAGATCACCGTGGCCACCCAGTCCTTCACCCTCGACGACCTCAAGCGGATCCTGCTGGAGGCCGCCGGCGCCGATGAGAGCGTCGATCTCGACGGGGACATCCTCGACACCGACTTCGAGGAGCTCAGCTACGAGTCCCTCGCCATCCTGGAGACCTGCGGGCGCATCGAGCGGGAGTACGACATCACGCTGGACGACACCGTGGTGACCGAGGCCAGGACGCCCCGCGAGCTGCTCGCCGTCGTCAACACGCAGCTCGGTGACGTCGCCGCCGCTGCCTGACCTTCTCCCCACCCCCTCCGGCCGCCGGCGCCCGTCCTGACCGGGCGCCGGCGGCTCCCCCATGCCCTGAAAGGGAGCTGCAGACATGTCCGAACAGCAGCAGAGGGTCGCCCTGGTCTCCGGGGCCACCAGCGGAATCGGTCTCGCCTCGGCGCGGCTGCTGGCCCAGCAGGGCCACCGCGTCTTCATCGGCTCCCGCGACGCCGGGAACGTCGAGCGGACCGTGAAGGAACTGCGTGCAGAGGGGCTCGACGTCGACGGGACCACCCTCGACGTGCGGTCCGCGCTGTCCATAGAGAACTTCGTGCGGGCCGCCGTCGAGCGGTACGGCACCGTCGACGTGCTGGTCAACAACGCCGGCCGCTCCGGCGGCGGCGTGACCGCCGACATCGACGACGAGCTCTGGTACGACGTCGTCGAGACCAACCTCAACAGCGTCTTCCGCCTCACCCGCGCCGCCCTCACCACCGGCGGCATGCGGGAGAAGAGCCGCGGGCGGATCATCAACATCGCCTCCACGGCCGGGAAGCAGGGCGTCGTGCTCGGGGCGCCGTACTCCGCCTCCAAGCACGGCGTGGTCGGCTTCACCAAGGCCCTCGGCAACGAGCTGGCCCCCACCGGCATCACCGTCAACGCCGTCTGCCCGGGGTACGTGGAGACGCCCATGGCGCAGCGGGTGCGCGCCGGTTACGCCGCCGCCTACGACACCAGCGAGGACGCCATCCTCGACAAGTTCACCGCGAAGATCCCGCTCGGCCGCTACTCCACCCCCGAGGAGGTCGCCGGTCTTGTCGGCTACCTCGCCTCCGACACCGCCGCCTCCATCACCGCGCAGGCCCTCAACGTCTGCGGCGGCCTCGGCAACTTCTGAAAACCCCGGCACCCTCTAGGAGTTCACCCATGTCCGAGCCGAAGGAAGTCGAGCACGAGATCACGGTCTCGGCGCCGGCCGCCGAGGTCTACCGGCTGATCGCCGACGTGGCCAACTGGCCGCGGATCTTCCCGCCGACCATCTACGTCGACCACCTGGAGCGCTCCGGGAACGAGGAGCTGATCGGGATCTGGGCCACCGCCAACGGCGAGGCCAAGAACTGGACCTCGCGTCGCGTCCTGGACCCCGAGGGCCTGCGGATCACCTTCCGCCAGACCGTCTCCACCCCGCCCGTCGCGACCATGGGCGGCACCTGGATCATCGAGCCCGCCGGCGAGGGGGCCTCGCGGGTGCGGCTGCTGCACGACTACACCGCCGTCGGCGACGACCCGGCCGGCCTGGCCTGGATCGACGAGGCCGTCGACCGCAACTCCCGCTCCGAGCTGGCCGCGCTGAAGACGAACGTCGAACTCGCCACCGCGTCGGAGGAGCTGACGTTCTCCTTCGAGGACACCGTGCGGGTCGACGGGGCCGCCAAGGACCTCTACGACTTCGTCAACGAGGCCGACCGCTGGTCCGAGCGGCTGCCGCACGTGGCGACCGTCCGGCTCACCGAGGACACCCCGGGACTGCAGACCCTGGAGATGGACACCCGCGCCAAGGACGGCTCGACGCACACCACCAAGTCGTACCGGGTCTGCCTCGACGGCCGGAAGATCGCCTACAAGCAGACCACCCTGCCGGCCCTGATGAACCTGCACACCGGCTACTGGACCTTCCGCGAGACCGACGAGGGCACCTTCGCCTCCTCGCAGCACACCGTCGTGCTGCGCCCCGAGAACATCGCGAAGATCCTCGGTCCCGAGGCGGGCGTCGCCGAGGCACGGGAGTACGTGCAGGGCGCGCTCAGCACCAACAGCCGCGCCACCCTGAACCACGCCAAGGCGTACGCCGAAGCGAGGCGCTGACCGATGGCCGGTGCCGACGCGGTCGACACGCACGTCCTGGTGGTCGGCGCCGGACCCGTCGGGCTCATGCTCGCCGGGGAACTGCGCCTCGGCGGCGCCGACGTGACCGTCCTGGAACGACTGGCCGCCCCCACCACGGAGTCCAGGGCGTCCACCCTGCACGCACGCACCATGGAACTGCTGCGCCAGCGCGGGCTGCTGGAAGGACCCGGCGGCTTCGCCGCCCCCGAACCGCCGCCGAACGAGCCCCGCGGCCACTTCGGCGGCCTCCCCCTCGACCTCACCCTGCCCAGCAGCCACCCCGGGCAGTGGAAGGTCCCGCAGACCCGCACCGAGGAACTCCTCGGCGCCTGGGCCGAGCGGCTCGGGGCGCGGGTGCTGCGCGGACACGAGGTCTTCGCCCTCACGCAGCACCCGGACCACGTCACCGTGGCGACCGAACAGCAGGGCCACCGCCGGGAGTTCACGGCCCGCTACGTCGTCGGCTGCGACGGCGAGCAGTCGGCCGTACGACGCCTCGCGGGCATCGCCTTCCCCGGCGACGCCGCCGGACGGGAGCTGATCCGCGCCGACGTCGACGGCATCGACATCCCGAACCGGCGCTTCCAGCGGCTGCCGAACGGGCTCGCCATCGCCGCCAGACGCGGCGACGGCGTCACCCGGGTCATGGTCCACCGGTTCGGCACCCCGCCGCGCACCGCGCAGACCCGCTTCGCCGACATCGTCGCCGCCTGGCGGGACGTCACCGGCGAGGACATCGGCCACGGCACCCCGCTGTGGGTGAACTCCTTCGGCGACGCCTCCCGGCAGGCCGAGCGCTACCGCGCGGGCCGGGTGCTGCTGGCCGGCGACGCGGCCCACCAGCAGATGCCGATCGGCGGCCAGGCCCTCAACCTCGGCCTCCAGGACGCCGTGAACCTCGGCTGGAAGCTCGCCGCCACCGTCCTCGGCCGGGCCCCGGCGGGACTCCTCGACAGCTACCACGACGAACGGCACGCCGTCGGGCGCCGCGTCCTGTCCGCCATCCGCGCCCAGGCCCGGCTGCTGCTCGGCGGGCCCGAGGTGGAGCCGCTGCGTTCGGTCGTCGGCGAACTCATGGCGTACGAGAAGGTCCGGACGCACCTCGCCGGGACGATCAGCGGCCTCGACGTGCGGTACGGGGACGACGACCGGCAGCCGTTGACCGGCTCGCGGCTGCCGGAGGTGCGGCTCGACTCCGGGGCCAGAACGGCCGAACTGCTGTACCCGGCACGTGGGTTGCTGCTTGCGACGGACCCGGTGCTGGCCGGGGCGGCGGGGGACTGGTCGGCGTCCGTCGACACGGTCGTCACGCGTCCCGCGGGGCCCCTCGACGGCCTCGCCGCCGTGCTCGTACGCCCGGACGGCTATGTCGCCTGGGCCGGCCCCACCGCGGACGGCCTGCACGAGGCACTCGGCCGCTGGTTCGCACCCGACCCACGCGCCCCCCACACACCACAACCAACCGTCAGGAGAAGGAAGATGGGCAACCTGGCCGGAAAGACCGCCCTCGTCACCGGCGCCAGCCGGGGCATGGGCCGGGCCACCGCCGAACGGCTGGCCGCCGACGGCGCGCTGGTCGCCGTGCACTACGGCAGCAGCGCGGAGGCCGCCGCCGAGGTGGTCGCCGGGATCGAGAAGGACGGCGGGCGGGCCTTCGCCGTCGGCGCCGAACTGGGCACGCCCGGCGACGTCCACGAACTGTTCCTCGCCCTGGAGGCGGGGCTCAAGGAGCGCACCGGCGAGACCGAGCTGAACATCCTCGTCAACAACGCGGGCGTGATGGGCGGGGTCAAGGCCGAGGACACCACCCCGGAGGAGTTCGACCGGATCTTCGCCGTCAACGCCAAGGCACCGTTCTTCGTCATCCAGCGGGCGCTCGCCGACATGCCCGACGGCGGGCGGATCGTGAACATCTCCTCGGGGCTGACCCGGTTCGCCAACCCGGACGAGATCGCCTACGCCATGAGCAAGGGCGCGGTGGAGCAACTGGCGCTCCACTACGCCAAGCTGCTGGGCCCGCGCGGGATCACCGTGAACAGCGTCGCGCCGGGCATCACCCGCAACGGCAACCCGCTGTTCGACATCCCCGAGGCCGTCGCGGCCATGTCCGCGCTGTCCGCATTCAACCGCGTCGGCGAGCCGCAGGACGTCGCCGACGTCATCGCCTTCCTCGTCTCCGACGACGCCCGCTGGGTCACCGGCTCCTTCGTCGACGCGAGCGGCGGCACCCTCCTCGGGTGACGCGGTGACCAGGACCCTTCCGGCACCGGTCGCCGCGGGCGCGGACGAGCGGTTCGGCCCCCGGCTGTGGGGGCTGCTGCTCGTCCTCGCCGGCAACATGCTCATCGACGCCCTGGAGGTGTCCGTGGCGGTGGTGGCGCTGCCCGCCATCGGCACGGACCTGGGACAGCCGCCGACCGTCACCCAGTGGGCGATGACCGGCTTCGCCGCCGGCTTCGGGGGCCTGCTCCTCTTCGGCGCCCGCGTGGTGACCCTCCTCGGCCGCCGCCGCGTCTACCTCGCGGCCCTCCTCGCCTTCGCCGCCGCCACCGTGCTCAGCGCCCTCGCCCACGACCCCTGGCTGCTCCTGGCCACCCGCCTGGCCAAGGGCTTCTGCGCCGCCCTGACGGCCCCCACCGGCCTCGCCATCATCACCTCCACCTTCCCGGAGGGCCGCCCCCGCTCCCGAGCGGTCTCCGTCTACACCCTCTTCGGCGCAGGCGGCTTCACCGCAGGCCTCCTCCTCTCCGGCTGGCTGACCGAGACCTCCTGGCGCTGGGCCTTCGCCTTCCCGGCCCCGGTGGTGCTGCTGCTCTTCGCGTGCGGGCTGCGCCTGATTCCCAAGGGCGACGACGAGAGCGCCCCGAAGGGGCCGGATGTTCCGGCGGGGGGCGCCCAGAGCGCCCCGAAGGGCGCGGATGTTCCGGCGGGGGTCGCAAGGAGCGCCCCGAAGGGGCGCGGGGAACTGCGCGACCAGCCCCCACCGGGCCGCACCCGAACAACGACGACCCGGCACTTCGGCATCCCCGGCGCCCTCACCCTCCTGGGAGCCCTCCTGGCCCTGGTCCAGGGCATCACCCAACTCCCCGCCCACGGCTGGACCGCCCCGCAGGCCACCGCCCCCCTCACCGCGGCCGTACTCCTCCTGCTGCTGTTCCGGCAGATCGAGCGCCGCTCGGCCGACCCCCTCCTGAACACCGGCCCCCTGCGCGGCAACCCCGCCCTCATCCGCTCCGCCATCGGTGCCGCCTGTCTCAACGGCTCGTACCTGGGCCTCCTGTTCGTCCTGACGTACCAGACCCAGACCCTCGCCGGCTGGTCCCCCCTCCGCACGGCGTTCGCCCTGCTCCCGGCCGCCGCGCCCCCGGCGCTCACCGCGCTGGCCTCCGGCCGCCTGGTCGCCAGGTTCGGCGCCCCGCGCCTCATCGTGGCCGGCGCGACCTGCGCGTTCGCGGGCACCATGCTGCAACTCCGGTCGCATGCATGGCCGTTGGACTACCCGGGCCGGATGCTGCCGACGCTCCTGCTGGTCGGCGCCGCCTTCGTGCTCTCCTTCGCCGCGCTCAACATGCAGGCCATGTCCCGCCTCGCCCCCGCCGACCGGCTCACCGGCAGCGGCCTGTACCAGACGGCCGTCCAGCTCGCCGCGGTCCTCGCGGTCGCGCTCGCCGCCGCCCTGCTCGCCGCCCACGCGCCGGCGCACGGCGCGGGTCCGGCCGCCGCCGCGGCGGCCTGCCGGCCGGCGCTGACCCTGGTCGCCGCCCTCGGCCTCCTCGGCCTGCTCGTCGGCCTCACCGGCCTGATCCGCACCCGACCCCCAGCCTCCTCACCCTCACCACACCACGGGGAATGACCATGGACCAGACAACGCAGACCTGGGTCTTCGACGACCTGGACGACGACCTCGACGATCTGGACTACGAGTTCGAGCGCGACCAGATCGTCGAGGTGGTGCCGCCCAGCCTCGCGCACCTCGCCTCCCTCGGCCTCGCCGAGCGCACCCGGCTCATCGACGCGTACGTGCGCGGTGAACTCGCCCGGGTGCTGCGGGTGGCCCCGGAGAGCATCGACACCGTGGGCCGCCCGATGAACAGCCTGGGCATCGGCTCCATCAACGGCCTGGAACTCCAGCGCCGCATGGAGGCCGCGCTGCGTGTCGACGTCAACCTCAACCGGCTGCTGCGGGCCAACAGCGCGGCCGAGCTGGTCGACTGCCTCGCCGGCCAGCTCGGCCCGGAGGACAGCCCGCACAAGCACGCCGGCCGCGGCGAGCACCACCTGGTCGCGCACCGCGTGCCGAGCCCGAGGTGATCGGGGAGATGCCGGTCCTGGAGTTCGGCACGGCCACCCTCGCCGCCGCGCCGAGACTGCCCGCCGCCGGCCTGCTGGACGTCTGGCTGGTCCGCCGGGCCGCCCTGGAGACCGCGGCCGAACTGCTCGACCTGTCCGAGCTGAGCGAGGCGGAGCGCCGGCGGACCGCGTCCTTCGTCCGGCCCGCGGACGGGGTGACGTACGCCTCCGCGCACGTCGCCCTGCGCCGGCTGCTCGGCGGCTACCTGGGGCTGCCCCCGCAGGACGTGCCGTTCGTGCGGGAGCCCTGCCCGGGCTGCGCCGAGCCGCACGGCCGGCCGGCGGTCGTGCACCCCGACCCGCCGCTGCACTTCTCCCTCGCGCACAGCCACGGCATGGCCGTGGTCGCCGTCTCCCGTACGGTCGTCGGCGCCGACGTGGAGCGGCTGCCGCGGGCCGAGACCGTCGAGGTCTGCACCCCGGCCCTGCACCCGGGGGAGCAGGCCGAGCTGGCCGCGCTCGGCGACGCCGGGGAGCGGCGCGCCGCCTTCGGGCGGCTGTGGACCCGCAAGGAGGCCTATCTCAAGGCGCTCGGCACCGGGCTCTCCCGCGATCCCGGCCACGACTACCTGGGCGCCGACCCGCAGCGCAGGCCGGCCGGCTGGACGCTGCTCGACCTGCCGTCCGGGCCCCGGCACAACGCGGCCGTCGCGGTGCGCGGCGCGGCCCCCGACCAGGTCACCGTGCGCTGGGTGCCGCCGACCGCGCTGTACGCGGGCGAGACGGTCGACCTGGACGCCGACGGGACGGTGGGCGTGCCCGTGACCGCGCCCGTGGGCGTGACCACCCGAGTATCCGACTGGGGAGCGTGACCCGCCAATGTCACTCGAACAGAAAGCCGGTCCAGCAGCCGGCCGCCAGAGCCTGCACGATCGTGAGCACCGCGGCCAGTGGACCGCCGCCGAGCGCATCGAGGAGCTCGGCCTGATGAAGGAGGCCGCCCGGCACGGCGACCCCCTCGCCACCGAGCGCCAGCACGCCAAGGGCAAGCTCACCGCGTACGAACGCATCGAACTCCTGCTCGACGAGGGGTCGTTCAACGAGGTCGAGATGCTCCGCCGGCACCGTGCCACCGGCTTCGGCCTGGAGAAGAAACGGCCGTACACCGACGGGGTGATCACCGGCTGGGGCACCGTTCACGGCCGTACCGTCTTCGTCTACGCGCACGACTTCCGCATCTTCGGCGGCGCCCTCGGCGAGGCCCACGCCCAGAAGATCCACAAGATCATGGACATGGCCATGGCGGCGGGGGCCCCGCTGGTGTCGCTGAACGACGGCGCCGGCGCCCGGATCCAGGAGGGCGTCTCGGCGCTCGCCGGCTACGGCGGCATCTTCCAGCGCAACACCCGCGCCTCCGGGGTGATCCCGCAGATCAGCGTGATGCTCGGGCCGTGCGCGGGCGGCGCCGCCTACTCGCCCGCCCTGACCGACTTCGTCTTCATGGTGCGGGACATCTCCCAGATGTTCATCACCGGACCGGACGTGGTGAAGGCGGTGACCGGCGAGGAGATCACCCAGAACGACCTCGGCGGCGCCGACGTCCACGCCGGCGCCTCCGGCGTGGCCCACTTCGCCTACGACGACGTGCGCAGCTGCATGGAGGACGTACGGCACCTGCTGTCGCTGCTGCCGTCCAACAACCGTGACCTGCCGCCCCGTTCGGCGACCACCGACCCGGCCGACCGCCGTACCGACCGGGTGGTGGAACTGGTCCCGGACGACCCGGGGCGGGTCTACGACATCCGGACCGTCATCGAGGAGATCGTCGACGACGGCGACTACTTCGAGATCCAGCCCGGCTGGGCCACCAACGTGGTGTGCGCGCTGTCCCGGCTGGACGGCGAGGTCGTCGGCCTCGTCGCCAGCCAGCCGGCCTCGTTCGCCGGGGTCCTCGACATCGACGCCAGTGAGAAGGCGGCGCGGTTCGTGCAGTTCTGCGACGCCTTCAACATCCCGCTGGTCACCCTGATCGACGTCCCCGGCTTCCTGCCCGGCGTGGACCAGGAGCACAACGGCATCATCCGGCGCGGCGCCAAGCTGCTCTACGCGTACTGCAATGCCACCGTGCCGCGGATCTCCCTGGTGCTGCGCAAGGCGTACGGCGGCGCGTACATCGTCATGGACTCCCGGTCCATCGGCACCGACCTCGCCCTCGCCTGGCCGTCCAACGAGATCGCCGTGATGGGCGCCGAGGGCGCGGCGAACGTCATCTTCCGCCGGGAGATCGCGGCCGCGGACGACCCCGAGTCGACCCGCGCGCAGAAGATCAAGGAGTACCAGGCGGAGCTGATGCACCCCTACTACGCGGCCGAGCGCGGTCTGATCGACGACGTCATCGACCCGCGGGAGACCCGCTCCACCCTCATCCGCGCCCTTGCGATGCTGCGCAGCAAGCAGGCCGACCTGCCGTGCCGCAAGCACGGCAACCCGCCGCAGTGAGCGCGCCGGAGAACCCGGACGGCGCGGAGGCCGCCCTGGTCATCAGGGTCGTGAAGGGGCAGGCGAGCCCCGCCGAGCTCGCCGCCCTCACCACCGTCCTGCTCACCCGCGCCGCCGCCCTGGCCGCGCTGGACCCCCGCCCCCTGGAACCCCGCCCGGTGGCCGCCTGGCGCCGCCCGGAACGCCTCACCCCCCACCGCGACCCCCGCGGCTGGCACCTCACCGGCACCCGAGCAGCATGACAACCGCCTGGCCACCCCCCAAAGGGCCGCGGGGAACGGCGCGACCGGCCACGCCGGCGCGGCGGCCGGCCGACGGCGCAT
Source organism: Streptomyces sp. NPDC001507 (assembly GCF_042894765.1). Lineage (NCBI taxonomy): Bacteria > Bacillati > Actinomycetota > Actinomycetes > Kitasatosporales > Streptomycetaceae > Streptomyces > Streptomyces sp. NPDC001507. Next base: position 480,224 of record NZ_JBIAVV010000003.1, read on the forward strand.
CGCGGCGCTTCCAGCCGACCGGCGCCCCCGCATCCCCGACAGAATCGGAGTCCCGGACCCCATGACCACCCCGTACCTCGACCGCGCTGACACGGTCACCGAACTCCGCTCCGAACTCGACGCCCTGCGCGCCGAGTTCGGCGCCCTCGCCGACCGCGCGGCGGTCGCCGAGCTGGTCGACCGCTACATCACCCTGCTCGACACCCAGGACGACCACGGCTTCGACCCCACCTGGCCGGCCACGGTCTTCACCCCGGACTGCCGCCTGGAGTTCCCGGTCGGCACCGTCGAGGGCCGCGACCGGGCCGCCGCCTTCCACCACGACCGGAAGTCCCGGTTCGCCCGCACCCACCACCTGGCCGCCAACTACGGCATCCGGGTGTCGGGGGACACCGCCCGGATCCGCGTCCACCTCGTCGCGTCCCACGTCCACCACGAGGACGGCCCGGACCCGGACGGCCGCTTCGACATCGGCGGCTACAGCGAGGGCGAGGCGGTCCGCACCCCGGACGGCTGGCGGCTGCACCGCTGGCGGTTCCGGCTGGTGTGGTCCGACGGCGCCGGCCCCCGTCCCGGCCCCGACCCCCGCGAACTGCGCAGTTCCCAGCCACGACCACGCCACCCGAAAGGACGATGAGACCGTGTCAGGCACACCGACGACCGCGTTGAATCTGGGCGCCTTGCGCGACACCTCCGGCGACGACCGCCGGCAGGCGTTCGAGACGTTCCTCTGCCGCAACCTCGCCCAGCACCTGGACATCCCCCCGGCCCACCGCATCGCCCGCGACCGCCCCCTCTACACCCAGGGCATCGACTCCCTCACCGCGCTCACCCTCCAGCGCACCCTGGAGTCGGCCCTGAACATCCCGGTACCGGCCCACCACCTGCTGCGCGAGCAGTCGGTGGGCGAACTGGCCGCGACCCTGAGCGAACTGGTCGACCGCACCTGAGCACCCGGGTGCGCCTGATGCCACCGGTGGGACGACGGCACGGTTACCGGTGACATCAGGCGCACCCGCCCTTCTGACAACGTTGTCCAACAGTCCGGGGCGCCCGTGTCAGAATGAGGACGCCCGTCGTCCGTCCGGTCTTCAACGAGGTAGTCCGTGTCCAAGCCCCTCGGCCGCGTGCCGCAGCGTCGCAACGCACGGTCCAACCGGGCGCGGATCCTGGCCACCGCCCGCCAGGAACTCGGCCGGAACCCCGACATCACCCTGGAGGAGCTGGCCCGCGCCTCCGGTGTCGTACGGCGCACGCTCTTCGGGCACTTCCCCGGACGGGCCGCGCTCCTCGAGGCGCTGGCCGAGGAGGCCGCCGAGGCGCTCCAGGCAGCCGTGGCACGGGGAGCGAAGCCCGCGGAGCCGGCCGACCGGGCCCTGGCGCGCTTCTCCCTGTCGATGTGGCCGGTGGGCGACCGCTACCGGATGCTGCTGGCCCTCGCCCACCGGGACCTGGGCGCGGAACGCGTGACCGGGATCCTCCGGCCCGCCCGGCTGCGGGCCACGGCCGTCGTGGAGCACGGCCAGCGGGACGGCGTCTTCCACCACCACCTCCCGCCCGCGGTGCTCGCCGCCGCGCTGGAGGGCATGGCGATCGCCCTGCTGGAAGAGGTCAACGGCGCAACCTTCGAGGACGACGGTGCCCGCACGGCCGTCGCCATGCTGATCGCGGCCGGCGTCCCGGAGCGGCAGGCCCGCACGGTGGTCGCCGAGGTGGCCGCCGAGATCGCCGCCGCGGCCGTGCCGGAGGAGCCCGCCGGGGCCTGAACCGCACGCTCCCGCGCCGCGGGCACCTCGTAGGCCGGGTCCGGTGGGCGTGGCATGCTGAGGGCGCGGCTTCGGCGCAACCGACCGGGAGGTGATGGGCGTGACGGACTGGGCCCGGTTCGCGCAGCAACTCGCGGCGATGGCGCGGGACCTGCTGGCACAGGAGTCGGTCGACGCCACCCTGGACCGGATCACCGCCTCGGCCGTGGAACTGGTGGAGGGCTGTGACGCGGCTGGCATCCTGGTGCTGCACGGCGGCAAGGTGCGCACGCTCGCGCCCACCGAGCAACTGGTCGTCGACAGCGACCGGTTGCAGGAGCGGCTGGGCGAGGGGCCCTGCTTCGACGCCGCCCGCACCAGGGCGGGGGAGCGGGTGTTCCGGATCCGGGACCTCACCCGGGAGCAGCCGCGCTGGCCCGCCTTCGGCCCGGAGATCCACCGGCTCGGCGTCGGCAGCATGATGGGGTTCCTGCTGTACACCGAGGACGAGGAACTCGGCGCGCTGAACATCTACTCCCGCCGGCCCGGCGCCTTCACCGAGGCCAGTGAGCTGGCCGGCTGGCTGCTGGCCTCGCACGCGGCGGTCGCCTTCTCCGCCGCCCGCACCCAGGCCCAGCTGGAGCAGGCCGTCGCCACCCGCCACCTGATCGGCGAGGCCATGGGCATCCTCATGGGCAGCCACCGCCTCACCGAGGAACAGGCCTTCGACGTGCTGCGCCGCTACTCGCAGGACAACAACGTCAAGCTCCGCGAGGTCGCCCGCCGGGTCTGCGACCAGGGCAGCCTGTCCTAGGCCCTGTCGTCGCGTTCCCGTCCGCCCCGCGACGCCGTGCCCGCACTCTCGCCGCCCCCGGCCGGGGGTACCCCCAGCGCCCCGAAGGGGCGCTCAAGCCCCCGCCCGGGACGGGCGCCGACGCGTAACGGCCGCCCGCGGGGCGTACCGTCGACTGTGTGGACGGCACCGCCGACGGGCTCGTCTCCCGGGCCGCGCGTGCACTCGCCCCGCGGGCGGACGAGCTGATCACGGACGTCGCCGGGTGCCTGCGCGCCGAGGTTCCCGAGCTCTGGGTGGACCCGGAGCTCGCCCGGATGACCTCGCAGAACATCGCCGAGCATGTCGCCGGCGTGCTGGGCGGCCTGGAAGCGGGCCTCGGCCCGAGGAGCCTGGAGCCGCCGCCGGCCCACGTGGACCGCGCCCGCCGGCTGGCCCGGCGCGGCGTCCCCGTCACCGTGATGCTGCGGGCGCACCGCCTCGGGGAGGGCGTCATCCTCGACGGCCTCCTCGCCGAACTGCCCCGGCTGACGGACGACCCCGGCCTGGTCGACGCGGTCGCCCGCCGGCTGCTCGCCCTGTCCACCCGGTACGTCGACCGCATCGGCGAGCAGGGCATCCTCGCCTTCCAGGAGGAACGGGACCGGCGGCTGCAGTGGCGGATGTCCCTGGTCAACGAGGCCGGCCTGCGGGTCGGGACCGCCCTGGACATCGCCCGCACCACCCAGGAGCTGGCCGACCTCGCCGCCGAGGACTTCGCCGACCTCGTCACCGTCGACCTGCTCGACTCCGTGGTCCGCGGCCACGCCCCCCGGGCGGCGGAGCGGTTCCTGCTGCGCCGGGTCGCCCAGGGGACGTACGCGCCGGGCGGCGCCCCGGAACCGGCGGTCAAGGTGCAGGAGCTGCACAGCTGCCCGGACGGGTCACCGGCGGCCCGTGCCCTGGCCACCGGACGGCCCGCCCGGCACACCGCGGCGGACCGGGCGACGCTGGTGGTGCCGCTGACCGCCCGCGGCACCACCCTCGGCGTCGCCCGGTTCTCCCGGCACCGCGACCCCGCCCGCTTCGACGACGAGGACCTGCTCCTCGCCCAGGAGATCGCGGCCCGCGCCGCCGTCGCCGTCGACAACGCCTGCCGCTACACCCACGCCCGGGCCACCGCGCTCACCCTCCAGCACAGCCTGCTGCCGCGGCGCACCGCCGAGCAGTCCGCCGCCGAGGTCGCCTGCCGCTACCTGCCGGCCGACGGCCGGGCCGGGGTGGGCGGCGACTGGTACGACGTGATCCCGCTGTCCGGGGCCCGGGTCGCCCTGGTGGTCGGCGACGTCGTCGGCCACGGCATCCACGCGGCGGCCACGATGGGCCGGCTGCGCACCGCCGTCCGCACCCTCGCCGACATCGACCTGCCGCCCGACGAACTGCTGACCCACCTGGACGACGTCGTCATCCGGCTCTCCGCGGAGGCCGCCGCCGACCCGGATCCGGACCCCGGTCCCGGATCCCGCCCCGCCCGCGGTCCCGGCTCCGCCCGCGGCCTCGGCCCCGGCCCGGGCCTCGATCCCGGCCCGGATCCGGGCGCGGCGCCGGCCGGGGACATCGGCGCCACCTGCCTGTACGCCGTCTACGACGCCGTCGCCGGCCGCTGCAGCCTGGCCCGCGCCGGCCACGTGCTGCCCACCGTGGTGCACCGCGACGGCAGTGCCGATCTCCTCGACCTGCCGCCGGGACCCCCGCTGGGCCTGGGCGGGCTGCCGTTCGAGGCGGTGGAGACGGACCTGCCCGAGGGCAGCCTGCTCGCCCTGTACACCGACGGCCTGCTCGAAGGCCACGACCACGACGTGGAGGCGGGCCTCGCCGCCCTGCGGGAGGTCCTCGTCCGGCCCGCCGCCTCCCTGGAGGCCGCCTGCGACACGGTGCTCCAGGCCCTGCTGCCCACCGACCGGCCGCACGACGACGTCGCGCTGCTGCTGGCCCGCCCCCGCACCCTCGGCGCCGACCGGGTCGCCGTCTGGGACCTGGCACCGGACCCGGCGGCCGTCGCACCGGCCCGCGCGGGCGTCGCCCGGCAGCTCACCGCCTGGGACCTGGAGGACCTCGCCTTCTCCGCCGAACTGGTGGTCAGCGAACTCGTCACCAACGCCATCCGCTACGGCAGCCCGCCCGTCCGGCTGCGCCTGATCCTGCCCCGGACCCCCGACCGGCCCGCCGACGGTCCCGCCCGCGCCGTCCTGTGCGAGGTCTCCGACGCCGGCGGCGCCGTCCCGCACCTGCGCAGGGCCCGCACCTTCGACGAGGGCGGTCGCGGCCTGCTGCTGGTCGCCCAGCTCGCCGCCCGCTGGGGAACCCGCCACGCCCGGCACGGCAAGACGGTCTGGGCCGAACTGACCGGGACCGGCCCGCCCGGCTTCCCGGACCTGACCGCCGGCCTGTGAGCTGCGGCCGCGACCCGCGCCGGATTCCTCAGCCCTTGCGCGGCAGTTCGTGGAAGCGGTGGGCCAGATCCGTCAGTCACCTGTTCGGGGAGGTACTGCGGTCCGTTCACGGACCACCCTGCCGAACACGGATGGACGTACGGTCGACGGCGCGTGAAAGCGGGGCCGGTACGGCGGGCGGGCAGGTCCGCCCCCTCGCTCCGGCGGGCGGCGGCCTCAGCGCTCGGCCGCTTCCTTCCGCAGGCGGTCGCTCACCTCGTACACATGCTGGGCCGCGGAGATGTTCACCTCGGCCCGGTCCGAGCTCAGCGCGGTGAACAGGCGGCCCACCTCCCGGTGGAAGCAGGCCGGGCTGTCCGGGTCGTCCTCCGAGCCGGCGACGGCCTCCGACTCGGCGAAGAACGCGACGGCCTCGGCGGTCCGCCCCTGGTCCGCAAGGACGACCGACAGCAGCCGGGTGGACATGAAGAACGGCACCGGGTCGTCGACGGCGTTCTCCCGCCGGATCGCCGCCCGCAGATCGGTCTCCGCCGCCGCCAGGTCTCCGCGGATGAAGGCGAGCCAGGCCCGGATGTGCCGGGTCTGCGCCTGCCAGGCGGGGTCGTCGCCCGGCTCGGCCGCCGCGACCGCCTGGTCCGCGAGGCGCTCCAGTTCCCGCTGGTGCGCGGGCCCGGCGAAGAGCCCGCTCGCCGCGATCACCGACAGCGCGGCGGCGACGATCCGCGAGGCGTCCGGGACGTCGCGCAGCACCCGGGAGAACACCGAGACCAGCAGCGTGTGTTCGGCCAGCAGCCAGGCCCGCGCCTGCCCGGCGTCGTCGAACCGCAGTCCGGTCAGCGGCACGGCGAACAGGTGGGTGCTGAGCGAGCCGGCCTGCTCGGTCGCGCTCATGGCCTGGAGCAGGGTGGCGTGCAGGAACATCGTCAGCCGCACCAGCGCCGCCTCGCGGTCCGCGACGGGATCCTCGCGGTCGGCACGCCGGGCGGCGAACGCCCGTACCAGGTCGTGGAACCGGTAGCGGTCGGCCGAGTGCGGTTCCAGCAGGCCGGCCTCCACCAGGTGCTCCAGCTGCTCCTCGGTCTCCTGCTCGGGCCGGTCGAGCAGCACCGCCGCGACCGCGACCGGGAAGTCGGCGGCGTCCAGCAGTGCGCACAGCCGCATCGCCCGGGCCCGGTCGGGGGCGAGCGCCCGGTAGCCGACCTGGAAGGTGGCCTCCACCGACATGCCGCCGGCCCGCAACTCGTCGAGCTGGTGCTCCTCGGCGCGCAGCCGCAGCAGCTGCGCCCCGAGGCCGCGGCCGGGACGCGCCGCCGTACGGGCGCCGATGATGCGCAGCGCCAACGGCAGCTGCCCGCACGCGTGCACCAGTTCCAGCGCGAGTTCGGGGTCTGCGGCGACCTCGGCGTCGCCGGTGAACCGGCCCAGCATGGCCACCGCCTCCCGCTGGTCGGGCACCGGCACCTCGAACCGCGTCGCGCCGGGCGGTACGAGCGACCGGTGCCGGGTCGTGATCAGCGCGGCGTTGCCGGGGGTGCCCGGGAGCAACGGTGTCACCTGGGCGGTGTCGGAGGCGTTGTCCAGGACCACCAGGATCCGGCGGTCGGCGGTCAGGGTGCGGTAGGCCCCGGCGCGGGCGGTGGGCGTCGCGGGGATCCGGGCGGCGGGCATGCCGAGCGCGAGCAGGAAGTCGACCAGTACGTCGGCGGGGTCGGCGGGGCTGCCGCCGTCGCCGCGCAGGTCCACGTAGAGCTGCCCGTCCGGGTAGTCGCCGCGGATGCCGTGGGCGACGCGCAACGCGAGCGCGGTCTTCCCGACGCCGCCGATCCCGCTGAGCACCGCGAGCGCGACCGCCTCCCCGCCGGGCCGCAGCGCGCGCCCGAGCCGCTCCCGCAACCGCTCCCGGCCCACGAAGTCGCCGGGCGCCGGGGGCAGTTGCTGCGGGCGGACGCCGGCCGGGGCCTCCTCGCCCCGCACCGCCCCGGACCGGTCGGCGGTGGCGACGGCGGGGCTCTCCCCGGCCGGTGGCCCTGCGGCGTCGGGCTCGGCGCCGGCGAGGATCCGGGCCTGCAGCTCACGCAGCTCCGGCCCGGGATCCATGCCCAGTTCGGCCACCATGGTCTCGCGGGCCGCGGCGTAGACCGCCAGGGCCTCCGCCGTCCGCCCGGCGCGGTGCAGCGCGCGCATGCGCAGCGCGTACAGGTCCTCGCGCAGCGGATGGTCGGCGATCAGCGAGAGCAGTTCCGTCGCCACCCGGGCGTGCTCACCCAGCTCGCCGGCACACTCCAGCTGCGCCACCCGCGCGTTCAGCCGCAGCTCGGTGAAGCGCCGGCGGTGCCGCTGGGCGTAGGGGCCGGGCACGCCGGACAGTGGCTCTCCCGACCACAGCGCCAGCGCGGCGTCGAAGGCGCGCAGGGCGGGGCCGGTCCGCCCCGCCGCCCGCAGTTCCTCCCCGTCCCGGACGAGCCGCTCGAAACGCAGGGCGTCGACGGCCTGTTCGGGGACGTCGAGCCGGTATCCGCGCTGCGTGGTCTCCAGCCGGGAGCGTTCCTCGCCCAGGGAGAGGCGGATGCGGTAGACGTACGTCTGCACGGAGCGCACCGCGTTGCCGGGCGGGTCTTCCCAGAGTGCGTCGATGAGCTGGTCGAGGCCGCACCGGCGGCCGTCGCCGAGCAGCAGCCGCGCCAGGACGGCGCGCTGCAAGGGGCTGCCCAGATCGAGTTCGCGCCCGCCGTGGCGGCCGCTCGGCGGCCCCAGCAGCCCGAACTCGTACGCTTCCCCCGCCGTCGCCACCTGCCAGAGCTTAGCCGTCCGGACAGACGCGTCAGGCGGCTCCGGGCGGCCCGCACCGGCCCGCCGGTCACCGCGGCCGTCACGGCCGGGGATCCACTACGGCAGGACGGGAGACCCCCTGTGGTCACGGGAGAGAACCGGCCACCTGCCGCGCCGCCTCCGCGAAGCGCCCCCGGCAGGACTCGAACCTGCGGCCAAGCGCTTAGAAGGCGCCTGCTCTATCCACTGAGCTACGGGGGCCGGCTGTGCTGGCCTCGTACGCACTGCCCTGGTGGGGCGGGTCCGTGACGTTGCCGGGGACAAGGATAGAACTCCCCGATCCGTGTCCCTGTTGCTTCGCCTCCGTGGCTCGATGTGGAGGTTCGGTGAAGCGGTCCTGATAATCGCAGGCAGGTACGAATCGTGCATCGCTTTTGGCGCCCGACGCACCGGGTGTTGTGCACTCGTTATGCCTGGACTGTGCCTCCGTCCCAGTCGCCCCTTCCGCCCGTTGTGTCCTGTCGGCACGCAGACATGTCTATATGCTTCAGAATTCCCCTAAAATTGGGCATTCTTCGCATGTGGTGACCTTGGACGTACGGCCTCAGCTGCTCGACACACTTTCCGCCCTGCGCGACCGTGTCGCTGCCGCACGCTTCCCGCTGCCCCTGGCGGGGGCTCCACGCGCGCGTGCCAACCGCGACGAACTGCTCGCACAGCTCGACGACTATCTGGTGCCCCGCCTCAGAGAACCCGAAGCGCCACTTCTGGCCGTGGTGGGCGGGTCCACGGGTGCCGGCAAGTCGACCCTCGTCAACTCACTGGTGGGCCGCCGGGTCAGCGAGGCGGGCGTGCTGCGGCCGACCACCCGCACCCCGGTCCTGGTCTGTCATCCGGAGGACCATCACTGGTTCAGCGGCATGCGCGTGCTGCCCGACCTGACCCGGGAGTGGGTGCCCCACCAGGAGCCAAGCGACGACCCCTTCCTCCCCGGCGACAATCCCGCGCGCGTGCTGCGCGTCGAGACCGCCGACAGCATCCCGCGCGGCCTCGCCCTGCTCGACGCCCCCGACATCGACTCCCTGGTCGTCGACAACCGCGTGCTCGCCGCGGAACTCATCTGCGCCGCCGACATCTGGGTGATGGTGACCACGGCAGCCCGCTACGCCGACGCCGTCCCCTGGCACCTGCTGCGCACCGCCAAGGAGTACGACGCCACCCTGGTGACCGTCCTCGACCGGGTCCCGCACACGGTCGTCTCGGAGGTCTCCCGGCAGTACGGCGCCCTGCTCACCAAGGCCGGACTCGGTGACGTACCCCGGTTCACCGTGCCCGAGCTGCCCGAGTCGGCCTGGGGCGGCGGCCTGCTCCCGGCCACCGCTGTCGCCCCGCTGCGCGCCTGGCTCCTCCACCAGGCCCAGGATCCCGGCGCCCGCAGCCACACCCTGGCCCGCACCGCACACGGCCTCCTCGACTCCCTCAAGGCCCGCATGCCCGAACTGGCCGGCGCCGCCGCCGCCCAGTACGCCGCCGCGCTGCGCCTGACCTCCGCCGTCGACACGGCCTACGACAGCGAACACGCGCGCCTACGCGGGCGCCTCCAGGCCGGAGCCGTCCTCGCCGGCGACGCCCTCAAGCGCTGGCGCGCCTACCCGCTCGACTGCTCCGCCGAGGAACTCCTGGACGCCCTGGTGGAGAGCCTCGCCGCCCTGCTGCTCTGCTCCGTCACCGCCGCCGACGAACGTGTCGACGACGCCTGGCGGCGCGAGCCGGCCTCCGCCGCCGCAGGGCTGACCGACCGCGACCCGTCCCTGGAGAGCGCCGAGCACCGCATCGGCCTCGCCGTCCGGCGCTGGCGGCGCGAGCTGGAGGAGTACGCCGAGGACGAGGTGCGCGAGCTCGACCGCAGCGTCGCCCCGGACTCCGAGGTGGTCGCCGCCCTGGTCGCCACCGCGCTGCTCGGCGGCCGGCGCACCAAGATCGCGGGGGAGCGGCTCGCCGAGCGCATCGGCGCCCACGGCGCGCTGCGGCTGCGCGACCGCGCGGGACGGCTGCTCTCCGAACACGTGGACCGCGTTCTGCACGCCGAACGCGAGCGCCGCCTCGCCCCGCTCGACGCCCTCGACGTGCACCCCGAGCCCCAGGCCGAACTCATCGCCGCCCTGTCCGTCCTGCAGAAGGAGAGGTGACCGGTGACCGCCGTCACTGACCACGACCACACGGATCGCATGGAACGCATGGATCACACCAGTGACTTCACCGGTGACTACGCCAGCGACTTCGAGGCCGGACCGGCCGCGGTGGACACCGCACCGGACGCCGTGCGGGAGCCGGCACGGGAGTCGGCGGGGTCGGCCCGGGAGTCCGCGCGGGGGTCGGCACGGGAGTCCGCGCGGGGGTCGGCACGGGAGTCCGTACGGGAGTCCGTACGGGACCGTGCCCCGGACGGCGACCGGCATCGGGACGAGGCCGGGAAGGACCTCAAGGAGCCGCAGGAGCACACGGACACCGACGAGGCTCCCGAGGCTTCCGGAGCGCCGCAGACTCCCGAGGCGACCGAGGCCGCCGAGTCGGCCGCCGAGAGCGTCCCGCACGCACGCGTGCGGGAGCAGCGGGAGCCGGCCGACGACCGCCCGCCCGCCAGCGGCGACCGTCCGGCCGCCACCGGTGACCGCCCGGCCGCCAGCGGTGACCGCCCGGCCGCCAGCGGCGACCGTCCGGCCGCCACCGGTGACCGCCCGGCCGCCGCCGGTGACCGCCCGCCCGCCAGCGGTGACCGCCCGGCCGCCGCCGAGGACGATCCGGCCGGTGACGACGTCTGGGACGACGGCCTCATCGCCCGCCGGGTCACCGAGACCGCCAAGGCCGCAGTCCCCGTCGTGGAGACCCGCGGCCCGGGCGCCCCGGCCCCCGCCCCGCTCGCCTACGACGGCCCCCTGCGCTCCCGCCTCGACGCCCTGCGCGAGCTCGTCGGCCTCTCCCGCACCCGCCTCGACAGCAACACCCTCGGCGAGGCCGGCCGGGTCCTGGACGAGGCGGCCACCCGGCGCCGGCTCTCCGGCCAGCACACCGTCGTCGCCCTGGCCGGCGCCACCGGCAGCGGCAAGTCCCAGCTGTTCAACGCGCTCGCCGGAGTCGCCATCTCGGAGACCGGAGTACGCCGGCCCACCACCTCCGCACCCATCGCGTGCACCTGGAGCGACGGCAGCGCGGCCCTCATCGACCGGCTGGGCATCCCGGGCCGGCTGCGCCGCCGCCCCGTGCACAACCCGGAGGCCGACGCACAGCTGCGCGGGCTGGTCCTGATCGACCTGCCCGACCACGACTCGGCCGCCGTCCAGCACCGCGCACAGGTCGACCGGATCCTGAAACTCGTCGACGCGGTGATCTGGGTCGTCGACCCCGAGAAGTACGCCGACGCCGTCCTCCACGAGCGCTATCTGCGGCCCATGGCCGGCCACGCCGAGGTCATGTTCATCGTCCTCAACCAGACCGACCGGCTGCCCGGCGAGGCCACCGACCAGGTCCTGGACGACCTGCGCCGGCTGCTCGACGACGACGGCATCGCCCTCGGCGAGTACGGCGATCCGGGCGCGACCGTGCTCGCGCTGTCCGCGCTCACCGGCGACGGCGTCGGCGAACTGCGCGAGGTGCTCGGCCAGTTCGTGTCCGAGCGGGGCGCGGCGGCCCGCCGGGTCGCCGCCGACGTGGACGCCGCCGCGGCCCGGCTGCGGCCCGTCTACGCCACCGGCAGGCGCGCCGGGCTCAGCGAGGAGGCGCGCGAGGAGTTCGCCGGGCGGCTCGCGGACGCGGTCGGTGCCACCGCCGCCGGCGAGGCCGCCGAACGGGCCTGGCGGCGCAACGCCAACCGGGCCTGCGGCACGCCCTGGTTCCGGCTGTGGCGCTGGTACCAGAAGCGCGGCGAGCCGCCCACCGGACGCCTGCAGAAGGCCCAGCCGGAGGTGGAGGCCACCGCGCGGCAGCGCGTCGAGCAGGCGGTGCGCACGGTCTCCGAGCGGGCCTCGGCCGGACTGCCCGCACCCTGGGCGCAGGCGGTGCGCGAGGCGGCCGTACGCGGCTCGCAGGGCCTTCCGGAAGCGCTCGACGACCTGGCCGCGCGGGCCGGGCTGCCGCCGGGGCGGCCACCGCGGCCGGGCTGGTGGCCGGTGGCGGTGCTGGCCCAGGCCGCCATGACGCTCCTCCAGGTGGTCGGCGGACTGTGGCTGATGGGGCAGATCGCCGGGGTGACGGCGCCCAACCTGGGCGTTCCGGTGCTGCTGATGGTCTCCGGGATCATCGGCGGCCCGCTGGTCGAGTGGGGCTGCCGGATGGCGGCCCGCGGCCCGGCCCGCCGGTACGGCCTGGAGGCGGAACGCCGGCTCCGCGAAGCGGCGGCCGGCTGCGGGCGGGCCCGGGTGCTGGATCCGGTGGCGGCGGAGTTGCTGCGCTACCAGGAGGTGCGGGAGCAGTACGCGCGGGTGACGCGGACGGGTGCCGGAGTGGCCGGAGTGACCGGAGCGACCGGAGTGACCGGAGTGGCCGGAGCGACCGGAGTGGCCGGAGTGGGGTGAGGCCGGGGAACGGGGCGGGGCCGCGGCCGGGGTTCGGGCCTGGGCGGGGCCCCGCCTGGGGGACGGGGTCACTCGTGCGGGTGGCGGGGTTCTCCACAGGCCGGCGGTGGTCCACAGCGCTCGGCGGGCCTGCGCCGACGGCGGCAGTCTGGACCCACGGCGACCGCGACCGGCGTCCCGGGCAGGCGGTCGCCGTGGTGGACACAGCCGTACGGGACGGCCCCGTACGCGGATCCGCCCGGCCGTGGCGGCCGGGTGAGGGAGGGGTTCGTGATGAACGAGACGATGGTCTGCGCGGTGGGCAACGTGGCGACGCAGCCGGTGTTCCGGGAGCTGGCGGCAGGTCCGTCGGCCCGGTTCCGACTGGCGGTGACCGCGCGCTACTGGGACCGCGAGAAGAACGCCTGGACGGACGGCCACACCAACTTCTTCACGGTGTGGGCCAACCGACAACTCGCCACCAACGCGGCGACCTCGCTGACGGTCGGCGACCCGGTCGTCGTACAGGGGCGGCTGAAGGTGCGCGCCGAGACCCGGGAGGGCCAGCAGTGGACCTCCGCCGACATCGACGCGGTGGCGATCGGCCACGACCTCGCCCGGGGCACGGCGGCCTTCCGGCGGACCGGCAGGCCGGACACGGCGGCACCCGCGCCACCGCGCCCGGAACCCGACTGGGAGACACCGGCGGAGTCCCCCGACCCGCCCGCCGGGGCGCAGCCGGAACCGGTGGCGGTGGCGGCCGCTGCGCCGTGAGGGGCATGAAGTGACTGCGCGTCAAGGTCCGTCGACGTCGGGCTACCCGAACGGCGGCCGCACGGCCGCCCGTTGACATCCGTCGGCGCCCGTCGACGCCCACGGGCGCCCGGCGTCAGCCACCGACACCCGACTGACGACGCCTTGGCGGCTCTTGACGTCCCTTGACGTCCCTTGACGTCCCTTGACGTCCCTTGACGTCCCTTGACGTCCGTTGAGGTCTCTTGACGGCTTATCGGTGAACGCGCTCCGAAGTGCCCGTCACCACGACCGGGTGGATTTGTCGATAGGCCCTGCTCGTTGACGCCTCCGCGATAACGATTACGGATCGGATCGCTCATCGGACCATCCCACCGGGAAAGGGGGGTCCGGCTGATCCATAGGATGCCGGGCGTGGCCCCTGGGGCCGCTGATTCTGCTGGTGGGACCACACCCCGCGTCCAACGGGTCCTGCTCGAAGGGGAATTCTGTGCTCGCTGCGTTCTCTGGTCTCTCGGCGCCCAGCGCGTCCACCAGGCACTACGGCACCGCCGTGGCCGCGAGAGGCATGGTCCGCCTCGCCGCCGCGGCCCTGGTGTCCGGGCTGGTGGCCGCCGCCGCGCTGACCGGCGCCGGCCCGGCCGCGGCCGACGACGGGACCGCCCAGAGCCAGAGCGGGGCCACGGCGACCATGAACGGCCTGAAGACCTACGGCGCGGCCGTGGTCCACGGAGACAGCGGCGACGAGCAGGTGGCCGCGGGCCTGTTCGAGATGTCCGTGGACGGCGGCGGCACGCTCCAGACGTACTGCGTCGACCTCCACAACCCCGCCCAGCGGGACGCCAAGTACCAGGAGACGGCGTGGAGCGGCACCTCGCTCGGCGCCAACAAGAACGCCGGCAACATCCGCTGGATCCTGCAGAACTCCTACCCGCAGGTCAACGACCTCGCCGCGCTGGCCCGCAAGGCCGGTGCCGGCGGTCTCACCGAGCAGGACGCGGCGGCCGGCACGCAGGTGGCGATCTGGCGTTACTCGGACGGCGCGGACGTCGACGCCGTCGACCCGCAGGCCGAGAAGCTCGCCGACTACCTGGAGAAGAACGCCCGCGGCCAGAACGAGCCGCAGGCCTCGCTGACCCTCTCCCCGTCGGCCGTGTCCGGCCGGCCGGGCGGCCTGCTCGGTCCGGTGACGGTCCACACCAACGCGAGCACGGTCACCGTCGTCCCGCCGTCCGACGCGGCCCTCAGCGGCGTGCGGATCACCGACAAGGCAGGCAAGCCCGTCACCACCGCCCGGGACGGCAGCGAGCTGTACTTCAAGGTCCCCGACGATGCTGCGGACGCCTCCGCCGAACTGAGCGTCCAGGCGTCGACGACCGTCCCCGTCGGCCGGGCCTTCACCTCCGCGAGCCGCAGCCAGACCCAGATCCTGGCCGGCTCCAGCGAGTCCACGGTCGCCGCGACCGCGAACGCGACCTGGGCGGACCAGGGCGCCATACCGGCACTGTCGGCCCAGAAGAACTGCGCCCGCAGCGGCGTGGACATCACCGCGGCCAACACCGGGGACAAGCCGTTCACCTTCGAGCTGGTGAGCACGGAGTACACCATCCCCGCCGACTCCTCGCGGACGGTGACCGTCCCGCTCCAGGAGGACCAGGCCTACGACTTCACGATCACCGACGCGAACGGCCTCCAACGCCGCTTCACCGGTGTCCTCGACTGCAAGACCCAGGGCGCCGACGCCGGCCTCGCCACCCAGACCCTCAGCGAGCCCAGCCCGGCCTCGGTGGGCGGCACCGCCTCCGACGTCAACCTGGCCGCGACCGGCGGCGACTCCGCGACCGGCGTGATCACGGGCGTGGCCATCGGCCTGGTGGTGATCGGCGGCGCGGTCCTGGTGATCCTCCGCCAGCGGGAGAACCAGCAGACCGACTGACTCCCGGACGGGCACTATGACGTCATGACCAACTCACCCGCGCCCCGCAGTGTGTCGTCGGACTCGGTCCTGTCCCTGTGGTCGCACGACTCGGTGCTGTCGATCGGCTCGGTGGGCTCCGTGCTCTCCATCGGTTCGGTGGGCTCGGCCCTCTCCGTCGGCTCGATCGGCAGCGCCCTCTCGGCGGGCTCGATCGGCTCGGCGCTGTCCCTGGTCTCGGCCGGATCCTGGCTGAGCACAGGCTCCGTCCTCTCGGCCAACTCCCGCTGGTCGACCCTGTCCTGGCGATCCTCCCGGGCCTTCCGCTCGACCGGAGCCGTCGGAGCCGTCGGAGCGGTCGCGGTGACAGTCCTGTTCCTGCACAAGGCCCTGCGCCCTCGCTAGGCGGCCGCTTCTCAGTCCCGTCCGTCCCGTCCGTCCCGTCCAGCCCGTCCGTCCTCGAAGACGAGAAGCGGCTTGGCGCCGTGAGCGGGCGCCTCGGCGAACGAGACGGCTTCGGCGAAGCGTTCGAGCGGGAACGGCCGGCCCGGGGGGATGCTCAGCACTCCACCGACGACGAGGCTGCGGACCTCACACAGCGCGTCCAGCACCTCCGCGGGCGAGGCGGTGCCGAACCAGCGGTTCAGCCAGAACCCGCGGACCACTTTCGTCTCGTAGATGACCGAGCGCGCCGACACCGGGATGGTCAGCGCCACGGGGTCGGTCTGCCGGTGGGTGGAGAGCGCGCCGTAGACCACGGTCACTCCTCCCGGAGCCAGTGCCCGGGACACCTGGGCACCCACCTCGCCGGCGACGCAGTCGGTGGCCTTGTGCACACCGGCCGGTCCCGCGATCTCGGCCACCCGCCGCACCAGGTCCTCGTCCTGCGTGCAGATGACCTCGTCGCCGCCCAGCGCCCTGATCTCCTCGACGGCATCCCGCCGCCGCACCACGTTGATCGTGCGGATGCCCAGATGCCGGGCCAGCTGGATGACGAGCCGGCCGACGGTGGAGCCCGCCGCCGTCTGCAACAGCCATTCACCCGGCTGCACGTCGAGCTCGCGCGTGACCAGGAGCAGCGCGGTCAACGGGTTGACGGCGAGCTGGCAGGCGTCGGAGTCGCTCAGCTTGCCGGGGACCGGCAGCAGCCGGTGCGCATCGGCGACGAGGTGTTCCTGCCAGGTCCCGTCGACCTGCGGCCCGGGCACCGCGGGGATCGCGACGTACACCACGCGCTCGCCGATCTTCAGCCCCTCGGTGCCCGTGCCGATGGCCTCGACACGGCCCACGCACTCCATGTACCCCCCGACCGCGGGGAACCCGGGGGAGAAGCCGTAGCGCCCGCGCAGCACGTGCAGATCACTGGCGTGGACCGGCGTCGCCTCCACCCGCAGCAGCGCCTGGCCCGCCCCCGCCGTGGGAACGGGCCGGGACTCCACCCGCAGGACATCGCCCGGCTCACCGGCCCTGCCGGCCACGAGCGCCCGCATGTACCGCGTCATGAGCGACCTCTCGACCCTCCCAGCGTGCGCTCCGGCCCGAGTGCTGTCATGTCGAAGGGAGCGGCGGAATGCCCCGCAGGGCCCGGGCCGGGCACCAGCACGGCGGAGACCACCCCGTGGGACGAGGCCATGACATCCCGCACGAACCGCAGGCGCCCGGTGCCGAGGCGGCGCAGCGCCGCTCCGTGGTCCGCGGCGACGACGACGCAGACGGCGAGCAGAAGAACCCGCCACAGGGCCATCACCGGCCGGCGGGTGGCGCGGGGCAGCTCCGCCAGGGAGGAATGCAGCCGCTCGCAGTGGAACGGCACGTGACGCTCCTCGTCGGACAGGATCCGCCCCGCCACCTCCTCGGTGAGCGCGTCGTCGGTGCCGTCGCGCAGGGCCCGGTAGTAACGCAGCGCCACGACCTCCGCGATCATCAGTACCAGCAGCTCCATGCGCAGGCCCGTGAGACGCCGCAGCCGTACGAAGACCGCGTCGCTCCAGTGCCCGGCCAAGGTCGGCACGCCCCCCGCGGCCAGCAGCCGGGCCAGCAGCCGGGCGTGGTTCTGTTCCTCGGCGACGAAGAGCCGGACCGCCTCCCCGTAGTCGGCGTCGCCGGCCTGGTCCGCCTTGCCGATCAGGTTGGCGCCGTCGCCGTCCTCGCCGACCTGGAAGCGCTGGATGCTCGCCCACACCGCCGGATGCAGCGTCGCGCCCCGCCCCCAGTCCGGATCACCCTGGGCACGCCTGCGCGCACGTTCGTCCTCGAACCGCACCGTCCACTTGGCGAAGCCGCCCGTAAGCACCCGGTCTCCCCTCTCCGGAACACGCCCACCGTGCCCCGGAGAGGGACGACGCAGCCCGGCGCCGAAGCGTTCCGCGGGCGGCCGCTCTCCCGGCGTCGTCGGTGCCGCCTGCTCTACTCGCCCTACTTGATCCCGGGACCCGGTGACCGACGGAGACTGCCTGCGCGGGACGTCCCTGGAGGAGTCGGGCGCGGACTGGACCGACGCGAAGGGCCCGGACGGCGGGCGACCACCTCTCCTGCCGATGCAGCCTCTGAAGCCACCCGCCGAAACCACCACAGAGCGGCCCACGCCCCCATCCACCTTCTTCCTGGCCATGGAACCCCAGGTCAGTGGCAAGAAAGGGCTGTTCCCGTCCCGATCTGTGTTGGCGGCCACAGCGGCTGGGACACATGTGGGCGCATACTGAGCCATGACAAAGTCTGCTGCGCCGAAGCGTCACTTGCCTACCAGCCCCTTCAAGGCCGCCGTTACGCCGGCTCCCAAACACTTCGCCGTGGGGGACCAGGTCACCCACGACATGTACGGCCTCGGCCGAGTCATCGGCATCGAGGGCGGAGTCGCGGCGCTCGTGGATTTCGGCTCGGCGCAAATGCGGATCCTGAGCCCGTACGCCAAGATGACCAAGCTGTAGGACCGTTGTGCCCGGTCACGGCACACCCGGGCCCCTTCAGGGCTCGTAACGAAAGAGAGTCCTCTCATCGATATGACTTCGCTGTTCTCCGCCCTGGAAGGGCAACCCCGTCGCCCCGCTGCGGCATCGCCGCCTCCGTCGGCCAACCCCTTCCAGGCCCCTGACTGCGGGGAAGACGAGACCTTGCTGCTCCAGGACACGGAGGAGCCCGCCTCGGGCACGCGTGTGGCTCGGCTTCCGTCTCGTTGAACCCTGCACGACCGTTCAGCCGAACCCGCAACGCTCCCGGCACCGACGACCCGCTGCCCCATCACCACGGTGGGAAAGCCTGGTGGAGATCCGGGCTCCGGTAGGCGTCGGCCCATCCGGATGTCAGGGTTCGGTTGGGCTTCGGCGCACGGCGGTGCATGCCACCAGCGCGTTGCCGTCCTGACCGAGGAACAGCATGAACCTCCAGGATCGGTCGGCAGCCCTGATCCAACCGTGCCCCTTCCCCTCGGCAGCAACCGACAGTGACGGACGGGCTACTGTCAGCGTCGGCGAACCCCCAGGTCACAGCCCCCGGACCAAACGGGTTAACACCCGAGGCTGGACGTCAGCAAGATGGGGTGTTACTTGCCACGAGAGGGCATGAAAAGGCCCCTCACCAGCAACTTTCCGGCCGATGAGGGGCCGTCTCAGGCAGCCTGGGCCGTCTCTGGGCTGTCATGAGCGTGACCGGCGGCCCGGTACATCGCGGAGATGGCTTTCCGGATCCGCGTCTCGCTGGACGGCATGAGGTGCGTGTAGACACGGAGGGTGAATCCGGGGTCGCTGGGCCCGAGATACAGGCTCAGCGCCTTGATGCTCTGTCCGGCGTCCAGCAGGACCGAGGGGTAGAAGTGCCGGAGCGCATGCATGCCGTGCTCGCGGGCGGAGGCGTACCGCTGCCCCTTCTCCGGGGTGGGGGTGATGCCGGCGGAGGCCAGCGCAGGCTCAACGGCGGCCCGGCTGGTGAGGTCGGTGGTGAGGGCGCCGAGCCACCGTTCGGCGTACTCACGGAACGTCGTCCGTCCCGCCTTCGGGTCGATGTACTGCCCGCGCGCCATGTCCGCTTCGATGTTGGTCAGCCACGAGTCGGCCAAGCGCTTCTGCTTGTCAGGGAAGCTCTTGGACCTCTCCGTGCCGTCCGGCCCGATGTACCGGGCGCGGTATCGCATGCCGGTGCCGTAGCGCTCGGTCTTGACCTTGAGGGTCTTGCCGTCCGGCCCGACCTCGGCCCGGTACCACCGGTCTTGGATGTGTCCGGCCATCAGGCAGCCTCCCCCAACTGGGAGTCCACCCAAGCCCGTACGTCGTCCGGGGCGAAGCGGAGATGCCGGCCGACGCGGAAGCCGCGAGGACCGGTCCTCTTCCGACGCCACTGGTAGACCGTCTCGACGCTGGGCAGCTCGAACAACTCGACCAGGTCGTCAGGGGTGAGGAACCGGTTCGGAAGCCCTGTCGTCGTGCGGCGGTTCCTTCCTGGGCGAGTTGGTCGCGTAGGGCTTCGCGGGCGGGTTCCCGGTTGAGTTGGAGGTCGCGGGCGATGGTGGCGGCGAGGGCGGATTCCCCCGGTGTGTGGCCGTGACCGGCGTACTGCCAGTCGGCCAGGACTAGGACGGTGTCCGGCTCGACGGCGTCCAGGCCGAAGGTGTCGGCCTCTTGGGTCGCGCGGTAGTCGGCGCGGGCTTGGCGCAGGGCGCGAGGGTGGTGGAGTAGCGGCGGGATTTGGAGGAGAAGTGGCCGCGGAAGCCGAGCATGTGGGCCCAGGCCCAGATGCAGGTCCACAAGCCTGCCCGATCCGCGGGCCAGCGTAAGGGGCCATGATCACTCGCGCCGAAGCAGCTCCCGGCCAAAGTTGCTACGCCGACCTAGGTGTGCTGTCCGGCGGGTCGCCCCACCGACCCCGCGCCCGATAGCTATGTCACCCGAACGGCCCAACGTGACGTGCCACCCACATGGACGAACATCAACCTGTTAGTGCCCCAATCAAGACAATCCGCGAAAGGGGAACCGAATGCGCATTCGACGCATCCTCGCCGCCGGCATCGCCACGGCAGCCCTCGCCGGACTCGGCCTCACAGGTGCCGCCACCGCCGCCAGCCTCACCCCGAGTCAGGGCTTCGGCGCCGCCCTCACCCCGGGTGAGTGCACCGACGGCGGCGGAACGGTCGATTGGACCCCCAACCCGGCCAACCCCGGCACCGGGACCTGCAGGGGCGGCACGGGCAACGGGCAGGCAGTCGACTAAACGCCACTAGGCGCCAGGAATGCTCCGCAGCCACGCGCTGCGGGGCGTTCCCGCGCGAGCATAGCCGTGGAGAGTCACAGGGACCGTGCCGACCCGTCGGGCACGCTAAGTGCCAACGGTCGTCCAGTCGTCCTTGTCTTAGCCCTCCCGCTCGGGGCCGTCTCTGGGCCGTGCGGGGATGCTCAACGACGACCAACGCTGACAACCACCGACAGCTAAGTCGCAGGTCGCAGCGTTGATCGATTGCACGGCCGCAGGTCAGAGACCCGGCTCTTCACTTCTTCGGCATGCGAGCGCCCTCCTTACAGGGGGCGTCGTCCGGTGATCGCGCCGCCCGGGTCGTCCAGCAGGGTGATGCGGGCGGTGATGCGTTTGCCGACCGGCTCCCGCTGCGCCTCGAACCCCTGGCAGACCGCCATGACGATCTCCAGCCCGTGCTGGCCCACCCGTCCGGCATCCGCAGCCCGGGCGATGGGCAGCACCGGGTCGGAGTCCCACACCACGACCTCGACCGTGTCACCCGCGATCCGCAGGTCCAACAGCACCGGGCCCGGAGCGTACTTGAGGGCGTTGGTGACCAGCTCGCTCACCACCAGCTGGGTCAGGTCCATGGCACGCTGCGAAACCGGCAGACCATGCTCCGCCTGGACACGGGTGAGGAAATCGGCAGCCAGGTGACGCGCCTGGGGGATGGCGCTGCCAGCCCCGTCCAGGGCCACTGTGGTCTGTATGGCTCTTTCACCCGGTGTGGTGCCTTCCTCACCCACTGGTACTGCTTCCATCGCGGCCACCCTCGCTACCCCAATCACACCACGCGCGTATACCCGCACCGGGGATCGTGACGCATGCCGCCTTGCGTTGCCTTCGTCTCACCCAGGCATCACTCCGTGCGTTCAGAGCAGCGATATGCGCGGGGGAAAGGCTGTGCCAGGATCGCCGACATGGCTGAAAGAGAAGTGGCGGATACCGAACAGGCGATGCAGGTGGGCGAACTGTCGATCGCAGCCTCCGTCACCGACGGTATCCACGTGCTGACCGTCGCCGGGGAGATCGACCACCAGACCGGTGACATCCTCGCGCAGGCCCTCGACGCCTCTGGAGCGCCCCGGTCCCGCGTCGTGCTGGACCTGGAGCAGGTGACCTTCATGGACTCCAGCGGCATCAACATCCTCATCACCGCCCACCGCACCCTGACCGAGGCCGGCGGCTGGCTCCGCCTGGCTCAACCCTGCCCGGCCGTGCAACGCGTCCTGCAACTCGTCGGCATCGACATCGTCATCGACTGCCACGAAACCCTCTCCCAGGCACTCACCGCCTGACCGGTCACAGCTCCCCAGCTACTCGGCCGGCCCACAGGGCTGCCTGCCGTACTGGGTCGGACGGTGAGTCGTGGACTCGTGCCGCCCGGCAACCGCGTCTTCAGCAGGGCGCCCCCTGCTCGCCTTCCAGCCGCAGGTGGTGGCGAGGAGCGATCCGTTCTCATGGACACCCCGTACGGGGCAGGCAGGCGACGGGGGGACGCACCTGCCTGCCCCTTGTACGCGACTGCTCGCTCAAGGGGGGGAGCGAGCGTCACGGAACCCTAGGGTCCTGGGTCCACTTATACAGCGCCGACAAGTCCGGCGGTGCGTAGGGATGCGAGCAGGAGCAGGCCCGGTCATGGGGGGAGACCGAGCCTGCTCCTGCGGCGCCCGGATGTCTCCCCCCGGAGCCTGGGCGCCATGACCCCGCCCGGGGTCACTTCAATCAGCGCACGGCACGACAGGAGTGTCACGGGGTGACGGTGATGGTCGCTAGGTCCGCACATCTGTGAAGGCGCACGCCTGGCGCCGCTGCTAAGTGGTCACGAAAAGCGCACACCGCAGGGCTAGGCGCCTGCTAGCCGGGACCCTTCCTTGAAAGTTGCTGCGACCAGCATCCGAAATGCGCGGCCGAGGCAGGCGTCGGATGCGCCTGCGAACAGTAATGCGAACGGTGGTCAGCCCACGCCAGTCCGTCTCGTTTTCCGTCTCATTCAACAACGGTCACCACCGTTGACTGTGGCCCACGATCAAACAACAGGCCTCAGTGCCGCCTGGGTCTCCGTGCGTGGGTACAGCGAGGGCGCACGCCTTTTCCTGAGCTACTGCCCGTACGCCCATGCGCTGGCTGGTGACAGGAGACGCAAGCGCCGGGGAGGGGCATGCTGATTACTTCCACCCAGTTCGGAGGGTTTCCATGTCATCTATATGCTTTTCGCGACGTACTGCAATTGGCGCGGCCTGGACGTTGGCCGTGAGTGCAGCGATCGTCGGTCCAATCGGAGTGGCCACGCCGGCCGCAGCAGCCAATCCGTGGACATGCCCTGCAGGTGGCAATCCCAGCCTGTGGGATCCGCGCTACATGTCAACGGTTGGTATTGCTGAAGTGTGGCGGCGGAAGATTGAACTGCGCTACCACAGCGGCACCCGCTGCGCATGGGGGCGTATCTCGAACGGCTCGCGTGGCGACTCGGTTTGGGTCGACTGGTCCGCTAATGGGGGGCAGACCTGGAAGCAGCTGGACGTCACCAAGATCCCGCGGGGTGGCCACGAGGCGCACACGGTCGCTCACAACGACGCCGGGTATGTGATGCGAGCGTGCGGCAAAGCCGGTAACCGCCCTGAAATCGCCTGCACCGGCTGGTACTAGCGCGTCTGTTTGCCGGCGTGGGGCCGAAACATCATCAGGCTAGTTCAAGTGCAGGGGTGTTCCAGCTCAGCTCTAGGTGTTGGGGACTATTGCTGCGTACAGCAGCGAAGTACGGCAACTCTGACGACCGGCAATACTCCACACCGGTCCGTAGAAGCCTCAGACTGACTCGCATGACCTCTGCCGACCGCTATCCGTAGAGCTACGGATCAAAAAGGTGTGCTGAGCGCGACGACCCGACCTCATGTGAGTCGTCGCACTCAGCTCGGTTCCGTCTGACTGGTCTTCGATAGGGCCCCTACACTGGAGTGTTACAGGCCGGAGGCTGCTTCTATTCCCAGGTCCTCCGCGTGACGGCGTCCGCGGCTGGTAGCCACACGGAGCACGTCCCGCAATGCGCCAGCCAACTGCGCTGCGAGAAGGCGCAATTCCTCGCCGTTCGCGGTCTCGTCATCAAGTGCCGAAGTCGCATGCTCCAGAAGTTCGGACGCCATGCCGACCTGAATCGACTCGATATGGTCCGCAAGGCGGGACATGAAGCCTTCCGGGCCATCAGTGTTCAGGTAGCAGGGCTTACCCTCGGGCCCCACCCAAGGGAGAAGCCTCAGCCCGCGGTGTGTCGTCATCCCCGCGCCCGTCTGTCGACTTTCGATGTTGGATGCCTGCAAACCGCCAGAGTCCCGGACGTTCACCCCCTCACCCCACTCGAAGCCGAGGGACCAGTCACCGAGTGGCACGAGCAGTCGCACGCCTCATAGATCAGCGGGACGTCGACCGGTGCCGACGCCGGAGAAGACTCTGCGTACTCGTGGTGCGTGCCGACACGGCAGGCAGTTGAGCGGTAGGTCGCGGCCGAGGCGTCCAGTTCGCGCGGCTGCTGTTGCGGGGACATCAGCCAACCCCCAGCAGGACCGACCCCGCACCAGCCGACGCATCGGTAGCCAGGGCATCCATCGAGAGTTGCCGTACGTGCTTCTCCCGGGCCAGCAAGTAAGGGCGGACAACCGGGGTGTCCTCGCCTCTGAGCAGGTCGCGGTGGCCCATCCGGTCGGAGACCCCTCCTTAGAGCGACCGTCGGCCCGTCAACGGGCGCGGAGGACACACGGGCAGATGGCAGCCGAGGCGGCGCTCAGCAGCGGCGGTGCCTGCCCCTGGGGACGTACCGCGCCCTGGTGCGGGCGACGGCGTGGCGGATACGGTTGAGCACGCTGAATCAGCTCCTATCGCTGATGGCTCGGTCCCCCGGCATCGCCCGCTGTGGGGACCGCTTTGCGTCCGACCGCCCAGAGGGTGCGGCCGTTCAGGCTGGTGGCGTGGAGCCCGACCGATCGGCCTCGGCCACCACCTCCAGGGCCTCCCTCCACAACTCGGCGGAGAGCGATTCCGGTAACTCCGCTTCGACCGACGTGAAGCCGGCGCGTTCCTCCACCCGCGTGGAGAATCCGACTGCGGACAGCCGGGCGGCGATGGCCGCCGCGCTAACTCCCGAAGCGGGCACAGGGCAGCCTCCTTCACCAGCGATCACTTTCAGTGAAGCTAGTTAACTAGATTAGGGTCGACTAGATTTTCCACATGTCTGAGCAGCCGCCTTACCTCCGCATCGCCGACGAACTCCGGCGGCGGATCGCGGAGCACGTGTGGGAGCCGGGGGACCGTCTTCCCTCCCGAGCGCAGATCGGCCAGGAGTGCGGCGTGGGCGAGAACGTCGTCCGCCGGGCGCAGGAACTGCTGATCTCACAGGGCGTGTTGGAGGGGCGGGCGGGATCGGGCACGTACGTTGCCGAGCCCCGGCAGCGCGTGCGGGTCGTCCGGTCCTCGGTGCGCGAGCAGCCCCAGGGGTCGCCGTTCCGCGCGGACATGAAGGCCCTTGGCGGGCAGGGGGATTGGGAGAGCCGGACCGACGCCAAGGTGCCCGCTCCCGCCGACGTCGCCGCGCGGCTGGGCATCGCCGAAGGCGACCTGTGCGTGCGGACCGCGTACGAGTTCCTGGCCGACGGCAGGTCCGTGCAGCTCTCCACGAGCTGGGAGCCCTACGACCTCACCGCCGGCACCCTCGTCGTCCTCCCCGAGGGAGGCCCGCACGCCGGGACGGGCGTCGTGAACCGCATGGCCGCCATCGGGGTCACCGTCAGCCATGCCGTGGAGCAGCCGGAGCCCCGGCAGGCCTCCGCCGAGGAAGCCTCGCTCCTCGGTATTCAGAAGGCCGCTCTCGTCACCCACATCCGGCGCACCTACTACAGCGACCAGGGACGGCCCGTGGAAACCGCGGACATCATCGTGCCCGCCGCCCACTGCGAGATCGTCTACGAGATCCCCATCAACCGATAACGCACAACCCTGTTCCAGCTGAGGGGTTCGCTACTGCCCCCGTGGATGTTGAGAGCAGCTGCAGTGGCGGGCGCGAGCCGGTACCGGATGCGGTTCCTGCTCCGATCCCACTCCTACGTGCTGATCACCGGGAGGGCTTCATCGAGTGATCGCTTCTGGGCCGCCCTTGGGCCGTCCAAGGCTCCCCGAGGCCACTCGGCAGCCACCGGCGGTGACAGTCCGGTGACCGTCGCCACCGGCGAACCCCCAGGTCACAGCCCCCGGACCAAACGGGTTAACACCCGAGGCTGGACGTCAGGCAAGATGGGGTGTATCTGCCCACTGCCAGATTTCAAGCTGCCGGACGGTTTCTCTTGGCTGAGTTCATTTACACCATGCGCAAGACGCGCAAGGCGCACGGCGACAAGGTGATTCTCGATGACGTCACCCTGAACTTCCTGCCGGGGGCCAAGATCGGCGTCGTCGGCCCGAACGGCGCCGGTAAGTCGACCGTGCTGAAGATCATGGCGGGGATCGAGCAGCCGTCCAACGGCGACGCCTTCATCTCGCCCGGTTACAGCGTCGGCATCCTCATGCAGGAGCCCGAGCTCAACGAGGAGAAGACCGTCCTGGAGAACGTCCAGGAGGGTGTCGCCGAGATCAAGGGCAAGCTCGACCGGTTCAACGAGATCGCCGAGCTGATGGCCACCGACTACTCCGACGCGCTGCTCGACGAGATGGGCAAGCTGCAGGAGGAGCTGGACCACGCCAACGCGTGGGACCTCGACGCCCAGCTGGAGCAGGCCATGGACGCGCTGGGCTGCCCGCCCGGCGACTGGCCCGTCACCACCCTCTCCGGTGGTGAGAAGCGGCGTGTGGCGCTGTGCAAGCTGCTGCTGGAGGCCCCCGACCTGCTGCTCCTCGACGAGCCCACCAACCACCTCGACGCCGAGTCGGTGAACTGGCTGGAGCAGCACCTCGCCAAGTACGCCGGCACCGTGGTGGCCATCACCCACGACCGGTACTTCCTGGACAACGTCGCCGAGTGGATCCTCGAGCTCGACCGCGGGCGTGCCTACCCGTACGAGGGCAACTACTCCACGTACCTGGAGACCAAGGCGACCCGCCTCAAGGTCGAGGGCCAGAAGGACGCCAAGCGGCAGAAGCGGCTCAAGGAAGAGCTGGAGTGGGTGCGGTCGAACGCCAAGGGGCGCCAGGCCAAGTCCAAGGCCCGTCTCGCGCGGTACGAGGAGATGGCCGCCGAGGCCGACAAGATGCGGAAGCTGGACTTCGAGGAGATCCAGATCCCGCCGGGCCCGCGCCTGGGCAACGTCGTGGTCGAGGTCGAGAAGCTGAACAAGGCCTTCGGTGAGAAGGTCCTCGTCGACGGGCTCTCGTTCACGCTGCCGCGGAACGGGATCGTCGGCGTCATCGGCCCGAACGGCGCCGGCAAGACCACGCTCTTCAAGATGATCCAGGGCCTGGAGACGCCGGACGCCGGCGACATCAAGGTCGGCGAGACCGTCAAGATCTCGTACGTCGACCAGGGGCGTGCCAACCTCGACCCGAAGAAGACGCTGTGGGAGGTCGTGTCCGACGGGCTCGACTACATCAACGTCGGCCAGGTCGAGATGCCGAGCCGGGCCTACGTGTCCGCGTTCGGGTTCAAGGGCCCGGACCAGCAGAAGCCGACCGGTGTCCTCTCCGGCGGTGAGCGCAACCGGCTCAACCTCGCGCTCACCCTCAAGCAGGGCGGCAACCTGCTGCTCCTCGACGAGCCGACCAACGACCTCGACGTGGAGACGCTCTCCAGCCTGGAGAACGCGCTGCTCGAGTTCCCCGGCTGCGCCGTGGTCGTCTCCCACGACCGGTGGTTCCTCGACCGGGTGGCGACGCACATCCTCGCCTACGAGGGCGACTCCAAGTGGTTCTGGTTCGAGGGCAACTTCGAGTCCTACGAGAAGAACAAGATCGAGCGGCTGGGACCGGACGCCGCGCGTCCGCACCGCGCCACCTACAAGAAGCTGACCCGGGGCTGATCGACCTTGCGCCATCTCTACCGCTGCCCCCTGCGCTGGTCCGACATGGACGCGTACGGCCATGTCAACAACGCGGTCTTCATCCGCTACCTGGAGGAGGCCCGGATCGACTTCCTGTTCCGCCCGGACAAGGAGTTCAAGCAGGGGTCGGTGGTGGCGCGCCACGAGATCGACTACAAGCGGCAGCTCGTCCACCGGCACCACCCGGTCGACGTCGAGCTGTGGATCACCGAGATCAGGGCCGCGTCCTTCACCATCACCTACGAGGTGAAGGACGACGACCTGGTCTATGTACGGGCCTCGACGGTCGTCGTGCCGTTCGACTTCGACGCCGGACGGCCACGCCGGATCACCGCCGAGGAGCGGGACTTCCTGGAGGAGTACCGCGACGACGACAAGGAGGAGGCCGTCGCCGCATGACGGTGCTCCACCTGGCCGACGACGGGGAGGCGGCGGACCTCGCCGCCTTCCTCTCCCGGCTGCTCCACTACGACCGCTCGGCCGCGGTGCGGCTGCAGGCGGCCGGCACCGCGCTCGCCGTCTTCGGCCGGCCGCCCTCCTTCGAGGTGCTGGCGATCCGCGCGGTGCGGCTCGCCAAGCCGTACGAGGACGGGCTGGACGTCACCCTCGACGTGACCGTGTCGGCGGGCGAACTGCTGGAGTCGCTGGACGAACGGGCCGCCACGGCCGCCGTGCCGAAGGCGGTCACCGGGCCGCCGTGGGCCGGGGTGCTGCCGCCCCGGAGCGGCTGGCGGGCCGAGCCGGGGCTGCCCGCGCCCCAGGCGCTGCGCGCCACGGTCTCCGCAGCGGTCGGCGAATTCCGGTCCCGTACCGAGGAGTTGGGCCCGGACGGCCGTACCCGCGCCGCACTCGACCTGATCGGGCGGGACATCTGGTCCCGGACCGTCGGCGGCACCCGGCTGCCGGTCCGGGCCGTCCACGCGGCGCAGTCACTGGGCTTCCTGCGCCCGCGCACCGAGCCGGGCGACGAGGCCGTACTGCTCTCGGCGGGCGCCTGGCTGCGGCTGCGGACCCCGTTCGGGTCGATCGCCGTGCGCGGGGCCGGACTCGGGGCGCTGGACGTCAGCGTCCGCTGAGCGCCGCGCCGTCGGCGCTCAGTCGGGGGTGTTGACCATCGAGGCGGCCGCGTAGGCGAGGTAGTTCCAGAGGGTCTCCCGGTGCTCCTCGGTGAGGCCCAGCTCGTCCACGGCCACCTGCATGTGCCGCAGCCAGGCGTCGTGCGCCGCCCGGTCCACGGTGAACGGCGCGTGCCGCATCCGCAGCCGGGGATGGCCGCGGTTTTCGCTGTACGTCGTGGGACCGCCCCAGTACTGGATGAGGAACAGGGTGAGTCGCTCCTCGGCCGGGCCCAGGTCCTCCTCCGGGTACATCGGCCGCAGGACCGGGTCCTCGGCGACACCCTCGTAGAAACGGTGGACGAGCCGACGGAAGGTCTCCTCCCCGCCGACCTGCTCGTAGAAGGTCTTCTCCTGAAGCGTGCCGCGCCGAATCTCTCTCACCCCTACATGGTCTCAGACGGGGTGGCCGAGGACTTGAGGCTTAGGACCCGGAGCACGTGCGGGGGAAGGGGCGGCGCCCCCGAGGGGGCGCCGCGGCTCAGCCCCGTCGCACGGTGATGGTCGTCCAGGCGCCCACGTGCACCCGGTCGCCGTCCTGCAGCGGCACCGGGACGAACGGCTGGATCGGCTCCTCGCCGCCGTTCACCGTCGTCCCGTTCGTCGAGTTCTGGTCGACGACCGCCCAGCTGCCGTCCGGCTGCTGGACCAGGACCGCGTGCTGGTGCGAGACGCCCGGGTCCTCCGGAGGTACCGCCAGGTCGATGTCGGGGGTGTCGCCGGTGGAGTGCCGGCGGCGGCCGATGGTGACCTGGTTGCCGGTGAGCGTGCGCTGCTGCTCCGGGGAGTACGCGGGCAGGTTGAGTCCGGCCGCCTCGGGGCCCGAGCGCTGCATCATCGCCATGAAGTAATCGCGGTCCGGGCCGATCGTCGCCGTCCAGGTCGCGGGAGCCTGCGGGGCCTGCGGGAAGGCGGGGCCGGGCGGGGCCTGGGTGGCGCCGGGCTGCGGGTAGCCGTAACCGCCGGGACGGGCGGGCGCGCCGGGGCCCGCGGCCCGGCCCGGCGGGGAGATCACCCAGTCGTCGTCACCGCCGCCGAAGGACGGGCCGCCGGCCGGTGGCCTGGTCTCCTGCGGGAAGCCGGGCGGCGCGGGCGGGGCCGACTGCTGGAAGGCGCCGGGAGCGCCGCCGGTGGTCGCACCGGGGCCGCCGGGCGGCGGCGGAACCGGCGGCCGGGACGGGTCCGGGCCACCGAACGGACCGGCGGCCGGGCCGCCGCCGGGATCGCGGGTGTAGGGGCCGGAGGCCTGGCCGGTGCCGGGCGGGGCACCGAACGCGGACGCGCCGCCGGCGTTCTGCCCGGGGGCGCCGCCGAACGGCCCCGACGGCGCAGCCGGGCCGCGCTCCCCGCCGTAGGGCGGGGGAGCGGACTGGCCGCGCTCGCCGCCGCCGAAGGCGGGCGGGCCGGACTGGCCACGGTCGCCCCCGCCGAAGCCCGACGGGCCGGACTGCCCGGGCTGGCCGCGGTCGCCGCCGAACGCGGGTGGACCCGCCTGGCCGCGGTCGCCGCCGAAGCCGGACGGGCCGGCGGGACCCGACGGACCGGAGGGGCCGGGCCGGCCGCCGCGCTCGCCCGCGAACGGCGTGGGGCCCGAGGGCTCGCTGCCGAAGGACGGGATCGGCTCGGCCGGACGGTTCACCTGCGAGGGGCGCGAGCCCTGGTACTCGTACGAGTCGGTGCCGCCGAAGGACGGCGGGGCCGGCGGCCGGAAGGTCGGCGCGGCCGGGCCGCCGCCCGCGGGCGGGCGCGGGGCGGCCGGGGTGTAGGAGGTGGCCGTGTTGGTCAGGAAGTTCCAGCGGCACTCCTCGCAGAACGGCGCACCGCCCTCACGGGGCGTGCGGCACTGCGGGCACAGCTCCGGCTCGGGGGAGTTCGGCACGGCGGACAGATGCCGGCCGCCCCCCACCGGGCCGCCGGCCGGGGCGCCGGACGCGGGTGGCGGGAAGCCGTAGCCGCCCGCGGTCGGCGGGGGCGGAGGCGGCGGAGGTACGGCACCGGCCATGCGGTGACCGCACACCTCGCACCAGTCGTCGGAACCCGACTGGTGTCCGTTCGGGCAGGTCGGCATGGCGGGCTTCCCTCTCTGTCAGGATCGTCCTGAGCCTGTCTGGGTGGTCCTGCGTGTGGACTGTCAGGTCACTTCTTTACACGAACAGTCTTTGTGGACCGTGTCTCGAGAGTCATCTCGTCGGCCTCCTCGACCTTCGCCTTCAGTCGCACAGTACCTGTCGTGGCGTCGACCACGTCCACCACCTTCGCAAGCAGTTTCGCAGTATCCGCGTTCCCGGAAGCGCTTGCCAACTGAACGGCCCGACCCAGTTTGGCCGTTGCCCCGTCCATATCGCCCGCTTTGCGGAGATCCAGACCCTGTTGGATGGCTTGCGCCAGTTCGGCCTGACCTGTGTAGTGGGCGACTTGGGGGTTGATGGAGGTCGAGGCGACCATGTCGTCCGTCCACACCGCCCTGATCAGCCCCTGTGCGCCCAGGTTCTGGACGCTTCCGTCGGGCTGCGGGACGACCAACGAGACGCGCGCGGCGAGCATTTCCTGGCCGAGGCCGGCGGTGGGGACCTCCACGCAGACGTGGTAGTCACGGGACTCGTCGCCCCAGGAGCCGGTGGGGTAGTCCCCGGCGCGCGGCCCGGCCTCGGTGCGGCGGTCGGTCAACTGCTCGACCGTGGGCGCCACTTGCTTGACGAACTTGATGGTCGTGCCGACCGGGGTCCACAGCCGCAGCGCGACGTCCGCGACCTCCTTGCCCATCGCCGTCTCCATCATCTGCGTGAAGTCGGCGGCCAGAGCGGTGGGGTCGGCGACGATGTCGGCGGTGCCGAGCAGCGCGGAGGCGATCCCTGTGACTTCTTTCACTTCCCAGTCGGTGCCGACACCGCGCGCGTCACACGTGAACCGTCCGGCGCAGGAGTCCAGGGCGGCCCTGAGGTCCTCCGGCGACTCGTGCTCGTTGCGGCCGTCGGTGAGCAGGATGCCGTGCCGGATGGTGACGTCCGCGGAGGCGAGCAGCCGGTCGGCGAGCCGGAGCCAGGTGCCGATCGCCGTGCCGCCGCCCGCGCTCAGCCGGCGCAGCGCCTGCTTGGCCTGCTCCCGGGTGGAGCGGTCGGCCACCGCGAGCCGGCCGCCGCCCGGGTAGACCTCCTTGGCCACGTGCGTGCCGCCGATCACCGCGAAGTGGGTGCCGTCGCGCAGGGTGTCGATCGCGGCCGCGGTGGCGTCCCGGGCGTTGCGCATCTTGGTGGGCGGGTAGTCCATCGACCCCGAGCAGTCGACCATGATCGCCACCCCGGCGGCGGGCCCCTGCCCGGGGGCGTACGACGCGCCGACCGCGGTCCCGACGGTGCCGCCGCCGGTCGCCGTCACCGTGACGATCGCGTTGACCTCGCGGCCGCCCTCCGGCAGGTACTCGTTCTGGTACACGTCCACCGAGAACTGCGGCACGCTCGATTTCGAGAAATTGGCCATGACTGCTCTGGTCCCCCTCCACCCCACGCGTGGTGGGTGCTGACGGTGTGCGGACCGGTCCCCTCCGGTCCGCCGGTGCTTCCCCGTACGCCTGTCGCCGTACGCCTCTTTCCCGGTGCTCTTCCCCGTGCCTCTCGCTGCCGTTTGCGGCCGTTTTGCGGCGGCCTCAGGCGGATCCTGCCCCCTGCGGCGGTTCCGGGAACGGCAGCAGCGCCACTGTTACGTTGTCGTGGCCCCCGCCGTCCAGGGCGTGACCGACCAGCACCCGGGCCGCGTGCAGCGGCCGTACGTCCGCGTCGGCGGGGACGACCTCGGCCATCTCCTCGGCCGCCTCCGCGTAGTTCCACAGGCCGTCGGTGCACACCACCACCACGCCGGGCCGGTCCGGCTTGAAGGAGGCGGTGTGCGGCTCCAGCTCGTAGGCGTCCGCGCCGAGCCAGCCGGTGATCGCGTGCGCACGCTCGTCGGCGTACGCCTCCGCCTCGCTCATCAGGCCCGCGGCGACCATCTGCGCGGCCCAGGAGTCGTCCTCGGTGAGCCGGGCCGCCGGGGCGCTCCGGTCCACCGGCACCCAGTAGACGCGGCTGTCGCCGACCCAGCCGACCACCAGCAGGCCCGAGGCGACGATCGCGGCGACGATCGTGCACGCCGGGGCGTTCTGGTGCGGGGTGTGCTCGCGGGCCGAGGGGGGCTCCTCCGCGAGGGCGTTGACGGCCTGGGAGGCGGCGACGATCGCGTCGTGCAGCGCCTGCTGCGGATGGGTACCCTGCGGCAGCGCGGCCAGCAGCGCCTCGCCGGCGGCCCGGGACGCGGCCATGGAGGCCTCGTCGGGCCGGGTCGCCGAGGAGACACCGTCGCAGACGACCGCCAGCGCGGCCGGGGTCCCGTCGGGCAGCGCGGTGTGGCCGACGGCGAACGCGTCCTCGTTGCGGTGGTGGCGCAGCCCGCGGTCGCTGACGGCGGCCACCGGGCCCGACTCCTGCTCCATGTGGTCGCGCTCGCGCGGCTGGGCGTGCCCGCAGTTCTCGCAGTAGCCGTCGTCGTCGACCCGGCCCGCGCGGCAGGCCACGCACACCTTCGGCAGCTCGGTGGTCTCGGCGGTCCCTGCCGTCTCGGCCGCCTCGCCCGTGTCGCCGGCGGAGGCGGCCACCCGCGGGTCCGGCGCCTGGAGCGGGTACTCGTCCGGCTCCGGCGGCCGGTCGAACCGCACCCCGGCGGCCGGGGACACCGGCGAACCGTGCGGGGGCGCGCCGTGCGGCGGCGGGGAGGCCGGCGAGCCGTGCGCGGGCGACGACACCGGCAGCGGCTTGCCGCCCGAGTCGGTGCCGGGCAGGTCGGTCGGCAGATGCGGTGCCGCGGGCGTCTCGGAGCTCTCCGGCTCGGGCGGGGGCCAGTCCACGCCCGAGGGTCCCACACCGGCGGCGCCCATGGTGAGGGTCGGGTGGTCCTGCGGCGCGGCGGGCACGGCCGACAGGTCGTACCCGCACGCGCCGCAGAACAGGTCACCCGATTCGAGCGGCTCCGCGCAGCTCGGGCACTTCGCCGGTGCGGCCTGCTGGGGCATCTGCGACATCAACTACACCCACGTCCGGGGGCGGTAACGGTTGGCCCGTTCCACCAGGTCGATCCTCTCCGCACCGCCGGTCGCCAGTCTGGCCAGCGTGCGGTACGAGCGTTCCAGGCCGAAGCGGAGGCCCCGCTCGTCCAGACCGCTGCCCAGCAGCACCCGGCCGCCGGCAGTGGGCTGGGAGTCCTGGCCCCCGGAGAGTATCCAGTCCAGCGCGCAGCCGAGGACTTCCGCCGACAACTGCTCGCGCCGGGCCGGATCCAGACCGTACGCGTCCAGCGCCTCGATCTGCCCGGCGGCGGCCGTCAGGTCGTCCAGGAACGGCGTGTCGCCGGCCGCCGCGGTACGGTGCCGCAGCCGCGCCCGTACGGCCGCCACCCGGGCCGCCGTGTAGTGGATCGAGGCCTCCGGCACCGACTCCAGCGTCCGTACGGCACCCCGCCGGTCCCCGGCCGCCAGCTGCACCCGGCCCAGGCCGAACGCGGAGCTGACGAAGCCCGGGTCGGTCGCCCACACCAGCCGGTAGTACTCGGCCGCGTTGTCCAGCTGGCCGAGCACCTCCGCGCACAGGCCGAGCGCCAGCTTGGGCGCGGTCTCGCCGGGGAAGGCGTCGTAGATCGCGTCGAAGGAGAGCGCCGCGCCCTCGAAGTCGCCGGTGACCAGGCCGGCCACGCCCCGGCACCAGACCACCCGCCAGTCGTCGGGCCGCTCGTCCTCCAGCCGGCCGAGACTCACCAGCGCGGCCTCGAAGTCGCCGTTGTCCAGCCGGGCGCGGATCTGCCGCAGCTCGGTCTCGACCGTCTGCGCCGGCGCCGCGGCCAGCGCGCTGAGCAGGCTGACCTCGCCGACCAGCGAGGTCGACAGGCCGGCCAGGAAACCGGCGTTCGGGTCGCTCGGGTCGACCAGTGGGACCGGCAGGGCGAGCGCGGCGGCGGCGGTGTCGACCGGCCGGACCAGCGCCGGGTCGGCCGGGGCCGCGGCCGGTCCCGACGGGTCCAGCGCGAGCGATCTGGAGGCCACCTTCCGCCCGCCCAGCCGGGACACGTCCCCGTCCAGCTTCGGGAACAGCTCGGTGTCCGTGACCTTCACCTCGGGCCCGAACAGCGTCGACAGCGCGGGCCGGGCCGTGCCGGTCTGCACCGAGACCACCTCGCGCAGCACGCCGGTCAGCTGCTCGGCCATCTCCTGCGCGGAGGCGAACCGGCGGGCCGGGTCCGGTTCGGTGGCCCGGACCAGCAGCCGGTAGAACGACTCGTACTGCCGGAACACCTCGATGTTGTCAGGGTCGGGCAGCGAGTCCACGAAGACGGTCGTGTAGCCCTGGAAGTCGAAGGTGAGGACGGCGAGGGTACGGCCGACCGTGTACAGGTCGGAGGCGACGGACGGGCCGACCTCGGCGACCTCGGGCGCCTGGTAGCCGACCGTGCCGTAGATGGCCGACTCGTCGTCGTCCATCCGGCGCACCGCGCCCATGTCGATCAGCTTGAGCTGGTCCTCGGTCTGGATGGCGTTGTCGACCTTGAAGTCGCAGTAGAGCAGGTTGCGGCTGTGCAGGTGGCCGAGGGCCTCAAGGGCCTCGATGCCATAGGCGCAGGCCTGCTCCACCGGGAGCGGGTCGCGGCGGCCCTCCGGGGTACGGCGGTCGTTGGCGATCTCCTTGAGGGACTTGCCGCCGACGTACTCCATGACGATGTAGCCGTCGAGGGAGCCGGTGCGCTGGTCGAGGTGCTCGACGAAGTTGTAGATCCGCACGATGTTGGCGTGCTCGATCTCCGCGAGGAACCGCCGCTCGGAGATCGCCGCGGCCATCGCGTCCTGGTCGCCGGTGTCCAGCAGGCCCTTGAGGACCACCCAGCGGTCCGAGACGGCCCGGTCCACCGCGAGGTAGATCCAGCCCAGGCCGCCGTGCGCGAGACAGCCCACGACCTCGTACTGGCCGTGCACCACGTCTCCGCCCTTGAGCTTGGGCACGAACGAGTACGGGTTGCCGCACTTGGTGCAGAAGCCCTCGGTCCGCCCCGGCCGCTCGCCGCGGGCCCGCCCGACCGGCGCCCCGCAGTCCGCCCGCGAGCAGAACCGCTTGCGCTCCGGCACCTCCGGGTTCTCCAGGACCATCTCGCGCGGGTCGGGCTTGGGCACCTGCGGCACCGCGACCAGGCCGGCCCCCAGCCGGCTGCGCCCCGACGTGCTCGCCGACGAACCGGAGCTGCGCACCGACACCGAACGGCCCGTCGACTTCCCCGACAGGGACCGCGACAGCCGCCCGGAGACCGAGCGCCGCGACTTCGACGACTGCGACGACGTACGCGAACTGCTCCGGCTGCTGCGGCTGCTGGAGCCCGAACTCCCGCTGCCCGCCGAGCCCTTGCCGCCCGCCGTGATCCCGGTGGGCGGCGAGCCCACCAGCCCTCCCCCAGAGGGGGGACCCCCAGCCGAGACGACCGGGGCCAGCCCGCAGGTGTCGCAGTACAGCTCACCGCCGCCGACGTCCTCGTACGTACCCTCGCAGTCCGGCCGCTGGCAGTTCTCTCCCGCCTGGCTCACGACTACTCCCCCCTCCGGTCCTCGGGCCCGCCCTGCTGCGGCACCCGCGGCGCCCCCAGCGCCTCGGCCACCGACTGCTGGTAGCGCAGCACCGCCTGCTCCGCGACCCTGAGGTCGCAGGGCGCACTCCACAGCATCCGGCGGGCCGCGTCGTACCGCTCGACCAGGAACGGGTCCTCCGCCAGCCCGTGCCGGGCCACCTTCGCCTTGTACGCGTCCAGCCGGCCGCGCAGCTCCGCACGGACCGCGAGCGGCGCGGTGACCGCCGTCAACGACTCACGGGCGCGCAGCAGTTCGTCCTCCGCCTTCTGCTCCAGGGACTCAAGGAGCGGCGACAGGCGGTGCCACTGTGCCCCTCTGCGGTACTCGGCGGCCGTTGCCAGCTGCTCCTGCAGCACCGTCGGCGGGCCGCTGACCACCGGCACCTCGGTCGCCGCGATCTTCGCCAGCACCTCACCGCGTGCGGTGCGGGCCTCGGCGAGGGTGCGGTCCGCGCGCGACAGCACGTCCCGCAGCCTGATCAGCCGGGCCTCGGCGTCCTGCCGTACCGTCAGCACGGCGTCGATCTCCCGCCGCACCTCCTCCAGCGCCCGCGCCTCCCGGTCGTACACCGTGGTGTCCGGGCGGCCGCCACCCGGCGCCGAACTCCCCTGGGTGGGAACCCAGAAGGCCAACGGGTCGGAGACCACGTCCTCGCGGAGCTTCGTCAGCGTGCGGGTGATGCGTTCCAGGTCGTCGCCCGCCGGGTGCTCGCCGGGGCGGACTCCGACCGAGTGCGCCAGCGTGCGGGTGCGCTGCAGCTCGGCGGCGAGTAAATCGATCCGCGCGGGCAGCGCCGACCACACCGCGTCGGCGGTGACGACCATGTCCAGCGAGGTCGCGTACAGCTCGTTCATCCG
Source organism: Streptomyces sp. NPDC001507 (assembly GCF_042894765.1). Taxonomy (NCBI): domain Bacteria; kingdom Bacillati; phylum Actinomycetota; class Actinomycetes; order Kitasatosporales; family Streptomycetaceae; genus Streptomyces; species Streptomyces sp. NPDC001507. The sequence goes on from NZ_JBIAVV010000003.1 coordinate 517,019, forward strand.
GTCGACCAGACCCGACAGCGAGAACCGCTCGCTGAGCCGGCCGGCCGCCGACAGCAGGGTCGGCGCGTTCGCCGTCGCGGTCGCGCTGCCCGCCACCGTCACGGACTCGCCGCGCAGCAGCTCGGTCAGCTCCACCAGGTCCTCACGGCTGGACCAGCGGCGCCTGGCCCTGATCTCGCGGGCAGAGCGCAACGCGTCCGTGTAGGCGTCGAAGTACGCCCACAGCAGGGTGATCGAGGCCTCGGCGGCCGTCCACCGCTCCCGGGTCGTCCCGGTCAGCTCGGCGCCTTCGAGGAGCCTGCGGCCCGCGTGGTCCTGCAGGGCGAGCAGCGAGGTCTCGATCGCCTCGTGCTCCGCGCCCAGCCGCGCCAGCGCACGGTCCACCTCGTCCCGGTCCATCACCGGCCCGGCGGGGTCCGTGACGCCCATCGATCACCTCTCGCTTGCTCGTCGGGGCTGGGCCTCGCGGATGCGGGTCAGCTGGTGCGCAGGTACTGCGGCGCGGGTGGCTTCGACGCCGTCGAGTTCGCTCCCAGTGTCGCCGACAACCACTTGTCGTACGACGCCTGCCAGCCGTCGGACCGGTACTCCACCAGGATCTGGTTGACCCGGCGGACCAGATCGGTCGCGTCCTTCTTCATCGCCACCCCGTAGTACTCGGTCGTGAAGGCGGCGCCCTTGAGCTCGACCGTCGGGTCCTGGGCGGCCTGGCTGGCGGCCAGCGCGCCGTCGGTGACCACCGCGTCGACCTCGCCGAGCTGCAGCCGCACCAGGCAGTCGAGCTGGTTGGGGACGACGGTGACCTTGACCGAGGAGGGCAGTCTGCCGGACCCCTTGTCGGCGGTCACGTCGTCGTACGCCGTCGAACTGGCGGCCGTGCACACCCTCTTGTTCGCGAGCGTCGCGTCGTACCCCTTGATCGACGACGACTTGGGCGCCAGCACCTGCTGCCCGGTCTTGAAGTACGGCGCCGAGAACGCGACGTCGTCCAGGCGCTCGCAGGTGATGGTCATCGTGCGCACCACCATGTCGACCCGGTCGTTCTGGATCGCCGGTATCCGCTGGCTGGTCGGAATCGCCTTGAACGTCACGGCGCCGGGGTCACCGAGGATCTCCTGGGCGATCTTGTGCACCAGGTCGATGTCGAACCCCTCCAGGTCCGCACTCGAGTTGTTCGGGTTGCGGTAGCCCCAGCGGTAGCTGTTCTGGTCGACGCCGACGATCAGCTTCCGCTTGTCGCCCTTACGGGCCTTGATGGCGTCGATCGTCCCGCCGTCGGCGCTCGACGGCGACCAGGTGTCGTTCTGCGCCTGGGAGTCGACGCAGTTGCCGGCCTTCGCCGGGCTGCCGGTGGCCAGCCCCGGACCGCCGAGCCCGACGCCCCCACCGCCCCCGCCACGGGACTGGGTGAGAGGCAGCAGCAGGGCGAACGCCAGCGCCAGTACGCAGCCGACCGCCATCGCGCCCACCCCGCCCCAGCCGCGCAGGGAGGCCCTCATCCGCTGCGAGAACATGGCCACGCCCCCTCTCACCGGTACTCCGAAAGCCTGCGCCCGATACCGAACAGCGCGCCCGCCGCCGCCGCGACCCCCAGCATGGCAGCGCCGATCGACAGCCCGGCCATGGCGTCCAGCCCGTCCGTGGCCCGCTCCTTGAACTCGCCGTCCTCATGGGCCAACGCGACTCTCAGGTTGTTGTCGACGCTGTCGAAGCACTCGGCGGTCGCGCCCTTGGCGCCTATCACCTTGTCCAGCGCCGTCTGGTAGTCGCCGTTCTCGTCGGCGTCGCGCGCGACGGCGTGCCGTTCCTTCCACACCTTCATGTTCCCCTCGGCCGCCACGACGGGCTTGCTGCCGGCCGAGTCGTCCGCGAGCGCCGCGGCCAGGCTGAGGCCCTTGCCGAGGGCGTTCATCTCCTTGTCGAAGTCGTAGTAGTACTTGTCGTACGACTTCTTGTCGACGGTGATGGTCTCGGCGCCGCGCGACACCAGGCTCAGGTTCTCGTTCCCGCGCGCCTTCAGGGAGGCGATCCTGGCGTCGTGCAGCACGTTCAGCGAGCGCACGCCGTGGTCGTAGGAGCTGTCCAGACCGGCTCGGGCGAGGGTGTGACCGACGACCAGCCACAGCAGGGTGACGACGGTGGCCGCCGAGGCCGCGACCAGGCCGTGGTTCAGCAGCCGGTTCGTCCGGCGGTAGTGCCGCAGCTGGGCCCAGGCGAGCGCGGCGAGCGCGAGGAGGCCGAGGACGATGGCCGCCCACGGGTACGGGGTCGCGTCCGAGTAGTCGGACGACAGCCGCGCGTTCTCCTTCTCGTAGAGCTCCTGGGCCGCCGGGAGCATCTCGTCCTGCATCTTGTCGTTGGCGTACCGCAGGTAGGCGCCACCGACCGGATAGCCCTGCCGGTTGTAGACCCTGGCCCGCTCGATGAGCCCCTTGTACTCCGGGAGCAGTTGGTTCAGCTTCGCCACGGCCTTCTCGGCGGGCGAGCCGGGCTCGGAGTTGGCGGCGGCGTTGACCAGCCCGGCGGCGGCCTTCTGGATGTCGGTCTCGTACGTCTGGCGGGAGGCGGCCGTCTCCTGACCACCCGCCAGAAAGCCGCTGGAGGCGGCCGTGTTGGCGTCCGCCAGGTAACGGTAGATGTCGGCCGCACCGGAGCTGAGCGGCTGGCTGCGGTGCAGCACGTCGTCCGCGGCGGCCGCGCGCTCGCTCATCTGCCAGGCGGTGACGGCGCCGAACGCGACGATCAGTACGGCCAGGACGGCGCCGATCACCCGGAGCCGGCCGGGCTCGGTGGTGGCGGCGGTGCGGAGCCGGTCGACGCCCTCCGCGAACGCGGAGCGGCGAGGAGGCGTGGGGGTGCCGGGCCGCGTCCGCTGCGCGGGCAGGGCCGCGCCCGTGCCCGGTGGTGCCGCGCTCTTCGTCGGCGGGTGTGTCACGTGACCTCCCCCATGGTCATCCGGTCGCCGCCCAGTATCGCCGCCCGGACCGACCATCGGCACCGGCCTTCACTGGATCTTGATCGGATCGCAGCGGAACCCCTGCCCATGAATACGCCGGGGGGATCGGTTCGGTTCCTAGGGGGTGGTGTTGCATCGTCGCGGGGCGCGGGCCGGTGGGGGTTGCTCGCGCAGTTCCTCCCCCAGCCTTCGGCCGGGGGGACCCCCAGCGCCCCTTACGGGGCACGTCGTAGCTGCGGGCAGTCGTGCCGCTGGGGCGGCACGGGTGGGCGCAGCGGCACCCTGCCGGCGCCGGTAAGCGTCCCCCCGCCCCGACCCCGGGTTACCCCTCGAAGTACCCCCGCACCCTCTCCTGCACAGCCACCCCCGCCCCCACCACATCCAGCCCCAGCAGCGCAGCGCCCAGCACCGGTCGCGCCGTCACCACCCGCGGCACCGCCTTCGGTGCCCGCGCCGCCAGCAACTCGCGTACTCCGTCGTCGAGTTGCGGGTGTCCGCCGGCCAGCACCCCGCCCCCCAGCAGCACCGGCGTCTCCTCGTCCAGCAGATCGAGGCGGGTCAGCGCGACCACCGCCATCGCCACCACCTCCTGCGCCAGCCGGTCCACCACCGCCCGCGCCACCGGGTCCCCGTCGGCCGCCGTCGCGAACAGCACCGGCGTCAGCTCGTGCCGCCGGGCGGCCTCGACCTCCTCCCGGTGCAGCGCCTCGATCAGCGCGAGCATGCTGTCGTACCCGAAGTACGCCGGGAGCGCGCGGGCCAGCGCCGTACCCTCCCCGCGGCCGTCCTCCGCGCGTGCCGCGTACCACAGGGCCTCCTCCGCCAGCCCCCAACCGCCGCCCCAGTCACCGGAGATGCGGCCGAGGGCGGGGAAGCGGGCGGTGCGGCCGTCGGGGCGCATGCCGACGCAGTTGATGCCGGCGCCGCACACGACGGCGACCCCGCGCGGCTCGGTGACCCCGGCCCGCAGGATCGCGAAGGTGTCGTTGCGGACCGCCACCGTCGCCCCCCACGCGCGCGTGGCCAGCGCGGCGGCCAACTGCTCCTCCTCGAAGGGGAAGTCGGCGTTGGCCAGGCACGCCGAGACGTGGGCGGCCGAGGTGACCCCGGCGGCGCCGTACGCCTCGGCGACCGCCGCGGCCACCTCGTCCACGGCCTGCTCCACGCCCACCACCGGTGGCCGGAAGCCGCCGGCCCGGGCCGTGGCGAGGACCTCGCCGTCCGCCGCCACCACCGCGACGTCGGTCTTGCTGTTGCCCGCGTCGATGGCGAGGACACTTGCGGTCAGGCCCACGCGAGGTGCTCCCGGTTGTGCGCGATCAGTCGGTCGGTCAGGGCGTCGGCGTACTCGTACTGGCCGATCAGGGGATGGGCGAGCAGGGCGCGGAAGACGCGGTCCCGGCCGCCGCGCAGGGCCGCCTCCAGGGCCAGCTCCTCGTACGCCGTCACGTTCGCGACGAGCCCGGCGAAGAGCGGGTCGACGTCCGGGACGGGCAGCGGCACCGGGCCGTTCGCGCCCACGGCCGCCTGGACCTCGATCACCGCGTCGTCGGGGAGGAAGGGCAGCGTGCCGCCGTTGTAGGTGTTGACCACCTGGTAGGGGTTCCCGGCGCCGCCGAGCAGGGCCGCGGCCAGGTCGACCGCCGCCTCCGAGTAGTAGGCGCCGCCCCGCCTGGCGAGCAGCTCCGGCTTCTCGTCCAGGGCCGGGTCGCCGTACATCTCCAGCAGCTGCTTCTCCATCGCGGCGACTTCCTCCGCCCGGGACGGCTTGGTGCGCAGCTCCCGCACCACCTCGTCGTGCGCGTAGTAGTACCGCAGGTAGTAGGAGGGGATCACGCCGCCGAGGCGGTCGAGGAGGGCCGGGGGCAGCTTCAGGTCGGCGGCGATCGTGTCGCCGTGCTCCCCGAGCAGCTTGGGCAGGACGTTCTCGCCCTCGGGGCCGCCGAGGCGGACCGCCGTCTCCCAGGTGAGGTGGTTGAGGCCGACGTGGTCCAGGTGGATCTCGGAGGGTGTGACACCGAGCAGGTTCGCGAACTTCCGCTGGAAGCCGATCGCCACGTTGCAGAGCCCGACCGCCTTGTGGCCGGCCTGGAGCAGGGCGCGGGTCACGATCCCCACCGGGTTGGTGAAGTCGATGATCCAGGCGTTCGGGTTGGTGCGGCGGACGCGTTCGGCGATGTCCAGGACGACGGGCACCGTGCGCAGGGCCTTGGCGAGGCCGCCGGCGCCGGTGGTCTCCTGGCCGATGCAGCCGCACTCCAGCGGCCAGGTCTCGTCCTGCTGCCTGGCGGCCTGGCCGCCGACGCGCAGCTGGAGCAGGACCGCGTCGGCGCCCTCGACGCCCGCGTCCAGGTCGGAGGTGGTGACGATCCGGCCGCTGTGGCCCTGTTTCGCGAAGATCCGGCGGGCCAGTCCGCCCACCAGGTCCAGGCGTTCGGCGGCCGGGTCCACGAGGACCAGTTCCTCGACGGGCAGGGTGTCCCGCAGGCGTGCGAAACCGTCGATGAGTTCAGGGGTGTAGGTCGAGCCTCCGCCGACCACAGTGAGTTTCATGTATGGGTTAACCCTTCACTCCGGTGAGCGTGACGCCCTCGACGAACGCCTTCTGGGCGAAGAAGAAGACGAGGATCACGGGGGCCATGACCAGCACGGTCGCGGCCATGGTCAGGTTCCAGTCGGTGTGGTGCATGCCCTTGAACGACTCCAGGCCGTAGGAGAGGGTCCAGGCGCCCGGGTTCTCCGAGGCGTAGATCTGGGGGCCGAAGTAGTCGTTCCAGGCGTAGAAGAACTGGAAGAGGGCGACGGCGGCGATGCCCGGCTTCGCCATCGGGATCACGACCCGCAGCAGGGTCCTGAGGTCACCGCAACCGTCCACCTTCGCCGCGTCCAGGTACTCGTTCGGGATCGTCATCAGGAACTGGCGCAGGAGGAAGATGGAGAACGCGTCGCCGAACGCCATCGGCACGATCAGCGGCCACAGGGTGCCCGACAGGTCCAGCTGCTTCGCCCAGAACAGGTACATCGGGATGATGACCACCTGCGGCGGCAGCATCATCATCGAGATCACCAGCATGAGCGACAGATTGCGGCCCCGGAAGCGGAACTTGGCGAGCGCGTACGCCACCGGCAGCGAGGACACGACGGTCAGGACGGTGCCCAGGCCGGCGTAGATCAGGGTGTTCTTCCACCAGGTCAGGAAGCCCGGGGTGTCGAACACCTTCTTGTAGTTGCCCCACTCCCAGGTGTGCGGGATCAGGTCCCGGCTCAGTGCCTGGCTGTCGCTCATCAGCGAGGTCAGGAACACGAACACGAAGGGGAGGGTGAAGAACAGGGCGGCGGCGACGCCGAGGGAGTGGACCGCCACCCAGTTCAGCAACGCCTTGCGGCGGGCGGTGCGTTCGGCCTGCGACACCGGGGCCTTCAGTTCCGTGGGCCGTTCCAGTACCTGGGTCATCGTCAGTCACCTGCCTGGATGAGACCGCCCCGGCGCCGCATCAGGAACGCGGTGAACACCATGGACAGGACGAAGAGCACGAGAGCGACGACACACGCGGAGCCGTAGTCGAAGCGCTGGAAACCGAGGTTGTAGACCAGCTGGGGGAGCGTGAGCGTCGACTTCTCGGGATAGCCGGGCTCGAACTGCGTGCCCGCGCCCTGGATGACGCCCGAGGCGACCTTTCCGGCGATCAGCGGCTGTGTGTAGTACTGCATCGTCTGGATGACGCCGGTGACGACCGCGAACATCACGATCGGCGAGATGTTCGGCAGCGTCACGAACCGGAAGCGCTGCCAGGCCGACGCGCCGTCCAGCTCCGCCGCCTCGTACTGCTCCGTCGGCACGTCGAGCAGCGCGGCCATGAAGATGACCATCAGGTCGCCGACGCCCCACAGCGCCAGCAGGGTCAGGGCCGGCTTGGACCAGGTCGGGTCGTTGAACCAGCCCGGGGCCGGGATGCCGACTTTCTCCAGGATCGAGTTGACCGGCCCGGTACCGGGGTTGAGCAGGAACGCGAACGCCATGGTCGCCGCGACCGGCGGGGCCAGGTAGGGCAGGTAGAAGAGGGTGCGGAAGACACCCGTACCCGTCTTGATCTTCGTGATGAGCATGCCGACGCCGAGCCCGAAGACGACCCGGAGCGACACCATCACGACCACCAGCCACAGGGTGTTGCGCAGCGCGGGCCAGAAGTACGGGTAGTGCTCGAAGACGTACGTCCAGTTCTTCGTGCCCGTCCACGTCGGCGCCTTGAAGCCGTCGTAGTGCATGAAGGAGAAATAGACCGTGGAGATCAGCGGGTACGCGAAGAACACCGCGAAACCGATCAGCCAGGGCGACATGAAAGCGACCGTGCGAAGCGCCGACCGGCGGCGCTTCGACGCCAACGTGATGGTGCTCATCGCTACTTGGCCTGCGCGATGTCCGTGTCGATCTGCTTGGCCGTGGCCTCCAGACCGGACTTGAGGTCCTTGACCTTGCCGCTCTCGTAGTCGTATCCGAAGTTCTGGATGGTCGCCAGGTACACACCTCCGTTGATGGAGGCGGGGGACGTCGTGGAGTCCGGGTTGGCGGCGATGTCCAGGAAGGTCTTGAAGCGCGGGTCGTACTGCAGCTTCGGCGACTTCAGGGCGGCCAGCGTGGAGGGCACGTTGTGGATGGCGTTGGAGAAGCCCACCACCGCGTCCGTGTCCGTGGTGATGTACTTGACGAACTCCCAGGCCGCGTTCTGCTTCTTGCTGGTCGCGGCGATACCGGCGATCGTGCCGGTGATGTAGCCCTTGCCGTACTGCGCGACCTGGTCGTCCGGGACGGGCAGCGGGGCGACCCCGATGTCGAACTTGGTCTTGGCGTCCAGGGCCATGCCGAGCCGCCACTCGCCGTCGAGCTGCATGGCGACCTGACCGGTCTGGAAGGGGTGCTTGTCGCCCCACTCGTCGCCGAGCGTCGCCCGGTACTTCTCCAGCTTCTGGAATCCGCCGAGTTCGTCGACGAGGTCCTTCTGCAGCGTGAACGCCTCGGTGAAGGCGGGGTCCTTGGCGACGTTCGACTTGCCGTCGGACGTGAAGTACGTCGGCGAGAACTGCGCCGCGTAGTGTTCGGTCGTGGTCTCCCAGCCGTGGTAGTCCGGCATGAAACCGAGCTGCTGGTAGCCGTCGCCCTGGGCGATCGTCAACTTCTTGGCGTCGGCCTTGAATTCGGTCCACGTCTTCGGCGGGCCGGCGATGCCGGCCTTCTTGAACGCCGTCTTGTTGTAGTAGAGGCCGTACGCGTCCCCGAGCAGCGGCGCCGTGCAGCGGTTGCCGTCGTACTGGGTGTACTCGTTCATCGCCTTCGGGAACGTCGTCTCCGGGTCGATGCCGGACTTCTTGAAGAACGGGTTCAGGTCGACCAGCGCGCCCGAGGAGCAGAACTTGCCCACGTTGTTGGTGGTGAACGACGAGATGACGTCGGGGGCCTTGTCGCCGCCGCTGCGCAGCGCCTGGTTGATCTTGTCGTCGGTCATGTTGCTCACGACGTTGACGTGGATGTTGGGGTGCGCCTTCTCGAAGCCGGCGATCAGCGCGTTGACCGCCTTCACCTCGTTCGGGGCGCTCCAGGCGTGCCAGAAGTTGATGGTGGTGTTCGCGGAGGCGTCGTCGTCGGCTCCCGAGGACGACTGGCCGGTACAGGCGGTGAGCAGGGCCAGCGAACTGGCCGCCGCGGTCAGGGCAAAAGCCGTCTTTCGGGCAGCGGAGGGTATGGGCATGGCGAGATCTCCCGGGGCGGGCGGTGAGCGAGAAAGGACTGGCGGTGCGGGGGGCTGAGGTGGGCTCAGCGCGAGGTGTCGAAGACCTCGTCGCGGGTGGTCGCGAGCGCGCTCTCCAGCGCGCCGCGGAGCACGGGGTGTTCACGGACGTCGCCGACGACGAGCCGCGGCCGGGCGGCCGCCAGCTCCTCCAGTTCGGCCTGGACGAGGGCGCGCAGCACCTCGCCGCCGGCGGTCAGGGCGGTGCCGCTGAGGACGACGAGTTCGGGGTCGAGGACGGAGACGAGGGAGGCGAGACCGGTGGCGAGCCGGGTCGCGTAGGTCCGCAGCAACTGGTGGTAGGGGCCGGTGGCGTGGTCGGCGGCGCGGGCCACGAGTTCGGCGGCCACCTCGTCGTACGGACCGGCCGGCAGGTCCTCGATGCCCAGCTCGCGGGCCAGCCGGGGCACGGCCTGCGAACCGGCGAGTTCCTGGTAGCCGCCGCTGTTGGCCTTGGTGACCTGGCGGACCAGCGGGGTGCCCGGCACCGGCAGGAAGCCGACCTCGCCGGCGCCGCCGGTCCACCCGCGGTGCAGCCGGCCGCCGAGGACCAGGGCGGCGCCGAGGCCCTCCTGGTTCCACAGCAGCACGAAGTCGCCGTGGCCGCGGGCCGCGCCGAGCCGCTGTTCGGCGATGGCGGCGAGGTTGACGTCGTTCTCGTACTCGACCGGCATCGGCAGCGCGGCGGCGAGCTCGTCGAGCAGCGCGGGGGAGTGCCAGCCGGGCAGGTGCGAGGCGTACCGCAGCCGGCCGGTGTTCGGGTCGAAGGCACCCGGCGTGCCGACGACGACCCGGTGGACGTCGTCCCGGGCCAGCCCGGCCGCCTTCACGGCGCCGTCCAGGGCGTCGGTGACCTGCCGGACGACGGACTGCGTGGGGCGGCGGCCGGGGGTCGGCAGCTCGTACTCGCCGACGGTACGGCCGGTGACGTCGGCGACTGCGGCCCGGATCCGGCCCGGGTTCACGTCCAGCCCGGCGGCGTGGGCCGCGCGCGGGTTCACCGAGTACAGCTGGGCGTTGGGGCCCGGCCGGCCCTCGCTGGTGCCGGTCGCAAGGACCAGCCCGGCCGCCTCCAGGCGGGCCAGCAGCTGGGAGGCGGTCGGCTTGGAGAGGCCGGTCAGCTTGCCGATCCGGGTGCGCGAGAGCGGGCCGTGCTCCAGCAGCAGGTCCAGTGCGGCGCGGTCGTTCATGGCGCGCAGGACGCGCGGGGTGCCCGGCGTACCGGCGGTTCCTGCCATGGGGTTCGACACCTGCCTTTCCAGCCGCTCAGTTTCCCAGTGATCAGGGCGATCGGTCCACCCGGGTGACCCGCTCGAACCGTCCGTCCGTTGATCACTGTTAGGAAAGTTTCCTGTTGGCTGGAAAACGTAAGCCGCCGGAAGGAGAGCGTCAATAGCCCGCCGGGGCGGCAACCCAGTCGTTACCTGCGCTTGGGCATGCGCGGGGCCGCGCGGAGGGGTGCGCGAAAGGTCATGCGAAGGGCCCGCCCGGAGATCCGGACGGGCCCTGAGGTGTCGGAGCGGCCTGAGCGCAGGGCCGTCAGTTCACCTTGATGTAGTCGCCGGTGGCCGTCGCCGCCGCCGTCGTCGTCGTACCCGCGAAGACGTAGCGGTAGTAGCCGCTCTTCGACGCCTTCACCGTGGTGGACAGGGCGCCGCCGGTGCCGGAGGTGATCGTCTTCACGTTCGCGTAGGTCTTGCCGCCCTCGGCGCGGAACTGCAGGACGGCCTTCTGCCCCGAGTAGCCCTTGTACGACGAGTAGTCCCAGTCCGCCCGGGTCAGCTTGCCCTTGACGGTGATCGTCTTCCCCTTGGCCACCGGCTCCGGCGAGGCGTCGGCGGTCAGCTTGGCGGCGCGCTGCAGCTTCGCGGTGGCGAGGTTGCCCCACATGGCCACGTCGGTCTCGGAGCTGAGGAAGTCGTCCGAGGCGGTGCCGTCGAAGTGGGCGTACAGGCCCGCGGCCTTCCAGGTGGTGGCGTCCGCGGCCTGGTACAGGGAGTCGCCCGGGACGACCGGGATGGTCTCGGTGCAGCTCTCGGTGACCGTGGTGTCCGTGGTGGCGGTCGTCGTGCAGACGGGCATGACCTCCGGGTCCAGCTCGTTGTCGAGCGTCCGCAGCGTGCCGCGGTAGAGCACCACCGCGGCGAACGTCTTCTTGTTGTCGATGACCAGGCCGGCGGGCCGGGTCAGGGTGTACGACACCGGCACGTTCACCGTCTTGGCGGTGCCGACGACGATCGCCTTGCCCTTGTTCACGGTCACGCCGGAGAAGACCAGGTTCGGAGTGGCCGCGGAGGCGGCGGGCGCCGCGATTCCGGCCACGGCCAGGGCACCGGACAGGGCGGCGCCTATGGCGAGCTTTCTCATTTTCCCCACCTTCGAGACGGGCCCCCGGGCGACGTCGCGCTCCAGAACAAGGGCCCGTAGCAGGCTGACCATAGATCATCGCGGGTGCGGGGAGAATGCGGGGGGCCTGTGAAGACCCCGGCCGACGGCCGATCTGCGATCACGGCTGCGTCACGATCTTCGCCACCCCTGGTCAAGCAGGCCCTTCGTACGGCTTGCTGCTCTTGGAACCGACACCGACCCGGAGAACGGCGGCTGGACATGACCCCGCGAAGAGGGCTGTTCGTACGGCTTCTGCGCAGCACCTTCGCCGACTTCGCGGCCCTGACGATCATCGTGTGCGGCATCGCTCTCGTCGACGACGGCATCGCCTGGCGGGCCCTGGGAGAGGCGGCCCAGATCGTGGCGGTGTGGCTGCTGCTCTCCCTGCTGTGGGCGGCCTGGCGGACCCGCTCGCTGGTGCGTGTGGCGCGCGGGCTGGGCATCGAGGTCTCCGCGGACGCCCTGAACGGCACCCAGACGCACACTCTCACCGGCATCCCGCTCTCCCGCGTCCGCGCCGAACTGGGCGTCGCCCGGCGGGCGTCCGAGGTCCGCGGCGGCAACCCCGTCGACTTCCGGTGGCGCCCGTTCCGGAACCGGGCGTCCGCCGACGGGACGGTCACCTACGTCGAGTCCACGGGGGAGACCCACATCGAGGTCCGCGCCGGCCGGCGCCTCGGCGCCGACGTCGTCCTCTTCCGGGGTGCCGCGTTCATCGCCCTCTGCCAGATAGTGCGCACGCTCGAAAGCCGGTGAGCCGAGGGCCGCTCAGTCGCCGAGGAAGGGGGCCGTGTCGAGGGTGGGGTAGGGGGCGGGGAGGGGGAGTGGGTCGCCGAGGCTCACCTTCTCGTCGGTCTTGTAGTAGGCCTCGGTGGGGTCGTCGCCGGGGAGGACGGGGTCGGTGTAGCAGTGGGCGGTCTTGGTGTGGCGGTCGATGAGGACGTAGACCGGGATGCCGACTGCGGCATACGTACCCAGTTCGGCACCGGTGTCGACCGCGTGATTGGTCGACGTGACCTCGCCGACCAGGGCGACCATGTCAATGGGGTACCAGCCTTTGTGGGCTTTGCGGTAGGCCTCGTCGAGTTCCGTCGGTTCGCGTCGCAGGACGTAGAAGTCCGGGATGACGAGGGCCATGGTGCTCCCGTCCTGGTGCGCGCCTCGATAGCCGTTGCCCATGCCCGCCAGGTCGAGCCCTGCCGTGAAGAACTGAACGGCGAGCCTGAAAGCGCCGGCGTTGTGCTGGTTGTTCGGTTGCGGCGGCACGATGACCGTCCCCTCGACGTACTCGGGTCGAATCGGCGCTACCGACGCCTCCTCGATCGCGATCAGCAGATCGATGGGGTCCTGCTCCGTCATGATCTTCTCCATGATCGGCTCGGCGCTCATCCCTGGTTCTCCTCACGCTGACGCCAGGCTAAGCCCGCCATGGGTGCCCCGGCAGAACGATGGGGCACCCCGGACGTCGTAGGACGCCGGAATGCCCCATCCTTCACTCGAACGAGCGTGCTGAACCGTTCCGCTACTTCCCGGCCGTCGCCGACCGCGGCGAAGCGATCGGTGCCGTCGCCGCCACCTGCGGTGAGTCCGAGTCGGCGAACACCGCCGGCGCCGCCACCCCTGCCGTGCGGTCCGGGGTCTCCTCGTCCAGGAGTACGGCCGTCTCGCCGCCCACGATGCGGATGTGCGCCGCGTCGAACGCCCGCTTGATCCGCCAGCGCAGCTCGCGCTCCACGGTCAGCGCCTTGCCCGGCATCGTCTTCGCGGAGACCCGGACCACCATCGAGTCGATGAGCACGGAGTCCAGGCCGAGCACCTCGATCGGGCTCCACAGGACCTCGTTCCAGGGCTCTTCCTTGGCCATCTTCTCGGCGACCTCGTCCAGGGTGGCCCGGACCTTGTCCAGGTCCTCGTTCGCGCGCACGGTGACGTCGACGCCCGCCGTGGCCCAGCCCTGCGAGAGGTTCCCGATGCGCTTGATCTCGCCGTTGCGGACGTACCAGATCTCGCCACTGGCCCCGCGCAGCTTGGTCACGCGCAGGCCGACCTCGACCACCTCGCCGGAGGCCACCCCGGAGTCGATGGTGTCGCCGACGCCGTACTGGTCCTCCAGGATCATGAACACGCCGGACAGGAAGTCCGTGACCAGGTTCCGGGCGCCGAAACCGATCGCCACGCCCGCGACACCGGCGGAGGCCAGCAGCGGGGCGAGGTTGATCTGGAAGGCCGACAGCACGGTCATCGCGGCCGTGCCCAGGATCACGAAGCTCGCCACCGACCGCAGCACGGACCCGATCGCCTGCGAGCGCTGCCGCCGCCGCTCGGCGTTGACCAGCAGCCCCCCGAGGGTCGTGCCCTCGGCGGACTCGACGGTCCGGTTCATCCGGTCGATGAGTTTGGTGATCGCCCGCAGCAGGACCTTTCTGAGCACCACCGCGATCACCAGGATCAGCAGCACCTTCAGGCCTATCGCCAGCCAGGTCGACCAGTTCTGCTCGACCCAGCTCGCGGCGTTGGTGGCGCTCTGCTGGGCGTCCTGGAGCGTGGGCACCGCCGGGGTCGACGAACCCGAGGGGGTCGGCGACGGCGAGGAACCGGCGGCCAGTAGGACGGCGGGCAAGGACACGGCGGGTACCTCCAGGCGGTGCGGTACTGCCCTCCGGCACGGCGATCAGGGTCAGATACGGCGTTCCAGGTCACGGAAAGGTCACCGGACGGGCAGGACAACCACACTAACGGGGCGTTGTGTGTGGGCCGGGCCGATATGAGAAGGAGAGACCGTGCTCACGCCCGCTTCTCACCACCGCTTGAACAGGGCCGCTTGAAAAGGGGTGCAACCGGGGGATGAATGCGGTGTGGTCGAAAACACTCCCAGCCCGTTACCGGGAGATGGTGGCGCGTCCACCAGGCATGAGGGGAGACTGGCCACAGATCGTCCCGGCGCGAGCCACGCGCCGCCGACGCCCAAGGAGGCACCCGTGCCGCATGTCCTGGTCCTCAACGCGTCGTACGAGCCGCTCGGCGTCGTACCGCTCCGCCGCGCGCTCGTCCTCGTCCTGGAGAACAAGGCTGTCGCCTTGGAGGAATCGGGCGCCTATATGCACAGCGCAACCGTCACAGTCCCCGCACCCAGCGTGGTCCGGCTCAAGCGATTCGTACGGGTTCCCTACCGGGGGCCCGTTCCTCTCACCCGGAGGGCGCTCTTCGCGCGCGACGGGGGCCGGTGCATGTACTGCGGTGGCGTCGCAACCAGCGTCGACCACGTCATCCCGCGCAGCCGCGGGGGTCAGCACGTCTGGGACAACGTGGTGGCGTCCTGCCGCCGCTGCAACCACGTCAAGGCCGACCGCCATCTCTTCGAGATCGGCTGGCGGCTGCGGCACAAACCAGCCCCACCCACCGGCCTGGCCTGGCGCATCATCGGGACCGGACATAGGGACCCGCGCTGGCTGCCGTACTTGCAGCCGTACGGCGCGGACGACGCCCTGGCCCGGATCGACGGCATCTCCGCCTGACGATCCGGGCCTTCGCGTACCCGGGTACGCGCGTGCTCCGGTCCCCGGGCTTCCCCCGTGCCCGGGGACCGGACACTCGTCCGGCGGTCACGCGTAGCGCAGCTCCGCCGGGTGCACCGAGCGGCGCAGCAGCGGGAGCGCGGTGGCCGCCGCCAGCAGACAGGCGCCGTAGACCGCGAGCGGAACCAGCAGGGCCGTGTACGGCACGGTGTACCTCCCGGTGACGGAGGCGTACCAGACGCCGATCGCCGTCCCGCCCGCGCCCGCCACCAGGACCGCCGGGGCCAGCGGCAGCGCGGTCTCCAGGAAAAGTGCCCGGCCCAGCACACCGCGAGGCACTCCGGCGGCGGTCTGCGCGGCCAGGCCCCGGCGCCGGGTGGCCAGCGACTCGGCGGTGCCGACGGCGAGACCGGACAGGGCGATCGCCAGGGCGACGAGGATCGCGGCAGCCGTGAGGTCCAGACCCGTCGTGTAGTACGTGAGACCCATGCCGAGCCGACCCGCCCGGTCCATGGCGTGCAGATCCGCGAGCAGCACCTGCCGCACCCCCACGAACCCGGTGCCTACGACGGTCACCAGCAGGACGGCCGCGTGCGTGCGGGACGCCGCCCACGGGTCGTCGCGCAGCCGTTCCGCCGCGATCAGCGGCGCCGGACGCCGCGCACGGGCGGCGAGCACCCGGCCCAGCGACCGGGACGACCAGCCCGCCAGCCACACCGCCGAGGCGCCGACCAGCAGACAGAGGGCGAAGACAGCCGGCGGGGCCGACGCGGCAAGAGGGGACGCGAAGGGATCCCCGCCGAACGCGGCCGACGCGAACAGCACCGCCGACACGGCCAGCAACCCGGTCGCCACCAGGAACACCCGTCCCGGCCCCTTGGCCGGCCGGACCCGTCGGAGCCGGCCCAGCGGCGAGACCACCACCCGGCGCAGCGCCAGAGCGCTCACGGCCGCGCCCAGCACCGGCACCAGCACGGCCACCACGGCGATGCCGGCCCAGGCCGCCGGGCCGGGACGGTGCCACAGGCGCAGCAGGGACAGCACGGAGAACACCGTGGCCACGGCCGAACCGGCCAGGCAGGCCGGCCCCGACTCCAGCGCCGCGATCCGCCGCACCTGCGCGGGCGTGGCCCCCGCCAGCCGCAGCGCGGCCAGCCGCCGGTCGCGGTGCACCGCGCCGACCCGCGCGCACTGCCCGAGGAACCCGAACACCGGGATGAACAGCAGCATCAGCGCGGTGATCACTCCGGCGCGCGTTCCCGGCTGGTCGAGCAGTCCGGAGCCGACCGGGACGCTGTACTGCCCGTCCATCGGGACGAGGACCGCGATCACCAGCCCGATGCCCGTCGCCAGCGCCGCCCCGACCGCCGTCAGCAGCACCCGCCACCACTCCCGTCGGTCCGACCCCCGCGTGAGCAGCAGCGCCAGGCGCAGGTCGGCCCTCACGCCGCCACCCCTGTCTGCGTCAGGGTCCCGTCGCCCAGCCGCACCTCGCGGTCCGCGTACGCCGCGACCTGGGCGTCGTGAGTGACCAGCAGCACGGCTGTGCCCGACTCGCGGGCCGTGTGCACCAGCGACGTCATCACCTGCTCGCTCGCCAGCGAGTCCAGCGCCCCCGTCGGCTCGTCCGCGAAGACCACCTTCGGACCGGTCACCAGCGCCCGCGCCAGAGCGGCCCGCTGCGCCTGGCCGCCGCTCATCTCGCCCGGCCGCAGCTCCTCCTGTCCGCGCACCCCGAACCGCTCCAGCCATGCGCCGGCCCGCGCCCGGGCCTCGGTGCGGACCGCTCCGGCCAGCATCAGCGGCAGGGCCACGTTGTCGAGGGCGGTCAGTTCCGGGATCAGCTGCCCGAACTGGAAGACCACGCCGAAGTCGGAGCGCCGCAGTTCGCTCAGCCGCTTCTCCGGCAGCCGGTCGAGCCGCAGCCCGTCGTAGGCCACCGAGCCGGCGTCCGGTCGCACGATCCCGGCCAGACAGTGCAGCAGCGTGGACTTGCCACTGCCGCTGGCCCCGGTCACGGCGAGGATCTCGCCGGCGCGCAGTTCGACACTCGCGCCGCGCAGCGCCTCGGTCCTGCCGTACGCCTTGACGAGGTCCCGGCCCGCCAGAAGCGGCGCCGAGGAGTCCCCCTTGTTGCTCATCCTGCGTCGACCTCCGCGGTCAGAGTGGTCAGCCGTTCCGCCGTGGTGCTCATCCAGCGGAGGTCGGCATCGAGATGGTTCAGGGCGTAGTCCGCCGAGAGCACGGTCGCCAGATCGGCGCTCCGGGCCGTCTTCACGGCCGTGAGTTCCCGCATCCGCTCCATGTGCGCGGCGCGCTGGGTGCGCAGGTAGGCGGCAGGATCGCCGCCGGCCAGGATCGAGACGACCACCTTGGCGAAGATCTCGTTCGCCACGAACGGCACGGGCGGCGCGATCTCCCCGGCCCAGCGGACCAGTTCACGTGCCCCTTCGTCCGTCGACCGGTACAGCGTCCGCTCCGGCCCGCCGTCGGCGTCGGTCCCCTCGATCTCGGCGAGACCGTCGCGGACCAGGCGTTGCAGGGTCGTGTACACCTGCCCGTAGGCCAGCGGACGGGCCTGCGGAAAGCGTTCGTCGTGGCGCCGTTTGAGGTCGTAGCCATGACTCGGCCCTGCCTCCAGCAGCCCCAGAAGGATGTGCCGGGTGCTCATGACGGCCATTATGCACTGGATACATGTACTGAGTGAATAGTGGACCGGGGGAGTGCCCTCGCACCGACGGGGTAGGCCTGCTCTGACCCGGCATACGCCGCCGTACCCGACGAGAGACGAGGAGGCCGCCGTGGCCGCAACGGTTCATCATCCGATCCCGGCCCAGTTCAAACCCCCGGTGCAGACCGAGGAGGAACCCCACCTGTGCGTGTTCAGCGCCGAGAGCGCCCGCGCCGAGACCCCGCTCACCAGCGAGCCGCCGCTGCCCGACGCCGAGCCCCTCACCAGTGAGCCGCCGCTGGCCGACGCGGTGCCGCTGACCAGCGAGCCGGGGTTGTAGATGAACGAAGCCCTGGACCCGGGGCTGTGCCGGCTCGCGGAGCTGCACGGCGTCGCCACCTCCTACAGCCCCGCCCCGGACCGGACGGTCGCCGCCTCCGCCGGTGCCGTGACCGCCGCGCTGGGCGCCCTGGGCGTCGACGCGAGCGACCCGGAGGCCGTCCGCGCCGCCCTCGCCGACCGGGAACGGGAGCTCGCCGGGCAGTTGCTGCCACCGACCGTCGTCCACTGGACGGGCACCGGCGAGATCGCCCTCGGCCTGCCCGCCGGCACCCGCCTGGAGGTGCGCACGGAGGACGGGGAGAGCCGGGAGGACGTGGCGGGTCTGCCGCCCGGGGTGCATCTGCTGACCGCCGCCGCGCCCGACGGCCGCGTCGCCCGTGCCCACCTGATCGTCGCCCCCGACCGGCTGCCCACCCCCGCCCACCGCTCGTACGGGATCCTCGTCCAGCTCTACTCGCTGCTGTCCCGCCGCTCCTGGGGCATGGGCGACCTCGGCGACCTGGCCGAGCTGGCCGACTGGGCCGGACGCATCGCGGGCGCCGGGTTCGTGCAGGTCAACCCGCTGCACGCGGCCGTACCCGGCGCCCCCACCGACCCGTCGCCCTACCGGCCCTCCTCCCGCCGGTTCCCCGACCCGGTGCACCTGCGGCCGGAGGCCGTACCCGAGTACACCGCGACCGGCTCCCTCGCGGACCGTGCCGGAGACCTGCGCTCCGCAGTCCTCGACCAGGGTGCCCTCATCGACCGGGACGCCGTGTGGGAGCTGAAGCGGGAGGCGCTGGAGACCGCGGCCGCCGCGCCGCTCACCCCCGACCGGCAGGCCGCCTACGACGCCTTCCGCGCCGCCGAGGGACAGGCCCTCGAGGACCACGCCACCTGGTACGCGCTCGCCGAGCTGCACGGCTCCGACTGGCACCGGTGGCCCGAGGCCCTGCGCGACCCCCGCTCGCCGGAGACCGCCCGCGCCCGCGCCGAGCTGGCCGACCGGGTCGCCTTCCACGCCCGGCTCGCCTGGCTCACCGTCACCCAGCTCACCGCCGCCCAGCGCGCCGCCCGCGAGGCCGGGATGCCGGTCGGGATCGTGCACGACCTCGCCGTCGGCGTGCACCCCGCGGGCGCCGACGCCTGGGCCCAGCAGGACCACTTCGCCGCCGGGATGTCCGTCGGCGCCCCGCCCGACGCCTTCAACGCCCGCGGCCAGGACTGGGGCCTGCCCCCCTGGCGCCCCGACCGCCTCGCCGCCTCCGGCCACGCCCCCTTCCGGGAACTCCTGCGCGCCCTCTTCCGCTACGCCGGTGCCCTGCGCATCGACCACGTGATGGGCCTGTTCCGGCTGTGGTGGGTGCCCGAGGGCCGGCCGCCGACCGAGGGCACCTACGTCCGCTACGACGCCGAGGCCATGCTCGCCCTGCTGGCGCTGGAGGCGACCCGCGCCGGAGCGGTGGTGATCGGGGAGGACCTGGGCACGGTGGAGCCCGGAGTGCGCGAGACGCTCCAGCGGCACGGGGTGCTCGGCACGTCCGTGCTCTGGTTCGAACGGGACTGGGCGGGCGACGGCCGCCCGCTGCCCCCGGAACGCTGGCGCGCCGACTGCCTCGCCACCGCCACCACCCACGACCTGCCGCCCACCGCCGCCCGCCTCACCGGCGAGCACGTCGAACTCCGCGACCGCCTCGGCCTGCTCACCCGCCCGCTCGCCGAGGAACGGGCCGAGGCGGCGGCCGACATCGCCGAGTGGCTGGCCCTGCTGACCAGCCTGGGCCTGATCGCCGCCGCCGAGTCCGGCGACGAGGAGGCCGAGATCCGTGCCGTGCACCGCTTCCTGCTCCGCACCCCGGCCCGCATGATCGGCATCTGGCTCCCGGACACCGTCGGCGACCGCCGCCCCCAGAACCTCCCCGGCACCTGGGACCAGTACCCGAACTGGCGCCTCCCCATCGCCGACACGAAGGGCCGCCCTGTCACCCTGGAGGAGCTGACGGCCTCCGAGCGGGTACGGGCGCTGTTCCGGACCCTGCACACGGACGGCACGTCCACCGCGTGACGACGGCCCGGCGCCCTGACGCCTCCCGGCGCCGGAAGCCGTCAGGACGCCGGTCGACGATCCTTGAGGCATGCGTGCCGCCCGCCTGATCCGCATGGCGCTTCTGGTCCAGTCGAGCCCCGGACTGACCGCCGACGCCCTCGCCCGGGAGCTGGACGTCTCCCGGCGCACGGTGATCCGCGACGCCCAGGCCCTGCAGGAGGCGGGCGTCCCCATCCGGTCCGAGCGCGGCCGCGCGGGCGGCTACCACCTGGCGCCCGGCCACCGCACCCGGCTCACCACGCTGCATCCCACCGAGGCGGAGACGCTCTACCTCTCCGGCCTGCCCACCGCCCTGCGCGATCTGGGCCTGTCGGACGCGGCGGACACCGCCCGGCTGAAACTGTCTGCCACCCTGCTCCCTTCGCTGCGCGCGGCCGCCGAGTCGTCGGTGCGCCGCTTCCACCTGGACGCCCCGGCCTGGTTCCGCGAGCCGTCGGCACCGGAAGTGCTCCCGGAGCTGGCCCGCGCCGTGTGGTCCGACCGCACCGTCGAACTGGACTACGCGCGGCCGGGCCGGGACGGCGCGCCGCCCCGCACGGTGACCCGCCTGCTGGAGCCGTACGGGCTCGTCCTGAAAGCGGGGGTCTGGTACGTCGTGGGGCGCGTCCCGGCGGAGCGGGCGGCGGGCCGGGACGGCGTCTGGCGCACGTACCGCGTCGACCGGGTCACGGCACTGTCCGCCGCTCCCGGCGCCGCCGGACCCTTCGTCCGCGACCCGTCCTTCGACCTGGCCGCGCACTGGCGGGCCCACGCGGCCGGGTTCGCCCGGGCGCTGCTGCGCACGACCGTCACCGTGCGGCTGACCGGGCCCGGCCTGCGCCGGCTGCCCGCCGTGGCGGACCCGGCGGGCGTGGCCGTCGCGCTGGCGTCCGAGTCCGCGACCGCGCCGGACGCCGCCGGGCGTGTCACGCTCGACCTGCCGGTGGAGTCGGAGGACGTCGCCTTCGGCCAGCTGACCGGGCTGGGCGCGGACGTGGAGGTGCTGGCCCCGGCGAGCCTGCGGGCCCGCTTCCGCGAGCATGCGCGCGCCCTCGCCGCCGTCTACGCCGCCGGACCGGAGGAGCGGGGGCGGTGAGGAGCGGCGGCAGTGAGGACCAGCGGTAGCGGGGGATCAGCCGTAGCGGGGGATCAGCGGTAGTCGTCCGGTGAGGCGGCCTTGCCGCCGTACACGACGTCCTCGAAGTACGCCAGGGCGTCCGGCCGGCTGCCGTCCACGTCCCGTACGCCGTAGGCACGGGCGAGTTCCGCGCTGGAGGTGGACCCGCCGTTCCAGCGGGCGGCCCGGTCCGGGTCGGCGGCGAGCGCGGCGACCGCGCGGGCGAGGTAGCGGGGCGACTCGGCGATGGCGAAGTGCGGGTCCCGGGCGACCGCGTCGCGCCAGTTCTCCTCGGCCACGCCGAAATGGGCGAGCATCTGCTCCGAGCGCAGGAAGCCCGGCGTGACAGCCACCGCCGTACCGCCGTACTCCGCCAGCTCCTGGCCCAGCCCGAAGGCGATGCGGATCGGGGCGGTCTTGGCGAGGTCGTAGTAGAGGTTCTCGCGGTACCGGCGGTTGAAGGCCGCCGTGCCGTCGGTGACCTCCACGTGCAGCGGCGCGTCCGAGCGGACCAGGAGCGGGAGGGCGAGCGCGGCGGTGATCACGTGTGAGCGCACCCCGAGGTCCAGGATGCGCAGGCCGTCGGCGAGCGGCGTCTGCCAGCTCTTCTTGCCGAAGACGGAGCCGGTGAGCAGGTGCTCGCCGCCCCAGAGGTCGTTGACGAGGATGTCGAGCCGACCCTGTTCGCGGTCGATGCGCTCGACGAGGGCCCGGACCCGGTCCGGGTCCAGGTGGTCGGTGGGGACCGCGATGCCGGTGCCGCCGGCCGCGGTGACCAGTTCCGCGCTCTCCTCGATGGTCTCCGTGGTCCGGCCGACCTCGCTGGCCCGCTCGCGGGTGGTGCGGCCGGTGACGTACACGGTGGCGCCGGCGCGCCCGAGCTCCACGGCGAGGGCACGTCCGGCGCCGCGGGTGGCCCCGGCGACGAGCGCGATCCGGCCGGCGAGCGAGCCTTCCCGGCCGGCGTCCTGCGAGCCGGCGTCCTGGGTGCGGGTGTCCCGGGTGCCGGTGTCCGGCGTGCTGACGTCCTTCGTGCTGATGTCCTTGTCGTCCATGGCACCACGGTGCCCGCCAAAGGTGACAGGGCGCGTCACCTTTTTCCGGCGATCCGCCCGGGCCACGGGCGAGGGCGGCTTACGGGTACCCCCGGACGCGCGCCTGCCAGGTCGGCCCGCTAACTTTGGCTTCGTGGACAAGAAGAACGCCCTGCGCGCCGGCGCCCTGGCTGCCGGTACGACGCTGATGATGCTGCTCATGTCGTCGCCCGCCCTCGCGCTCACGCGTGACGACGGTGACGACCCCGGCAAGGGCCTGAGCGTCGTCCAGACGCTGGGTCTCTACGTCCTGATACCGCTCGTGCTGTTCGCGGTCATCGCGGGCCTGGTGATGGTGCTGGACAAGTCCAAGGTCCGGGTCACCAAGCCGAAGGCCAAGGCGTAGGCCAGGGCCCGGGCCCGGGCTCGCCGCTTCACCGAGGGCGCCGGTCGCCTTCCGTACGTACCGCACGTACGGGAGCCGACCGGCGCCCTCGGCGCGTTCCTCAGGGGCTCGGCGCGGTCAGGTACCGCTGCACGGCAGGCCCGAGCCATGCCATGACCTCCTCGCGCGCCAGCGCCACGACCGGCGGCAGCCGCACCACGTAACGCGTCAGCGCGAGCCCCATCAGCTGGGCGGCGCACAGCCCCGCCCGCGTCACCACCTGCTCGGGATCCGGGCACACCCGCGCCGCCACCGGCACCACCTGCTCCTGGAAGACGTCCTGCAGGCGCTCCGTCCCCGCCCGGTTGGTGACGGCGACCCGCAGCATCGCGGTGAGTTCCTCGTTCGCCTCCCAGATGTCCAGGAAGTGGCTCACCAGTGCGTGCCCGACCTCGGTGTGCGGCACCTCGGACACGTCGGGCATCCGCAGGTCGAGCGTGACGGCGGCCGCGAAGAGGCCGTCCTTGCTGCCGAAGTAGCGCATCACCATGGAGGGGTCGATGCGGGCGTCCTTGGCGATGGCGCGGATGGTGGCGCGCTCGTAGCCGTCGGCGGCGAAGCGTTCGCGGGCGGCGGCCAGGATGGCGGAGCGGCTGGCGTCGGAGCGGCGCGCCGCCGGGCCGCTCGCCCGGCCGTTCGCGGGGCCTGTGTTTCCACTGGGAGTGCCGGTCATGCCAACGAGCGTAGGCCAACACGTGTGGGCCAACAAGTGTTGACTCCGGAACGGGCCCACCCTAGGGTTGTCAACAAGCGTTGGCCAACAGGTGTTGGTCATCGGATGTTGGCAAACGAGCGCAGACATCCAGGAGGCCCCCATGAACGGCACGATCGGCACGCCCGGCACCCGGGAAACCGCCGGCCGGACCACCGGCCCGAACACCGGCCGAACTCCCCACGTGATCGTCGTCGGCTCCGGCCCCACCGGCCTCCTGCTGGCCGGAGACCTCGCCGCCGCCGGTATCCCGGTCACCCTCCTCGAAAAGCGCCCCCGCAAGATCAGCAACCTCTCCCGCGCCTTCGCCCTGCACGCCCGCGCCCTGGAGCAGCTGGACTCCCGGGGCCTCGCCGACGAGCTCGAAGCCGTCGGCAGGCCGCTCGCCCGCCTCGGCCTCTTCGGCGGGCTCACCCTCGACCTGGGCGACCTGCCCTCCCGCTTCCGGCACGTCCTCGTCCTCCCGCAGTACGAGGTCGAGAAGGTGCTGGAGCGCCGGGCGGCCGAGGCGGGCGTCGAGTTCCGCAACGAGTGCGAGGTGACCGGCCTGACCCAGGACGCGTCCGGGGTCACCGTGCACGTCAAGGACGGCGAAAGCCTGCGTGCCGCGTACGTGGTCGGCGCCGACGGCATGCACAGCGCGGTGCGGGAGGCGGTCGGGCTGCCGTTCCCGGGGCGCTCGGCGATCCGGTCCGTGGTCCTCGCCGACGTGCTGCTCGCCGAGCAGCCCGAGACGCTGCTGACGGCAGCCGCGGTCGGCGACGCGTTCGCGTTCCTGGCGCCCTTCGGCGACGGCTACCACCGCGTCATCTGCTGGCACCGCGGCCATGACGTCCCCGACCGCGAGCCGGTCGGGCTCGACGAGGTCCGGGAGATCACCCGGCTGGCGCTGGGCAAGGACTACGGGATGCACGACGCCCGCTGGATGTCCCGCTTCCACAGCGACGAGCGCCAGGTGCCCAGTTACCGGGTCGGCCGGGTCTTCCTGGCCGGCGACGCGGCGCACGTGCACACCCCGGCCGGGGGTCAGGGGATGAACACCGGGCTGCAGGACGCCGCCAACCTGAGCTGGAAGCTCGCCGCCGTGCTGCACGGCCACGCGGATCCCGGCCTGCTCGACACCTACCAGAGCGAACGCCACCCGGTCGGCAGGACCGTGCTGCGCAGCAGCGGCGCCCTGATCCGCCTCGCGATGGCCAAGGGCCCCGTGCTGCCGGTGCGCTCCGGACTGATCCGCGCGTTCGGCCTGGTGGGCCCGGTCCGCCGCCGGATCCTGGCCCAGATCACCGGCATCGGCTACCGCTACCCCGCCCCGCGAGGCGCCCACCCGCTCACCGGCACCCGCGCCCCCGACCTCGCCCTGGAAGGCGACGGCCGCCTGTACGAGGCCCTGCGCGGCGGCCGGTTCGTCCTGGTCACCCCGGCCCCGGACGCGGACCCCGGCCCGGATCCGGACGACACGGGCAAGCGGTACGGCGACCGGCTGGCCGTCGCGCACTGGAGGAGCGGCCGCCGTACGGCCGTCCTGGTGCGCCCCGACGGATACGTGGCCTGGGCGGCCGAGGACGCCCAGGCGCCGGACGTCGAGAAGGCGCTGGCCACCCACGTCGGCTGAGCGCGGGGTGAGCGGCTGGGTGAGCGCCGGGCGACCGGTTCACGCGACGGTGAAGTCCGCCGCCTCGGTGTCGAGGGTGGTGTGCCCGTCCTTCGCCGTGGCCAGCACGGCGATGTGCCAGGTGCCGTGCGCGGACGACGCGACGTCGGCGGCGGACACCGCCTCCCCGTACCCGCACCGGACGGTGCGACCGCCGGCCGGCGTGCAGGTCGCCGACTCCACCGAGGCCATGTCCTTGGCGGTCAGCGGCTTGCCGGCGAACTCGGACCGCTCGGGCCAGGCCAGCACCTTCAGGCTCTGCACCCCGGAGGGCGCGGTGACCTCGGTGGTGAAGGAGAGCGAGCCCTTGTGACCGGCCCCGGGGGCGGTGTAGCGGACGGCGCTGTGCGACAGGGCGGGCGCCGGGTCCTGGTCGCCGGCGTAGGCGAGGGCGAAGGCCCCGGCACCTCCGAGCACGACGACACCGGCAATCACGGACAGGGCGATACGACGGGACATGGCGAGTTCTCCGTAGCTGGCTCGGGCCGGCTCAGGCTGCCTGAGCCGGACGGACCGGCGCTGACTGCCGCGCCGTTGCGTCGATCCTCGCAACGCACGACCGTCCCGGGCGTGAGCACGGATACTCAACTCGTCCTGGGTGATGGGTACTTCGTGCACAGGGCGGGGCGCCCGGCGGAGATCCCGCCGGGCGCCCCGTCGCGGTACCGCCTACTGGGCCGCCGCGTCCGCCGCCTGGGCCTTCAGGGCGCGCTCGACGCCCGCGCGGGACTCCGAGACGAGCCGGGCCAGGGCCGCGTTCGGCTGGGCCGCGGCCAGCCAGGTGTCCGTCTTGGCCAGGGTCTCCTCGGAGACCTGGAGGGACGGGTAGAGGCCGACCGCGATCTGCTGGGCGATCTCGTGCGAGCGGGAGTCCCACACCGACTTCAGGATCTCGAAGTACCTGTCGGTGTACGGCGCCAGCAGCTCACGCTGGTCGGTCTGGACGAAGCCGCCGATCACCGCCTCCTGCACGGCGTTGGGCAGCTTGTCGGAGTCGATGACCGACGCCCAGGCCTCCGCCTTCGCCTCCTCGGTCGGGCGGGCGGCGCGGGCGGTGGCCGCGTGCCGCTCACCGGCGGCGGTCCTGTCCCGCTCGTACTCGCCCGCGATCTCCGCCTCGTCGAAGCGGCCGACCGCGGCCAGCCGCTCCACGAACGCCCAGCGCAGCTCGGTGTCGACGGCCAGGCCCTCGATGGTGTGGGTGCCCTCCAGCAGGCCGTCCAGGAGGTCCAGCTGCTCCGGGGTGCGGGCGGTGGCCGCGAAGGCGCGGGCCCAGGCCAGCTGGTGGTCGCTGCCCGGCGTGGCGGACCGCAGGTGGGCCAGCGTGGCGTCGGTCCAGCGGGTGAGCAGGGCCTCGCGGGCGGTCGGGTCGGCGTACAGCTCGATGGCGAGCTTCACCTGGCGGTGCAGCGACTGCACGACACCGATGTCGGACTCCTTGCCGATGCCCGACAGCACGAGGGACAGGTACTCCCGGGTGGGCAGTTCCGCGTCCCGGGTCATGTCCCAGGCCGAGGCCCAGCACAGCGCGCGCGGCAGCGAGGACTCGAAGTCGCCGAGGTGCTCGGTGACGACGTGCAGCGACTCCTCGTCCAGGCGGACCTTGGCGTACGACAGGTCGTCGTCGTTGAGCAGGAACACCGCGGGGCGGCGGCGGCCGGACAACTGCGGTACGGCGGTCAGCGCGCCGTCCACGTCCAGCTCGATCCGGTCGGTGCGGACCAGCTTGCCGGTCGCCTCGTCGAGGTCGTACAGGCCGATCGCGATCCGGTGCGGACGCAGCACCGGCTCGCCCTTGGCGCCGGCCGGCAGCGCCGGGGCCTCCTGGCGGATGGCGAAGGAGGTGACGACACCGTCGGCGTCGGTCTCCACCTCCGGGCGCAGGATGTTGATGCCGGCCGTCTGCAGCCACTTCTGCGACCAGGTGCTCAGGTCGCGCCCGGAGGTCTCCTCCAGGGCGCCCAGCAGGTCGGACAGGCGCGTGTTGCCGAACGCGTGCCGCTTGAAGTACGCCTGCACGCCCTTGAAGAACTCGTCCATGCCGACGTACGCGACCAGCTGCTTCAGGACGCTCGCGCCCTTGGCGTACGTGATGCCGTCGAAGTTGACGAGCACGTCGTCGAGATCCCGGATCTCGGCCATGATCGGGTGCGTGGAGGGCAGCTGGTCCTGCCGGTACGCCCAGGTCTTCATGGAGTTCGCGAACGTCGTCCACGAGTGCGGCCAGCGCGAGCCGGGGGCGTACGCCTGGCAGGCGATGGAGGTGTAGGTGGCGAACGACTCGTTCAGCCACAGGTCGTTCCACCACTCCATGGTGACCAGGTCGCCGAACCACATGTGGGCCAGCTCGTGCAGGATGGTCTCGGCCCGCGTCTCGTACGCCGCGTCGGTCACCTTGGACCGGAAGACGTACTGGTCGCGGATGGTCACCGCGCCCGCGTTCTCCATCGCGCCCGCGTTGAACTCCGGCACGAACAGCTGGTCGTACTTGGTGAACGGGTACGCGTAGTCGAACTTCTCCTGGAACCAGTCGAAGCCCTGCCGGGTCACCTCGAAGATCGCGTCCGAGTCGAGGAACTCGGCGAGCGAGGGCCGGCAGTAGATGCCGAGCGGCACGCTCTGGCCGTCCTTCTCGTACACGCTGTGCACCGAGTGGTACGGGCCGACGATCAGGGCGGTGATGTACGACGAGATGCGGGGCGTCGGCTCGAAGACCCAGACGTCGTCCTTGGGCTCGGGCGTCGGCGAGTTCGAGACGACCGTCCAGCCGCTCGGTGCCTTCACCGTGAACTGGAAGGTCGCCTTGAGGTCCGGCTGCTCGAAGCTGGCGAAGACCCGGCGGGCGTCCGGCACCTCGAACTGGGTGTAGAGATAGGCCTGCTCGTCGACCGGGTCGACGAACCGGTGCAGACCCTCACCCGTGTTGGTGTACGCGCAGTCGGCCACGACCCGCAGGACGTTGCGGCCCTCCAGCAGCCCCGGCAGCGCGATCCGGGAGTCCGCGAAGACCTCGGCGGGATCGAGGGCGTCACCGTTCAGGGTGACCTCGTGGACCGCGGGGGCCACCAGGTCGATGAAGGACGCGGCGCCGGATTCGGCGACGTCGAAGCGCACCGTGGTCACGGACCGGTAGGTACCGCCCTCCTGCGCGCCGGAGAGGTCGAGATCGATCTCGTACGAGTCAACGGTGAGCAGCTTCGCCCGCTGCTGCGCCTCTTCGCGAGTCAGGTTTGTGCCAGGCACGCGGTCATCTCCTCGTTATGTGTGGGTTGCGCCATCCTTCCACGGGACCGGGGAGGAGGGCGACGAGGGAAAACCCCAGAGATCGCGCGGGCCGCTGCCGTCAGGCCGCCGTCGTGCCGCCGTCGACCGGCATCGCCGCGCCGGTGACGAAGGAGGCGCGGTCGCTGCACAGCCAGAGCGCGGCCTCGGCGACCTCGGCGGGTCCCGCCATGCGCTTCTGGAGCGTCTCGTCCTCGAACCGCTCCCGCAGCTCCGGCATGGTCCGCACGGCCCGGTCCATCATCTCGGTGCGGGTGCTGCCCACCACCAGTGCGTTGACGCGGATGCCGCGCTGCGCGTACTCGGCCGCGGCCGCCCGGGTGAGCCCGAGGACCGCGTGCTTGGCCGCCACGTACGCCGCCGACGCCCCGGTGGCCCGCTGCCCCGCGACACTCGACGTGTTGACGATCGTGCCGCCGCCGGCCCCCAGCATCTCGGGGATCTGGAAGCGCAGACAGTTCCACACCCCGCGCACGTTGACGTCCATGGTCTGCTCGTAGACGTCCTGGCCGGTCTCGTGCAGCTCGGTGCCGGCGGTGCCGAACCCGGCGTTGTTGAAGGCGCAGTCCAGGCGCCCGAAGGCGTCGACGGCCGAACGGACGACCCGCTCGACGTCCGCGGCCGAGGCCACGTCCGCCGGCACGGCCAGCGCCCGACCGCCGCCGGCCGAGATCTCCTCGACGAGCGCCCGCAGCCGCTCCGCGCGCCGCGCCGTCACCACCACGGCCGCCCCCTCCCGCGCGAACAACCGCGCGGCAGCCGCCCCGATCCCACTGGACGCCCCGGTGATCATGGCGACCTTGCCGTCGAGGACAAGCGACCTGTCGCACGACGGTCGGTTGTTGCTCATATGTGGTGGCTCCCCTGGATTACTGACGTGAGCATCAGCGCCCCTTCAGGGGCGCGGGGCTGTGCCGATATGCGGCCCCGCCGCGTGGGCGCGACCAGCCCCCACGTACCCGCACCCGCGCGACGGCCGATCCCCGCACCCCCTGATGCGCCCGGCCCCTAAGCAGACAGCTCCTCCGCCACCAGCTCGGCGATCTGCACGGCGTTCAGCGCAGCCCCCTTGCGGAGGTTGTCGTTGGAGACGAACAACGCGATTCCGTTCTCCACCGTCTCGTCGCGCCGGATCCGGCCGACGTACGACGGGTCGCGCCCGGCCGCCTGCAGCGGGGTCGGGATGTCGGACAGCTCGACACCCGGGGCGTCCGCGAGCAGCTCGGTCGCCCGCTCCGGGGAGATCGGCCGGGCGAACCGGGCGTTGATCTGGAGGGAGTGCCCGGAGAACACCGGGACGCGCACGCAGGTGCCGGAGACCTTCAGCCCGGGGAGCTCCAGGATCTTCCGGGACTCGTTGCGCAGCTTCTGCTCCTCGTCGGTCTCGTTCAGTCCGTCGTCGACGAGGTTGCCGGCGAACGGCAGCACGTTGAAGGCGATGGGCCGCTTGTAGACCTGCGGCTCGGGGAAGTCGACCGCGGTGCCGTCGTGGGTGAGCTTCTCCGCGTCGGCGGCGACCTTCTGCACCTGGCCGTGCAGCTCCGCGACGCCCGCGAGACCGGAGCCGGACACGGCCTGGTACGTGGTGGCCACCAGCGCCTGAAGACCGGCCTCCCGGTCCAGCACCTTCAGGACCGGCATCGCGGCCATGGTCGTGCAGTTCGGGTTGGCGATGATGCCCTTCGGGCGGTCGGCGATCGCGTGCGGGTTCACCTCGGAGACGACCAGCGGGACCTCGGGGTCCTTGCGCCAGGCGGAGGAGTTGTCGATCACGACGGCACCCTGGGCGGCGACCTTCTCCGCGAGCGCCTTCGAGGTGGCCCCGCCCGCCGAGAACAACACGATGTCCAGGCCCGTGTAGTCGGCGGTCGCCGCGTCCTCCACGGTCACACCGTCGAGCACGGTCCCGGCCGAGCGGGCCGAGGCGAACAGGCGCAGCTCGTCGACGGGGAAGTTGCGCTCCGCGAGGATCCTGCGCATGACCGTGCCGACCTGACCGGTGGCTCCGACGATTCCGACCCTCACAGCGACTCCCTCTGCATACGTTGACGTGTGTCTACGGCCTTTCCATCATGCGGCCGACCAGGGTCAGCCTGTCCAATTCTTTGCGCGCCATGTCCACCGACCGGACCACCCGGCCCGCGGAACTCCCGCCCGCACCCTCGCTGAGCTGCAAAAATTACCTCCGCCCTGCCGTCGTACCGCAAGCTGTGCTGCGCCGCCCGCCGGTGTGACGTACGCCTCTGAGGCCCCCGGGACACCGGGCGGAAGATTTCCGGGCGTGGGGCGAACGTTTCCGGGGGCTGCGGCGTCGTAGGAGAAACGCGGTGAGGGGGTGGGTTGTGCTGCGCAGAAAGGCCCGCCGCGACCGGGGGGACCAGCACGGTGATCCTCTGGACGCGGACCAGGAGCGCCGGGTGCGGGCGGTGCTCGCGCTGGGCGGCGTACCGCAGGCGGACCTGCCGGACGGGGTACAGCAGGTACGTCTGCGGTTGCTGGAACGGGCCGCGAGCGGCCAGGAGGCGCCGCGGGACGTGTCGGCGTGGGCGGCGGTCGTCGCCTCCCGGCTCGCCATGGACTGGCACCGTGCCAAGCGCCGCCAGGAACGCCTCGGCGAACGGCTGGCCTCCCTCCGCCAGCCCGACCACGCCGTCGGCGAGGACAGCAGGCTGCTCTCCGTCGCCGTCGCCCGCGGTCTGGACGAGCTGCCGGACGCCCAGCGCCAGATCCTCGTCCTGCGCTTCTACGCCGACCTGCCGGTACGCGACATAGCCGGGGAACTGGGCATCCCCGAGGGCACGGTGAAGAGCCGGCTGCACACGGCGGTACGGGCCCTGCGCGCCCGACTGCACGAGGACGAGGTGGTGTGACCATGCCCGCCGAACACATGCCCGCCGGACACGGCGGCGATTCCGGTGAGCCGGGCGGCACCGACGCCCTGTTCGCCGTGCTCGCGGACGAGCCGCTCACCGCCGAGCAGCGCGCCGACCCCGCCTTCATGGCCGAGCACCGGGCGGCCGCCGCCGATGTCGCGCTCCTGCGCGAGCACCTCGGCGTCATCGGGGACACCCTGGCCGCGCCGCCCCCGCGCCCGGAGCCCCGCCCCCGGCCGGCCGGACACCGCCGCCCCTGGCAGCACCCCGGCGTCCGCGCCCTCGGTCTCGCCGGCGCCCTCGCGGCCGCGTTCGCGGGGGCCGTGTTCGGCATCGGATGGCTCGCGGCGAACGGCGGTTCCGGCTCCCTGTCGGGCAGTGCCAGTTCCGACAAGGCCGCGAGCAGCGCGGCCGGCTCGGCCGGCCAGGGCGGCAAGGAGCAGGCCGGCGGCCCCGGCTACCTCGCCTGCGCCCGGCTGGTCGTCGAGGGCACGGTCACCGGGGTGCGGCAGCTCGCGGACTCCGGCCGGGAACGGGTCACCCTGCGCGTGACCCGCGCCTACAAACCGGCGAAGACCGCCGACGAGGTGGAGTTCCTCCTCGACTCCGGCACCGACGCCCGGATCCGCACCGGCGCCCGCCTCCTGGTGGGCGTCAGGGCCGGGCAGCAGGTGCCCGACCGGTACGCGGTCGGGGAGGCGCGGATCGCCGCGGAGCGGTCCTGGATCGTCCGCGACCTGCCCGCGTCGCGGACCATGACGTGCCCGGACAGCGGATCATGACGTGCCCGGACAGCCGAAAGGGCGGGCGCCCCGCAGGACGCCCGCCCTTCCCGTGCGTGTCACCCCGTTACGGCGTGACCTTCTCGATCTGGACGCTGCCGGTGCCCGCGACCGTGCCGCGCGCGTTGACCAGCTGGATCCGGCCGAAGAACTCCCGGCCGGCGGGGGCCTCGGCCGCGGCCGTGACCTGGCCGGTCACCGTGGCCGAGGCACCCGTGCCGAGCTTGACCGGCGTCGAGTCGTCGACCGTGACGGAGCCGAGCGCGGCGGAGAAGAACACGTCCCGGTAGTCGTAGTCGGTGGAACCGGCCGGGACCGAGTAGCCGACGACCTTGATCGTGTAGGTCCCCGCGGCGGGCGAGGCGATCGAGACCGCCTCCTCCGAGTCGCCGTCGGCGGACTGCGCGACCTGCTTGCCGGACGCGTCGTACACGGTCAGGTCCAGGTCGGCCGAGGCGTCCGACACGTTGCCGATCGCCACGTCCAGGGAGTTCGCGCCCGCCGGCACGGTCACCGTGGTCGTCTGGGTCTCGCCCTCCTTGATGGCCGGGCGGGTCGTCTTCGAGGAGCCGAGCGGGCCGCCGACCAGCTTGCCGTCGAGGGCGGCGAACTTGTTGGTGACCTTCCAGGAGGCGGTGACCGGGGTGCCGACCTTCGCCTCGGGCACGGTCACGGTCGCCGGGTCGAAGGCCGCGCCGAGCACGGTGACGCCCAGCTGGTACGGGTTGTCGAGCAGCGGCGAGGTGCGGCGCGCCTCGACCTCGATCTCCCAGACCCCGGCCTGCGGGTCGGCGTACGAACGGACGTCGGGCGTGCAGCCGTTGCCGTTCAGGTAGTTGTTGTAGCAGTACGGGGTACCGGTGTTGTCGACCGGAGTGCCGTACGGGTGGATGGCGATGAACCGCGTCTGGCTCTTGTCGGCGAGCCCGCTCATCGCGACCTCGAGGGAGGTGGCACCCTCGGGCACGGTCACGAAGTACGAGGTGGAGCTGTTGCGCTGCACCGAACCCGACGCCGAGTAGGCGTAGTGGACCGGGTCCGACACCACGACCGTGGTCAGGATCTGCTTGTCGACGCCTTCGGTCCGCGGGTCGTCGACCTCGAGGATCGCGGACTTGATGCCCGAACTCTTCGGCCTGGCCTGCACCTTGACCGTCACCGGCTGGTTCAGCGGCAGCGTCACCTCGTCGGAGCCGAGGATCTTGAAGGTGTGCCCGGCGTTGTTCGCCAGGTGCAGCTCGTGCCGGACCGCCTTGTCCGCGCCGGAGGTGCGGGTGATGGTGATGTCGTACGTCTTCTTCTGCCCGGCCTTCAGGCCGCCTTCACGGTCGTAAAGGCCGGTGCCGTAGCCCGGGGTCTTCAGCGCGTAGTCGATCGCGGTGTCGACGGGCGCCTTCACCGTGTAGTCGTGCGCGGTGGCGTGGTCGCGGATGGACTCCCACGCGTCGACGATGTCGATGCGGCCCGCGCCCTCCTCGTACGCCTGGACGCCCTTGATGTGGTGGGCGGTCGAGGTCAGCGCGGTGCGCAGGTCGGCGGGGGAGAGGGTGATGCCCTTCTCCTTGGCCGCGCTCAGCAGCAGCGCGCTCGCGCCCGCCGCCTGCGGGGACGCCATCGAGGTGCCCTGGAGCATCGAGTAGCCGGCCGGGAGTGAGTAGCCCGCCTCGGCGACCGGGGAGCCGGGCAGCCAGGTCTGGGTGGAGTTGATCGCGGCGCCGGGCGCGACCAGCGTCGGCGTGAAGCCGCCGTCCTCGCGCGGGCCGCGCGAGGAGAAGGGCAGCAGCTGGTACTTGGTCGTCACCTGGGAGCCGTAGTTGGCGGCCCAGGTGTCCTTGGAGATGGCCGCGCCGACCGAGATGACCTTGTCGGCCAGCCCCGGGTCGCCGATGGTGTTCGCACCCGGGCCGGAGTTGCCGGCCGAGATCACCAGCTGCACGCCGTAGGTGTCGATGAGCCGCGTGTACAGCTCGGCACGGGCGTTGTTGCCGTCGTTCAGCGCCGGGAGGCCGCCGATCGACATGTTGACGATGTCGACGCCCCGGTTGGCGACCAGGTCGATCATGCCCTCGGTGAGGGCCACGTTGGTGCAGCCGCCGGTCCAGGTGCAGGCCCGGGAGGAGACGATCTTCGCGCCGGGGGCCGCGCCGTTCATCTTCCCGCCGAACAGGCCGTTGGCGGCGGTGATGCCGGCGACGTGGGTGCCGTGCTCGGACTCGATGACGCCGATGTTGACGAAGTCCGCCTTCTTGCCGACCCAGTCCCCGCCGTACGGGTCCATGGGGACGTCCTTGCGGATCTGCACCACGAACGGCTGCCGCTCGACGACGTCGGTCGCCGGGTTGTCGGTGCCGAAGTAGCCGACCTGGTAGCCGTCCTTGTACGGCTTCATCGGCGTGTCGTCGGAGAAGTCGTTGTTGTTGTTCAGGTCGACGGTGACCGTGCCGGCCGCCGGGTCGTAGAGCACGCCCCAGCTGTCGGTGGTGTCCCCGTCCCGGTTGGCGTCACCGGCCGCGTCGCCGCCGGCGGTGTACGACTCCTTGAAGGTGCTGATCTCGTACGATCCGGCGGGCGCCGTCCAGCTCTTGCCCCCGTAGGTGAAGCTCGGCCCGGACACGGCCGTGACCATCGGCCGCCAGGTCTGGTCGCTGTCCACGATCGGGTCGGTCGAGGTCACCCAGTCGACGATCTTCCGCTCGCCGGTGGTGGTCTTCTGCAGCGCCGGGTGGCCGAGGTCCACGCCGGAGTCCAGGATGCCGATGGTGATGCCCCGGCCGTCCGCCTTCGGGTGCTCCTTGACGAAGTCGACGGCACCCGTCTCGAAGGACGGGTTGTAGGGGTTCTCGGCGGGAGTGTTCTTGTTCGGCCCCGGGTAAGTGGCAGCGGACTTGGCGGACGTCGCCGCCGTGGCGCCGGTCCCGCTCACCGTCGGGTCGTCGAGCTGGATCTCCTGGCGCAGGTCGATCGCGTGCACCGAGGACAGCTTCGCGGCGGCGGCGATCGCCGCGTCCGCCCGCCCGGTGGGGACGGTCGCCCGTACGTAGCCGAGCTTGTCGTACGTACGGCCCACCGAGCCGCCCTTGACCGCGTCCAGCTCCTCGGCGACCTGGCCGGTCTGCCCCGGGGCGGTCGCGATCATCATCGTGACGTTCTTGGCGTTGTCGGCCTTGGCCTCGGCGAGCAGTTCGGCGTCGTCCGAACCGAGCTTGTCGTGGGCCGACTTGGTGCCGGGGTCGGCGGTGCCGGCGGACGCGGCGGCCGGGGCCGCGGCGGCGGCCAGGGGTATCGGCCCGGCGGCGGCGAGCGCGGCCACGACGCCGACGGCGACGGCTATTCGGCCCAGGCGTCTGTGGCCCGGTATCGGGTCGTGCTGGGGGCTGAGGGTCATCTGCATCCCTTGTAGGTAAAGGAACGAGCATGGAGCGGCCGGAACTTGGTCAAGAACCGGCGTGTAGGCGCACAGCTTTACCCAAGGGAACGGCTTTTTGGGAACGTTGACCGAATCGATATGAACGTATGGGGAAAACCCCCTATCTGTGTCCTTGCTGTGAAAGGAAATCCCGTTGGCTGCGGGCCGCCGTCGGCCCTACCGTGCCGACGTGCGCGAGAAGCTCAGGGTGGCGGCCTACGCCGTGTGTGTCCGTGACGGTCAGATCCTGCTCGCCCGGTCACCGGCCGACGACGGCACACCCGAGTGGGTGCTGCCCGGCGGCGGCATGGAGCACGGCGAGGACCCCTACGACACCGTCCGCCGCGAACTCATGGAGGAGACCGGCTACCGCATCGAGGTCACCGGCCTGCTCGGCATCGACTCGAACCGCGTCCGCTTCCCCCGCGCGGGTCTGCGGCGCCCCGCCACCGACCACCATGGCGTACGGATCGTCTACACCGGAGAGATCGTCGGCGGCGAGCTCAGGAACGAGGTCGGCGGCTCGACCGACATGGCCGCCTGGCACCACCTCGACGCCGTACCGTCCCTCAGGCGCATCCCGCTGATCGACACCGCCCTGCGGCTGTGGCGGGAGCGGCCGGCCGCCGGACGGTTTGCACAAGAGCAGTCGTAAGCGCCGGAGACCCTCCCCTACCCCGGCAGATGAACGCCGAGTAGCCGGGCCCCGGCCGCCCGCAATCCGCTCCATGACCGGTCCCCACCTCGGCTGATCCACGTACGGTGATCGGCGCTGCGCGTTGCCGCCGCGTTCACGCGCAGGTCACCCCCGGTGCCAACGATCCACAGTGAGCGGGAAGTTCGCGGAAGCGATCGCCCGCGACCACTGCCGACGCGTTCGTACTCGGGGAGATCGCGCCATGTCGCGCATACGCTCTGTCGCCACCTCCGCGGCCCACAAGGGCCGCGAGGCACTGGAGATCAACCGCCGTACCGTGCTCGCTGCCGCCGGAGCCGTCTCGCTCTCCGCGGGCATCGGCTACGCACTGCGTCCCACCGGCAGCGAGGCCGCCCCCGCCGCGGCCGAGGAGCAGCCGGTCGCCGAGGGCCGCAAGGCTCCCGCGGCCGCCCTCGCCCCGTACACCAAGGGCACCACCCTCGCCTCCGTCGCCGCGCCCCGCAACAGCTCGGGCTACCGGCGGCTCGGCGACGGCGCCGGCTGGTCGCGCGTGCTGCGCTCGGACCTGGCCGCCGCCAAGTCCGGCCGGGAGAGCCGCCGTACCGCACTCGCCGCGTTCGTGCAGTTCACCGACCTGCACCTGATGGACGTCCAGCACCCGCTGCGCCTGGAGTACGTGCGCGCCCACGACCGGCACGCCTGGCGCCCGCACGAGGCGCTCACCGTGCCCGGCGCCGTCTCGCTCGTCGAGCGGGTCAACGCGCTGCGCGGCGCCCCGGTCACCGGCTCGCCGCTGCACTTCGTGATGACGACCGGCGACAACACCGACAACAACGCCCACTCCGAACTGGAGTGGTTCATGAAGGTGATGAGCGGCGGCCGGATCACCCCCAACACCGGTGACCCCCACCACTACGAGGGCGTCCAGAACAGCGGGATGAAGCTGTACTGGCAGGCCTCCTCGACCGTCCGCGACCAGGACAAGGCGCTCGGCTTCCCGCACCTCGCGGGCTACCTGGCCGCCGCGATCCGCGAGGTGCGGAGCCCCGGCCTCAACCTGCCCTGGTACTCCACGGTCGGCAACCACGACGCCCTGCCGCTCGGCTGCTACGGCTCGCACGCCGACCCCTATCTGGCCGAGGCCGCGGTCGCCGGCAAGAAGCTGATGTCGGTCGGCGACGCCGAGGCCAAGAAGCTCCAGGACTCCATCCGCAACGCCCAGGACCCGAAGGGCAGCGGCTACCGCGACTTCCTCAAGGCGCACGCCCGGTCGATGCGCTCGGTCACCGCTGACGAGAAGCGCGCCCCCTACACCTCCGCGGACTACCTCAAGGCCCACCTGGACCCGGCCTACCAGGGCCTCGGCCCGGTCGGCCACGGCTACTCCAGCGCCAACGTGGCCGCGGGCACCCAGTACTACGCCTTCCGCATCTCCGGCGACGTCATCGGCATCAGCCTGGACACGACGGACGCGGGCGGCCACTACGACGGCTCGATCGGCTCGGTCCAGCTGGCCTGGCTGGAGAAGACCCTGCGGGAGAACAAGGACTCCTACGCGGTCGTCTTCAGCCACCACACCGGCAAGTCGATGACCAACACCCGTCCCGACCCGGCCCACCCGAGCGACCGCCGCCACACCGGCGCCGAGCTGGTCACCGTGCTCAACCGCCACGCCAACGTGCTGGCCTGGGTGAACGGCCACATCCACCGCAACCTCATCACCCCGCACAAGGCGTCCAACGGCAACTCGTTCTGGGAGATCACCACCGCTTCGCACGTCGACTATCCGCACCTCGCGAGGATCGTCGAGCTGGTGGACAACAAGGACGGCACGATCTCGCTCTTCACCACCCTGATCGAGTCCGCCGCCCCGCACCGCACCGACTTCGCCGACCTCTCCCAGACCGGCCTCGCCGCCCTCTACCGCGAACTGGCCTTCAACGCCCCCGGCGCCAGCAAGGCCCTCGCCGGCGACCCGACGGACCGGAACACGGAGCTGGTCCTGAAGAAGGCCTGAAAAATCCCCGGCGGCGATCTCGAGAACCCGTGGCCGGCTCCGTCCCAGGGGCGAAGGCGGCCACGAGGCGGACGGCCGCCGGGCCGGCCTCGCCGCCCTCGCCGAGCTGGGCCCCGGCCCGCCCCGGCACCCCGCGGTCGCCGCCTGCCTGCACGAACGCGACGGCGACCCGGTGACCGCCGCCCGGCTGTACGCCGAGGCCGCCCGCAAGGCCACGAACATCGCCGAACGTGGCCACCTGACCCGCCGGGCCGCCCGTCTCACCGTCCGCCTCGACGCCGAGCGCGGCCCGTGACATCGTCGCGCGTCCGGGTGCTCCGCTTGCCGATTTTTTGCCGTCGGCCGCGCCCGTCCGGAGGGTGCGGGGGAGCCGAATGCCCTTGCGAAAGTGCAGGTCAGAAGGGTGGCGGCGAGGGAAGCGGAATGATGTTGGCGGCACTGCGCCCGCAGCTGATCCTGTAAACGCAGCCGACTTCGACACGAGACACTCCGTTCATCCGAATGAAACGTCCGTACCGCCTCATATCGGCTAACCCGCGGATCCCGGGGATGGCTCGATCTGGTGCAAGGCAGGTGTTCGTGTGGGCGCTCGGCTCGGACTTCGTGTGCTCTCGGTCTACGAGGGCTTTTTCTCCGGGGGAGCCCGGATCGTGCACAGTGATGTGCTGCTGGGCCTGGTGGAGGGCGGACAGCAGTGGCATCGGGTGCTGAGTCTGCACGGTGAGGTCCACCGAGAAGCCACCACGCAGCGCATGGAGGACGACGCGTGTTACCGGGCGCTTACGGCCGGTGGCATCGAGGTCACCTCCCTCGGCCGTACCGCGGGACTGGTGGACGGCACCGTCGCGGCGTCGGTTTTCAGCGGCCCGGAACTGGCCGATACGGCTCGGGCCATGGCCGGCGCGGACGTCATCCTGTCGCTGAAGGAGCAGCCGCTCGCGCTGCTCAACCAGGCCGGGCTGCCGCGCCGCCCCGTCGTGGTCTGCCTGCACCGGTCCGACCCGGAGAACCAGGGCCGGGCGCTCGACGAACTCAAGGCCGCCATCGCGGACGGCACGGTGGTCGCCTGCGTGTGCTGCGCCGAGTCCACCCGGGACGCGTACGAGGCCGCCGGGATCCCCGGCGAGCTGCTGCACGTGATCCCGAACGGCGTCGACCTGCTCCGCTTCCGGCCGGACGCGGCGCGGCGGCTCGCCTTCCGCGAGTCCCTCGGCATCTCCGTCACGGCTCCGGACGCCCCCGTCGTCGTGTTCGCCGCCCGGTACGCCGGCATGAAGAACGTGCCGCTCTTCCTGCGGGCGGCGCGGGCCTGGCTGGCCCGCGAGGGCGGCGGCCACGTGGTGATGTGCGGGGCCGGGATGACCGAGGACAACCCCGCCCTGTGGGCCGACATCGAGGTCGCCTTCGGCGCCGACCGGGCCGCCCTCGGCGACCGGCTGCACCTGCTCGGCGTACGGCACGACATGGAGACCGTGTACGCCGGCTCCGACGTCGTCGCCCTCACCTCCGTCTCCGGCGAGGCGGCGCCGCTCTGCCTCATCGAGGGCATGATGTGCGGCGCCGTCCCGGTCACGACGGACGTCGGCGACAGCGCCTCGATCGTCGAGGGGCACGGGTTCGTGACACCCTTCGACCCCGACGCGATCGCCTTCGCCTGGTCGGCGGCGGTGGCCGACCGCGAGCTGTTCGCTCCCGCGCTGGCGGCGAGCCGCGAGCGGTTCAGCCGGACCCGGATGATCGCCGCCTACGCCGACCTGCTCGACCACGTCGTGGGCGACGTGCGCGACGGACTGCGTCCGGGCGTCGGCGGGCAGTAGCGGCGCAGGGCGTGAGAAGAGGCCGTCGGTCCCCCTCCGAACCGGCGGCCTCTCCTGGTTCCGTGTTGTTCAGCGCGGCAGGACCACCACGTACGCGGCCGGGTCGCGGTCGTTTGCTGCCATCAGGGCCGTGCGGACCACCGCCGCCTGCTGTTCCATCCCGTCGCGGAGCTTTCGCGGGGTGAGGTACACGACCGTGATGCCGAGCCGCTCCAGGTGCTCGCGCTTGCGGGCGTACTCGGACCACAGGGCGTCCTCGTCATGGCGCGGTGCGCGGGTGTCCAGTTCGACGGCGACGCCCTGCTCCGGCCAGTAGGCGTCGACGCCGCCCAGGTGCGGGCCGCCCGGCAGCCTCAGGTCCACGTTCCAGACCGGGTCGGGGAGGGCGTACTCGTGGACCATCCGGTACAGGCGGTCCTCGGCGATGGCCCGGCCCTCGGCGACCAGGGAGTCGACGGCGTCCACCACGTGGGGGCGGGAGAGCAGCTTCGCCTGGTTCAGCTCCCGGACCACCGCCGCCGGTTCGCAGTGGCCGCCGCGCACCGCCTCGGTCAGCAGCCGCCGTACCGCCTCCGCGTCGGTCAGGTCCGCCACCGCGTCCGCGAGGGCGCGGGGAACCGGGGCGACCGGGAGGCCCGTGACCTGCTCGGGGGTGGGCAGGGCCGGGGTGCGGAGCACGCGGACGTAGGAGGTGGAGCGCAGCCGGCGCATCCGCGGGACGAGGACGTCCACGTGGTCCAGGGCGGGCAGCGGCGGGGTGGCGGAGAAGCCGTGCAGGGTCAGCGCCGCCAGGCCCGTGATCATCACGTCCGCGTAGGCGGGGCGGTGCGGGGAGTCCGGGGTCGGCTGCGCCGGGACGCCCGGGGCCGGCTCGCGCGCCGTGAACAGGAGGGCGCCGTGCAGGCGTTCCTCGCTGGTCGGCGGGCCGGGGTGGAGCAGGACCACACCCGGGAGCAGCTGCTGCCAGGGGCCGCCCGGCCGGCACTGCTCGGCGATCTCGTTGGCCGCGACGCCGTGCGAGCGGAGCTGGGCCGTCGTCAGGACCCGGCGGTGGACGTCGGACAGGTGGCGGAGGGGGCGGGGGGAGAGCGGGGTGTTGTGGGTCATGGCCTCGGGATTCCCGGGGCCGGCCGGGTCCTTAACCGGTGTTACGTGTTCGTCGATAAATGCGGACAACACGGTACTAAAGGACGGGTGTTCGGGTGCCGAGTAGGAAGCCAAAACCCCTGGTCCGGATGGGTGGGGACCAGGGGTTACGGCCATGATGGAATGAATTGCGTAACGGTCACCCGGCGGGCAACCTCTGGCCAAAGGTCAGCTCGCGGCGGCCTCGGCGGCGCGCGCGTCGCACTCCTGTCCGCGCAACGTCCGTGCCAGGTCGTCGCGGGCCTCCAGGACCAGCCGGCGCAGCGCCGGCGGCGCGTCGGCGTGCGCCGTCAGCCACGCGTCCGTCGCCGCCAGGGTCTCCGGGCGGTCCTGCAAGGAGGGGTACAGGCCCCGCACCACGTCCATGCCGATCTGGATCGAGCGGCTCTCCCAGATCCCGGCGATGACCTCGAAGTACTTCTCGGCGTACGGAGCCAGCAGCTCCCGCTGCGAGGGCTGGGCGAAGCCCGCGATCGTGGCCTCCACGAGCGCGTTGGACAGCGCCTGCGACTCCACGACCTGCGCCCACGCCTGCGCCTTCACCGCCGCCGACGGACGGGCGGCCAGGCACCGCACCTGGTGGCGCTTGCCGGACGCCGTGTCGTCCCGGGCCAGTTCGGCCGCCAGGACCGACTCGTCGGCCACGCCGTGCGCGGCGAGGGGTTCGAGGAACGCCCAGCGCAGCTCCTGGTCGACGTCCAGGCCGTCGATCACCGCCGCCCCCGACAGGAGGTCCTGGAGCAGCCGGAGGTCCGCACCGTCCGCCGCCGTCGACGCGAAGAACCGCGCCCAGGCCAGCTGGTGCTCGCTGCCCGGCGCCGCCTGCCGCAGCTCCCGCAGGGCGCCCTCGGCGAGCAGCCGCCCGGCCGCCTCCCGGCCCTCGGGCGCCACGTAGTGGACCAGCGCCGACTCCGCCCACGCCTGGAGCATCTGCAGCACGCCGATGTCCGACTCGCGGCCCGCGAACCGCAGGACCAGGCCGACGAAGTCCCGGGCGGGCAGCAGCGCGTCCCGGGTCAGGTTCCACAGCGCCGACCAGCACAGCGCCCGGGCCAGCGGGTCGGTGAGCGAGCCGAGCCGCTCGCGCAGGGTGGCCAGCGAGGTCTCGTCGAAGCGGATCTTGCAGTAGGTGAGGTCGTCGTCGTTGACCAGGACCAGCTCCGGGGCGTCGGCACCGGCCAGCTCGGTGATCACCGTACGGGGGCCGTCCACGTCCGCCTCGGCCCGCGCGTACCGGACCAGCTCGCCGCCCTCCGTCCGGTACAGCCCGATCGCGACCCGGTGCGGACGCAGCTCGGGGTGCGACTCGGCCGCTTCCTGCAGCACCGCCAGCTCGGCCACCCTGCCGTCCCCGTCGAGCAGCACCTGCGGGGTCAGCGAGTTCACCCCCGCCGTCTGCAGCCACTTCCCGGCCCAGGCGCCCATGTCCCGGCCGCTGGTCTCGGCCAGGACCGACAGCAGGTCGCCGAGGCGGGTGTTGCCGTACGCGTTGCGCTTGAAGTAGCGGCGGGCGCCCTCAAGGAACGCGTCCTGGCCGACGTACGCCACCAGCTGCTTGAGCACCGAGGCGCCCTTGGCGTAGGTGATGCCGTCGAAGTTGAGCTTGGCGTCCTGGAGGTCGCGGATGTCGGCCGTGATCGGGTGGGTGGAGGGCAGCTGGT
Organism: Streptomyces sp. NPDC001507; assembly: GCF_042894765.1. Taxonomy (NCBI): domain Bacteria; kingdom Bacillati; phylum Actinomycetota; class Actinomycetes; order Kitasatosporales; family Streptomycetaceae; genus Streptomyces; species Streptomyces sp. NPDC001507. Next base: position 559,343 of record NZ_JBIAVV010000003.1, read on the forward strand.
CGGCGCGGTACGCCCAGGCCTTGCGGCGGTTGGCGAAGGTGGTCCAGGCGTTCTGGAAACGGGTCGCGCCGACGTTCGCGAACGTGCCCATGAAGTCCGCGAAGGACTCCTTCAGCCACAGGTCGTCCCACCACACCATGGTGACCAGGTCGCCGAACCACATGTGCGCCATCTCGTGCAGGATCACGTTGGCGCGCGCCTCGTACGACGCCTGCGTCACCTTGCCCCGGAAGATGTACTCCTCCCGGAAGGTCACCAGACCCGGGTTCTCCATCGCCCCGAGGTTGTACTCGGGCACGAACGCCTGGTCGTACTTCCCGAACGGGTACGGGTAGTCGAAGTGCTCGTGGAAGAAGTCCAGCCCCTGCTTGGTGACGAGGAAGACGTCGTCCGCGTCGAAGTAGGGGGCGAGGCCCTTGCGGCACATCGCGCCGAGCGGGATCTCCAGCGTCGAACCGTCCGGCAGGGCACGGGAGTACGAGTCCGTCACGTAGTGGTAGGGGCCCGCCACCACACACGTGATGTACGTCGAGATCGGCTTGGTCTCCGCGAACCGCCACACCCCGTCGGCGAGTTCACCGGCGCCGTTGCTCCACACCGTCCACCCTTCGGGCGCCCGCACCTCGAAGCGGAACGGCGCCTTGAGGTCCGGCTGCTCGAAGTTCGCGAAGACCCGGCGGGAGTCGGCCGGCTCGTACTGCGTGTAGAGGTAGACCTCGCCGTCCTCGGGGTCGACGAAGCGGTGCAGGCCCTCGCCGGTGCGGGAGTAGGCGCAGCGGGCGTCCACCACCAGCTCGTTCTCCGCGGCCAGGTCCTCCAGGGTGATCCGGGTGCCGTCGAAGACCTCGCCGGGGTCGAGGTCCTTGCCGTTCAGGGTCACGGCGGTCACGCCCGGCGCGATCAGGTCGGCGAAGCTCGACGCGCCCGGCTCGTTGCAGCGGAAGCGGATCGTGGTCACCGAGCGGAAGGTGCGCGGCTCGTCCTGTCCCTCCCCGACGGCGGACCGTACGTCCAGCGACACGTCGTACCCGTCGACCGACAGCAGGGCGGCCCGCTCCCGGGCCTCGTCGCGGGACAGATTCTCACCGGGCACGGGCGGCACTCCTTCGGGTCGGTACACGTCGTCGTCGGTAGCCGGGACAGCACCGATCCTCCCACGTGCCCCTGACGGCGGGCACCCGGGAATGGGGTGGCCGGTGACGGTGTTGCCGCTGGAAAAGGCCGTATTCCGAGGAGAACCATGTCCGAGACCGTGACCAGCTCCGGCAAGACCCCCGTCGACTTCTGGTTCGACCCGCTGTGCCCCTGGGCCTGGATGACCTCCCGGTGGGTCCTGGAAGTGGAGAAGGTCCGCGACATCGAGGTCCGCTGGCACATCATGAGCCTCGCGGTCCTCAACGAGCCCAAGCTCGACGAGCTGCCCGAGGAGTACCGCGAGCTGCTGGAGACCAAGGCGTGGAAGCCGATCCGCGTCGTCACCGCGGCCTGGCAGAAGCACGGCTCCGACATCCTCGGCCCGCTGTACACCGCGCTCGGCACCCGGATCCACAACAACGGCGAGGGCCCGACCGTGGAGGCCATCGCGGGCGCGCTCGCGGACGTCGGCCTGCCCGCCGACCTGATCGACTACGCCGACCAGGAGGACTTCGAGTTCGACGCCGAGCTGCGCGCCTCCCACAAGGAGGGCATCGACAAGGTCGGCCAGGACGTCGGCACCCCGGTCATCGCGGTCCCCGGCTCCGACGGCGAGCAGATCGCCTTCTTCGGCCCGGTCGTCACCCCCGCCCCCAAGGGCGAGGAGGCCGCCCGCCTGTGGGACGGCACCCTCGCGGTCGCCTCCGTCCCCGGCTTCTACGAGATCAAGCGGACCCGCACCAAGGGCCCCGACTTCAGCAACCTGTAGGCCAGCACGGCGGCCTCGCCCGCACGCTCTGAGGCACCCGCGCACAGGAGGGCCCCCGCGAGTCACGTTCTCGCGGGGGCCTCCCTTCTTCCGCCTGCCCCCGGTGAACGGTGAGAAGACGATCACGAGGCAGGACGCATCGGCGGCTCAGGGAGCCAGCAGCAGCACATCCGCCCGGGACCGCGCGGCCGCGTGCCGGCGGGCCACGTCCTGCCAGTCGACCACGGCCCACATCGCGTCGACGAAGTCGACCTTCTGGTTCCTGTACTGCAGGTAGAAGGCGTGCTCCCAGGCGTCGAAGACCAGGATCGGGGTGGAGGCCTGGCCGACGTTGCCCTGGTGGTCGTAGACCTGCTCGACGACCAGCCGCCCGCTGAGCGGCTCGTGGGCGAGGACGCCCCAGCCGGAGCCCTGGGTGGTGGCCGCCGCCTTCGTGAGCTGGGCCTTGAAGCCCGCGAACGAGCCGAAGGACTCGGTGATCGCGTCCGCCAGGTCGCCCACGCCGTCCGCCGCCAGCGGCTCGCCGCCGCCGTCCTTCGGGCCGGTCATGTTCCGCCAGTAGATGCTGTGCAGGATGTGGCCGGAGAGGTGGAACGCCAGGTTCTTCTCCAGCCCGTTGACCGACCCCCAGCTCCCCTTGTCCCGCGCCTCCGCCAGCTGCTCCAGGGTGTCGTTGGCGCCCTTCACGTACGCCGCGTGGTGCTTGTCGTGGTGCAGCTCGATGATCTCGGGGCTGATCACGGGCGCGAGCGCCGAGTAGTCGTAGGGCAGTTCAGGAAGCGTGTAGACGGGCATGGGTGTGGATCCCCTCCGAACCTTATTGCAAGAAGCTTGCAACTACACGTTAGCAACAACAAGCCGGACGGGGGCAAGAAGCGAGGCCCCCACGTGTCGTCACGTGGGGGCCTCGCGGGAGCGGGCGCGCCGTCAAGGCGCCGTGGTCACGCGGCCACGGACGTGTAGTGCGAGGCGTCGCCCTCGATCGAGTAGCTCTCCTTGCCCTCGATGCCGACCGGGACGTCACCGGCGACGGTGACGCGGTTGAGGCGGCGCGGCGCGCCGTCGTAGTTGTCGACGGCGTAGTGCTGGGTGATGCGGTTGTCGAACAGGACCAGCTGGTTCGGGGACCAGCGGTGGCGCAGGATGTTCTCGGGACGGGTGACGTAGGCCTGGAGCAGGTCGAGGATCCTGCGGGACTCGTCCTTGGACAGCCCGACGATCCGCTGCGCGAACCCCCCGATGAACAGCCCGCGCTCACCGGTCAGCGGGTGCACCCGGACGACCGGGTGGACCGTGCGGAACTTGATCGACGTGAACTGCGCGCGCTGCGCGGCCTGCTCCGCGTCGATCTCCTCGTCCGGCACGGCGTAGTCGTAGTCGTTGGTGTGCTCCGCCCACAGCGTGTCGGCCAGCGCCCGCAGCGGCTCCGGGAGCTGGCGGTAGGCGGCGGCCGAACTGGCGATCAGCGTCTCGCCGCCGTACGGCGGGACCGTGAGCGAGCGCAGGGTGCTGGCCTGGGGCGGGTTCAGGACGAACGTCACGTCGGTGTGCCAGTGGTTGGCCCGGCCGCGCTCGCTGTCGACGGGCAGCACGTTCGGGGCGCCGTCGACGGCGGGCACCGTCGGGTGGGCCGTGGTGAGGTCGCCGAAGTGCCGGGCGAAGGCCTCCTGGCCCTCGTCGTCGAGGCGGACGTCGTCGAAGACCAGGGCCTTGTGGACGTTCAGGGCCTCGCGGACCGCGGCGACCTGCTCCTCGTCGAGCGGCTTGGCGATGTCCACGCCCAGGACCTGGGCGCCGATGTTCGCGGTGACCTTGCGGATCTCGATGGACATGCGGGGGCGTCCTTTCGGATTCTCGGACTTTCTGCGGGTTTCAGGCGGTGGCGAGTGCGGTGGTGAGTGCGGGGGTGACGTACTGGTTGGCGGGGCGCGGCAGGCCGTAGCGCTCCCGCAGGGTCCGGCGCGCGCCGTACTCGCCGCGCAGCAGGCCGCGGGCGCGCAGGATCGGGACGACGTGGTCGACGAAGGTCTCCAGGCCGGAGGGCAGCACGGGCGGCATGATGTTGAAGCCGTCGGCGGCGCCCTGGGTGAACCAGGTCTCGATCGCGTCGGCTACCTGCTCGGGCGTTCCGGCGAAGGTCAGATGGCCGCGGCCGCCGCCGAGCCGGCCGATCAGCTGCCGCACCGTGAGCCGCTCCCGGCGGGCGAGCCCGACCACCAGGGTGTAGCGGCTCTTGGCACCCTCGATGGCGTCCTCGGGCGGGAGGCCGGCGGGGAGTTCGGCGTCCAACTCCAGGGTGCCGGCCGGGACATGGAGCAGTCGTTCCAGGTTGGCCACCCCGTGCCGGTGCACGATGTGGTCCTCCAGGACCTGCTCGTGCGCCCGCGCCTCGGCCTCGGTCGAGCCGATGACGGGGACGATGCCGGGCAGCACCTTGATGTGGTCCGGATCGCGGCCCGCCGCGGCCGTACGTGCCTTGAGGTCGGCGTAGAACGCCCGCGCCTCCTCGACGGTCTGCTGCGCGGTGAACACGGCCTCCGCGTACCGGGCCGCGAACGCCCTGCCGTCCTCGCTCGACCCGGCCTGCACCAGCAGCGGGTAACCCTGCGGGCTGCGGGGCACGTTCAGGGCGCCCTCGACACTGAGGTACGTGCCCCGGTGCCGGGGCGGGTGGATCTTCGCGTCGTCGCCCCAGACGCCGGCCGCCTTGTCGGCGACGATCGCGTCGTCCTCCCAGCTGTCCCACAGCTTCAGCGCCACGTCGAGGAACTCGGCGGCCCGCGCGTACCGCTCGGCGTGCGCGGGCTCCTCGTCGATGCCGAAGTTGCGGGCCGCCTCCGCGCCCGCCGTGGTGACGATGTTCCAGCCGGCCCGGCCGCCGCTGATGATGTCCAGCGAGGCGAACCTGCGCGCCAGGTTGTAGGGGGAGTTGTAGGAGGTGGACGCGGTGGCGATCAGGCCGATGTGCTCGGTGGCCGTGGCCAGCGCGGTCAGCAGGGTGAGCGGCTCCAGCGCTCCGGCCGGCCGCTGCGCGACGCTCCCCCACAGGTGCGGGCCGTCCGCGAGGAAGAGCGAGTCGAAGGTGCCGCGCTCGGCGGTCCGCGCGAGCCCGACGTAGTGCCCGAGATCGACGTGCGCGTACGGGTCGCTCTCCGGGAGACGCCAGGAGGCCTCGTGGTGACCGGTGTTCATGAGGAAGGCGTTGAGATGGAGCTGGCGGGTCATGCGGGGTCCTTTACGTGGTTTTCTGAGCCCGTCCGGCGGTCGAGGACGAGGCCGGAGGCCGGAGCGGGGGTCCGGGGGTGGCGGCCCCCCGGGCGGCCACCGCGACCGACGGTCACGCGACGTCCTCCGTGACGCCCAGCGCCGCCAGCAGCCGGCCCCGGTACTCGCCGCGCGGCCGGTCGTGGTCCACGGTCAGGTCGAGGCCGATCCGGCCCCGGTCCAGGACGAGGACCCGGTCGGCGAGGACGATCGCCTCGTCGACGTCGTGGGTGACGAGCAGGACGGACGGGCGGTGCCGTTTCCACAGCTCGCGCAGCAGGTGGTGCATCCTGATCCGGGTGAGCGCGTCCAGGGCGCCGAACGGCTCGTCGGCGAGGAGCAGTTCGGGCTCGCGGACCAGGGAGCGGGCGAGCGCGGCGCGCTGTGCCTCGCCGCCGGACAGCTCGCCCGGCCAGGCCCGCTCACGGCCGCCGAGGCCGACCTCTTCGAGCGCGGCGCGACCCCGGTCGAGCGCGTCCTTGCCGTCCAGGCCCAGCACCACGTTGTCCAGCACCCGGCGCCAGGGCAGCAGCCGGGAGTCCTGGAAGACCACCGACACCCGCTCCGGCGCGCTGAGCTCCCCGCGGCCGGCGACCCCGTGGTCGAGTCCCGCGACGGCCCGCAGCAGGGTGCTCTTGCCGGAGCCGCTGTGGCCGAGCAGCGCGGTGAACTGCCCGGCCGGCAGGTCGAGGTCGACGGAGTCGAGGACCGTACGCTCCCCGAACGACCGGGTCAGGCCCCGGAGTCGCACGGCGGGTCGGGTCAGCTGCTCAGTGTGCGGCGCCACGACAGCACCCTCCGTTCGACGAGTCGGACCACGGTGTCGGAGACGAGACCGAAGACGCCGTAGATCAGCAGACCGACGAGGATGATGTCGCTGCGCCCGTAGTTCTGGGCCTGGAACATCATGTAGCCGAGTCCGCTGGTGGCGTTGATCTGCTCCAGGACGACCAGGCCGAGCCAGGAACCGGTGACGCCGAGCCGGAGCCCCACGAAGAATCCGGGCAGCGCGCCGGGGATCACGACCTCCCGGATGAACCGCACCCTCGACAGGTCCAGCACCTCGGCGAGTTCGATGTACCGGCTGTCGATGGCGGACAGCGCGGCATGGGTGTTCAGGTAGATCGGTATGTAGACGACGATCGCGATGATGGCGATCTTGAAGGTCTCGCCGATACCCAGCCAGAGGATGAACAGCGGGATCAGGCCGAGGGTCGGGATCGCCCGGTTGATCTGCACGGTCCCGTCGATCAGCGCCTCGCCGGTGCGGCTGAGCCCGGAGGCCAGGGCCAGCAGCACCCCGGCGGTCAGGCCGATCGCGAAGCCGTACCCGGCCCGCTCCACGGAGGTCAGGATGTCGGTGCGCAGCGTCCCGGCGGTCCACAGGTGGACGGCGGTGTCCAGGACGGTCCAGGGCGCGGGGATCGCGCCGGGGTCGAGCTGCCCGGCGGCGGAGGCGATCGCCCAGGCGGCGAGGACGACGAGCGGTCCGGCCAGCCGGGCGGCGGGCAGCCGGCGGCCGGGGGAGAGCCGGCGGCGCGGCCGGACCCGGTGCGCCTCGTCCTGCGCGACGGGAACCGGCACGGTGCCGGTGGTCACGGCGGTCATTTCCGGTACTCCGCCGGTACGGCCTTGGCGGCGATGGACTCGAAACGGTGGTCGAAGAGCCCGGAGACGTCGGTCTTCTTCACGAACCCGCCCTCCGCGAGCAGGTCCGCTGTCTCCTGCTCCCACTTGATCGCCTCGTCCCAGCTGGGCGGGAACAGCGGCTTGTTGGCGAGCTTGGTGATGCCCTGGGCCTGGGCGAGGGTCAGGTTCTGGGTCTTGACGTAGAACTCCTCGTTCCAGGTGTCCGGGTTCTCCCACTGCCAGACCAGGCCCTTGGCCCACTGCGGGATGTACGCGGCGACCGCGGCCGCCTTGGCCTTGTCGTTCAGCACCGCCTGCGGCGCCCACAGCAGGTTGAGCAGGTCGACGACGTCGGTGGCGATGGTGTGCGCGCCCTTCGGGCCGTACTGCTGGAGGTAGGCCGGCGCCTGGGAGTTGGCCAGCGGGGCCACGTCCACCTGGCCGGACTGCAGGGCGGTGAGGAACTGGTTGCTGGTCAGCGGGACCAGCTTCACGTCGTCGTAGGCGAGCCCGGCCTTCTTCAGCGCCCGCAGCAGGACGACACCCTGGGCCTGCCCCTGGGAGAAGGCGAGTTTCTTCCCCTTGAATTCGGCGACCGTGCGTATGTCGCTGCCGGGCTTGGTGGCGAACAGGTAGTTCGGCTTGCGGGTCAGCTCGATCGCCACGATTTTTGCGGCGAAACCCTGGAACTGCGCCTGGATCGGCGGAATTCCCGCGTTGTTGGCGAGGTCGAGGGACTTGGCGCGGAACGCGTTGATGACGTCGGGACCGGCGCCGATGTTCACCCAGCTCGACACGGTGAACGGCAGCGCGGGCAGCTTCGCCAGCTTGAACTCCAGTTGCTGCTGGCCCAGATAGGAGGCGATCTTCAGGCTGGTGCCGGCCGGGACCTTGTCGGCCAGCGGAGCGGTCGAGGCGCCCGCGGTGTCGGCGGCGGCACTGCCACCCGCGCAGCCGCTCAGCCCGGCCACGGCCGCCGAGGCGCCGAGCAGTGAGGTGAGGAAGAGCCGGCGGTCGATGCCGGAGGAGGACGCAGAAGGCATGGGAGTGCTCCGGGGAGAAAAGCAGCAGAAAGGCAGGGCGAATTCCCGGCGACGGGGGGCCGGAAAGAGAGATCTCACGCAGAGGGAAATGCGCGCCCGGGGCGCGTCAAGACGTCAGCAACAGAGGGTGCGACAGGTCATGGGATGGATGTTCCTTGCCGTGCGCGACGGCTGTCAATATTCCGAGTTTCTGAATTAAATAAGCTCTGGTGACAGGGCCGGAGCCGCGGCGGGCGAGGCGCTCAGCGGGTCCCGGTACAGCACGTCGAGGACCACCGAACCGCCCGCCACCGCCAGCACCGAGGCCCCGAAACTGGTCGGCGCGACCACGGCCGCCCGCTCCGTTCCGACCGCCTCGCGCAGCGCGCGCAGACAGTCCTCGCGGTAGAGCACGCCGACCTCGGTGACGACCACGCTCTCCGGGTTGAGGACGTCGAGCAGCAGCGCCGCCGCCCGGCCGGTCATCCGCGCCCGCTCCACCAGCAGCCGTGCGGCCGCCGGATCGCCGGCCCCGGCCGCCGCGAGGACGTCCATCGGGTTGCCGCTGTCCGTCACCCCGGCCGCCCGGGCCCGCCGCACCAGGGTGCGTTCGCTGAGCTCCACCTGGAGGCAGCCGGTGCGTCCGCAGCCGCACGGCTCGGTGCCGCCCGGCACCGGGAGGTGGCCGATCATGCCGGCCTGGGAGCGCGGGCCGTGGTGCACCTCGTCGCCGGTGGCGAAGGCCGCGTCGACCACGTTGCCGACGAACAGGTGCAGCACGCTCCGGCTGCCCCGGGCGCGCCCGAAGAGGCGTTCCCCGTTGACCAACGCGCGCGCGTGGCCGTCCACATGGACCGGCAGCCCGGTGCGCGCGCCGAGCAGCTCGCGCACCGGCACCTCGCGCCAGCCGAGCAGCGGGTGCTCGACGACGGTCCCGGAGTCCCGGTCCACCCAGCCGCCGGCGGCGACGCCGACGCCCAGCGGCCGGCTGCCGGGCACCTCGTCGAGCAGCGCGGCGAGCCCGGCGGCGGCCCGCGCCAGCACCGCGCGCGGATCGGTGTCCCGGTGCTTCAACTCACGCCGTAGGACGACCCGGCCACGCAGATCGAGCAGTGCGACCGTGGTGTACGGGACGGCCACGTGCACCCCGCCGACCACGAACCGCGAGTCGTCCAGGTCGACCGGCACGTGCGGCCGGCCCACGCCCTTGGCGCGCTGCGGCGCCTCGGTCTCCCGGATCAGGCCGAGTTCGGTGAAGCGGGCGCAGTAGTCGGTGACGGAGGCCGGGGACAGCCCGGTCAGCCGGGCGATGGTGGAGCGGGCGACCGGCCCGTGTTCGAGGACCGAGCGGAGGACCACGCTGGCGCTGGTCCGCCGCCGGTCACGGGGGGCGGAGGTGAGCGGGGGTGCCGCGGTACGGGGCATGGGAAACCGTCCTCGGGAACGGGGCCGACACGTCTCTCGGGTCGAGGCGCGCCGGACCGGTCTCCCGCCGCGCGGCCTCAGGGCGTACGGCGACAGGTGGCAGCCCCCTGGCGCCGCAGGTCGACATAGCGACGCGACGTGAAGTTCCGGGACTGGGCGACCATGTCCGGAAGCGTAGGCCAGAAACCTTGAATCCCACCAGAGCGCTGGGATTCGATTGGTGGAACTCCACAGGCCTGTTCAATGCCGTTGACGTGACCGAAACATCCCTGCCTCAGTGATCGGCGTCACCCCGTACCGCGTGTAACCCGCATCCTTTGTGGGGAGCCCACCAAGTGCCGCTTCCGGCCTTTGTCGACCGCTGACGTGTCCGGCTCAGACGGGCCGGGATAGCGTCACAGAGTCCCTTGCCTGCCCCCATCCCGCGGAGTCCCCATGAGCACCGCCACCGCCGCCGCGTCGACCCGCACCGGCACCGTCCTCGCCGATCTCCTGCCCGCGTCCCGGGTGCGCGACGCGGCCCTCGTGGCCGGCGGCGCCGCGCTCACCGGCCTCGCCGCCCAGATCGCGGTCCCGGTGCCCGGCTCCCCGGTCCCGGTGACCGGCCAGACCTTCGCGGCCCTGCTCGTCGGCACCGCCCTCGGCGCCCGCCGCGGCCTGCTCTCCCTCACCCTGTACGCGCTGGCCGGCCTCGCGGGTGTGCCGTGGTTCGCGAGCGGCACCTCCGGCGTCTCGGTCTCCTTCGGGTACATCCTCGGCATGATGCTCGCCTCCGCCGTCGTCGGCGCCCTGGCCCGGCGCGGCGCCGACCGCGGCGTACTGCGCATGGCGGGCACGATGCTGCTCGGCGAGGCGCTCATCTACGCGGTCGGCGTGCCGTACCTGGCCTACGCCGCGGACATGTCCGCGTCCGCGGCGATCGCGGCCGGCCTCACCCCGTTCCTGATCGGCGACGCGGTGAAGGCGGCCCTGGCGATGGGCGCGGTGCCCGCGGCGTGGAAGCTCGTCGGCAAGCGCTGACCCCGCACCACCACAGCGGGGCCCGGGATGCTTTCGGCACCCCGGGCCCCGCTGTCGTACCGGCCGCTACGACTGCCGCCGCGGCCTGCGCTGCGACCACCACACCCCCGCCGCCCCGGCCGCGATCAGCGCCGCGCCGGCCGCCCCGAGCGGCAGCACGTCACGTCCCGCGCCGGTCTTCGGCAGCTGGTCGCCGCTCGGCCCCACCGGCTTGTTGTCGGTGCCGAGCAGCAGCGGGGTGGCCGGGGCGTTCGGCGACGGGTTCGTCGTACCGAACGGCACCGGGCCCTGCTGCCAGAACGTCTTCTTCCCGTCCGCGCTCTGCACGGGCAGGCAGATCTTCCCGGTCCTGCCGAGATCGAACGTCGCGTCGACCGCGTACGACCTCGACCTGCCGGCGCCCAGCGCGCCCACGGGACAGCTGAAGGCGCTGTTCGAACCGGCCGGCAGGTCCTTCGCGGCGACGGCGTCGCACCCCTGCACCCCGGTGACCTTCAGCCCGTCGAAACCGACCACCAAAAGCCGGATACTGTCGCTTTCCTTGGTCCCTTCGTTCTTCACGGTGGCGGTAATCGCCGTTTTCTGTGAACTGTTGTCGACCGAGATCCTCGCGGGCAGTGCGGTCGTCAGCTTCACCCCGTCCGGTGCCTGGTCGACCGCCTTTCCCCCCTTGCCGCTGCCCGGCCCCTGGTCGTCGGCGACGGCCGTGAACGGCAGGATCATCACGGCCGAGAAAGATGCCGTGACCAGCGATCCCGTGACCACGGTCAGCCTCCGGAGCGTACGACGAGAACTCATGTTCGTCCCCCTTGCAACCCCCTGGACCGCGCCTGAATTCGCGGTCACTTGAAGAGGTACCACAAGATTTCTCCGCACTATGCTGGTACGGCCGTAAGTGTGACCATTGTGTGTCGGCAGGGGCGGCCGTTGAGGGGGTGCAGCGAATTGCCGGGGAATTCAGAGAATTCAGGGAATTCAGTTGGCGGGGAGAGCCCGGGGAATGCGGGGAATCCGGAGAACGCGGGGCCGGGCGGTGTTCCCGGGCTGCTGGTGACCGGCCGCTACCGGCTGGCCGAGAGCATCGGGCAGGGCGGCATGGGGCGGGTGTGGCGGGCCGCCGACGAGACGCTCGACCGGCAGGTCGCCGTCAAGGAGATGCGGATCGACGGCCTCGACGCCGAGGACACCCGCACCCGCCGCGAACGCACCCTGCGCGAGGCCAGGGCCACCGCCCGGATCGACCACCCCAACGTGGTGCGGGTCTACGACGTCGTCGACGAGGGCGAACGCCTGTGGATCGTCATGGAGCTGGTCAACGGCCGCTCCCTGGAGTGGATCATGGCCGAGGAGGGGCCGCTGAGCCCGCGCGCGGCCGCCCGGATCGGCCTCGGCCTGGTCGGGGCGCTGCGCCAGGTGCACGCCGGGGGAGTGCTGCACCGCGACATCAAACCCGGCAACGTCCTCGTCGAGAGCACCGCGGGCCGGGTCGTCCTCACCGACTTCGGCATCGCCGCGATCCAGGACGCCAAGGCGCTCACCATGGTCGGCATGCTCGTCGGCTCCCCCGACTACATGGCGCCCGAACGCGTCTCCGGCCGCCCGCAGGGCCCGCCCTCCGACCTCTGGTCGCTCGGCGCGACCCTGTGTGCGGCCCTCGGCGGCCGCTCCCCCTTCTCCCGCGACACCACCCTGGCCACCCTGCACGCCGTCCTCTACGAGGAACCCGAACTCCCGGCCACGGCAGGCCCGTTGCACGACCTGCTGGCAGCACTGCTGGCGAAGGAACCGACGGTACGCCCCGGCCTGGAGGAGGTGGAACGGGAACTGCGCCCGGTGGCGTACCCGGCCCAGACCCCGACGGAGCGCTATCCGGCCCCGCACCCGCCGGAACGCCCCACCCCGGCGTACGTGGTACACCTCCCGGCCCCCGAGGACGAACGCCCGCAGCCGCCGACGCCGGTCAGCGCATCGACAGAGGCGGCCTCGGAACCTCGCGCGGAGGTCCGCTCGGAGACCCCGTCGGCCAACTCGACGGACCCGACCCGTCCGCAGCTGGACCCCGCCTTGCACCGCCCCGAACCGCAGCGCCCCGTCAGGGGCGCGGGGAACGGCGCGACCAGCCACAACGAGCCCGCGGCGACCCACCGGCGCAAAGCCCCCGAACGCACAGCTCTCCTGGCCGTACTGGGAACCACCGCAGTAGCCACCGCCCTCGTCATCCTCCTGACCACCACGACGGGCGGCGGCGACAAGGACACAGCGACCGGGACCTCTTCAACCCCCTCAGTCACAACCGATCCGTCGGCCACCGTGGCGGGCACCGCCCGCCCCCGCTCCCTCCCGCCCGGCACCCACGAGGAGGCCGGCGGCTTCGCCTGGGCGCCGCCCACCGGCTGGCGCAGGGACGTGAAGACGGGCGCCGAGGTCCACTACACCTCCCCCGACGGCAGCCAGGAACTCGTCGCCAAGTCCTCGCTCGCCCGCGGCAACCTCATGGACAGCTGGCGCTCCTCCGAACAGAGCGCCCACCAGGGCCAGGACTACACCAAGATCCGGCTGGCCGAGACGACCTTCCGCGGCCACCCGGCCGTGGTCTGGGAGTACACCTTCACCCTCAGGGGCACCCCCTGGCACGCACGGCTGCTGGGCTTCGACGCCGGCGGCAAGTCGTACCAGATCAACACCTGGTACCAGCCGGCGGTCGAAGCCCAGGCCGTACGTACCTACGACAAGGTGAAGGAGAGCTTCACCCTGCTGTGAGGATCAGCCGACGGACACCTGGTCGGCGGGCTCGGCGACCGCCTCCTTCGCCCGGCCGCCGGTCACCTTCTCCTTCACCACCGCGACGGCGACCACCGCCGCCGCGACCAGCAGCGAGAGCAGCACGGTGGTACGGCCGCTGCTCTCGCCCTCCGTGTCGGTCAGCATGTAGCCGAGGACGAACACGATCAGACCGGCCGTCGCCCAGGTCAGGTACGGGTACAGCCACATCTTCACGACGAGCTTCTCCGGCGCCTCGGCCTGGACGATCTTCCGCATGCGCAGCTGCGAGAAGCAGATGACGAGCCAGACGAACAGGGCCACCGCGCCGCTGGAGTTGACCAGGAAGAGGAAGACGGAGTCCGGGAACTTGTAGTTGAAGAAGACGGCGACGAACCCGAACAGCACGGACGCGACGATCGCGGCCATCGGCACCCCGCGGGCGGTGGTCCGGGCGAACGCCCTCGGGGCGTCACCCCGCTGCCCGAGCGAGAAGGCCATCCGGGAGGCCGTGTACAGACCGGAGTTGAGACAGGACAGCACCGACGTCAGCACGATGACGTTCATGATCTGGCCGGCGTGCGCGATGCCGAGGGAGTCGAGGGCGGCGACGTAGGAGCCCTTCTCCTTGATGGACGGGTCGTTCCACGGCACCAGCGAGACCACGATCAGGATCGAGCCGAGGTAGAAGACGCCGATCCGCCAGATGATGCTGTTCGTGGACTTGGTGACCGCGCGCTGCGGGTCCTCGGACTCACCCGCGGCCAGGGTGGCGATCTCGCTGCCCATGAAGGAGAAGACGACGAGCAGCACGCCGGTGAGGATGGCGCCGGGCCCGTGCGGCAGGAACCCGCCGTGGCCGGTGAGGTTGGAGAAGCTCGCCCTGTCGGTGTCCGCGCCGGGCAGTACGCCCAGCACCGCGAGCAGGCCGACGACGATGAACGCGCCGATCGCGACGACCTTGATGCCGGCGAACCAGAACTCGAACTCGCCGTAGGAGCCGACGGAGACCAGGTTGGTGGCGGTGAGCACCGCCATCACGATGAGCGCCCAGCCCCACTGCGGTACGGCCGGGATCCAGCCTGCCAGGATCGTGGCGCCGGCGGTCGCCTCGACCGCCAGCACCACCACCCAGAAGAACCAGTACAGCCAGCCGATGGAGAACCCGGCCCAGCGGCCGAGCGCGCGGTCCGCGTGTGCGGAGAACGATCCGGAGGTGGGGTTCGCGGCGGACATCTCGCCGAGCATCCGCATCACCAGCACCACGAGCGTGCCGACGAGCGCGTACGAGAGCAGGATGCCGGGGCCTGCGGTGGCGATGCCGGTACTGGAGCCGACGAAGAGGCCGGCGCCGATGACACCGCCGATGGCGATCATCGACAGATGCCGGTTCTTGAGTCCTGCCTGGAGACCGTCCCGGGGACCGTCGTGGGGGCCGTTGCCAGTCATGGGGGGAATTCCTTTGTGCCGGGTGAGCGGGCTCTCGCACGAGCGGCGTACGAGTTGGTCCAGTGAAACGGAGGTGGACTGATTCCTGAACCTTTGAATCCAGATCGTTACTTGAGGTTTTCCTGAGGTTCTGTAGTGTTGCTCACACATTCCGGGACGCTGTCGGGTATGCGGCCCCGGCCCTGCCGGGTGTTCCGGCCCGTGTCACACTCGTCCCATGCGCGTGTATCTCGGCTCCGACCATGCGGGCTTCGAACTCAAGAACCACCTCGTCGAGTGGCTGAAGGCGGCGGGCCACGACCCCGTGGACTGCGGCCCCCACATCTACGACGCCGACGACGACTACCCGCCCTTCTGCCTCCGCGCGGCCGAGCGGACGGCCGCCGACCCCGAGGCCCTCGGCATCGTGATCGGCGGTTCCGGCAACGGTGAGCAGATCGCCGCGAACAAGGTGAAGGGGGTGCGGGCGGCGCTCGCCTGGAGCGAGGAGACCGCGTCGCTCGGCCGACAGCACAACAACGCGAACGTCGTCGCGGTGGGCGCGCGCATGCACACGCAGGACGAGGCGACGAAGTTCGTCGAGACCTTCCTGAACACACCGTTCTCCGAGGGCGAGCGGCACATCCGCCGCATCGACATGCTGTCCGCGTACGAGACCACGGGCGACCTCCCGCCCATCCCGGCGCACCACCCGCAGCCGTAGTCTCTGCCCACCCACCCGCCCGACTCGGTCGCCCGAGAGGCGGGGCAGGGGGCAGCCGGTAGTCGTTCGCCCGCGGGCGCGCGGGGGCTGATCGCGCAGTTCCCCGCGCCCCTTACGGGGCGCTCCCGCGGGCGGAGCCGACAACGTGCCTCGTACGGGGCGCTGCCTCCGGCGGAGCCGACAAAGTTCCGTGCCTCTTACTGGGCGCTGCGCCCGGGCTCCGTGCCCGGGGGGCTTCCGGTCCTTCGACGTTCACCTCTCCACTGACCGAGTCGGGTGGGTGGGTGGGAAAGGAATCACGTCAGTGCCAGAGGGGCACACGATCCACCGGCTCGCGCTGGACTACCGTCGGCTCACCGGGCCCGTACGGGTCACCAGCCCGCAGGGCAAGTTCTCCGACGCCGCGGAGCTGATCGACGGCGCCCCCCTCACCCGTACCGAGGCCCACGGCAAGCACCTCTTCCTCGGCTTCCGCGACAGCGACTGGGTTCACATCCACCTCGGCCTCTTCGGCAAGGTCACCTTCGGCGACGCCCCCGCGCCCCCCGCCACCGACACCGTCCGCCTGCGCCTGGCGAACCCGACCGCCTACGTCGACCTGCGCGGCCCCACCGCCTGCGCCCTGATCACCGACGCCGAGAAGACCGCCGTACACGCCCGCCTCGGCCCCGACCCGCTCCGTGCCGACGCCGACCCGGACACGGCGTACCGCAGGATCTCCCGCAGCCGTACGACGATCGCAGCCCTGCTGATGGACCAGAAGGTCATCGCCGGGGTCGGGAACGTCTACCGCGCCGAGGTCCTGTTCCGGCACGGGATCGACCCCTACCGCGCGGGCAGGGACATCACCCCAGCCGAGTGGGACGCCGTCTGGGCCGACCTCGTCGGGCTCATGCACGAAGGCGTCCGCCACAACCGCATCGACACCGTGCGGCCCGAGCACACCCCGGAGGCGATGGGCCGCCCGCCGCGCGTCGACGACCACGGCGGCGAGGTGTACGTCTACCGCCGGGCCACCCTGCCCTGCCACCTCTGCGGCTCCGAGATCCGCACCGCAGGCCTCGCCGCCCGCAACCTCTTCTGGTGCCCCACCTGCCAGAAACGCTGAGCGCGCGCTAGAAGCCGTGCGGCAGCCACGGCAGCACCGGTGACCCGAACGCCACCGACGCCTCCGCCAGCGCCCCCGGCCGCAGTTCGCCCACCCGCCCGGCCCGCGCCAGCGACAGCAGGGACACGCCACCGAGGTACGCCGCCCCCAACTCCCGTACCGACAGCGTCAGCTCGGCCGCGTCCGTCGTACGCTCGCAGGACGCCCCCTTGGCGTCCCCGGTCAGCCGCCAACGCCCCGCGTTCCAGGGGCAGAAGGCGTCCGCCACCTCCAGCACCACGTCCACCGGCGCCTGGTAGGTCCGCGCCGCGAGCGCCGCACCGACGTCCACGAGACGCACGTACCCCATGTCCCGCACCCGCGTCAGACAGCGCCGGATGTCGGAGACCTGGTACTGCCAGGCGTCGTCGACCGGCCGCCCCCGCACCGTCAGCTTCGACATCAGGTCGATGCCGAACAGGAACCGCCACAGCGCCGCGTCGCTCGCCGGGTCGAGCGCGGCGAGGTCCTCCAGCGTGACCGTGCCGTCGTGCCCGCTCGCCGACCAGCCCATCTTCGTACGGAACCGGGCGTACCCGGTGACCTCACCGTCCCGCTCGGCGACCACGCACTGCAGCGCCGACGCCCCGCCCCGCTCGCTCTCCGGGTCCAGCAGCCCCGCCCGCTCCCACCCGGGCTGCCGGGCCAGCATCCCGGGCCGCAGCGGCACCAGCTCCGCGTAGACCGCCTCGCACGCGCCGAGCACCTCGGCCGGATCGGCGTACCGCAGCCGTACGTCACCGGTGCCGGCCGGCACGTCCAGCGTCACCCGGCTGGTGTCGATCTCGGCCTGCAGCTGGAAGGTCGCGGCGCCGTACCCGAAGCGGCCGTAGATCGCCGGCTCGGAGGCGGTCAGCGCGGCCAGCGGCTCGCCCCACTCCCGGATGTCGTCCAGCTGGCGGCGCATCATCGACGTCAGCACCCCGCGCCGCCGGTGCGTCGCGGCGACGCTCACCATGGTGATCCCCGCGGTGGGCAGCACGGCACCGCCCGGCACGGTCATCCGGAACCGGAACGCCCCCGCCGTCCCGACGAGTTCGGACCCGTCCCAGACGGCCAGCGAGCGCTCGTACTCGGTGAGGGACCGGTCCAGGTCGCGCTCCTCGGCCGGCGCCGGACCGGCGCCGAAGGCCCGCACCAGGTGGTCCCACCAGCCGTCGAACTCCTCGGGACGCAGCACCTTCAACTCGGTCGCACGCTCGGTCGCCATACGCCATGACTACCAGGGCATTGCAGGACGAGCCAGCGAATTTCTCCCGGACGGCGACGCGGGGGCTTCCGGTGAAGTTCACTGTGAAGTCGCACCCGAAGGTGAGCCTCGGACGGGGGACAAGTGGGACCTCCCGTGCCAAGCAGCTGGTCCGATGGATAGGGTCCCGAACTAATGGCAGTAGACCGAGAGCGGCGCGCGAAGGCCGACACCCTCCCGGCCCGGTGGAAAGTGCAGTGGCACCGGGTCCGCGTCGGCGTGCGCAGAAGCGCCGTGGACTACTTCCGCGGCGACGGATCCGACTGGATCGCCCTGATCGGACTGCTCCTGACCGTCCCGGTCCTCGCGGCCATGACCCTCGCCAACTCGGTCTGGTTCTCGCCGGCCACGCTGGTCCTCCCGATCGTCGCGGGCGGCCTGCTGCTGCGCCCGGCGAGCCTGCTCGGCCTGTACGCGGCGGCCGCCACCGCCCTGATCGTGGAGTCGGTACGGCTCGGCCCCTACACCGAGGGCCCCTCCCGGGTCACCCCGGGCGTGGTCCTGACCGTCGCCGCCTGCGGTTTCTTCGGTCTGCTCACCGCCCAGTTCCGCAGCCGGGTCGGCGTGCCCTGGCGGCGCGGCGGCACCATGCTCTTCGACCTGCGCGAACGTATCCGGGTGCAGAGCAAGCTGCCGAAGCTGCCGCCGGGCTGGCACCGCGAGATGGCCCTGCGGCCGGCCGGCGGGCAGTCCTTCTCCGGCGACTTCGTGGTCGCGGCCCGCACGAACAACGGCCGCACGATGGAGGTCGTCCTCACCGACGTCTCCGGCAAGGGCATGGACGCGGCGTCCAGAGCCCTCCTCCTCTCCGGCGCCTTCGGCGGCCTCCTGGGCTCCCTGCCGCCCCACGCCTTCCTCCCCGCCGCCAACGGCTACCTCCTCCGCCAGGACTGGGACGAGGGCTTCGCGACCTCCATACACCTGGTCCTGGACCTCGACTCCGGCGACTACGAGCTGTACTCCGCGGGCCACCCGCCCGGCCTCCAGCTCAGCGCCGGCAGCGGCCGCTGGGAGGAGAAGGCCGCCGAGGGCCCCCTCCTCGGCGTGTACGACGGTGCCCAGTTCGACCCGGTCAAGGGCTCCCTGCGGCCCGGCGACGTCCTCATGATCTTCACGGACGGCCTGGTGGAGACCGCCGACCGCGACATCGTCGAAGGCATGGACCGCCTCACGGGAGAAGCCGACCGCTACGTCGCCGGCGGCTTCCATGGCGCCGCCTGGCACCTCATCGAGGCGGTCGCGAAGGACGTCAACGACGACAGGGCGCTGCTGCTGATCTGCCGGGAGGCGGCGAGATGACCGCGAACCGTCGCCGTCCGCGAGCCCGTCGTGGCCGCTCGCGCAGTTCCCCGCGCCCCTGACGGGGCGCTGTCCCCAGCCGTATCCGTGCAGCGGCGGCCCTGAAAGGCATAGCTGCGGGCAGTCGTGCCGCTGGGGCGGCACGGGTGGGCGCGGCGGCACTCTGCGAGCGCCGGTAAGGGACACCCCCCGCCCCGGCCACGAGATACTCGCACCGTGACCCCGACCCCGCTCTCCCTCGCCGACGTCGAGAGACTCGCCCGTGACGCCCACGCGGCGCAGACCGACAAGGCAGGCCGGCCCTACGCCGAGCACCTCGCCGCCGTGGCCGACGGCGTCCGCGCCCGTGGCGGCGACCCGGACCAGATCGCCGCCGCCTGGCTGCACGACGCCGTCGAGGATCACGCCCTCACCGAGGAGTGGCTGGACACGGCCGCCCTCAGCCCCCGCACGAAGGCGGTCGTGCGCGCCCTGACCAAGCACCCCGGCGAGCCCCTGGAGTCGTACGCCCGGCGCGTCCTCGCCACCCCCGGCGCCCTCCTCGTCAAGGAGGCCGACCTCGCGCACAACGCCGACCCCGGCCGGCTCGCCGTACTGGACGAGGCCACCCGGAGCCGGCTGACCGAGAAGTACGCCCGGATGCGCGCCCTCCTCGGCCTCCCCGCCTAGGCGGACCCCGGCGTCACACGCCGGCCATCTCCCGGCTCCGCGGCTCCCGCTCCCGGGCCGTCTCCGCCGCGTCCCGCCGGAACGCCCAGTCCATCCGCGGCTCCATGGAGAACCGGAACACCCGCCGCACCGGCGAGGTGCACAGCAGCGTCACGCACCCACCCGCGAGCGCCGTGACGAGGATCTCGCCGAGCGGTCCGTGCAGCCACTTCGGGTCGAACCAGCCCGCGTGCACGCCGTACTTCACGACGAAGCCGTGCAGGAGGTAGCCGTACAGCGTGCCCGCGCCCAGCGCCGTGAACCACGTCCGCCGGCCCGGTACCCAGGAGAAGAAGCCGGCCGTGAGCACCATCGAGCAGCCGAACATGGCGAGCACCATCACCGGCCCGCACCACCACGGCGCGCCCAGCTCCTGCGCGGAGTCCCGGTGGTAGAACCACGCGGTGTTCATCCGCGGCACCGACCACCACGCGAACGCCAGCGCGAGGGCGAACACCGGCACCGCGGCGATCCGCACCGGCCACCGGCGCACCAGCCGGAAGTGCTCGGGCCGCAGGCACAGGCCGAGCACGAAGTACGGCAGGAACTGCAGCACCCGCTGGAGGTCGAGGTCGTCACCGATGCTCGGGGACACGGACGCCAGCATCGCGATGGCGAAGGCGACCGGAAGGGGATGGCGGACCGCCCGCCACAGGGGCGTGGTCAGCCGCCAGACGAACAGCGCGCACAGGAACCAGGTCAGGTACCAGGGGTCGAGCAGGCTGACGTCCTGGCCGGAGTCGCCGACCACGAAGCGCTGGAAGAGCGAGTAGGCCGTCTCGAACAGGACATAGGGGACGACGACCCCGGTGACCAGCCGCTTCAGCCGGTCGGGGCGCATGTCGAAGTTCCGGGAGAAGTAGCCGGAGATGATGATGAAGGCCGGCATGTGGAAGGCGTACACGAGGCAGTACGCCGCCTCCAGGACGCGGCTGTCGCCCTTCAGCGGCTCCCAGGAGTGACCCATCGCGACGAGCACGATCGCCAGGTACTTGGCGTTGTCGAAGAACGCGTCGCGCGGTCTGTCCGCCGGCGGCCGGGCCGGGGGACGCGGTGTTCGGTTCTGGCCGGGGGACGTGGCGGCGGCAAACATCTGAGGCACCCTAGCGTCGCCTGTGGGATTCCGTAAAACCGCCGATGCTATTCCTGGTAATCGGCGGGAACCGAATCTTGATCGCCGGGGGATTTACCGGGGCCGATGCCTGCGCGTATGCAGTTCCATGCGGCACTTACACCCGTGATGTCCGCATTCATCCCTACTAATTGGTGCATAACGAGCATAGGTGGCCGCGCCCTGCCGTACCTGTGTCCATAATTCGAATTGGCTGCGCACGAGTTGTGTGGACACGGAAACCATGTCCGTCAATTGCCGTGCGGCCGTGGGCGGGTGGGGCCTCGAAATGCAGTGCGGGCGGTTGTCGGTGTGCGGTGAGTTGTCGACGTTGTGTCACGAACCGCATAGTGCGGCCGGGTTGGTGGCACGATGGATCTGGCGGGGTGCGGGGCCGTACCCCAGGCCGGAGAGCGGACCGACCGAGGGTGTGATCAGTTGTGGCCATTTCACTGTCTGTGGTGTTGCTGTTGGCGATCATCCTTGTGGTGATGATGAGAGGGGGGAACATCAAGGCGGGCCCCGCGATCGTCGCCGTCCTGTTCGGCTTCTTCCTCGCGTCGACCGGGATGGCCCCCTCCATCCAGCGCTTCCTCGACTCGCTGGCGCAGACCATAAACTCGATCAACTTCTGACCGCGGGGGCGGCCGACGGCACGCGGCCCGCGCCACGACGACGGCAGTGACCTGCGGCGCACGCGTGCCCGCCGCCCACCCCGTGCGCTCCGTCCGCCTATCCGCGGGGAACGGGGACCTGCTTCCAGCCGTCGACCGACCTCGTGACGAACAGAACCCGATAGACCTCGCGGGTCCACACGGTGGCACCCTCCCCATGCTCGGGGAGCTCCCGGAACGCCTCTTCCTCCGAGTCGTAGCTGTACTTACGACCCTTCGCGTCCTTGACCATCCACTCTCTGCCGGGCAGCCCCGCCGCTCCCATGGCCACGTCGGCTCCGCCTCCCTGCCGATCCGGTCCCGGCTACGACCGAGGCCCAGGTCACCGGGTGAATCCACCCGGTGACCTGGGCCTGAGCCATTCGGAGCGGGCGACGGGAATCGAACCCGCGTAGTCAGTTTGGAAGACTGAAGCTCTACCATTGAGCTACGCCCGCACAACACGCGCCGCAGGTCGGGGACCGCGGCACCGAAGGCATCGTAGCGGGTCGTCCGGCGCGTAGGCCAACGCGATGGCGCGGCGCGGATGCGGCGGTCGGGCTATGCCCGTGCGGGTGAACAAAGCGGCCGACGTGGGCGGCCCGGGCATGTACCCTACGTGTCGCACCGAAACGGGGTGTGGCGCAGCTTGGTAGCGCGTCCGCTTTGGGAGCGGAAGGCCGTGGGTTCAAATCCCGCCACCCCGACCACCACCTGACGGCGTCCGTCTTGATCGCCTTTTGGGGCGCTGAGCCGCTGCGGTTACTATGCAAGCTGCGCGCCCGTGTGTCCCGGCCCCCTGTACGGCGGCCTGCGAACTCCTCCGGGCGGCGAAACTCCGCCGGGCCCCTCTGGCACCGGCAGAACCCGAGAAGTCAGCCACAAGGAGACCGAACCGTGAAGAGCGCCGTGGAGACCCTGAACCCGACCCGGGTTCGGCTCACTGTCGAGGTGCCCTTCGAGGAGCTCAAGGACAGCCTCGACGCGGCGTACAAGAAGATCAACCAGCAGGTCACGGTGAAGGGCTTCCGCAAGGGCAAGATCCCGGCCCGCGTCATCGACCAGCGGTTCGGCCGCGGTGCGGTCCTGGAGGAGGCGGTCAACGACGCGCTTCCGAAGTTCTACACCGAAGCGGTCAACGAGGCCGAGCTGAACCCGCTGGGCCAGCCCGACGTCGACATCACGGAGCTGAAGGACGGCGAGACGCTGAACTTCACCGCCGAGGTCGACGTCCGCCCGGCCCTGGAGATCCCGGACTACTCCGGCATCGAGGTCGAGGTCGACGCCGTCGAGGTGTCGGACGAGGACGTCGAGAAGTCCGTGGAGCAGCTCCGCGAGCGCTTCGCCTCCACCTCCCCGGTCGAGCGGGCCGCCGAGGACGGCGACGTCGTCACCATCGACCTGGAGGCCAAGGTCGACGGTGAGGTCCTGGAGGACGGCATCGCCAGCGGCGTCTCCTACACCATCGGCTCCGGCGAGCTGCTGGACGGCATCGACGACGCCGTGAAGGGCCTGGAGGCCGGTGGCGAGGCCACCTTCACCTCCGAGCTCAAGGGCGGCTCCGCGGCCGGCCGCGAGGCCGAGGTCACCGTCAAGGTCACCCAGGTCGCCGCCCGCGAACTCCCGGAGCTGGACGACGAGTTCGCGCAGCTCGCCTCCGAGTTCGACACCCTGGACGAGCTCAAGGCCGACAGCCGCAAGCGCCTCGCCGACATGAAGACGTACGACCAGGCCACGCAGGCCCAGGAGCGCGTCCTGGAGAAGCTCCTGGAGCTCGTCGAGGTGCCCGTCCCCGAGAAGCTGCTCGAGGACGAGATCAACACCCGCAAGCACAACCTGGAGCACCACCAGCTCGGCCAGATGGGCCTCGACCTCGCGAAGTACCTGGAGATCCAGGGCAAGACCGAGGAGGAGTTCGAGACCGAGACCCGTGAGGCCGCGGTCAAGGGCATCAAGACCCAGTTCGTCCTCGACGAGCTGGTCAAGGTCGAGAAGCTGAACGTCAACCAGGAGGAGCTCACCGAGCACCTCATGCGGCGCGCGGCCTCCTCCGGCATGTCCCCCGACCAGTTCGCCCAGGCCGTCGTCGAGGGCGGCCAGGTCCCGCTCCTGGTCGGCGAGGTCGCCCGCGGCAAGGCCCTGGCCGTCGTGGTCGAGGCCGCCACGGTGAAGGACACCAACGGCGAGATCGTCGACCTGGACGACGAGGACGAGGACGAGACCGCGACGGAGGCCCCTGAGGCCGCCGCCGAGGCCACCGACGCCCCCGCCGAGGGCACGACCGAGGGCTGAGCCCTACGGCGCCCGTAGCGGCGCACAGGGGCTCCTGGGACCATCCCGGGGGCCCCTTTGCCGTCCCCTGGGGCTGCGGCGCGCCCCCGAAGGCGGCGCAGCCGCCGCTCGGGGGCGCGGGGAACTGCGCGAGCGACCAGGACGCACCCGCACACGCCCCCGCACCTTCACACGCACGGCGAAACAGCGGCCGGCCCACCGCCGAAGGCGACTACGCCCCCGGCGAACAGCCCTGTTACCGGGATTCCCCGAAGGGACCATCGCGTTAGGGTCCATGAGTACGAGGGCAAGGGGACCGGAGTCCGGCAGGACTGCAGCCCCCGGCCAAGCCCCCGGCTAGGGAAACGTGAGACGGCCCGGCGCCGTCGTACAGACGAGCAGGTGGATACGTGACGAATCTGATGCCCTCCGCCGCCGGCGAGCCTTCGATCGGTGGCGGCCTCGGCGACCAGGTATACAACCGGCTGCTCGGCGAGCGGATCATCTTCCTGGGCCAGCAGGTGGACGACGACATCGCGAACAAGATCACCGCACAGCTGCTGCTGCTCGCGGCCGATCCCGGCAAGGACATCTACCTCTACATCAACAGCCCCGGTGGCTCGGTGACGGCCGGCATGGCGATCTACGACACCATGCAGTACATCCCGAACGACGTGGTGACCATCGCGATGGGCATGGCGGCCTCGATGGGCCAGTTCCTGCTCACCGGTGGCGCCGCCGGCAAGCGCTTCGCGCTGCCGCACGCCGACATCATGATGCACCAGGGCTCCGCGGGCCTCGGCGGTACCGTCTCGGACATCAAGATCCAGGCCGAGTACCTGCTGCGCACCAAGAAGCGGATGTCCGAGCTGACCGCGCAGCACTCCGGCCAGACCGTCGAGGCCATCATCCGCGACGGCGACCGCGACCGCTGGTTCACCCCGGAAGAGGCCAAGGAGTACGGTCTCATTGACGAGATCATCACGCATGCCTCCGGTGTTCCGGGAGGCGGCGGCACCGGCGCCTGAGACCAGGCCCGGCCACGCCACGCTCCGCCGAGACTCCAGCCCCCCGAACGCCACCAGGACGGTGAACACCCTCATGAGCAACATCCCCGGCACGGCTGACGCCCGCTACGACGGGCCCCGGCCCGACGCCCGCTACGTCATCCCGCGCTTCGTCGAGCGCACCTCCCAGGGCATCCGCGAGTACGACCCGTACGCGAAGCTCTTCGAGGAGCGCGTGATCTTCCTCGGCGTCCAGATCGACGACGCCTCCGCCAACGACGTCATGGCGCAGCTGCTGTGCCTGGAGTCGATGGACCCCGACCGGGACATCTCGATCTACATCAACAGCCCGGGCGGCGACATGACCGCCCTCACGGCGATCTACGACACGATGCAGTTCGTGAAGCCCGACATCCAGACGGTCTGCATGGGCCAGGCGGCCTCCGCCGCGGCCATCCTGCTCGCCGCCGGCACGCCCGGCAAGCGCATGGCGCTGCCGAACTCCCGCGTGCTGATCCACCAGCCGGCCGGTTCCACCGGCCGTGGCCAGCTCTCCGACCTGGAGATCATCGCCAAGGAGTTCACGCGGATGCGTGACCAGCTGGAGACCATGCTGGCCAAGCACTCCAACCGCGCGATCGAGCAGGTCCGCGAGGACATCGAGCGCGACAAGATCCTCACGGCCGAGGAAGCGCTGGAGTACGGCATCGTGGACCAGATCATCTCCACCCGGAAGATGAACAACACCGACGTCCGCTGACAGGGGCCGCTGACAGAGAATGTATTCTCTGCCGCTCTTGGCACGGTTCGACCGCGCGCACGGCAAGGTGCACGTCAAAGTGAACCGTGCCAAGGGGGGCCCGTACGAGGGGCCCGGCAAGGTACCGTCGACATAAGGCAGCACCAGGAGCCGCTGGATTCGAGAGAGTCCAGGCGTCTCCCAGGCGAAGGGGAAGCACACCGTGGCACGCATCGGTGACGGCGGCGATCTGCTCAAGTGCTCGTTCTGCGGCAAGAGCCAGAAGCAGGTCAAGAAGCTCATCGCAGGGCCCGGTGTGTACATCTGCGACGAGTGCATCGATCTCTGCAACGAGATCATCGAGGAGGAGCTCGCCGAGACGAGCGAGGTGCGCTGGGAGGAACTCCCCAAGCCCCGCGAGATCTACGAGTTCCTGGAGGGCTACGTGGTGGGCCAGGAGCCCGCCAAGAAGGCCCTCTCGGTCGCGGTGTACAACCACTACAAGCGCGTCCAGGCAGGGGAGAACGGCGGCGCCCAAGGCCGCGACGACGCCATCGAGTTGGCGAAGTCCAACATCCTCCTGCTGGGCCCCACCGGCTCCGGCAAGACGCTCCTCGCGCAGACCCTGGCCCGCATGCTGAACGTGCCGTTCGCGATCGCCGACGCCACCGCGCTGACGGAGGCC
Source organism: Streptomyces sp. NPDC001507 (assembly GCF_042894765.1). Taxonomy (NCBI): domain Bacteria; kingdom Bacillati; phylum Actinomycetota; class Actinomycetes; order Kitasatosporales; family Streptomycetaceae; genus Streptomyces; species Streptomyces sp. NPDC001507. Next base: position 585,387 of record NZ_JBIAVV010000003.1, read on the forward strand.
GGCTACGTGGGCGAGGACGTGGAGAACATCCTCCTCAAGCTGATCCAGGCCGCCGACTACGACGTCAAGAAGGCCGAGACCGGGATCATCTACATCGACGAGATCGACAAGGTCGCGCGGAAGAGTGAAAATCCGTCGATCACGCGGGACGTCTCCGGCGAGGGCGTGCAGCAGGCCCTGCTGAAGATCCTGGAGGGCACCACGGCCTCGGTCCCGCCGCAGGGCGGCCGCAAGCACCCGCACCAGGAGTTCATCCAGATCGACACGACGAACGTGCTGTTCATCGTGGGCGGTGCGTTCGCCGGCCTGGAGAAGATCATCGAGTCCCGGGCGGGCGCCAAGGGCATCGGCTTCGGCGCGACCATCCGCTCCAAGCGCGAACTGCAGTCCAAGGACCAGTTCGAGGACGTCATGCCCGAGGACCTGGTCAAGTTCGGCATGATCCCGGAGTTCATCGGCCGCCTCCCGGTCATCACCTCGGTCCACAACCTGGACCGTGAGGCCCTCCTCCAGATCCTCATCGAGCCGCGCAACGCGCTCGTCAAGCAGTACCAGCGCCTCTTCGAACTCGACGGCGTGGAGCTGGACTTCGAGCGCGAGGCCCTGGAGGCCATCGCCGACCAGGCGATCCTCCGCCAGACCGGCGCCCGCGGCCTGCGCGCCATCATGGAAGAGGTCCTCATGTCGGTGATGTACGAGGTCCCGTCCCGCAAGGACGTGGCCCGCGTCGTCATCACGGCCGACGTCGTCCACTCCAACGTCAACCCGACCCTGATCCCGCGCGACGCCCGCGGGCGGGGCGCGGGGGAGCAGAAGTCGGCGTAACCCCACACACCGGCACACGCAGAAGCGGGGGGGGCGGGGGGGGGGGGGCGGCGGGGGCGGGGGGGGGGGGGGCGGGGGGGCGGGGGGGCGGGGGGGGGGGGCGCGCGGCCGCGAGCGGGGGGGGGGGTGGGTGCGCGGGGGC
>NZ_JBIAVV010000003.1:586361-778684 GCF_042894765.1 Streptomyces sp. NPDC001507
GCCCCCCCCCCCGCGCCCCGCGGGGGGGGGGGGGGGGGTCCGCGGGCCGGCCCCAACCCCCCCCCCCCCCCCCCCCCCCCCCCCGGGGGCCCCGCCCCCCCGCCCCCCCCGCTTCTGCGTGTGCCGGTGTGCGTCAGCCGCGGCTACTTGGCGACGCGCACCTCACCCCGTACGTCGGCAGCGATCTTCGCCGAATCGTCGAGGCTGTACGTCTTCACCGCCGCCGTCGGCTCCACCATGCCGATGGTGCTGTAGTCCGCCCAGATGCACAGGTAGGCCGTCTGGGCCTTGCCGGTGAGCTGGTTCTTGCCCTTGGCCTGCTGGCACTTCATCACCGCGCCGTCCAGCCCGTCGGGGGAGACGGTCCGGGCGTCCCCGACCAGCTGCACGCTGTCGTCCGAGGTGCCGTCCTTCTTCATGTTGGCGAAGGTGGCGTCCAGCGCGGCCTGCGGGTCCTTCACCGAGCCGTACACCCCGAAGAGGGTGACGTTCTCGGCGGTCTCCGCCTTCGCCACGTCCGCCGGGTTGCTGGTGTCCAGGGACTCCAGGTCGATGGTCGAGTAGATCGCGGTGACCGAGGTGGCGTCCGTGACACCGGACTTGGCGAGGTCCGCGGCGTCGCTCGAACTCGCCTTCTGCTCGCTGGAGTCGCCCACCCGCTTGTACTTGGCGGACAGGATCGAGGCCGGCGCGGAGAGCTTGTGCGGCCCGTCGTCCTTGAGCCCGCCGCCGCCCCCGGCGAGCACGAAGTACGCGCCGACCGCGACCGCGGCCACCACCGCCACCGCGCCGATGACCAGCCCCGTCTTCTTCTTGCCGCCCCCGGGAGCCGGCGGCTGCGGAACGCCGTAGGGCTGCTGGCCGTACGGGGGCTGCTGGCCGTACGGGTTCGGCTGCGGGGGAACGCCCTGCTGCGGATAGCCGTAGCCCGGCTGCGGCGGCTGCTGCCCGTAGGGACCCGGCTGCGGCGGGGCCGCCGGCGGAGCCTGCTGCGGGTAGCCGTAGCCGGGCTGGGGCGCCTGCGGCGGCCCGCCGTACGGACCCGGCTGCTGCCCGTACGGTCCCGGCTGCTGCTGGGGCGGCGGCCCGCCGTACGGGCCCGGCTGGTTGTAGCTCATCTCTGGGTTCCCCTCCAGATGCTTATGTGTTCCTGACATCCTGGCGCAGTCACAGGGGACTCACGGCGCGGGGGCGACCACCGTTACGGAACAAACGCGTTTCGGGACAGCCCTGAGACACCTCTAAACTGGGCCCCGTGACCGAGAATGCTCAGCAGCAGCCCACAGCGCCCAGCACCGAACTGCCGACCCAGTACGCGCCGGCCGACGTAGAGGGGCCGCTGTACGAGCGCTGGGTAGAGCGCGGTTACTTCGCGGCCGACGCCAAGAGCGACAGGCCCGCGTACACCATCGTCATCCCCCCGCCGAACGTCACCGGTTCGCTGCACCTGGGCCACGCGTTCCAGCACACGCTGATGGACGCGCTGACCCGCCGCAAGCGCATGCAGGGCTTCGAGTCGCTGTGGCTGCCCGGCATGGACCACGCCGGCATCGCCACCCAGAACAAGGTCGAGCAGCAGCTCGCCGAGGAGGGCAAGTCCCGCCACGACCTGGGCCGCGAGGAGTTCGTCGAGCGGGTCTGGCAGTGGAAGGAAGAGTACGGCGGCAAGATCCTCGGCCAGATGCGCCGCCTCGGCGACGGCGTCGACTGGGACCGCGAGCGCTTCACCATGGACGAGGGCCTGTCCAAGGCCGTCCAGACCATCTTCAAGAAGCTCTACGACGACGAGCTGATCTACCGCGCCGAGCGCATCATCAACTGGTGCCCGCGCTGCCTGACGGCCATCTCGGACATCGAGGTCGAGTACCAGGAGGACGACGGCGAGCTGGTCTCCATCAAGTACGGCGAGGGCGACGAGACGCTGGTCGTCGCCACCACCCGTGCGGAGACGATGCTCGGCGACACCGCCGTCGCCGTCCACCCCGACGACGAGCGCTACAGGCACCTGGTCGGCAAGCGGATCAAGCTGCCGCTGACGGACCGTACGATCCCCGTCGTCGCCGACACGCACGTCGACCCCGAGTTCGGCACGGGCGCCGTCAAGGTCACCCCGGCCCACGACCCGAACGACTTCGCGATCGGCCAGCGGCACGGCCTGGAGTCCATCACCGTGATGGACGAGCGTGCCGTCATCACCGTCCACGGCCCGTTCGAGGGCCTGGACCGCTTCGAGGCGCGGTCCGCGATCGTCGCGGCGCTGCGCTCGCAGGGCCGGATCGTCGCCGAGAAGCGGCCCTACGTCCACAGCGTCGGGCACTGCTCGCGCTGCAAGACCACCATCGAGCCGCGCCTGTCCATGCAGTGGTGGGTCAAGGTCGGCCCGCTCGCGAAGGCCGCCGGTGACGCGGTCCGCGACGGCCGGGTGAAGATCCACCCCGAGGACATGTCGAAGCGGTACTTCGACTGGGTCGACAACATGCACGACTGGTGCATCTCGCGCCAGCTGTGGTGGGGCCACCGCATCCCGGTCTGGTACGGCCCCGAGGGCCAGGTCGTCTGCGTCGGCCCCGACGAGCAGCCGCCCGGCACCGAGGCTGAGGGCTGGAAGCAGGACACCGACGTCCTCGACACCTGGTTCTCCTCCGGCCTGTGGCCGTTCTCCACCCTCGGCTGGCCCGAACAGACCGCGGACCTGCGCAAGTTCTACCCGACCGACGTCCTGCTCACCGGCCACGACATCATCTTCTTCTGGGTCGCCCGGATGATGATGTTCGGTCTCTACGCCATGGACGGCGAGGTCCCCTTCCGCACCATCGCGCTGACCGGCCTGGTCCGTGACGAGCGCGGCAAGAAGATGTCGAAGTCCTTCGGCAACGTCGTCGACCCGCTGGACTGGATGGACAAGTACGGCTCCGACGCCGTCCGCTTCACCCTGGCCCGCGGCGCCAACCCCGGCACCGACGTCCCGATCGGCGAGGACTGGGTCCAGGCCTCCCGCAACTTCGCCAACAAGATCTGGAACGCGACCCGCTTCGCCCTGATGAACGGCGCCACCGTCGAGGGCCCGCTCCCGGACCCGGCCGAGATGTCGGCGACGGACCGCTGGATCCTCTCCCGCCTGGGCGAGACGGTCGCCGAAGTCGACGCGTTCTACGACGACTTCCAGTTCGCCAAGCTGTCCGACTCCCTCTTCCACTTCGCGTGGGATGAGGTCTTCGACTGGTACGTCGAGCTGTCCAAGACGACGTTCCAGGCGGGCGGCCGGGGCGCCGAGGTCTCCCGGCGGGTCCTGGGCGAGGTCCTGGACGTCACCCTGAAGCTGCTGCACCCGGTCGTCCCGTTCGTCACGGACACCCTGTGGACGACGCTGACCGGCGGCGAGTCGGTCGTGATCGCCGACTGGCCGGCCGACAGCGGCTTCCGGGACGAGGCGGCGGAGCGGGAGATCGAGAGCCTCCAGTCCGTCATCACCGAGGTCCGCCGCTTCCGTGCCGATCAGGGCCTGCAGCCCGGCCAGCGGGTCCCGGCCCGCCTGACCCTCGACGGCACGGCCCTCGCCCCGCACGAGGCGGCCATCCGCCAGCTGCTGCGCCTCCAGCCCGAGGGCGACGCCTTCGCGGCGACGGCGACCCTCCCGGTGGCCGGCGCCACGGTCGCCCTCGACCTGTCCGGCACCATCGACGTCGCCGCCGAGCGCAAGCGCCTCGCGAAGGACCTCGCGGCCGCGGAGAAGGAGAAGGCGCAGGCGACGGGCAAGCTCGGCAACGAGGCGTTCCTGGGGAAGGCCCCGGACAACGTGGTGGAGAAGATCCGCACCCGGCTCGCCAAGGCCGAGGAGGACATCGCCCGCATCCAGGCCCAGCTGGACCGCCTGCCGCCGGCGTAACCGGAGCGTCCTCCGCAGGCGTCCGGCGGCCCCGTCCCACGGGGCCGCCGGACGCCTGCGGGCATTTCCGGGCCCGCTCCGGGCCCGCTCCGACGTCGTCCGGGTCACAAAGCGCTCACCAGCCACCGCCCTACAATCCAGAAGTAGGAACATGACCCTAATGTTCCTTTTTGGTGCTATGCGGTGGAGGGAACGCCCACATGCAGCACAGGGGCCGAACGAGGACACCTCCGCACCGGGGACTGGTCCCCCTGGCGGCCGGCGCGGGCGGCCTGCTCGCCGTGCTCATCGGCCTCGTCTTCCTGATGCTGGTCCTGGCGATCGGGGACGCCCAGCACTCCCTGCTCTCCGCACGCAGCGGGCGGCCCGCCCTGACCCAGGTCGGCGTGGTCCAGGGCACCCTCTTCGACATGGAGGGCGGTCAGCGCAGCTACGTCATCACCCACCAGGACGCGTTCCTGGAGCCCTGGCAGGCCGCCCGGGCCGCCTACCCCGCGCAGGCGCAGCGGCTCGTGGACGTCAGCACGTCCCCCGTCCAGCGGCAGCTCGCCCGGCAGATCCAGCGGTCCGGCCAGTCCTTCGTCGACGACTACTCGGTCCCGCTCGTGGCCGAGGCCCGGCGCGGCGACCCCGACGCGAGCAGCACGGCGCGGACCCTGGAGGGCAAGCAGCGGCTCGACGCACTCCGGGCCCAGTTCTCCCGCTACCTCCAGACCGAGCGCGCCGCGATCAACCAGCGCGAGAACGCGCTGGAGGCCCGGATGCGCATGCTCACGATCTCCGCGTCGGTGGGCGTCGGCGCGGCGGTCCTCCTGATCATCGCCTACGGCGCCTACGTGACCCGGGTGATCGTCTGGCCGGTGCGCAGGATGGCCGGCTTCGCGACCCGGCTCGCCGCCGGTGACCTGGCCGCGCGGGTGCCGCCGTCCGGGCGCCGGGAGATCGGGCAGCTGGAGGCCGCGTTCAACACGATGGCGGGCTCGCTGGAGAAGAGCCACCGGCGGCTGCGGCTGCTCTACGACGCCGGCACCGCCGTCGGCAACACCCTGGACGTGGGGCGGACCGCCGACGAGCTGGTGCGGGTGGCCGTCCCGCGCTTCGCCGACTTCGTCACCGTCGACCTGGAGGAGTCCGTGCTGCACGGCGGCGAGCCGACGGCCGCCGAGACCGTCCTGCGGCGCGTCGCCCGGGGCGGCGTCCGCGACGACTCCCCGCTGGACCCCACCGGCGCCCTGATCGCCGTGGACCCGCCGCCCGACGGCACCCGCCACACCGACGCGGCCGCGGCCCTCATCGCCGACCTGCGGGTCACCCGCAGAGCGAGGTTTCCCGACGCGCGGCACACCGAACAGCTCCTCGACTACGGCATGCGCTCGCTGATCACCGCACCGGTGTCGGCACAGGGCGTCCTGATGGGGGTGATCGTCTTCTGGCGCACCCGGGACTCACCGCCGTTCGAGAAGGACGACCTGTCCGACGCCGAGGAACTCGCCGCGAAGGCCGCGACCGCCATCGACAACGCGCGCCGCTACACCCGGGAGCGCGAGACCGCGCTGGCACTCCAGCGCAGCCTGCTCCCGCACGGCCTGCCCGACTGCCCCAGCGTCGACTTCGCCTACCGCTACCTGCCCACCGGCACCCGGGCCGGCGTCGGCGGCGACTGGCTCGACGTGATCCCGCTGTCGGGCACCCGGGTGGCCCTGGTCGTCGGTGACGTCGTCGGACACGGCATCCAGGCCTCCGCCACCATGGGCCGGCTGCGCACGGCGGTCCGCACCCTCGCCGACGTCGACCTGCCCCCCGACGAACTCCTCACCCATCTGGACGACCTGGTCCTGCACCTCGACGACGGCGCCGGGGAACAGGCCGGCGAGGTGGGTTCGACCTGCCTGTACGCCGTCTACGACCCGGTCTCGCGGCACTGCTCCCTGGCCAGCGCGGGCCATCCGCTGCCCTTCGTGATCACCCCCCAGGGGTCGGTGGAGCAGGCTCCCGGCCAGGCCGGCCCGCCGCTCGGGCTCGGCGGGCTGCCCTTCGAGACCACCGACCTGGACCTCGCCGAGGGCTCCGTCCTCGCCCTGTTCAGCAACGGCCTGGTGCACTCACGCAGCCTCGACATGGGCCACGGCCTCGACCGGCTGCGCCGCGCGCTCACCACCGCCGGGGACGGGGAGCCGCTGGAGGCGGCCTGCGACCGGGTGGTGGCCGCGCTGCGCACCGGCGAACCCGCCGACGACGTCACCCTGCTGCTCGCCCGCACCCGCGCGCTGCCCTGCGACCAGGTGGCCGCCTGGGAGGTCCCCGCGGACCCCGAGCAGGTGGCGGGGGCCCGGACCCTGGCCACCGGCCAGCTCGCCGCCTGGAAGCTGGACGAGCTGTCCTTCACCACCGAACTGGTGGTCTCCGAACTCGTCACGAACGCCGTCCGCTACGGCGGCGACCCGATCCAGCTGCGGCTCATCCGCGACACCAGGATGCTGATCTGCGAGGTCTCCGACGGCAGCAGCACCGCCCCGCACCTGCGGCGGGCCCGGGTCTTCGACGAGGGCGGCCGCGGCCTGCTGCTGGTGGCCCGGCTCACCCAGCGGTGGGGGACCAGGCAGACCTCCGCCGGCAAGACGATCTGGTGCGAGCAGGAGCTCCCGCTGCCCGACGCGTCCACGCACGCGCCGGGCTCCGTAGACTGGTGCCGTGAGTGATCTGCCCCCGCGCGACCCCCATGAGAGCTTCGACGACGACTTCGAGGACGGCTCCGAGGACGGCTTCGACGAGATCGTCGCGGCCGAGACGGAACGCGACCCCGATCTCGCGACGATCGAGGCCGGCAGCCGGACCCTGCGCACCCGGGGCGGCCCGCAGCAGCCCGACGTCCCGGGCCGCCCCGAGGACCCCGAGGTCGACCGGGCCCTGCGCGAGGTGGAGGCGGAGCTCGCCACCCGCTGGGGCGAGACCAAGCTGGAGCCGTCGGTCGCCAGGATCGCCGCCCTCGTGGACGTGCTGGGCGAGCCGCAGCGGTCGTACCCCTCGATCCACATCACCGGCACCAACGGCAAGACCTCCACCGCCCGCATGATCGAGGCCCTGCTCGGCGCCTTCGAACTCCGTACCGGCCGCTACACCAGCCCGCACGTGCAGTCGATCACCGAGCGCATCAGCCTCGACGGCGCCCCGATCTCCGCCGAGCGGTTCATCGAGACGTACAACGACATCAAGCCCTACGTCGAGATGGTCGACGCGCAGCAGGAGTACCGGCTCTCCTTCTTCGAGGTGCTCACCGGCATGGCGTACGCGGCCTTCGCGGACGCTCCCGTGGACGTCGCCGTCGTCGAGGTCGGCATGGGCGGCTCCTGGGACGCCACGAACGTCATCGACGGGGACGTCGCCGTCGTCACCCCCATCGACCTCGACCACACCGACCGGCTCGGGGAGACCACCGCGGAGATCGCCGGCGAGAAGGCCGGCATCATCAAGCAGGACGCCACCGTGATCCTGGCCCAGCAGCCGGTCGACGCGGCGCAGGTGCTCCTCAAGAAGGCCGTCGAGGTGGACGCCACCGTCGCCCGCGAGGGCCTGGAGTTCGGTGTCGTCGCCCGCCGGGTCGCCGTCGGCGGCCAGCTGCTCACCCTGCGCGGCCTCGGCGGCGAGTACGACGAGGTCTACCTCCCCCTGCACGGCCCCTACCAGGCCCACAACGCGGCCGTCGCCCTGGCGGCGGTGGAGGCGTTCTTCGGCGTCGGCGCCCAGCGCCCCGAGTCCCTGGACATCGACACCGTCCGCAAGGCTTTCGCGGCCGTCTCGTCCCCTGGCCGCCTCGAAGTCGTACGACGCTCGCCCACCGTCGTCCTCGACGCCGCCCACAACCCGGCCGGCGCCCGCGCCACCGCCGAGGCCGTCGGCGAGGCCTTCGACTTCAGCCGGCTGATCGGCGTGGTCGGGGCCAGCGGCGACAAGAACGTCCGCGGCCTCCTGGAGGCCTTCGAGCCGATCTTCGCCGAGGTCGTCGTCACCCAGAACTCCAGCCACCGCGCGATGGACGCGGACGACCTGGCCGCGGTCGCCGTCGAGGTGTTCGGCGAGGACCGCGTCCAGGTCGAGCCGCGGCTGCCCGACGCCCTGGAGGCCGCGATCACGCTGGCCGAGGAGGAGGGCGAGTTCGCGGGCGGCGGCGTCCTCGTCACCGGCTCCGTCATCACCGTCGGCGAGGCCCGACTGCTCCTCGGGAGGGCCTGACCATGCGCACGCTCTGCTCGTCCACCCTGATCGGCGAGTTCTTCGTCATCGGCTTCGCCGCCCTGGTCGCCATGAAGGACCCCGGCCTCTCCACCTCCACGGTGTGGCTGGTCAGCGGCATCGCCATGGTCCTCTGCCTGGCCCTGTGCGGCGTGCTCACCCGCCCCGGCGGCGTCGCCCTCGGCTGGGCCCTGCAGATCGCCCTGATCGCGTCCGGGATCTACGTCCCGACCATGTACTTCATGGGCGCGATCTTCGCGGGCCTGTGGTGGGCGTCCGTCCACTACGGCAGAAAGATCGACGAGGCCAAGGCCCGCTTCGCGGCGCAGAGCACCCAGGACAGCCCGTCGGGTGCCTGAGGACGAAGCCCGGCCGACACCACATCTCGGCCGGGCGGCACCACATCCCAGCCCGTCCGGCGTTCGAGGACGAGGCCGTTCAGGCCGAAGCGGGGGTCCGGGGCGGCCGCCCCCGAGGACGGCCGCCTCACCGACCCGCACACTGTGTAACGGTCGCTCAGACCAGCCCTGTAGCCTCTCCTCACCGCACCCGGCCCGTACCGAAGGAGCCCACCCGTGACCCAGCGCACCCTCGTCCTGCTCAAGCCCGACGCCGTTCGTCGAGGCCTGACCGGCGAGATCATCAGCCGTATCGAGCGCAAGGCCGGCTGGCAGATCACCGCGCTGGAGCTGCGCACCCTGGAGCGCGCCACGCTGGAGCAGCACTACGCCGAGCACGTCGGCAAGCCCTTCTACGAGCCGCTGGTCGAGTTCATGTCCTCCGGCCCGTCCGTCGCCCTGATCGTCGAGGGCGAGCGGGTCATCGAGGGCATCCGCGCCCTGGCCGGCCCCACCGACCCGATCGCCGCCGCACCCGGCTCCATCCGCGGTGACTTCGGTGTGATCGTCCGCGAGAACCTGATCCACGCGTCCGACTCCGAGGAGTCCGCCGAGCGCGAGGTCAAGATCTTCTTCCCCGGCCGCGCGTAGCCGCATCAGCCGTCAGGCCCCGCAAAGGGCCCGTACGGATATTTCGTGGAAGTTCTTGACGAGGCGTCAGTCCATTGAGCTGCACGACCTGGGACGGACCTGGGGGCGGCCGAGCGTTTTCGGCCGTCCCTCGGCATATGCGTGCCGATCGGGGGAACGAGTGGCCCCGTCGGACCGTCTCCACAAGCGAGGCGGCCGTACACGTGCTGACAATGGCGAAGACCCTCGCGCAGTGTTCGTGCAGGCGCGTCTACGATGGAAGCCTTCACGTCACAGCACCCACTTCGCCGACCTGAAATGCCCTCAAAAGCTCCCAGGAAGGCCTGACGAATCCTGATGGGGAACTCAATGTCGTTCATCGGCCGTGACATGGCTGTCGACCTCGGGACCGCCAACACGCTGGTGTACGTCAGGGGTCGCGGGATCGTACTCAACGAGCCGTCCGTTGTCGCGATCAATACGAACACCGGTGGAATTCTCGCGGTCGGCGCGGAGGCGAAGAAGATGATCGGGCGCACGCCCGGCAACATCGTCGCCGTGCGGCCGCTGAAGGACGGCGTGATCGCCGACTTCGAGATCACCGAGCGGATGCTCCGCTACTTCATCCTCAAGATCCACAAGCGCCGGTACCTCGCGCGGCCGCGCGTGGTCGTGTGCGTGCCCTCCGGCATCACGGGTGTCGAGCGCCGTGCCGTCATCGAGGCGTCGTCGCAGGCCGGTGCCCGCCAGGTGCACATCATCGAGGAGCCCATGGCCGCCGCCATCGGCTCCGGCCTGCCGGTCCACGAGGCCACCGGCAACATGGTGGTGGACATCGGCGGCGGCACCACGGAGGTCGCGGTCATCTCGCTCGGCGGCATCGTCACCGCCCAGTCCATCCGCGTCGCGGGCGACGAACTGGACAACGCGATCATCCAGCACATCAAGAAGGAGTACTCGCTCCTCCTCGGTGAGCGGACGGCCGAACAGATCAAGATCACGATCGGTTCGGCGTACGAGCTCGACTCCGACGAACACACCGAGATCCGCGGCCGGGACCTGGTCTCCGGCCTGCCCAAGACCGTCGTCATCTCGGCCGCCGAGGTCCGCAAGGCGATCGAGGAGCCGGTCAACGCGATCGTCGACGCCGTCAAGACCACCCTCGACAAGTGCCCGCCGGAGCTGTCCGGCGACATCATGGACAGGGGAATCGTTCTGACCGGCGGCGGAGCCCTGCTGCGCGGTCTGGACGAGCGGCTGCGCCGCGAGACCGGCATGCCGATCCACATCGCCGAGGACCCGCTGGACAGCGTGGCGCTCGGTTCCGGCAAGTGCGTCGAGGAGTTCGAGGCGCTCCAGCAGGTCCTGGACGCCCAGCCGCGCAGATGACGTAACTCTTCGATTCCGCCGTACGAGATGACCTCCCCTCGTGCGGCGGATCGTTGATATGGAGGCATAGGCTCGCCCAGAGCGAGTTCCCCCCAACAAGCTTCCGCCCCCCCCCACAAGCCTCCGCCCCGCACAAGCCTCCATCCCCCCACATGCCCCACCTGCTTCACAAGCATCCGCAATCAAGCCCCGCAAGTTCCTATTGAGGAAGGCACGGCCGCCGCACGTGAGGGACACGAAAGAGAGCCGGCTGCTCCTGGTGCTACTGATCGCCATCGCGTTCGCGCTGATCACGGTGGACATCCGAGGTGGCAGGAACTCCCCGGTCGACGGCGCCCGGCAGGCCGCGGCCGCGGTCTTCGGCCCGATCGAGAACGGCATGTCGACGGTGGTGGACCCGGTCGGAAACGCCGTCTCCGCCGTCCGTGACTCCGGCGACCGGCACGACCGGCTGGCCCGGCTGGAGAAGCAGAACGCGACCCTCAAGGCGAAGCTGGGCAGTGACGACCGCAACCGCAGCCGCCTCGGCCAGTTGGAGAAGATGCTCAACGTCGCCGCCGAGGGCCAGTACGGCATCAAGGGCGCCCAGGTCATCGCCATAGGGTCGGCGCAGGGCTTCTCCTGGACCGTCACCATCGACGTCGGCTACAACGACGGCATCAAGCGGGACATGACCGTCCTCAACGGCAACGGCCTGGTCGGCCGCGTGACCACGGTCGGCCCCGACGCCTCCACCGTGCTGCTCGCCAACGACCCCGACTTCACCGTCGGCACCCGTATGGAGGGCAGCGACGAACTCGGTTTCGCCTCCGGACAGGGCGACCGCCCGCTGCGCGTCGAACTCCTCGACAGCAAGGCCGAGGTGAAGAAGGGCGACCGGCTCGTCACCTTCGGCTCCCAGGGCGACAAGCCGTTCGTGCCCGGCGTCCCGGTCGGCACGGTCACCCGCGTGGACCCGTCCAACGGCGGCCTGACCCGCACCCTGTACGTCACGCCGTTCGTGTCCTTCACCAAGCTCGACATCGTCGGCGTGGTCGTCCAGGCACCGAAGAAGGACCCGCGCGACGAGGTGCTCCCGGCCAAGCCGAAGCCGACCCCCACCCCGACGGTGACCGTCACGGTCACCCCGTCCGCGGACGCGAGCGCCAACGCGTCCGACACCACCGGCCAGCAGCAGTAGGAGCTGAATCCCCCATGCGTGTCAACCGGATCCTGCTCTCCGCCGCCCTGGTCGTCGTCGCGCTGGTGATCCAGGTGAGCGTCCTCGCCCGCCTGCACCTGCCCGGAGCCGTCCCCGACCTCATGCTGCTCACCGTCCTCGGCCTCGCCATGGTCTACGGCCACGTGGGCGGCGCCCTCGTCGGCTTCGGCGCCGGACTCCTCGCCGACCTCGCCCCGCCCGCCGACCACGCGGCCGGCCGGTACGCCCTGGTGCTGTGCGTCGTCGGCTACTGCGCCGGGCTCATCAAGCCGGAGAACGGCCGCCTGAAGTCCGCGACCGGCCCGATGCTCGTCGTGGTCGCCGCCGCCGTCGGCTCCACCCTGCTGTACGCCGGCGTCGGCGCCCTCGTCGGCGACACCGCCGCCCGGCACGTCGGCATGACCAGCCTGCTGATCACGGCGGCGCTGTACGACCTGCTGCTCGCCCCGTTCGTGGTCCCCGGCGTCATGGCCCTGGCCCGCCGCGCCGACAACGACCCGCTCACCGAGGCCGGCTCCGGCGGCAAGGCCGGTGACATCTCCTCGGGTTGGATCTCCTCCGGCACCGGGATGCGCATCGGCGGCCAGCGCGGCGGCCTCGGCGCCCTGAAGGCCAGGGCCCGCACCCGCAACGTCCGCGTCGGCCGCATCAAGGGGGTCAAGCGCCTGTGAACACGGGTGAGTTCACCCGAACGGGTGCACGGGGGCGGAACGCGGCCTCACAGGTAGATCGTTCATCATTCGTACGCGCACGCGCACTTGTGCCGGGAGAGGGGGAGACAGCCCAGTGACCAACATTCCCGAGACCGGTCGGACCCCACGCGTCCAGATCCGTCTCGTCGTCATCCAGATCCTCGTCCTCTCCCTGCTCGGCACCCTCGGCGGCCGCCTGTGGTACCTGCAGATCCGGGAAGGCTCCGCGTACCAGAAGGAGGCCTCCGGCAACCACGTCCAGCAGGTCGTCGACCCCGCCGTGCGCGGCTCGATCCTGGACGCCCGCGGAGTCCCCCTCGCGGACAACGAGACCCGGCTGGTCGTCTCCGCCTCCCGCACCGACCTGCTCAAGCAGAAGGACGACGGCAAGGCCGTCCTGACCAAGCTCGCCGGTGTCCTCGGGATGAAGCCCGAGGACGTCATGCAGAAGGTCCGTCTCTGCGACGCCAAGACCCCCCAGCCCTGCTGGAACGGCTCGCCGTACCAGCCGATCCCGATCACCGACGAGGCCACCGCCAAGCAGGCCCTGCAGATCCGCGAGCGCTCCGAGGACTTCCCCGGCATCACCGCCGAGCCCGAGGCCGTCCGCCGCTACGCGAGCCCCGGCAAGTCCAACACCGCCCAGGTCCTCGGCTACCTCTCCCCGGTCACCGACGACGAGATCCAGCAGGCCAAGGACACCTCCTCCCCGTACCTGCGCTCCGACCAGGTCGGCAGGTCCGGCCTGGAGCGCGAGTACGACAAGGAGCTGCGCGGCAAGGCCGGCGTCACCCGCTACGAGGTCGACAACCTCGGCCGCGTCATCGGCAAGGCCAAGTCCGATGCCGCCCAGCCCGGTTCCAACCTGGTCACCAGCATCGACTCCCGCGTCCAGCGGGTCGCCGAGTACGAGCTGGACACGGCGATGAAGGCCGCCCGCCAGCAGTACGACAGCATCACCCACGAGAACTACAAGGCCGACTCCGGCGCCGTCATCGTGATGGAGGCCAAGACCGGCCGGATCGTCGCCATGGCCTCCGCCCCGACCTACGACCCGAACGTGTGGGTCGGCGGCATCTCCGCCAAGGACTACAAGGCCCTCACCGGCAAGGACTCCGACTACCCGCTGCTGAACAGGGCCATACAGGGTCAGGCGGCCCCCGGTTCGACGTTCAAGGTGGTCTCCACCGCAGCCGCGGTCAACGCCGGCTACGCCTGGGACGGCGGCTACCCCTGCACCAGCTCCTACTCGGTCGGCGGCCAGGTCTTCAAGAACTTCGAGGGCGAGAACTTCGGCGACATCTCGCTGGGCCGTGCCCTGGAGGTCTCCTGCGACACCGTCTTCTACGGCCTCGCCGACCGCGAGTGGAAGAAGGACGGCGGCATCAACCCCAAGCCGGGCGAGCCGAAGGACTACTTCTTCAAGACCGCCCACCAGTTCGGCCTCGGCAAGGAGACCGGCATCGACCTGCCCAACGAGGTCACCGGCCGCGTCCCCGACCGCCAGTGGAAGATCGACTACTGGAAGGCCAACAAGGACGCCTGGTGCAAGTCCGGGAAGAAGGACGGCACCTACGTCGAGAAGATCGAGTACGAGAACTGCCTCGAAGGCAACAAGATGCGCGAGGGCGACGAGATCAACTACTCCATCGGCCAGGGCGACACCCTCGTCACGCCGATACAGGAGGCGATGATCTACGGCGCCGTGGCCAACGGCGGCACCGAGTACCAGCCGACCATCGGCAAGGCGATCGTCAGCGCCGACGGGAAGACCGTCCAGGAGATCAAGCCCAAGGTGGTCCGCAGGCTGCCGGTCACCCAGGCCACCCTCAAGGGCATGGACGAGGCCTTCGCGGGCGTCATCACCCGCGGTACCGCCGCCTGGAAGTTCGGCGGCTGGCCGCAGGACAAGATCGCCCTGCACGGCAAGACCGGTACCGCCGAGGTCTACGGCAAGCAGACCACGTCCTGGCTCGCCACCTACAGCAAGGACTACACGGTCATCATGACCATCTCCCAGGCCGGTACCGGTTCCGGTGCCTCCGGTGAGGCGGTCCGCAACATCTACAGCGCGCTGTACGGCGTGGCGGCCGACGGCTCCATCGACAAGAACAAGGCGCTGCTCTACACCCCGCAGAAGGGCCTGCCGAAGGTCCGCACGGACGGCACGATCGACTCCCCGAAGGTCTCCAAGGACCCGGCGAAGGACTTCCAGGTCTTCTCCAAGCAGGGCGACAAGAGCACCGGCGACGGGCAGACCCCGGCCGCCACCACGGCCTCACCGTCCACGGGCAACCGCAACACCCGCAGACGAGCCCGCAAGCGGGGAAGCCGGAGGATGCTCACATGACCGGTGTCAACAGCTTCTCCGTCTCCGGGTACGGCCCGGCGCGGGCCGGCTGGACCCGGATCTTCGCCCGGGACTCGCTGACCCGCCGCCTGGACTGGCCGATGCTGCTGGCCGCGGTCGCCCTGTCCCTGCTCGGCTCGGTGCTGGTCTACTCGGCCACCCGCAACCGCACCGAGATCAACCAGGGCGACCAGTACTACTTCCTGGTCCGGCACCTGATGAACACCGGCATCGGGCTCGCCCTGATGATCGGCACCATCTGGGTCGGCCACCGCCAGCTCCGCAACGCCGTGCCGATCCTCTACGGCCTCTCCCTGGTGGGCATCCTCGCGGTGCTCACCCCGCTGGGCGCCACCATCAACGGCAGCCGGAACTGGATCGTCTTCGGCGGCGGCTTCTCGCTGCAGCCCGCCGAGTTCGTGAAGATCACGATCATCCTGGGCATGGCGATGATACTGGCGGCGCGGGTCGACGCCGGTGACAAGAAATACCCCGACCACCGCACCGTCCTGCAGTCCCTGGGCCTGGCCGCGGTCCCGATCCTGATCGTGCTGCTCATGCCCGACCTCGGCACGGTCCTGGTCATGGTGACGATCATCCTCGGCGTGCTGCTCGCCTCCGGCGCCTCCAACCGCTGGGTCTTCGGCCTGCTCACCGCCGGTGTGATCGGCTGCATCGCCATCTGGCAGCTGCACATCCTGGACGAATACCAGATCGCCCGCTTCGCCGCCTTCGCCAACCCGAGCCTCGACCCGGCCGGCGTCGGCTACAACACCAACCAGGCCAGGATCGCGATCGGTTCCGGCGGCCTGACCGGCGCGGGCCTGTTCCACGGCTCGCAGACCACCGGCCAGTTCGTCCCCGAGCAGCAGACCGACTTCGTGTTCACGGTCGCGGGGGAGGAGCTGGGCTTCGTCGGCGCGGGCCTGATCATCGTGCTCCTCGGGATCATCCTGTGGCGCGCCTGCCGCATCGCCCGCGAGGCGCCCGAGCTGTACGGCACGATCGTCGCGGCCGGGATCGTGGCGTGGTTCGCGTTCCAGGCGTTCGAGAACATCGGCATGACCCTCGGCATCATGCCGGTCACCGGCCTGCCGCTGCCGTTCGTGTCGTACGGCGGCTCGTCGATGTTCGCGGTGTGGGTGGCGGTGGGACTGCTCCAGTCGATCAGGGCGCAGCGCCCGATGTCGGCATAGCGCCCGCGCCGGCCGACGCCGGCATGGACGTCCGCGCCCGGGGAACCCAGGGAGGTGAACAGGCCCAGCCGGTCTGTTCACCTCCCGTACTTATTCGGTCTTCCTCTGATTCACCCTCTTTGCCTCTGCCTCTGCGGCGGCCCGACCACTAGATTCAACTCATGGCGGATACGAAGCGCGAAATCGAGCGCAAGTATGAATCCGAAGACAGCGGCCTGCCCGACCTGACCGGCGTCGCAGGAGTGGCGAACGTCGTCGACAAGGGCACCGCCGACCTCGACGCGACCTACTACGACACCTCCGACCTGCGCCTGGCGTCGGCCAAGGTCACCCTGCGCCGCCGCAGCGGAGGCAGCGACGCCGGCTGGCACCTCAAACTCCCCGTCGCCCCCGGCGTCCGGGACGAGATCCACGCCCCCCTCTCCGACACGCTCCCCGACGAACTCGCCGCCCTGGTCCGCTCCCGGGTCCGCGAGGGCCAGCTGGTCCCGGTGATCCGGCTGCGCACCACCCGCGACGTCCGGCACCTCGTCGGCGCCGACGGCGCCCTCCTCGCCGAGGTCAGCGTGGACCGCGTCCGGGCCGACCGGCTCTTCGGCGGCGACGGCAAGGCGGAATGGACCGAGATCGAGGTGGAACTCGCCGACGGCGGCGACCCCGCCTTCCTCGACAAGGTGGAGAAACGGCTGGGCAAGGCGGGCGTACGCCCCTCGAAGTCCCCGTCGAAAGTCGCCCGCGCCCTGGCCGAGACGAAGGGCGGCAAGCCCCGCCCGCCCAGGACCGGATCCGCCGCGCCCGTCACGGCGGGCGACCACGTCATGGCCTACGTCCGCGCCCAGCGCGACGCGCTCGTCGAGCTCGACCCCGCCGTCCGCCTGGACACCGAGGAGGGCGTGCACGACATGCGGGTCGCCACCCGCCGGCTGCGCAGCACCTTCCGCACCTTCGGCAAGGTCCTCGACCGGCAGGTCACCGACCCCGTCGCCGACGAGCTGAAATGGCTGGCCGGCGAGCTGGGCGTGGGCCGTGACCAGGAGGTCCTGGCCGAACGCCTGATGTCGGCCCTCGCCGCCGTACCCCCCACCCTCGTCCACGGCCCCGTCCACGACCGTATCCACCACTGGGCCGAGGCGAGCGAACGCGGCTCCCGCAGCCGGCTCCTCGGCGTCCTCGACTCGGCCCGCTACCTGGCGCTCCTCGACACCCTCGACGCCCTGGCCGCCGACCCGCCCCTGCTGAAGGCGGCCGCCAAGAACCCCGAGCAGGTCCTCACCAAGGCCCTGCACAAGGACTTCGCCAAGGTCACCCACCTGATCGAGACGGCCATGGCCGAGCCGCCCGGCCACGACCGCGACCTCGGCCTGCACGAGGCCCGCAAGAAGGCCAAGCGCACCCGCTACGCGGCCGAGGCAGCCCGCCCCGCCCTCGGCAAACGGGCCAAGACCATGGTCAAGTCCATGAAGTCCCTGCAGAGCCTGCTCGGCGAGCACCAGGACAGCGTCATGGCCCGCGAGATCCTGCGCGAACTGTCCGCGGTGGCCCACGCCGCCGGGGAGAGCGCGTTCACGTACGGGCTGCTCCACGGCCGCGAGGAACAGCGGGCGGCGGCGGTCGAGGCGGAGGCGCCCGGGGCCTGGGCGGACATCAAGGACAGGGCACCGGTGTGATCCGGGCGTACGGGGGAGTCCTCCGACCGGGTTAGGCTTGATGGTCACCCTTCCCGGCCACCGGCCGGAGGGCGCCCCCCCAGCCACCACACAAAGGTCCGCGAGATGCCTGCCGAAGCCGCCGCCCGGGTCGCTGAGTCTGTGTTCCCGCAGCTCGAAGCTCTGCTCCCGCACGTGCAGAAGCCGATCCAGTACGTCGGCGGAGAGCTGAACTCCACGGTCAAGCCGTGGGAGACCTGCGACGTCCGCTGGGCGCTCATGTACCCGGACGCCTACGAGGTCGGCCTGCCCAACCAGGGCGTCATGATCCTCTACGAGGTCCTCAACGAGCAGGAGGGCGTCCTCGCCGAGCGCACCTACAGCGTGTGGCCGGACCTGGAGGCGCTGATGCGCGAGCACGGCGTCCCCCAGTTCACCGTGGACAGCCACCGCCCGGTGCAGGCCTTCGACGTGTTCGGCCTGTCCTTCTCCACCGAGCTGGGCTACACGAACATGCTCACGGCCCTCGACCTGGCCGGCATCCCCCTGGAGTCCAAGAACCGTACGATCGACGACCCGATCGTCCTCGCGGGCGGCCACGCGGCCTTCAACCCCGAACCGATCGCGGACTTCATCGACGCGGCGATCATCGGCGACGGCGAGCAGGCCGTCCTCGACATGACGAAGATCATCCGTGAGTGGAAGGCGGAGGGCCGCCCCGGCGGCCGCGAGGAGGTCCTCCTCCGCCTCGCGAAGACCGGCTCCGTCTACATCCCGGCCTTCTACGACGTCGAGTACCTCCCCGACGGCCGTATCGCCCGCGTGGTCCCCAACAGGTCGGGCGTCCCGTGGCGCGTCTCCAAGCACACGGTCATGGACCTCGACGAGTGGCCCTACCCCAAGCAGCCCCTGGTCCCGCTCGCCGAGACGGTCCACGAGCGCATGTCCGTCGAGATCTTCCGCGGCTGCACGCGCGGCTGCCGCTTCTGCCAGGCCGGCATGATCACCCGCCCGGTCCGCGAGCGCTCCATCACCGGCATCGGCGAGATGGTCGACAAGGGCCTCAAGGCGACGGGCTTCGAGGAGGTCGGCCTGCTCTCGTTGTCGAGCGCGGACCACTCGGAGATCGGCGACATCGCCAAGGGCCTGGCCGACCGCTACGAGGAGGACAAGATCGGCCTGTCCCTCCCCTCCACCCGCGTCGACGCCTTCAACATCGACCTGGCCAACGAACTGACCCGCAACGGCCGCCGCTCCGGCCTCACCTTCGCCCCCGAGGGCGGCTCGGAGCGCATCCGCAAGGTCATCAACAAGATGGTCTCCGAGGACGACCTCATCCGCACCGTCTCCACGGCCTACGGCAACGGCTGGCGCCAGGTGAAGCTGTACTTCATGTGCGGCCTGCCCACCGAGACCGACGACGACGTCCTCCAGATCGCCGACATGGCGACCAAGGTCATCGCCAAGGGCCGTGAGGTCTCCCGCTCCAACGACATCCGCTGCACCGTCTCCATCGGCGGCTTCGTCCCCAAGCCCCACACCCCCTTCCAGTGGGCCCCGCAGCTCTCGGCCGAGGAGACGGACGCCCGCCTGGAGAAGCTCCGCGACAAGATCCGCGGCGACAAGAAGTACGGCCGCTCGATCGGGTTCCGCTACCACGACGGCAAGCCCGGCATCGTGGAAGGCCTGTTGTCCAGGGGCGACCGCCGCATCGGCGCCGTCATCCGCGCCGTCTACGAGGACGGCGGCCGCTTCGACGGCTGGCGCGAGCACTTCTCCTACGACCGCTGGATGGCCTGCGCCGACAAGGCCCTCGCCCCCCTCGGCGTCGACGTCGACTGGTACACCACCCGCGAGCGCACCTACGAGGAGGTCCTCCCCTGGGACCACCTCGACTCGGGCCTCGACAAGGACTGGCTCTGGGAGGACTGGCAGGACGCCCTCGACGAGACAGAGGTCGAGGACTGCCGCTGGACCCCGTGCTTCGACTGCGGCGTGTGCCCGCAGATGGATACGGCCATACAAATCGGCCCGACCGGCAAGAAGTTGCTGCCTCTTACGGTCAAGAACGCGGGTCCGTCGCCGGCTTCGAGCGGTCACACGCACTGAGGTGAGCGAGGCACTCGATCGGGTGGTTGAGGCGCTGGCGGGGGTGAGCGAGGAGGAGGTGGCTGCGGCGTTGGCTGCGGCGAGCCTTCCACGTCCTCGCCCGCCGGCGCCGTCGGTTCCCTCCCGGACGCCGCTGCCGAGTCCTGTACGGGCCTCGCAGATCGTCTCCGAGGTGGAATGGGCCTGAGCAAACAGCGGCCCCCGAAACGGCCGTCCGCGGTTGCCCGCATTGCGGGTGGCGGGCCGCAGTAGGAGGGGCCGGGCAGCATCTGTCGTGCTGAGCGTTGCCACCAGCAGTTCCTTTCGAGCAGCAAAGACCCGGGTGAGTACTGCGGGTTGGACGGGACCGGCGTCTCATGCCCCATCGGTGTCGCCCCCGTGAAGACTGATCGCGGGCGAGGATAGAGCGCGTGCAGCCACGGCCTTCTCCTCATCAAGACAGGGCCCAGTGATGTCGAGCCTGCAAGTCGCAGACTGCGGGTGGGGTCCACTTCTTGCAGGCGTGCTCGCCACCCCTGGCCTCCACGTTGGGTGTGGCGCCTGAACCGCTGGAGTCAACGCTTGCGTATATGCACCACAAATCTTTGAGCTGCTGGCTGATGGGGATCTTTGAAAATCAAGGTTCTGTCAGCGAACCTGCCCCGGCGCGTCGCCTGGGGACCGTCCTGTTCCGGGGTGCCCGGTCGCGCAGGACAAACAGGGTCCAGCCGCGGCCAGCTGGATCGAGTGGTCTGGTCGCGGCGGTGAAGAGCTCTGCGGCCCTGCGGTAGGAAAGCCGTCCTCGGCCGGTCACCGGGCAGCGGTCAGCTGCCGGTGTGGAGGCGGGGGCCCTCCGGTCGGTGACGAACACCGGCCCCGCGGTGCGCCCGGCCAGCAGCATGGGCAGCAGGCGTGCCGTGCCCCATCCCCAGCTCAGGGCTGCTGCCGCGGGCGCCCTGGTGCGTCGGCTGGGTAGGTCGAGGTGGTCGATGTTGAGGGCGAGTACCTGTTCGACGGGGGCTCTCGACTCGTGGAGGAGGTGCCACAGAGTCAACTCCCTGAGCGGAGCCCGCAAGGCGAGGGCGGCACGGGCCCGATCCTGGACTGCGGCAGTCACCCCGGCACCCGCGGACGCACCCGAAGGGTCCAGTGCCGGTCCAGGACACAACGCCGGCGGTGCCAGTCCGGAGGCCGGGTCTGCGGTGATCCAGCCTTCTGCCAGCCACCAGGCCGTAGCGACTCGAAGGCAGGCCAGTTCGCGGACCAGTGTGCGTAGCTCCGCCTCGGCGGCACGGTCGGCCAGTGCCCGTTGCAGCCGCTCCGGGGCCTTCGGGTCGTCGAGCAGGGCAAGAGGAACGACGGGCGGGTGGGCCCCCCGGCGCTCACGACCGGTCGGAGCCCGGCGATCGACCAATGGCCAGGACCACCCGAGCAGCGAGATGCGGTAGACGCGGCGGGACGCGCTGCCGAGATCGGCCGCAGCGAGATAACGATCAACGGCTGCGCCGTACTCCACCGGTGCCGGGCGAGGTGTCCCCACTCCGCCGGTTTGATGCTGACTCATACTGGCCACCCGCAGTAAATGAGCTCCATGGAGGATACCCCATCCTTTTGTCGCTGAGCCTACCATCAGGCATGTTGCAGTAAATACAGGCCATTTACTGCGCCAATTATCCGGAAGGGGAATTAATCGTGGAAGACTCAGATTTATTTCTCGGAAAAGCTTGCAGGGGATAGGCTGACGGAGGAAAAGTGCGGAGCCATGACGCTTCGCACTCGCCCGCCCGCTGCCTCCAAGCCCCGGACAGCCACTCACCGCCTGCGCACGCTGCGGTACCCCCGGTTCCGCCGCTTCCTCATCGGCCAGAGCACGTCGTTACTCGGCACCGGGATGAACACCATCGGAACGACCTTCGCCGTGCTGCAGATGCCTGGCGGCGGGGTCAACGCCGTCGGCATGGTGATGGCGGCGCGGATCCTCGCGGTGCTGGTCGTACTACTGCTCGGCGGCGTTTTCACCGATCGGCTCGGAGCCCGTGCGGTCATGCTGACAGCGGATCTGCTCCGGTTCACCGCTCAGGGCGCGCTGGCCGTACTGCTACTCACTCATAGCGTGAGGGTATGGGAAGTGATCGTGCTGGCGGTGGTCCTCGGTATCGGTGAGGGAGGGTTCAGCCCGGGCCTGACGGCTCTGGTGCCCGGCCTCGTTCCTGCAGATGACCTTGCGGACGCCAACGCACTGCTGCAGATCGCCCAGGCTGTGACCTCGGTCGCAGGCCCGGGTCTGGCCGGTCTGCTTATCGCTGTTTCTGATGCGGGCATCGTGGTCGCTGTCGACGCGGTCAGCTACGGCGTGAGCGCCCTGGCCCTGGCTGGACTGCCCCTGTCGCAGTTGGCCACGCCCCGCCGTGGGTTGTTCACCGACCTGGGGCGCGGCTGGAAGGAGTTCACCTCCCGCACGTGGCTGTGGGTCACAACCCTTCATATCAGCCTCTTCAACTTCGTCCTCTGGGCACCGTTCCTGGTGCTGGGACCGACTCTTGCCCAGCAGCGGCTCGGTGGTGCCAGTTCCTGGGGGTTGGTGCTGGCCCTGTACGGCATCGGCTCAATCGGCAGCGGCCTGGCACTGCTCGGCAGGAACCCCAGCCGGGCACTCGTCTGGTCCGTGGCCGCATCCGCGGGCTGGGCACTCCCGGCAGCAGCGTTGGCGGCGCGATTGCCGCTGGGCTGGGTGGCCGCCGCCGCACTCCTCGCAGGGGCTGGTGCAGCGGTGTGTAACACCCTCGTGGCGACCGTCATCCAGCGCGAGATCCCCGCTGAGGTCCGCGGACGAGTCAGTGCGTTCGACAGCCTGGGCGCCTTCGCCCTGGGGCCGCTCGGGTTGGCCTTGGCAGGGCCGACATCGGACGTCGTGGGGGCGGACCGGCTCCTCGGGCTCGGTGTGTTGTGGCAACTGACCGCGGTCGGGGTGGTACTGGCGCTCCCGCCCGTTCGACGGCACGGCGCAAGGTGCCGGGTGGAGTTGTCTCTCTTCGAGGGGCGGAGGAGATAGCGACGGTGTTTGGCGGTGAGTTCGAGCAGCAGTGGCGATGGATGTTCATCAGTCTTGACGGCGCTCATGCCGCCGCGTGTGTGGTGGCGCTCGCATCTGACGCGGGTTGTGTCCCCTTGTATGAGAGTGCTCCACCAGGTAGGTGGGTTCCTAGGAGGTTTCACTCTTTCGAGGCCACTTGGTGGTATGGGTGTTCGCACAGACGGGTCATCAAGGCAGGGAGAGATCATGGCGGTGCTCACAGGCAAGACAGCTGTCGTTACCGGAGGCTCGCGGGGGATAGGCCGGGCTATCGTGCTGCGGCTCGCGCGGGATGGAGCGAGGGTGGTCTTCAACTACGCGCAAGCCCGAGAGGCTGCGGATGAGGTCGTGCGACAGGCGAAGAAGGCAGATGGGAACCTCGTTGCGGTCCAGTTGGATCTGGCCGAGCCCAGCGCAGCCGAGGAGTTGTTAGCTACTGCCGAACGTCAGTTTGGTGGCCTGGACATCCTGGTCAACAACGCGGCTACGCATACCGAAGTCGCGCCCATCGCGCAGACGGAGGTGGCCGATTTCGACAGAGTGATGGCCGTGAACGCGAGGTCGGTTTTCCTCACGGTGCGTTACGCGGCGCGGCACATGCGCGATGGCGGGCGGATCGTGAACATCTCCACTCTCAATACTGTTTTCCCCGCACCCGGCAACGCCCCATATGCAGCCAGCAAGGGCGCCCTCGAACAGCTGACCTTGGTTGCTTCCCGCGAGCTGGGCGCGCGGGGTATCACGGTCAATGCTGTATCGCCCGGCGCCACGGACACCGATCTTCTGAGAGCGGCCAACGAGCCGGAGGAGTTGGCGATGGCCATCGGCATGACGTCGCTCGGACGCCTCGGCCAGCCCGAGGACGTGGCGGACGTCGTCGCCTTCCTTGCCGGACCGGACGGACGGTGGCTGACGGGGCAGAACATTCGTGCCAACGGAGGCGTCCTCTAGCCCCGCGCTTTCATGAAGCGGGCTGTCCGGCAGCCGGTCAGGAAAGCAGAAAGTGCCTCTGACCGGCAAGAATGAGGATTGTCGAGGTCCTTGTTCCTGTCACCGCCGGAGGCACTTCCCAGGTGAAACACTCTAACGGGTCCGATCCCCGCGTCCGTGTCCAGGACGACGGCCGCCAGGTCGTCTCCCAGGCCGGGTCGGTCCTGCTCGTCGAAACGGTCCGCAAGACCGGCCTTGACCAGGCCATATCCGCCGCTCTGGCTCCGTGGCGCAAGCCACGGGCCGTCCACGATCCCGGCAAGGCCCTCCTGGACGTCGCCCTGGCGGTCGCACTGGGCGGGGACTGCCTCGCAGACATCGCGATGCTGCGGTGTGAGCCGGCCGTCTTCGGCCCGGTCGCCTCCGACCCAACCATCTCCCGCCTGCTCGACACCCTCGCCGCCTCCGGCGAGAAGGCCCTTCAGGCCATCCGGTCCGCACGCTCTGAAGTCCGTAACCGGGTCTGGTCGTTGTCCGGCGAGAACACCCCGGACGCAGACGGCCAGGTCATCGTCGATCTCGACGGCGTCCTCGTGATCGCGCACTCCTTCGTGGCCGACACGTTCAGGTCGCTGGCCACGCCGACGACTCGGCTGCCGCGGTCCACGGCCAGCTTCCGGAGGTCGAGTTCCTGCCGTACGGGCGACGTCGTGTCATCGGTGAGTACCGACAGTCGCACAGACAGCAGGGCTCGTGGGGCGTCGTCGGGTAAGAGCGCTTCGGCCCTCTTCAGCTCTTCCAGGAGGGCTAAGTCCGCCCTCGTCCATTCGGCCTCAACTGAGTACCGAGCGCGTTCAGTTGGGGTGCGCGTCCTCGTTCGCTTCGCCATGACCAGCACCGGAGCGAATGTGGCACCGTTGGGGTATAGCCGCATATGGACACCAGCATCCAGATCGCCCCACCGGCAAGAAGCTGTTGCCGCTGACGGTCAAGAACGGTGTGCCGGCGTCCGGCGGGCACGTGCACTGAGGCCGCCGTAGGTGGCGGGGTCAGCCGGAGGCCGGACCGTAGAGGGCGGCGATGCGCTCGGACGTCGCCCAGCGGCTGTAGGTCGGGGACTGGGGCCAGCCCTCGGGTGAGTCCTGCCATTCCTCCTGGCGTCCGTACGGGAGGAGATCGATCAGGGCGAAGCTGTGGCTGAGCTGCTCGGTGCCCCGGCCGTCGGTGTGCCAGGTGCGGTAGACGGTGTCGCCGTCGCGCAGGAACACGTTGACCGCGAACCCGCCGTCGGGCGGTGCGCCGACGTCCGACCCGAACGGGCTGCCGGCCGTCGAGTACCACGCCATCCGGTTGCCGACCCGGTGCTTGTAGGCGAGCGCCTCTTCGATCGGGCCCTGGGTGACGACGACGAATCGCGCGTCGTAGGGGTCCAGGAAGTCCAGGCGGGTGAATTGCGAGGTGAACCCCGTACAGCCCGGGCACTGCCATTCCTTCCCGGCGAACCACATGTGGTGGTAGGTGATCAGCTGCCTCCTGCCCTCGAAGACGTCCGCCAGCCGGACGGGACCGTCCTCGCCCTCCAGCGCGTAGTCGGGCATCCGCACCATCGGCAGGCGGCGGCGCTCGGCGGCGATGGCGTCGAGTTCCCGGGTCGCGGCCTTCTCCCGGGCCCGCAGTGTCCTGAGCCGCTGCTCCCAGGTCGCGGCGTCGACGACGGGGGGTAGCGCGAGGTCGGTCATGGTGTCCTCACAGATCTCGTGGACGGCTTCGGCTTGTACGGGGGCAGACCGCTCAGGACCCGCGAACTCATCGGCCGGCCGGCGAACGGGGCGGCTGGGGACGGTGGGCGCGGGCACCGGCGTGCCGTTCGCGCTCAGGTGCCGAGGAACTCGGGGACGAAGATGTCGTCGCTGGTGAGCAGCCGGCGGGAGAGGCCCTGCTCGTGGTGGTAGCGCAGGAACGTGTCGACGGCCTTGCGGTTGGCGGCGACGCCGTAGGGCCACCAGTCCTCGCCCAGCAGACGCAGGTTCTCCTCGAACAGCTTGCTGAACCAGGGGGTCACGAGGCTCATGTGCTGCTTCGCGGCGTCCTTCAGGTACTTGCGCCGGGCGAGGTCCTTGGCCTCGCCGAAGGCGCGGTAGACGGCCTGGAGCAGGTCGGTCCGGTGAGCCAGTTCCCTGCGGACGGCGACGATGTGCATCGGCGGGAAGATCCCGGTGCGCCGGTAGTAGTCGCGCTCCACGGTCTCGTGGTCGGGGAAGAGCCGGGCGACCGCCGGTGAGTCGTTCAGCACGGCCCGGGGGACGTCGACCGAGATGAGCGCGTCGATCTCCCCGGATTCGAGCATGGCGCTCAGCGTCCGGCCCTCCGCCGCGTGCCGCACGTCGACGCCGGCCGGAACCGGCTGCGGGATCCAGTCGAACGCGGGGACGGGGTGGTCCGTGCCGCCGATGACCCAGCGGCACTGGTCGGGGGTCACGCCGTACTCGTCCGACAGGATGCCCTTGGGCCAGACGCCCGCGTCGTGACCGTAGAGCGCGAACTCGCCGATCGTACGGCCGGCCAGGTCCTCCGGTTTCCGGATCCCGGCCGCGGTGTTCACGTAGACGGCGGAGTGCCGGAAGTTGCGGTTCGGGAAGACCGGCAGTGCGACGAACGGCGCGTCGTCGAGGTCGAAGGTGCGCAGGAAGTAGGTCAGGCCGAACTCCGCCACGTCGTACCGGCCCTCGCACATGCCGCGGAAGATGTCCGAGACCAGCGGTGCCGTCTCGAAGGTGGCGTCCACGCCGTCGACCCCGACGCGGCCGTCGAACAGTGCCTCGGTGTGTTCGTAGGCGTAGGCGCCGATGGTCAGGTGCGTGCTCATGGGAGATCCTCGCTTCCGTCCGCGCTTCCGTGAATGAACGTTCACGTTTAGAGTGGGCCTCCGAGGCTGCAGGCGTCAAGATGAATGACCATTTACGTTGAAGGGCCGATCATGCCGCGCATCACCCCCGAGCGAAGAGAGGCCAGGCGGGCGGAGATCGTCGCCGCCGCGCGCCGCTGCTTCTCGCGAGACGGCTTCCACCAGACCTCGATGCCCGACATCGCCGCGGAGGCCGGCGTCTCCGCCGGGGCGCCGTACCGGTACTTCGCGAGCAAGGAGGAGATCATCCTCGCCATCGCCTCGGACGCGTTCCGGCTCGTCTTCGAACCCGTCGAGAGGCTGGCCGCACGCACCGACCGCGCTTCCGTGGCCGACCTGCTGGCCGCCTCGCTCGAAGCGCTGAACGCCGACACCGTCACCGACGCCGCCGGGCGCGAGGTGCCGGTCGACGAGCTGCTGCGCTGCGCCGTGCAGAGCTGGTCGGAGCTGCTGCGCAACGACGCCGTCCGTGCCCCCGCCGTCGAGGGCTTCCAGGGCGTACTGCGCGGCATCACCGACGCCCTGCGCCGCGGCCAGGCGGCCGGCACCGTCCCGCCCGCCGTGCAGCCGGAGCGCGCCGCACGGATGATGATGGGCCTGCTGCACGGCTGCCTGCTCCAGCGCGTCGCCTTCGGTCTGACCGACACAGCAGGCTTCGGCGACGAGCTGTCGGCGCTGCTGGGCGGCGTGGACGCCACGAATGGCAGGGGTGGCGCCAACGGCACGACCGGCGCGACGCCACCCTGACGTCACCGAGGGCGCGACCGCCGGGGCACGGGGCCTGCGCACGCAGCTGAGCGGCGTGGTGCGCGGGGACGGGTGAACAGCGCTGACGGGGCCGTCCGGTGGGGCCGGGGTGTGCCGGTGAGCCCGGATGCCGTTGCGCCGGGTGGGTGACAGACTGGGGTTCCCGCTCGTCGGTATGCGGGCCGGCACCTCGTCGTCGACACCACCGCACACCCCGCGCTTCGGGGGCTACCGGTGACGGCCGGCAGGCCCGCGCAGCGGGCGGTACCGGCGGACGTGGAGGCGGTCATGGCCGACGGGTCGAGCGGAGCGCACGGAGAACTGGCCGGGCAGACGGTCGTCGTGGTCGGCGGCAGCGCCGGCATCGGCCTGGAGACGGCGCGGCAGGTACGGGCGGCCGGCGGCGACCTGGTCCTGGCGGCACGCAACCCCGACCGCCTGCAGCGGGCCGCGGACGAACTGCACCCGCTGAGCACGGCCGCGTTCGACGCCCTGGACACCGCACGACTGGAGCGTTTCCTCGGGGAACTGCCCGGACAGATCGACCACGTGCTGGTGACGGCGGGCAGCCCGTCGTACACCCCGCTCGCCGAACTCGATCCGGCCGACGCGGCCCGGGACTTCGGCGCGCGGATGGCCATGATGCTGGCGGTGGCGCGGGCGGCCCGCGAGAAGGTCAGGCCCGGGGGAACACTGCTGTTCATCGGCGGCACCGGCGGCCGGCGGCCCGCGCCCGGGATGGCCGTCGTGGGCGCGGTCACCGCGGCGTCGCCGGCGCTCACCGCCAACCTGGCACTCGAGGTCGCCCCGGTCCGGGTCAATCTCATCGCGGCCGGGTTCGTGGACACACCGCTGTCCGCCGCCCTGCTCGGCGACCGACTGGAGGCGCGGCGCGAGGAGTTGCGCAGGACGCTGCCCATCGGCCGGGTGGTCGGCCCGGCGGACGTCGCCGCGCTCGCCGTGCACATCATGATCAACGACGCCCTCACCGGCGCCACTTACGACATCGACGGCGGTCAGCAACTGCTCGCGCACTGACCGCCCGCCCGCGCCGGTGTCCCCATTGCCCCTACGAGAGGGAGGCGCAACTCATGGACATGAAACTGGAGGTCGTCGTGGTGCCGGTGACCGACGTCGACCGGGCCAAGGACTTCTACACCGCGCTGGGCTGGCGGCTCGACGCGGACGTCGCCGGCGACGGGGACTTCCGGGTGGTGCAGGTGACCCCGCCGGGTTCCCCGGCGTCGGTCATCTTCGGCTCCTCGGTCACCGACCAGGCCCCGGGCTCGGCTCAGGGCCTGCACCTGGTCGTCGACGACATCAAGACCGCCCACGACGAACTGGCCCAGCACGGTGCCCACCCGAGCGACGTGTTCCACGACGCCGGCGGCGTCTTCCACCACGCCGGCTCCGACGCCCGGGTGCCCGGCCCCGACGGCAGCTACGGCTCCTTCCTGTCGTTCAGCGATCCGGACGGCAACGGCTGGCTCCTCCAGGAGGTCACCTCCCGGCTCCCGGGACGGCTCGACCCCGCGGCCACCACGTTCTCCTCGGCAGGCGACCTGGCGAGCGCGCTGCGCCGGGCCGCGGCGGCGCACGGCGAGCACGAGGCCCGCACCGGCCGCGAGGACCCGGACTGGCCGGACTGGTACGCGCGCTACCTGGTGAGCGAGCAGGCCGGGACCGAACCGCCCGTGTGAACCGGCCGTGGCCGTCCTCACCTCTCCGACCTGCTGTGATGTGTCCCACGGGCTCTTGTCCGCACCCGGAGGGCTTACCTAAATTCGGTTATATGTCCGACAAAGATGCCTCGCGTCCCGCCGAGCCGGTCGAGTTCTCCGTCGACCTCACCGGTCACGAGCTGACCCGCCGTGCCCACGTCATGGCGGCCCTGGGCGACGACTGGGACCCCGTCGAGACGGTGCGGGGCGAGGAGGAGGCGTACGACCTGCTGTACTCCGGCCTCGACCCGGAACAGCAGCGGCTGTACGACACCCTTCTCGCGGCCGGCGTCCTGCCGCGCCGCCGGGCCGGCGGAGGTGCCGGCGACGGCGGCGACGCCCCCACCGCCTGATCCTCACCCGCCAGGGGTGAGGACGTCCCCGGCGGCCGGCGCAAGCATGGTCGGTCGGGAAGCATGGTCGGTCCGGAAGGGCGGGTGGGCCATGGGCGACGACAGAGCCGACCGCATCGCGGAGTTCATCGAGCCGCTACGGGTGGAGCCCGGCAGCACGGTGCGACTCGCCGAGGACTTCGACCCCGGTTTCAGAGCCGGCATCCGCGAGAAGAAGGACGGCGTCGAACTGCTCCGCAGCGGTATCGAGCAGCTGGCCGACTACCAGCGGCGGCTGGCCGCCCAGGACACCTACGGGGTGCTGCTGTGCCTGCAGGCCCTGGACGCCGGCGGCAAGGACGGCACGATCCGCCACGTCATGAGCGGAGTGAACCCGCAGGGCGTGCGCGTGGTCGGCTTCAAGGTCCCCTCGAACGAGGAACTCGACCACGACTACCTGTGGCGCTACGCCCGGAACCTGCCGAGCCGCGGCGAGATCGGCATCTTCAACCGCTCCCACTACGAGGAAGTGCTCGTGGTCCGGGTGCACCCGGACAACCTGCGCCGCCAGAAACTGCCCGACGCGGCCCGCGGCCCGGACGTGTGGCAGCGGCGCTACCGCGAGATCAACGACTGGGAACGCTACCTGACCGACAACGGCTTCAGGATCGTGAAAATCTTCCTGAACCTGTCGAAGGAAGAACAGCGCACCCGTTTCCTCAAACGCATCGACGTACCCGAGCGGAACTGGAAGTTCTCGTCGGCCGACGTGCGAGAACGGGCCTACTGGGACGACTACCAGCAGGCGTTCTCACAGATGCTGTCCGCCACCAGTACGCAATGGGCGCCCTGGTACGTCGTTCCCGCCGACCACAAGTGGTTCGCCCGGGTGTGCACGGCCGCCGTCCTGGTGCACACCCTGATGGCCATCAACCCGCAGTACCCGCAGGTCAGTGAGGAGTCCCGCCGTCAACTGGCCGAGGTCAGGGAGGAACTGGAGGCCGAGGCACCCACGGGCGCGCCCCCGGACCCGTACGCGGCGGAGAAGAAGAACAACGGGACGAAAATCAAGAAGAGCAAGAAGAACAAAAAGAACAAGAAGGACGCGAAGCGCAAGAAGGACGCGAAGAACAAGAAGACGTCTTCATGACCGCCCCGGCGGACGTCCCACAGGGCCGGGCGGCCGACGGCCGCCCGGCCCGCCCTCCCCGACGACCTCCTGCGCGTCCTCTTCCTGGTGCTGCACCTGCGGACCGAACGCAACAGGAACTCGTCGTCCGCCGCTCGGTGGAAACCGGCGAAGGCCCGCCGGACGGTTCCGGCGGGCCTTCGGGGTGTCAGCGGGTCAGACGGCGGCCGCGTACTTGGGGTTGGCGCCGTACTGGTTCTCCTCCGGCTTGCCGTCGGAGGCGAGCCAGACGAGCACGAAGATCCAGCCGACCAGCGGGATGATGCCGACCAGGATCAGCCAGCCCGAGCGGCCGGTGTCGTGCAGCCGGCGGACCGCGACACCGAGGCCGGGCAGCAGGACCGCGAGGTTGTAGATCGCGGCGAGGGCGGCGAAGTGGATGGCGTTGCCGACGACGGCCAGCACGATCGCGATGATCACGTTGATCAACGTGAACATCCAGTATTCCTTCCTGCGCGCGCGTCCGTTGAACACCGCGTACTTCTTCAGTACGTCCACGTACCAGTTCATTACTCGTCCCCCCGGGGATCAAGGCGTGATTGTGCGCACAGCCAATCAAGCCGACATGGCCGGTTCCAATCAGATTGGCGTGTGCGGGTCAACCGTTACCGTCTCGCCGCCGTTCGGTGATCAAGTCCGGCCGAACGCATCCGCGCCGTACGCGATAGCGTCCATCCGGCCATGGACATGCAGAAGCGGCCGCAGCGGCCGCCACAACCACAGCCGCCGTCGCAGCAGCCCGAGGGATGCCTGGTCGTCGCGGTCAGAATCCCCGTGCGGATCTTCGTTTTCCTGGTCGTGCTGCCCGTACGCCTGCTCTGGGACGCCCTCGCCGCGGCCGCACGGTTCCTGTGGCGTTACGTCCTCGTCCCGGTGGGACGCGCGATCGGCCTGGTTCTCCACGCGCTCCTCGTCGTACCCCTGATCTGGCTGTACCGCCACCTGCTCACCCCCCTCGGCCACGCCCTGCGGTGGCTCTGCGCGCAGGTGTTCCCCCCGGCCGGCCGCGCGCTCGTGTGGCTCTACGCACGCGTGCTCACCCCGATCGGTCACGTGCTCGTACGGCTCCTCGTACCCGTCGCGAAGGCCCTTGAATGGGTGTTCGAGATGCTCGGCGCCGCCCTGTACTGGACCGCGCGCGTGCTCCTCGTCCTGCCCGCCCTCGCCCTGTGGCGCTGGATCCTCGCCCCGGCCGGCCACGTCCTCGCCGTCGTCCTGCGCGAGACCGGGGAGGCGCTCGGCCACGCCTGGCGGGCCGCCGGGTACGTCGCACGTGCCGTCGGACGGGTGATCGGGACCCTCTTCCGGTGGATCTTCCTGGAGCCGGCGCGGTGGGTGTACCGGACCGTCCTCACCCCGGTCGGGCACGTCGTCCGCGACCTCGTCCTGCACCCGGTGGCCAAGGCCGCCCGCGCCATCGGCCGTGCCGTCCGCCAGGCCCGCGCCGACCTCCGCCGCGCCCTCTTCGGCGAGCCGCGGCCACCCGCGCGCGTGGACCGCCGGGAACCCGGAGGCCGCGACACACGTACTCTTGATGGATAGCAGTACACAGCCGTACGGCCCCAGCGGTACGGCCCACGCACAAGAACGCACGAGAACCACGAAGGACTGACGACACTGGGCAAGCGACAGCCCGAAGGCCCGCCGCCCGCACCCGCGGTGCAGCGCATCCGACTGCGCTACACCAAGCGCGGCCGCCTCCGGTTCACCAGCCACCGTGACTTCCAGCGCGCCTTCGAGCGTGCGCTGCGCCGCGCCGAGGTGCCGATGGCGTACTCGGCGGGGTTCACACCGCACCCGAAGGTGTCGTACGCCAATGCCGCACCCACCGGCACGGGCAGCGAGGCCGAGTACCTGGAGATCGCGCTCACCGCGCACCGCGACCCGGAGCGGCTGCGCGCTCTCCTCGACGAGTCCCTGCCCGACGGGCTCGACATCGTCGACGCGGTCGAGGCACACACGTCCGGACTGGCCGACCGGCTCACCGCCTCCGTGTGGGAGCTGCGGCTGACCGGCCAGGACCCGGCGGAGGCCGAGAAGGCCGTCGCCGCGTTCAATGCCGTCGAGTCCGTCGAGGTCCAGCGCACCACCAAGAACGGCGTCCGCACCTTCGACGCCCGCCCCGCCGTCGTACAACTTGAAACACAGAGTGAAACGGCTGATAGGCCGACCGACCAGCCCTGTGCGATACTGCGGCTGGTTGTTCGGCACGTGACGCCTGCCGTACGACCCGACGACGTCCTGTCCGGTCTCCGCGCCGTGGCCGACCTGGCGCCGCCGGTCCCCGCAGCGGTGACCAGGCTGGCGCAGGGGCTGCTCGATGAAGAGACCGGCACGGTGACCGACCCGCTCGCGCCCGACCGCGAGGCAGCCGAGGCCCTCTCGAAGGCCGAACCGACTGCCGCCGCGACGGCGCCGGCGTAAGGAAGGTCCCGCGAAGGACGGACGTCGTAGCGCCGCCCTCGTACTCGGGAGCCACCTGGGTCGGGCAGCGCACCGACCAGAAGACTTTCGCCAGGCCGTCCGCGACAATGCGTACGGAACCGGCGAGACAGGACACAGAAAGCTCCTGTGCGGCGCCCGCGCCCCACACGGCGGCACCGCGCATCGCGCGAGCCGTGGACGTCACCGGCGGTCGCTCGAACCGATCGACGCCGGACCAGGCGCGGCGCCCGGGAGCCTGACGGGAGAAACGCCCGCATGCTCGAACCGACCGAGCCCACCGAGGGCTCCGAACTGAACACCCCCAGCGACACCCTGCCGCCGCGCAGGCGTCGCCGTGCCGCATCCCGCCCCGCGGGACCGCCCACCGGGACCGAGGCCGTGGCCGAGACCACGGTGCCGGCCATACCGGCCGCCGAGCCCCTCGAGGCCGTCGCCGAAGCCACGGACGAGGTCACGCAAGAGGCTGCCGGGACGGCCGAGGCCGTAGCGGCTGTCGAGGCCGCCGAGGAGGCCGCGCCCGCCCCGCGGACGCGCCGCCGTGCGACCCGCCGCACTTCCGCGCCCGCCGGCGCCCCCACCGAGGCCGCGGAGACCGTAGTCCCCGCCGCCGGTGCCGTCGCCGAGCCCGCCGAGGGCACGGCCGCGGTCGAGGCCGCCGCCGACAGCGACGAGGAGGCCGCGCCCGCTCCCCAAACGCGTCGCCGTGCGACCCGCCGGGTCTCCGCGCCCACCGCGTCCCCGGCCGCGCCGGAGGAACCGTCCGCCGTGGCGCAGACGGAGCAGGCACAGCAGCCGGAGACCGCCGAGGCCGCGGACGCAGTCACGGCCGCAGAGGCCGTTGAGACTGTTGAGGCCGTCGAGGAGGCCGCGCCCGCTCCGCGGACGCGTCGCCGTGCGACCCGCCGGGTGTCCGCGCCCGCCGGCGCCCCCGAGGCGGGCGAAGAGGCCACGGCCACGGCCGTCGCCCCCGAGGCCGGTACGGAAACCGCCGCCGACGCGCCTGAGGCCGTCGAGGCTCCCGAGGAGACCGCCTCCGTCCCCCGTACCCGCCGCCGCGCCACCCGCCGGGTGTCCGCGCCCACCGGTGCGCCCGAGGCCGCTGCCGCCGGCACGGCCGCCGCCCAGGAGCCGCAGGCCGTGGTCGCCGAGACCCCGGCCGCCGAGCCCGCCGAGGCTGCCGAGGCCGAGACGCCGCGCCGCAGGCGGCGCGTCGTGCGGCAGGCCGCCACCGGGTTCTCCGAGCCCGCCGCACGGGCCGGCGCCGAGGAGGAGCCGCAGCGCCGCCCGGCCCGGCCCGCCGTCGCCGTTTTCCAGGCGCCCGTGTTCACCGAGCCGAAGTTCCAGACCCCCGAGCGCGCCGCCGCCGAGGCCGCCGCCTCCGCCGCGGATGCCGGGGAACCCGAGGAGCCCGCGGCCGCCACGGCTGCCTCCACGTCCGCTGAGCCCGCCGCCACCGCCGCTTCCGCCGGTACGGCGTCCGCCGCCGAGCCGGCCGAGCAGGCCGAGGCCGGTTCGCGCCGCCGGCGCCGCCGCAGGGGCGCCGCGGAGGAGGTCCCGGTCACCGAGACCGCCGCCGAGGACGAGACCGACGAGCCGGAGGAGTCCGCCGAGGACCTCGCCGACGGCGAGGACGAGGCCGAGGAGTCCGGCTCCCGCCGGCGCCGCCGTCGCGGTGGCCGGCGCCGCCGCCGCGGTGACGCCGCCGACGGCGAGGGCGCCGACGACGGCACCGACGAGCTCGCCGCCGAGCAGGCCGAGCAGGATGCCGAGGACACCGCCGAGCAGGAGGAAGAGGACGACGAGGAGGCCCACGACGAGGCCGGCGGATCCTCCTCCAGCAGCCGCCGTCGCCGTCGCCGCCGCCGGCGTGCCGGGGACACCCCCGACACCGAGCCCGACGAGGGCGACCCGGAGCGCACGGTCGTCAAGGTCCGCGAGCCCCGCAAGCCCTCCGAGCCCTCCGACGAGGTCCAGTCCATCAAGGGCTCGACCCGCCTGGAGGCCAAGAAGCAGCGCCGCCGCGAGGGCCGCGAGCAGGGCCGCCGGCGCGTCCCGATCATCACCGAGGCCGAGTTCCTCGCCCGCCGCGAGGCCGTCGAGCGCGTGATGGTCGTACGCCAGCACGGCGACCGCACCCAGATCGGCGTCCTGGAGGACGGCGTGCTCGTCGAGCACTACGTCAACAAGGAGCAGGCCACCTCGTACGTCGGCAACGTCTACCTGGGCAAGGTCCAGAACGTGCTGCCGTCCATGGAGGCCGCCTTCATCGACATCGGCAAGGGCCGCAACGCGGTCCTCTACGCCGGTGAGGTCAACTTCGAGGCGCTCGGCATGGCCAACGGGCCGCGCCGCATCGAAGCCGCCCTGAAGTCCGGCCAGTCCGTCCTCGTCCAGGTCACGAAGGACCCGATCGGCCACAAGGGCGCCCGCCTCACCAGCCAGGTCTCCCTCCCGGGCCGCTACCTCGTGTACGTCCCCGAGGGTTCGATGACCGGCATCAGCCGCAAGCTGCCCGACACCGAGCGCGCCCGGCTGAAGACCATCCTCAAGAAGATCGTCCCCGAGGACGCGGGCGTCATCGTGCGCACCGCCGCCGAGGGCGCCAGCGAGGACGAACTGCGCCGCGACGTCGAACGGCTCCAGGCGCAGTGGGAGGACATCCAGAAGAAGTCGAAGAACGGCAACGCCCCGACGCTGCTGTACGGCGAGCCGGACATGACCGTCCGGGTCGTCCGCGACATCTTCAACGAGGACTTCTCCAAGGTCGTCGTCAGCGGTGACGAGGCCTGGGAGACCGTCCACGGCTACGTCTCGCACGTCGCGCCCGACCTCGCGGGACGGCTGTCGAAGTGGACCTCCGAGGTCGACGTCTTCGCCACCTACCGGATCGACGAGCAGCTCGCCAAGGCGCTGGACCGCAAGGTCTGGCTGCCCAGCGGCGGCTCGCTGGTCATCGACCGGACCGAGGCGATGGTCGTCGTCGACGTCAACACCGGCAAGTTCACCGGCCAGGGCGGCAACCTCGAAGAGACGGTGACCCGCAACAACCTGGAGGCGGCCGAGGAGATCGTCCGCCAGCTCCGGCTGCGCGACCTCGGCGGCATCATCGTCATCGACTTCATCGACATGGTCCTGGAGTCCAACCGGGACCTGGTGCTGCGGCGCCTGCTCGAATGCCTCGGGCGGGACCGTACGAAGCACCAGGTCGCCGAGGTGACCTCGCTGGGACTCGTCCAGATGACCCGCAAGCGCGTCGGACAGGGCCTCCTGGAGTCCTTCTCCGAGACCTGCGTGCACTGCAACGGCCGTGGCGTCATCGTCCACATGGAGCAGCCCAGCTCCGGCGGCGGCGGTGGCGGCAAGCGCAGGAAGCGCGGACGCGGCGGCGACGGGCACGAGCACGACCACGACGTGCACGAGACCCACGAGACCCACGAGGTCGTGGCCGACGGGGTCGTCGAGCACGCCGAGGCCGTCCACGCGGTCGAGACGGCGGCGGAGGTCGCGGCCGAGGCCGCCGAGCCCGTCGCGCTGCCCGCGCCCGACTTCGCGCCCGACGAGGAGCTGTACAGCAGCGTCGCCGAGGCGGAGGCAGCGGCCGGCCGCGGCCGTACCCGCCGCCGCGCGAGCCGCAGGGCCTCGGCCCCGGCGGGCGCGCCCAGGGGCCGTACGGCACGCACCGAGGCCGAGGCCCCGGTTCCGACCGCGCAGGACGTACCGGCCGCCGTCGAGGCGGAGCGTCCCGTGCTGCCGGAGCCGGCCGCCGCGGCGCACACCGAGCCCGTCGCGGTCGAGGACCCGGTGGTCGAGGCCGCTGAGGCCCCGGCCGCGGAGGAGGCCGCTCCCAAGGGCCGGACGCGCCGCCGTGCCACCCGGAAGGTGTCGGCGCCCGCCGGTTCCCCGGCCGGTGCCGAGACGGCCGCGGTCACGGTCGTCGCCGAGAGCGCCCCGGCCGCCGTCGCGGAAACGGCGACGGAGACCGCCGCCGGGACGGTGCAGGAACCGGCCGAGGCGGCCGCGGCAGCCGAGAGCGCCGCTCCGGCCCGCCCGCGCCGCCGTGCGGTCCGCAAGGCCACCGCGCCGACCGCGTCCGAGGAGACGGCCGTCGTGGTCGTCCCGTCGGCCGAGACGCCGGCGGAGGAGACCCCCACCGGGGCCGCCGAGTCCGCCGAGTCCGTCCAGGAGGGCGCCGAGGAGGCAGTTCCGGCCAAGAAGACGGCCCGCAAGACGGCCGCCAAGAAGACCGCGGCGAAGAAGACGGCCGCCAAGAAGACCGCAGCCAAGAAGACGGCCGCGAAGAAGACGACGGCCAAGAAGGCGGCCAAGACCGCCAAGACGGCCGCCGCCAAGTCGACGGCGAAGAAGACCACCACGGTCACCACCGCCTCCGACGAGAGCTGACGGCCACGGCCCAGCGCACCAGCGAACGGCTCCCGGTCCCATGACCGGGAGCCGTTCGCATCTGCACCGCCCGCTGCACAGTGTGACCGCCCGGACGGGAGCGGTAGCCGGGGGCGCCGGGAGAGAAGCCCCACCCGCCCGCCGGTTCACAGGGAACACTTAATAAATTGACGGGAAAGGTTACGTGCACGCTTGTCAACGAGTAACTTCGCCGAGAACCCGAACAGCGGAATCGCGACGAAAGGCCGCTTGAGTGAACCGTCATGAACTGTTGCGTGGACTGCACCGTGTCTACCGCCCGCGCAACTATCTGGAGATCGGCGTCAATGACGGTCGCAGCCTGGCGCTTTCACGTGTCGCGTCCGTGGCGATCGACCCCGCCTTCAAGGTGGTGACGTCGATCAGCTGCGACGTCCACCTGGTCCAGTCGACCAGCGACGACTTCTTCGCCCGCAAGGACCCGCTGGTGCACCTGCGGCGGGGCCGCAACCCCTTCCGCGCCCTCGCCCGCCGCGACCCGCTCGGCGTGCTCGGCGGCGATCCCACGCTGGAGCTGTCCTTTATCGACGGCATGCACCTCTTCGAGTACGCACTGCGCGACTTCATGAACGTCGAACGCCACTCACGCTGGTCGAGCGTGATCGTCCTGGACGACATGCTGCCCCGCGACGTGGACGAGGCGGCCCGCGACCGGCACACCAAGTACTGGACCGGCGACGTCTACAAGCTGGTGACGGTCCTGCGCAAGTACCGCCCCGACTTGGTCGTCCTCGAGATCGACACCGCCCCGACCGGTGTCGCCGTGGTCTTCGGCGCCGATCCGCAGAACACGGTGCTCCAGGACGCGTACGACGACATCCTCAAGGAGTACGTCACCCCGGACCCGCAGCCGGTCCCCGACGAGGTGCTCGTGCGCAAACACGCCGCGCGCCCGGAGGCGCTGCTCGCGGCCGACTTCTGGCCCGCCCTGATCCGGGCCCGGAACCTGCGCCGTCCGCGCGCCGGCTTCGAGCGGCTCCGCGGGCAGATAGCGGCCCTGGGCGGCTGACCGGCAGGACCGCCGGAACGGACGGGACGACCGACGACCGGGGCGACCTGGACGACCGGGACGGCCGTCGAGGAGGACAAGGACGAGGGGCCTCGCGGAAGATCCGCGAGGCCCCTCGGTCGTACCGGTCTCAGGCGCGCAGTTCCGCCAGGTAGGCCTGGCACGCCTCGTAGGACGGCAGCAGGCCCTCGGCCTCGGCGACGGCCAGGGACGGCGCCGCAGCGTCCTTCTCGGACAGCACCGGGGTCAGGCCCGCCGGCCACTCGATGCCCAGCTCGGGGTCGAGCGGGTGGATGCCGTGCTCGCGCTGCGGGGCGTACCCCTCCGAGCACAGGTACACCACGGTGGCGTCGTCGGTCAGCGCCATGAATGCGTGCCCGAGCCCCTCGGAGAGGTAGACCGAGTGGTGGTCCACGTCGTCAAGGCGTACGGCCTCCCACTGCTTGTACGTGGGCGAGCCGGTGCGGATGTCCACGATGACGTCCAGCACGGCGCCCCGCACGCACTTGACGTACTTGGCCTGGCTGGGCGGCACGTCGGCGAAGTGGATGCCGCGCAGGGTGCCGCGGCTGGAGACCGAGCAGTTGGCCTGCGCCAGGTTCAGCCGATGGCCCGTGGCCTCCGCGAAGTCCGCCCCCTTGAACCACTCGTGGAAGCTCCCGCGGGCGTCCGGAAAGACCTTCGGTTCGTGGATCCAGGCGCCGGCGATGCCGAGCTCCCGCATGTCGATCACATCCTTGTCGTGGTGCGTGTCCGTGGTGGTCCGGCGGATCAGCCGGTCAGCTTCGCCGCCAGGCCGCGCAGCTTCTTGCGGGCCGGTGCGGGCAGCCTGCGCACGACCGGACCGCCGACGGCGCGCAGCCGCCGCCGCAGGGCCGCCTTGCGGCGCTTGGCCTGCGTCGCGCGCACCAGCTCGGCATCCACCACGGGCAGGGTGTCGTCGAGCCGCAGCCGCCCGTTGCCGCGGACCGTCACGGTGCCCAGCGGCAGGGCCGGGGCCTTCTCGCCGTCCAGCCGGGCCGCCAGGCTCCAGCGGCCGGCCGGCACCGACTTCGCGCGCGCGGGAACGGCGATGTGGGCGCGGTCGGCCACGTTGCGGATCTCGGCGGACACCACGTGCGTACCGCCGCCGTCCCCGGAGCTGAGCACCAGCTCGGTCCTGGACGGCGCGGTCTTCGGGCGGGTGAACACGTCCAGCCGCAGCTCCGGACGGTTGCCCGGCATCCGCAGCACGGGGCGGTCCTCCAGGTACGGCGCCAGCTTCTTGCTGCGGCGGGCGACGTCCAGGGTGAGGTTGCCGTGCGGGTCGGTGAAGTACGGGATGACCGGGCGGGCGGGGGAGCCGAGCAGCGCGGGGCGCAGGCCCGTCTCCACACCGGCGACGCGGTCGGAGCCGAGCCGGGCCTTGCGGACCAGGCCGAGGCCCCGGACGCTGACCCAGATGTCCCAGAAGCCCTTGGAGACCGGGCCGCGGCCCTTCACGCCCTGGGGGCTGACCACGCCGCTGCCGCGCAGGACGACCTCGCAGGCGCCGTCGCCGAGCTCCTCGACGTGCGAGGTGAACTCGGCCGCGCACGGCCACTCCACGGCCGTCTCGCGGTTGCGCAGCGACATCTCGGCCCTGAACTGGTCCATCTCGTCCGTGACGTCGACCAGCTCGCCGGCCTCCAGCACGTCCTGGACCAGCTCCGGGTGCAGGTAGAAGCGGCCGTCGCGGCGCAGCAGGCGGACCGGTTCGGCGTTCTCGCCGTGCACCAGCCGGGCGCTGAGGGTGACGGCCAGCTTGCCGTCGGGCCGCCACTCGGCCGTCTCCAGCCGGGTCGCGCCCTTGACGGAGCTCCCGAAGCGGGCGAACCGCACCAGGCCGTCGCCGTCCCCGCGGTCCAGCAGCGTCGAGCGGACGCGGGTGAGGCCGCCGAGCCCGCCGCGCACGCCCTCGCCCATGTACTCCTCGGCCAGCGGCCGCACGGCCTCCAGCATCTCGCCGAGGTAGGCCTCGTCGTACTTGAGGACGCTGGGCTCGCTGAGCCGGCCGAGCATCTCCACCCGGTAGAAACGGCGCAGCAGCAGGTCGCGGAAGTCGCCGGGCTCGGTGTTCGCCATGACGACGTCGAGCACCTCACGGAGATTCCCGTAGTAACCCGACGGGACGATGCGCGCGGAACCCGCGTTCTGGCCGTCGTCACGCCTCGAGTAGTAGTAGCAGGTGTAGCTGCCGAGGATGGAGACGACCTTGGCGGGGAAGTACGCCTCCATCATGTACAGCTGGTCCTCCAGGCGCCGCTTGCCCTCGGGATAGGCGATCTTGTTCTCGCGCAGGAACTCCGTGCGGAACATCTTGTGCGGCGTGAGGCTGTCGTACAGCGGCGCGTCGTGGATGGTGCACTTCTCGCGGTCCGCCTTGAAGACGCCGTGCGGTACGCCCCGGAAGTTGCTGGCCACCTTGCCGATGACGATGTCGGAACCGTTGCGGTGCCCCATCTCGTACAGTCGGCGCAGAGCATCGGAGGCGAGGTAGTCGTCCTGGTCGACGAACTGGACGTACTCGCCCCTCGCCTCGCCCACACCGATGTTCCTGGGCTTGCCGGGCCAGCCGGAGTTCGGTATGTGGATCACCCGGAAGTGCGGGTGCTTCTCGGCGAGGGCGTCCAGTTCCGCGGGGCTATCGTCGGTCGAACCGTCGTCGACGAACAGGACCTCGAACTCGTTCGCGGGAAGCGTCTGCCTCAACAGGGAGTCGATGCAGGGTTGGATGTACTTACCCGGGTTGTACACCGGGATGATGACGCTCACCTTGATCGACATCTCTGTTACCTGGCTCCAGTTTTGGGATGCAGACTGCGACATTAATGATCCGTGTACAGCCGGTGACCAACTGATGCACGAGTGGATGTCACAGGGTAACCGCAGCCGCTTCCCGGGAGCGACCGGGTCGGCGGGGGCGCCGGCGGGGCGACCGGTGCGGGCCCGGTTTGACCGCCTCCGCGCGGCCCCGTAACCTTGACCGTCGGCGTGTCCATGGATATGAGGACGTGCCACATCCCCGTAAACCTCTTCCTCCGGAGCACACCCTGTTCCCGGAGAGGCCGCCCGCGTTCGCCGGACGGCTGGACTGCGGGGGTGCCGTTCCCGAGCGAGAGAGTGAGATCCGCGTGTACGCCATCGTGCGCAGCGGTGGCCGCCAGCACAAGGTTGCTGTCGGTGACATCGTCGAGGTTGACAAGATTTCCACCGCCAAGGTTGGCGACACGGTCGAGCTCTCGACCCTGCTCGTTGTCGACGGCGACGCTGTGACCAGCGACCCGTGGGTCCTGGCCGGCATCAAGGTCCAGGCCGAGGTCGTGGACCACCACAAGGGCGTCAAGATCGACATCCTTCGCTACAAGAACAAGACCGGCTACCGCCGTCGTCAGGGCCACCGCCAGCAGTACACGGCGATCAAGGTCACTGAGATCCCCGCGGCTGCGAAGTAAGGGACTGAGGAGAGATGGCACACAAGAAGGGCGCATCGTCCACCCGTAACGGTCGTGACTCCAACGCTCAGCGCCTCGGCGTGAAGCGTTTCGGCGGTCAGGTCGTCAACGCGGGCGAGATCCTGGTCCGTCAGCGCGGCACCCACTTCCACCCGGGTGCGGGCGTCGGCCGCGGCGGCGACGACACGCTGTTCGCGCTGCTGCCCGGTGCGGTGGAGTTCGGCACCCACCGTGGCCGCAAGGTCGTGAACATCGTTCCGGTCGCCTGAGCCTGATCTAGGGCTCAGACCGAACGTTTCGCGAGGCGGACCTCACTTCCCGATCGGGAAGGCGGGTCCGCCTTTCGCGTGTTGACATTGGTATTACCCCGTAAGTATCTGGAGGCACTGCACCATGACCACCTTCGTGGACCGCGTCGAGCTGCACATCGCCGCGGGTAACGGAGGCCACGGCTGCGCCTCCGTACACCGGGAGAAGTTCAAGCCGCTCGGCGGCCCCGACGGCGGCAACGGCGGCCGCGGCGGCGACGTCATCCTGACTGTCGACCAGTCCGTGACGACGCTCCTCGACTACCATCACTCCCCGCACCGCAAGGCCACCAACGGCAAACCCGGCGAGGGCGGCAACCGGGCCGGCAAGGACGGCCAGGACCTGATCCTGCCGGTCCCGGACGGCACCGTCGTCCTCGACAAGGCCGGCAACGTCCTCGCCGACCTCGTCGGCCACGGCACCTCCTACGTCGCCGCCCAGGGCGGCCGCGGCGGCCTCGGCAACGCGGCCCTCGCCAGCGCCCGCCGCAAGGCCCCCGGCTTCGCGCTGCTCGGCGAGCCCGGCGACCTCGGCGACATCGTCCTGGAGCTCAAGACCGTCGCCGACGTGGCCCTGGTCGGCTACCCGAGCGCCGGCAAGTCCTCGCTGATCTCCGTGCTGTCCGCCGCCAAGCCGAAGATCGCCGACTACCCGTTCACCACCCTGGTGCCCAACCTCGGCGTGGTGACCGCCGGTTCCACCGTCTACACCATCGCCGACGTGCCCGGACTCATCCCCGGCGCCAGCCAGGGCCGCGGCCTCGGCCTGGAGTTCCTGCGCCACGTCGAACGGTGCAGCGTCCTCGTCCACGTCCTCGACACCGCGACCCTGGAGTCCGAGCGCGACCCCGTCTCCGACCTCGACGTCATCGAGGAGGAGCTCAAGCAGTACGGCGGCCTCGGCGACCGGCCCCGCATCGTCGTCCTCAACAAGATCGACGTGCCCGACGGCAAGGACCTCGCCGAGATGGTCCGCCCCGACCTGGAGGCCCGCGGCTACCGCGTCTTCGAGGTGTCCGCCGTCGCCCACCTGGGCCTGCGCGAGCTGACGTTCACACTCGGCGACCTGGTCGGCCAGGCCCGCGCGGCCAAGCCCAAGGAGGAGGCGACCCGCATCGTCATCCGGCCCAAGGCCGTCGACGACGCCGGGTTCACCGT
The DNA here is from genome assembly GCF_042894765.1 of Streptomyces sp. NPDC001507. NCBI lineage: Bacteria > Bacillati > Actinomycetota > Actinomycetes > Kitasatosporales > Streptomycetaceae > Streptomyces > Streptomyces sp. NPDC001507. The sequence goes on from NZ_JBIAVV010000003.1 coordinate 629,738, forward strand.
CACCCAGGAGGACGACGGCCTCTTCCGGGTGCGCGGCGAGAAGCCCGAACGCTGGGTCCGCCAGACCGACTTCACCAACGACGAAGCCGTCGGCTATCTCGCCGACCGCCTCAACCGCCTCGGCGTGGAAGAGCAGTTGATGAAGGCGGGCGCCCGGGCAGGCGACGGCGTCGCCATCGGCCCCGAGGACAACGCCGTGGTCTTCGACTGGGAGCCGTCCATGATGTCCGGCGCCGAGATGCTCGGCCGCCGCGGCGAGGACCACCGCTTCGAGGAACAGCGCCCCGCCGTGCAGCGCCGCCGCGACCGGCAGGCGGAACGCGACGAGTCCCTGCGGGAGTACGGCGACTTCGACCCGTTCGAATAGACCCGCCGGTCTCCCCGGCCTCCCCGGTCTCGCCGAACTCCGGGGAGCACCGGCCGGCCCTCCTCCGGACCCGTTGCGGCCGGGACCCGTTCCCGGCCGCAACGGGTTTTCTGTTCCCGGACGGACGAAACGGGCTTACAGTCGTGAGCCTCGCGAACCGGGCGTATCGAAGGTCAACCCTGTGTAACAGGGGCCTGGGACTCATCTGTGTCCCAGGCCCCTCTCAGGTGAACCTAAGGTAAACGTCTTACCTTCCGTTAACCATGGAGACGGACTGTACGAGAGGCGAAGCCCCGGTGAACGACGCCACCACAGGCCCCGCAGGCCCCACCGGTTCCCTTCCCGCCCTGCCCGCCGGCACCCGCCTGCTGCACATCGGCCCGCACAAGACGGGCACCACGGCCATCCAGGGCGCCCTGTTCGCCGCGAAGGACAGGCTGCCCCAACACGGTGTGGAGTTCCCGGCGACCACCCGGCACCCGATGGAAGCCGCCCTGGCCGCCTGCGCCCGGCCCGCGATGATGGGCGACACCGTGCCCACCGGCAAGCACTGGACGCGACTGCTCCAGCAGGTCGAGGCCACCGGCAGCCGCACCTCGGTGATCAGCAGCGAGTTCTTCGCCGACGCCCCCGACGACGAGACCGTCGCCCGCATCGTCGAGCAGCTCGGCGGCGAACGCGTCCACGTCCTCGTCACCCTCCGCCCGCTCGCCAGGATCATGCCCTCGCAGTGGCAGCAGTACGTGCAGAACGGACTGCGCATGGGCTACGAGGACTGGCTGCACCACATGCTCCGCAAGGCCCCCTACGACAAGCCCAACCCCAGCTTCTGGCACCGGCACCGGCACGACCGGCTCGTCGAACGCTGGAGCCGCGCGGCCGGCGCCGGCCGCGTCACCGTCGTCGTGGTCGACGACCGGGACCGCGACGGCCTGATGCGCACCTTCGAAGCCCTCCTCGGACTTCCCGCACATCTCCTCCAGCCCGTCCCGGACACGGCGAACCGCTCCCTCACCCTCGCCGAGACCGAAATGCTGCGAAAGCTCAACGTGGAATTCCGCGGCAATGGACTCCCCGACGAGCTGTATTCCAAGCTCGTCCGCAACGGCGCCGTCATGCATATGAAGAACTCGTGCAGCCCCACCGCCGCCGACGTGAAGATCTCCACCCCCGCCTGGGCCGTCGAGGCCGCCGGCCGTATCGGCGCCGAGATGGTGGAACGCATCGCCGCGTCGGGTGTCCGCGTCGTCGGTGACCCGGCGCTGCTCTCGGCCCTGCCCGCCCTCCCCGCACAGCCGGGACCGCCCGCCGCCGAGGCCCGCATCGCCCCCGAGGTCGCCGCCCAGGCCCTCTATGGCGCGCTCGCCGCGGCGGCCGCGGCGCCGGTGCGCCACACCGCCGAGGCGAAGTCCCGCACCGTGCACCAGACGTCGTCGAAGGACCTGGTGCGGGTCCTGGGCCACCGATGCCTGAAGAAGCTGCGACGACGGTGAGACGCCGAGAGGCCACGCCGCGGGAACGGCTTAGTGCGGCTACGCCGTCCCCGCGGCACGGCGTAGCACTGCTGAGACATGCAGCAGGTCACGCACCGCAATCGAAATGCCCTGTGTAGTTACTCACAGCAAATTCACGGAACTCTTCCGGTGGCCCGGCGGGCGGCGCCCATCACCAGCGACGCAAGATGAATGAAAGGTTGCGGGCACATATGCAGTGGAGGGCGCTCACCTTGCACAGCGGTTACCGGAAGTGGGACCATTTCGAAGTTCCCTGATGCCCCAAGGTAGGTCACCCTGTGTCCCAGCACATAGCCAAGCCCCGAACCACCGCAGTGATCCTGGCCGGTGGCACCGGTCAGCGGGTGGGTCTGTCGATCCCCAAGCAGCTGCTGAAGATCGCCGGCAAGGCCGTCATCGAGCACACCCTGGCCACCTTCGAGAAGGCCGACTCGATCGACGACATCATCGTGCTGATGGCACCGGGCTACGTCGCGGACGTCGAGAAGATCGTCGACAAGGCCGGGTTCACGAAGGTCAAGAAGATCATCGAGGGCGGCAACACGCGGAACGAGACCACCGAGCGCGCCATCGAGGCCCTCGGCGAGGGCCTGGCCGAGGGCGAGGACCTCAACGTCCTCTTCCACGACGCCGTACGCCCCCTGCTGTCGCGGCGCGTCATCGACGACTGCGTGACCGCGCTGGAGCGCTACCAGGCCGTCGACGTCGCCATCCCGTCCGCCGACACCATCATCGTCACCCGGACCCACGGCGGGGACGGCGAGTTCATCACCGAGATCCCGGACCGCTCCCGGCTGCGCCGCGGCCAGACCCCGCAGGCGTTCAAGCTGTCCACGATCAAGCGGGCCTACGAGGTCGCCGCCGGCGACCCCAACTTCCAGGCCACCGACGACTGCTCCGTCGTCCTCAAGTACCTGCCGGACGTGCCGATCCACGTCGTCGCGGGCGACGAGTACAACATGAAGGTCACCCAGCCCGTCGACGTCTTCATCGCCGACAAGCTCTTCCAGCTCGCCTCCACCGCCGCCCCCGAGCAGAACGGCGAGGAGGCCTACCGCGAACTCCTCACCGGCAAGACCGTGGTGATCTTCGGCGGCTCGTACGGCATCGGCAAGGACATCGCCGAACTCGCCGAGTCCTACGGCGCGAACGTCTACGCGCTCGGCCGCTCCACCACCGGCACCCACGTGGAGAACCCGGAGGAGGTCGACGACGCGCTCTCCAAGGCGTACGCCGAGACCGGCCGGATCGACTACGTCGTCAACACCGCGGGCGTGCTGCGCATCGGCAAGCTCGCCGAGACCGACAACGCCACCATCGAGGAGGCGCTGAAGGTCAACTACCTGGCCCCGGTGCAGATCGCCCGCTCCAGCTACAAGTACCTCGCCGAGACCCAGGGCCAGCTGCTGCTCTACACCTCCAGCAGCTACACCCGCGGCCGCGCCGAGTACAGCCTCTACTCCTCGACCAAGGCCGCCATGGTGAACCTCACCCAGGCCCTGTCCGACGAATGGGCCGGCGACGCCGTCCGCGTCAACTGCATCAACCCCGAGCGCACCGCCACCCCGATGCGCACCAAGGCGTTCGGCCAGGAGCCGACGGGCTCGCTGCTCTCCTCCGAGGCCGTCGCCCGCACCTCCCTCGACGTGCTGCTCTCCGAACTGACCGGCCATGTCATCGACGTCCGCCAGCAGGACCCGACGGCGGCCGCCGGCCAGGCGTCCGGCTTCGAGCAGGCGCTGGCGAGTGTCCTGGACCGACAGGACGGCGTGGCATAATCGACAGCCATTAGTCATCTGTAATTCAGGCCTCTGTGGTTGCGCGTTCGCGGAGCAATCGCAGGGGCCTGAACCCGTAGAACCCGGATCGACCACCTCCCAGATTGTCCGCAAGGTCAAATTCAGGCCTTTTTGTCAGCAAAAGGTTCTCCGTGATATCCACCGCTATTCGCGTCGCCCGAGTGGGCAGCACGGCCGAGCTGGCCGCGGCGGCACTCATGATGCTGGGCTTCCCGGTCCTCATGGCCGCCGCGCTCGTCCCGAGCGTCTACGCCTTCGCGGCCGCGGCCGCCGTCACGTACCTGGCGGACCACTACCTGCACCGCAAGGGCAGCTACCTCGTCAACCGCCTCAGCAAGGTCCGGGCCGGCCTGTCGATCCGCTTCCTGATCCGGCAGCTGCTGCTGATCCTGCTGCTGGCCAGGATGGACCTCTCGAACGGCCTGGTCTTCTACGGCGCGATCGCCTGCTTCATCGCCTTCTACGGCCTGCAGGCCCCGCACGGCGCGCTGGTCACCCTGATCCGCAACCGCCGCCGGATGCCTGTCGCCACCCGCAACGTCGACCTGAAGTCCCGCATCCGCATCCCCGACGCCCCGCCGCGCGCCCTGCTCGACCGCTCCGCCGAGAAGATGCTCCACCTCGACCTCGCGGCCGTCGTCGGCCTGCTGGTCTCGGCCGTGACGGACAGCACGGCCGCCGGATTCGTCGGCATCGGCATCACCCTCGCCCTGGGCTGCCTGTACGTACTGGTCCTGATGCCGTACGTGCGCGGCCGCAAGACCCCGCCGGACGCCGACACCGTGCTGGCGGCCGTCGACGACTGGCTGGCCGACTACCGGCCCGGGACCGTGCTGTACTTCTCCGGCTCCAAGGACTCCGCCTACCAGGTCAACATGTGGCTGGAGACCATGGAACAGCTGGAGTCCCGACCGCTGATCCTGCTGCGCGAACGCGTCATCCTACAGAGCCTCGCGCCGACCACCGTCCCCGTCATCTGCGTGCCCGGCGGCGTGCACCTCATGAACATGGACCTCTCCACCGTCCGCGTAGCCCTCTACGCGGCCAACGTCGGCAAGAACATCCACCTGCTGCGCGTCCCCACCATGAAGCACGTCTTCATCGGCCACGGCGACAGCGACAAGCTGGCCAGCGTCAATCCGTTCAGCAAGGCGTACGACGAGGTGTGGACGGCCGGCCGCGCGGGCCGCGACCGCTATGCCATCGCCGACGTCGGCGTCCGCGACGAGGACATCGTCGAGGTCGGCCGCCCCCAGCTGGCCCCCATCCAGAGCCGGCAGGGCGTCCCCGACGGCCGTATCCCCACCGTGCTCTACGCGCCCACCTGGGAGGGCTGGGACGGCAATCCCGGCAACACCTCCCTCGTGCTCGCCGGCGAGAACATCGTGAAGAAGCTGGTCAAGGCCGACCCGCCGGTCCGCGTCCTCTACAAGCCGCACCCCTTCACCGGCACCGTCAGCCCCGAGGCCGCCGCCGCCCACCGGCGCGTCACCGCCCTCGTCCAGAAGGCCGCCGCCGCCCGCGCGGCCGACGCCCGCTTCACCGCCGACCCGGCCGCCCAGGCGGCGGCACAGGCCGAACTGACCCGCATCGAGACCCGCCTGACCGAACTGGCCGGCACCGGCGACGACAAGCGCGACGAGGCCGAGGCCAGCCGGGACGACGTCGTCGACCTGAAGAAGCACGAGGAGATCGCCCGGCTGCGCACCGCCTGGAACGACTTCTACTGGCAGGCCCTGCCGTCGTACCAGCACGCCGTCATCACGGGCGCCGAACCCCGCCTGTACGACTGCTTCAACGTCTCCGACGCGATGGTCTCCGACATCTCCAGCGTGGTCTCCGACTTCATCGCGAGCGGCAAGCCGTACGCCGTCACCGACTCGGCCGGCCTCGGCGCGGAGGAGTTCAAGCGGGCCAACACCGCCGTGCGTGCCGCCGTGATCCTCTCCAACAGCGCCAAGGAACTCGGCGGCCTGCTGGACGCCGTACGCGACCCGTCGGCCGATCCGCTCGCCGCCGACCGGGACGAACTCAAGCACTATCTGCTCGGGCCGGACGAGCCGACCTCCATCGAGCGGTTCAACGGCGCGGTGGCCGCGCTCGCCCGCAAGGCCGAGACCCGCAACCTGGGCCAGGAGGCCCGGATCGCGGCCGGCGACCCCGAGGCGGCCGAACTCGCCGAGGCGCTGCCCGGCGGGAAGCCGCGGGCGGCCTCCGGCGAGGCGGAGAGCGCGACCGCCGGCTGACCTCCGCCAGGACACCGAACGGGCTCGGTCCCGGGGGCTTCTCCCCGGGACCGAGCCCGTTCACCGCTCGCCGCTCGTCGTTCTCGCTCTTGCTTTCTCGCGCCGCGTTCCCTTACCTCTGCTTAGGAATGCGCGAGTTTCTTCTTACCCATGCTTCCCCGTTCCCGTTGAGCAGCTCTTACCGCGCGTCCGTACTGTCCGGTGTAACCCGCTGTACACCACCCGGCAGTCCGTTCGCCATGTGAACTGGGCCACTGAGCGCGTCCTCCTGGGCAACCTGTTGCACCGCTCGGTCATCTAAGACGTTGCGACCGAGGTGACACAGGGGGAACGCACCATTGACTAGGGGGAAAACGTGACCGTCGTTGCGCAGCCTGATGTGACCGTGATCATCGGGGCGTACGAAGCGATGCCGTACCTGGTCGAGTGCCTGGCCTCCGTGGAGCGCCAGACCCTCGACCCGGCCCGCATGGAGGTCATCGCCGTCGACGACGGATCGGCCGACGGCACGGGGGAGTACCTGGAGGAGTTCGCGGCCCGCGCCGCCATGGCGGTGACCGTGATCCGCCAGGAGAACTCCGGCGGCCCCAGCGGCCCGCGCAACGTCGGCCTCGCCAAGGCCGCCGGCCGCTACGTGTTCTTCCTGGACGCCGACGACCGGCTCGGTGACGAGGCCCTGGAGCGCATGGTCGCCATGGCCGACAGGAACGGCACCGACGTCGTCGTCGGCAAGGTCGAGGGAATCAACCGCAAACCCCCGCAGTCGATGTGGGGAAAGACCCTCGAGCGTACCGACGTCTTCTCCTCCAACATCAAGTTCACGCTCAGCGCCCAGAAGCTCTTCCGCCGGGCCCTGCTGGAACGCCACGGCATGCGGTTCGACGAGTCCCTGTGGACCGGCGAGGACGCGCTGTTCACCATGGAGGCCTACCTGCGCGCCGACGGCGTCTCCGTCGTCGCCGACTACCCCTGCTACTACCTCGTCGGCCGCGAGGACGGCAAACACGTCACCAAGAGCGGCGGCTACACCCTCCGCTTCGACTCCGCGCGCGCCCTGATGAGCCTGATCGCCGAGATGGTCCCGGCAGGGCCGCGGCGCGACAGCCTCATGGTCCGGCCGTTCAAGGTCACCCTGCTCCCGCAGTTCGGCCCCACGTTCCTCAAGGACACCGAAGAGGTACGGCAGCACAAGCGGGAACTCGCCGAGCCGCTGCTGGACGCCCACTGGAACCCCGAGGTGGCCCGCCGCCTCAAGGTCCACGAGCGGCTCCAGCTGCACCTGGTCGCCGCCCGCCGCACCGAACTCCTCCCGGACGTCATCGAGTTCGTACGGGCGAAGGAGCAGCCCGCCGCGGTCCTCGAAGGGCGCGGCACCCGCGTCTACCTCGGCTACCCGCACTTCCGTTCCGCGGCGGCCGGCCTCCCCGACTGGATCTACCTCGCCGAACCCCGCGAGGCCCGCGCCGTCGAGGGCTACCGCGAGGAGGCCGCCAACACCCTCCTGCGGCGCGCGCTGCGCAAGCTGCGGCGGTCCCTGGCCGCCCGGGACGTGAAACCCGCGGCCGCCTGACGCAGCCTCCCCGGCGGGCCTATCCGCCCGATCCCAGCGCCCGCCGGATCGGCCTGCCGACCGCCCGCCGGGCCCGCCGGTAGACCGAGCCCGACAGCTGCGCGGCGGTCGCCTTCGCGGTGCGGGCCCCGGCGCGCGCCAGTTCCCTCTCCAGCCGGGCGTTGTCCAGCGACAGTTCGTCGATACGGCTGTGCAGCCAGCCGAACCGCGAGGTGAGCGAGGCGACGTCCGCGTCGTTCCAGGGGCGGATCCCCGCCGGGAACGCGAGCGTCCGCATCCGCTCCTCGAAGGCCGCTCCGCCGTCGCCGTGCGTGAAGGTGTTCTCCAGCCCGTTCCGGTCGAGGAACCCGGTGAACCGCTCGAAACGCTCCTGGTGACCGCCGACCAGCCCGCCGAAATCGGCCTCCGCGTACAGCTTCGCCGGATCCGCCGACTCGGGATCCTTCACCGCCAGGTCCAGCCGCCGGTGCGGAATCCCGAAGTAACGGCAGAGTTCCAGCGTCCGCGAGTCACCGCACAGCACGGTGGCCGGCGTACCGGCCAGCAGCGCAGCGATGTTGCCGTGGATGCGCGATCCGAAGGAGAAGTCGAACGAGCGCAGATCGTCGATCCAGGTGACCGGGTCGACATAGACCCGCACCTTGTCCTCGCGGAACATCGGATGGTCCGGGTGGGTCGGTATCGCCGTCACCGCGGCGTTGGGATCCGACAGGTCGCGCCAGTGCAACTGCCGTGCGTCGCTGATGTTCTGGCCGACGAAACGCAGATTCGGATAGCGCTCGTGGGTGCGCGTGATGATCCGGTCCAGGCCCTGCGCGCGTACGGCACTGTGCGAGCCGTTGATCGCGATCCGCGATTGGGGCGTCAACTCCAGTGCCTTCTTGTGCACCGGGAGCCGATCGCCGTACATGAACAGGGAAGGGCAGCCGATGACCTCGACGTCCTTGAAGCCCATGTCCTTCAGGTACTGCTCGGTGAACTCGCCCCGCACACCGATCGACGCGCTGCGCTCCAGCACCGCCGCGCAGAACTCCCGTACGGTCGGCTCCATCCGCTTCAGCCGGTCCGGGTTGTAGCTCACCCCGGTCTGCGCACCGACGCCGAGCACGACCACCGGGATGCTCAGTTTCGAGATCAGCCTGGTCATCCGTTTCAGCGCGCTCTCGAAGGACGGCCGGAAGGCGTTGGCGAGCGGCACGACGAAGGCGTCGTACTCCTCGTTGATGCGGGCGGCGGCGGAGACATCGGAGGGCATGCCGTTCGAGACGACCTCGGTCCCCGGCGTCTCGAGGATCTTGTGAGCGGCATCGCTGAAGATCAGGTTGCCCGAATTGGTGGCGATGACGTCCCGGTGCAGGGCCTCCTCGACGCCGACGACGTCGTAGGGACTCTTCCCGGACCTGAGAAGGATGCGCTTCACGCGGTGATCTTTGGACGACACGAACTTGAAGTTAACTTTGAGTTCGTTTCGATTTCCATAGAAAGTCAACACAACCTTTTTGCCGTATGCGGCCTGTGAACGAGGCAGTACGCACCGTCCTGGCCGTCATCGGTCCCCCATCGGTCCGTGGCCTGTCCGGAGGCTGGACGGTCGGGTCTGGCGCCGGTCCCCTTCGCGTAGATTGCTGCCAGGCGCAAGGAAGTGGGGACAGGACGTGGCAAGGGCTAGGCAGGCCGTCGGCGAGGCCCGCAGGATCGTCGTCAAGGTGGGCTCCTCCTCGCTGACCACCGCCTCCGGCGGCCTGGACGCCGACCGTGTCGACGCGCTCGTCGACGTTCTCGCCAAGAGCCGCAGCGGAGGAGAGCGGGAGATCGTCCTCGTCTCCTCCGGCGCCATCGCCGCCGGGCTCGCCCCGCTCGGCCTGCGCCGCCGCCCCCGGGACCTGGCCCGCCAGCAGGCCGCCGCCAGCGTCGGCCAGGGCCTGCTCGTCGCCCGCTACACCGCCTCCTTCGCCCGCTACGCCGTGCGCGTCGGCCAGGTCCTGCTCACCTCCGACGACATGAGCCGGCGCGCCCACCACCGCAACGCCTCCCGCACCCTCGACAAGCTCCTCGCGATGGGCGCGTTCCCGATCGTCAACGAGAACGACACCGTCGCCACCGACGAGATCCGCTTCGGCGACAACGACCGCCTCGCCGCCCTCGTCGCCCACCTCGTCCACGCCGACCTGCTGGTCCTCCTCTCCGACGTCGACGGCGTCTACGACGGCGACCCCGGCAGGCCCGGCACCTCGCGGATAGCGGAGGTGAAGGGGCCCGAGGACCTGGCGGGCGTCGAGATCGGCAGCGCAGGCAAGGCGGGCGTCGGCACCGGCGGCATGGTCACCAAGGTCGAGGCCGCCCGGATCGCCGCCGCCGCGGGCATCCCGGTGGTCCTCACGAGCGCCGTGCACGCCGCCGACGCGCTCCTGGGCGGCGACACCGGCACCTACTTCCACCCCACCGGCAAACGGTCCGCAGACCGTCTCCTGTGGCTTCAGCACGCCTCCACCCCGCAGGGCTCGCTCACCCTCGACGACGGCGCCGTCCGCGCGGTCGTCCAGGGCCGCAAGTCGCTGCTGCCGGCCGGGATCGCCGCGGTGGAGGGCGAGTTCAGCGCCGGCGACCCGGTCGAACTGCGCGACACCGCGGGCCGCGCGGTCGCCCGCGGACTGGTCAGTTTCGACGCCAAGGAGATCCCGCAGCTGCTCGGGCGTTCGACCAGGGAGCTGGCACGCGAGCTGGGCCGGGCGTACGAACGCGAGGTCGTACACAGGGACGACCTGGTGATCCTGCACCCGTAGAACGGGGCGTGAAGACGGACCCCCGGTGGGGGACGTTCCGTAAAACCGCCACACGAACCCTTACGGCCTGCTCAACTTTGTCTCAGGACCACGTTCCGCACGAGCACAGCTGAAGGAGGCCGTCGTGAGACGAGTGCGCCCTGGGGCTGCGGCCTCCCGCGGTGCTCTGACGAGCGTCGCGGCCGGGGACACCTACGAGGAGCCGAAGGACCTGCCACGCCTGTGGCACGTCACCCTCAGCGTCTGCGGTGCCGAGGTCCCCCTGCCGGAGTTGCGCCGCGGACTCGAACAGCTGGCCCACGACCACCCGTTCCTCCTCACCAGCCGCTACGCCTGCGACCACGCCGAGATCCGCTACTGGGAAGAGGCCCGCGACCTCCACGACGCCGCCGCCGTCGCCCTGCGCCTGTGGGGCGAGCACCGCCAGACCGCCGGTCTGCCCGCCTGGGAGATCGTCGGCCTCGAGGTCGTCGACCGCGCCACCTACCACCAGCGCGTCGCCGAGGGCTACGGCCCGCCGCCCGCGACACCGGTCGGCATCCACCCCTTCTGACCCCTCCGACCCCGCCGGCACTTCGGTCACGGCCTCCGCCGCCGGCCGGTAATCACCCGTTTTGGGCCACGTCTCGCGGTGTGGGATGACGCGTTCACGGCCCGCCGGGGCGCACTACCCTTCCCTCATGACCACGCTCTCGCCGTACGACGCCATGTCCCCGGTCACCCAGGCCGCCTACCGTGCCAAGGCCGCCGCCGCCGACCTCGCGCCGCTCCCGCGGGCCGTGAAGGACGACGCGCTGCTCGCCGTCGCGGACGCTCTGGAGGTACGTACCAGCGAGATCGTCGAGGCCAACGCCAAGGACATCGCCAAGGCCCGCGAGAACGGCACCAGCGAGGCGATCGTCGACCGCCTGACCCTCACCCCGGAGCGGGTCCGCGCCATCGCCTCCGACGTGCGCGACGTGGCGAAGCTGCCCGACCCGGTCGGCGAGGTCGTCCGCGGCTCCACCCTCCCCAACGGCATCGACCTGCGCCAGGTCCGCGTCCCGCTCGGCGTCGTCGGCATCATCTACGAGGCCCGCCCGAACGTCACCGTAGACGCCGCCGCGCTCTGCCTGAAGTCCGGCAACGCCGTCCTGCTGCGCGGTTCCGCCTCCGCCCACGCGTCCAACACCGCCCTCGTCCGCGTCCTGCGCGACGCCGTCGGCGGTGCCGGGCTGCCCGCCGACGCCGTCCAGCTGGTGCCCGGCGAGGGCCGCGAGTCCGTCCACGAGCTGATGCGCGCCCGCGGCCTCGTCGACGTCCTCATCCCGCGCGGCGGCGCCTCCCTCATCCAGACCGTCGTCATGGAGTCCAAGGTCCCGGTCATCGAGACCGGCACGGGCAACTGCCACGTCTACGTCGACGCCCATGCCGACATCGACATGGCGATCGACATCCTGATCAACTCCAAGGCGCAGCGGGTCAGCGTCTGCAACGCCGCCGAGACCCTCCTCGTCCACCAGGACATCGCCGCCGAGTTCCTGCCGCGCGCCCTGGACGCCCTCGCCGAGGCCGGCGTCACCGTGCACGGCGACGAGCGCGTCCTCGCCCACGCCAAGGACTCCAAGGCCACCGTCGTCGAGGCGGTCCCGGAGGACTGGGAGACCGAGTACCTCTCGTACGACATCGCCGCCGCCGTCGTCGACTCCCTCGACAAGGCCGTCGAGCACATCCGGCTGTGGACCTCCGGGCACACCGAGGCCATCGTCACCACCTCTCAGCAGGCCGCCCGCCGCTTCACCCAGCTGGTCGACTCCACCACGGTCGCCGTGAACGCCTCCACGCGTTTCACCGACGGCGGCCAGTTCGGCTTCGGCGCCGAGATCGGCATCTCCACCCAGAAGCTGCACGCCCGCGGCCCCATGGGCCTGCCGGAGCTGACCAGCACCAAGTACATCGTCACCGGCGACGGCCACGTCCGCCGCTGACACCCGTACGGCCCAGCCGCGCCCTCCGGTACGGCGTGCGGGCGCGCGGCGGGGCGTACGCGGCCCCGGGCGAGCGTGAGAGGCGTCTCACCGGGCTATGAATTTCCATACCGTCTGCCCAAATTGACCCCCCAGGTCTACTCTGGATCCGTGCCGGAGGACGTGGGGGGCACGCCGTTCCCTGACGGCTGGGAGCCCGACGACGACCATGACCACGGAATGTCGGACGAAGAGTTCGGCTCCGTGGTCTTCGACGAGGCCTTCGTGAAGGCGGCCGTGGTCCACGAGCCGACCGCCGTCGAACGCCTCCTTGCCGCAGCCCAGGCCAGAGCAGAGGCCTCCGAGGCCGAGGCCCGCCGCGCCCACGCCAGAGGCGAGCGATACGACGACCGCTACAGCCCGGACGGCACCGACCTCGGCGGCGAACTCGACGACCTGGACGACACCGACGTAGTCGAGGACCGGTACGGCGCCGCCGGGACGTACGGCAAACACGTCCGCTGGCACCGTCCCGTCGCCTGGGTGCTCGCCCTCGTCATGGGCATCGGCATGGTCGCGCTCGCCTTCGCCGCGGTCTACCGCAGCGCCTCCTCGGGCGGCAGCCGCGACCAGGTCCCCAGGCCCCCCTCCACCGGCCAGGAACAGGGCACCGCGGCGGCACCCTCCGTGTCCGCCGACTACTCCCAGTCCGCCAAGCCGGCGGTCTCCGTGGTCCCGCGCACCCCCTGAGCGGTTGCGGCCGCCCTGGTGGCAGTCCTGGTGAGAACCTGTCAGAAGTTGTCGTGTAGCAGGGCGTTTACCTGAGGCTCCCGAGACCTACTCTGAAAGTATGGGCGGGCCAGGAGACCCACCTGAGGGGACACCCGAGGGCGGCCCCGTGGGTGGCGAGGACGAGTACCGATCCGTCGTCTTCGACGAATCGTTCGTCCGCGCTGCCCGCCTCCAGGAGTCCTCCGCACGCGAACGCATGACCGACCACGCGCCCGCCGTGCGCCGTCGCCCGCCGCTGCGCCGGGGCCTCACCCGGCAGGCCCTGATACTCGTCGTGCTGATCCTCGTCGCCTTCGGCACCGCGATCTACATGGGCGTCCGCCACCCCTACGGCACCGACGAGACCCAGCAGCCCGCCGAACCGCTGCGGATGACCGTCATCCCGCTCTCCCCGCAGGGCAGGGTGCCCGGCGCCCCCGACGCCGAGACGCTGTTCGCGCACAGCCCGGCCGCGCAGTACGAGGTCGGCGCCGAGGGGATACCGCTGCCGGCCGCCCGGAGCACCGCGCACTTCTCCGACAGCCAGGTCGTCACCGCCCTGACCACGGCCAAGGACTACCTGGTCCGCTCCTCGCTCTACCCCGAGGTCCTCGACAGCAGCGAGGTACGGCCCGCGCGGGCGCTGCTCGACCCCGGTCAGCTCGACCAGTTCGACCAGAGCGTCGACCACCCCGCGGCGGACGGCCGGCACGCCCCCACCGGATGGCTGGTCCGCTTCGACCCCACCCGCGCCGAACTCGCCGACCCCAGGATCCGCGTCCAGGGCAACCTGACGGCCACCGAGACCGACCCGGCCACCCTGGAGGTCACCGCCGACCACACCTTCGTGTACGCGCTGCGGCCCACCGGCGCCCCGGCCGGCGCCCAGGCCTCCCTGTTCACCGTGCGCCGCCAGCTGACCTTCCGCTTCGACCGTGACGACCTGCGCCTGCACCAGACCCAGCTGGTCGTCTCCTACGTCCAGGCTGGCCCCCTGTCCTGCGCCGAGGACGCCGCCGACCACCTGCACCCCCTGCTGGCCGGCCAGACGGCCAAGGCGGGCGGCCCCGCGGGCACGAACCCGTTCGCCACGGACAGCGCCACCGCCCTGTGCGGGACGCTGTCCACCGCGGCCGAACCGAAGCTCTGAACGGCCCCCATCCGCAGGTTTGACCGGGCCGGACCCGGCATGCGGCGCGGGCCTTCCCGCTGCCGGCGACGGGGCCGGCTCCTGCCTGACGGGGGGGCCGGCTCCTGCCTGACGGGTGCGGCCTCCGCTACGCCTGGCCGCCCTCCGGCTCCGGGGGAGTGTCCCGGGGCGGCGTGTCCTTCGGCGGGGGCGCGCTCGTGAACCCGTCGAAGCCGCGCTTCACCCGGCCGCCCAGGTTTCCCGCCCCGCCCGCGAAGTCCGAGACCAGCTTCATCAGCGGGTCCTTGGAGGTCTTCACGTCACTGGCGTAGCTCGCCGCGGACTCCTTGAACGAGTCACCGACCGAGGTGTCCTTGTCCTCGGCCCGCCGGGGGTAGTGACCGTCCATGATCCGCTGGTAGTCGCGGGAGGCGGCCCACTTCTTCAGCTCGGCCGCGCGGACCGTGGTGAACGGGTGCGAGCGCGGCAGCACGTTCAGGATCTTCAGGACCGAGTCGCGCAGGTCGCCGCCCGCCTCGTACTCCTCGGCCTGCTGCAGGAACGCGTCCACGTTCATCTCGTGCAGGTGGTTGCCGCCCGCGATCTTCATCAGGCCGCGCATCGACGCCCGCAGGTCCTGGCCCACCAGCAGCCCGGCCCGGTCGGCGGACAGCTCCGACTTGCGGAACCACTCCCGCAGGGCCGTCACGATCGCCAGGATCGCCAGGTTGCCCAGCGGGATCCAGGCGACCTTGAGCGCGAGGCTGGTCAGGAACAGCAGGATCGTGCGGTACACCGAATGCCCGGACAGCGCGTGCCCCACCTCGTGGCCGACGACCGCCCGCATCTCCTCCTCGTCGAGGAGCTCCACCAGACCCGTGGTCACCACGATGATCGGCTCGTCCAGGCCGATACACATCGCGTTCGGCTGCGGATCCTGCGTCACGTACATCGGCGGGACCTTCTCCAGGTCCAGGATGTAACAGGCGTCCCGCAACATGTCGTTCAGATGTGTGAACTGCTGGTCGGACACCCGGACCGAGTCGGACAGGAACAGCAGCCTCAGGCTCCGCTCCGGAAGCAGCCCGCTGAGCGCCTTGAAGACCGCGTCGAAACCGCTCAGCTTCCGCAGCGCCACCAGCGCGGAGCGGTCCGCGGGATGCTCGTACGCACGCGAGGAGATCCCCGGGAACCGCCTGCGCTGCCTGCTCGGCACGCGCTCGTGCCCGTTCTGCTCGTGGCCGTCGTCGGACATGTCATCCCCCATGTGCGTGAGTGTCTGCCGTGCCCCCGGGGCTGGGCCCAGCCTAGGCGGAGATACCGTGGTCGGGCAGTACAGCCGAAGGAGTCCTCATGGAGCACCACCCCCCGGCCGCCTGGCTCACCCAGGCCGCGAGCGCCGCCCAGCACCAGGGCTCGGGCGATCTGCTCCGGGTCGTCATCGTCGTCATGTTCGTCGGCTGCGCATTGACCGCCTGGTTCCTGTTGCGCGGGTACAAACAGAAGGACGACTGAGCCGCCGGGATCGTTCCCCGATGGAGGAGTCGGCGTGATCGCCGCCGGGGCGCCCGCATACGATGAGCCGACATCTTTATCCCGTCCACACGCGATAGGTCCTGCCGCAGATGATGAATCTCCACAGCGCCGCTGCCCAGTTGGTCACCCTCGCCGCAGAGGGCGAGGAGCACGGCGGCAACCACAACAGCCTCAATCCGGCCGTCACCGGCGGCAGCGCCTTCGTCATCCTGCTGCTCCTGCTGTGGATCACCACCCGCTTCAACCGCGACCGCTGAGCCGGACGCCGAGCCCGGCACCGGTCCTCCGGGCGGGGCCCACGGACCGGGCCGGTAGGGTCTGCACGCATGGGAGAGCAGGACATGCCTACCGGTCCGGCAGCTGACGAGGCCGACGACATGGCGACACGGCCGCGGTACACACCGGCGGGCCCCGCGCACACCGGCAAGCGCCGCCTCGGCGTCATGGGCGGAACGTTCGACCCGATCCACCACGGGCACCTCGTGGCGGCCAGCGAGGTCGCCGCCCAGTTCCACCTCGACGAGGTGGTCTTCGTGCCCACCGGGCAGCCCTGGCAGAAGACCTCCCGCGCCGTGTCACCGGCCGAGGACCGCTACCTGATGACGGTCATCGCGACCGCGGAGAACCCGCAGTTCTCCGTCAGCCGCATCGACATCGACCGCGGCGGCCCCACCTACACCGTCGACACCCTGCGCGACCTGCGCGCCCTCAACCCCGACACCGACCTGTTCTTCATCACCGGCGCCGACGCGCTCGGGCAGATCCTCACCTGGCGGGACTCGGAGGAGCTCTTCTCCCTGGCCCACTTCATCGGCTGCACCCGGCCCGGCCACCATCTGACCGACCGCGGTCTTCCGGAGGGCGGCGTCTCGCTGGTGGAGGTTCCCGCGCTCGCCATCTCCTCCACAGACTGCCGTGCGAGAGTCGCCAAGAGCGACCCCATCTGGTACATGGTGCCGGACGGAGTCGTGCGCTACATCGACAAGCGCGAGCTGTACCGCGGCGAGTGAGCCGAGAGGGGCACCGGTGAACGACCGATACGACGCGGGCTACGGAAGCGACCAGTACGAACTCGTCGGCTACGACGAGTACGGGCAGCCGGTGTACCGCCAGATCCCCGCACAACAGCAGCAGCCGTACGACCCGTACGCAGGCCAGGGCCAGGGGCAGGGGCAGGGCTACGGCTACGACCCGTACGCCGGCGGCGGGCAGCAGGCCGCCCCGTCGTACGACACCGGGCAGCAGGCACCCGTCCACGACACCGGCCGGCAGCCGGTCACGCCCGCCTACGACCCGTACGGCACCGGCGGCCACACCGCCCACGACCCCTACGGGCAGGCAGCCGCCGGCGGCCGGCAGCCCCGGGTCGCCGAGCAGACCGCGCACATCCCGCAGCAGGCCGGACCGGCCGACCACGCCACCGTTCCCCGGCAGGACGACGACGAACGGGACTACCACACCGGCCAGTTCGCGTTCGTCGAACAGCCAGACGGCGACTCCGAGGACGTCATCGACTGGCTGAACTTCACCGAGAACCGCACCGAGCGCCGAGAGGAGGCCAAACGCCGCGCCCGCAGCCGGATGATCGCCCTGGTCGTCGTCCTCGCCCTGGTCGCCGCCGGAGGCGTCGGCTACCTCTGGTACGCCGGAAAGATCCCCGGTCTGTCCTCCTCCACCGCCAAGGGCGGCACGACGATCTCGCCGGCCGCCCAGAAACGCGACGTGATCGTCGTCCACCTGCACAACACCGGTGGCGGCGGCACCTCGACCGTGCTGCTCGTCGACAACACCACCACCAAGCAGGGCAGCACCGTCCTGCTGCCCAACTCCCTCGCCCTCACCGACGACGACGGCACCACCACGACCCTCGCCAAGTCCGTCGACGGCGACGGCTCCTCCGGCACCCGCGACCAGCTCGACACCGTCCTCGGCACCAACATCGAGGGGACCTGGCGCCTGGACACGCCCTACCTGCAGAACCTCGTCGATCTCGTCGGCAACATCGACATCGACACCAACGCCGACGTCCCCGACCCGGACGCCAAGAAGAAGGGCGAGGAGCCCCTCGTCCACCAGGGCAAGGACCAGACCCTCGGGGGCAAGGCCGCCGTCGCCTACGCCACCTACCGCGCCTCCGGCGAGGCCCAGAACGCCCAGCTGGAGCGGTTCGGGCAGGTCATGCAGGGGGTGCTGCGCAAGCTGTCCTCCGACGCCTCCGCCGCGACGACCACCGTGCAGACCCTCGCGCAGATCCTCGACCCGTCCCTCACCGACAAGGACCTCGGCACCTTCCTCGCCAAGCTCGCCGAGCTCGCCAAGGACGGCGACTACAAGACCGCCCTGCTGCCCGTGCAGAGCGACGGCACCCTCAGCGCCGAGACCAGCTCCAGCGTCGTCAAGGACATCCTCGGCGGCACCGCCAAGAGCCCGTCGGCGGGATCCGCGGTGCGCGTCTCCGTCCAGAACGCCACCGGCGTCAAGGACGACACCGAGAAGGCCCGCGTGGTCCTCGTCAACGGCGGCTACACCTTCCTGGAAGGCGGTACCGCCTCCGGTACCCGGACCGCCTCCGAGGTGCTGTACTCCGACGCCGCCGACAAGGAGAACGCCACCGAGGTCGCCAAGACCCTCGGCCTCGGCACCGGTGCCGTCCGCAAGGGCACGGTCGGCTCCGGCGCGGACGTCTCCGTCGTCCTCGGCCAGGACTACAAGCCGTCCTCCACCTGAGGCGGCCCACCGCACCCCACGTGACCCGGTAATCACGTGGGGTGCGCCCGGCGGTCCGTGAGACCCTTGAGGTCAAACGACCGCCGAAGGAAAGCCACGCAGTGACCGCAACCGACCGTTCCCACGAGCTCATCACCGCCGCCGCCCAGGCGGCCGCCGACAAGCTCGCCCACGACGTCATCGCCTACGACGTCAGCGACGTCCTGTCGATCACGGACGCCTTCCTGCTGGCCTCCGCGCCCAACGACCGCCAGGTCAAGTCGATCGTCGACGAGATCGAGGAACGCCTCCAGAAGGAACTCGGCGCCAAGCCGGTGCGCCGCGAGGGCGACCGCGAGTCCCGCTGGATCCTGCTCGACTACGTCGACATCGTCGTCCACGTCCAGCACAGCGAGGAGCGCGTCTTCTACGCCCTGGAACGGCTGTGGAAGGACTGCCCCGAGATCGAGCTGCCCGCCGACGCCAAGGCCACCCGCGGCAAGGCGGCGGAGCACGCCAGGCTGCAGGCCGCCGAGGACTCCGGCGAGCCGGACGGGGACTGGTGATGAGCGCCACGGGCGAGGTGACCGACCGCAGGGGCCGCGGCCGCCGCATCATCCTGTGGCGGCACGGCCAGACCGCCTGGAACGTGGAGCGCCGCTTCCAGGGCTCCACCGACGTCGAGCTCACCGAGACCGGCATCGGCCAGGCCCGCCGCGCGGCCCGCCTGCTCGCCTCCCTCGGCCCGGACGCGATCGTCGCCTCCGACCTGCGGCGCGCCGCAGACACGGCCGCCCAGCTGGCCGCCCTCACCGGCCTCGACGTGATCCACGACGAGGGACTGCGGGAGACCTACGCGGGCGTGTGGCAGGGCCTCACCCACGAGGAGATCATCGCCCGCCACGGCGACGAGTACGCCGCGTGGAAGCGCGGCGAGCCGGTCCGCCGCGGCGGCGGCGAACTGGAGACCGAGGTCGCCGACCGGGCCGCCCCCGTCGTGCTCCGGCACGCCGAGAAGCTCCCCGAGGACGGCACCCTCGTGGTCGTCAGCCACGGCGGCACCATCCGCACCACCATCGGACGGCTCCTCGGCCTTGAGTCCCGGCACTGGGAGAGCCTCGGCGGTCTCACCAACTGCTGCTGGTCCGTGCTCGGCGAAGGCGCCCGCGGCTGGCGGCTCCTTGAGCACAACGCCGGCACCCTCCCGGAGCCCGTGCTCGGCGACGACGACTGAGGAGCCCGCGGCCCCCCGGTCCGCCCGGAGCCCGGATTTCACTTTCCGGCAGGTCGCAGGCTAAAGTTCTTCTTGTTCGCCCCGCCGAGCGGAAAGGCGGGAAGAACACGAGGGGCTATAGCTCAGTTGGTAGAGCGCCTGCATGGCATGCAGGAGGTCAGGAGTTCAATTCTCCTTAGCTCCACAGATCGGCACTTCGCACACTGTCGACGACACTGTCGAGTTGTCAAAGATCGGTGACGGAATCCCGTCCTCTTCAGAGGGCGGGATTTTCTGTGTTCCACTCCCGGAGGATCTCCGCGGCCTCTTCCTCCGTCACCGGCCACAGCCGCTGCCTGCGCTCCCGCAGCAACGCCACCCGCTGGCGCGTCCGTTCGTCCTCCGGCGTGTAGACCACGATCCGCGCCTCCGGCATCCCGTCGATCGACAACGACTGCGACGTCATCCGCAGCTCGCCCACCGCCTCATGACGGAACGTCTTCACCCGCGGCCCCGGCTGCGCCACCGCCCCGCTCTCCCACAACCGGGCGAAGTACCCACTGGCCTGGGACAGCGCCTGTATGAAGTCCTCCCAGGCCGGCTCGCCGACATGTCTGCCGTAGGACGAACGCAGGGTCGCCACCATCACCGGCAGTTCACGCTGCAGATGGACGACCGGGCTGGTCTCCTCCGGGACCGTGAACAGCGTCCACAGCACGTTCGGCACACCGATCCGCACCGTCTCCGGCACCAGGAACAGGTCCCGGTAGGCCGCGTTGGTGGCCAGCACGTCGTAGCGCGAGGTGTACACCACCGCCATCAGCGGGTCCAGCGTGTCGATGATGCCCTGCACCTCCGCGCCGACCGACCGGGACAGCCCCTCCGGCACCGGGGCGAACGGCACCTCCGCCAGCCGGTACAGATGCTCCCGCTCCGGCGGGTCGAGCATCAGGGTCCGCGCCACCGCGTCCAGCACCTGCGCCGACGCGTTGATCGGCCGGCCCTGCTCCAGCCACGTGTACCAGGTCACGCCCACGCCCGAGAGCTGGGCGACCTCCTCGCGGCGCAGCCCCGGCGTGCGCCGCCGCAGCCCCGGTGGCATCCCGACGTCCGCCGGCTGCACCCGGGCCCGCCTGCTGCGCAGGAACGCGGCCAGCTCCGGCCTGCGGCGGTGTGCTGTCGTCGGCATCGTCACGTCCCCCGTCGTCACGTCTCCATCGTCGGCGCAGCCCCGGCCGGCTGCCAGGTGCTGCCAGTACCAGCATCGGCGGGCTCTCGGCACCCGTACCGGCCCGCCGCCACGCTCGGTGGCATGACGACGACATCCCGGACGGGACCAGGTCCCGCACCCGCCGCGACCCCTGCGAAAAGGGAAGCATCCGGCACTGACAACCGGCCCCGGCTGCTCCTCGCGGTCGTCCTCGCGGCCCTGTTCATGGCCGTGCTGGACGTCTTCATCGTGAACGTCGCGGCCCCCACCATGGGTTCCGAACTCCACGCCTCGGGCGCCGACTTGCAGCTGGTCGTGGCCGGCTACGCCATCACCTACTCGGTGCTGCTGATCACCGGCGCCCGGCTCGGCGACCTGCTCGGCCACGGCCGGGTCCACCTCTGCGGCCTCGCCCTGTTCACCGCGGCGTCGCTCGCCTGCGGCCTGGCCCAGGGGGCCACCGAGCTGATCGTGTTCCGGCTGGTGCAGGGCGCCGGATCGGCGGTGATGATCCCGCAGGTCCTCAGCATCATCCAGCGCGCCTTCACCGGCGAGGCCCGCATACGGGCGCTCGGCGCCTACTCCGCGGTCCTCGCGGTCGGTGCGGCCGCCGGCCAGATCATCGGCGGCGTCCTGGTCAGCGCCGACCTGTTCGGCACCGGCTGGCGGCCGGTGTTCCTCGTCAACGTGCCCGTCGGCGCCGTGCTCCTGGTCCTCGGCCGGCGTGTCCTGCCGGCCGGCGCCGGATCCGGTCCCGAGCGGGCCCGCGGCATGGACCTGCCCGGCCTGGTCCTGCTGGCGGCCGCCGTGTCGCTGCTGACGGTCCCGCTGGTGCTCGGTCAGGAGGAGGACTGGCCGCTGTGGTCCTGGCTGTCCCTGGCCGCCGCCGTGCTCCTGTTCGCGCTGTTCTGCGGATACGAGGCGAGCCTGGCCCGGCGCGGGGGCGCACCCATCGTTGCGCCCCGGGTGCTGCGCCACCCCGGCATGGGCCTGGCCGTCCTGCGGATCCTCGCCGTGATGGCCGTCAATGCCGGATTCCTCTTCACTCTCACCCTGCACGTCCAGAGCGGCCTCGGCTACAGCGCGCTGCGCGCCGGTCTCACCTTCGCGCCGACCGCCGTCGTGTTCGGCGCGGTCGCCCTCACCTGGCGCAGGTGGCCGGCCGCCTGGCAGCGGGCACTGACCCCGGCCGGGTTCGTGCTCACCGCGCTGGGCGCGGCCGGGGTCGGGCTGGCGTTCCACGGGGGCGGCGACGGGGGCGCACAGCTCTATGTGGCGTACGCCGGTGTGGGCGCGGGGCTCGCGCTCGCGTTCAGCCCCACGCTCACCGGCGCGCTCGCAACCGTGCGCCCCGAGGACGCCGCGGACGCCAGCGGATTCCTCGCGACCGTCACCCAGCTCGGCCAGCTCCTCGGCGTCGCCGCGTTCGGCACACTGTTCCTGAACCGGCTTGAGTCAGTTCGGGGCCCGCAGGCGTATACCTCTGCGGAGGCGCTGTCAGCCTGCGCATGGGCACTCGCCGCGACGGCGGCCGCGGGTGCCGTGTCCGGACTGGTACTGAGGCGTCGCTGACCGTATTGGTCCGGCCGTGGCAGAATCAAACGGCCGGAAGGGGGCGCGGCCCGACGGGAGGAGTAGCGATGCCTGCGAGCATCCTTGGGGAGGGCGGCCACCTCCTCGGTGCAGCGTTGATACGGGACACGACCACCCGGCTGCTCTGCCCTTCCTGCGGTTCCGCGCATGTCGCCCAGGTGCTCGGCGACAACGGCGGGATCTCCTACGTGTGCACGGCCTGCGGCCACAGCTGGAGCTGATCGATGGGTGCACACAGGCGGAAGTGCGACTGGTGCGGGAGCGGTACCCCCATCGTCCGCGACATGGAGCCGATCAACCCCGACTACCAGTACTGGTGCGAGGAATGCGCGCGGGCGCTGATCATAAAAGGCGACCCGATCGAGACCTACCGTGAGCTGGAGGGCGAGCCGATCTACGGCCGGCTCCTCGAAGAGCACTGCACGCTCAAGCGCTTCTACTCGTTCGTCACGGCCTGACCGGGACCCGGCCTCGGCAACGATGTCCGGGCGAGCGCCAGGAACAGCACCCCGGTGACCGTGTAGAGCGCCGAAAGCGTCAAGGCGACGGCGTTCTGGTGCAGTTCGGGCCGCCCCTGCCCGTGCGGCACCCACCACAGGGCGTACGAGCAGAAGACCAGCAACGTGCCCGCGGCCACCGTCCGGTGCCCGCGGGTCCACAGCAGCAGCACGACCGGCACGCACCACACCCAGTGGTGCGACCAGGACACCGGGCTGATCAGCAGCGCGGTCACCGCGCAGGCGGCCACCGCCCAGGCCCGCCGGCCGCGCAGCTCCGCCGCCACCGCCACCGCGAGCCCCAGGAGGGCCGTCAGGGCCGCCGCGGCGGCCCACAGGGCTCCCGGGTCGGGAGTGTGCAGCAGACGCGCCAGAACGCCACGCAGGGCCTGATTCGCGGTCTCCTCGGCCCGCCCCACCCGTCCCGTCCGGAACACCATCCCCGTCCAGAACCGCCACGAGTCGTACGGCAGGACGGCCGCCGCCAGCAGCGTCGCGCCCGCGAAGACGGCGGCCGCCCCGCGCGCGTGCCGCAGCCACGGGCCGCCGTCCCGTCCCGCACGGCGCGCGGCCAGGCCGGTGACGAGCAGGAACACCGCGAACAGGGCGGGGGTCAGCTTGACCGCCGCCGCGAGCCCGACACCCACCCCCGCCCAGCGGTCCGGCTGTTCGGCGGGACGGCGTGACAGATCCCACAGCACCAGTACCGCCAGCAGCAGATTGACCTGCCCGTAGCGCACGGTCGTCCACACCGGCTCGCACCACACCGCGGCCGCCGCGACCCACAGGACGTGCTCCACGCGCGCGTGCCCGACGAGCCGCATCGACAGCCCGACGAACACCAGCAGCAGGACCAGGTTCCCGGCCGTCGCCAGGGTCCGCACGCCCGTGACGTCCAGCAGCGTCAGCGGGACGAACAGCAGCGCCGCGAACGGCGGGTAGGTGGACGGCAGATGAGCCGCCGTCGTACGCAGCGCGTAGAGATCGCCGCCCGCGCGGACGGTCGCCCCCTCCGCCCGGTAGACCATCAGGTCGATCATCGACACGTGCGCGGCCCGCTGGGCCACCCAGAACGCCGTGAACGACAGGAGACACGCCCCCAGTGCCACCGGCAGCCGGCGCCGGGTCTCGGAGAACGCGATCACGGTCACGAAGCCCGACACTAGCGTCCGTATCCGTACAGAACGGAAACGATTTGGTGGTGCACCCCTTCGACCGTGTAATGTTGGCGTCGCCGCCAGGGAAACCGGGCGGACCAGAACACGGGGCTATAGCTCAGTTGGTAGAGCGCCTGCATGGCATGCAGGAGGTCAGGAGTTCAATTCTCCTTAGCTCCACAGAAGTCGAAGGCGGACCATCCGAACGGATGGTCCGCCTTCGGCGTTGTCTCGGCAGGCATTGTCCTGAAAACGCGCGGAAACCCCGTCCGCGGGGACCTTCCCCGGTGGACGACTCCCGCACACGTGGGGCGGGCCACCCGGTCAGGGTGACCCGCCCCACGTACGCGCGAACGTGCGATCAGCGTCCCAGCGCCCGGCGGCCGCGGCCCTGCGAGAGAACCGGCAGGTTCTTGGCCGGCGCCTGCGAGCGCGTGTCCTCCTCCAGGCGCAGGGCGAGCGCCGGGCAGCGGCGCACCGCCCGCAGCGCCTTGGCCTCCGCGAACCGGGGCACCTTCGCCTGCGCGACCGTCGGGAACCCGTCCGCGCCCAGCTCGAAGACCTCCGGGAGGATGTCCGCGCACAGACCGTGGCCCCGGCACAGCGTCCAGTCGACGTAGATCTTCTGCCGGCTGCCGCCGCCGTTGTCCTCGGGCTCTCCGCCGCCCGGGATGCCCGTAGGCATCTTGCCGTCCTCGAAGAGCGGCAGAACGCCCTCCACGGGCCGCCCGCAGCCGTTTCCCAGAACGTGCGCGGCGAGGTCGTCGGTGAACGCCTTGATCGTCGACTCGAGGAACATCGCGGAGCCGTCCGGGTGCGAGCACGCGCCGCGCCGTTTCACGTTCTTCGCGACCTGCTTGAGCGCCTCCAGGGCGGCCGGTCCGCCGCCGTTGAGGATGTCCTCCATGCCGCGCGCGGCCGCCGGCAGACCCAGGTAGCAGGGACCGCACTGTCCCGCGCTCTCCTCCGCCAGCCACTGGGCGACCCGCAGCGACTCGCCCAGCGGGCAGGTCTCCTGCGTGATCGGCAGGATGGCGCCGGCGCCCAGCGCACCGCCCACCGCGTCGAGCGAGTTGCGGGAGACGATCGCCTCGTTGACCGTGGCCGCGTCGATCCACTTGCCGTGGTAGCCGCCGGTCAGCACACCCTGCGGCACCGGCGGCGCACCGGCCAGCTGCAGGACGTAGCGCAGCGGCACACCCGTGGGCACCTCGATCACCATGGGGCGGGCGACCGCGCCGGAGACCGTCAGCATGACGGTGCCCGGCTCGTCGTACAGGCCGGTGTTGCCGTAGCGCTCCGGGCCGATCCGGGCGGCGATCGCCAGCTGCGCGAACGTCTCCGCGTTCGACAGCAGGGTGGGGGCGCCGCCGACACCGTTCTGCGAGGCACTGGTCTTGCGGCCGGGCGGGATCGCCGGGCCGCCGTCGATCGACCGGATCAGCGACGCGGCGGCGCCGGTGACCATGCGGACCGGGTTGCGCTGGACGAACGCCTTCAGTGCCGAACGCCGGCCGTTGCTCAGGCCGCGCTCGGCGAGCGCCTGCTCCATGGAGCGCTGCGTGGACTCCCGGGTGACCCCCACCACGAGCGTGCGGGCGCCCAGCGCCTCGGCGCACAGCAGCGCGCCGTCCAGGATCAGATGCGGGGCACGGTTGATCAGCACCGTGTCCTTGCGGCAGGCCGGCTCGTCCTCACTGCCGTTGACGACGACGACCGGCCGTACACCGCGCTTGATCGCGGCTTCGGCGACCGAACGCAGCTTCTTGTGGAAGGGGAAGCCCGCGCCGCCCCGGCCCTTCAGGTTGATGCGTTCGGAGAGCTGCGCGAGCTGCTCCCCGCCCAGGGGTTCGAGCGGCCCGTGCACCTTGAGGTGCATGGGCAGATCGAGTCTTTCGACAAGGTCGAAGCCCGACGTGAGCTGAGGAAGACCGACCACGCGGACTTCTGGGACGTCGGGCAGGGCCTCGTTCACCTATAGCCTCCGGAAGGCGTGTTCCAAGGTTCGCCCGAACCCGGGGCGTCGAAGGATGCGCCGGGCGGTGGTTCGTTGGCGGGACCGCTGTTGTACGTGTCATTCGAGTTGTACGTCCCGTACCGGGCATTCGTCTCACCCGTGTCGTACACATCACGTCCGCCCACGCCGCCGGCGCCCGGATTGCCATAGGCCGGGATGTTGTATCCGGTGTCCTGCATCGGGTCGTACGCCGACCGGGGTGCCTCGCCGACCGGCGGCGGCGACGGGATCGGCCAGCTGCCCGTGGTGCCGGACGGGCCGTCCACGCGCTCCATGCGCGCGGTCTGGCCGGCCGCGAACGGCGACTGGGGCTGGCCGGGCGCGGCCGTCGCGCGGTAGGCGGCGGCGAAGCCGGACGCCGGCTCGGGGCCGGATGCGGCGGCCGACGCGGACGGGAACAGCGGGTTAGGCTCCGAGGCCGCCCTGCCGCCGCGCGACGGCCTCGGCTCGCGCTCACGCGTGACCTCGTAGCCCGGCAGCCCGGACTCGCCCACCCGGGCACGGCTGGCATCCAGATCGTCCAGCTCCGGCCGTTCCGAACTGCCGAGGACGGAGACGAGACGGTCGGCGACCTTCCGCTTGAAGGGGCGCGGGGCGGCGCGCAGCGCCAGCGCCGCCATCACGCCGACCAG
This sequence comes from Streptomyces sp. NPDC001507, assembly GCF_042894765.1. NCBI lineage: Bacteria > Bacillati > Actinomycetota > Actinomycetes > Kitasatosporales > Streptomycetaceae > Streptomyces > Streptomyces sp. NPDC001507. Next base: position 656,424 of record NZ_JBIAVV010000003.1, read on the forward strand.
GCACAGGTCGTACGAGATCATGAAGAACGGCTTCGCCGCGCGGCCCGCGTACAGGCCGTGGATGAGGGCGGCGCACCAGGCCGGGTAGGCCAGCATGTGCATGGCCCGCCAGCGGGCCGCGACGACGGCGGGGGCGGCGAAATTGCTGCGCAGGGCGCCGGTGACACCCACGAAGATCATCAGCAGTCCGGCCAGCGACCCGAGTCCGATCAGGCCGGCGCTTCCGGTGATGCCGAGCGAGAACGGAATGATCGCGGCGATCACCACGGTGTGATCCAGTGCGATCTTCGTGACGATGTGCACCAGCAGGAACGCGATCGAGGCGACCGCGGTCGTCCGGTGCACCGCCTGGCCGACGATCCGCTGGCGGGTGTTGAGGAAGATGCGGTCCTGTGCGATCAGACCCCAGATCACCGAGCAGCTCAGCGAGACGAGCGAGAGCACGCCCGCACCGAAGTTCAGGAACGATTGGAACTGGCTGCCTCCGGTCAGCACAACCACGGGTATGAGCAACAGGACGACAGCGGACGCCACCCCCCAGGCCGAGCGGCCTGGCTTGGGAAGCGAGCTGTTACTACGACGAGGGTTCATGGGGGCAACTCCGAGCAGTTCGGGAAAGCGGTCCCGGTGCCGCAGCCTAAGTGGCGCCATACCGATCAGTACGAGGTTTGAGTTATTGCGTTGTTATCAAAGAGCGATGCGGCCCTTGTGATGTCCCCTAGCGGACGTTACGCGAAGTAATTTTTGAACCTGGTTCAACTCTCGTCCCGATGGTCGCCTCAGACACACGTGTCAACCATTGATACGTAAGCGCGTCGCGGCTTGCTCAAGCGCTGCGGTACTCTGACGCCATGCGTGCCGTACGCCTTCTGCTTAGCGGGCCGCGCTGATCAGTCCCGACCGCCGGAAGAACGGCTGGTCGGCATCGGCGCGGCGTCCCCTCCTGTGCGAGGGGATTTTTCGTTTCTAGAACGTTCGCAGCCGCCGGCAGAGACGACCGATGGAGCTTTGAGGATCATGAGCGAGACGAACCCCGCTGCCGCCGCCACGTCGGCGGAGGCCGCGCCGCACCGCTACACGGCCGCCCTGGCGGCCGAGATCGAGGCACGCTGGCAGGACTTCTGGGACGCCGACGGCACCTACGCGGCGCCGAACCCCACGGGTGACCTGGCCGGTGACCCCGAGGTGGTCGCCCGGCCCAAGAAGTTCATCATGGACATGTTCCCGTACCCCTCCGGTGCGGGCCTGCACGTCGGCCACCCCCTGGGCTACATCGCCACCGACGTCTTCGCCCGCTTCCAGCGGATGAACGGCCACAACGTCCTGCACACCCTGGGCTTCGACGCCTTCGGCCTGCCCGCCGAGCAGCACGCCGTGCAGACCGGCGAGCACCCCCGGGTGACCACCGAGGCCGCCATCAACAACATGAAGTCCCAGCTGCGCCGGCTGGGCCTGGGCCACGACAAGCGCCGGTCGTTCGCCACGATCGACCCGGACTACTACAAGTGGACCCAGTGGATCTTCCTGCAGATCTTCAACTCCTGGTACGACGACGAGGCGGACAAGGCCCGCCCCATCTCCGAGCTGATCGCCCAGTTCGAGTCCGGTGAACGAGCCGTACCGGGCCACACGCGCGCGTGGCACGAGCTGACCGCGACCGAGCGCGCCGACGTGCTGGGCGAGTTCCGCCTGGCCTACGCCTCCGACGCGCCGGTCAACTGGTGCCCCGGCCTGGGCACCGTACTGGCCAACGAGGAGGTCACCGCCGACGGCCGTTCCGAGCGCGGCAACTTCCCCGTCTTCAAGGCCAAGCTGCGCCAGTGGAACATGCGTATCACCGCCTACGCCGACCGGCTGCTGGACGACCTGAACGAGCTGGACTGGCCCGAGGCCATCAAGCTGCAGCAGCGCAACTGGATCGGCCGCAGCGAGGGCGCCCGCGTCGACTTCCCGATCGACGGCGAGAAGATCACCGTCTTCACCACCCGCCCGGACACCCTGTTCGGCGCGACCTACATGGTGCTGGCACCCGAGCATCCGCTGGTCGACCGGTTCGTCCCGGAGGCCTGGCCCGAGGCCACCCACGACGTGTGGACCGGCGGCCATGCCACGCCCGCCGAGGCCGTCGCCGCGTACCGTGCACAGGCCGGTGCCAAGTCCGACGTGGAGCGGCAGGCCGAGGCCAAGGACAAGACCGGCGTGTTCACCGGCGCGTACGCGACCAACCCGGTCAACGGCGACAAGATCCCGGTTTTCATCGCCGACTACGTGCTGATGGGCTACGGCACCGGCGCGATCATGGCCGTACCGGCGGGCGACCAGCGCGACTTCGAGTTCGCGCGCGCCTTCGAGCTGCCGATCGTCTGCATCGTCGAACCGACCGACGGCCGCGGCACGGACACGTCGACGTGGGAGGACGCCTTCGGCTCGTACGACGCGAAGATCGTCAACTCCTCCAACGACGACGTCAAGCTGGACGGCCTGCCCGTCGCCGAGGCCAAGGCCCGCATCACCGAGTGGCTGGCCCGCAAGGGCATCGGTGAGGGCACCGTCAACTTCCGGCTGCGCGACTGGCTGTTCAGCCGCCAGCGCTACTGGGGCGAGCCCTTCCCGATCGTCTACGACGAGGACGGAGTCGTCCACGCGCTGCCCGAGTCGATGCTGCCGCTGGAACTGCCGGAGGTCGACGACTACTCGCCGCGCACCTTCGACCCGGAGGACGCCGACACCCAGCCCGAGACTCCGCTGTCGCGCGACGAGGACTGGGTCAACGTCACCCTGGACCTGGGCGACGGGCCGAAGAAGTACCGCCGCGAGACCAACACCATGCCCAACTGGGCAGGTTCCTGCTGGTACGAGCTGCGCTACCTGGACCCGCACAACAGCGAGCAGCTGGTCGACCCGCAGATCGAGCAGTACTGGATGGGCCCGCGCGCGGGCATGCCGCACGGCGGTGTCGACCTGTACGTCGGCGGCGCCGAGCACGCCGTGCTGCACCTGCTGTACGCCCGGTTCTGGTCGAAGGTCCTGTACGACCTGGGGCACGTCTCGTCCGCCGAGCCGTTCCACAAGCTGTTCAACCAGGGCATGATCCAGGCCTACGTCTACCGCGACGGCCGCGGCTTCCCGGTGCCCGCAGCCGAGGTCGAGGAACTGGGCGGCGAGTACTACTACCAGGGCGAGAAGGTCACCCGCCTGCTGGGCAAGATGGGCAAGTCCCTGAAGAACGCGGTGACTCCGGACGAGATCTGCGCCGAGTACGGCGCCGACACCCTGCGCCTGTACGAGATGGCGATGGGCCCGCTGGACGTGTCCCGGCCGTGGGACACGCGCGCGGTGGTCGGCCAGTTCAGGCTGCTGCAGCGGCTGTGGCGCAACATCGTCGACGAGGCCACCGGCGAGGTCACCGTGACCGACGCCGAGGCGGACGAGGAGACGCTGCGCGTCCTGCACAAGGCGATCGACGGCGTCCGCCAGGACCTGGAGGGGCTGCGCTTCAACACGGCCATCGCCAAGGTCACCGAGCTGAACAACCACCTGACGAAGGCGGGCGGTGCGGTGCCGCGTCCGGTCGCCGAGCCGCTGGTGCTGATGATCGCGCCGCTGGCCCCGCACATCGCCGAGGAGCTGTGGCGCAAGCTGGGCCACACCGACTCGGTCGTGCACCGGGACTTCCCGGTCGCCGACCCGCAGTACGTCGTCGACGAGACCGTGACCTGCGTCGTGCAGATCAAGGGCAAGGTCAAGGCCCGCCTGGAGGTGTCGCCCGCCATCTCCGACGAGGAGCTGGAGAAGGCGGCCCTGGCCGACGAGCTGGTCGTGAAGGCGCTGGGCGGCGCCGGGATCCGCAAGGTGATCGTCCGCGCGCCGAAGCTGGTGAACATCGTCACGGCGTGACACCCGCGGCCATCTCCGGGTGGTCCCCTACGGGCAGGTTCGGGGTTCTTCCGGAACTCCGGGCCTGCCCCTTGCGTTTACCGTTGAGGAGCACGGCCACCCATGCCGTGCCCGGAAACGGCCGGGGTGGCGGGCAGCGAGGAGGACCACCGTGGAAACAGTGATCGCCGTATTCGCCGTGCTCTTCCTGCTCTTCGTCGCCGGCGGGGCGTACGTCACCTTCAAGGCTGTCGGTGCCGCCAAGCGCGGCGTGGACCGCACGATCAGCCAGGCCCGGCGCACGGTCGAGGAGCACACGCTGCGCGCCAAGTCCATGGTCCAGACCGGCCCGGCGGGCGAGATCGCCCAGCTCCGGCTCGCGCTGCGCACCTCGATGCGGGCCACCCAGGACGCGTTGCACGCGGGCATCGCCGAGGACGAGTCGCTCAAGGAGTCCCTCGGCCTGTTCCAGCGGCTCAGCGCCCACGGGCACGAACTGGACGGTGAACTCAGGCGCCTGGAGGCGGAACCGGACCGGGCCACGCTCGCCACCCGCCTGCCCGAACTGCGCCGCCGCACCGAGCAGATCACCGGGCCCGCGGACGCGCTGCGCTGGGCGGCCCGCGACCGGGCCCGCCGCTTCGCCGACGACGACCTGGACACCTTGAGCACCCAGATCGGCGTCGAGGCGGACGCCCTGCGGCACTGGACCCGGCCGGACCCGGCAGCGCAGACCCCGCCGTGGCCCGAGGCCGCCGCCGGTCCCGGCGACAGCCAGACCTGGCCCGGGCAACCCCGGGCGGCCGCGTCCGAGGAGCCGGTCCAGCCCGCGATCACTACGCCCGTCCGGCCCCGGGCGTACCCCTGGCAGAAGAAGCCCCGGCCGGAGAGCACCACTTGATCCGGCCGGTCCGGGTCCGGGCGGCCGGGGGCGGGCTGCCGCACCCGGGCTACGCCAGGTAACCTCCAGCTCATGTCCTGCCATGTCGCGATCGTCACCGATTCAACGGCCTACCTGCCGCCGCGGACGGTGGAGCGCCACGGCATCACCGCGGTACCCCTGACCGTGGTCCTCGGCGACCGGGCACTCGAAGAGGGCACCGAGATCTCGACGCGTTCCCTTGCCCAGGCTTTGCAGAAGCGGCGCCCTGTCACCACCTCCCGGCCCAGCCCCGAGGTGTTCGCCGAAACCTACCGCAGGGTAGCCGGGACCGGAGCCACCGGAATCGTCTCGCTCCACCTCTCCGCGGAACTGTCGGGCACCTACGACGCGGCCGTCGTCGCCGCCCGGGAGGCCCCCGTCCCGGTGCGTGTGGTGGACACCGGGATGGTCGCGATGGCCCTCGGTTTCTGCGCGCTCGCGGCGGCCGAGGCCGCCGAGGCGGGCGGCACCGTCGACGAAGCCGTCACGGCGGCGGAGAAGCGGGCCGCCGGCACCTCCGCGTACTTCTACGTCGACACCCTCGACTATCTGCGCCGCGGCGGCCGCATCGGCACCGCCCAGGCCCTGTTCGGTTCCGCGCTCGCCGTGAAGCCCCTGCTCCAGCTGGACGGCGGCCGGATCGAGCTCCTGGAGAAGGTACGGACGGCGTCCCGGGCCATCGCCCGCCTCGAGGAGCTCACCGCCGAGCGGGCGGGCGGCGCCGAGGTGGACATCGCCGTGCACCATCTCGCCGCCCCCGATCGGGCCTCGGCCCTCGCCGACCGGCTGCGGGCCCGGGTGCCCGGACTGGCCGAACTGCACGTGAGCGAGGTCGGCGCGGTCATCGGGGCGCACACCGGCCCCGGACTGCTCGGGGCGGTCGTCTCGCTCCGCTGAGCTGGGGTCCGAGGGCGTGCACCTCGGCACCATCACTCGTACGAGTGGCGGAGTTTTCCACAACGCGACCGCCGTCCACGGAAACCGAGCAAGATCATCGCGGATCGGCGGGAAGCCCGATCCTCGTCGCATGGCACTTCGATCACGCTCACACGAGACACATGCGACCAGTGGCCCGGGCCGGGGCCCCACCTCCGACGGCCGTACCCGGCACCGGCGGTCCCCGGTCCGGGCCCGCGTCCGCCACCGCCCGGCACCGGCGGACGAACTGCGCCGCCGGGCGGAACTCCTCTTCGGGGAACGGGCCGTCACCAGGCCCGGGCCGGGTCAGGGACCGCCCACCGCGGAGACGGTGACCGGCACCGGCGCGGCGGCCGGACTGACCGCGGCCACGACCGCGGTGCGCACGGCCACGGCCGGAGTGCGCACCGCCGCGGCGGCGCTGTCCACGGCGGCGGCCGTGATGTCGTCGGCCCGCGCGCTGGCCGGCGAGGCCGCGGCGCGCCGCGAGCCGGCGCTGCCCGGGCTGCGGTCCCGGGTCGGGCTCGCGGTACGGGAGCGGATGCCGGTGTGGCTCCAGTCACGCTGCGGACTGGAACGCCGGGGCGCGGTCGCCCTGGGGGTGGTCCTCGTCGTGGCCGCGGCACTGGCCGTGCAGCACTTCTGGACGGGCCGGACCGAGTCTGTGAGCGCGCCCGAGGTGGTACGTGCGGAGGCGCCGTACGAGAAGAGCGAGGGGCAGGCCCCGGCCACGGGAGCCGCAGCCGTCGGAGCCGGTACCGCCGCGGCGCCCGGTAAGCCCGCCGGAACCGGTGGGTCCGGCGGGCCCGGCGGGGAGATCGTGGTGGATGTCACCGGGAAGGTCCGGGATCCAGGGGTCCACACGCTGCCGGCCGGCTCCCGGGTGACCGACGCGCTGCGGGCGGCGGGCGGGGTAAGGCCCGGCACGGACACCGACGGACTCAACCGCGCCCGCTTCCTGACGGACGGCGAACAGATCGTCGTCGGGGGCCCCGCTCCGCCGGCCGCACCGGGCCCGGCCGCGGGCGGTCCCGCGACGGGAGCAGGCCCGGCCGCCCCGCTCTCCCTGAACACCGCTACCGTCGAGCAGCTCGACGCCCTGCCCGGAGTCGGCCCGGTACTGGCCCAGCACATCCTGGACTTCCGTACCCAGCACGCCGGTTTCCGTTCGGTCGACGAACTCCGCCAGGTCAAGGGCATCGGCGACCGCCGCTACTCCGACCTGCGGGACCTGGTACGGCCATGAGCCGCGCAACCGACCGGGCGGCACCCGGATCCGTGGCCGTCGGCCGGTCGGTGCGCGCCGGCCCGGGGCGGCGGACCGGGACCGTGCCCGCCCGGCAGGACGCGCGGGCCGACCTGCGGCTGGTGCCGCCCGCGTTGGCCGTGTGGGCCACGGCGGCCCTGGCACTGGATGCGCCGCCCGGGTGGACGGCCGCGGTCGCCGTCGTCTGCCTGGTCGCCGGAGCGATCCTGCTGGGGCTCGGACGGGCCCGCACCGGGGCGGCGACGGAGAGCGCAGATGCCACGTCCGCCCTGCCGTCGGCCTGGCGGCGGGCCTCGGCCGGCGCGCTGCTCCTCTGCGTCGCCGGGGCGGCCGCCTCCGCGGGCCTGCACGGGGCGGACGTACGTCGCGGACCGGTTCCCGCTCTGGCCCGCGCGTACGCCACCGTGACCGCCGAGGTGGAGGTCACGGGCGACCCCTGGGCCGCCAGGCCGCGCGTGCGGGGGGACCACGCCACGCCGGCCGCCGTCCTGGTGCGCGGCGAGGTGCGGCGGGTGGAGCAGGGCGACGGGACCGTGGTGACGATGCGTTCGCCGGTGCTGATGGCCGTGGACACGGGAGTACCGGCGCCCGGTGGCGGCGGCCGGGAGCGGTGGCTCGGGCTGCTGCCCTCGACCCGGCTGAGGGTGAGCGGGCGGCTGGCGCCGGCCACGGCCGGCGGCGACCGGGTCGCGGCGCTGCTGCGGGTGCGGGAGCGTCCCGTGCCGGTGGTGGTGGGGGAGCCGAGCGGGCCGCAGCGGCTGGCCGGACGGTTGCGGGCCGGGCTGCGGGAGGCCACCGACGGCCTGCCCGAGGACGCGCGGGCGCTGCTGCCCGGGCTGGTCGTCGGGGACACCTCGCGGATCACCCCGGAGCTGGACGAGGCGTTCGAGGCGACCGACCTCGCGCACACCCTTGCGGTGTCGGGCAGCAACCTCACCATCCTGCTCGCCCTGCTCATCGGACCGCCGGGACTGGCCCAGCAGACCGAGCGGCGGGGTCTCGCTCCGCGCCTCGGGCTGTCGCTGCGGGCGACGGCGCTGTTCGCGTCGGCGCTCACGCTCGGCTTCGTCGTGGTGTGCCGCCCGGACCCCAGCGTGCTGCGGGCCGCTGCCTGCGGAGCGGTCGCCCTGCTCGCCCTGGCGACCGGCCGCCGCAGGTCCCTGGTCCCGGCACTGGCCACGGCGGTTCTGCTGCTGGTGCTGTACGACCCGTGGCTGGCCCGCAGTTACGGCTTCCTGCTGTCGGTGCTGGCCACCGGTTCGCTGCTGCTGCTGGCACCCGGGTGGGGCGAGGCGCTGCGGCGGCGCGGGGTGCCGGAGCGGCTGGCCGAGGGGCTGGCGGCGGCCGCGGCCGCGCAGGCGGTGTGCGGGCCGGTGGTCGCGGTGCTGTCGGCGCGGGTGAGTCTGGTGGCGGTGCCCTGCAACCTGCTGGCGGAGATCGCGGTGGCGCCGGCCACGGTCCTGGGGTTCGGGGCGCTCGCGGCGGCCCCGGTGGCGATGCCGGCGGCCAAGGTGCTGGCGTGGTGCGCGAGTTGGCCGGCCGGGTGGATCGCGGCCATCGCCCGGACCGGGGCCGGGCTGCCGGGTGCGGGCGTCGACTGGCCCGGGAGCTGGGCGGGGGCGCTGCTGCTGGCCGGGGTGACGGTGGCCGTCGTACCGCTGGGGCGGCGGTTGCTGCGGCATCCGTGGTGGTGCGGGGTGCTGGGGGTGCTGCTCGTGCTGCTGGTGGCGCGTCCGGCGCCGCTGGCCCGGGTGATCACGGGCTGGCCGCCGCCAGGCTGGCGGCTGGCGATGTGCGACGTCGGGCAGGGGGACGCGACCGTGCTCGCGGCGGGTGCGGGCACGGGTGTGGTCGTGGACGCCGGCCCCGATCCGGCACTGGTCGACCACTGCCTGCGGGAACTCGGTATCACCCGGATCCCGCTCCTGGTCCTCACCCACTTTCACGCGGACCACGTCGCCGGCCTGCCGGGGGTGCTGCGCGGCCGTGAGGTGGCGCAGATCGAGACGACCGGGTTCGAGGAACCCGCGGACCAGGCCGAGTTCGTCAGAAGGCAGGCCGCCGAGCACCGGGTCCCCCTCACGCGGGCGGTCGCCGGGGAGCGGCGCAGGACGGGGCCGCTGGACTGGCGGGTGCTCTGGCCGCCCCCGGGCCAGGCGCCGGAGCCGGACGGACCCAACGACGCCAGTGTCGCCCTGCTGGTCCGCTCGGCCGGGCTGCGGATGCTGCTGCTCGGGGATCTCGAACCCCCGGCCCAGCAGGAGCTGCTGAGATCACCGGCCGCGGCCGAGATGGCCCACGTGGATGTGCTGAAGGTGGCGCACCACGGGTCCGCGTACCAGGATCCGCAGCTGCTGCGGCTGGCGGCGCCGCGGGTCGCGCTCATCTCCTGCGGGGTGGACAACCCGTACGGACATCCGGCCCCGGGGACGGTGGCCGAGCTGCGGGCCGTGGGGGCGGTGGTGCTGCGGACCGACCGGGACGGGGCGCTCGCCGTGACCGGCGGCGGCACGGGCGGGGAGGCGGGGGAACTGCGCGTGGCCCGAGACTGAGGGTATGAACTCGGCGAACCAGGCGCAGATCGACGCCTACCTCGGCCGTCTCGGAGCCGCCCGTCCGGCCCGGCCCACCGCGGACGCCCTGCGCGAGCTGCACGTTCGGCACCTGCGGACCGTGCCCTTCGAGAACCTGTCGGTTCACCTCGGCGAGGAGATCGTGCTGGCTGAGGAGCGGCTGGTGGCGAAGGTGGCGGGCGCGGGCCGGGGCGGGTTCTGCTACGAACTCAACGGCGCCTTCTCGGTGTTGCTGACCGCGCTCGGTTTCGGTGTGACATCGCTGGCGGGGCGGGTGTACGGGGCGGAGGGGCGGCTCGGGATCCCGTACGACCATCTCGCGCTGCGGGTGCGGACGGTGGACGGCGGCGAGTGGCTGGCCGACGTGGGGTTCGGGGCGCACAGCCACCACCCGCTGGCGTTCGCGGAGCGGGGAGAGCAGGCCGATCCGGGCGGGACGTTCCGGATAGCGGAGGCCGGGCCGGCCGACGCGGGGGCGGTGGGCGGGGGCGGGGACCGTGGGGTGGGCGCGGACCTGGACGTGTTGCGCGACGGGGAGCCGCAGTACCGGCTGGAGGTCCGGCCGCGGGTGCTCGGGGACTTCGCGGCCGGGGCATGGTGGCACAGCACCTCGCCGTCGTCGCACTTCACCCGGTCGCTGGTCTGCTCCCGGGTCACCGGGGACGGCGGGCGGATCACGCTCAGCGGGCGGACGCTGACGCGGACAGCGGCCGACGGGACGCGTGAGGTACGGGAGTTGGAGCACGACGAGGAGGTGCTCGGGGTCTACCGGGAGCGGTTCGGGATCCTGCTGGACCGTGTGCCGACTGTGCGAAATCCGTGGAAAAGCAACGGGGATGGCTAATTCGGGTTTCATGGGAGAAAGTGTTCCACTGGCATGCAGCATGTTACTTATGCGCAGTTCCGGCGTATGCGCCGGATTTCCGAGAGTTAGGTCCGTGCCGACCCGAAAGCCGCATCAGTGATCGAATGTTTCATCGGTAACGGATGACGGCGAGGCGTACAGGGGCGGCGAGGATGTTCGGCCGCTTGATGGGAAACCGCACGAACCGGGTACAGCGGGCGAGCCCCCTCGAGGCTTTGCAGATCCCGCGACGTGCAGATCGTCCCGAAACGGCTGAGCCCGCTGCACGGCCCGCTCTCTCGCCGCGGCTCGTACCGGCGGCCGGCGGTGCCCGAGAATGGGGCGGTGAGCGATGTGAGACATGTGCTGGTGCTGCCCGACCGGGACGCGGCTCAGGAGGCCTCCGAGGCCCTCGGGGAGCGGTTCGGGGTCGACGAGGAGCCGCGGCTGGTGCGGGACGCGCTGGCCGGCGAGGACGACGCCGAGGACGCGCAGTGGCTGGTCCTGCTGAGGGACGAGCAGGGGCGGCTGGACCCGGCGGAACTGGACGAGTTCGCCGGGGAGTGGGAGGGATGGCGGGAGGAGCCGTAGGAGCGTGGCCTGCCCGGGGCGGCCGGGGCGCGGCCGGCCCTGTTGTCAGTGGGCCGTGGGATGCTTGGCGCGATGGCCAAGAAGACTGCTGATGACGATCCGCTCGCCCCGGTGACACTGGCCGTGGGGCAGGAGGACCTGCTGCTCGACCGCGCCGTGCAGCAGGTGGTGGCCGCTGCCCGGGCCGCCGACGCCGACACGGACGTACGGGACCTGAACCCCGACCAGGTGCAGCCCGGCACGCTCGCCGAGCTGACCAGCCCGTCGCTCTTCGCGGAGCGCAAGGTCGTGGTCGTCCGCAATGCGCAGGACCTGTCCGCCGACACGGTCAAGGACGTGAAGGCGTACCTCGGGTCGCCCGCCGAGGAGATCACGCTCGTGCTGCTGCACGCGGGCGGGGTCAAGGGCAAGGCGCTGCTCGACGCGGCGCGCAAGGCGGGCGCCCGGGAGGTCGCCTGCCCGAAGATGACCAAGCCGGCGGACCGGCTCGCGTTCGTACGGAGCGAGTTCCGGGCGCTCGGGCGGTCCGCCACGCCCGAGGCCTGCCAGGCGCTCGTCGACGCCATCGGCAGCGATCTGCGGGAGCTCGCGTCGGCCGTCACCCAGCTCGCCGCGGACGTCGAGGGCACCATCGACGAGGCCGTCGTCGGCCGCTACTACACCGGCCGGGCCGAGGCGTCGAGCTTTACGGTGGCCGACCGCGCCGTGGAGGGACGCACCGCGGAGGCCCTGGAGGCCCTGCGCTGGTCGCTGGCGACCGGCGTCGCCCCGGTGATGATCACGAGCGCGCTCGCGCAGGGCGTCCGGGCGATCGGGAAGCTCGCGGGCGCGCGGGGCGGGCAGCGGCCCGCCGATCTGGCCCGGGAGCTCGGAATGCCGCCGTGGAAGATCGACCGGGTACGGCAGCAGATGCGCGGCTGGACGCCGGACGGGGTCGCGGTGGCCCTGCGGGCCGTCGCCGAAGCCGACGCGGGCGTGAAGGGCGGCGGGGACGACCCGGAGTACGCCCTGGAGAAGGCCGTGGTGACGATCGCGCAGGCGGCGCGGTCACGCGGCCGGGCGTGATCGGCGCAGGGGGCGATCGGCAGAGCAGCGGGGCAGCGGGCGGGGCCGGGAGGCGCCCGGACGTGCCGAAGGCCCCGGCGTCCGCCCTGGGGAAGGGCGAGGCGCCGGGGCCTTCGGTTCAAGCTGTCGATCGACGCCCGCGTGGCGAACGCAGGCCGCGCGTCGATCCTCGGGTGCCGGCCGGGGGCGGATGAGAGAGGGCCCGCCCGGGTCCTTCCGGCGTCAAATCAAGTGTTCAGCCCTTGAGGGAAGCAACCTTGGAAGCAAGCGCCGACTTCTTGTTGGCGGCCTGGTTCTTGTGGATGACGCCCTTCGAGACGGCCTTGTCGAGCGCACGCGCGGCAGCGCGCTGCAGCTCGGTGGCCTTCTCGACGTCACCCGCGGCAGCGGCCTCACGGGCCTTGCGGACCGCGGTCTTCAGGGAGGACTTGACGGCCTTGTTGCGCAGCCGGGCCTTCTCGTTGGTCTTGATCCGCTTGATCTGGGACTTGATGTTCGCCACGAATGAGCCTTTTCAGGTTCTGGTGCGGGGCCGCGAAGGTCCCGTACCGATGATTTCTTGAAGGTGTGCCTCGCGCTGAGAGGGCATGAGACACAGCTGCCCACACTACCAGCGGGCAGGAGAATGGCCCAAACCGGTCCCCGGTCCCTCTCCATGGGACCATGGAGACTACGTATCGATCCGACCCGAGGCATAAGGCGCCTCAAGAGACAGGACCCTGCGTGCCCGCGACCCCTAACAATGTGCCCGAGCCGAGCCGTACCGACCCGGCTCTGATCCGCAATTTCTGCATCATCGCGCACATCGACCACGGCAAGTCCACGCTCGCCGACCGGATGCTCCAGCTGACCGGCGTGGTCGAGCAGCGGCAGATGCGTGCTCAGTACCTCGACCGGATGGACATCGAGCGCGAGCGCGGTATCACGATCAAGTCCCAGGCGGTGCGTCTGCCCTGGGCCCCGACCGAGGGCCCGGACCAGGGCAGTACGCACATCCTCAACATGATCGACACCCCGGGGCACGTCGACTTCACCTACGAGGTCTCGCGGTCGCTGGCGGCCTGCGAGGGGACCATCCTCCTCGTCGACGCCGCCCAGGGCATCGAGGCGCAGACCCTCGCCAACCTCTACCTGGCGATGGAGAACGACCTCACGATCATCCCCGTGCTCAACAAGATCGACCTGCCGGCCGCGCAGCCGGAGAAGTTCGCCGAGGAACTGGCGAATCTGGTCGGCTGCGACCCGTCGGACGTGCTGAAGGTCTCCGCGAAGACCGGCCTCGGCGTCGACGCGCTGCTGAACAAGGTCGTCAAGGAGATCCCGGCGCCGGTCGGTGTCGCCGACGCGCCCGCCCGCGCGATGATCTTCGACTCGGTCTACGACTCCTACCGCGGTGTCGTCACGTACGTCCGTGTCATCGACGGCCAGCTCAACAAGCGTGAGCGGATCAAGATGATGTCGACGGGCGCCACCCACGAACTGCTGGAGATCGGCACCAACTCGCCGGAGATGCTGTCCGCCGACGGACTCGGCGTCGGCGAGGTGGGTTATCTGATCACGGGTGTGAAGGACGTCCGGCAGTCCAAGGTCGGTGACACCGTCACCAGCCAGGCCAAGGGCGCCACCGAGGCGCTCGGCGGCTACAAGGACCCGAAGCCGATGGTCTTCTCCGGTCTGTATCCGCTGGACGGCTCCGACTACCCCGAGCTGCGCGAGGCACTGGACAAGCTCCAGCTGAACGACGCCGCGCTCGTCTACGAGCCGGAGACCTCCGCCGCCCTCGGCTTCGGTTTCCGCGTCGGCTTCCTCGGCCTGCTGCACCTGGACGTGATCCGGGAGCGGCTGGAACGCGAGTTCGGGCTCGACCTGATCGCCACCGCGCCGAACGTGGTCTACCGCGTGGTCATGGAGGACGGGACCGAGTACACGGTCACCAACCCGAGCGAGTTCCCCGAGGGGAAGATCAACGAGGTGTACGAGCCCGTCGTACGGGCCACGATCCTCGCGCCGACCGAGTTCATCGGCTCGATCATGGAGCTGTGCCAGACCCGGCGCGGCACCCTGCTCGGCATGGACTATCTCTCCGAGGACCGGGTCGAGATCCGGTACACGCTGCCCCTGGCGGAGATCGTCTTCGACTTCTTCGACCAGCTGAAGTCGAAGACCCGCGGTTACGCCTCGCTGGACTACGAGCCCACCGGCGAGCAGACCTCCAGCCTGGTCAAGGTCGACATCCTGCTGCACGGCGACAAGGTCGACGCGTTCTCGGCGATCACGCACAAGGACGCGGCCTACGCCTACGGCGTGCGGCTCGTCGCCAAGCTGCGCGAGCTGATTCCGCGGCAGGCCTTCGAGGTGCCCATCCAGGCGGCCATCGGCTCCCGGGTCATCGCCCGCGAGACCATCCGCGCCATCCGCAAGGACGTCCTCGCCAAGTGCTACGGCGGTGACATCTCCCGGAAGCGGAAGCTGCTGGAGAAGCAGAAGGAAGGCAAGAAGCGGATGAAGATGGTGGGTTCCGTGGAGGTTCCGCAGGAGGCCTTCATCGCGGTGCTCTCCAGTGATGACAGCGCGGGATCGGCCAAGAGCAAGAAGTAACCGCGGGTAACAATCGGTCGCGGCCGCAAATCGGGTACAACGGGGGTCCGCCGTACGAAAGTGCGGCGGACCCCTACGCGCGCGTAGCGTCGCTCTGCGTCGACAATGCGGCGAAACAGACAGGCCGATGCCCCTTACGCACAGGGCGGTCGCGGCTTACTCTGATCCCTGCTCGATAGTTACTCGCGAGTTAAACAACCAGCGCGAACCCCACCGTGAGTAAACCCCAGCCGCACTGAGCCAGCCGCACCGTCGCGGGCCCCGGAGGACGTCGTGACCGACACACAGACACTGATCGAGAACCGACCGCCGTCCGTGGCGGCCCTCTTCCTGGATCGCGTGGCGGCCACACCGGACGCCGAGGCCTACCGCTACCCGGTGCCCGCGGCCTCCGGCGAGGGTCCCGACGACTGGAAGTCGCTCAGCTGGGCGCAGGCGGCCGAGCGGGTCTACGCGATCGCGGCCGGCCTCATCGAACTCGGCATCGAGCCCGAGCAGCGGGTCGCCCTCGCCTCCTCCACCCGCGTCGAGTGGATCCTCGCCGATCTCGGCATCCTGTGCGCCGGCGCCGCCACCACGACGGTCTACCCGCAGACCAACGCCGAGGAGTCGGCGTTCATCCTCTCCGACTCCGCGAGCCGGGTGCTGATCGCGGAGGACGCGGCCCAGGTCGCCAAGGCCGTCGAGAAGCGCGCCGAACTGCCCGACCTCGTCAAGGTCGTCGTCATCGACCCGGCCGGCGCCGAGACCGGCGACTGGGTGATCACCCTCGCCGAACTGGAGCAGCGCGGTGCCAGGTACCTGGAGCAGCACCCCGAGCTGATCAAGGAGCGGGTCGGCGCGATCACCAAGGACCAGCTCGCCACCCTCATCTACACCTCCGGCACCACCGGCCGCCCCAAGGGCGTACGGCTGCCCCAGGACAACTGGTCGTACATGGCGAAGGCGATCGCCGCGACCGGCCTGGTCAGCGCCGAGGACGTGCAGTACCTGTGGCTGCCGCTCGCCCACGTCTTCGGCAAGGTGCTCACCTCCGGGCAGATCGAGGTCGGCCACGTCACCGCCGTCGACGGCCGCGTCGACAAGATCATCGAGAATCTGCCGGTCGTGCAGCCGACGTACATGGCCGCCGTGCCGCGCATCTTCGAGAAGGTCTACAACGGCGTCGCCGCGAAGGCCCGCGCCGGCGGCGCCGCCAAGTACAAGATCTTCCAGTGGGCGGCCGACGTCGCCCGCGAGTACGCCAAGGTCACCCAGGACAACTTCCGCCGCACCGGCGCCGCGACCGTGCCCTTCGGGCTCGCCGCCAAGCACAAGGTCGCCGACGGGCTCGTCTACTCCAAGCTGCGGGAGGCCTTCGGCGGGCGGCTGCGGGCCTGCGTCTCCGGGTCGGCGGCGCTGGCGCCCGAGATCGGCTACTTCTTCGCCGGCGCCGGCGTGCACATCCTGGAGGGCTACGGACTGACGGAGTCCTCGGCCGCGTCGTTCGTGAACCCCGGCGAGGCCTACCGCACCGGTACGGTCGGCAAGCCGCTGCCCGGCTGCGAGGTGCGGATCGCCGACGACGGCGAGATCCTGCTCCGCGGCCCCGGCATCATGCAGGGCTACCACGGGCTGCCCGAGAAGACGGCGGAGGTCCTGGAGGCCGACGGCTGGTTCCACACCGGTGACATCGGCGAGCTGTCCCCCGACGGCTACCTGCGGATCACCGACCGCAAGAAGGACCTCATCAAGACGTCCGGCGGCAAGTACATCGCGCCCGCCGAGGTCGAGGGACAGTTCAAGGCGGTCTGCCCCTACGTCTCCAACATCCTCGTGCACGGCGCCGACCGGAACTTCTGCACCGCCCTGATCGCCCTCGACGAGGTCGCGATCCTGGAATGGGCCAAGGAGAACGGCCTGGACGGCAAGTCCTACGCCGACGTGGTGGCCGCGCCGGCGACCGTCGAGATGGTCGACGGGTACGTCAAGCAGCTCAACGAGGGGCTGCAGCGGTGGCAGACCATCAAGAAGTTCCGGCTGCTGCCCCGGGACCTCGACGTGGAGCACGGGGAGATCACGCCGAGCCTGAAGCTGAAGAGGCCGGTCGTGGAGCGGGAGTACAAACACCTGATCGACGAGATGTACGCCGGGACACGGGAGGCCTAGGGGTTCGTCGCCGGGTGCGGGTGCGGGTGCGGGTGCGGGTGCGTGGGGGCTGGTCGCGCCCCCGCGGCCCAGCCGCATGTCGGCTCGGCCCCGCGCCCCTTCACGTCAGTTCGACCTGGCTCTGTTCAACAGTTGCCGTAGCTCCCTGGTCTCTTTCCTCAGCGTTGCCACATCGACGGGCTCCGCCGACAAGCGGTCCTCGATGGCCGCCAACCGCTTCCCCAGCTCGCCGAAATCAGCCTGTTCGCGCGCCAGCAGCACCTGCAGTTGCTGGTTCTTCCGGTGCAGTTCCAGGAACACGTTGACCTTCGCCCGCAGCACCCACGGGTCGAACGGCTTCGTGAGGTAGTCCGCCGCGCCCGTGGCGTAGCCGCGGAACGTGTACCCCGCGTCCTCGTCCGCTCCGGTCAGGAAGATGATCGGGACGTCTTTCGTCTGGTCGAGGCGTTTGATGTTCGCGGCCGTCTCGAAGCCGTCCATGCCGGGCATGCGGATGTCGAGGAGGACGACGGCGAAGCGGCGGCGGAGCAGGGCCTTCATCGCCTCCTCGCCGGATCGGGCCCTTACGATCGGCTCGTTCAGCGACCCGAGAACGGCCTCCAGGGCGATCAGGTTGTCCTCCATGTCGTCGACCAGGAGGATGCCGGCACGGTCGTCAGAGGTCATGGCTCCGTCCGTTCGACGTCGGCGGTCTCGCCGTCCTGTGTGCTGTCGGGGTCCAGGAGCGCGCAGACGACGGTGAGCAGCCGGTCGACGTCCACCGGTTTGGGTACGTAGTCGTTGGCGCCGCGGGCGATGGACTTCTCCCGGTCGCCCGGCATCGCCTTCGCCGTGAGGGCGACGATCGGCAGGCCGGTCCAGCGGGGGGCGCGGCGGATGGCCGCGATGGTCTCGTGGCCGTCCATCTCCGGCATCATGATGTCCATCAGGACGAGTTCGACGTCCGGGTTGCGTTCCAGGGTCTCGATGCCTTCCCGGCCGTTCTCCGCGTACAGCACCGGCATGCCGACGCGGCCGAGGACGTGGGTGAGGGCGAAGACGTTGCGGATGTCGTCGTCGATGATCAGGACGCGGCGGCCGGGGAGTACACGGCCCGCGCGGCCCGTCTGCCATGCCTCCAGGCGGGTCGGGGCCGGCCAGGAGTCGTCGGGGTCGGCGGCGGCCGGTGCCGGGCCGAGGGCGGGCGCGGTGTGGTTCTGCGAGGTCGGTCCGGGTGCCGTGTGGCCGGGGCTGACGACCGGGACGTACAGGGTGAACGTCGAGCCCGTGCCCGGTTCGCTCTCGGCGACGATCCGGCCGCCCAGCAGGCCGGCGATCTCCCGGCTGATGGAGAGGCCGAGGCCGGTGCCGCCGTACTTGCGGTTCGTGGTGCCGTCGGCCTGCTGGAACGCCTCGAAGATGACCGGGAGTTTCTCGGCGGCGATGCCGATGCCGGTGTCCGACACCTGGAAGGCGATCACTTCGTCGCTGTCGTGGACGTAGCGGCGCTCGGGGTCCTTCACCCGGCGCACCCGCAGTTCCACGCGGCCCTTGGCGGTGAACTTGATCGCGTTGGAGAGCAGGTTGCGCAGGATCTGCTGGAGGCGTTGTTCGTCGGAGTACATCTCGCGCGGCACGTCGTCGCCGACGGTCACCTCGAACGCCAGGCCCCGGTCCAGGGTCAGTGGGCGGAAGGTCGCGTGGACGTAGTCGAGGAGTTTGATCAGGGGGAGGCGTTTGGGGCGGACGTCCATCCGGCCGGCCTCGATCTTCGACAGGTCCAGGATGTCGTTGATGAGCTGGAGCAGGTCCGAGCCGGAGCGGTGGATCGTCGTCGCGAACTGGACCTCCTGGTCGGAGAGTCGGCCGTCCGGGTTGTCGGACAGCAGCCGGGCCAGGATCAGCAGGGAGTTCAGCGGGGTGCGCAGTTCGTGGGACATGTTCGCCAGGAACTCCGACTTGTACTGGGAAGAGGTCGCCAGGAGGGCGGCCTTCTCCTCCAGTTCCGCGTTGGAACGCTGTAGTTCCGCCTGTTGTTTCTGAAGTTCGTCCGAACGTTCCTGGAGCTGCATCGCCAGCCGCTGGGACTCGCCGAGCAGGGACTCGGTGCGGGAGTTGGCGATGATCGTGTTGATCGCCACGCCGATGGTGTTGACGAACTGGTCGAAGAACGCGAGGTGGACGTCGGAGAAGCGGGAGAAGGAGGCCAGTTCGATGATGCCGAGGAGTTTGTCCTCGAAGAGGATCGGGATGATGACGATCGTGGTGGGCGCGGCTTCGCCGAGACCACTGTTGATCTTGATGTAGTCCGGTGGGGTCTCCTCGACGAGGATCCGCTTCTTCTCGCGGGCCGCCTGGCGGACCAGGCCGTGCACCGGGAAGCCGCCGGTCTCGAACGTCGCACCCTGTGCGGAGCCGTAGCCGGCGATGAACGCGAGGCCCTTGGGCGGTACGGCGGTGCTTACGGCGGCGCCGTCCTCGTCGGGGTCGGCCAGGAAGAACGCGCCGTACTGGGCGTTCACCAGCGGGGTCAGTTCGCGCAGGATGAGGTCGGCGACCTCCATCAGGTCCCGGTGGCCCTGCATGAGGGCGGCGAGGCGGGCCAGGTTGGACTCCAGCCAGTCCTTCGCGCGGGTCGTCTCGCGCAGGTTGGCCACCATCAGGTTGATGTTGTCCTTGAGTTCGGCGACCTCGCCGCGGGTCTCGACGGTGATCGAGCGGGACATGTCGCCCTGTGCCACGGCGGAGGCGACCTCGGCGATCGCGCGGACCTGGGTGGTGAGGTTGAGCGCGAGTTCGTTCACGTTGGTCGTCAGACGCTTCCAGGTGCCGTACACGCCCTCCACGCGGGCCTGGCCGCCCAGGCGGCCGTCGGAGCCCACCTCGCGGGCCACCCGGGTCACCTCGGAGGAGAACGAGGACAGGGTGTCGACCATGGTGTTGATGGTGGTCTTCAGTTCGAGGATCTCGCCGCGCGCGTCCACGTCGATCTTGCGTGACAGGTCGCCCTGGGCGACGGCCGTCGCGACCTGGGCGATGTTGCGGACCTGCGAGGTGAGGTTGTCGGCCATGTAGTTGACGTTGTCGGTCAGGTCGCGCCAGACGCCGGAGACGCCCAGCACCTGGGCGCGGCCGCCGAGCCGGCCGTCGGTGCCGACCTCGCGGGCGACGCGGGTGACCTCGTCGGCGAAGGCCCGCAGTTGTTCCACCATCGTGTTGACGGTGTCCTTCAGTTCGAGGATCTCGCCGCGTGCGTCGACGGTGATCTTCTTGGAGAGGTCGCCGTTGGCGACGGCCGTCGTCACCTGGGCGATGTTGCGGACCTGTGAGGTCAGGTTGAGGGCCATGAAGTTCACGTTGTCGGTGAGTTCTTTCCAGACTCCCGAGACGCCTCTGACCTGCGCCTGACCGCCGAGGTTTCCTTCGGTGCCGACTTCGCGGGCGACGCGGGTGACTTCGTCGGCGAAGGCGGAGAGCTGGTCGACCATCGTGTTGATGGTTGATTTCAGTTCGAGGATCTCGCCTTTCGCCTCCACGGTGATCTTCTTGCCGAGATCGCCCTGGGCGACGGCCGTGGAGACGAGGGCGATGTTGCGGACCTGGGACGTCAGGTTGTCGGCCATGAAGTTGACGTTGTCGGTGAGGTCCTTCCACACCCCGGAAACGCCTCTGACGTGCGCCCGGCCGCCGAGGTTTCCTTCGGTGCCGACTTCGCGGGCGACGCGGGTGACTTCGTCGGCGAAGGCGGAGAGCTGATCCACCATCGTGTTGATCGTCGACTTCAGTTCGAGGATCTCGCCCTGCGCGTCGACCATGATCTTCTGCGAGAGGTCGCCGTTGGCGACGGCCGTCGTCACCTGCGCGATGTTGCGGACCTGGGAGGTCAGGTTCGACGCCATGAAGTTGACGTTGTCGGTGAGGTCCTTCCAGACGCCCGACACGCCCCGTACCTGGGCGCGGCCGCCCAGCCGGCCCTCCGTGCCGACCTCGCGGGCCACGCGCGTGACCTCGTCGGCGAACGCGGACAGCTGGTCGACCATGGTGTTCACGGTGAGCTTCAGCTCCAGCAGCTCGCCGGTGGCCTCGACGGTCACCGTGCGGGTCAGGTCGCCGCGCGCCACCGCCGTCGTCACCAGGGCGATGTCACGGACCTGCGCGGTCAGCCGGGACGCCATGGTGTTGACAGCCTCGGTGACGTCCCGCCAGCTGCCGGACAGGCCCTGCACCTTGGCCCGGCCGCCGAGCCGCCCCTCGGTGCCGACCTCGCGCGCGACCCGGGTCACCTCGCCGGTGAACAGGGACAGCTGGTCGACCATCGTGTTCACCGCGCGGGCGAGTCTGCGCAGGTCGCCGCGGAGCTGCCGGCTGCCGTCGTGGAGATCGACCCGCTGGGTCAGGTCGCCGCCGGCCACCGCGTCCAGCACGCGCGTGGCGTTCGCCGCCGGCGCGACCAGGGCGTCGAGGACCTGGTTGACGTCGTTGACGCGTGACGTCCAGGCGCCCTGGCCGGGGCTCGCCGACAGCCGTTCGTCCAGCCGGCCGTGGCGCACCAGCTCCCTTTTCACGCGACGCAGGTCGGTGTTGAAGTGGATTCCGCGGTCCATGATCTGGTTGAAGACCGCGGTGAGTTCGGCGACGATCCCCTCCCCGGCGGTCCCGTCGGTCCCGGTCTCCGGGACTTTCGCGAAGTCGCCGTCGCGGGCGGCGGTCATCGCGGCGAGCAGAGGGCGCAGCGCGGATGCTCGGAGTTGTTCCGGTTTCTGTCCGTCTTCGAGCACACGCGTAGCACTGTTCTCACTCATGGCGGCCCACTTCGGTAACTCGGTGCTTATGGGCGCAGTCAGTCTGTCACTCTGTCCGCATCGATCGGGATGTATTCGTCCGAACTGCTCGGGGAGCTGGACATGGGGGCCATACCCACGCAACGGGAGACCGTCTCCCGGGTCCGTGAGGCGCCTGCGCACGACGCGGCGCCTGCGCACGACGCGGCGCCCGCGCACGACAACGCTCCCGCCCACGACAACGCTCCCGCGCACGACACCGCGGGCCCGCGTGCGCAGGGGCGCGCGTCCCTGCCCGGCAGCCCCCTCGCGCCCGGTTCCGCCCGTGCCCTGGTGCGCGCCTCCCTCGACGAGTGGACGGAGTGCGGGCTGCTCAGCCCGGAGCAGCAGCGGGTCGCCGAGGACGCCATGGTCGTCGTCAGCGAACTCGTCACCAACGCCGTCGTGCACGCCGGTACGGACGTCGAGGTCGACTGGTGGCTGGAGGAGCGGGAGGGGACGGCTTTCGTCGTCGAGGTCACCGACCACCATCCCTCCCGCGCGCCCCGCGACCACCCGGGCGAGACGCCGTACGAGACACCGGAGTTCGGGCGCGGGCTGCGCCTGGTCGCCTCGCTCGCCGAGTCCTGGGGGGTGACGTACCGCACCGGCGCCAAGTCGGTGTGGGCGCGGCTGACCGGCCGCGGCGGCACGCTTCCCGACGAGCGGCAGCTGAAGGTCGCCGAGATCCTCGCCCCCGAGCCGCCCCAGCCCCAGCCCGCACACGCATCCGCGCACGCATCCGCGCACGCACTCGCGCCCGCGCACGCGCGCGTGGCCGCTGCGGAGCACGGAGAGCGCGGAGAGCGCGGAGAGCGCGGTGACTGCTCGCACCGCCCCGAGCGGGACCGGGACTGGCTCAACCGGGGCGCGCTGTCCTTCCTCGCCGAGGCCTCCGACCTGCTCGCAGGCCAGCTCGACGAGAACCTGGTGGCGGCGCTCACCGGCCAGCTGATCGTGCCCCGGCTCGCCGACTGGTGCGCGGTGTGGCTGGAGGACGAGGCGACCGTGCGCGGCGGCGGCTGGGGCGAGGCCGGCGGGGCGGGCGGGGCGGGCGGCCCGCGGCTGGCCCGGGTCTGGCACGGCAGCGAGAACCGCATCGAGGAACTGCGTGGCGCTCTGGAGAAGGACCCGCCGTGCGCGCAGGGCGGCTTACGGTCCGGGCCCGAGCCTTATCCCTGGCCCGGCGCGGCGCTCGGCCCGCAGGGCACGCACGGCTCGGCGCTCGCCTACCGGCTCATCGCGGGCGGCCGCCCGCTCGGCACGCTCGTCATCGGACGCTCCGGTCCGGACGGCATCCCCGACGAGATCACCGGCCTCGTGGAGGACTTCGGCCGCCGGGTGGCCCTCGCCATCGGCGCGGCCCGCCAGTACGCCCGCCAGGCCACCATCAGCGCCGTCCTGCAGCGCGGGCTGCTGCCCGGCGCGGTCGCAGAGATCCCGGGCGTGCGCAGCGCCCTGGTCTACGAACCCTGCGACAAGGGCGGCCCCAGCGGCGACTTCTACGACCTCTTCCCGGCCGGCGACGGCCGCTGGTGCTTCGCCGTGGGCGACGTCCAGGGCAAGGGGCCCGAGGCCGCCGTCGTCATCGGCCTCGCCCGGCCCTGGCTGCGGCTCCTGGCCCGCGAGGGCTACCGGGTCGCCGACGTCCTCGACCGCCTCAACCAGCTCCTCCTCGACGACGCCACGGAGGCCGCCGACGCCGCCGCCCGCGCCCTGGTCGCGGCCGGCGGCCGCGCCCTGCCGCCCGGCGACGGCCCGCAGACCCGGTTCCTCTCCCTCCTGTACGGCGAGCTCACCCCCCTCGACGGCGGCGGCGTCCGCTGCACCCTCGCCTCCGCCGGGCACCCGCTGCCGCTGCGCCTCGGCCCCGACGGCGAGGTCAGCACCGCCGCCCGCCCGCAGACGCTGCTCGGGGTCGTCGAGGACGAGACCTACACCAGCGAGACCATCGAGCTGGCACCCGGCGACAGCCTGCTGTGCGTGACCGACGGGGTCACCGAGCGGCGCTCCGGCAGCCGCCAGTTCGACGACGGCGACGGGCTCGCGCGGGCGCTGGCCGGCTGCGCGGGGCTGAACGCCGACCTGATCGCCGAGCGCATCAGGCGGCTCGTCCACGAGTTCGGCTGCGGGCAGCCGGAGGACGACCTGGCGCTGCTCGTCCTCCAGGCGGAGTGACCGAGGCCGTACAGGAAAGGTGACCGAGGCCGTACAAGAAAAGTGACCGAGGCCGTACAGGAAATCGGTACGGGAACCGGTACGGGACAATGGGGGACATGCCTTCCGCACTCCCCGACGGCGAGCCCGTCCCCGACGACGGCGCGCTCCCCGCGTCCGCGCTCGCCGGTGCCGCCGCCCGCCCCCTCGGGTTCTACCTGCACGTCCCCTACTGCGCGACCCGCTGCGGCTACTGCGACTTCAACACGTACACGGCGACCGAGCTGCGCGGTACCGGCGGTGTGCTGGCCTCCCGGGACAACTACGCGGACACCCTGATCGACGAGGTCAGGCTGGCGCGGAAGGTCCTCGGCGACGATCCGCGCGAGGTGCGGACCGTGTTCGTCGGCGGCGGTACGCCGACGCTGCTGGCCGCCGCCGATCTCGTACGGATGCTGGGCGCGATCCGTGACGAGTTCGGGCTCGCGGCTGACGCGGAGGTCACGACGGAGGCGAACCCGGAGTCCGTCGACCCGGCCTACCTGGCGGCCCTGCGGGAGGGCGGCTTCAACCGGATCTCGTTCGGCATGCAGAGCGCACGGCAGCACGTTCTGCGGGTCCTCGACCGCACCCACACCCCCGGACGTCCCGAGGCGTGCGTCGCGGAGGCCCGCGCGGCCGGCTTCGACCACGTCAACCTCGACCTGATCTACGGCACCCCGGGCGAGTCCGACGACGACTGGCGGGCTTCGCTGGACGCGGCGATCGGCGCCGGGCCCGACCACGTGTCGGCGTACGCGCTGATCGTCGAGGAGGGCACCCAGCTGGCCCGCCGGATCCGCCGCGGCGAGGTCCCGATGACCGACGACGACGTCCACGCCGACCGCTACCTGATCGCCGACTCGGTGCTGGCGGGCGCGGGCTTCGACTGGTACGAGGTGTCCAACTGGGCCACCTCGGACGCAGGTCGCTGCCTGCACAACGAGCTGTACTGGCGGGGCGCCGACTGGTGGGGCGCCGGACCCGGGGCGCACTCGCACGTGGGCGGCGTGCGGTGGTGGAACGTGAAGCACCCGGGGGCGTACGCGGCGGCGCTGGCGTCGGGGCGGTCGCCGGGCGCCGGGCGGGAGGTCCTGTCGGACGAGGACCGGAGGGTGGAGCGGATCCTGCTGGAGCTGCGGCTGCGGGAGGGGGTGCCGCTGGCACTGCTGAAGGAGGCGGGGCTGCAGGCCTCGCGGCGGGCGCTGGGGGAGGGCTTGCTGGAGGACGGTCCGTACGACGAGGGGCGAGCCGTGCTGACGTTGCGGGGGCGGTTGCTGGCGGACGCGGTGGTCAGGGATCTGGTGGACTGATCACTCCGAGGGCCTGAACCGGAGTGGGGAAGGTCAGGCCCCACCGCTGCCCGTGACGAAGTCGATCAGTTCCTCCACCCGCCCCAGCAGCTCCGGCTCCAGGTCCCTGTAGGAGCCCACGCGCGCGAGGATCGCCTGCCAGACGGCGCCCGTGTTGCCGGTGGGCCAGCCGAGGGCGCGGCAGACGCCCGTCTTCCAGTCCTGGCCGTGCGGGACGCGGGGCCAGGAGTCGATGCCCAGGGACGACGGTTTCACCGCCTCCCAGATGTCGATGTACGGGTGGCCGACGACCAGGGCGTGGTCGCTGGTGACCGACTGCGCGATGCGCCACTCCTTGGTGCCGGGGAGCAGGTGGTCGACGAGGACGCCGAGACGGGCGTCCGGGCCGGGGGCGAACTCGGCGACGATCGCGGGGAGGTCGTCGACGCCCTCCAGGTACTCCACGACCACGCCCTCGATGCGCAGGTCGTCACCCCAGACCTTCTCGACCAGTTCCGCGTCGTGGCGGCCCTCCACGTAGATGCGGCCGGCGCGGGCGACACGCGCGCGTGCGCCGGGGACGGCGACCGAGCCGGAGGCGGTACGGGAGGGGCGTACGGGTCCCCCGGACGTGGGGCGCACGAGGGTGACGACCCGGCCCTCCAGGAGGAAGCCGCGCGGCTCCAGCGGGAAGACGCGGTGCTTGCCGAAGCGGTCCTCCAGGGTGACCGTGCCCGCCTCGCAGCGGATCACCGCGCCGCAGAAACCCGTCCCCGGCTCCTCGACCACCAGACCGGCTTCGGCGGCCACCTCGGGCACCGGCTTCGGCTTCTTCCACGGCGGTGTCAGGTCGGCGGAGTACTGGCGCATTCGGATGACGATAGGAGAAGCCGGACCGGCACGCCTACGACACGCCGAAACGCGCCGCCAGGGCCTCGCGCTGGGCCCGTACGAACGCCGCGTCCACCACCGCTCCGTGACCGGGCACGTACAGGGCGCGGTCGCCGCCCAGGGAGAGGAGGCGGTCGAGGGCGGCGGGCCACCGCGACGGTACGGCGTCGGGACCGGCCTGCGGATCGCCGGACTCCTCCACCAGGTCGCCGCAGAACACCACCTCCGGGTCGCCGGGTACCAGGACGGCGAGGTCGTGGGGAGTGTGGCCGGGGCCCACGTTCGCCAGCAGGGCCTGGCGGCCGTCGCCCAGGTCGAGGGTCCACTCGCCGGAGACCAGATGGCGGGGGAGGGGGAGGGCGTCGGCCGCCTCCTCGGCCTCCCCGGCCGGCAGGCCGTTGCGGATCGCGTCCAGGCGGAGTTCCTCGCGGTCGTACCCGAGGACGCCCTCGGCGCCCACGGCCGCGTACAGGGCCGCGCCCGCGAAGGCGGCCGCGCCGAAGACATGGTCGAAGTGGGGATGGGTGAGCGCGAGATGGGTCACACGGCGGTCGGCCAGTGCCTGCGCCTCGGTACGCAACCGTGCGCCCTCGGCCAGGCTCGACCCGGCGTCCACCATCAGGGCCGTGCCCGCGCCCAGGACCAGACCCGCCGTGCAGTCCCAGCCCGGCAGCCGGCACCGGCCGACGCCTTCGGCCACCCGCTCCCAGCCCAGCTCTTCCCAAGTCACCGTCATGCCGCGACGCTAGCCGTAGAACGCCATGGGTCCTGACCGGCCTTGCCCAGTCGGTGCCCCACGGCCGTACACTGGGCCGGGGATGCTGGCACTCGCGTTCGCAGAGTGCCAGACGAAAGGCCCGAAGGGACCGAAAGGCCGCGGGGACGACTTTCTGGAGGTGTGGCGCCGGATGCTGAGTGAACGCAGGCTTCAGGTATTGCGCGCCATCGTCCAGGACTACGTCGGCACCGAGGAGCCGGTCGGTTCGAAGGCGCTGACCGAACGGCACAACCTCGGGGTCTCCCCGGCGACCGTGCGCAACGACATGGCCGCTCTGGAGGACGAGGGGTTCATCGCCCAGCCGCACACCAGCGCGGGGCGGATCCCCACCGACAAGGGGTACCGGCTGTTCGTCGACAAGCTGGCCGGCGTCAAGCCGATGAGCGCGCCCGAGCGGCGGGCCATCCAGAACTTCCTCGACGGCGCCGTCGACCTCGACGACGTGGTGGCGCGGACCGTGCGGCTGCTGGCCCAGCTGACCCGGCAGGTGGCGGTCGTGCAGTACCCGTCGCTGACGCGGTCGACCGTGCGGCACGTGGAACTGCTCTCCCTCGCACCGGCCCGGCTGATGCTGGTACTGATCACCGACACCGGACGGGTCGAGCAGCGGATGGTCGACTGCCCGGCGCCCTTCGGCGAAACGTCCCTGGCGGATCTGCGGGCGCGGCTGAACAGCCGGGTCGCGGGACGCCGGTTCTCGGACGTGCCCCGGCTGGTGGAGGACCTGCCGGAAGCCTTCGAGGCCGAGGACCGCGGCACGGTCTCGGCGGTGCTCTCCACCCTGCTGGAGACGCTCGTCGAGGAGAACGAGGAGCGGCTGATGATCGGCGGCACCGCCAATCTCACCCGCTTCGGACATGACTTTCCCCTCATGATCCGGCCCGTCCTGGAGGCCCTGGAGGAGCATGTCGTCCTCCTCAAGCTCATGGGCGAGGCGGGGGATTCGGGCATGACCGTACGCATCGGTCACGAGAACGCCTACGAGGGACTCAACTCCACGTCAGTGGTGTCGGTCGGTTACGGTTCGGGCGGCGAGGCAGTCGCCAAACTCGGCGTGGTCGGACCGACCCGCATGGATTACCCGGGAACGATGGGAGCGGTACGAGCGGTGGCACGGTACGTCGGACAGATCCTGGCGGAGTCGTAAGTGGCCACGGACTACTACGCCGTTCTCGGCGTGCGCCGCGACGCGTCGCAGGAAGAGATCAAGAAGGCCTTCCGTCGGCTCGCGCGCGAGCTGCACCCGGACGTCAACCCGGACCCGAAGACCCAGGAGCGGTTCAAGGAGATCAACGCCGCCTACGAGGTGCTCTCCGACCCGCAGAAGAAGCAGGTCTACGACCTCGGCGGGGATCCGCTCTCGCAGAGCGGCGGCGCGGGGGCCGGTGGCTTCGGGGCGGGTGGCTTCGGGAACTTCTCCGACATCATGGACGCGTTCTTCGGTACGGCGTCCCAGCGCGGTCCGCGCTCGCGCACCCGGCGCGGCCAGGACGCGATGATCCGGATCGAGGTCGAGCTCGACGAGGCGGCCTTCGGCACGACCAAGGACATCCAGGTCGACACGGCGATCGTCTGCAACACGTGCAACGGTGAGGGCGCGGCGCCGGGCACCTCCGCCCAGACGTGTGACATGTGCCGGGGCCGCGGTGAGGTCTCGCAGGTGACGCGGTCCTTCCTCGGCCAGGTCATGACCTCGCGGCCGTGTCCGCAGTGCCAGGGGTTCGGGACCGTCGTGCCGACGCCGTGCCCCGAGTGCGCGGGCGACGGGCGGGTGCGGTCGCGGCGGACGCTGACCGTGAAGATCCCGGCCGGTGTCGACAACGGCACGCGGATCCAGCTCGCCGGTGAGGGCGAGGTGGGGCCGGGCGGCGGTCCGGCCGGTGACCTGTACGTCGAGATCCACGAGCTGCCGCACTCCACGTTCCAGCGGCGCGGGGACGACCTGCACTGCACGGTGACGATTCCGATGACGGCGGCGTCGCTCGGTACGAAGGTGCCGCTGGAGACGCTGGACGGGCTCGAGGAGGTCGACATCCGGCCGGGCACGCAGTCCGGGCAGTCGATTCCGCTGCACGGGCGCGGTGTCACGCATCTGCGGGGCGGCGGCCGGGGTGACCTGATCGTGCACGTCGAGGTGACGACGCCGACGAAGCTGGACCCTGAGCAGGAGCGGTTGCTGAGGGAGCTGGCGAAGCTGCGCGGGGAGGAGCGGCCGACGGGGCAGTTCCAGCCCGGTCAGCAAGGGCTGTTCAGTCGGCTGAAGGACGCGTTCAACGGGCGTTGACGGGTGCCGTGAAGGGGCTCCGCCCCTTCGACCCCGCCAGGGGGCTCCGCCCCCTGGACCCCCGGAGACCTATGCCCACCCACCACCCGACTCGGCCCGCCGAAAAGTGCGCCCGCCCGCCGGCTCGGTCCGTCGGGAGGCGCGGTCGCCCGGTCGGCTCGGTCCGTTGTGGGGTGTGGTTTCTGGCATGTGCCAAAGGGGCGGCCCGATTCGGTCTTGTTCGGAGGACGTGACAACATGCCGTCATGTCCTCCGCACTGACCGATCTCTTGCCTCTTCCGATCGTGCAGGCCCCCATGGCAGGCGGGGTCTCCGTCCCGCAGCTCGCCGCCGCCGTGTCCGAGGCGGGCGGGCTGGGGTTCCTCGCCGCCGGGTACAAGACCGCCGACGGGATGTACCAGGAGATCAAGCAGCTGCGGGGGCTGACCGGCCGTCCCTTCGGTGTGAACGTGTTCATGCCCCAGCCCGAGTACGCCGAGTCCGGGGCCGTCGAGGTCTACGCGCATCAGCTGGCCGGTGAGGCCGCCTGGTACGAGACCGAGCTCGGCGACCCGGACAGCGGCCGGGACGACGGGTACGAGGCCAAGCTGGCCGTGCTGCTCGACAACCCGGTGGCCGCCGTCTCCTTCCACTTCGGCGTGCCGGCGCCGGAGGTGCTGGACTCCCTGCGGCGGGCCGGGACGGTCACCCTCGTCACCGCCACCACCGCCGAGGAGGCCCTCGCCGCCGAGCGGGCCGGGGCGGACGCGGTGATCGCCCAGGGCGTGGAGGCGGGGGGACATCAGGGCACCCACCGGGACGTCGCGGAGAACGACGGGTCCGGGATCGGGCTGCTGTCGCTGGTCGCCCAGGTGCGCGAGACCGTCCGGATCCCGGTCGTCGCCGCGGGCGGGATCATGCGCGGCGGCCAGATCGCGGCCGTACTGGCGGCGGGGGCGAGCGCGGCACAGCTGGGGACGGCCTTCCTCGCCACCCCGGAGTCCGGCGCCGCCGCCCTGCACAAGCAGGCGCTCACCGACCCGCTCTTCACGCGGACCGCGCTGACCCGGGCGTTCTCCGGGCGGCCCGCCCGCGGCCTGGTCAACCGGTTCATGCGCGAGCACGGCCCGTACGCGCCCGCCGCCTACCCGGAGGTCCACCACCTCACCTCCCCGCTGCGCAAGGCCGCCGCCCGGTCCGGGGACGCGCAGGGCATGGCCCTGTGGGCCGGACAGGGCCACCGGATGGCCCGCGAGCTGCCCGCCGGACAGCTGGTGGAGACCCTCGCGCAGGAACTCGCCGCCGCGTCGACAGCGTTGTCCACCAAGGGAGAGCGCTTGGGAGAGGGGGACGGGCGATGACCGCGCCCGTCTTCGTCGTCGAGGACTTCCCCGCGGGCGGCGCCGGACAGTACGTCCTCGACGGGCCCGAGGGCCGGCACGCGGTCTCCGTGAAGCGGCTGCAGCCCGGCGAGGAGGTCGTCCTCACCGACGGCGCCGGCCGCTGGGCGGTCTGCGAGGTGCTCGCCGCCGAGGGCAAGGACCGGCTGGTCGTCCGCATGACGTCGGTCTCCGAGGAGCCGGAGCCGTCGCCCCGCATCACCGTCGTCCAGGCCCTCCCCAAGGGCGACCGCGGCGAGGTCGCCGTGGAGACCATGACCGAGGTCGGCGTAGACAGGATCGTGCCCTGGCAGGCCGCCCGCTGCATCACCCAGTGGAAGGGCGAGCGGGGCCTCAAGTCGCTGGCGAAGTGGCGGGGCACCGCCCGCGAGGCCGGCAAGCAGTCCCGCCGGGTGCGGTTCCCCGAGGTCACCGACGCGACGACGACCAAGCAGGTCGCGGCACTGCTGGCGGAGGCCGACCTCGCCGCCGTCCTGCACTCCGACTTCGAGCACGGCAGCGAGCCGCTCGCGGCGGCCGAACTGCCCGCCGGGGGCGAGATCGTGCTGGTCGTCGGGCCCGAAGGGGGCGTCGCCCGGGACGAGATCGCGCTGTTCGAGGAGGCGGGTGCGAAGGCGTACACCCTGGGGCCTACCGTGATGCGCACGTCGACCGCCGGGACGGCGGCCGCGGCCCTGCTGCTGGGCCGCACCGGCCGGTGGTCCTGAACCGACCGCACCACACCCTGGGGGACAGCCGTGGAACTCGCCCAAGTCCGGCTCCTGGTCACCGACTTCGCCGCCTGCTACCGCTTCTACGCCGAGGTGCTCGGGCTGAAGCCGCAGTCGGGGGCGAGCGAGGGGCCGTACGAGAAGTTCAGCCCGCACGCCGGATCGGCGGGGATCGCCCTGCAGGACCGGGCGATGATGGCCGCGATACTCGGCGAACTGGGGGACGCGGCGACCGGGCACCGGTCTGTGGTGGTGCTGCGCGTCGACGACCTGGACGGCTACTGCGAGCAGATCACCGCACGGGGCGCGGTCCTCGTGCACGGACCCGAGCCGATGACCGAACGCATGCGGGTCGCCCACCTCAAGGACCCCGAGGGGAACCTGGTGGAACTCCAGGAGTGGCTGCTGCTGCGGACCTGAGGGACGGCGCACCGGCACGGGTGACCCCTCCGAACACGTGAGTGGCCGTAAGCCCCCTACCGCCACCGGCGGGACGGTGGCAGGCTGCCCTCCATGGGGGCATTGAGGCGGATTTGGGGCCGGCCACGCGGGACCAGGGCGGCGGCCGCGGCGGGGCTCGCGGTGATCGCCGTGGGCGGTGCGGTGGGCTGTCAGCCGAGCGGCCTGAACACCGCGACGGTCGCCTACACCACCGACCGGACCGCCACCGCGGAACTCAAACGCCAGCACGTCGACGTCGACTGGCTCACCTGCACCGGCAATTACGGGTCACCGTCGGGGGCCTCGAAGAGCGCCAGGACGCCGTCGGCCACCGCGACCACCGTCGTCTCCGTCGACTGCCGGGGCCGGACCAAGGACGGCCGGGACATCACCGTCGCCGGCCGGGTCACCAAGGCCGTCAGCGGGGCCTGCGTGCGCGGGAACCTCGTGGCCAAGGTCGGCGGCAAGGAGTGGTTCCGGGTGACCGGGCTGGGCAACTGCGACGCGACACCCGGGCCGGCGTACAGCACCTACCGGCCGCCCACCTACGGGCAGCAGCCCGGCCCCACCGTGACCGTCACGAAGACGATCTGGTGCCAGGGCGACCCCAAGTGCTGGCCGGTGCAGGGAAAGTGATCGAAATCGGCCACCGGGAACACAGCGCGGTGCATAGGCTGAGCGAGTGACTCAGGGTGCAGCGACAGGACCGCGGTCCTACCTCCGATTTCCCCATGTCCACGGCGACCTGGTCGCCTTCACCGCCGAGGACGACGTGTGGCTCGCGCCCCTGGACGGCGGCCGGGCCTGGCGGGCCAGCGCCGACAACGTCCCCGTGACGCTGCCCCGCATCTCGCCCGACGGCACCACGGTCGCCTGGACCTCCACCCGCGACGGCGCCCCCGAGATCCACCTCGCCCCCGTCGACGGCGGCCCGTCCACCCGCCTGACCCACTGGGGGAGTTCCCGCACCCAGGTGCGCGGCTGGACCGCCGACGGGCGGGTCCTCGCCATCTCCACCCACGGCCAGGCCAGCCTCCGGCGCAGCTGGGCCCACGCCGTCCCGCTCGACGGCGGTCCGTCCACCGTCCTGCCGTACGGCCCCGTCGGCCACGTCGCTTTCGGCCCGCACACCGTGCTGCTGTCCGCGCCGATGGGGCGGGAGGCGGCGTGGTGGAAGCGGTACCGGGGCGGTACGGCGGGCAAGCTGTGGATCGACCGGGACGCCCGGGGCGGGGAGGGCGCCGGCGAGTTCGTCCGGCTGCACGCGGAGCTGGACGGGAACCTGGAGTACCCCGAGTGGGTCGGGGACCGGATCGCGTTCCTCTCCGACCACGAGGGCACCGGGGCCCTGTACTCCTCCCTCGCCGACGGCTCCGACCTGCGCCGGCACACCCCCCTTGGGGGCACCTCCCGCTCGAGCGAAGCCGAGAGTGGGGGAGGCTTCTACGCCCGGCACGCGGCGAGCGACGGCACCCGGGTCGTGTACGCCTCGGCCGGTGAACTCTGGCTCCTCGACGACCTGGAGGGCGCCGAGCCGCGCCGCCTGGACATCCGGCTCGGCGGGTCCCGGACCGACCGGCAGCCCTACCCGGTCAACGCGGCCCGCTGGTTCAGCTCCGCCTCGCCCGACCACACCGCGCGCGGCAGCGCCGTCCTGGTGCGCGGCGGCGTGCACTGGGTGACCCACCGCTCCGGTCCGGCGCGCGCCCTCGCCGCCCAGCCCGGGGTGCGGGCCCGGCTGCCCGTCACCTTCCGTGCGGACGCCGAGGAATGGGTGGTGTGGGTGACGGACGCCGAGGGCGACGACGCCCTGGAGTTCGCCCCCGCCACCGGACTCGTGCCCGGCGCCACCCCGCGCCGGATCGCCGCCGGACAGCTCGGCCGGGTCCTCGACCTCGCCGTCGCCCCCGACGGCGGCCGGGTCGCCGTCGCCGCCCACGACGGCAGGCTGCTCCTCGTCGAACGCGAGACCGGCGAGGTCCGCGAGGTCGACCGCAGCGAGGACGGCGACGTCTCCGGACTCGCCTTCTCCCCCGACTCCGGCTGGCTCGCCTGGTCCCACCCCGGCGCCGGCGGCCTCTGCCAGCTCCGCATCGCCCACACCACCGACCTCACCGTCACCGAGGCCACCCCGCTGCGGTTCCGGGACTACGACCCCGCCTTCACCCGCGACGGCAAGCACCTCGCGTTCCTCTCCACCCGCTCCTTCGACCCGGTCTACGACGAGCACGTCTTCGACCTGGCCTTCGTGGTCGGCGACCGCCCGCACCTGATCACCCTCGCGGCCGCCACCCCCTCGCCGTTCGGCCCGCAGCGGCACGGCCGCCCCTTCGAGACCCCCGACAAGGAGGAGACCCCGGACGCCGAGGGCACCCCCGCCACCCGGATCGACCTGGAGGGCCTCGCCGACCGGATCGTGCCTTTCCCCGTCGAGGCCGGCCGCTACTCCACGCTGCGCGCCGCCAAGGACGGCGTGCTCTGGCTGCGCCACCCGGTCCGCGGCGTCCTCGGCGCCTCCCGTGCCCACCCCGAGGACCCGGCGCCCAAGACCGAGCTGGAGCGCTACGACCTCGCCCAGCAGCGCATCGAGTACCTCGCCTCCGACGCCGACCACTTCGAGGTCAGCGGCGACGGCAAACGCGTCCTGCTCTGGGCCGACGGCAAGCTCAAGGTCGTACCCAGCGACCGCCGCGCCTCGAACGACGACGACAGCGACACCAACATCACCGTCGACCTGTCCCGGGTCCGGCAGACCGTGGACCCGGCCGCCGAGTGGCGGCAGATGTTCGACGAGACCGGCCGCATCATGCGCGACCAGTTCTGGCGGCCCGACCTCGGCGGCGTCGACTGGAACGGCGTCCTGGACCGCTACCGCCCGCTCGTCGACCGGGTCGCCACCCACGACGACCTCGTCGACCTGCTCTGGGAGGTCCAGGGCGAACTCGGCACCTCGCACGCCTACGTCACCCCGCGCGGCGGCCACGGCGGCGGACCCCGGCAGGGCCTGCTCGGCGCCGACATCTCCCGGCACGCCGACGGCAGCTGGCGCATCGACCGGATCCTGCCCGCCGAGACCTCCGACCCCGGCGCCCGCTCCCCGCTCGCCGCGCCGGGCGCCGCGGTCCGCCCCGGCGACGCGATCGTGGCCGTCGCCGGCCGCCCCGTCGACCCGGTCACCGGCCCCGGCCCGCTCCTGGTCGGCACGGCCGGCAAGGCGATCGAACTGACCGTGTCACCGGCGGGCGGCGGCGACCTGCGGCACCCGGTGGTCGTCCCGGTCGGCGACGAGGAGCCGCTCCGCTACCACGCCTGGGTCGCCGACCGCCGGGCCCACGTCCACGAACTGTCCGGCGGCCGCCTCGGCTACCTCCACGTGCCCGACATGCAGGCGCCGGGCTGGGCCCAGATCCACCGCGACCTGAACGTGGAGATGGCCCGCGAGGGCATCGTCGTGGACGTCCGCGAGAACCGCGGCGGGCACACCTCCCAGCTGGTCGTGGAGAAGCTGGCCCGGCGGATCGTCGGCTGGGACCTGCCGCGCGGCATGCGGCCGCAGAGCTACCCGAGGGACGCGCCCCGGGGACCGGTCGTGGTCGTCGCCAACGAGTTCTCCGGCTCCGACGGCGACATCGTCAACGCGGCGATCAAGGCGCTGGGCATCGGCCCGGTGGTCGGCACCCGCACCTGGGGCGGCGTGATCGGCATCGACAGCCGCTACCGCCTGGTCGACGACACGCTGGTCACCCAGCCGAAGTACGCGTTCTGGCTGGAGGGCTACGGCTGGGGCGTCGAGAACCACGGCGTCGACCCGGACGTGGAGGTCGTCCAGACCCCGCAGGACTGGGGGGCGGGGAGAGACCCTCAGCTCGACGAGGCGGTACGGATGGCCCTGGAGGCGTTGGAGACGGCTCCTGCGAAAATCCCACCGACGTTGCCGATGTGAGCAGCGGCGCCGGGTCCGGCCGAAGGGGCGCGGGGCTGCATTCGACATGCGGCTCCGCCGCGGGGCGCGACAAGCCCCCACCGGACCTGCACCCGACGACGATACGATGCCCCCGGAACTGATCACCGGTCGAGGAGAAAACGTGGCAGGGGAACCCCAGGACGACTGCCTGTTCTGCAAGATCGTCGCAGGCCACGTCCCCGCGACGATCGTCCGGGAGACGGACACCACCGTCGCCTTCCGGGACATCAACCCCCAGGCGCCCACCCACGTCCTGGTGATCCCCAAGGTGCACTACCGGAACGCGGCCGAGCTCGCCGCGGGCGAACCCGCCGTCGCCGCCGACATACTGCGTGAGGCGCAGGCCGTCGCCGACGAGGACAAGCTGGAGAGCTACCGCGTCGTCTTCAACACCGGCAGCGGCGCCGGCCAGACCGTCTGGCACGCGCACGCCCACGTCATCGGCGGCCGCGGCCTGCAGTGGCCGCCCGGGTGACCCACCATGTCCGTACGTGAGTTGGTGGTGCTCGGCACCGCCAGCCAGGTCCCCACCCGGCACCGCAACCACAACGGCTACCTGCTGCGCTGGGACGGCGAGGGCATCCTCTTCGACCCCGGCGAGGGCACCCAGCGGCAGATGCTGCGGGCCGGGGCCGCCGCCCACGACCTGAACCGGATCTGCGTCACCCACTTCCACGGGGACCACTGCCTCGGCCTCGCCGGCGTCGTCCAGCGCATCAACCTCGACCAGGTCCCGCACCCGGTCACCGCCCACTACCCGAGGTCCGGCCAGCGCTTCT
Organism: Streptomyces sp. NPDC001507; assembly: GCF_042894765.1. Taxonomy (NCBI): domain Bacteria; kingdom Bacillati; phylum Actinomycetota; class Actinomycetes; order Kitasatosporales; family Streptomycetaceae; genus Streptomyces; species Streptomyces sp. NPDC001507. The sequence goes on from NZ_JBIAVV010000003.1 coordinate 692,739, forward strand.
TCGACCGGCTCCGGTACGCCACCGCCTACCGCGAGACCGTCGGCATCACCGAGGCCCCGGTCGACGCGGACGGCGACCTCGCGGTCACCCCCGCCTACACGCTGGAAGCCCGCAAGCTCTCCCACCCCGTCGAGTCGTACGGCTACCGGCTCACCGAGCCCGACGGCCGCCGCATGCTGCCCGAACGGCTCGCCGCGCACGGCATCAAGGGCCCCGACGTCGGCCGGATCCAGCGCGAGGGCGTCCTCGGGGACGTCACGCTCGACGAGGTCAGCGAGGTGCGGCCCGGCCAGCGGTTCGCGTTCGTCATGGACACCCGGCTGTGCGAGGGCGTGCACGCCCTCGCCGAGGGCTGCGACCTGCTCGTCATCGAGTCGACCTTCCTCGACGAGGACGCCCCGCTCGCCGCGGACCACGGCCACCTGACCGCCGGACAGGCGGCGGCCGTCGCCCGCGACGCGGGCGTACGGCACCTGGTGCTGACCCACTTCAGCCAGCGCTACTCCGAACCCGACGGCCCCGAGAGGTTCGAACGGCAGGCGCGCGCCGCCGGCTACGCGGGCGAGCTGACCGTCGCCCACGACCTGCTCCGAGTGCCGGTCCCGAAGCGCAGGTGAAACGGCCGTACGATGCTTTGATGCCCCTCCCCAAAGCAGAACTGCACCTCCACATCGAAGGCACCCTGGAGCCCGAGCTGGCGTTCCTGCTGGCCGCCCGCAACGGCGTCGAACTGCCCTACGCGGACACCGAAGCGCTCAGCAAGGCCTACCGGTTCGAGGACCTGCAGTCCTTCCTGAACCTCTACTACGAGCTCATGACCGTCCTGCGCACCGAGCAGGACTTCGACGACCTCGCCGACGCCTACCTGTCACGGGCCGCCGCGCAGGGCGTGCGGCACGCCGAGATCTTCTTCGACCCGCAGGCGCACCTCGCGCGCGGCGTGGCCATGGGGACGGTCGTCGAGGGCCTGTGGCGGGCGCTCGGCCGCAGCGTCGACAGCCACGGGATCTCCACCCGCCTCATCATGTGCTTCCTGCGGGACGAGTCCGCCGAGTCGGCGATGGCGACGCTGGAAGCCGCGAAGCCTTACCTGGACCGGATCACCGGCATCGGGCTGGACTCCGCCGAGGTCGGGCATCCGCCGGCCAAGTTCCGCGAGGTGTACGAGGCGGCGGCCGCGCTGGGGCTGCGGCGGGTGGCCCACGCGGGTGAGGAGGGGCCGCCGGAGTACATCACCGAGGCGCTGGACGTGCTCGGCGTCGAACGCGTCGACCACGGGCTGCGCTGCCTGGAGGATCCGCACCTGGTGGAGCGTCTGGTGCGGGAGCGGATCCCGCTGACGCTGTGCCCGCTGTCGAACGTCCGGCTGCGCGCGGTCGACGTGCTCGCCGACCACCCCCTTCCGGCCATGCTCGACGCCGGGCTGCTGTGCACGGTCAACTCCGACGACCCGGCCTACTTCGGCGGTTACGTCGCCGACAACTACCACGCCGTGCGCGACGCCCTGGGCCTGTCCAGGGAGCAGATGCGGGGACTGGCCCGCAACTCCTTCCTCGCGTCCTTCCTCGACGACGACGAGGAGCTGCGGGCGCGCTACCTCGCGGAGGTGGACGCCTTCGAGTTCGGCCCCGCCCACGGCTAGGGGCTCCTAGGCCGCGACGTCGAGCCGGACCGGTGTCGTCCCCTCGGTGAGCGCCGGGCCGGTCGCGACGGTGGTGGTCCTGCGCCGCAGCGCCACCGCCGTCAGCGGCACCGCGACCGCCAGCAGCCCCACCGCGAGGACCGTCCCCATCGCCGGGAAACCGGCCCGCGCCGCCAGCAGGCTGCCGGTCACCGGGCCGACGGCCGTCCCCAGCGACGACGCCGACCCGACCAGCACCGCCCAGCGGCCCCGCGGATCGAGGGCGGCGGCCAGCCCGAGGACGTACGACAGGACGACCGGGTAGAGCAGGTTCCAGGCGATCTCGCCGGACGCGAACGTCGACAGGTCGGTCGCGGACGCGCTGAGCGCGATGCAGCCCGCGATCAGCACGGTGCCCAGACCGATCGGCAGCGCCTGGCCGAGCCGCGGGCCGAGGGCGCCCGCGCCGACCACACCGAGCAGGCCGGTGCCGAGCGCCACCGCGAACACCGCGCCGACGGTGGCCTCGCCGAGGTGCGCCTGCGTCAGGCCGATCCGGCCGCTGACCCCCCACAGCGAGTTCTGCGCGGCCGACCAGCACGGCATCGCGGCGGCCAGCAGCAGGCCCGAGCGCAGGTGCGGAAGCCGGGGGCCGGCGGCGGCGCGGGGCAGGGCAGGCGCGGTACGGGGGGACAGCCGGGCGGTGAACGGCCAGACCGCGAGCGCCGTGAGCGCGAGCGCGGCCAGGGGCTGTGCGTGGCCGGGGCCGAGGTGCGGGACCGTCAGATAGACGGCACCGGCGAGGGCGGAGACGCCGAGCAGGCCGAGGGTGGTGGTGCGGTGGGGGTCCCGTTGCGCGGCGATGCCGGTGGCGGCGACGGCGGTGAGCGTGCCGGAGCCGAAGCCGCCGACGACCGCGCCGGCGACGACCGCGGGGACGGCGGCGGTCAGGGCGGCGCCGCCGTAGCCGAGGAGCGCGAGGAGGAGGCCCAGGCGGGCGAGCGTGCGGGGGCCGATGCGGTCGACCCGGGACGCGAGCAGGAAGCCGGCCGTCGCCGAACTCAGCAGCAGGGCACTGCCGACGGCGCCTGCCTGGGTGGCGGAGAGGGGGAGCCCCGACGCGAGCCGGCCGACGGTGGTCGGCAGGAGGTAGGGGGCCAGGTACCCGGCCGTGAAAAGGGCGACGAGGGGCCAGGGGGTGGTGCGGGGGGCGGACACGGGCGTTCCCAGGGCATGCGAAAGGAGCGGTGCAGGAAGGGGGTTGGGCGCAGGCCGTCAAGGGACAGGAACGCGCGGGCAATTTGTATCAAGTGGGGAGGGTGAGCAGAAGGGTGGGGGGTGTGATGTGGGGCACGGTGGGGTTTCGGGTGCGGTGGAGGGGGTAAAAGCGCCGCGCGCCGTGGCCTCCCCCCAGCCTTCGGCCGGGGGACCCCCAGCGCCCACCCGTGCCGCCCCAGCGGCACGACTGCCCGCAACTGGATGAGCTGAACTGCGCGACCGGTCTTCCCCGGCCCCTCAGCGCCAGTTGACGGTGCCGCCCGTTGTCGCCGACTCGATGCGGATGCGGATTTCCTGCATCACGGCCACGATCCGGTCCTCGTGCTCCGGCGTCAGGCGGGTGACCGGTACGGAACAGCTGATCGCGTCCTGGGCCAAGGCGTCGTAGCGCAGGGCGAAGCCGTAGCCGGTGATGCCGAGGACGCTTTCCTCGCGGTCGATCGAGTAGCCGCGGGCGCGGATTCCGGCCAGGTCGGCGGCGAGGGTGTCCGGGGTGGTGTGGGTGTGGGGGGTGAGGGACCGGTAGGGGCCCGCGGGGAGGCCGGCGTCCGGGCGTTCCGCCAGCAGTGCCTTGCCGAGCGCGCCCGCGTGGGCCGGGAGGCGGCGGCCCACGCGGCTGATCGTGCGCAGGTACTCGTGGGACTCCCGGGTCGCCAGGTACGCCACGTCCGGGCCGTCCAGGCGGCCCAGGTGGATCGTCTCGCCGAGCGCCTCGGAGGCCTCGTCGAGGTAGGGGCGTACGAGGCGGACACGCGGGTCGGAGTCGAGGTAGCTGGTGCCGGTCAGCAGGGTGCGGATGCCGATGCCGTAGAGGGAGCCGGTGGTGTCGGTGCGCACCCAGCCGCGGGCGATCAGCGTCTGGAGGAGGGCGTACATCGAGCTGCGCGGGACGCCGAGGCCGTCCGCCAGTTCCTGGAGGCGGGCCGGGCGGTCGCCGCGGGCGGCGAGGAGCTCCAGCAGCTCCACGGTGCGCGCCGCGGACTTCACCTCGCGGACCCCTGCTGTCTCGGACATGTGCAGATCGTATGGGGGGCGGGGGAGGGGTGCGCCGTTGACGAGGGGCGTTCGCATATCTAGTCTCAGTCTCCATACATGGATGACGTCTACATGGGGAGATGGCGAGATGGGTGCGGTGGCCGGACGGCCGGAGCAGGTGGTACGGAGGCTGCGGGACGGAATGGCGCACGGGGTGCTGTCGTTCCCGCTCACCTCGTTCCGTGCCGACGGGTCCCTCGACGTGGACGGGTTCCGGGCGTACGTGGCCGGGCAGCTGGCCGCCGGGCCCGGCGCCCTCTTCCCGGCCTGCGGGACCGGGGAGTTCTTCTCGCTGGACGAGGAGGAGTACCGGCAGGTCGTGACGGCGGCGGTCGAGGAGGCCGGCGGGCGGGTGCCCGTGGTCGCCGGGGTCGGGTACGGCTGGGCGCAGGCCGTCCGGTTCGCGCGTGTCGCGGAGGAAGCGGGGGCGGACGCCCTGCTCGTGCTGCCGCACTACCTCGTCGCCGCCCCGCAGGACGGGCTGGTCGCACAGGTCGAGGCCATCGCGGGCCGGACCGAACTGCCGCTCGTCGTCTACCAGCGCGGCCAGGTCGCGTACACCGCCGGGTCGTTGGCGCGGATCGCGCGCATCCCCGGTGTCATCGGCCTCAAGGACGGGCACAGCGACCTCGACCGGCTCCAGCGGCTGACCCTCGCCGCACCCGACGGCTTCCTCTTCTTCAACGGCGCCGCCACCGCCGAGATCCAGGCCCGCGCATATGCGACGGTCGGCGTCCCCGCGTACTCCTCCGCCGTGCACGCGTTCGCCCCGGAGATCGCCGACGCCTTCTTCGCCGCCCTCCAGGACCGTGACCAGGGCACCGTCGACAAGCTGCTGCGCGACTTCTACGTGCCGTTCGTCGAACTGCGCGACCGGGCGCCCGGATACGCGGTGTCGCTGGTGAAGGCGGCGGCCCGGCTGCGCGGTCTGCCGGTGGGTCCCGTGCGCGCCCCGCTCACCGACCCGTGCGCCGCGGACCTGGCCGACCTCGGGGCCCTGCTCGACGCCGGCCTCGGCCTCGTGGGAGCGTCCCGGTGAACCTCACCCCCGCCGCACGCCGGTCCTCGCCGCCGGTCCGCCGCTGCTGAACACGCGGGTCGTGCACCAGCCGTACGCTCCCGGCTGACCGGCCGCGCCCCGCCGGCAGCCGCCGCCCGATCGGGCGGTCGTACGGCGAGAGCGGCCGCCGCTCCCGTGACATGGTGCACACTGGCCGGATCCGCACCACGTCAGGGAGCGCACCGTGACCGCGTCCAACGCGTTCGCCGGAGAGGAACCGGAGTACCTCGACGACGACAGGGGAGAAACCACACCGCACTGCGCCGCGCAGGTCGACCCGCTGGCCGCCCTGCGCACGCCCGGCGATCCGCCCTGGGACGTCTATCTCACCGGCACCGTCTTCCTCGACATCGTCTTCACCGGCCTCGACAGCGCGCCGGTGCGCGGCACCGAGTCCTGGGCCCGCGGCATGGGCTCCAGCCCCGGCGGCGTCGCCAACATGGCCACCGCCCTCGCCCGCCTCGGCCTGAAGACCTCCCTCGCGGCCGCCTTCGGCGACGACCACTACGGCGAGTACTGCTGGGACGCACTCGCCCAGGGCGAGGGCATCGACCTCTCCCCGTCCCGGACCGTGCCCGGCTGGCACTCGCCGGTCACCGTCTCCATGGCGTACGAGGGGGAGCGGACCATGGTCTCGCACGGCCACGAGCCGCCCGCGGACCTGCTGTTCCGCCAGCAGAACGCACCGGGCCACCCCGCCCGTGCACGCGCCGCCGTAGCCTCCCTCACGCCCGGCAAACGCAACCCCTGGATCGCCAGGGCGGCCGCCGAGGGGACCCGGATCTTCGCCGACGTCGGCTGGGACGACACCGGTGCGTGGGACCTGGCCGGGCTCGCCGACCTCGAACACTGCGAGGCGTTCCTGCCCAACGCGGAGGAGGCCCGGCGGTACACCGGCGCGGACTCCCCGCGGGCGGCCGCGCACGCCCTCACCGAGTACGTGCCGCTCGCCGTCGTCACCCTCGGGTCGGAGGGCGCCTACGCCGTCGACGGGCGTACCGGCGAGTCCGCGGAGGTCCCGGCGATCGCCGTGGAGGCCCTCGACCCGACCGGCGCGGGGGACGTCTTCGTCGCCGGTTTCGTCACCGGCACCCTCGCCGACTGGCCGCTCGCCGACCGCCTCGCCTTCGCGGGCCTCACGGCGGCCCTCTCCGTCCAGGAGTTCGGCGGTTCGCTGTCCGCTCCCGGGTGGTCGGAGATCGGGGCGTGGTGGCGCAAGGTGCAGTCCGTGCCGGGACAGGACCCGGCCGCCCTGCGCCGGTACGCGTTCCTGGAGGGCCTGGTACCGGAGGAGGACCAGGTACGGCCGTGGCCTCTGCGGAGGGCGGTACCGACGATCGGGTTCGGACGGGCGGGGTGACGATCGCGGGTGCGGGTGCGGGTGCGGGTGCGGGTGCGGGTGCGGGTGCGTGGGAGCTGGGGCCGGGGGGTTTCACTCGCCCGCGTTGGCGGGGTGCCTCCCCCAGCCTTCGGCCGGGGGGACCCCCAGCGCCCACCCGTGCCGCCCCAGCGGCACGACTGCCCGCGGCTGGATGAGCTGGCTCGGCCGGTCGCGGCTGTGCAGCGCCCCTTCAGGGGCGCGGGGAACTGCGCGACAAGCCCCCACCGGGCCGCACCCGGCGACGAAGCCGGCACAGCCCCGGCCTACTCTCCCCGCACCCGACGACGAAGCCGGCACAGCCCGGCCTGCTCCTCCCGCACCCGGCGACGAAGCCGGCGGCGCAGCCCCGGCCTACTCTCCCCGCGCCTTGGCGACCTGCTGCCGCACCAGCGACCGCCCCGCCTCCGAGACCCCGGACAGCGCCCCGGCGAACAGCTCCTCCACCCCGCCCCCGTCGGCCCCCACACCCCCGCTGCTCACCGCGTACCCCTCCCGCACCGCGACCCGCAGCACACCCTCCGTGTCCACCGCCGCCGCCACGACGGTCGGCACCTCGCCGCCCGCCGGGTCGGCCACCTTCGCGTACGCCCCCTGCACCGGCTCCCGCCAGCGCAGCGCGAGCAGCACCGGCGACTTGGCCTGCACCTCGGCGAGGTCCACCTCGTACACCCCGTCCGCCGTGAGCACCTCGGCCCACGCGTCCAGCACCAGCGCCGCCGGCAGCAGGTCCCGCAGGGTGGACCCGGCGACGTTCCCGCCGACCGTCGCCGCCCGGCGCACCGCCCCCGTTCCGACGCCCTTCGCGGCCTGCCGCAGCACCTCCGGAACCCGGTCGTCCACCTGGTGCAGGAGCACCGCGCCCCCGAGCACCCCGTTCCCCATCGCCGTCGCCTCCGGTACCTTCCGCAGGGACACCGCCTGTTCCGGGAAGCCGTCCCGCTGCCACGCGGCCCACACCAGGGTCGCTCCGCCGACGGGTATCGCCCCCTCGACCAGACAGTCACGGGCCTCGGACACCGACGTGGGCAGTCGCAGCAGCACGGCTACCTGCTTTCTGTACGGACAGGTGGCGTGGAGCGGACGCGGCCCCCCGGCCACGCGATGGCAGTGACGGCCCGATCCTGCCCCGGCGTGCGGGAGCGCATGCAGGGCTCACGGCCGCACCGGGGGCGCCTCCGGCTGTGAAAAGCCCTACGGCGTTGTCGGCCCCGCGTCGTACGCTTGATAACGCGAGGCCGCCCTCAGCTACGCGGCCGTGACGAGGAGGAACCGCAGGCCTTAAGCGCCGGCCCATGACTCAGACACCCACAGCTCACACTCCCGCGCAGCAGCAGGCCCGAGCTCAGTTCGAGGTTCCCGCCCAGCACCCCATGGTCACCGTGCTGGGATCCGGCGACTCCCTGCTGCGCGTGATCGAGAAGGCCTTCCCGGCGGCCGACATCCACGTCCGGGGCAATGAGATCAGCGCGGTCGGCGATGCCCGTGAAGTCGCCCTCATACAGCGCATGTTCGACGAGATGATGCTGGTGCTCCGCACCGGGCAGCCGATGACGGAGGACGCAGTGGAACGCTCGATCGCCATGCTGCGGGCGAGCGAGAACGGGGAGGGACCGGAGGAGACCCCGGCCCAGGTTCTGACGCAGAACATCCTGTCCTCGCGCGGCCGCACCATCCGCCCCAAGACCCTCAACCAGAAGCGGTACGTCGACGCGATCGACAAGCACACGATCGTCTTCGGCATCGGGCCCGCGGGCACCGGCAAGACCTACCTGGCCATGGCCAAGGCGGTGCAGGCCCTGCAGTCCAAGCAGGTCAACCGCATCATCCTGACCCGGCCTGCGGTCGAGGCGGGCGAGCGGCTCGGCTTCCTGCCGGGCACGCTCTACGAGAAGATCGACCCGTACCTGCGCCCGCTGTACGACGCGCTGCACGACATGCTCGACCCCGACTCGATCCCGCGCCTGATGGCGGCCGGGACCATCGAGGTCGCGCCGCTGGCGTACATGCGCGGCCGCACGCTCAACGACGCCTTCATCATCCTCGACGAGGCCCAGAACACCTCCCCCGAGCAGATGAAGATGTTCCTCACCCGGCTCGGCTTCGAGTCGAAGATCGTGATCACCGGTGACGTGACGCAGGTCGACCTGCCCAACGGCACCAAGTCCGGTCTGCGCCAGGTGCAGGACATCCTCGACGGCGTGGACGACGTGCACTTCTCCCGGCTGACGTCCCACGATGTCGTACGGCACAAGCTGGTGGGCCGTATCGTCGACGCGTACGAGAAGTACGACAGCTCGCACGGCACCGAGAACGGCACGCACAAGGGCGGCCGTCCGAAGTCCGCGCACAAGGGGAAGTAGACAAGCACAGCGCCATGTCGATCGACGTCAACAACGAGTCCGGAACCGAGGTCGACGAGCAGGCGATCCTCGACATCGCCCGCTACGCGCTCGCACGGATGCGCATCCACCCGCTCTCCGAGCTCTCGGTGATCGTCGTGGACGCCGACGCCATGGAGCAGCTGCACATCCAGTGGATGGACCTGCCGGGTCCGACGGATGTCATGTCGTTCCCGATGGACGAGCTGCGGCCGCCGTCGAAGGACGAGGACGAGCCGCCGCAGGGGCTGCTCGGCGACATCGTGCTCTGCCCGGAGGTCGCCGCCAAGCAGGGGGCCGAGGCCGAGACCCAGCACTCCATGGACGAGGAGCTCCAGCTGCTCACCGTCCATGGCGTGCTGCACCTGCTCGGCTACGACCACGAGGAGCCCGACGAGAAGGCCGAGATGTTCGGCCTGCAGGCGGCCATCGTGGACGGCTGGCGCGGGGAGCGGGGCCTGACCGGGCCCTCGCCGGCGCCGACGGTCTCGTAGCCGGGCGGGTCGTCGCCGTATGAGTCCGCAGATCGTCCTCGGCGCGGTCGCGCTGGTCGTCGTCGCCTGGCTGGCCGCCTGCGCCGAGGCCGGCATCGCCCGCGTCTCCAGCTTCCGGGCCGAGGAGGCGGTGAAGTCCGGGCGGCGCGGCAGCGCCAAGCTCGCCCAGGTCGCCGCCGACCCCACCCGCTACCTCAACGTGGCGCTGCTGGTCCGCGTCGCCTGCGAGATGGCGGCCGCGGCCCTGGTCACCTACGCCTGCCTCCAGGCGATCCCCGCCACCTGGCAGGCGCTGCTCGCCGCGATCGGGGTGATGGTGCTCGTGTCGTACGTCGCCGTCGGCGTCTCCCCGCGCACCATCGGCCGCCAGCACCCGCTGAACACGGCGACGGCCGCCGCGTACGTGCTGCTGCCGCTCGCCAGGATCATGGGCCCGATCCCGTATCTCCTCATCCTCATCGGCAACGCGCTCACCCCCGGCAAGGGCTTCAGGCGCGGCCCGTTCGCCTCCGAGGCCGAACTGCGGGCGCTGGTCGACCTCGCCGAGAAGGAGTCGCTGATCGAGGACGAGGAGCGCCGCATGGTGCACTCGGTCTTCGAGCTCGGCGACACCCTGGTGCGGGAGGTCATGGTCCCGCGCACCGACCTCGTCGTCATCGAGCGGTACAAGACCATCCGCCAGGCCCTGACCCTCGCCCTGCGCTCGGGTTTCTCGCGCATCCCGGTCACCGGGGAGAGCGAGGACGACATCGTCGGCATCGTGTATCTCAAGGACCTGGTCCGCAAGACGCACATCAGCCGGGAGTCCGAGTCCGACCTGGTCTCCACCGCGATGCGGCCCGCGTTCTTCGTGCCCGACACCAAGAACGCCGGCGACCTGCTGCGCGAGATGCAGAAGGAACGCAACCACGTCGCCGTCGTCATCGACGAGTACGGCGGCACGGCCGGGATCGTCACCATCGAGGACATCCTGGAGGAGATCGTCGGCGAGATCACCGACGAGTACGACCGTGAACTCCCGCCCGTCACCGACCTCGGCGACGACCGCTACCGGGTCACCGCCCGCCTCGACATCACCGACCTCGGCGAGCTGTACGGCCTGGAGGAGTACGACGACGAGGACGTGGAGACGGTCGGCGGCCTGCTCGCGAAGGCCCTCGGCAGGGTGCCGATCGCCGGCGCCTCCGCCCAGGTCGAACTCCCCGACGGCCGCAGGCTGGCGCTCACCGCCGAATCGGCCGCCGGCCGCCGCAACAAGATCGTGACGGTGCTGGTGGAGCCGGTGCCGGTACCCGACACCGTGGAGGACGACCCCGAGTGACACCGGACCGGCTCCGCGCCTTCTGCCTCTCCTTCAACGCGGCCGAGGAGGACTTCCCCTTCAACCCGGACATCTCGGTCTTCAAGGTGCTCGGCAAGATGTTCGCGCTGAGCTGGATGGACGCGAAGCCGCTCAAGGTCAACCTCAAGTGCGACCCCGACGACGCGGTACGGCTGCGCGGCGAGCACGAGGGGCTGATCGCGCCCGGCTATCACATGAACAAGCGGCACTGGAACACCGTCACCGTGGACGGCGACCTCCCCGAGCGGCTCGTGAAGGAGCTGATCGAGGACTCGTACGACCTCGTCGTCGCCGGCCTGCCGAGAGCGGAGCGGCTGCGGCTGGACCGGCCGTGAGCCGGGTTGACCGAGTCAAGCGTGGGGTTCGTATGCTCGGGGCATGACCGACAGCAACGCGCTCGATGCCGAGGACCGCAAGATCGTCACCCTGGCCCGCTCGGCCCGGGCCCGCAACGGGGTGCCCGAGGGGGCGGCCGTACGGGACTCGACGGGCCGGACGTATGTGGCGGGGACCGTGGAGCTGGCCTCGCTGAAGCTGAGCGCGCTGCGGACGGCGGTGGCGATGGCGGTGGCGTCGGGGGCGGAGTCGCTGGAGGCGGCGGCGATCGTGAGCGGCGCGGAAGAGGTCGACGCCGGGGACCTGGCCGCCGTGCGGGATCTCGGCGGGCCGGGGACGCGGGTCCTGCTGGCGGGGCCCGACGGCGAGGTCCGGCTCACAACGCAGGCCTAGTACACGGCCGGCCGGAGCCGGCGGGTTGGCTGACTCCGTCGGTCCAGGGGCGGGGTGGGTTGACTGCGGTGGGCGGGTGCGGCGCCGCCGTGGCCAGGCGCGCAGTTCAGCCCCCCAGCCTTCGGCCGAGGGTACCCCGGCGTCCCTTTGCGGCGGTTGGGCTCCCGGGCGTCAGGCGGGCCCGCCGATGAGAATGGTCAGCAGCGTGACCAGGCAGCATCCGCTGACCAGCCCCTGGACCGCCGACGTGACCCACATCCGGACGGTCCAAGTCGCCGCTGCGAGGATCCCGGCACACAGGGCCAGGCCCCCCAGACACGCCGGCAGGACCCAGTCGACCGATACTCCCCCCAAGGCGGGGAGCAGCGACATGCCAAGGACGCCGAACAGCGCCACCACCTCGAACGCGACCAAGGTCATCGCCGCGATCACGTCCCCGGCCCGTCTCGCGTACCGGCTGCCTCTGTCGCCCATCGCGGCAGCCTCCCCCGGAATCGCGGACTCCGTCCGCCCCGCCCCCGTACCGAGACCGGACCGGGACGCGACCGATGCGAAGGCGGCGGACCGTGTCCCGGTCACGCGTCGTCGTCCCGGCAGGTCGGCCAAATTTCAACCTTGTAGGTCTGTGGTGCTCGCGCATCAATGGGGACCGTAAGTTCCGACGGACCGTCAGATTCGGCCCCGCGGTGTGTCCGCACCCACCCGGACCGGGGTCACCGTCCCACATGGCATTCCCACGTAACGGGAAGGGAACCGATCCCATGAAACGCATAGCCACCGGTGCGGCACTCGCGGCGGGGACCCTCGCCGTCGCGGCGCTGGCCTTCGCGCCCTCGGCCGCCGCCGTCACCCCGACCACCGCCACCGTCACCGCCAGCTGCGGCATCTTCGGCGGCGGCACGGCCACCCTCACCGCGACCCAGAGCGGCACCAGCGCCACCCTCACGCTCACCTCCAGCGCGATCACCACCCCGCTCGCGCTGTCGGCGAACTCCATCGCCTCCACGCTGACCATGGCCAACTCGACCGGCGCCAGCCGGGTCTTCAGCGGCACCGTGAACCCGGCCATGGCCGCCGGCTCCCCGGTCACCGTCGGCCCGCTCCCGGGCACCGTGGCCGCCGGTGACAGCCTCGACTTCTACAAGGGCTCGCTGAAGATGGTCATCTTCGGCATCACCGTCACCTGTACGTCGAGCGCCGCCCAGTCGCCCGGACCGTTCGTCATGGACTGAGCCCGCTGACGGGTTCGTTCCGGATGCCGCAGAAGCTGATGAACCGTCAGGTTTCTGCGGCATCTCCATTGACTTCTCACGCGGCCTCCACATCAATGGCCCCCTGTCGGCGCAGAGGAGCCGCTGCGCCCGCAACCCTCAGGAGGGGGCTTCCATGGGTTCACCCCCAAGATCACGGAGATCCCGACGGTGGCGCTGGATCTCACTGTTCGGCGCGACCGCGCTCGCGGTCACGGCGGGCGGTGCGCTGGCCTGTCCGGCCGGTGCCGCCGGGACGAACGTCGACTTCGCCACGCACTGCATCCCGCCCGCCGTCGCGGGCCTCCCGCCGATCGACGGCACCACCACCGCCGCCGTCTCGGTGGACAACACCAGCCCCAAGGTCGGCGACACGGTCACCGTGACCTACACCGTGGTCACGCCGGCCGCCAACAACCCCACCGCCCTCGCCCTGCCGGCCGACATCATGACGCCGACCGGGAAGGTGACGCTGGGCGGCGCGCAGACCGGGGACGTGACGGTGACCGGGCCGAAGAAGAACGATCCGGTGCCGGGGTACGGGACCTTCCCGTCGTTCTCCATGACGGGCACGTTCACCGTGACCTCGCCGGGTGCCATCACCCTCTCGCCCGGCGACTACAACATCCACACCAGCTACATCCTGGAGCTGGACACCCCGTGCACGGTCACCAACCCGCCCGCCCCGGTGTCGGAGACCGTCACGGCGACCTCGACCACCCCGGTCAACACCCGCGCCATCAGCCTGGACAAGGCCTCCGGGAACCCCGGTGACAGCGTGACCGTCACCGGGAAGAACTTCACGCCGGGGGCCACCGTGACGCTGGCCGGGCGGTCCGGCGGCAGCCAGACCGCCGACACCGCCACGGCGACCGCGGGCTCGGACGGTTCCTTCAGCGCGCCCGTCGTCGTCAACGACAAGACGACGACCGGGATCGTGGCGTACGAGGGGAGCGCGTGGAGCGCCGACCTGGGGGCCGGGCCGGCCGCCTACACCGTCAACGACACCACGCCCGTGCCGCCCGGCAGCCAGAAGCTGACCACCACCGTCAAGGCGGGGACCCTGTCCATGTCCCAGGCCGGGGACTCCGTCGCGCTGTCGGCCGTCGACTTCGGGCAGGGCGGGGCGTCCACGGGCAGCCTGCAGACCGTCACCGTCAAGGACTTCCGCGGCGGGCCGGCCGGCTGGTCGCTCACCGGCAAGGTCACCGACTTCACCGGTCCCGGCGCCAAGATCGACGCCGGGAAGCTGAGCTGGACGCCGAGTTGCGCGACCAAGGCGGGCAGCCCCAGCACCTGCGCGGCCGGTTCGGCGGGCACCGTCGGCAGCTCCGGGGCGACCCTCGCCTCGACGCCGGACTCCACGCTCACCGGCGGCGAGTTCACGGTCGACGCCGGACTCTCCCTGAACGTGCCGGCGTTCACGCCCCCGGGGTCGTACTCCGGGGTCCTGACCCTGACGCTCACCTGAGCCGACTCGGCCACCTCCCTTGCGGCGACCGGGCTTTCGAGTGACGAGAGACCCGGTCGCCGTCCGTCCCGCTTCCGACCGGGGGTCCGCACCCATGCGTCGCGTCAAGCCGTATGTCCTCCTCCTGAGCCTGATCCTCGGCGCCTTGTGCACGGCGGGTCCCGCGCGCGCCGCGGACAACGGAAGCTGGTCCGTCTACCCGGTCGCCTCGAAGATCGCGGCGCGGCCGTACTTCTACCTCTCCCTCGACCCAGGGCAGACGATCACCGACAAGGTGGCCGTCGCGAACAAGACCGGCGAGCCGCTGACCTTCCGGCTGTACGCGGCCGACGCCTACAACACCGCGCGGGACGGCGGCTTCGCCGTCCGGACGGTCAAGGAGAAGATGCGGGGGGTGGGGGCCTGGGCCCGGATCGGGAAGGCGCGGGTCACCGTCCCGCCGCACCGGACGGTCACCGTGCCGTTCACCCTGCACGTACCGAAGGGCGCCGAGCCGGGCGACCACCCCGGGGCGATCGTCGCGCTGGACGAGAAGGTCGATCCGGGGTCCGGGTCCCTGGCGCTCGGCGTGCAGCGGGCGGTCGGCGCCCGGGTCTACCTGCGGGTGAGCGGGCCGACGCTCCCGGCCCTCGCCGTCGAGAACGTGCACATCAGCCACCACCAGCCGCTCGTGCCCGGCCTCGGCGCCAGCACGGCGACGATCTCCTACACCCTGCACAACACCGGGAACGTGACGCTTGACCCGAAGGTGCGGCTTCGCGCGGAGGGCCTGTTCGGCCGGACGCTGCTCAGCCGCGACCTCACCGGGGTCCCGTCCGAACTGCTGCCGGGGGAGCGGGTCGCGCTCACCGCGCGCTGGCGGGACGCGCCCCAGCTCGACTGGGGGAAGGTGACGCTGACGGCCAGCGCGACCGGCACCAGGGAGTCGGCGAGCGCGTCGTTCCTCGCCCTGCCGTGGCTGGTGCTGATGGTGGTGTTCGCCGCCGGGGCGGCGGCCGGCGCGCTGTTCGCCCGGTCGCGCCGCAGGGGCCGCAGGCCGTTCGCCGGACGGTTCAGAGGGCGTCGGGGCCGCGTTCGCCCGTCCGCACCCGTACGACCGTCTCGACCGGCAGCGCCCACACCTTCCCGTCCCCGATCTTCCCCGTCTGCGCGGCCTTGACGATCGCCTCGATCGCGGGCTCGGCGTCGGCGTCCTCGACGACGACCTCGATCCGGACCTTGGGGACCAGGTCGACGCGGTACTCGGCGCCCCGGTAGACCTCGGTGTGGCCGTGCTGCCTGCCGTAGCCGCTGGCCTCGGTCACGGTCAGGCCGTGCACGCCGAGCTCCTGGAGCGCGGTCTTCACCGCGTCGAGGCGGTAGGGCTTCACGATCGCGGTGATGAGCTTCATGGCTGGCTCTTGACCTTCTGGGCGGTGGGGAGGACGGAGTGGGCGACCGGGGCGCCGTGGCCCAGGACCCCGTGATCGTAAGCGGTCTCGGCGTGCACCGTAAGGTCCAGGCCGGTGTGCTCCTGGTCCTCGGCCGCCCGGAAGCCCATCGCCTTGTCGAGTAGCTTGCCGATGCCGTACGTCACGGCGAACGCGTACGCCGCGACGGCCACGACCGCCACCGCCTGCTTGCCGAGCTGGGCGGGGCCGCCGCCGTAGAAGAGGCCCTCGGCGCCGCCGGTCATGGCCTGCTCGGCGAACAGGCCGATCAGCAGGGTGCCGATGATTCCGCCGACCAGGTGAACGCCGACGACGTCGAGGGAGTCGTCGTAGTCCAGCCTGAACTTCCAGCCCACCGCGTACGAGCAGACCACGCCCGCGGCGAGGCCGACGACGAGGGCGCCGAGCAGGGAGACCGAGCCGCAGGACGGGGTGATGGCGACCAGGCCGGCGACCGCGCCGGAGGCCGCGCCCAGGGTGGTCGGGTGGCCGTCGCGCTTCTGCTCGACGAAGAGCCAGCCCAGCAGGCCGGTGCAGCCTGCGGCGAGGGTGTTCAGGAAGACGGCGGCGGCCAGGCCGTTGGCGCCGAGCGCGCTGCCCGCGTTGAAGCCGAACCAGCCGAACCACAGCAGACCGGCGCCGAGGATCACCATCGGCAGGTTGTGCGGCCGCATGGCGTCCTTCTTGAAGCCGAGCCGGGGGCCGAGGACCAGGCACAGGGCGAGACCGGAGGCGCCGGAGGTGATCTCGACGGGCAGGCCGCCCGCGAAGTCGAGGGCGCCGAGGCGGTGCGCGATCCAGCCGCCAGGGCCCCACACCCAGTGCGCGACGGGAACGTATACGAGCAGCGCCCAGACCGGCACGAAGACCAGCCAGGCCCCGAATTTCGCCCGGTCCGCGATGGCTCCGCTGATCAGTGCGGCCGTGATGATCGCGAAGGTGAGCTGGAAGGTGGCGAAGAGCAGGGTGGGGACGGTGCCCTGGACGCTGTCCGGGCCGAGGCCGCTCATGCCCGCGTGGGCGAGGTCCCCGAGGAGCCCGGCCCCGAGGTCGTCGCCGAAGGCGAGCGAGTAGCCGCCCGCCAGCCACACCACCGTCACCAGGGCGATCGACACGAAGCTCATCATCAGCATGTTGAGGACGCTCTTCGTGCGGACCATACCGCCGTAGAACAGGGCCAGTCCCGGGGTCATCAGCAGGACCAGGGCGGTCGCGGCGAGCAGCCAGGCGGTGTCACCGGTGTCGGCGTGCGCGGCGGAGAGGAACACGGGCGTCTCCAACGTCGGTCGGGGCTCGTCAGAGGGTCACCGGTCCCCGTTTCCGGTTGCGTACAGCTGTGTTTCCGTGACGTTTCGTTGCGTCGGGGTTACCGAAATCTCACGGTGCGGCGGCGCCCCGACGATCAGGGAGAATGGGGGCCATGAGCGTTCGCAGCCAGTCAACCGAGCCGTCGGAATCGTCGGAGGCCGCCCACCGGGCGGGCTTCGCCTGTTTCGTGGGCCGCCCCAACGCGGGCAAGTCCACCCTCACGAACGCTCTGGTCGGGCAGAAGGTGGCGATCACCGCGAACCAGCCGCAGACGACGCGGCACACGGTACGCGGCATCGTGCACCGGGAGGACGCCCAGCTGATCCTGGTCGACACCCCCGGCCTGCACAAGCCGCGCACCCTGCTCGGCGAGCGCCTCAACGACGTCGTCCGTACCACCTGGGCCGAGGTGGACGTGATCGGCTTCTGTCTCCCGGCGAACGAGAAGATCGGCCCCGGCGACCGCTTCATCGCCAAGGAGCTGGCCGGGATCCGCAAGACCCCGAAGGTCGCGATCGTCACCAAGACCGACCTGGTCGACTCCAAGACCCTCGCCGAGCAGCTGATCGCCATCGACCAGCTCGGCAGGGAACTGGGCTTCGAGTGGGCCGAGATCGTGCCGGTCTCGGCGGTCGGCGACAAGCAGGTGAACCTGCTGGCCGACCTCCTCGTCCCGCTCCTCCCCGAGGGCCCGGCGCTCTACCCCGAGGGCGACCTCACCGACGAGCCCGAACAGGTCATGATCGCCGAGCTGATCCGCGAGGCGGCCCTGGAGGGCGTCCGCGACGAGCTGCCGCACTCCATCGCCGTCGTCGTCGAGGAGATGCTCCCGCGCGAGGACCGCCCCGCCGACAAGCCCCTCCTGGACATCCACGCCAACCTGTTCATCGAGCGCCCCAGCCAGAAGGGCATCATCATCGGCCCCAAGGGCAAGCGCCTGAAGGACGTCGGCATCAAGAGCCGCAAGCAGATCGAGGCCCTGCTCGGCACCCCTGTCTTCCTGGACCTGCACGTGAAGGTCGCGAAGGACTGGCAGCGGGACCCGAAGCAGCTGCGGCGGCTGGGGTTCTGAGGAGGCGGTGCCGGGAGTTGCCCCCGCGCCGCGATGGACTGCCCCCTGCGTACAACCTTCCGGACGGCCACCGGTCTGAACAGGTACACACCTGCGCGAACTACCGGGGGGTAGTCATGCGACACATAAGGCGCATAGGTACGGCAGTGGCGGCGATGGTGCTGGCGGGCGGTGGTCTGCTGGCCGGCCCGGCGGTGGCGGTGGCCGCGCCCACGGCCGTGGACTGTGCCGTGACGTGGGGAAGCCTCGACAAGACCGCTGACGCCGCTGCCTCCAGGCGGCTGACCGACGTGCGGGCCGGCGAGCACGAGTGCTACGACCGGCTGGTCTTCGACGCCCAGGGCACGTCGGCCGACCCGGTCGGCTACTACGTCCACTACGTCGACGCCCTGCACCAGGACCCGTCCGACGCCGTCGTTC
The DNA here is from genome assembly GCF_042894765.1 of Streptomyces sp. NPDC001507. Lineage (NCBI taxonomy): Bacteria > Bacillati > Actinomycetota > Actinomycetes > Kitasatosporales > Streptomycetaceae > Streptomyces > Streptomyces sp. NPDC001507. The sequence goes on from NZ_JBIAVV010000003.1 coordinate 711,008, forward strand.
CGATCAAGGGCGGCGCCATTCTGGAGATCTCGCTGTTCGCCCCGCGCTACGACCCGGCGACCGGACAGCCCTACCCGGCGCTGCCGTCCGTCGACGTCACCGGGTACCGGACCTTCCGGGAGTTCAAGGTCACGGGCGGTTCCGAGGGCTACACCCAGGCGGGCCTGGGTGTCCGGGCCCGGCTGCCGTTCCGGGTCTTCCAGACCGCCAACCACCTCGTGGTGGACGTGGCGCACACCTGGTGACCCCCTGCGGCCGGGGGGTCAGGACCGGCTGGGGGCCATGTCCTGCAGGCCCACCACCCGCAGCAGCTGCAGGCGTTCGTAGGACTCCGTGCCCGGGCGGGCCGTGTGGATGACGAGGTGCTGGTGGGTTTCGGTGTTGATGAGGACCTCGCAGTCCAGCTCCAGGAGGCCGACCGTGGGGTGCAGGAAGCGTTTGGTCGTCGCGCGGCGCACCGCCACCTCGTGTTCGGCCCAGAGCCGGGCGAACTCCTCGCTGCCGGCGCGTAGTTCGGCGACGAGCGCGGCCGGGACCGGGTCGGCGGGGCGGGCCGCGGCCACCGCCCGGAGATTGGCGACGTGTTCGCGGGCGCGGGCCGGGCGGTCCTCGGGCGGGAACAGGGCCCGGGCCGTCGGGTCCAGGAAGTAGCGGCGGAGCAGGTTGCGTTCGCGCGCCGGGCGGGCCAGGACGTCACCGCTCAGCGCCCGCGACAGCGCGTTCTGGGCGAGGACCTCGCCGCAGTCGGTCGTCACCAGCGCCGGGGTGTCGTGCAGCCGGTCCAGGACCAGCAGCAGCCCCGGGCCGACGTGGGTGCCGGTCGCCTCCCGGCGCGGGGGTTCCTCGCCGGCCAGGTGGAACAGGTGGTCCCGTTCGTCGTCCGTCAGGCGCAGCGCACGGGCCAGTGCCGTCAGCATCTGGCGGGACGGGTGCGGGCCCCGGGACTGTTCGAGGCGCGTGTAGTAGTCGGCGGACATGCCGGCCAGTGACGCCACCTCCTCACGCCGCAGCCCCGGCGTGCGCCGCCGGGCACCGGGAGGCAGGCCCACGTCTGAGGGGTCCAGGCGGCTGCGGGCGTGGCGCAGGAAGTCGGCGAGTTCGGGGCGGTCCATGCCTCCAGGGTGGCCGCGGGCGCCCGGCTTATCCAGGGACTGCCGGTCCCCCGATCGGGAGGTCTCTCCCGGCGGTGCAGGTCCGGGGCGAGGGTGAGGGGACCAGAGCGAAGGAGAAGGTCATGATCACTCTTGTCACCGGTACGACCGGACAGGTCGGCCGGCGGTTCGCGCCGCGCCTCATCCAGCAGGCCCGGGCCGGTGAGCGGGTACGGGTCCTGGTGCGGGACGCGGCCCGTGGGGAGCCGTTCGCGGAGCTGGGCGCCGAGGTCGTCGTCGGCGACCTGCGCGACGAGGAGGTGCTCGGCAAGGCCGTCGCCGGGGTGGACGCCGTCGTGAACGTCGCCGCCGCCTTCCGCGGGGTGCCGGACGACGAGGCCCGCGCCGTCAACCGGGACGCGGCGGTCGCCCTGGGCAGGGCCGCGGTCTCGGCCGGAGTACGGCGGTTCGTGCAGGTCAGCACCGGGCTCGTGTACGGCACGGGGCGGGGCCGCCCGCTGACCGAGGACGACGAGAGCCGGCCCGGCGGGGAGATGTGGGGCGCCTACCCCGAGTCCAAAGCGGCCGCCGAGCGGGAGCTGCTCGCGCTGGAGGGCGGCATGGAGGTGCGCGTCGGGCGGCTGCCCTTCGTCTACGGCGAGGGCGACCCGCACCTCGCGAACGCCATGCGCTGGGCCGCGCACTGGGCACCGGTGCAGCGGCTGCACATGGGGCACCACGCCGACGTCGGGCAGGGGCTGCTGCGCCTCCTGTACGCGCCGGCGGTGAACGGGCCGGTGTACAACATCGCCGACGACTCGCCCGTCACGGCCGTGGACCTGCACCAGGTCAACGGCGTCGAGCTGCCCGAGGACATGGGCACCCGCAGCGACCCCGACCCCTGGCTCGGGATCATGTCAACCGGGAAGATCCGCCGGGATCTCGGCTTCCGGCCGATCTACCCGAGCGTCTGGACGGCCCGGGACGCCGGGGCGCTGTAGGGGGGGCCGGGCCAAGTGCGGCGCCGGGGGTGCCAGGTGCGTCGTCTGCCGTCTGGGGCGCCGTCCTGGCTGGTCGCGCAGTTCCCCGCGCCCCTGACGGGGCGCTGCACGCCGGGGCGCTGTAGGGGGGGGCCGGGCCAGGTGCGGCGCCGGGGGTGCCAGGTGCGTTGTCTGCCGTCTGGGGCGTCGTCGTGGCTGGTCGCGCAGTTCCCCGCGCCCCTTCGGGGGCGCTAATCGACCCCTCTGATCCGTCCCACCAGCCATGCCCCCGCCAGGCCGATCAGCGCCGAGACCAGGTACAGGGCGCGGTAGCCGCCGAGGTAGGTGACGATCGGGGCGGCGAGGGCGGGGGCGGCGACCTGGGGCAGGGCGTTGGCGACGTTGATGACGCCGAGGTCCTTGCCGCGGTCGAGGGCCGTCGGCAGGACGTCGGTCATCAGCGCGAAGTCCACGGAGGTGAACACCCCGAAGCCGACGCCCAGCACCGCCGCGGCCACGATCGCCCCGGGCCAGGTCTGCCACACCGCCAGCAGGGCCGTCGCCACCGCCATCAGCATCCCCGACCAGATGACGAACGGCTTGCGGCGGCCCACCCGGTCCGACCAGACCCCGCCGACCACGACCGTCGCCATCAGCGTCAGCCCGTTGACGGCGGTCAGGACCAGCACGCCCTGGTCGGGGTCGGAGTAGTGGAGGCGGTCGCGCAGGTAGTAGAGCAGGTAGAGCAGCACCAGCGCGTTGCTGAGGTTGATCAGGAAGCGGGTCAGCCAGGCCCAGCCCAGGTCCGGGTGGCCGCGCGGGCTCAGCCAGAAACCGGCCAGGAAGCCCCGCCAGGACCAGGGCGGCCGGTCCTCGGCCGCCAGCCGCAGGTCCGGGTGGCGCAGCACGTACGGCAGCACCCCCAGCGCCGTGAACACCGCGCACGCGACATAGCCCGCCCCGATGCCCCCGGCGGCCGTCGCGAGCCCGGTGCCGCCGACCACGCCCAGGATCTGCGCGGCCCCCAGCCAGCCGCCCACCGAGCCCCGCTGCAGCCGCGGCACCCGGTCCGGGACCGCCGCCGTGACCGCCGCGAACGCCGCGTTCAGGGTGAGCTGGACCAGGCACCAGCCCAGCATCATCGTCCCCATGCCGCCGGCGCCCGCGAGCAGCAGCAGGGACAGCGCCCCGCCCGCCGTACCGGCGACGATCCACGGGGTACGGCGGCCCCAGCGGGACGTCGTCCGGTCCGACAGCGCGCCGAAGACGGGGTTCGCGGCCAGTGACACCACCGCGCCGACGCCGGTCACCCACGCCAGCATCGTCTCCTTCGACATCCCCGAACCGGGCGCGAAGTCCTTGGCCTGGGAGGCGAGCAGGATCTGCAGCGGGCCGTACCAGCCCACCCAGATCGCCCCGTTGGCCAGCGAGAGCGCCGACGTCCAGCCCCGGCCGACCCGTTCGACCGGCTCCGCCAGGGCGGCGGCGGGTTCCCCGAGCGTCGTCATCTCTGGGCCCGCAGGAGGTCCCGGTACCAGGCGTACGACGACTTCGGCGTCCGCACCTGCGTCGCGTAGTCGACGTGGACCAGGCCGAAGCGGCGCGCGTACCCCTCGGCCCACTCGAAGTTGTCGAGGAGCGACCAGACGAAGTAGCCGCGCACGTCCACGCCGGCCTCGACCGCCCGGTGCAGCGCCCGGACGTGGCCGTCGAGGTAGGCGATGCGGTCCTGGTCGTCGAGGCCCTCGTAGGAGCAGCCGTTCTCGGTGATGACGACCGGCGGGAGGCGGTCGCCGTAGCGGTCGCGGAAGCCGGTGAGGAGTTCGGTGAGGCCCTCGGGGACGACCGGCCAGCCGAAGTCCGTCACCGGGACGTCCTCGATGTCCTGGACGGAGAAGGGGAGTTCGGCGGGGAGGGTGAGCCCGCCGAACTCGATCTCGGTGCCCTGCGGGGCGCCGACCTTCGTCGGGGCGTAGTAGTTGATCCCGTACCAGTCGAGCGGTTCGGCGATCACCTTCAGGTCGGCGGCGACGTCGCCGGGCATCAGGTCGCCCATGCCGTCCGGGTACTCGCCGAGCAGGACCGGCTCGGCGAACAGGCGGTTGAGGAGCAGGTCGTAGAAGGCGGCCGCCTCCAGGTCCGGCTGCTCCCGGGAGGCCGGCCAGGTCGGGCCGTGCGAGTTGGCGATGCCGATGTCGGCGGCACCGGCCGCGCGCAGCGCCCGAACCGCCAGACCGTGCGCGAGGAGCTGGTGGTGGGCGACCGGGAGGGCGTCGAACATCAGCTGCTCGCCGGGGGCGTGGGCGCCCAGGGCGTAGCCGAACAGGGTCTGCTCGGCCGGCTCGTTGAGGGTGATCCACTTCTTGACCCGGTCGCCGAGCCGGTCGGCGACGGACGAGACGTGTTCGGCGAAGTGCGACGCCGTGTCCCGGTCCAGCCAGCCGCCCTTCTCCTGCAGCGCCGCCGGCAGGTCCCAGTGGAAGAGGGTCGGGACCGGGCGGATGCCCGCCGCGCACAGCTCGTCCACCAGCCGGTCGTAGAAGTCCAGGCCGCCCGCCGAGCGGACCCGCGGCCAGGAGACGGAGAACCGGTACGCGTCCACGCCGAGGCCGGCCAGGAGCGCCACGTCCTCGCGGTGGCGGTGGTAGTGGTCGCAGGCCACCGCCGCCGTCGAGCCGTCCTTGATCCGGCCCGGCTCCGCCTCGAACACGTCCCACACGGACGGCTCGCGCAGGTCGGCCGCGCCCTCGATCTGATGGGCCGAGGTCGAGACGCCCCAGAGGAAGCCGTCGGGGAACCGGGGGAAGGGGGGCATCGGATGGACCGCGTCTGTCGCCATGGCCGGGATCATCCTTACCCCCGGTAACGTAAGTCAACGCCCCGGCGTGAACTACCCGTTACGGGACCCGGTCACGCCCCTTCCTTCAACACCCGTGAGATCAGTTCGCGTTGCTCCTCCGACAGCCGCGGGTCGGCCGCGTACACCGTCCGTCCGTCCACCGTGATCTCGTACGCGAACCCGTCCGGCACGCCGGGTGGCGGGGCGCCCCGGCCGGCCGCGAGCGCGCGCTCGGCCAGGGCCTGCCACTCGGGGGCGTCGGGCCGGCCCGAGGTGTCCACCTCGGCCCGGCGCTCGATGCCGGCGAACCCGCCCGTACGCCTCACCTGAATACGCATGGGTCCCTGTGTAGTACGGAACCGGGTGGTGCGCACCCCCGCCTCCGCGCGGTCAGGAGGCCTGCACGCCCACCTGGGCCCAGGCCTTGAGGGCCGCCTCGCTCTCCTCGCCCGCCTGGTAGCGGGCCCTGGCCGCGGCGACCGTGAGCTTCGCGAAGTCCGCGAACGTGGCGTCCGACCGCAGTTCGCCGCCGGTCAGGACGTCGTACCAGATCTGCCCGGCCCGCTCCCAGGCGTTGCCGCCGAGGGCGGTGGCGAGCAGGTAGAAGGCGTGGTTGGGGATGCCGGAGTTGATGTGCACACCGCCGTTGTCCCGGCTGGTCTTCACGTAGTGCTGCATGGTCGCCGGCTGCGGGTCCTTGCCGAGGCGGGTGTCGTCGTACGCCGTGCCCGGGGCCTTCATCGAGCGCAGCGCCACGCCGTGCACGCCGGGGGCGAGCAGGCCCTCGCCGATCAGCCAGTCGGCCTGGTCGGCGGTCTGGCCGAGGGAGTACTGCTTGATGAGCGAGCCGAAGACGTCGGAGACCGACTCGTTCAGGGCGCCGGACTGGCCGTAGTACTCCAGATTGGCGGTGTACTGGGTGACGCCGTGCGTGAGCTCGTGGCCGATGACGTCGACGGAGGTGGTGAAGTCGACGAAGATCTCGCCGTCGCCGTCCCCGAACACCATCTGGTCGCCGTTCCAGAAGGCGTTGTCGTAGTTGACGTCGTAGTGGACGCTCGCGTTCAGCGGCAGCCCGTTGCCGTCGATGGAGTCGCGCTCGTACGCCTTCAGGTACAGGTCGAAGGTGGCGCCGAGGCCGGCGTAGGCGCGGTTGACGGTGGCGTCGCGGCCGGCCTCGGTCCCCTCCGCGCGGACCTCGGTGCCGGGCAGGTCGGTGCGGTGCCCGGCGTCGTAGATCGTGCGGCGGGGCTGCGCCGTCGCGGTCGCCGGGCCGGCCACGGCGGTCGCGGTGCGGACCGCGGTCACGCGGCGGCGGGTGCGCTGGGCCGAGTCGTGCTGGAGGGTGCGCAGCGCGGAGTCGGCGAGTGCCCGGTCCTCGTGGGCGGCGAGGTGGTCGAGGATGTGCGGCGGCACGATCGTGCAGAAGACGGGCGTGCGGTTGATGACGGGCTCAGAGCCCCCGTTGGTCGTCATGCTCCACGATTGCACTGCGTGAGCTTCGTGTCACTAGAGGCGACCATGATTGGTGAAAAATGGGGATGCTCTCGCCGTGGATGGTTGCGCTGTGTTATGCCGTGCGGCGCCGTGGGGCTGGTCGCGCAGTTCCCCGCGCCCCTCCCGGGGACGCTGCGGTCCCGCATGCTGATACAGAACCGTTTGCTCCGGGGGGCTCCGTTACAGTGGTCGCATCATGCGTTTCGGGCTGCTTCTTCTTAGCTGCCGCGGCGAGGGCCTGTAGTCCAGGTCGACTCCCTCCCCGCGGAGCTTCGCGTTGCGTCGTCGGCCGTCCTTCCGGACACCCACCAGGAGCCCCGCAATCATGGCCAACCGCCAGCAGCCCAGTTCCATGCCGGTCCACAAGTACGGCAAATACGAGCAGGTCGACATTCCCGACCGCACCTGGCCCGGGAAGCGGATCACCGAAGCCCCCCGCTGGCTCTCCACCGACCTGCGCGACGGCAACCAGGCCCTGATCGACCCGATGTCGCCCGAGCGCAAGCGCCGGATGTTCGACCAGCTGGTCAAGATGGGCTACAAGGAGATCGAGGTCGGCTTCCCCGCCTCCGGCCAGACCGACTTCGACTTCGTGCGCTCGATCATCGAGGAAGAGGGCGCGATCCCGGACGACGTGACGATCTCCGTACTGACCCAGGCTCGCGAGGACCTGATCGAGCGGACCGTCGAGTCGCTGAAGGGCGCCAGGCGGGCCACCGTCCACCTGTACAACGCGACCGCCCCCGTCTTCCGGCGCGTGGTGTTCCGCGGCTCCAGGGACGACATCAAGCAGATCGCCGTCGACGGCACACGGCTGGTGATGGAGTACGCCGAGAAGCTGCTGGGCCCGGAGACCGAGTTCGGCTACCAGTACAGCCCCGAGATCTTCACCGACACCGAGCTGGACTTCGCGCTGGAGGTCTGCGAGGCGGTGATGGACGTCTACCAGCCGGGTCCGGGGCGCGAGATCATCCTCAACCTGCCGGCCACCGTGGAGCGTTCCACGCCGTCCACGCACGCGGACCGCTTCGAGTGGATGCACCTCAACCTGTCCCGCCGCGAGCACGTCGTCCTGTCGGTCCACCCGCACAACGACCGCGGTACCGCCGTCGCCGCCGCCGAGCTGGCGCTGATGGCCGGCGCCGACCGCGTCGAGGGCTGCCTGTTCGGGCAGGGCGAGCGCACCGGCAACGTCGACCTGGTCACCCTCGGCATGAACCTGTTCTCGCAGGGCGTCGACCCGCAGATCGACTTCTCCGACATCGACGAGATCCGTCGCGTGTGGGAGTACTGCAACCAGATGGAGGTCCACCCGCGCCACCCGTACGTGGGCGACCTGGTCTACACGTCCTTCTCCGGCTCCCACCAGGACGCCATCAAGAAGGGCTTCGACGCCATGGAGGCCGACGCGGCCGCGCAGGGTGTCACCGTCGACGACATCGAGTGGGCGGTGCCGTACCTGCCGATCGACCCGAAGGACGTCGGCCGCTCCTACGAGGCGGTCATCCGGGTCAACTCGCAGTCCGGCAAGGGCGGTATCGCCTACGTCCTGAAGAACGACCACAAGCTGGACCTGCCGCGCCGGATGCAGATCGAGTTCTCCAAGCTCATCCAGGCCAAGACGGACGCCGAGGGCGGCGAGGTCACCGGTGCCGACATCTGGGCGGTCTTCCAGGACGAGTACCTGCCGAACCCGGAGAACCCCTGGGGCCGGGTCCAGGTGAAGACGGGCCAGTCGACCACCGACACCGACGGCGTGGACACCCTCACCGTCGAGGCCACCGTCGACGGCGAGGACACCGTGCTGACCGGCTCCGGCAACGGCCCGATCTCCGCGTTCTTCGACGCGCTGCAGGGCCTGGGCATCGACGTACGTCTCCTGGACTACCAGGAGCACACGATGAGCGAGGGCGCCTCCGCGCAGGCCGCCTCCTACATCGAATGCGCGATCGACGGCAAGATCCTGTGGGGTATCGGCATCGACGCGAACACGACGCGTGCGTCGCTGAAGGCGGTCGTCTCCGCCGTCAACCGCGCTACGCGATAACCCCTCTGACCGGCGGTTTCGGGGCCCTGATCAGCTCTCGTGGCGATCGGGGCCCCGTCGTTTCCCGGCCATCTCGATGTGCAGGTCACGGACTGGTCTCGTACGGGGTACTGACTCCGGCTCCTCCATGTGGCTAACATCACGCCAGCGGTGGCGATGTTGCCACGGCGTTACGGAGGTGCGACGTGCTGCCAGTACGGGGACGAGACTGCCGAACCGCCAGGCCTGCCCGGATTCTGGGCACCCGCACCGCCTGGACACCCGTCGGCGACGGGGAGTTCTTCTGCCCCGGCTGCGGCGGTGACCGCAACTACCAGCGGCTCACCGGCCGGCGCCGCTTCACCCTGCTCGGCGTGCCCGTGCTGCCGCGCGGCACCACCGGTCCGGTCGTGGAGTGCGCCGCCTGCCGCCACCACTACGGCACCGACGTCCTCGACCACCCCACCACCTCCCGCTTCTCGGCGATGCTCCGCGACGCCGTGCACACCGTCGCCCTCGCCGTCCTGGCGGCCGGTGGCACCTGCGCCCGTACGGCCCTGGAGGCGGCGGCGGGCGCGGTCCGCGCGGCCGGTTTCGAGGAGGCCACGGAGGACCAGCTGGGCGCGCTGGTCGAGGCCCTCGTCGCCGACACCGGGCGGGTCTTCGAGCAGCCGTACCGGGCGAGCCTTGCGATAGAGCTGCACGAGGCCCTGGACCCGCTCGCCCCGCACCTCGCCCCCGCCGGACGGGAGGCACTGCTCCTCCAGGGCGCCCGGATCGCGCTCGCCGACGGCCCCTACACCAACGCCGAACGCGAGGTCCTCGGCACGGTCGGCGCGGCCCTGACCATCTGCGCGGACGACGTGAGCCGGCTCCTGGCGGCGGCACGCACACCGTCGTGAGGCCGGAGGGTGCGGCGCGCTGCGACCGGGGCGGCCGTTCACCCGGGTGGCCGTACGAGTCCTGGCGGATCGTCACCGGCCCGGGCCCCGGCCGCCGTTGACACCCCGCGTCGCATTGCACGACGTCAGCCCGGTGCGCGGCGGCCCGACGTGATCCGCTCCACGGCCTGACGGCACGCCGGACCGTCCGTCCGGCCGGACGTCGCAGGAGTGCGGTGCGGGCGGCCGGAGCACCATGAGAAGCGTGAGTCATGTGTCTCCTGTGACCCGTGCGGGCCGGTTCTCGCTCGCCGCCGCTCTGCTGCTCGGGGCGTTCACGGCCGGACCCAGGGCCTGGGCGGCGGCCGGCTGCGAGTCCTCCGTGCCGTACGTCTCCGGTGAGGGCGGCTACGTCCAGTTCCGCATTCCGGCCGTCGTCCGCAGCGGGCGCGGCACCCTGCTCGCGTTCGCCGAGGGCCGGCACTCCACCACCGGGGACAGCGGCGACATCGACGTCGTGCTGAGACGCTCGGCCGACGGCGGCTGCACCTGGGGCCCGCTCCACGTGGTGGCCGCCGGCGACGGGAACACCCGCGGCAACCCGGCGCCGGTGGTGGACCCGCGCAGCGGCCAGATCGTCCTGGTGACCTCGTACAACGACGGCTCGGTGAACGAGGACCAGATCATGCGCGGCCAGGTCACCGGGGCGCAGAGCCGCCGGGTGTACGTGCAGCGCAGCAGCGACGACGGCCGCCACTTCACCCGCCCGCACGAGATCACCGCCCAGGTGAAACCTTCAGGCTGGCGCTGGTACGCCACCGGCCCCGGGCACGCCGTCGCGCTCACCCGGGGACCGCACCGCGGCCGGCTGGTCGTCGCCGCCGACCACTCCGCCGCCCCGCGCGCCGGCTCCGCCGACACCGGCCGGGAGGCCAGGTACTACGGCGGCCACGCCATCTACAGCGACGACGGCGGCCACAGCTGGCACCTCGGCTTCGTCGACGACTCCTACACCGGCCACGACAACGCCAACGAGACGACCGCCGCCCAACTCCCCGACGGGCGCCTCTACTTCAACGCCCGCGACCAGAACGGCTCCAGCCCCGGCAACCGCCTGGAGGCCTGGTCGAGCGACGGCGGCGTGACCCTGGACGCCCCCTACTCGGTCCAGCCGACCCTGTCCAGGGTCCCGGTGGTCGAGGGCTCCGTCCTCCAGCTCCCGGGCGGCGAGGGCCCGCTGCTCTTCTCCGCCCCGTCGGTCCCCACGGCCCGCCGGGCCATGGCCCTGTGGACCAGCACGGACCAGGGCATCACCTTCGAGAAGCACCTCACCCTGTCCGACCTGAAGGCCGCCTACTCGGACCTGGTCCAGGTCGACAGGCGCACGGTGGGGGTGCTGTACGAGACGGGCACCAGGACGGCGTACGACACGATCGAGTTCCGGCGGATCGCGGCACCCTGAGCGCAACGGACTTCGTCCGCCGGGCAACCGAATCCACGGATCCGGCGGTCTGGAGGGCGAGGGGGTGGCTGATGCAGGCCGAACTAGAGGCCCAGTTCCAGGAATTCGTCAGAGCACGGTGGTCACAGCTGGTCCGGACCGCCTATCTGCTCACCGGTGACCCGCACCACGCGGAGGACCTGACGCAGACCGCGCTGGCGAAGGCCTACCGGTCCTGGCGGCGCGTGTCCCGGACCGACCATCCGGAGGCGTACGTCCGCCGCATGCTGGTCAGCTGCAACAGCGACCGGTTCCGCAAGCGCCGGGTCGCCGAGTCGCTGACCGACGCACCGCCGGAGCGCGCGGGGTACGACGACGCCGTGTCCCGGGCCGACGAGCGCGGCACGCTGCTCGCGGCCCTGGCCGGCCTGCCGCCGCGGCAGCGCGCGGTGGTGGTGCTGCGGTACTGGGAGGACCTGTCCGAGGGGGAGGTCGCCGAGGTGCTCGGCTGCTCCCCGGGCACGGTCAAGAGCCAGGCGTCCAAGGGTCTGGCGAAGTTGCGTACGGTTCCGGGGCTCGCGCAGGCCATGAGCCACGCGGCGCCCGTGCAGGGAGGCAGCAGGTGAACGGCGAGAAGCAGGGCGGGGCGGCCGAGCCGGAGTTCGAGGCGCGGGTGCGGGCGCTGCTGGCCGGGGACGCGTCCCTGGTCCGGCCGTCACCGGTGCCGTACCCGGAGATCCGGCGCCGGGGCGTGCTGGAGCGGCGGCGGCGCCTGGCCGTGGGCGGGGCGGCGCTGGCGGCGCTTGCGGTGGTGCCGGTCGGGGCGTACGCGCTGGGCGGTACCACCACGACGAGCCCGGCCGGGCCCAGCCCCACGGTGCTGGCCAGCGAGCGCCCGGCCCCGACACCTACGGGGCCGACGAGTCCGACGGGCCCGGCCACCGCGTCCGCCCCGGCATCGTCCGGGTCCCCGTCGGCACCCGCGACGGCCTCGGCACCGTCCACGGCCCCGACGGCTCCGGGGCGCCCGGCGTCCGCCGCGCGGCAGCTGCTGGACGGGATCACCTTCGACCAGGCCGCCACCGGACTCGGCAAGTGCCTCGACTACAACAAGGCGCAGCGCCTCCCCAAGGATCCGAGCTACACCGACCTCGGCAAGCCGGCCGACTACCGGATCGTCCTGGCGATGCGCAGCACCGGGGACTCCAACGCACCCGGCGACGGCTACTTCGTGGTCGCGGTACGGGAGAAGCCGGTGCCGGCCCGGCTCATCTGCACCGTCAAGGACGGCGCGGCCTCCGGTCTGAACACCAGCATCGGGGACCCCTTCGGCGGCGCGAAGACGCCCGTGGTCCCGGACATGAACAGCGGCAAGCTGTACCAGCAGACGATCCTCGACAAGGGCGCCTGGAAGCTGCCGTTCCGCTGGGGGATCATCGGCGGCTACCGCCCGTCGGTGGCCACGATGACGGTCTCCTACGGCGGCGGAGCGGGCGAGGTGGTCCTCGACCACGGCTGGTTCGTCGCCACCGGCACCCTGCACAAGCAGGTCACCGCGGCCCCGCACCTGAAGGGCTACGACGCGGCGGGCAAGCTCGTCTACGACTCCGACCACGACGCGTCGTACGAGAAGACGCTGCCGTAGCCGGTGGCGTCGATCAGCCGGTGCCGACCCCGTGCAGCAGGTTGGCGACCAGCCGGTCCGCGAACTCCTCGGTGAGGGGTTCGTCGGGCAGCAGCAGGCGGTGGTAGCAGGCCCCCCAGAGCTGGTCGACCAGGACCTGGGGGTCGGCGTCGGCGCGCAGCTGGCCGCGGTCCTGGGCGCGCCGCATCGCCGTCACGGCCAGTTCGCGGCGCGGCCCCGTGTAGCGCTGGAGCAGGGCGGCGGACAGGTCGGGGTCGGTCTGCGCCTGGCCGATGAGCCCGCCGATGACCCGCCCGGCCGGCGTCCCGGTGAGCAGCCGGACGAACGCGCGGACCTGAGACGTCAGATCGGCCCCGATGTCGCCGGTGTCGGGGAAGGCGAGGGCGGACTCGACGGCGTGGAAGTAGCCGTCGAGCGCGAGCGTGCCGCGCGAGGGCCACCACTTGTGCAGGGTCGTCTTGCTGACCCCGGCCTCCTGGGCGACCCGCTCGAAGGTGAAGGCCGCCAGGCCGTCGCGCAGGAGCAGCGCGCCCGCGGCGGCGAGCACGTCTGCCCGCACCTCGTCCGCGGGCCGCCGCCCGCGCCCCCGCCGCACCGGCGTGCCTTCCGCCCGCTGCTCCATGCGCTGCCTCCCGACCGCGTTCCCGCTTATATGGACTCAGCGTACATTAATTGTCTCGGGGGTCATCGGGGACGTGACGTGCCGTAGGCCGTTTGTCGGCCGCGGCGCCGTCGTGGCTGGTCGCGCAGTTCCCCGCGCCCCTTCGGGGCGCTGCAGCGAGGGCGCTGCTTCGGGGGCGCCCGGCCCTCGGTTTCTCCTCGCGAAGTAGCAACCCGGCGTCGGCCGTCACTCGTGCGGGCGGCGCCGACTTCCGTGCGCAGGGGGCCGCATGGTCCCGCCGTTGCGGCGCCATTGGTCCCACCTCTGGCGGTTTACGCCATTCGCGCGCCTTGCCTTGACCGTCCACGAAGCCTTTCTTATGGTCGCGCTAACACCGGACGTCCGACGTCTCCTTTCCCCCACGCTGGAGGCACCGTGCGCGACGAGGCGACCCACGGCCGCAGGACGTTCCTGAAACACGCCGGGGCCCTGGGCGCGGCCGCCTCGCTGACGACGCTGACGGCGTGCGGCCCCAAGTCCACGATCGACCTCGGCGGCAGCGGCTCCGACCGCACCCTCACCGCGGTGATCGGCTACGGCAACGACGGCAGCTGGGACCCCACCCAGACCGCGTCCGCGTTCGCGATGGCCGCCAACAACCACATCTACGAGGGTCTGGCCGACACCGACCCGATCACCCGCGCCCCCTACCCGGCGCTGGCGACCCGGCTGCCCGCCGACGCGAACGCCACCACCTGGCGGTTCACCCTGCGCTCCGGGGCCACCTTCCACGACGGGAGACCGGTCACCGCCGACGACGTCGTCTTCGTCTTCGACCGGATCCTCGACCCGGGCACCCAGACCCTCGCCCAGGGCTTCTTCGCGAGCTGGCTGAAGGAGGCCCGCAAGGTCGACGCCCGGACCGTCGACCTGGTGCTGAGGTTCCCCTTCCCGGACGGCGTCGCCCGCCTCACCCTCGCCAAGATCATGCCGGCGCACGTCTTCTCCCGGCCCGGCGCCTGGGACGACGCGATCAAGGGCCTTGCGGTCGGCTCCGGACCGTACCGGCAGACCGGGCACCACCCGAAGTCCAACACCACCTTCGCCGCGTACGACAGGTACAACGGCCCCCGCAGGCCCGCCTTCCGGAAGATGAACTGGCTGACGATCGTCGACGCCGCCTCCCGCGTGGCGCGGATCTCCGGGGCCGACGCCGGCGCCCAGATCTCCGACAACATCCCCTACGCCAACATCCCCCGCCTGGAACAGGGCGGCCTCTCGGTCGGCGGCGGCGCCGGGATGAACAACGCGTTCCTGATGTTCAACACACAGCACAGACCCTTCGACGACGTCCGGGTCCGCCAGGCCCTGCACTACGCCATCGACAAGGCGAAGATCGTCGAGGTCGCCCTCAAGGGCCACGGAAAGCCGGCGAGTTCGTTCCTGAACGAGACCAACCCCGCCTACCGCCGGGCGAAGACGGTCTACGACCACGACCCCGACAGGGCGAAGGCGCTCCTGAGGGCGGCCGGAGTCAGCGGCCTGCGCGTGAACATCCTCGCGTCCAACGTGAGCTGGCTCGTCGACTGCCTGCCCACCATCAAGTCGTCCTGGGACGCGATCGGCGTCGCCACCACCCTGTCCCCGCAGGAGACCACGGCCGTGTTCACCAAGATGGACCAGAAACAGGACTACCAGGTCGTCGCCGCCGTCTCGAACCCCAACCAGTTCGGCCTCGACGCCGACCTGATCATGCACTACAACTACGGCCCCCGGAACCTGTGGATGGGCTACGCCCGCTGGGCCGGCAACGCTGTCGCCAGGCAGCTCTTCAAGGACATGGACGCGGCCACCCGCGAACCGGACCCGGACAAGAAGAAGACGATGATCCAGGACTACATCGACGTCGTCGCCGAACAGGCCGTCCTCTACCCGGTCGTCCACAACGAGCTGATCACCGCCTGGGACCCGCGCAGACTCACCGGCATAAGGGCACAGCCCTACCCGGGCATCAACGTCCTCACCGCAAAGTGGGCCTGACGGCATGACCGCCGTCCTGCGCATCCTGCTGCGCCGCACCGCCCTGCTGGTGCCGCTGCTGCTCGGCATCGCCCTGTTCGTGTTCCTGGTGATGCGGTTCTCCGACGTCGACCCGGCGTCCGCGTTCTTCCAGGGCGCCAACCCCACCCCGCAGCAACTCCACGACTTCCGCGCACGCAACGGCCTCCTCGACCCCCTCCCGCTGCGCTACGTCCACTTCGTCGGCGGCCTGCTCCACGGCGACCTCGGCACCAGCGCCCTCACCCGCACCCCGGTCCTCGACCAGGTGCTCACCGCCCTGCCGCTCACCCTCCAGCTGACCTTCCTGGGCCTCGGCATCGCCGTCGTCCTGGCCCTCGCCGGCGGCGTCACCGCGGCCGTCCACCGCGACCGCTGGCCGGACCAGGCCATCCGCGTCCTCTCCCTGGTCGGCGTCGCCGCCCCCGCCTTCTGGCTGGCGCTGCTGATGATCCAGTACCTGGCCGTCGACCGCGGCTGGTTCCCGTCCGGCGGCTACATCAACCCCGAGGACTCCGTCTCCGGCTGGCTGAGGACCATGGCCCTGCCCGCCCTCGCGCTCTCCCTCCCGGTGGCCGCCCAGCTCACCCGGATCGTCCGCACCTCGGTGGTCGAGGAACTCGACAAGGACTACGTCCGCACCGCGATCGGCAGCGGCCTGCCACCCCACGTCGTGGTCGGCCGCAACGTCCTGCGCAACGCCCTGGTCAACCCGCTGACCGTGCTCGGCCTGCGGGTCGGCTACCTGCTCGGCGGCGCCGTCGTCATCGAGACCATCTTCGCCCTGCCCGGCATGGGCAAGCTGATGATCGACGCCGTCCAGAACGGCGACCCCGCCGTCGTCCAGGGCGTCGTCCTCACCACCGCGACCGGCTTCGTCGTCGTCAACCTCGTCATCGACGTCCTCTACCTGCTGGTCAACCCGCGCCTGAGGGAGGCCACATGACGACGTTCACCCGCGCGGCCCTCACCACCGCCCTCGCCCGCCCCGGCGTACGGCTGCGCAGGCTGTCACCGCTGTCCAAGGCGGCCCTCGCCTTCCTCACCGTGATCGTCCTGGTGGCCGTGTTCGCCCCCCTCCTCGCCCCCGACGACCCCCTTGCGCAGCAGGCCCCCGTCGACGGCACCGGACACCCCTCCGGCGCCCACTGGATGGGCCAGGACAGCCTGGGCCGGGACATCCTCAGCCGGCTGATGTACGGCGCCCGCTGGTCCCTCGCCATCGGCCTCGGTGCGACCGGCCTCGCCCTGGTGGCCGGCGCCCTGCTCGGCGCCCTCGCGGCCACCTCCCGCAAGGCCGTCGACGAGACCCTGATGCGCTGCCTGGACGTGGTGATGGCGTTCCCAGGCATCGCCCTCGCCGCCGTCCTCGTCGCCGTCTTCGGTGGCGGCATCACGGTCCTGATCTGCGCGATCGCCTTCCTCTTCACCCCGCCGGTGGCCCGGGTCGTGCGCGCCAACGTCCTCGACCAGTACGGCGAGGACTACGTCACCGCGGAACGCGTCATCGGCGCTCGCACCCCGCACATCGTCGTCCGCCACGTGGCGGTCAACTGCCTCGCCCCCGTCCTCGTCTTCTGCACCGTCCAGGTCGCCGAGGCCATCGTCTTCGAGGCGTCCCTCTCCTTCATCGGCGCGGGCGTCCGGCCCCCCGACCCCTCCTGGGGCAGCGTCATCGCCGACGGCAAGAACCTGGTCCTGACCGGCGGCTGGTGGGCCACCCTCTTCCCCGGCCTGCTCATCCTCCTCACGGTCCTCTCCCTCAACATGCTCTCCGAGGGCGTCTCGGACGCGTGGGCATCACCGGCGGGCAGGGAGACCGAGCCGGCCCCGGACCCCGTAGAGGCACCCGATCCGGGGGAGGCCCTGGAACTGCCTTCACTGACCGAGGCCGCCGAACGGCTCCGGGCCCGTGCCCGCCCGCTCCCCTCCCATGACGGCCCACCGGTCCTGTCCGTGCAGAACCTCACCATCGCCTTCCCGGACCGCCACCGCGGCGTGAACATCGTCAACGGCATCGGCTTCGAGGTGTATCCGGGCGAAGTCCTGGGCCTGGTAGGGGAATCGGGCTGCGGGAAGTCCCTGACGGCCCTGACCGTCATGGGCCTGCAACCGAAGACGACCAGGGTGACGGGCCAGATCCTTTTCGACCGACGGGACCGCAGCGCCCCGTCAGGGGCGCGGGGAACTGCGCGACCAGCCACGACGCACCCGCAGCCGCCGGTGGACCTGACCACCCCCCACCGCCGCCTCCTCGGCCACGAGATCGCGATGGTCTACCAGGACGCCCTGTCCTCCCTGAACCCTTCCATGACGGTCAGCGCACAGCTCAAACAGCTGGTGAGACGCGGGGGCCACCGCACCCCCGCCGAACTCCTCACCCTCGTCGGCCTGGATCCGGATCGCACGCTCCGCAGCTACCCCCACGAACTCTCCGGCGGCCAGCGCCAACGCGTCCTCATCGCCATGGCCCTCTCCCGGGACCCCCGCCTGATCATCGCCGACGAACCCACCACCGCCCTCGACGTCACCGTCCAGGCCCAGGTGATGGAACTCCTCCTCCGCCTCCGCGAGGAACTCGGCTTCGCGCTGATCCTCGTCTCGCACGACCTCGCCCTGGTCGCGGACGTCACCGACCGCGTGGTGGTGATGTACGGCGGCCAGATCGTCGAGACCGGCGTCACCGCCGAACTGGTCGGCGCCCCCACCCACCACTACACGCGCGGCCTGCTCGGCAGCGTGCTGTCGCTGGAGTCCGGAGCCGAGCGGCTCACCCAGATCAGGGGCGTGGTCCCGTCGCCCGCCGGCTTCCCCGCGGGGTGCCGCTTCAGCGACCGCTGCCCGGCCGCGAGCGACATCTGCCGCATGACACCACCCGGCCTCACCGGCACCCCCACCCACACCGCGGCCTGCCACCACCCGGCCGTCGACCTGGCGGCGAGCGCGGAGGCGGTCACATGAGCGCGGTGCGGCTGACCGGCGTCGACGTGGTCCACCGGGCCCGCGGCGGGGGCCTGTTCGGCCGGGACCGGGTGTACGCGCTGACCGGCGCCGACCTCACCGTGGCGCCCGGCGAGACGGTCGGCGTGGTCGGCGAGTCGGGGTGCGGGAAGTCGACGCTGGCGAAGGTGCTGGTCGGCATCCAGCGGCCGACGGCCGGCACGGTCACCTTCCACGGCCGGGACCTGTGGGCGATGCCGCAGGGCGAACGGCGGACGACGGTCGGTGCGAGCACCGGCATGGTCTTCCAGGACCCGTCGACGGCCCTCAACCGCCGCCTGCCGGTCCGCCGCATCGTGCGTGACCCGCTGGACGTCCACGAGCGCGGCACGAAGGCCGAACGGGAGGCCAGGGTGCGGGAGCTGATGAGCCTCGTCGGCCTGCCCCGGGCGCTCGCCGAGGCGCTGCCCGGCCAGCTCTCCGGCGGCCAGCGGCAGCGCGTCGCGATCGCCCGCGCCCTCGCCCTGGACCCCGACCTGCTGGTGGCGGACGAACCGACCAGCGCACTGGACGTCTCGGTCCGCGCCCAGATCCTCAACCTCCTCCTCGACCTGCGTGAACGCCTCGGCCTCGCCATGGTCTTCGTCTCCCACGACATCCAGACGGTACGGCGGATGAGCGACCGGGTGATCACCATGTACCTGGGCCGGATCGTCGAGGACACCCCGGCCGCCGACGTCACCGGCCACGCCCGGCACCCGTACACCCGGGCCCTGTTCTCGGCCACCCCGGGCCTGCTGAACCCGATCGACCCGATCCCGCTCACGGGGCCGGTGCCGTCGGCGACCAGGCCGCCGTCCGGGTGCCCGTTCCGCACCCGCTGCTGGCGGGCGGACGACGAGTGTGCCGTCCGCATGCCTGACTTCTCGGCCGCGTCACGGCCCGGTCACCGCTACCGCTGCCACCACCCCGTGGATCCTGTGGAGGAGGACCAGCCGAGCCACAGCCTGCCCAGGGAGACCTGATGACGCTGCCCACCCCGCTCACCGGTGTCGTACCGCCCGTCTGCACGCCCCTGACACCGGACCGCGAGGTGGACGTCGCCTCCCTGCGCAGGCTCGTCGACCATCTGACGGCGGCCGGGGTGGACGGCCTGTTCGTGCTCGGGTCGACGTCGGAGGCGGCGTACCTGACGGACGGGCAGCGCAGGCTGGTCACCGAGACGGTGGCCGGCCACGTGGCAGGCCGGCTCCCGGTCCTGGCGGGCGTCATCGACATGACCACCCCCCGGGTCCTGGACCACGTCGCGTCCGTCACGGCGGCCGGCGCGGACGCGGTCGTCGTCACCGCCCCCTTCTACACCCGCACCCACCCCGCCGAGATCGCCCGCCACTTCCGCCTGGTCGCCGAGCGGTCCCCGGTCCCGGTCATCGCCTACGACATCCCGGTCGCGGTCCACACCAAGCTCCCCGCCGACCTGGTACTCGCACTCGCCGCCGACGGGGTGCTGGCCGGGCTGAAGGACTCCAGCGGCGACCTGGCGGGCTTCCGCGAGGTCGTCACCGGCAGCAGGGGCCTGACCGGGTTCAGCGCGCTGACGGGGTCCGAGCTGACCGTCGACTCGGCCCTCGCGCTGGGCGCCGACGGGGCGGTCCCCGGGCTCGCCAACGTCGACCCGGACGGGTACGTCCGCCTGGACCGGCTCTGCCGCACGGGCGACTGGGACCGGGCGCGGGCCGAGCAGGAGCGGCTGTGCGGCCTCTTCCGGATGACCGGCGTCGGGGACCCGGTCCGGATGGGCGGCAGCTCGGCGGGGCTGGGGGCGTTCAAGGCGGCGCTGCACCTGCGCGGGGTGATCGACTGCCCCGCAACCGCCGAGCCGCAGGTGCCGCTGTCCCAGGAGGAGACCGAGTGCGTGGCGAAGTACCTCGCGGGCGCCGGCCTGATGTGAACGCCACCCCGGAGCCCGGGACAGACTCCGGCCGAGTCTAGGCACGCAGCGCCACACCGGTGATGCGAAGCGTGAAATTGCCAGGGGCGGGGGAGCCAGGTGAGGTGAACGCGATGAACCTCCCCATCGGCTCCTGTGCCGTCGACACCCGTACCGGACGGCTGGGCATCGTCATGGGCCACGAGGGCCCCTACGTGCAGTTGCGGCCGTACGGGGGAGGCCGGGAGTGGGACGCGCCCCCGGACGCCGTACGCGTCGCCACCCAGGCCGAACGGCTCGGCGCGGCCACCGCCCACGCCCGCAGCCGCGGCGAGGCCTCCTGAAGTCCGCCTCGCCCGACGGCCCCTTCCGGCGGCAGGGCAGAATGGGCCCATGAGCCTGTTCCGCGACGACGGCATCGTGCTGCGCACCCAGAAGCTGGGTGAAGCGGACCGGATCATCACCCTGCTCACCCGCGGGCACGGCCGGGTGCGGGCGGTGGCTCGTGGGGTGCGGCGGACGAAGTCGAAGTTCGGGGCCCGGCTTGAGCCCTTCTCCCACGTCGACGTGCAGTTCTTCGCCCGGGGGAGCGAGCTGGTGGGGCGCGGGCTGCCGCTGTGCACGCAGAGCGAGACCATCGCGCCGTACGGCGGCGGGATCGTCACCGACTACGCGCGGTACACGGCCGGGACGGCCATGCTGGAGACCGCCGAGCGGTTCACCGACCACGAGGGCGAGCCGGCCGTGCAGCAGTACCTGCTGCTCGTGGGCGGCCTGCGGACCCTCGCCCGCGGCGAGCACGCCCCGCACCTCGTCCTCGACGCCTTCCTGCTGCGCTCCCTCGCCGTCAACGGCTACGCGCCCAGCTTCGAGGCCTGCGCCAAGTGCGGCATGCCCGGCCCGAACCGCTTCTTCTCGGTCGCCTCAGGCGGCAGCATCTGCGTCGACTGCCGGGTGCCCGGCAGCGTCGTACCCTCGCCGCAGACCCTGGTTCTGCTCGGCGCGCTGCTTACGGGAGACTGGGAGACGGCGGACGCGGCCGAGGCCCGGCACGTCCGGGAGGGCAGCGGGCTGGTGTCGGCCTACCTGCACTGGCATCTGGAGCGCGGGCTGCGCTCGCTCAGGTACGTGGAGAAGAGCTAGCGGGAAGAGCTAGCGGGAAAAGCCAGAGGGAGACGAGAAGCACATGGTCGTACGCGGGATCCTGGGACGCCGGCGCCGCGAGTACAAGGCGCCGGAACCGCACCCGTCCGGCGCCCGCCCGCCCAAGCTCCCGGGCGAGCTGGTCCCGAACCACGTGGCGATCGTCATGGACGGGAACGGCCGCTGGGCGAAGGAGCGCGGGCTGCCGCGCACCGAGGGCCACAAGGTCGGCGCCGAGCAGGTCCTCGACGTGCTCCAGGGCGCGATCGAGATGGGCGTGCGCAACATCTCCCTGTACGCCTTCTCCACCGAGAACTGGAAGCGCTCGCCCGAAGAGGTCCGCTTCCTGATGAACTTCAACCGCGACTTCATCCGCAAGTCCCGCGACCAGCTCGACTCACTGGGGGTCCGGGTGCGCTGGGCGGGCCGGATGCCCCGGCTGTGGAAGTCGGTCGCCAAGGAGCTCCAGGTCGCCCAGGAGCAGACCAAGGACAACGACCTGCTCACCCTGTACTTCTGCATGAACTACGGCGGCCGGGCCGAGATCACCGACGCGGTGCAGGCGATCGCCGAGGAGGTGAAGGCGGGCCGGCTCGACCCGTCGAAGATCACCGAGAAGACCATCCAGAAGCACATGTACTACGCCGACATGCCGGACGTGGACATGTTCCTGCGGCCCAGCGGCGAGCAGCGCACCTCCAACTACCTGATCTGGCAGAGCGCTTACGCCGAGATGGTCTTCCAGGACGTGCTGTGGCCCGACTTCGACCGCCGTGACCTGTGGCGGGCGTGCGTCGAATTCGCCTCCCGTGACCGGCGGTTCGGCGGCGCCATCCCCAACGAGGAGCTGCTGGCGATGGAGGGCCGTACCGAGGAGAACCCCTCCGGCATCTGACGGCCACTCGGCGCCTGCGAGAAGGCGGCCACCCCCGGCGTCGACTACACCTGTATCGCCTTCAGGGCGGCCTGCGAGCCGATCTGGAAGCGCAGCACGTTCTACGACCTGAACGAGCTGGAGAACTGCTTCGACCGGAACTGACCTGCGCCGGTACCATCCGCCCCATGGTCATGGACATGGGGCGGGACGCCGAACAAGGCGTGGTGGAGCTGGTCTACGAGCCGGCTATGGAGGACTTCACGGGGGCGCTGCGGGAACGCGAGCGGCTGCGGCGGCGGTGGGTGCGGCCGCGGCGCTGGGCCTTCGTGGTCGTGGCGCTCGCCTTTGTGCTGAACGCCTCGCTCTCCCTGGCGGGGCGCGACAAGCCCAACTGGTTCCTGCTGGTCCTGATGCCCTTGGCCGCGATCCTGGTGTTCTTCACACCCCGGCTCCAGGCCCGCGCGTTCCAGAAGCTCGGCGCACGCAACGGCACGTTTCGCGCGACCGTGACGGACGCCGGGCTGACGCTGGCCAACGACAACAGCACGACGTCGCTCAACTGGTCGGCGCAGCCCCGCTACCGGGAGACCGAGGACGCCTTCTTCACCTACAGCGACGACAAGAACGTCTCCTGCTTCACGGTGCTGCCCAAGCGCGGTCTCCAGGACCCCGCCGACGCCGACCGGCTGCGCGCGATCCTCGACCGGCACCTCGCGCGCGTGTAGCTCAGCAGCTCCCCGCG
This sequence comes from Streptomyces sp. NPDC001507, assembly GCF_042894765.1. Classification (NCBI taxonomy): domain Bacteria; kingdom Bacillati; phylum Actinomycetota; class Actinomycetes; order Kitasatosporales; family Streptomycetaceae; genus Streptomyces; species Streptomyces sp. NPDC001507. The sequence continues at coordinate 733,699 of NZ_JBIAVV010000003.1, forward strand.
GCCCCTGCGCAGTCCGCGCACGTCCCGAAGATCTCGACGGTGTGGGCGACGTTGACGTACCCGTGCTCGGCGGCGATGGCCTCGGCCCACTTCTCCACCGCCGGGCCCTCCACCTCCACCGCCTTGCCGCACACGCGGCAGACCAGGTGGTGGTGGTGCTCCCCGGTGGAGCAGCGGCGGTACACCGACTCGCCGTCGGACGTGCGCAGGACGTCGACCTCGCCGGCGTCGGCGAGGTTCTGGAGGGTGCGGTAGACCGTCGTCAGGCCCACCGAGTCGCCCTTGTGCTTGAGCATGTCGTGCAGTTCCTGCGCGCTGCGGAACTCCTCGACCTCGTCCAGGGCCGCCGCCACGGCTGCCCGCTGACGGGTCGAGCGGCCCTTCACGGGCTGTCCAGCGGTCGTCACCGGTTGCCTCCTCACGTCACTGCCTCTGCCGGGCCATTGTGCCAGCCCCGGCCGAGGGCGTTCAGACGCCGACCTCGTCGGCAGCCCCCCTGGTGGCCGGAATCGCGCACTCCGCGGGATCCCCGGCGGGCCGCCGCGCGGCCGCCGCGCGGGCGCGTCGGCGGGCCAGCGGGGTGGCCACCACGCTCAGCAGGACGAACGCCGCGATGGTCAGCAGGACGATCATCGCGCCCGGCGGGACGTACTGGTAGTACGACGTGATCGTGCCCCCGATCGTCACCGTCACACCGATCGCCACGGCGATCGCGAACGTGGCCGCGAAGCTGCGGCTCAGCTGCTGGGCCGCGGCCACCGGGACGACCATGAGCGCGGAGACCAGCAGCAGGCCCACCACCCGCATCGCGACCGTCACGGTCACCGCCGCCGTGATCGCCGTCAGCAGGTTCAGCGCCCGGACCGGCAGGCCGGTCACCCGGGCGAACTCCTCGTCCTGGCTGACCGCGAACAGCTGCCGGCGCAGGCCGAGGGTGACCAGCAGGACGAAGGCCGCCAGCAGGCAGATCGCGGTCACGTCCGACTCGGACACCGTCGACAGCGAGCCGAAGAGGTACGACATCAGGTTGGCGTTGGAGCCGCCCGGCGCGAGGTTGATCAGCATCACGCCGCCGGCCATCCCGCCGTAGAAGAGCATCGCGAGGGCGATGTCGCCGCGGGTGCGGCCGTACCAGCGGATCAGCTCCATCACGATCGCGCCCAGGACGGACACCGCCGTCGCCATCCAGACGGGGGACGTCGAGAGCAGGAAGCCGAGGCCGACGCCGGTCATCGCGACGTGGCCGATGCCGTCGCCCATCAGGGCCTGGCGGCGCTGGACCAGGTAGATGCCGACGGCGGGGGCGGTGATGCCCACCAGGACGGCGGCGAGCAGGGCCCGCTGCATGAAGGCGTAGTTCAGGAAGTCCATCAGCTCAGCAGTCCCGTGCGCAGTGGTGTGTGCTCGTCGTGGGGGTGGACGTGGTCGTGGCCGGGGAGGGCGTGCTGGCCGACGGCGCGGGGCGGCGGCCCGTCGTGCAGCACGCAGCCGTCGCGGAGGACGACCGCCCGGTCGATCAGGGGCTCCAGCGGGCCCAGTTCGTGCAGGACGAGGAGGACCGTGGTGCCCTGTTCGACCTGGTCGCGCAGGGTCCGCGCGAGGATCTCCTGGCTGGCCAGGTCGACGCCCGCCATCGGCTCGTCCATGATCAGCAGTTCGGGCTCGGCGACCAGCGCCCGGGCGATCAGCACCCGCTGGTGCTGGCCGCCGGAGAGCGCCTCCACGTTGTCCTTGGCCCGGTCCGCCATGCCGACCAGGCCGAGCGCGTGCCGTACGGCCGCGTGGTCGGCCCTGCGGAAGAGGCCGAAGCGGGTGCGGGAGAGGCGGCCGGCGGAGACGACCTCGGTGACCGTCGCCGGGACCCCGCCCGCCGCTGTGGTGCGCTGCGGGACGTAGCCGACCCGGGACCAGTCCCGGAAGGCGCGGCGGGGGGTGCCGAACAGCTCGACCTCGCCGCCGCTCGCCGGCACCTGGCCGACGATCGTGCGGATCGCGGTCGACTTGCCGGAGCCGTTCGCGCCGAGCAGCGCGACGACCTCGCCGCGGAGCACGGTGAGGTCGATGCCGCGCAGGACGGGGCGTGCGCCCAGCTCGGCGGTGACGCCGCGCAGGGATATGACGGGCTCGCCGCTCATGTCGTCGTCTCCTGTCCCGTGGCGTGTCACTTGGCGCCCAGTGCCTGCTGGAGCGCCTTGAGGTTGGCTTCCTGGACCGCGAAGTAGTCCCGGCCGCGGGACTTGGCGGTGATGCCCTCGATCGGGTCGAGGACGTCGGTCTTGAGCCCGGAGTCGGCGGCGATGGTCTTGGCGGTCTTGTCGCTGACGAGCGTCTCGTAGAAGACGGTGGTGACGCCGTCGGCCTTCGCCATGGTCTCCAGGTCCCTGACGCGGGCCGCGCTCGGCTCCGACTCGGGGTCGAGGCCGTTGATGGCCTCCTCGGTCAGGCCGTAGCGCTCGGCGAGGTAGCCGAAGGCGGCGTGGGTGGTGATGAAGACCTTGGACCTCGTGTCCGCGAGGCCGTTCTTGAACTGCGTGTTCAGGTCGTCCAGCTTCTTCACCAGGGCCGCGGTGTTCTTCCGGTAGTCGGCGGCGTGGTCCGGGTCGGCCTTCTCGAAGGCCTTGCCGACGCCCTCGGCGACCTGGGCGTAGCGCACCGGGTCGAGCCAGATGTGCGGGTCGAGGCCGGACAGCTCCTCGTTCTTGGAGGTGTCGTGGGAGGCCGCGTGCCCGCCGACCTCGTTGCCGTGCTTCTCCAGCGTGGTCAGGGATGCCGCGTCGATCTTCGTCCCGACGGACGACTGGGCGACCGCGTCGTCGACGGAGGGCTGGAGGTTCTTCAGGTAGAGGACCGCGTCGGACTTCTCGATCCCGATGATCTGCTTGGGGCTGATCTCCAGGTCGTGCGGCTCCTGGCCGGGCTGGGTGAGACTGGTGACGTGGACGTGGCTGCCGCCGATCCGATCGGCGAGGAAGGCCATCGGATAGAACGACGCGACGACGTCGAACTTCCCGGTCTGGGCCGCCGTGGCGTCGCCGCCGCAGGCCGTGAGGGTGGCTATGCCGAGTGCGGTGACGGTGGTCGCGGCGGCCGCGGGTATGAGGCGTCGTCGTACGTTCATGAGAGTCATTTTCAACAAACATGGAAACCGTTGTCAACAAGCTCGGGTGAGAGGCCGGTGAGGGGAACCGATTTGGTTGAGGGGGAGGCCCCGCCGGTACCCTGAAGCATTCGCTCTGAAGCGTCTCGCTTCGTCGCCCGTCGTCGTAATGAAGAGAGCACCGTGGCCGCCGACAAGATCGACACCATCGTCAGCCTGAGCAAGCGCCGTGGCTTCGTATTCCCGTGCAGTGAGATCTACGGCGGCCAGCGTGCCGCCTGGGACTACGGGCCGCTGGGTGTCGAGCTCAAGGAGAACCTGAAGCGCCAGTGGTGGCGCTACATGGTGACGTCGCGCGAGGACGTGGTCGGTATCGACTCGTCCGTCATCCTGGCTCCCGAGGTCTGGGTGGCCTCCGGTCACGTCGCCACCTTCACGGACCCGCTGACCGAGTGCACCTCGTGCCACAAGCGGTTCCGCGCGGACCACCTGGAGGAGCACTACGAGGCCAAGCACGGCCGCCTCCCGGAGAACGGCCTGGCGGACGTGAACTGCCCGAACTGCGGCAACAAGGGCCAGTTCACCGAGCCCAAGCAGTTCTCGGGCCTGCTCTCCACCCACCTCGGCCCGACCCAGGACAGCGGCTCCGTCGCCTACCTGCGTCCGGAGACCGCGCAGGGCATCTTCACCAACTTCGCCCAGGTGCACGTCGCCTCGCGCAAGAAGCCGCCGTTCGGCATCGCGCAGATGGGCAAGTCCTTCCGCAACGAGATCACGCCCGGCAACTTCATCTTCCGCACCCGCGAGTTCGAGCAGATGGAGATGGAGTTCTTCGTCAAGCCGGGCGAGGACGAGAAGTGGCAGGAGTACTGGATGGAGCAGCGCTGGAACTGGTACACCGGCCTGGGCCTGCGCGAGGAGAACATGCGGTGGTACGAGCACCCGAAGGAGAAGCTCTCCCACTACTCCAAGCGCACCGCTGACATCGAGTACCGCTTCCAGTTCGGCGGCAACGAGTGGGGCGAGCTGGAGGGCGTCGCCAACCGCACCGACTACGACCTGAACGCCCACTCCAAGGCCTCCGGCCAGGACCTCTCCTACTTCGACCAGGAGGCCCAGGAGCGCTGGACGCCGTACGTCATCGAGCCGGCGGCGGGTGTCGGCCGGGCCATGCTGGCCTTCCTGCTGGACGCGTACGTCGAGGACGAGGCGCCGAACGCGAAGGGCAAGCTGGAGAAGCGCACGGTGCTGCGCCTCGACCACCGCCTCGCTCCCGTCAAGGTCGCGGTCCTGCCGCTGTCCCGCAACGCCGAGCTGTCCCCGAAGGCCAAGGGGCTCGCCCAGGCGCTGCGCGGGCACTGGAACATCGAGTTCGACGACGCCGGTGCGATCGGGCGGCGCTACCGCCGCCAGGACGAGATCGGTACGCCGTACTGCGTGACCGTCGACTTCGACACGCTCGAGGACAACGCGGTCACCGTCCGCGAGCGCGACTCCATGAAGCAGGAGCGGGTCTCTCTCGACCAGATCGAGTCCTACCTCGCGGGCCGCCTCCTGGGCTGCTAGCCCGACGCCACCCCCTCCGCCCACCCTCCACCCGACTCGCTCGGCTGGGGGGTGGGCGTTTTGGGTGGCGGCGCTGTGTTTGCGAGTGCCGGGGTTGCCGGCCGACCTGAGGGGCCCGGGGAACTGCGCGCCCGGCCCCCACCGTCCCGCGGAGATCCACCGCCCGGTCCGGCACCGCCGAAATCCGCCGCGGCGGCTGATCGCCGTTGCGGCGGGGTGGAGCGGGCCCGGCGGGGTGGAGCGGTGCCGGCGGGATGGGGTGGCCGACCGGACGGAGTGGGTCGGTGGGGGCAGGGGAGCCGGACGGAACGGGCCGGGGGCAGGGGGGACGGTAGGAACGGTCAGCGGTGTTGTAGGGACTTCACGTTGTCGCCGAAGGTCCAGTTCTTTGAGCCGTCCCAGTTGATCGACCAGGTCATGAGGCCCTTGAGGGACGTGCCGTAGTGGTTCCAGGCCTGGGAGACCAGGGACGGGGACATGTAGCCGCCGCCCGCGCCGGACTGGGCGGGCAGGCCGGGGACCTGTTTGTCGTACGGCACCTTGATCGTGGTGCCCTGTACGACCAGCCCCTTGTTGAGGCAGTCGGTCTGGGCGGTGAACCCGGCCACCGTGCCGGCCGAGTACGAGTCGCCCGAGCAGCCGTACATGCTGCCGTTGTAGTACTGCATGTTGAGCCACCACAGGCGGCCGTTGTCGGCGTACTTCTTGACGATCGGCAGGTAGGCGCCCCAGATCGAGCCGTAGGTGATGCTGCCTCCGGTGACGTACGCCGTCTCCGGAGCCATCGTGAGGCCGAAGTTGGACGGCATCTGGGCGAGGATGCCGTCGATGATGCGGACCAGGTTGGCCTGGGACGTGGACAGTTGGGTGATCGAGCCGCTGCCCACCAGGCCCGTCTCGATGTCGATGTCGATGCCGTCGAAGTTGTACTTCTTCAGGATCGGGACGATCGTCGACACGAACCTGTCGGCCACGGTGGCGGAGCTGAGGTCGATGCCCGCCGCCGCCCCGCCGATGGACAGCAGGACGGTCTGGCCGGAGGCCTTCGCCGCGCACATCTCCGCGGGCGTGGCCACCTTCACGCCGGCGTCCATGCCGTCCTCCCAGAGGGCCGTCCCGTCGGAACGGATCACCGGGAAGGCCGCGTTGATCACGTTGTAACCGTGGGCGGCGATGGCGGAGTTGGTGATCGGGGTCCAGCCGAACGGCGGGTGGACGCCGTTGGCGGAGCCGTCCCAGTTCTCCCAGTACCCCTGCAGCACCTTGCCCGCGGGACGGGACTTGACCGCGCAGGTGTCGGCGGCCGAGGCGGGGGCGGCGGCGGGGAGCTGGGTGAGCGCCCCGGTCGCGAGCGCGGCGGCGAGCAGGGCGAGGGTGCGTCGGATCATGCGGGGCCTCCCGGTGGGGTCGGGGCGCGGCGCGAGTGTCGTAGACATGACAGTGCTCTTGGTCCAGACCTTCCGTCAATAGGTCTGGACCACTTCCATCCCGACCGGTGTGACGAGTATGGAATGACAGATATTGAAATCTGTCATCTGTCATGTCAGAGTGGAGCCATGACGAAGCACACCCGTTCCCTCGGTTCCACCGGCCCCCAGGTATCCGCCCTCGGCCTCGGCTGCATGGGCATGTCCGCGCTGTACGGCGAGGCCGACCGCGCCGAGTCGATCGCCACGATCCACGCGGCCCTCGACGCCGGCGTGACCCTGCTCGACACCGGCGACTTCTACGCCATGGGCCACAACGAGATGCTGATCGGCGAGGCCCTGCGCACCGCCCCCGCAGCACTCCGGGAGAAGGCGCTGACCAGCGTCAAGTTCGGCGCCCTGCGCGACCCGGACGGCGGCTGGAACGCCTACGACGGCCGCCCGGCGGCCGTGAAGAACTTCGCCGCCTACTCACTGCAGCGCCTCGGCGTCGACCACATCGACGTCTACCGGATCGCCCGCGTCGACCCGGACGTGCCGATCGAGGAGACGGTCGGCGCCATCGCCGAACTGGTCGAGAAGGGGCACGTCCGGCACATCGGCCTCAGCGAGGCGAGCGCGGCGAACATCCGGCGGGCCGCCGCCACCGCGCCCATCTCCGACCTCCAGATCGAGTACGCGATCATCACCCGCGACATCGAGCGGGAGATCCTGCCGACCACCCGTGAGCTGGGCATCGGCATCACCGCGTACGGCGTGCTCTCCCGAGGCCTGATCTCCGGCCACTTCACCCGTGACCGGCAGCTCGGCTCGGGCGACTTCCGGGCCTTCTCGCCGCGCTTCCAGGGCGACAACCTCCAGCACAACCTCGACCTCGTCGAGGCGCTGCGCAAGATCGCCGACGAGAAGGGCGTGACGGTCGCGCAGATCGCCATCGCCTGGGTGCTCTCCCGCGGCGAGGACATCGTGCCGCTCGTCGGCGCCCGCACCCGCGAGCGGCTCACCGAGTCGCTGGGCGCCCTGGACGTCACCCTGGACGCGGCCGACCTGGCGGCGATCGAGGAGGCCGTACCGGCGGACGCGGCGGCGGGCACCCGCTACCCGGCCGCGCAGATGAGCCATCTCGGCACCGAGCACTGACCCCGGCGCCAGGTACCGTCTAGGCCATGGCAGCGACGTCCCCGCCCCCGACCCCGGCCCTGACCGCCGAGCGCATCCTCGAGGCGACCGAGGAGGTGCTGCGCCGGCACGGCCCGGCCAAGGCCACCGTGGTGGACGTGGCCCGCGCGCTCGGCGTCAGCCACGGCAGTGTCTACCGGCACTTCCGGACCAAGGCGGCGCTGCGCGAAGCGGTGACGAAGCGGTGGCTGGACCGGACCTCGGAGCAGCTGTCCGGCATCGCGGCCGGCGACCGTGACCCGGAGGTCCGGCTGCGCGAGTGGCTGCGGGCCCTGTTCGACGCGAAGCGCCGCAAGGCGGGTGCCGACCCGGAGCTGTTCGCCACCTACATGGTGCTGGCCGGCGAGAGCGGCCCCGCGGTCACCGAGCACATCGCCGACCTGACCGGCCAGCTGACCGCGATCATCGCGGACGGGGCCGGGACCGGTGTCTTCACCGTGCCCGACCCCGCCGCCGCGGCCCGCACCGTCTTCCAGGCCACCGGCCGCTTCCACGACCCGGGCTACGCGCGGGAGTGGGTGCGGCCGGAGGCCGAGGAGGACTTCGGGTCACTGGTGGAGCTGCTGGTGCGAGGGCTCAGCTCACCTTGACCGTCACGGTCGGCGAGTAGACCTTCTTGCCGACCGCCGCGACCCGCAGGTGCTCGGTGCCCGGGTTGCTGAGCGTCGTGGTCAGCGAGTAGGAGCTGCCGTTCTTGACCTTCGCGGTCGCCTTGAGCGGGACCCACTTGCCGCCCTTCTGGTGCTGGAGCACCAGCGGCCAGCCGACCTTCAGGCCGGAGGTGCGGCCGGTCACGGTCACCGGCTCACCGGGCTTGACCGAGGTGGTGTTCGCCCTGGCCGAGATCGAGGCCGTGGTGGTCGGGCTGGGGCTCGGCTTCGGCTTCGGCTTCGGCTTGGCGCTCATGGTGGGCGACGGGGTCGGCTTGGCCTCGGTGGCGAACGCCCCGGTGGAACCGGCCGACAGCAGGGCCACGGAGAGCGCACCGGCGGCGAGGGCCCGGGAGATCTGGCGCTGGGTGGTGTGCATGGATGTACTCCTGTCGAGGGACGGGGGGACGTCTCAAGGCTTGGCCGGGTCGCGCCGGGCGGCGACCCGGGCGGCCTCGGAGGCGGTGCGCGCCGCGCCCTCGGATTCGGTAAAGACCGCAGGTGGCAACGGGTGTCCTGACCTTGTGACTCCTCCCCGGAAGCTCACCCGAACGGCGTAACGCGCGAGCTAGGCCGTGGCCCGCCAGAAGTCCCGCATGAAGGAGGTCGTCGTCGGACCCGTCATCGCCGTCTGTGTCAACAGGACCGTGACCGTGCCGGTGGCCGGGACGAGGTGCGCGGTGGTGCCGGTGCCGCCGACCCAGCCGTAGCGGCCCGGCACCGACCAGGGCTCGGCCGGGGCGACGTCGACCGAGCCGCCGTACCCCCAGCCCTGGCCCTCCAGGAACAGGGCGGCGCGCTCGCGCTGGGCCGCCGTCAGGTGGTTGGTGGTCATACGGCTCACCGAGGTGGCGGTCAGCAGCCGGCGGCCGTCCGGGGCGGCGCCGGCGTTCAGCAGCAGCCGGGCGAAGGCCAGCCAGTCGTCGGCCGTGGAGACGAGGCCGCCGCCGCCCGAGGGGAAGCGCGGCAGGCTGCTGTACGCGCCGTCCGGGGTGTCCGTCAGGCGCAGGGTGCCGTCCGCGGCGGGGGCGTAGGCGGCGGTGAAGCGGTGCCGTTTCGACGCGGGCACCTCGAACGCCGTGTCCCGCATGCCCAGCGGCTCGAAGATCCGCTCCGCCAGGAAATCGGGCAGGGTGCGGCCCGACACCCGGACGACCAGGATGCCCTGGAGGGCGGACGCGGTGCCGTACAGCCAGGCCTCGCCCGGCTGGTGCAGCATCGGCACCTGGGCGAGCAGGCCCAGCCAGGTGTCCGGGTCCGGCCAGTCCCGGAAGGGGATGCCGTGGTCCTGCACCTTGAACAGGGCCTGCGCGGCGGGCAGGGCGAAGTCGTCGGGCAGACCCCAGCCGGCGCGGAAGCTGAGCAGGTCCTCGACGGTGATCTGGCGGACCGCCGGCACCACGTCGTCGACGGGGCTCGTGGGCGTACGCACCACCATCGGTTTCACCAGCTCCGGGAGCCAGTCGGCCACCGGGTCGCCGAGCCCGATCCGGCCCTCGTCCACCAGCATCAGCAGCGCGGCGGCGGTGATCGGCTTGGTGACCGACGCGATCCGGAACACCGAGTCCCGGGCCATCGGGGCGGACCCCTCGACATCGGTGTGCCCGACGGCCACCACCTCGACGTCGTCGCCGCGGGCCACCAGACCCACGGCTCCCGGGACGGTGCCGGCCTCGACGTGGCGGCGCAGGGTGGCATGCAGCGGGGAGGCGGTCATCGGTCGTCCTTCCGGTGGGCGCGGTGTCGCCAGGTACGACTCCCGCGCCCGCGGAAAGTCATCGCGAAGGCTGGTCCGCACGCCCGCGGAGAGTCATCGCGAGGGCTGGCCCCCGCGCCCGCGGAAAGGCATCGCGAGGGCCGCCCAGCCGCTGAACGTCATCGCGAGGGCTGGGTGCCCGCGGGGTCCACGGTGGCCTGGTGGGCCTCGGCCAGATGCTCCTCCGCCTTCAGCCACGGCAGGAACTGCGCGCCCTTCTGCCAGCCGCAGGTGCCGCATTTGATCGTGCGCTGCACCCCCGTGCGCTGCACCCGGACCACGTGCTCCCGGCCGTGCTGGTCCCAGCGGCTGACCTTGCTCTCGTCGATCTGCGGCATTGACGCCTCCGGAGTCGGTGCCCGGTCTGCTCTTCGGCACGTGTCGACGGCGGTCGACGGCAAGGAGTGTGCAGCAAGACCAACATCAACGGGGATTTCTTCACCGGGTTTTGCCGAGGATGTCCCCGGAGTTCACACGGCGCCGGAGACCCGGCCGCGCGGGCCGAGCAGGAGGTCAGGGCGGCCCGGGGGGTGCCCCCGCGGACGTCCCCGGCCCAACCTCCCGATCAAGAACCGGACTTGGTGTACCGGCGGAAACCCTGGACAGGGAATTGACCCTGGCTCAAGATGAAAGCGACCTTGTGAAGCGGCCACCGGCACGGAGAGGCGATGCTGCCGGATCCTCAACGTTTCCTGGCCGTTGCCGGCCGCCGGATCGCGCGTGCCGAAGGCGCGGCCCAGGCCGTCCGTGAGCTGTACCGGGTGACGGTCCCGGACCTGGCGGACGGCATGTTCGTCTATCTCGGCGACCATCCCCCGGACGGGTCGGAGCCGGAGCGCCTGGAGTTGGACGGGGTGCCCGCCGAACTCGGCGGCGCCATGGGCGGATCGCCCCCGCGGTCGCGACCGCTGGCGCCCGACGGCGCGCTCGCCGCGCTGCTGCGCTGCGGCAGGGCGCGCGGCCGCGGTCCTGACGACGTGGACGACGCCCTCCGTGAACTCCTGGGCACGGCACCCCGGCTCCCGCAGGGCAACCGGGTCCTGCTCGCCCCGCTGCGCGCCCCCGACGCCGTGGTGGGCGTCGCGGTGTTCCTGCGCCGCCCGGACCGGGAGGACTTCGTGGACGACGACATCGCCCTGGCCGACGCGCTGTCGGCGCAGACCGCGCTCGGCGTGCGCGAGGACGCCCTCGCCGCGGCGCCGCCCGCCGCGCCGAAGGCCCCGGACGAGGACCGCCTGCGCTACGTCGGCGCCGCCACCCGGCGGATCGCCCGCGGCTTCGACACCGACGAGATCGTGCTCGGCCTGTGCCGGGCCGCCGTACCGACGTACTCCGACGCGGCCCTCGTCTACCTGCGCGACCCGCTCCCGGTCGGCGACGAACGCCCCAACGGCCCGGCCGTGCTGCGGCTGCGCCGCACCGACCGGCTCAAGGGCCCCGGCGCCGAGCTGGTCTGGCCCGTGGAGACGGTGGACGACGAGCAGGACGACCTGGACGCCTCCGACTGGAGCGAGGTGGTGCCCGGCGGCGCCCTCGCCGAGGTGCTGCGCGGGGTCCGGCCGGTGTTCGCCGACACCCCGCCGACCCGCGACGCGCTCGGCGAACTCGTCGGCGCGGACAGCGCGCTGAACGACTGGGTCGGCTCGCACGCGATCCTCGCCCCGTTGCGCGGCCGCCGCCGGGTCACCGGCGCCGTCGTCTTCCTGCGCCGGCCCGAGCGCCCGGCGTTCGAACCCGCCGACCTGCTGGTCGCCGCCCAGCTCGCCACCCACACCGCGCTCGGCGTCGACAAGGCCGTCCTGTACAGCAGGGAGGCCTTCATCGCCGACCGGCTGCAGCGCGCCATGCTCCCGCAGACGCTGCCCCGGCCCACCGGTGTCCGGCTCGCCTCCCGCTACCTGCCGGCCGCCGAGACCGCGCGGGTCGGCGGCGACTGGTACGACGCGATCCCGCTGCCCGGCAGCCGGGTGGCGCTGGTCGTCGGCGACGTCATGGGCCACTCCATGACCTCGGCGGCGGTCATGGGCCAGCTGCGCACCACCGCGCTGACCCTGGCCGGCCTCGACCTGCCCCCGCAGGAGGTCCTGCACCACCTCGACGAACAGGCCCAGCGGCTCGGCACCGACCGCATGGCGACCTGCCTGTACATCGTCTACGACCCCGTCTCGCACCGCATCACCGTCGCCAACGCCGGCCATCCGCCGCCGATCCTGCTGCACCCGGGCGGCAAGGCGGAGGTCCTCACCGTGCCGCCGGGCGCCCCGATCGGCGTCGGCGGCATCGACTTCGAGGCGGTCGAGCTGGACGCCCCCACCGGAGCCACCCTGCTCCTCTACACCGACGGCCTGGTCGAGTCCCGGCTGCGCGACGTGTGGACCGGCATCGAGCAGCTGCGCGAGAAGCTGGCCGCCACCGCCCAGCTGACCGGGCCCGACCGGCCGCCGCCCCTCGAGGCCCTGTGCGACGAGGTGCTCGACATGCTCGGCCCGGGCGACCGGGACGACGACATCGCGCTGCTCGCCGCCCGGTTCGACGGCATCGCGCCCAGCGACGTGGCGTACTGGACTCTGGAGCCGGAGGTCGGCGCCCCCGGCCGGGCCCGCCGGCTCACCCGGCAGGCCCTGGCCGGCTGGGGCCTGGAGGACCTCAGCGACACCGCCGAGCTGCTGGTCAGCGAGATCGTCACCAACGCCGTACGGCACGCCTCCCGGCCGATCAGCCTGCGGCTGCTGCGGACGGACGTGCTGCGCTGCGAGGTGGGCGACGACGTGCCGCAGCTGCCGCGGCTGCGGCAGGCCAAGGCCACCGACGAGCACGGCCGGGGTCTCTATCTGGTGCACCGGTTGGCGCGGAGGTGGGGTACCACTCGGCTCGGCACCGGCAAGATCGTGTGGTTCGAACTGGGCGGTCCCGGCGGCTGAGTGTGCTGAGTGCGCCGCTGAGAGTGCCCCGCTGTGCCGTCCGGCGGGTGCGGCGCCGTCGTGGCTGGTCGCGCAGTTCCTCCCCCAGCCTTCGGCCGGGGGTACCCCCAGCGCCCCTTCGGGGCGCTGCCGCACGGGGCGCCTTACGGGACCGTTAGTTGACCGTGCGGGGCAGCCGCAGGCTCAGCAGGCCGGTGAGCACGGCCAGGCCCAGCTGGACCAGCAGGGTGGTGACCAGGGCGTCCCGCATGCCCTGGTGCGGGACCAGGGAGAGGAACAGGGTGCCCAGGGTGGCCACGCCGAGGGCGAGCGCGGACTGCTGGGTGGTGACCATCACGCCACTGCCCACCCCGGCCCGTGCCGGCGGCACCTCCGACATCACGAGCCGCAGCACGTTGGGCAGTTGCAGGGCCTGACCGGCACCGGCGACGGCGACCCCGGGCAGCAGCCCGGTGAAGTCCAGGTGCGGCCAGTCCCGCCGGGCGGCGAGCACGATGAGGACGATGCCGGCCACCTGGATCACCGACCCGGCGGTCACCACCCGGCTGCCGTACCGGGCGATCAGCCGCGGCCCGGCGAGCGAGACGAACAGGAAGGCGACCGCCATCGGGGCGAGCGCCATCCCGGCCGGGACCGGACCCAGGTGCTCCCCGCTCTGCAGGGCCACGGCGATCACGAACATGAAGCCGCTGAACCCGATCGAGAACGGCAGCATCAGCACCAGTCCCCGGCGCAGCGAGGCGAGTTCGAACAGGCTCGGCGGGACCAGCGGCGTACGGCCCGCCCGGTCGGCGCGGCGCTCCACGGCGTAGAAGGCGACGGCCACGCCCGGGAACGCGGCCAGCGACAGCCACGTCCACAGCGGCCAGCCCGCCGCGCGGCCCTCGGTGAGCGGGGCGAGGAGGGAGAGGAGGGAGAGCGCGAGGAGTACGGTCCCGGGCCCGTCGACCGGCTCGGGCTGCTGCGAGCGGGTCTCCGGCACGAACCGGGCGCCGAGCACCAGCCCGACGACCACGACCGGCACGTTGACCAGGAACACGGACCGCCAGCCGGTGCCCGCGATGTCGGCGGCGACCAGCACCCCGCCGAGTATCTGACCGGCCACCATGGAGAGGCCGGCGGTGGCGCCGTACAGGCTCATGGCGCGCGCCCGTCGGCCGCCGCGGGTGGCGGCCTGGATGGTGGCGAGGACCTGCGGGAGCATCGCGGCGGACGCGGCGCCCTGGGCGACCCGGGCGGCCACCAGCGTCCAGGCACTGGGCGCGAGTCCGCAGGCCAGCGAGGTCAGCCCGAACGCGGCCATGCCGCCGAGGAAGAGCCGGCGGCGCCCGAACAGGTCGCCGAGCCGACCGCCGAGCACCAGCAGCACGGCGTAGGCGACGCCGTACCCGGCGACGACGAGTTCCAGGACCGCCTCGCCCGCGTGCAGGTCGGCGCCGATGGTGGGCAGGGCGACGTTGACGATGAAGAAGTCGATGAGCGGAAGCGCGGCGGCCAGCAGGACGGTGAACAGCCCCGGGCCGCCGAGCGCCGGTGGCGCGGACGGGGACCGCACGGACGCTGTGGTGACGGTTTCGGTCATGCACTCGAGCCTGCGGCCGGCCCCAGACTGGTACCAGAGTCTCCTTGTCCTGGTAGTAGAAGTACCTGGCAACAGGATCGGCGACGGGGCAGGCTGGAGGTATGACGACGACGGCACAGGAGAAGACGGCCCCGCGGCAGACGCCCGCCGCCCAGGGCCGGGGTGCGGACATCCGGCGTCACGAACTGGCCGCGTTCCTGCGCAACCGGCGGGAGCGGATCACCCCGGAGGAGGTGGGCCTGCCGCGCGGTACCCGCCGCCGCACGCCCGGCCTGCGCCGGGAGGAGGTCGCCCAGCTCTCCGCGGTCGGCGTCACCTGGTACACCTGGCTCGAACAGGCCCGGGACATCCAGGTGTCCGTCCAGGTCCTGGACGCCCTCGCCCGCACCCTGCGGCTCGACGCCACCGAGCGCGCCCACCTCTTCCGGCTGGCCGAGGCCGTCGACCCGACCCCGGCCGCGAGCTGCACGGGCGTCACCCCGGCCCTGCAGGAGATGCTCCGCGCCCTGGAGCCCCTGCCGGCCTCCGTCCAGAACAGCCGCTACGACATCCTCGCCTACAACCGCACCTACGCCCGTCTGCTGTGCGACCTCGACGCGGTCCCGCCCGAGGACCGCAACTGCATGATCCTCGTCTACACCAACCCCGAGTGGTGCCGGTCGATCGTGCACCTGGAGGAGACCCGCCGCCTGATGGCCGCGAAACTCCGCGCGTCGATGGCCGGCCATCTCGCCGAGCCGGCCTGGAAGATGCTGGTGAAGCGGCTGGCCGCGGAGTCCGCGGAGTTCCGCGAGAACTGGGAGCGCTACGAGGTGGTGAACCCGGGCTCCAGGACCAAGGAGTTCCTCAACCCGTACGTCGGCCACCTCACCCTGGAACACACGGACCTGTTCCTGAACCCGGGGTCCGGGGCGCGGATGGTCACCTACGTCCCGGCCGACAGGGACACCCGGGAGCGCCTGGAGCGGCTGCACGACCTGGCGCTGACGGGTACGGCGCAGCCGAACTCCTGACCGGGCCACGGGAATTCGTTCGCACAACTGAGTACGCGTACTCAGGACCCGGGTGCCGTCCGCCACGGACCATGCTGGAGGGGAGAGGAAGCGACGCAGCGACGCCACGACGCACGACGAATCGACGACCGGCCACGGGGGAGAAGAAGATGGAATCCGGCCCGGCCCGCACCGTTGTCCGGCTGATGCTCACCAACCGCCTGTCGGTGGCCTACCTGGTCCTGGTCGCCGTCGTCATCGCCAAGGCCGTCGTCGACTCCGCGCACGCGGACGAGCACGGCTCCGACTACGCCTGGCTCTGGCCGCCCCTGGTCACGTTCCCGGTCTTCCCGCTGCTCGCGGCGCTCGGCAGGACGGCCTGGCGCACGGACACCCCGGACTGGTTCTTCGTCGGCACCGTCGTCGTCTCGGCACTGCTGCAGTCCCTGGCCCTGGGCGCCCTGCGGCAGGCCGTCCTGGCCCGGCACCGGCGCTCGGAGATCAGCTGTTCGTGACGCGGCGGGCCGGCTAGACGCGCTCCGCGCTGCCCACGGCCGCGCGGATCTCCGGGGCCGCCAGCCGCTCCGCGGCCCGCTCCGCCGTGGCACGGGCCCAGCCGCCGTTGGTCACGGCGCCCAGCAGCAGGACCGCGAGGCCGCAGCCGGCCAGGATCCACCAGCCGGGGCGGGCGGCACCCACGAACCGGTCGGCGTACGACGACGAGCCGATCCCGGAGGCAAGCACCGCGCCGATCACCGCGACGCCCAGGGTCTGGCCCAGCTGGCGGCTGGTGGAGGCGACCGCGGCCGCCACGCCCGCCTGGGACCTCGGCATGCCGGATACCGCGGTGTTGGTGATCGGGGCGTTCACGAAGCCGAAGCCGATGCCGAACAGGACGTAGCCGAGGAAGAGGGTGGTGTCCGAGGTCTCCGCCTCGAACGCGGCGAACAGCACCGCGCTCGCGGTCATCGCGACGCCGGCAATCACCAGGGGCAGCCGCGGGCCCCGGCTGCCGACGAGGCGGCCGGCCAGCGGGGCGCACAGGAACATCGGGACCGCCATCGGCAGCATCCACAGGCCCGCGTGCAGGGCGTCCAGGCCGCGCACGTTCTGCAGGTAGAGCGTGGAGAGGAACAGGAAGCCGCCGAGGGACGCGAACGCGCTGATCGCGATCACGGTCGCGCCGCTGAACGGTGCCGAGCGGAAGAACCGCAGGTCGATCAGGGGTTCGTCGCGCCGCGGCTCGTACCAGAGGAGGCCCAGCAGGGCGGCGAGGGCCACCGCGGCGAAGGGCAGGACGGTGTCCGTGCCCGCCGTCGGCGCCTCGATGATCGCGTACGTCAGCGAGCCGAACAGGGCGATGACCAGCACCTGGCCGACCGGGTCGGGGCGGCGGGCCTTCGGTGCCCGGGACGCCGGCACGAAGCGCAGCGTCAGCAGGACGGCCGCCAGGCCCACCGGGAGGTTGACCCAGAAGATCGCCCGCCAGCCGACCGACTCCACGAGCAGGCCGCCGACCAGTGGCCCGGCGGCCATGGATATGCCGACCACCGCACCCCACACGCCGATCGCCCGGGCCCGCTCGCGCGGGTCGGTGAAGGTGTTGGTGATGATCGACATCGCGACCGGGTTGAGCATCGAGCCGCCCACCGCCTGGATCATGCGGAACGCGATCAGCGAGTCGAGGTTCGGCGCGAGGGAGCAGAGCAGGGAGCCGATCGAGAAGACGACCAGGCCGGTCATGAAGACCTTCTTGCGGCCGACCCGGTCGCCCGTGGAACCGGCGAGCATCAGCAGCGAGGCGAGGACCAGGGTGTACGCGTCGATCGTCCACTGCAGGCCCGCCGTCGAGGCGTGCAGTTCGCGCTGCATGGACGGCAGGCCGACATTGAGCGCGGTCGTGTCGAGACTGACGATCAGCAGGCTCATACAGCAGATCGCGAGGACGAGCATGCGGCGGCGGGGGCTGAGCTCGGGCATGCCTCTCATCGTACGCCCATTTCGATAGTGCGTCTAACTAATGAGTGATACATGATCGTGACGGGGCGTGCCGGAGAGGCGGTTGTCCACAGGGCCCGACGAGCACCGCCCGGCGTACGGGACAATGGGGGAATGCCCGAGTCCACGTCCCCCCTTAAGGTCGGCCCGCACACCGTCCGGCCGCCGGTCGTCCTCGCCCCCATGGCGGGGATCACCAACGCGCCCTTCCGCACCCTGTGCAGGGAGTTCAGCGGCGGCAAGGGGCTGTTCGTCAGCGAGATGATCACGACCCGGGCGCTGGTCGAGCGCAACGAGAAGACCATGCAGCTGATCCGCTTCGACGAGACCGAGAAGCCCCGGTCCATCCAGCTGTACGGCGTCGACCCGGCCACCGTGGGCAAGGCCGTCCGCATGATCGCGGAGGAGGACCTGGCCGACCACATCGACCTCAACTTCGGCTGCCCGGTCCCGAAGGTGACGAGGAAGGGCGGCGGGTCGGCCCTCCCGTACAAGCGGAACCTGCTCCGCGCCATCCTCCGCGAGGCCGTCTCCGGCGCCGGTGACCTGCCCGTCACCATGAAGATGCGCAAGGGCATCGACGACGACCACATCACCTACCTCGACGCCGGCCGGATCGCCGTCGAGGAGGGCGTCACCTCCATCGCCCTGCACGGCCGCACCGCCGCCCAGCACTACGGCGGCACCGCCGACTGGGAGGCCATCGCCCGCCTGAAGGAGCACGTCCCGGAGATCCCCGTGCTCGGCAACGGCGACATCTGGTCGGCGCAGGACGCGCTCAGGATGGTCCGCGAGACGGGCTGCGACGGGGTCGTGGTCGGCCGCGGCTGCCTGGGCCGGCCGTGGCTCTTCGCGGACCTCGTCGCCGCCTTCGAGGGCCGCCCGGAGGACGTCCGCGAGCCGTCGCTCCGCGAGGTCGCCGACGTCATGGTCCGGCACGCCACCCTGCTCGGCGAGTGGCTCGGCGACGAGTCCAAGGGCGTCGTCGACTTCCGCAAGCACGTCGCCTGGTACCTCAAGGGCTTCGCGGTCGGCAGCGAGATGCGCAAGAAGCTCGCCGTCACGTCCTCGCTGACCGACCTCCGCGCCGGCCTGGACGAACTGGACCTCGACCAGTCCTGGCCCACCGGCGCCGACGGCCCCCGCGGCCGTACGTCCGGCAACAACCGCGTGGTGCTGCCGGACGGCTGGCTGAAGGACCCCTACGACTGCGCGGGCATCACCGAGGACGCGGAACTGGACACTTCGGGGGGCTGAGCGCCGCGCCCGCAGGGGCGCCGGGGGTACCCCCGGCCTTCGGCCGGGGGAGGAACTGCGCGATCAGTCCCCACCGGGCCGCGCCGGGCGAACCGCACGCTCAGTTGGTCTTCGGGTGCGGCGTGGAGCCGTACGCCGCCAGGAACTTGTCGCGGAACGCGCTCATCTTCCACACCGGGGCGTTGTGCGCCGGCCGCAGACCGTCGGTCCAGTTCCAGGAGTCGATCGCGTCAAGCACCTTCGGGTCCTTGGCGACGATCGAGATCGGCACGTCACGGCTGGCGTGGTTGCCGCTGACCCGGGCGATCGGCTGGTGGTCGCCGAGGAAGACGAGCACCGTGTTGTCGTTGCCGTAGCGCTCCAGCCACTCGGTGAGGGCGGTCACCGAGTACTGGACCGACTTGCCGTACTCCTGGCGGGACTTGGTGGTGTCGGCGATGACGTCGGACGCCTTGTTGCCGGCCTTCTGGATGGCGTTGAAGACCGAGCCGTCGCCCAGCTGGTCCCACGGCACCATCTTCGGGATCGGCGCCCACGGCTGGTGGCTGGAGGTCAGGATCAGGAACGACATCCGGGACTTGCCGTCGGCCGGCTTCTTGCTGTGCACCCGGTCCTGGAACTGCTGGAGCGCGTACTGGTCGGGCATCGTCGACCAGCTGAACTTCGGTCCCTTGTAGCCGAGCTGGAAGGCGTTGTAGACCTTGTCGAGGCCGTAGTAGCTCTGCTCCGGCCAGCCCTTCTGGATCCCCGGCATCACGCCGACCGTGTCGAAGTCACCGGTCTTCTGGAACGCCTTGGTGATGCTCATGTGGTCGCTGGCCATCACGGTCCGGTACCGCTGCTGGTTGCTGACCCACAGGCCCGACATGGTGGTGGAGTGCCCGAGCCAGCTGCTGCCGCCGTAGGTCGCCGACGTCAGCCAGCCGCTCTTCGCGTGGTAGCCGGCCTTCGCGAGGGCCTGGGTCCGGACGGCGAGGGTGTTGTCGACGCCGGGTGCCTCGATCGGGTCCTCGATGGCGCTGCGGCCGTAGCTCTCGATGAACGTGAAGACGACGTCCTTGCCGCGCAGGCTGGTCAGCAGCTGGTCGGGCGGGGTGTTCCCGAAGGCGTCCACCTTGGCGACCTTCCGGAAATCCGCCTCGTCGCGCAGGGTGTCCCGCACCTGCTGCGACCTGACCTTCAGCGCGACGGCGGTGCGGTCGGAGGCCAGCGGCACCCCGTTGAAGCCCTGGAGGCCGAAGGAGGAGCAGGTGATCCAGACGACCCCGGCGATCAGCGTGCCCCGGGTGGCCCGCCCCGGATGCCGGGCCAGCAGATTGCTCAGCCGTACCGTCGCCAGGGCGAGCAGCACGAACAGCAGCAGCAGGAGGACGACGGCGCTGACGCTGACGGCGACGGTGGCGGTCCGCCCCAGGGTGTCCTCCAGGTACGACTCGGCGTCGCTGAGCAGGCTCCAGTCCAGGACGGGGTTGAAGTTCCGGCCGAGGTATTCGTAGAACCCCATGTCCATGAAGTTGATCAGGGTCAGCGCGCCGAGTACGACACCGAACACCACGGCCAGCACGATCCGGGGCCTTCGGGGCAGCACCAGCGCGACGGCGGCGGCGACGACCCCCTCGGACGGTATCCGCAGGAACTTCGCCGGCCCGAACCCGACGAGGGAGTTCGGCATCACCAGCGCCGCGATCACGAGCACCGCGCAGAGCACGGTGACGCCGATCGACAGCGCGGAGGAAGCGGTGGGATGCGCGTCCCGCCAGGCCTGCCGCCGCTCCCGGACCCGCCCACTCCAGGCGGCCCACCCGCGCCGACGGGGACGAGGGCCGTCTTCCGGGACGGGGACGCTCCCGGATCCGGCCTCGGTGCCGACGGCTGCGGCGGCTTCGGTCTCGGTGCCGACGGCGGCGGCTTCGGACTCGGGCCCGGTCCCGTCGGCTTCAGACTCGGTCTCGGTCCCGTCGGCGACTTCCGGTTCGGTGCCGGCTTCGGCTGCTTCGGCTTCGGTCTCGGTCTCGGCGGTCTTTTCGGGCGTGGTGTCGTCCGGCTCGGCGACGGGCGCGGACTCGGCCGTGGCCGCCGCCGGCTCGGACGTCGGGGCCTCGGATTCCTCCGGCGGGGTTTCGCGTTCGGACGGCCCGGACGGAGTGTCCGATGGCTGGCGAATGCTCGTGTGCTGAGACAACCCGGAGGTCCTTCCGTGCGAGACCCGTGAAACGGAAGCGGGCCAACGCTCGGAGGCCGGACCCGCCACATGTCCGTACGGCCCTCATTAGGCCCGTGTTCAGGCCATTCGGCAAACACCGGGCAAACACAGCGCCTGCAGGCGCCCCCGAAGGGGCGCTGGGGGTGCCCCCGGCCGAAGGCTGGGGGAGGAACTGCGCGACCAGCCCCCACCCACCCGCACCCGACGGACGGCCCCCAGCCCCCTACGCCCCGCCCACGGCAGTCAGCAGCGCCAGCGGAGCCGCCGCCGACCGGGACTCCCGCACGCACGCGTGCGGATACGGCACCGGCTCCGGATGCGAGTCCCTCCCGTACCCGGCCAGCACCTCCGGCAACCGGTGCCCGCCCGCCGTCGCCGCGTCCACCAGCCCGTGCGCCACGGTCCGGGCCTCGTCGTGCAGCCCGTACCGGGCCAGCCCCAGCGCGATCAGCGCGTTGTCGTGCGGCCACACCGACCCGCGGTGGTACGACAGCGGGTGGTACGCCGCCTGCCCCGCGGCCAGCGTCCGCACCCCCCACCCCGAGAAGAAGTCCGGCTCCAGCAGCCGCCGACCGACCACCTCCCCGTACTCCTTGTCCAGCAGCCCGGACCACAGCAGATGCCCGGCGTCCGAGGCGAGCGCGTCGACCTGCCGGCCCTCCCCGTCGAGGGCCAGCGCGGGGAAAGCGGCCTCCCGCATCCAGAAGTCCTGCTGGAACCGGTCCCGCAGATCACCGGCGGCCTGCTCCAGGAGCGCCGCGTACGTCTCGTCGGCCCACACCGTCCGCGCCAGCCACGACGTCCGGCGCAGCGCGTCGTACGCGTACCCCTGTGCCCCGGCCGCCATCACGGTCCCCATCGGCCGGCTGCCGTCGGCGGAGCAGATCGCGCCGGGGGAGTCCTTCCAGTTCTGGTTGGCGAGGCCGCCCTTGTCCGCGCGGTAGACCAGGTAGCCGCGCGAGGTCAGCCCGCCGTGGTCGAGCATCCACCCGACGGCCGCGCGGGCGTGGCGTTCGAGCCGCCGGGCCATCTCGGCGTCCCCGGTCTGCTCGACGTACGCGCCGAGCAGGATCAGGAACAGCGGGGTCGCGTCGACCGAGCCGTAGTAACGCCCGTACGGCACCTGCCCGAAGTGGGCCAGTTCGCCGTGGCGCACCTCGTGGACGATCTTCCCGGGCTGGGCCACCGAGTGCGCGCCGGTCTCGGTGGCCTGGGTGGCGGCGAGGGCGGGCAGGGTGGCGGCGGCCAGGCGGGGGCGGTAGGGCAGGGCGAAGAGGGAGGTGAGGAGGGCGTCGCGGCCGAGCAGGGTGAGGAACCAGGGGGCCCCGGCCGCCGGGACCCTGAGCTCCTCGCCGTCCGGTCCGGTGGCCGGCACCTGGAGCGCGGCGAGGTCGGAGAGGCCGCGGGCGCAGGCCGCCGCCAGCTCGGGCCAGCCGGTCGGGAAGGCGACGCCCTCCACGAACTCGCCCTCCAGCGCGAGGAGCTGTTCGTTCAGCGCGGCCGGGTCGCGGGGCACCCGCAGGGCCCGCTTGTCGCCGTGCGGGCGCGCCATCACCCGGACCAGCAGCTCGGTGGTGCCGTGCGGTGCCAGCTCCAGCGTCCACACCATCCGCCGGGCTCCGGTCCCGGTCTCCTCCACGCCGTCCGGGGCCGGCTCGGCGGTGATCGTCGTACAGGACCGCCACTCGCCCCGGCGGTAGCCGAACTCCAGCCCGTCGTCGAGGACCTGGCGGGAGCGGACGGCGCCGGACTTGGCGTAGGTGCGGTGGTCGGCGCGGAGCTCGAACTGGTCCGTGAAGTCGGCGTCGGCGGTGATCGCGAGCCGGATCGTGGTCGGCACCGGGCGGTTGCTGGTGACCCGCAGGGATTCGACGAACGAGCCGTCGCCGACGGCCTGTTCCCGGAAGAGCGTGTGCGCGGGCGGCTCCTGGCGGCCGCCGCGCGGGACCAGGACACAGCGCGTGCCGTCCCCGTCGGCGACCGGGGTGAGCACCTCGGGCAGCGCCCCGTCCACCGTCAGCTGCCAGCGGCTGAGGTGGCGGGCGTCCCGTACGAATAACCCGTCCGGGGAGCCGCCGCCCCGCACGCCGCTGATGTCGCCGCGGTCGTCCACTGCCGCGAACGTCGTGCCGTGCACGAGCAGATGATGCCGGTCCGCCATCCCCGGTCCCCTCCTTCGTCCCTCTGGTCGAACGTGCGGTGTCCGCCGAGGACACCCCGTTTTGTCAGCTCTTGTGCAGGTTTTGACGTTCGGTATGTGGCTCTTCGTGTGACGTGGTGTGCGGTGCCGCGGGCTGCTGCCGGTGGTGCAGGTCCAGCGCGAGCGCCGCGGTCCAGCTGAACCCGGTCGCGCCGCACGCCTCGCCGGTGTGCGGGTCGACGTACTCGGCGAACCCGCTCGCGTCGGCCGTTCGTACGACCGCCTCGGCGAGCGCGTCCGCCCGCTCCCGCTCGCCGTGCTCGCGCAGCCCCCGCTCCAGCAGCCAGCCTGTGTTGAACCAGGCGGGCCCGCGCCAGTAGCGGTGCGGGTCGAAGGCCTCGCCGAGCAGGTCGTAGCTGGGCACCAGGCCGGACCCGGTGCCGAAGTGCGGGCCGTCCAGGGTGCGGACGAGCGCGGCGGTGATCTCCCGGGGCAGGCCGGGCAGGAGCAGCGGGACCAGCCCGGAGACCGCGCGCTCCGGGATGAGCGAGCCGCCCCCGTCGGCCCCGCCGTCCGTGCCGCCCCGCAGGTCCCGGCACAGGAAGATCTCCTTGTCCGGGTCCCACAGCCGGTCCACCAGCGCGGCCGTCAGCCGTTCCGCCCGCGCGTGCCGGGCCGTGCCGGGCGCGCCCAGCTCCCGCGCGATCCGGGCGAGGGCGTGCTCGGAGGCGATGAGCAGTGCGTTGAAGGCGGGGTCCTCGACGGCGAAGTCCCTGGTCCGGTCGGTGTATCCGGCGTCGCGGTAGTCGGCCGCCAGCCGCACGTACCGCCCGTAGTCCAGGTCCGTGGGCCGGTCCTCGGCCGCGCCGTGGTCCAGGTCGGCGCGCCGGAAGGAGCGTGCCGGGGCCGGGACGACCCGGGCGAGCGGGGCGTCCCAGCAGGGGCTGTTGTCCATGCCCTGCTCCCAGGGGTGCACGACGGACGCCAGCCCGCCGCCGCCCAGGTCGCGCCGGTGCAGCAGATAGCGGTGCCAGGCGGCGAGCCGTGGGTAGACGCCCGCCAGGAAGCCGCGCGCCCGCGACAGGCCCGGGTCGGCGAGGTGCACCAGCCAGGCCGCCAGCGCGTGCACCGGTGGCTGCACGATCCCGGAGGTCTGTACGGTGCGCGGGGCGCCCGCAGCGCGCCCCGCGGTCGAGGAGCGCCAGAAGTCGGGGCTCGGGAAGTACGCGTCGAGGGGCACGGAGGGGTTGAACACGATGTGCGGGATCCGCCCGTCGCCCCACTGGGCGGCCAGCAGCGTCTCCAGCTCCGTCTGCGCGCGCAGCGGCGAGAGGTGCCTGAGGCCGATCGCGATGAACGCCGAGTCCCACGACCACTGGTGCGGATACAGGTTCCGGGAGGGCACGGTCGAACTGCCGGTCCAGTTCCCGTCGAGCACCTGTGCGGCTCTGACGTGCAGCGACCGTCGTGCGCCGGCGCCGGTGGCGGCGCGGGCGGGCGGCGGATCGTATGCAATGCCGCGGTCGAGCGCATGGGTGGTGAGCTGGGCAGTGCGATCCACTCGGGACTCCCCGAAGACGTCCGGCCGACCGGGTTTGGCTGTGGCTACCGTAGGGTTACGTCTATTTAACACGCAAAACTCAATATGTAATGCAAGCTTGAGAAACACAAGGGGGTGCGCATGACCGGACGTCCCGGCAGGACCGGCAAGGGCGGCGGACAGGCGAGCGCCGGCGATCTGCTCGAACTCGTGCGCAACGGGCGGGCCGTGACGCGCGGCGCCCTCCAGCAGGCCACCGGGCTCTCCCGCGCGACCGTGGGCCACCGCCTGGACCGCCTGTTCCGCGCGGGCTGGCTGCGCGAGGGCGCCGGCGGCCCGGTCGACTCCCCGCTGGGCGGCCGCCCCTCCATCACCCTCGAGTTCGACGACTCCCACGCGGTCGTCCTCGCCGCCGACCTGGACACCCGGCACGCCCGTGCCGCCGTGCTCACGCTCACCGGCGAGCTCCTCGCCGAGCACTCCGGCACCCTGGTGATCCAGGACGGCCCCGAGGCCGTGCTCGGCGAGCTCGGCCGCTGGTTCGCCGAGCTGCTGGAGAAGGCCGGACACCGCGCCACGGAGGTGTGCGGGATCGGCCTCGCGGTGCCGGGCCCGGTCGACACCGACACCGGCCGGGTCGTCCAGCCGCCGATCATGCCCGGCTGGGACGGCTACGACATACGAGGCCGCCTGGCCAGGGCGTTCTCGGAGCACACGGGCGCGCCGGCCGTCCCGGTCCTGGTCGACAACGACGCCAACCTGATGGCGTACGGGGAGCAGCGCACCGGGCACCCGGACTGCTCGGCGTTCGTCCTGGTCAAGGTCTCGACGGGTATCGGCGCCGGGGTGGTGGTGGACGGCTCGATCTACCGCGGCATCGACGGCGGCGCCGGGGACATCGGCCACATCCGGGTGGGCGCGGAGGCGCAGTGCCGGTGCGGTTCCTACGGCTGCCTCGCCGCCGTCGCGAGCGGCGGTGCCGTGGCCCGGCGGCTGGCGGAGGCGGGGATCCCGGCCTCCTCCGGCTCGGACGTGCGGGACCTGCTCGCCTCGGGCCGTCCCGAGGCGGCCGCGCTGGCCCGGGAGGCCGGCCGCATGGTCGGCGACGTGCTGGCCACGGTCGTGACCCTGCTCAACCCGGGCGTCCTGATGATCGCGGGAGACCTGGCGGGCACCCCGTTCCTCACCGGCGTGCGCGAGCTGCTCTACCAGCGGGCGCTGCCCCGCTCCACCGCTCATCTGGACGTCGTGACGTCGCGGCTGGGGGAGCGGGCCGGGCTGGTCGGGGCCGGGGCGCTGGTCGTGGAGCACCTGTACGCGCCGGAGCGGGTCGAGGAGCGGTTGCTGGCGCTGGGCGTGTGACCGGCGCGTTTCCGGCGGGTTCTGGTGTCCGCCACCGCGTCCGCATGGTGAACTCCGGCGGTCTGTGGCAGCGTGATTCTCGCCACCCTTGATAAGGGTTGCGCTCAGATGAGCGGATCATGGGCGACTGCACTTCTCCAAGGGGTGGCACTGGGTGCCACCCCTTGATCGTTCATCGATCGAAATCAGGTGTGCAGTATGGCCGCTCAACTGAGCGGAAAGGTGCGGTGCTGAGCGGTCATGTGTTCAAGAAGTGAAAACACAAACTGGTCTCCGCTTGCCAAGCTTTGACTTTCGATCCGGTGGCGGACGACTGGTTACGGGCGCATGACACGCAAGTAGACGTACCCAGGCGCCTTCGATCTGGGTATGTTCCTGGCCGTCAGGGCAGCCACCGAGTCTTCCAGGGAGTCGAGACCCGTGTCGGAAAACAAAGAACCCCACGGCGTGAAGTTCGTTTACGACTTCACCGAGGGAAACAAGGACCTCAAGGACCTCCTGGGTGGCAAGGGCGCGAACCTCGCCGAGATGACCAACCTGGGGCTCCCCGTTCCCCCCGGCTTCACCATCACGACGGACGCCTGCAAGGTCTACCTCGACAGCGGCGAGGAGCCGGCGGCACTGCGTGACGAGGTGAGTGCGCACCTCGGAGCCCTCGAAGAGCGGATGGGCAAGAAGCTCGGCCAGGCCGACAACCCGCTGCTGGTCTCGGTCCGCTCCGGCGCCAAGTTCTCCATGCCCGGCATGATGGACACGGTCCTGAACATCGGCCTCTCCGACAAGTCCGTGCAGGGCCTCGCCAAGCAGGCCGGCGACGAGCGCTTCGCGTGGGACTCCTACCGTCGCCTCATCCAGATGTTCGGAAAGACGGTCCTCGGCGTCGACGGCGAGCTCTTCGAGGAGGCGCTGGACGCGGCGAAGGAGGCCAAGCAGGTCACCGTCGACACGGAGCTGGAGGCGGCCGACCTCAAGAAGCTCGTCACCAGGTTCAAGAAGATCGTCAAGGCGGAGGCCGGCCGGGACTTCCCGCAGGACCCGCGCGAGCAGATGGACCTCGCGATCCGCGCGGTCTTCGACTCCTGGAACACCGACCGCGCCAAGCTCTACCGCCGCCAGGAGCGCATCCCCGGCGACCTCGGCACGGCCGTCAACGTCTGTTCCATGGTCTTCGGCAACCTCGGCCCGGACTCCGGCACGGGCGTCGCCTTCACCCGCGACCCCGCCTCCGGCCACCAGGGCGTCTACGGCGACTACCTGCAGAACGCCCAGGGCGAGGACGTGGTCGCGGGCATCCGGAACACGGTTCCGCTGGCCGAGCTGGAGAACATCGACAAGAAGTCGTACGACCAGCTGATGCAGATCATGGAGACGCTGGAGAACCACTACAAGGACCTCTGCGACATCGAGTTCACCATCGAGCGCGGCCGGCTGTGGATGCTCCAGACCCGCGTCGGCAAGCGCACCGCGGGCGCGGCCTTCCGGATCGCGACCCAGCTGGTGGACCAGGGCCTGATCGACGAGACGGAGGCCCTCCAGCGCGTCACCGGCGCCCAGCTCGCTCAGCTGATGTTCCCCCGCTTCGACGAGCAGGCCAAGACCCAGCAGGTCGGCCGCGGCATCGCCGCCTCGCCGGGCGCGGCGGTCGGCAAGGCGGTGTTCGACTCCTACACCGCCGTCAAGTGGTCCCGCTCGGGCGAGAAGGTCATCCTGGTCCGCCGCGAGACCAACCCCGACGACCTCGACGGCATGATCGCGGCGGAGGGCATCCTCACCTCCCGCGGCGGCAAGACCTCCCACGCGGCCGTGGTCGCCCGTGGCATGGGCAAGACCTGCGTCTGCGGCGCGGAGGAGCTCGAGGTCGACACCAAGCGCCGCCGCATGACGGTACCCGGCGGCCAGGTCGTCGAAGAGGGCGACGTCATCTCCATCGACGGCTCGTCCGGCAAGGTCTACCTGGGCGAGGTACCCGTCGTACCCTCCCCGGTCGTCGAGTACTTCGAGGGCCGGATGCACGCGGGCGCCCAGGACGCCGACGAACTGGTCGAGGCGGTCCACCGCATCATGGCCTTCGCCGACCGCAAGCGCCGGCTGCGGGTGCGCGCCAACGCCGACAACGCCGAGGACGCCCTGCGCGCCCGCCGGTTCGGCGCCCAGGGCATCGGCCTGTGCCGCACCGAGCACATGTTCCTCGGCGACCGCCGCGAACTGGTGGAACGCCTGATCCTGGCGGACACGCAGGAGGACCGCGAGGAGGCGCTGAACGCCCTTCTCCCCCTCCAGAAGAAGGACTTCGTCGAACTCTTCTCGGCGATGGACGGCCTCCCGGTGACGGTCCGCCTCCTCGACCCCCCGCTGCACGAGTTCCTCCCGGACATCACGGAACTCTCGGTCCGCGTGGCCCTCGCCGAGTCCCGCCAGGAACCCCACGAGAACGAGCTCCGCCTCCTCCAGGCGGTGCACCGCCTGCACGAGCAGAACCCGATGCTGGGCCTGCGCGGCGTACGCCTCGGCCTGGTCATCCCGGGCCTGTTCACGATGCAGGTCCGCGCCATCGCCGAGGCCGCCGCCGAGCGCAAGAACGCCAAGGGCGACCCGCGCGCCGAGATCATGATCCCGCTGGTCGGCACGGTGCAGGAGCTGGAGATCGTCCGCGAGGAGGCCGACCAGGTCGTCGCGGAGGTGGAGGCGGCGACGGGCACCAGCCTCAAGCTCGCCATCGGCACGATGATCGAGCTCCCGCGGGCCGCCCTGACGGCGGCCCAGATCGCGGAGGCCGCGGAGTTCTTCTCCTTCGGCACGAACGACCTGACCCAGACGGTCTGGGGCTTCAGCCGCGACGACGTCGAGGCCTCCTTCTTCACCGCCTACCTGGAGAAGGGCATCTTCGGCGTCTCCCCCTTCGAGACGATCGACCGCGACGGCGTCGGCTCCCTGGTCGCAGCCGCGGCGAAGGCCGGCCGCGCCACCCGCCCCGACCTGAAACTCGGCGTCTGCGGCGAACACGGCGGCGACCCGGAGTCCGTCCACTTCTTCCACGAGGTGGGCCTGGACTACGTCTCCTGCAGCCCGTTCCGCATCCCGGTGGCCCGCCTGGAGGCGGGCCGGGCGGCGACCCAGTCCGCAGGCAGCGACCACCGCTGAGGCCGTCACCGGCCTCCCGCGAACCCCGGGTCCGCCGTCCGTCCCCGACCCTCAAGACCGATGGACGGCGGCCCCGGCACGCAAGAAGAGGGGCGGCACCCTGTGCGGGGGTGCCGCCCCTTCGTGGTTGCCGGAACACGGCTACGCAGGTTCCTCGGCGTCCTTGATCCCGGTCGGCGTTCCGTCCGGGGCGAACGGGTGGTGGAAGGTGAAGGCGTGCGGCGCGGAGCCGTGGTCGTGGAGGTGTTCCAGCCTGGAGACCCCGTCCTGCCAGGTGGGTGTCACGCCGTCGGAGACCCACCAGAACACGTGACTCGGGTGGCCTGTCCTCTCGAACCAGTCGTGCCGCCTGTTCAGCGCCGCACGGTGCAGGCCGGTGTAGACGGCGTCGAAGGCGGGGCGCAGGCCGGTCCAGAGGGAGAGGGTCGCGGCCAGGGCGGTGGTTTCCACGGTGCGGCCCTTGCCGTACCAGGCCGGTACGGCGAACTCCCCCCACGCACCCCAGTCCGCCCCGAAGAGCACGCCCCGGTCACCGTCCGCCGCTTCGGCATGCGCGAGGTACCCGGGGTGCCGGCTGATCTTCCGGTAGACGGCCTCGCCGTGTTCGTAGAACTCGCGCGTGAGCGGGGCGGGATCGGCGAGAGGCGACTTCAGGACGCCGAATGTGTACAGCGCAAGACGGGGCATGCGTATCTCCCTGTTCGGGGGTGCCCGGTGTGGACCCGATCGCCGAGGACCAGGTGAAGGTAGCCGCCTGCGCCGGCCATGTCGAAGTTGCGTTTTCCCTGTCCAAGTGGCCTCTCGCGCTAGGGGGACAGGGGGTTTGACGGCCTGTTAGCGTGCGCGGATGGAGAACCTGAGCCCCGTTGAGTGGCCGCCCGAGCCGATCGTCACCGAGCGGCTGGTGCTCCGTGTGTCCGAGACCCGGGACCGTGCTGCGTTCGTCGAACTGCTCGCCTCGCCCGAGGTGCACACCTACCTCGGCGGGCCCCGGCCGCGTGACGAGGTCGAGCGCGAGCTGCCCGGGGTGCCCGAGCGGTGGCCCGGGAGCTTCGTCGTCGAGCTCGACGGGGCGATGATCGGCCAGGTCCTGCTCAGGAGAGCGACGGGGCACCGCCGCCCGGCCGCCGCGGGGAAGGCCGACCTCGGCTACCTGTTCCTGCCGCGGGCGTGGGGATTCGGGTACGCGTTCGAGGCGTGCTCGGCGGCGCTCGGCTGGCTCGACGGTGAACTTCCGGGCGAGCCCGTGGTGCTCGCCACCCAGAGCGCCAACGTCGCCTCGATGCGCCTCGCGGCGAAGCTGGGCTTCACCGAGGTGGAGCGGTTCGAGGCCTGGGGCGCCGAACAGTGGCTCGGCATGCGGTCCCCGGCCACGCCAGGGGGCGTCCTCCCGCAGTGAGGGCGGTCAGAGCAGACCGAGGTCGTCGAGTTCCTTGTACAGGTCGGACCGCGGGGAGTCGGGGCGGGGCTGCGGGGTCCTGCCGCCGGCCGGGGTACGAGGGGTGAGGTCGCCGGAGGCGGGGCGCGGTGCGCGGCGGTCGCGGAAGAGCCAGGCGCCGACCAGGCCGCCGAGCAGCCCGCCGAGGTGGCCGAGCCAGCTCACGCCGGGGGTGCCTGGGACGGCCACGGTGAGGAGGTAGGCGAAGGACGCGCCCATGACGATCCCGATCAGCGTGTCGATCAGGTGCCGGTCGAAGAGTCCCCGTACGACGACGTAGCCGAAGTACCCGAAGATCAGGCCGCTGGCGCCGACCGTCGCCACGTCGCCGTGCTCGAAGAACCACACCACCAGGCCGCTGCTCAGCGCGATCAGGAGAGTGAGGCCGAGGAACCGGGCCACTCCCCGGTAGGCGGCGAGGAAGCCGAAGACGAACAGCGGGCCGGAGTTGCTCTCGATGTGCGCCCAGCTCCAGTGCAGCAGCGGCGCGACCAGGATGTCGGGCAGGGTGCCGACGTCGCCGGAGACCACCGCGTAGTCCCGGGAGAGGGCGTAGTGGTCGGAGTAGTTGGCCAGTTGCACCAGCCAGACGACGGCCAGCAGACCGAACATCACGAAGAACGCCTTCCGCGCCTCCGCGATCATCTGCTCGGGGCTCATCGGGACCGGCACGGGCCGGTCCTTCTTCGGTTCCTTCGCCGGTTCCTTCTTCGACGTGCCCATGGCGGGCTCCCCCCTCGAACCGCTCGAACGCCGTCGCGTCCCCACCACGGCGCACTCTACGGCAGCCCGCTGACAGCGGCTGAGACCCGGCTACAGGGCCGGTTCCGCCCACAGGTCCGCCGGTACCACGCCCACGGAGCGGCCGTGCGCGTCCAGCAGGCGGCCGAGGAGTTTGTCCTGGCGCAGGGTGATGACCCGGTCCGCGATGTCGAGGGCCGGGTGGGCCGTCGCCAGGTGGGTCTCCAGGCGGAGGATGTCGCTGACCGAGTGCAGGCTGGCCTGGAGGATGAGGTTCTGCGGGCCGCTGATGGCGGCGCAGTTGCGGGTCTCGGGGAGGCGGATGAGGCACTGGCCGACCTCGGGCAGGTCGGCGGGCGGCACTCTGGCCCAGAAGGTGACGGCGACCGGCCAGCCGCCGAGGGGGCGGGCGAAGTCGCAGCGGAAGCGGAGCAGGCCCCGGCGGGTGAGGGACTCGACGCGGCGTTTGGCGGTGGAGAGGCTGACACCGAGGTCCTGCGCCAGGGTCTGGTAGGGCGCGCGGCCGTCGTGGGCGAGGCGGACGGCGAGGGCGCGGTCGGCGGAGGTGAGCTGCCGGTGGGCCGTCTGCCGCGTGGCGGGGGCGGGCGCCTGCGCCGTCAGCCGGGCACGTTGGGCGGGGGCCAGGGCGGCGATGCGCCAGTGGCCGCCCTCGGTGAACATGTGGGTGACGATCCGGGACCGTACGGCGGTGATGCCCGGCAGGTGGGGGAGCAGGTCGAGGGTGTAGCGGGACAGGGCCGGCAGGTCGGGGGTGGCGACCGTGGCGAGGATGTCGTGGCCCGAGGCCGTCCGCTCGATCGTCACCATGTGCGGGTGGGCGCTCAGGGCCTCCGCGACCCGGGCCGTGGTCCCCGGGGCGCAGTCGATCACGACGTACGCCACGCAGATCTGCTCCAGCAGGCGCGGGCCGGGCGAGAAGCCGACCCAGGCCGTGCCCTGCGCGGACAGGCGGTGGAAGCGGCGGGCCACCGTGACCGGGTCGACGCCCAGGGCGCGTCCGAGCTCGGTCCAGGAGGCGCGCGGGCTCAGCTGCAGCGCGTTGATCAGCGCCAGCTCGTCCTCGGTCAGCAGGGGCGGTGCGGCCCCGAAGGCGGCAGCATCCTGCGTCCGATCGCCCTGCGAGCCGGAATCCTGCGTTTCGGAGCCGTTGTGCGCCACTCTCCCATTGTGGACTTCAGGGACCCGCACCCCGCGGGCGCAGCCGTGAAGAAGGGCCGGAGCATGGCGTTCGCCGACTACCAGAACGAGATCTACCTGGACGGGCTGCGCGGAGTGGTGCCGCGGTTCCCCATGTCGTACGCCGATCTGGAGCCGTTGGCCCTGGCCGCGCTGCCCCCCGCCGTGCGCTCGTACGTCGCGGGCGGCGCCGGTGACGAGCGGACCCAGCGGGCCAATGCCGCCGCGTTCGAGCGGTGGGGCCTGGTGCCGCGCATGCTGGTGGGGGCCACGGAACGGGACCTGTCCGTCGACCTGTTCGGGATGCGGCTGCCCTCGCCGCTGTTCATGGCCCCGGTCGGGGTGATCGGGCTGTGCGCGCAGGACGGTCACGGCGACCTCGCCGTTGCGCGCGCCGCCGCCCGTACCGGCGTACCGATGGTCGCCTCCACGCTGACCGTCGACCCGCTGGAGCAGGTGGCCGCCGAGTTCGGTGACACCCCGGGCTTCTTCCAGCTCTACACCCCCACCGACCGCGCACTGGCCGAGAGCCTGGTGCACCGGGCCGAGCGGGCCGGGTTCAAGGGGATCGTGGTCACCCTGGACACCTGGATCACCGGCTGGCGGCCGCGTGACCTGAGCACCGCTAACTTCCCGCAGCTGCGCGGGAACTGCCTGGCCAACTACACCGGCGACCCCGTCTTCCGGGCCCGTCTCGGCAAGAACCCGGAGGACGACCCGCAGGCCGCCGTCGCGCTCTGGGCGGGGATCTTCGGCAACCCGCTCACCTGGGACGACCTGCCCTGGCTGCGGTCGATCACCGATCTGCCGCTGATCCTCAAGGGACTCTGCCACCCCGAGGACGTCCGCCGGGCCAGGGACGCCGGGGTGGACGGCGTCTACTGCTCCAACCACGGCGGCCGCCAGGCCAACGGCGGGCTGCCCGCCCTCGACATGCTGCCGGAGGTGGTCGAGGCCGCCGACGGCCTGCCCGTCCTGTTCGACTCCGGGGTCCGGACGGGCGCCGACATCGTCAAGGCCGTCGCGCTGGGCGCCACCGCCGTGGGCGTCGGCCGTCCCTACGCGTACGGCCTCGCGGTCGGCGGTGAGCCCGGCCTCGTCCACGTCCTGCGGGCGCTGCTCGCCGAGGCCGACCTGATCATGGCCGTCGACGGCTACCCGACGCTCGCCGACCTCACGCCGGAGGCGCTGCGCCGGGTCGCCTGACCGGTGGGGCCGCCGGTCCGGCAGTCGGTCAGTCGGTCAGTCGGTGCCGGCCGTGACCGGCTCCCAGCGGTCGTACTCGGCCATCAGCTCGGCGAAACGGCCGCGCACCATCTCCAGACCGGCGGTGGCCACCGCGAGGTGCAGCGGGGGCGCGTCGGTGCCGGTGACGTCGGCGACGGCCGCCATCGACCGCACCAGGTTGCCGCGCACCGCCTGTTCGGCGAACCCGGCCATGGTGGCGTAGGCGGGCGCGTAGTCCGGGATGGAGACGGCGGGGAGCTTCGCGTTGCCCTCGAAGCCGGTGTCGAAGCCGGCCGGTTCGACCAGGGTGACGTGGATGCCGAGCGGGGCCAGCTCCACGGCCAGGCCCTCCGTCAGGTTCTGCACGGCGCTCTTGGAGGCGCAGTACACGGCCATCGTGGGCAGGCTGACGTGGCCGCCCATGGAGCCGATGTTGAGGATGTGGCCCGAGCGGCGCTCCCGCATGTGCGGGAGGACGGCCTGGATCACCTGGACCAGGCCCACCACGTTGGTCTCCAGCTGGTCGCGCAGCTGGTCGGGGCTGATCTCCTCGACGGCGCCGACCTGGCCGTAACCGGCCGCGTTGACCAGGGCGTCGACGGCGCCGAAGCGGTCGACGGCGGCCTTGACGGCGAGCTCGACGCCGGCCCGGTCGGTGACGTCGAGGCGCGTGACCAGGACGTTGCCGAGGCCGGCGAAGGCCGGGTTGGCCTTGGCGGTGTCCCGCATGGTGGCCGCCACGTTCCAGCCGCGCGCCGCGTACTCGAAGGTCAGCGCCTCTCCCATGCCGGTGGAGGCGCCGGTGATCAGAACGGTCTTGTTCATGGTGCTCTCTCTCGCGTGTGTGCTGTGCCCCCCGGTCGTGCCCCGCCCCTGCTAAACAGAATCGACAAAACATGTATAGCACGCCCAGTCGGTATGGTGTGCATATGACCGTGACCCGAGGGGACACCCAGCGCCGCGAGCAGGTGCTCGCGGCGGCGCTGACCGTTTTCGCGACGTTCGGCTACCGCAAGACGTCGATGGACGCGGTGGCCCGCGCCGCCGACATCTCCCGCCCCGGCCTGTACTTCCTCTTCTCGGGCAAGGAGGAGCTGTTCCGCGAGACCATGCGGCAGGAGCTGGACCGGGCGCTGGCGGACGTCCGCACGGCGCTGGCCGCCCCCGGCGCGGACCTCGACGCCCGCCTGGTGGCCGCGCTCGACGCCAACCTCGGCCGGTACGTCGGCACGCACCTCAACGAGGGCGTCGACGAACTGCTGGAGCACGGGGCCGCACAGCTCCACGACATGTACGACGACTACCGGGACGCCTTCCTGGAGACGCTCGCGCAGGCGATCACCGACTCCGGCCGTACGGCACCCGGCGCCGTCACGCCGCGCGAGATCGCGGAGGTCCTGCAGGCGGCCGGCGAGGGCTGGAAGCACCGCGTCGGCGACCGCGCGGAGTTCGTGCGCAGGCTGGGCGTGGCAGTCGCGGTCGCGTTGCGCCCGTAGGCCTCTCCCGGCGGTACGACGCCCCCCGGAAACCGTGTTGAAGGACTGGGCCGACTGCGGAAGGCTCCGCGGGCATGGAGTTCTTCTGTTACCACCGAGACCGGGCCGGTTCCGTGGCGTTGCGCGCGGAGCTCGTGGAGGACCACTGGGGCTACATGGACGGCTACGCGGCCGAGTTGATCGCCCGGGGGCCGACGTTCCGCGCCGGCGGTGCGGAGCCGAGCGGGAGTGTGCACGTCGTGGACCTGCCAGGGCCGGCCGAGGCCCGCGCCTTCGCCTTCGACGAGCCCAACTACCAGGCCGGCGTGTACCGGGACGTGCTGCTGCGGCGGTGGCGCAACCTGCTGGGGCGGACCATGTGGGAGTTCCCCGGCGGCCGGACCGGCGGCGACCGGTACCTGGTGCTCGGCCTGGGGCCGGTGCACGCCGAAGGCGCCGCCGCCGGGCCCGGCGGTCTGCCGGACGGCACCGATCACGACGACCTGATCGCCTTCGGCCCGCTGCTGTCCGACGACGGCACCACATGGATCGGCACGGCGGCACTGGTCCGGGCCGCCGACCGGGACCGGGCGCTCGGCGTGCTGGCGCCGGTGCGGTACGCGGACGTCGAGGTGCACGACTGGGAGTTCGGCGGGCGGCGGTGACCCGGACCGGGACCCGGGCCGTGGCCCAGACCGATACCTAGACCGATACCTAGACCGATACCTAGACCGTGACCTAGACCGTGACCTAGGCGGTGACCTAGGCCGGACTTAGACCGCCAGGCACTCCGCCAGCCGGTCCGCGAACTGGGTGACGCGGTCGAGCCGGGGGCCGGTGCGGGCGATGCGGAAGCCGTGGCGGCGGCCCCAGAACGCCGCCTGGACGGCGTGCAGCTGGGCCCAGCGGCGGACGCGTTCGCGGTCGACTTCCGCCGCGTCGGCGAAGACGTCCAGGAGGCGGCGGGCGGTCCTCGGGAGGTCGTCGCACTGCAGGAGGCTCAGCGCACGGGACTTGAGGAGGGTGCCGCCGTCGTACGCCGGGTCTCCCGCACAGCCCTTGGGGTCGACCGCCAGCCACGGTTCCCGGTCCGCCCGCAGGATGTTGCGTGCGTGCAGGTCGCCGTGGACGAGGGTGTCCGGCTGGGTCCGGCCCAGTTCGCGGACGGTGGCGTGGGCCGCGTCCAGTACGCGGGGCGGGAGGGCGTGGGGCAGCTCGGCGGCGTCCTCGCACAGCTCCGCCGCCCAGGCGTCCGCGCGGTCCCGGAGCCGGGGCAGGTTCGGCGGCGCCGGGACGGCCAGGCGGTGGTTCAGGCGGCCCGCGATCGTCATCACCGCCTCGTCGTCGGGCTCCAGCGCCGCGAGCGTCGACGTGTGGGCCCGTTCCAGGAGGAGGGCGAAGCGGGCGTCGTCGCGCCGGTGCAGGCGGACCGCGCCGCGGCCCGCCCACACCTCGAACGCGTCCGGCTCGTGGACGTTGCCGGGGTGCGGGAAGGACACCTTGACGACGCAGGGGCGGCCGGAGGACCGCAGGCGGACCGGGACGATCACCCCCACACCGCCGTGCGTCACCTCGCCGTCGGGCTCGCAGCCCCAGCGCCGCAGCAGGTCCTCGACCGTCGCCGGGAGTTCGGCGATCCACGCCGCCCCACGGTCACCCTCCCGCTCGATCGTGCCCCGCACCAGCGCCTCCGGAATGCCGATCATCCTGGCACCCTACGCGGCGCTCCCGAAGTCACGCCGGCACACCGGGAGTCAGGGCCCCCGCCACCGTTCGGCCGGTGGGGCGGTCCTCAGGCCGCCCGTACCTCGTACGCCGTCACCCGTACCGTCTCGTCGTCCAGGCAGGCGCCGGTCTCGAGGTCGAAGCGCTGCTTGAGGAGCGGGGAGGCCACGAACGGGCGGTTCCGGTGGGTGCCGGTCAGGCCGCGGGAGAGGACCGCCGCGCCGCCGAAGGGGTCGCGGTTGTCGATGGCGTAGAGGCGGCCGGCGCGGTCGCGGAAGACGGCGGCCTGGTGGCCGTCCGGGAGGAGTACGGCCACCCCGCGGCCGGGAGTGAGCAGGCTCAGGTCGCACACGGTGAACCAGGAGTCCGCCAGCCGGAGCTGGACCTTCAGGTCGGTGGTCTCGGGGGCCAGGGTCATCGCTGGGAGCTTCCTTCCAGAACGGTCGGCGTGCCGTCCGCGCGGCGCAGGCCGATGGACAGCAGGGGCAGGTCGGGCTTCATCTGGTCCCGCTCGGGCACGAAGCCGACGACCGGGTCGGGGGTGTCGGGGGCGTTGACGAACGAGACGAACCGGGCGAGCTTGTCGGGGTTGTCGATGGTGGTCGCCCACTCGTCGGCGTAGTTGGCCACGTGCGCCGCCATCAGGGACTCCAGCTCCTCACAGATGCCGAGGGAGTCCTCGACCACCACGTCACGGACGTGGTCCAGGCCGCCCGGGATCCGCTCCAGCCAGGTCGACGTGCGCTCCAGGCGGTCGGCCGTACGGATGTAGAACATCAGGAAACGGTCGATCAGGCGGACCAGTTCGGCGTCGGTGAGATCCTGGGCGAGCAGGTCCGCGTGGCGCGGGGTGGCGCCGCCGTTGCCGCCGACGTACAGGTTCCAGCCGCCCGCGGTGGCGATGACGCCGAAGTCCTTCGACTGGGCCTCGGCGCACTCGCGGGCGCACCCCGAGACGGCGGACTTGAGCTTGTGCGGCGACCTCAGCCCCCGGTAGCGCAGCTCCAGGTCGATCGCCATCCGCACCGAGTCCTGGACGCCGTAACGGCACCACGTCCGGCCCACGCAGGACTTGACGGTCCGCAGGGCCTTTCCGTAGGCGTGCCCGGACTCGAAGCCGGCGTCCACCAGCCGCGTCCAGATCAGCGGGAGCTGCTCGACGCGGGCGCCGAACATGTCGATCCGCTGACCGCCGGTGATCTTCGTGTAGAGGCCGAAGTCACGGGCGATCTCACCGATGGTGATCAGGCCCTCGGGGGTGATCTCGCCGCCGGGGATGCGCGGGACGACCGAATAGGAGCCGTTCTTCTGCAGGTTGGCGAGGAAGTGGTCGTTGCTGTCCTGGAGCGCCGCCTGTTCGCCGTCCAGGACGTAGCCGCTCGCGCCGATCGCCGGGGCGAGGGACGCGATGATCGACGCCACCGCCGGCTTGCAGACCTCGCAGCCGTCGCCGCCCCGGGCGTCCTCCCGGCCGTACCGGTCGAGCAGGTCCCGGAAGGTGTTGACGCGCAGCGCCAGGACGATCTCGTACAGCTCCTCGCGGGTCTGCGCGAAACAGCCGCACAGGCCCTTGTCGACCTCGACGCCGGACGCCTCCAGCTCCGCCGCCACCAGCCGGCCGAGGACCTTGACGCAGCTGCCGCACGTCGTACCGGCCTTGGTGCACTTCTTCACCTCGGGCACGGTGGTGCAGCGGTGCTCGGTGACGGCGCCGCGGATCGTGCCCTTGCGGACGTTGTTGCAGGAGCAGATGATCGCCTCGTCCGGCAGCGCGGCCGGGCCCAGCTGGACCGGCTCCCCGGCGCCGGCCGGCAGCACCAGCGACTCGGGCGAGACCGGCGGTACCGAACCGGTGAACGCCTTCAGCGTGCCGTAGGCCTCCGCGTCGCCGACCAGGATGCCGCCGAGCAGGGTGCCGTCCCGGCCGATCACCAGCTTCTTGTACAGGCCCGAACGGGCGTCGGAGTACACGACGTCCAGGCAGTCCGCGGTCGTGCCGTGCGCGTCGCCGAAGGAGGCCACGTCCACGCCGAGCAGCTTCAGCTTGGTGGACAGGTCGGCGCCGGTGAAGGCCGCCTCGTCGGCGGCGATGGTCGCCGCCGCCGTCTCGGCCTGCTCGTACCCCGGCGCCACCAGCCCGTACACCCGGCCGTCCGCCGCCAGCGCGCACTCGCCGATCGCGAACACGTGCGGGTCGGCGACGGTACGGCACTGCTCGTCGACCGCGATGCCGCCGCGCTCGCCGACCGTCAGACCGCAGTCCCGGGCGAGTTGGTCCCGCGGCCGGACCCCGGCGCTGAACACCACCAGGTCGGTGGCGAGTTCGCAACCGTCGGACAGCCGCATCCCCGTCACGGCGCCCGCGGAGTCGACCACGATCTCCTGCGTGCCGACGCCGGTGTGGACCGTCAGCCCCATCTCCTCGATGGTGCGCAGCAGGGCCGCGCCGCCACCCTCGTCCACCTGCACCGGCATCAGCCGGGGCGCGAACTCCACGATGTGGGCGGCGAGTCCGAGCCCCTTCAGCGCCCCGGCCGCCTCAAGGCCCAGCAGTCCGCCGCCGACCACCGCGCCCACCGTCGCCCTCGACTTCGCGTACTCCTCGATCGCGAGCAGGTCGTCGATCGTGCGGTAGACGAAGCAGCCGGTCGCGTCCTTGTGGGGGACCGGGGGCACGAACGGGTAGGAACCGGTGGCGAGTACGAGCGTGTCGTACGCAAACGCCGTGCCGGACCTGGCGGTTACCGTCCGCGCCACGCGGTCGATCGTCTCCGCCGGGTCGCCGACGTACAGCTCGATGCCGTGCGCCTCGATGAACTCCATGTCGGTCATGGAGAGTTCGTCGGGGGTCCGGCCCGAGAAGTACGAGGTGAGGGCGACGCGGTCGTAGGCGGGGCGCGGCTCCTCGCACAGCACGACCACGCGGTGCGTGGCGGTCAGGCCGCGCTCGGCGAGCGCCTCCAGGAAGCGTTGCCCGACCATTCCGTGGCCGACGAGCACGATCGTGGGGGTGGCCCCGGGGGTGGCGGTCATCAGGAGCCTCCGTCGTCGAGGAGCAGGGGGAGGTGGGGAAGCCGGGGCAGCAGGGGGCCGCACCCGGGTCCGGTGGGCGTGGGGCGGGGGCGGGCGGTCGCCTCGGGGGCGTGGCGGCGGCCGGGCGGCACCGCGGCGAGCTGCCCTGCGGTGAGCCGCACTGCGGCGGGCGGCACTCGGCGGTACGGACGCCGCTCCTCGTCGCCGGCGCGCGGTACGGGTGCCTCACGCGTCTCCCGGGTGTCACGCGTCACCCGTGTGTCACGCGTCTCCCGGGTGTCACGCGTCTCGCGCGCTGTGCACGGCTCGCGCGTCCCGGGGGCGCCGGTCACCACCCCACGCGTCTTCGAGGTCATACCCGGGAGCCTGCGGGGCCGACGTTACCCGGCCGCATCACCGCTGTTTCCCAGGAGGAACGCTGCCCTCTTCGGGGAGCGGGGGTGAGTGTGAGGGTGTGCGGGGTCCGGGGGAGGTGCGGTGGCCGCCGGTCAGCGGCTGCCGGTCAGGTGGGCGAAGACGACGACGTTCCCCTGGTACCCGGTCGTGCGCGAGTAGCCGCCGCCGCAGGTGATGACCCGCAGCTCGGGGCGGTTCGCGGCGCCGTACACCTTCTCGTCGGGGAAGTCGCGGGCCTGGTAGACCTCCACCGCGTCGACGCTGAACACGGCGACGCTCCTGTCCTGCCGGTCCACCTCGATGGCCGTGCCGCGCCTGAGGGCGCCGAGGTCGTAGAAGACGGCGGGGCCCTCGGTGTTGTCGACGTGCCCGGCGACGATCGCGGTGCCGGTCTCACCGGGGGTGGTGCCGGCCTCGTACCAGCCGGCGAGGTTCTTCTGCCTGGCGGGCGGGACGTCGAGGCTGCCCGAGGCGGTGAGGCCGAGGCCCATGAGGGGGGCGTTCACACGGATGGCGGGGATGCGGATGCGGGTGGGCGGGGAGGGCGGCAGCGCGGGGGCTTCCAGGCGTTCCTCGCCGGGCTCGGGGCGGCCTTCTGCGGCGGACGGCTGGGGCGGCGCGTCGTGCGGTCCGCTGCCTGGGCCGAGCAGCCATACACCGGAGCCGAGGGCCATGACGGTCACGGCGGCTATCGCGGTGTCCCCGATCCTGCGCATGTGAACCCCTCTCCCTGAGGTGAGAACTTCAAACGAGGGGGTGGGCCGCCAGCGGCGGTGAGAGCCTCTGGCGAACGTGACCCCCTCCCCCTCCGGGCCGCGAGGGGCGTCGGACCCGGAGGGGGTGGGATGTGCGGTACCGGCGGACGGACAGCGGAGGGTGTCCGTCAGATCGCATCGCCTCTCGCCCGGCGATGCAGGAGCCAGGTACCGCCCGCGGCGGCGACGGCCAGAGCCGCCACGCCTGCCGCGGTCTGCACGGGGTCGGAGCCAAGGGCACCACCGACCCCCGTCTTCACACTGCCGTGGGGCTGCACCTGCTGCCCCGCGGCCGGCATCAGTGCCACCATCAGGTCCCCGGTCACCTGCCGGTTCCCCTCGGCGCACTTCGCGACGATCTCGTACGTCCCCGGTTGCGCGCTCGGCGGCACCTGGAACTGCCCGATCGCCTCGCCTTCGTGCGTGCTCGGCGCAAGGGTGAACGTGCCGGCGCCGACGGAACTGGCGTCCCCGACTGCCGTTCCCTTCTCGCCGCAGGCCGCCGTGTTCACGGTGACCTGGCCGCCGGCCGCCGCGGTCGACGGGTACACGTCGAGGCTGCCGGTGGCGCCGCCGTAGGCCGGCGCGACGGCGAGTCCGGCCGTGGCCACGGCCAGCGCGGTCCCGGTCACCAGACGGGCGGTGCGTCGCATGGTGCTCCCTCGTCGAGGTCGTCCACTCCCTTGCTCTACCGAGGTAAAAGCCAACCGCCCGGCCGCGCCCCCTGAGGCGCCGTCAGCTTTGGGATGAACGGGTGTCACGGCGGACGGCCGAGGAGCCCGTCGAGGGCGGATTCGGGCAGGTCAAGGGGGTTGCGCGGGCTCCGGTATGAAGAACACACGAATGGTGGGGGGTGGGGGGAGTGAACGGGTGACCCCCTGCGGGGCCCGCCGCCCGCGGCAGCCGCTCGTGCGGGCGGGCCGCGTCTTCGGGGTTACGGCGCCCCCTGCCCGCCCTCCGGTGCCGTCCGGATCGCCGCGATGTCGAACTGGAGCCGCACCGTCTCGCTCACCATCGCCCCGCCCTCCGCCAGGCGGGAGTTGTAGGCCAGGCCCCAGTCCATGCGGTTGATGGTGGTGGTGCCGTCGAAGCCGGCGCGCTGGTAGCCGAAGGGGTCCGTGACGTTGCCGATGTAGGTGAGTTCCAGGTCCACCGGGCGCGTCGTCTCCCTGATGGTCAGGTCGCCGGTCATGACGTAGACGTCCGGCGCTTTCAGGCGCACCGCCGTGCTCTGGAAACGCATCCGCGGGAAGTTGCGGGAGTCGAGGAAGTCGCGCCCCACCAGATGGGCGTCCCGCTGCTCCACGCCCGTGTCGACGCTCGCCGTGGACAGGATGATCTCCGCCT
This sequence comes from Streptomyces sp. NPDC001507, assembly GCF_042894765.1. NCBI lineage: Bacteria > Bacillati > Actinomycetota > Actinomycetes > Kitasatosporales > Streptomycetaceae > Streptomyces > Streptomyces sp. NPDC001507. The sequence continues at coordinate 775,844 of NZ_JBIAVV010000003.1, forward strand.
GCGAGCGGGCCGGGTCGCGGCCGTCGAAGTAGAGGCGGCTCTTGTACTCGGTGAAGGCCCCGCGGACCGTCGTCACCATCGCGTGCCGCACCGAGAAGCCGATTCTGCTGTGGGCCGGGTCGATGATCCACTCGCCGGTGAGGGCGGCGAGGGCGGGGTCCAGGAGGACGGGGGCCGAGGTGGGGGAGGCCGGCGACGTCGTCGGGCGTGCGGGGTTCGTGGGGGTGCGGCGGGACGTGTGGGGGCGGCTGAACAAGTTCATGATTTATCTAGTTAGTCCACTCCGGGAATTGCCGCAAGTGGTCGTCAGGACAAAGGAGTTCGCCAATTCCGTATACCGTCACCGAAACTGCACATCGCCACCACGGGATCCACTCAGGAAGTGTTCGCTATTCCCGGATTCCGGTTTCCTCGAATTTCACTGTTCCCCTTTGTTCGGGGTGTATGTGACGGCCGCCCCGGTTCGTTCGCCGGGGCGGCCGCCTCATGTCGGTGCGCCGTGCCTCAGTTCACGTTCACCGCGCTCCACGCCGCCGCCACCGCGTTGTACTCCGTGCTGCCGTTGCCGTACAGGTCCTTCGCCGCGTTCAGCGTGGCCGTCCTCGCACCCGCGTAGTTCGTCGAGGACGTCATGTAGACCGTCAGAGCGCGGTACCAGATCGCGCCCAGCTTGTCGCGGCCGATGCCGGTGACGGTCGAGCCGTTGTACGTCGGGGAGTTGTAGCTCACGCCGTTGATGGTCTTCGGCCCGCTGCCCTCCGCCAGCAGGTACGCGAAGTGATTCGCGACGCCGGAGGAGTAGTGGACGTCCAGATTGCCCACCGACGAACTCCAGTAGTCCGCCGAACTCCCGTCCTTCGACGGCTGGTCCATGTACCGCAGTGCCGTCTTGCCGAAGCCGGAGCGGACGATCTTCTCGCCGATCAGGTAGTCACCGGGGTCGGAGGAGTTGTTGGCGTACCACTCCACCAGCGTGCCGAGGATGTCGGAGGTCGCCTCGTTCAGGCCGCCGGACTCGCCCGAGTACGTCAGCGCTGCCGTCTTGGAGGTGACCCCGTGCGTCATCTCGTGGCCCGCCACGTCGAGCGCCACCAGCGGCCCGAAGGTCGTCCCGTCACCGTCGCCGTACGTCATGCAGAAGCAGCTGTCGTCCCAGAAGGCGTTGTTGTAGTTGTTGCCGTAGTGGACGCGGTTGTACGAGCCCTTGCCGTCGCCCGCGATGCCGTTGCGGCCGTGGACGTTCTTGTAGTAGTCCCAGGTCTCGTTGGTGCCGTACTGGGCGTCGACGGCCGCCGATGAGCGGTCCGACGTCGCGCCCGTGCCCCAGTGGTTGTCGGCGTCCGTGAACACCGTCGACGGCGCCCGGCTGATGCAGATGCCGAAGATGCACAGGTCGGTCTTGTTCGCCGCGTCGCCGGTGTACGTGTTGCCGCGCGTCGGGTCCGTGAGGTTGTACGCCGAACCGGACTGCGTCGTCTGCAACGGGACCGTGCCGCTGTACAGGGACTTGCCGTCGCCGGTCGCCGTCTCGATGCTGTCCCAGGCGTCGATCTGGGCGCCGGTGCGGGCGTCCGTCAGCACCGTGCGGGCGACCGGGTTGCCGAGCGAGTCCTTGCCGACGGCGTTGGTGCGCCAGGCCAGTTTCGGAGAGCCGTGCAGGGCGTCGACGACCAGCTGCGGCTTGGCCTGCACCTGCTTCAGGGCGTCGCCGAGGTTCGCCGCCCGCAGCGCGTTCACCGCGAGGTCGGCGGCCTTCGGGGCGGAGACCTCCGGGACGATCGACGCCAGGGATATCCGGCTCCGGGTCGCCCGGTCGGCGCTGCGGTACGCGCCGTCCGACTTCAGGTGGACGACGAAGTCGCCGCCCAGGACCGGGAGCTGACGGTACGTGCGGTCGTAACGGACGTGCTGCGTGCCGTTCCTGTCCACGATCACGTCGCGGACCGAGGTGCCCTCGGCGGAGGTGAGGCCGAGGGCGGTGGCGTGCTGGACGAGTGCCTGTGCCGCGTTCGCGATCGCCGTGGCCCGGGTCGGTCTGGCGTCGGCGTGGGCGGCGGGGGAGAGCGCGGCGGCCAGCAGGGTCGCGGTCGTGGCGGCGACGCCGGCGGTGGCGAGACGGGAAACTCGGGTGTTCCGGGTCCGGCTCATCGGTCTCCTTGGAGGTGCGCCTCGAAGGCGTGGGGATGGCGCTGATGACGTCAGAGATTTAAGAGGCCATGACATGTCATGTCCATAGCGCCTTCATGGAGATGTGTGTGGAGGTGGAGGGGGTGCAGAATCCTTCCTGTGACCACCCGGAACCCCCGCCACCTCCCGTTCTTCGTCTACGGCACGCTCCGCCCCGGCGAGGTCAACCACGACGCGTACCTGCGGGGCCGGACGGAGACCGAGGAGCCGGGCCGCCTCGACGGGGCGGTGCTCTACGACGGGCCCGGCTATCCCTACGCCGTCGAGGAGCCGGGGCCGGCGGCGGTACGCGGCGAACTGGTCACCGCGCACCCCGAGGCGTACGACCGGCTCCTCCTGGAACTGGACGCGCTGGAGGAGTGCGTGCCCCAGGACCCGGAGAGCCTGTACGTACGCGTCGCCCGGGACGTCGTACGGCTGCGGGACGGGGCCGCGGTCCGGGCCTGGGTGTACGTCGCCGGGCCCGTCGTCGCCGGGAGACTGCGCACCGGCGGGCGGCGCATCGACGGCGGCGACTGGCTGGGCCACGGCTGACCGAGGGGGCCGGAGACCTCGGCGCCCCCCGTTATGTTTTCCGCGGTCCTGCAAGAGGGCCGCTGGCCTCCGGGCCCGGCATGACTGTTCCCCCCTGTCGAGCGGATGACCTGGGGGGTG
>NZ_JBIAVV010000004.1:0-587342 GCF_042894765.1 Streptomyces sp. NPDC001507
CTGGCGTTGACTTTTGGCACGCTGTTGAGTTCTCAAGGAACGGTCGCTTCCTTTGTACTCACCCTCTCGGGCTTTCCTCCGGGCTTCCCTTCGGTGTTTCCAACCTTACCAGATCCGTTTTCCGTTCCGTTTCCGGTCGGAATCCATTTCCAGTGGCCGTTGGAGGGCCTTTGCCTTATCGATTGCCTTCCGGCTCTCTTTCGGCGAGTCCGACTTTATCAGAAGTTCTTGGCCGGTCTGACCGGCCACTCATTTCTGAGTAAATCGGGGGTGGCTTCAATGTCTCGGAGAGAACTCTCCGTTGTGAAGCAGGATCGATTCTAACGATCGGGCCCGAACCTGTCCAGTTCTAGGCAACTGTTTGAATCTACCTCCCCATCCCACCCGTGTCAACGGGTCTTCCGGGGCGAAGAGGAGACTAGCAGCTCACGGGAGGTCTCCGCACATCAGGCGGCCGTAGGAACGAGCGCGCTGCGCTCTGCCTCCTCGAGGTCACCTGTCTCACCGGCCCGGGCGGCGCGGCCGCCGAGGACGAAGACGTAGGCCAGGAAGGCCAGCTCAGCCGCCACTCCGATGCTTATGCGCGCCCAGGTCGGCAGGCCGGACGGGGTGACGAAGCCTTCGATGGCGCCGGAGACGAAGAGGACGAGGGCCAGCCCGATCGCCATGGCCACGGCCGCGCGGCCCTCTTCGGCCAGGGCTGTTCGGCGACTGCGTGGGCCCGGATCTATGAGGGTCCAGCCCAGGCGGAGTCCGGTTCCCGCGGCCACGAAGACCGCGGTGAGTTCCAGCAGCCCGTGCGGGAGGACCAGGCCCAGGAAGGTGTCGAGGCGGCCGGCCGAGGACATCAGGCCGAAGCCGACGGCCAGGTTCAGCATGTTCTCGAAGAGGATCCAGAGGACCGGGAGACCGAGAAAGACGCCCAGGACCAGGCACATCGCGGCGGCCCTGGCGTTGTTGGTCCACACCTGGGCCGCGAAGGAAGCCGCGGGATGGCTGGAGTAGTAGGTCTCGTACTCGCCGCCGGGGCGGGTCAGCTCGCGGAGCTGGCTTGGGGCCGCGATGGTCGACTGCACGTCCGGGTGGGTGCCGATCCACCAGCCCAGAACGATCGCGATGGCGGTGGATATGAGCGCGGTGGGCACCCACCAGTGACGGGAGCGGTAGACGGCGGCCGGGAATCCCTGTCCTAGGAAGCGGGCGACATCGCGCCAGGAGGCGCGGCGGGTGCCTGTCACGGCACTGCGCGCGCGTGCCACGAGCTGGCTGAGGCGTCCGGTGAGCTGTGGATCAGGGGCGCTGGACTGGATCAGGGAGAGGTGGGTGGCGGTGCGCTGGTAGAGCGCGACGAGTTCGTCGGCCTCTGCTCCGTTGAGGCGCCGCTGGCGGCGGAGGAGCGCGTCGAGGCGGTCCCACTCGGCTCGGTGTGCGGAGACGAAGACGTCGAGGTCCATCGGGTCTGCCTGCTCCTCGGCTGGTCGTCGACTGCCTGTCGTAGCAATGTCGCAGCTGTCAGCTTGTCGTACTGCGGCGCGATGCGCCCTCAGCTTGGCAGACTTGCGTTGTACAGGGCAGACCAGGGGAAGGCGGCGGGCGTGAGTGAGCTGGTGACGGGCGAGGCGGTGGCGCTCGAACTGCGTCCCGCGAGGCTGCCCAGCAGGGCGCTTGCCGTACTGCTCGACCTGATCGTGGCCTTCACCGTCTACATCGGTGTGTCGATCGGCCTGGCGGCCGCCGCGGCCTCGCTGGACGACGCCGCGCAGGTCGCCCTGGCGATCGCGTCCTTCCTGCTGGTGCTGGTCGGTGCGCCGATCGCGGTGGAGACGCTGAGTCACGGGCGTTCGCTCGGGAAGTTGGCGTGCGGCCTGCGGGTCGTGCGGGATGACGGCGGGCCCATCCGGTTCCGGCATGCGCTGGTGCGGGGTGCTCTCGGCGTGGTCGAGATCCTGGTGACGTTCGGGGTCGTCGCCTGTATCGCCTCGCTGATCTCGGCTCGCGGACGGCGGCTCGGGGACGTGTTCGCGGGGACCCTGGTCGTGCGGGAGCGGGTGCCCGTCGGGCAGACCCGTTTCGTTCCGCCGCCTCCGCCCTGGCTGGCGGGACGTTTCACCGAGCTGGACCTGTCGGCCGTTCCGGACGCGCTGTGGCTCGCCGTCCGGCAGTACCTGACGCGGATGCAGCAGTTGGATCCGCAGGTCTCGTGGGCGATGGCCGTACGGCTCGCGGGGGATCTCGCGACGCGGACGGGTACTCCGGCGCCGACGGACATTCCGCCGGCCGCGTATCTGGCGGCGGTGGTGCAGGAGCGGCAGGCCCGGGAGACCCGTCGGGCCTTCGCCGACCATGCGGCTCCGTCCGCCGGCATGCCGCACGCGTACGCGTCCCCGGCACCCGCTGCGCCCCCGACCCCCGCACCTACGCCTACGCCTATCGCACCTACGCCTGTCGCACCCATGCCTACTGCACCTGTCCCGCAGCCGCCGGCCACCGGGTTCGTGCCGCCGGCCTAGGCGCCGCCCCGCCCGTCGGATCTGCTGCTCAGTCCTCGGGGTCGGTGAAGAACGTCGGCGGTGACCGCAGGTCCTCCAACTCGATTCCGGGCGCCGCCAGCACCACGTCGCCGGCGAGGTGCACGGGGTGCTGTTCTCCGGTGTCCAGGGCTGTGACCTGGTATTCGTCCACGGTCAGCGGGCCGTTGTCAGTGGCGTGTGCTTCTCTTTTCAGCAGGGCCCAGGACTGGTCCACGGTGCGTGGCGCGAGGACCGGGTCCGTGAAGGCCACGAGGCGTACGCGGGTCGCGGCGGCGGAGGGGGTGAGGCGCAGGAGCCGGGCGATGGCGACGAGGAACGCGGGGGACGTGCCGGTGAAGGCGTGGGCGCGCACATTGCCTTCGGTGGCATGGGCTCCGGTGGGGTCCGTACGGACCCAGGTGACGCCGTCGAGGGCGGCTGCGCGGACCTGCCAGCCCCCGGCGTGGAGTTCCAGGCGGATGGGGCGGCCGAGGTCGTCGAGGGCGAGATCGACCGAGCCGCTGTGGTCACCGGAGGGGGTGGTCACTTGGGAGACGTAACGCCAGCCGGAGGGGCCGGGGGCGCACTGGAAGTGTTCTTCGCCGAGGGGGGTGTGATCGTGCGGATCGTGGAGCGAATAGCGGCCGCGGGGCATGGGGGTCCTGGGGCTTGACGGGGCGTGGGTCCGGCGCCCGGACCTGCGGTTCGGCCGCGCGGGCGGTCGACGGGCCAAAGGGGCAGGCCCCCGGCACGGGGGTGCGGGGGCCTGCCTCGGCGGACCGGAGGACCTGCCGCCGGGAGAGCGCGTCGGTGCACGGGTGCGCTTCCCGGTGGCCGGGTCCCGGACTCAGTAGCGGTAGTGGTCCGACTTGTACGGACCCTCGACCTTCACGCCGATGTACGAGGCCTGCTCGGGGCGCAGGGTCGTGAGCTTCACGCCGAGCGAGTCCAGGTGCAGGCGGGCGACCTTCTCGTCGAGGTGCTTGGGCAGCGTGTAGACGCCGACCGGGTACTCGTCGGGCTTGGTGAACAGCTCGATCTGGGCCAGGGTCTGGTCCGCGAAGGAGTTGGACATCACGAACGAGGGGTGGCCGGTGGCGTTGCCCAGGTTCAGCAGGCGGCCCTCGGAGAGGACGATGATCACCTTGCCGTCGGGGAACTTCCAGGTGTGGACCTGCGGCTTGACCTCGTCCTTGACGATGCCGGGGATCTTGGCGAGGCCGGCCATGTCGATCTCGTTGTCGAAGTGGCCGATGTTGCCGACGATGGCCTGGTGCTTCATCTTGGCCATGTCCGAGGCCATGATGATGTCCTTGTTGCCGGTCGTGGTGACGAAGATGTCGGCCTTGTCGATGACCTCGTCGAGGGTCGTGACCTGGTAGCCGTCCATCGCGGCCTGGAGGGCGCAGATCGGGTCGATCTCGGTGACGATCACGCGGGCGCCCTGTCCGCGCAGGGACTCCGCGCAGCCCTTGCCCACGTCGCCGTAGCCGCAGACGACCGCGGTCTTGCCGCCGATCAGGACGTCGGTGGCGCGGTTGATGCCGTCGATCAGCGAGTGGCGGCAGCCGTACTTGTTGTCGAACTTCGACTTGGTGACGGCGTCGTTGACGTTGATCGCCGGGAAGAGGAGGACGCCGTCGCGCTGCATCTCGTACAGGCGGTGGACGCCGGTCGTGGTCTCCTCGGTCACGCCGCGGATCTCGGAGGCGAGCTGGGTCCACTTCTGCGAGCCGTCCGTGATGGTGCGGTGCAGGAGTTCGAGGATGACGCGGTGTTCGTCCGACTCGGCGGTGTCGACCGAGGGGACCTTGCCGTCCTTCTCGTACTCGACGCCCTTGTGGACGAGGAGGGTGGCGTCACCGCCGTCGTCGAGGATCATGTTGGGGCCGCCGGTGGGGCTGTCCGGCCAGGTCAGCGCCTGCTCGGTGCACCACCAGTACTCCTCCAGGGTCTCGCCCTTCCAGGCGAAGACCGGGACGCCCTGCGGGTTGTCGGGCGTGCCGTTCGGGCCGACGGCGATGGCGGCGGCCGCGTGGTCCTGGGTGGAGAAGATGTTGCAGGACGCCCAGCGGACCTGCGCGCCCAGGGCGACCAGGGTCTCGATCAGGACGGCGGTCTGCACGGTCATGTGCAGGGAGCCGGTGACGCGGGCGCCGGCCAGCGGCTGGGTCTTGGCGTACTCCTTGCGGATCGCCATCAGGCCGGGCATCTCGTGCTCGGCGAGGGTGATCTCCTTGCGGCCGAAGTCGGCCAGGGAGAGGTCGGCGACCTTGAAGTCCTGTCGGTTGTCGACAGTCGTCATTGCGAGCTGCTCCTCGGGTTGGGTCGAGGGTGGGTACGGCTGGTCTGCGCGGCGGCGGACACAGGGGTGCCCGAGAAGAGGACACAGGCATGCCCGCGTACGCGCAGCGCAGTCCGTCGGAGGCCCTCTCTCCCTCGGACGGCCCGCCTGGGACCGCCCGACCGCCATCAGCAGCGACGTCTGGCTCCGTCCCAAGCTACACCGGAGGAGCGGGCCGCCCCCAGTCCGCCTCCGAACAGATCACGCCGTTCGAGGGGGTCAGTGGCCGGCGGGGTGGAGGGTCGGGCCGCCCGGGGTGGCCTCCGGGTCGGGGCCCTTGGCGGCCTCCGCCTCGCTGTAGATGTCGGGTTCCAGGTAGATCACGCGGGCGATGGGGACCGCGGTGCGGATGCGGGCCTCGGCGGCGTTGATGGCCTTGGCGACCTCGGCTGCGGTGTCGTCGTGCTGGACGGCGATCTTGGCGGCGACGAGGAGTTCCTCGGGGCCGAGGTGGAGCGTGCGCATGTGGATGATGCCGGTGACGGTGTCGCCGTCGACGATCGCGGCCTCGATCTTCCTGACCTCCTCGGTGCCGGCGGCCTCGCCGAGGAGGAGGGACTTGGTCTCGGCGGCCAGGACGAGGGCGATCAGGACGAGCAGGACACCGATGCAGACGGTGCCGATGCCGTCCCAGACGCCGTCGCCGGTGAGTACGGCGAGGCCGACGCCGCCGAGGGCGAGGACCAGGCCGATGAGCGCGCCGAAGTCCTCCAGGAGGACGACGGGCAGCTCGGGGGCCTTGGCGCGGCGGATGAACTGCGACCAGGACAGTTTGCCGCGCAGTTCGTTGGACTCCTTGATGGCCGTCTTGAAGGAGAAGCCCTCGGCGAGGACCGCGAAGACGAGGACGCCCACCGGCCAGTACCAGTGTTCGACCTCGTGCGGGTGGCTGATCTTCTCGTAGCCCTCGTAGATGGCGAACATGCCGCCGACCGAGAAGAGCACGATGGAGACGAGGAAGGCGTAGATGTACCGCTCGCGGCCGTAGCCGAAGGGGTGTTGCGGGGTCGCCTCGCGCTGGGCCTTCTTGCCGCCGATGAGCAGCAGGAACTGGTTGCCGGAGTCGGCGAGCGAGTGGACGCCCTCGGCGAGCATCGACGAGGAGCCGCTGAACGCGAACGCCACGAACTTCGATGCCGCGATCGCGAGGTTGGCGCCGAGTGCCGCCACGATCGCCCTGGTGCCGCCTGACGCGCTCATGAGTTCGCGTTGCCCCTTCTCGTTCTCGTCTTCACCGGTACTCGTCTTCACCGGTGCTCGTCGCCGGGACCCGTCTTTGCCCGTGCTTTGCCGGTGGGCCATTCTTGCAGCCCCCGCGACGGGAGATACGGGCCCCCTCAGACGATGACCGTGGCCCGGAACACCGTGCCCGCTCCCGACACCTCCGCCTTCTCGGCCGCCGGGACGAACACCGAACGGCCGGGGGCCAGGTCGTGCTCGCCGACGCGCAGCGCACCGGCCGTGCAGAGCAGGATCTGCGGGGTGGGCAGGGTCAGGTCGTGGGCCGCGGTGCCCTCGGGCAGGACGTACCGGGAGAGCCGGAACTCGTCGATCGGTGTCTCGTAGACCTCCTCGCCGTCCGGGGCCGCCTCGGGACGCAGCACGCCGGCGTCGCCGGCCTCGAAGCGGACGATGCGCAGGAGTTCGGGGACGTCGACGTGCTTGGGGGTCAGGCCGCAGCGCAGGACGTTGTCGGAGTTGGCCATGATCTCGACGCCGAGGCCGTTGAGGTAGGCGTGCGGGATGCCGGCGCCGAGGAAGAGTGCCTCACCGGGCTGCAGGCGGACGTGGTTGAGGAGCATGGCGGCGATCACGCCGGGGTCGCCCGGGTAGTGGTGGGCGATGTCGGCGTAGGGCAGGTAGTCGCCACCGAGGCGGGTGCAGGCGGCCGTGGCCTCGGCGACCGTGCGGGCCATCTCCTCGCGGTCGGCGGTCAGGATCGCGGTGAGGACCTCCCGCAGGGCCGCTTCCTCGGGGTGGGCGCGCAGCAGGTCGACGTACGGCTTGAGGGAGTCGACGCCGAGGCCGTCGAGGAGTTCGGCCGTCCGCTCCGGGGCACGGAAGCCGCACAGACCGTCGAACTCGGTGAGCGCGCAGATCAGCTCGGGCTTGTGGTTGGCGTCCTTGTAGTTGCGGTCCGGGGCGTCGATCGGGATGCCGCGCCGCTCCTCGTCCTCGTAGCCCTCCCTGGCCTGCTCCAGGTCGGGGTGCACCTGGAGGGAGAGCGGGGCGCCGGCGGCGAGGATCTTGAGCAGGAAGGGCAGCCGCGGGCCGAACCTGGCTACCGCCTCCTCACCCAGTTCGGCCTTCGGGTCCGCGTCGATGACCTCGACGAGCGTGCCGCGCGCGGTGCGCGAGGGGGCGCCCGGGTGGGCGCCCATCCACATCTCCGCCTGCGGTTCGCCGCTCGGCTCGACCCCGAGCAGCTGCGGGATGGCGGTCGGGGATCCCCAGGCGTAGGGGCGGACGGTGTTGTCGAGGAGATCCATGACTTCTCTCTGCGGGTTCTCTCTGCGGGCGGGGGGCGGGCGTGGGCACCGGCGTGGCACGGCACGGCTCAGGTGTTCACCGTGTGTCCCCCACCGGTTCGCCTTCGGTACGGCCCTCAGGTCGTCCTTCGTACGGCGGGTCCGGTGCCGGTGTCCACTTCAGGCCCCCGAAGCGAGCGCCAGGTAAACGGCGGCGAAATCCGTGACGGCGATCAGTTCCGCCAGGGTCTCCAGCTCGTCGCCCGCCTCGGGTTCCAGCTCACTGATGGGGGTGTCGTGACTGAGGGCGAGGTCGCGGGCGGCGGGTGCGGCGGTGAGTCCGCCGATGGGGCGGTCACGGAGCAGCACCACGCGCGCGTGCAGCGCGGGCGGCTCGTCCACGCGGTCGCGGAAGAAGTCGTCGGGGTCGGCGCTGGCGGCGAGTGGCCCGGCGAGCAGGGCGGTGTGGGCGGCCAGGGCCTCGGGGAGGTCGGCGACCAGGGCGGGGCGGCCGGCCAGCTCGGCGAGGGCGGCGGCGAAACGGCGGCCGGCCGGGCCTGCCGACTCGCCCTCGGTCCAGACCACGGGGAGCGCGTCGGCGAGTTCCGCGGCGAGGGTCTTGGCCGGGTTGCTGTAGGTCACGATGGCCGGGCCGCAGCGCTCGGCGATCTGGTCGAGGCGGTCGGCGACCTTCTCCAGGGCCTCCGGCGGGGCGGCGAGCAGGCCGACGCGGTCGAGGAGCGCGAGCAGCGGGGTGAGCAGCGCCCACAGGACGCCCGGGGAGGAGCCGGCGAGCGGCTCGCCATGGTCGTAGGGGGCCGTCGCCATCGGCATGAACAGGCCGTGGGCGCCGGCCACCGCCTCGGCGAGCGGGGTGTCGGCGGGGGCGACGGCGGCCACCGAGCAGCCGCGTCGGTAGGCCTGGTCGGCGAGGAGGGAGAGGCTGGGTTCGGTGCCGTCCGGGGTGGCGATCAGCAGCAGGTCGACGGAGCCGGCCCAGCCGGGGAGCTCCCAGCGCAGGGCGCCGGCGGCCGGTGCGACGCCGGTGGGGGCGAGCCGGGTGACGGGGCTGCCGGGGCCGGCCAGCGTGCCGAGGAGGTCGGCGGCGTGGGTGGCGGCGACGCCGGGGCCCGCGATCAGGACGGCGCGGGGGCGGCCGTCCGGCTTCAGCTCCTGGACACCGGCCTCGGTGGCGTGCCGGGCGGCGGTCCGGACGCGGGCGCCGGCCTCGGCCGCGCCGCGCAGCAGACCTCGGCGGTCGGCGTCCGCGAGGGCCTCCGGGGTGTCGAGCAGCGTTTCGTCGAGCATGGAGCGGCCTCCGGTTGCCGGGGTCCTTGTGTTTCGCGGTTGTGGGGTCCGCCGCTTACGCCGGGCGGCGCGCCTCGTCGACGAGGAGGACGGGGATGCCGTCGCGGACCGGGTACGCCAGGCCGCAGTCCTGACCGGTGCAGATCAGCTCGGGGCCCTGCTCCTTGAGGGTGGCGTGGCAGGCCGGGCAGGCGAGGATCTCCAGGAGGCCGGCTTCGAGCGGCATGCGGGTTCCCTTCGGGGTGGATGTTCGCGTGCGGTCAGGTTACCGCCGGTGGGGTGGGTTGGGCTGGCCGCGGGTGACGGGCGGCCGTCGGCCGGGGTGACCGGCGGCCAGGGGGCTCGGCCCCCTGGGCCCCCTGGACCTTCGCCCACCCGCCGCGAGAAGCGAGGGCGGGGCGAGGGGAATCGGCCGGTTGAGAGGGCCCGGGGCAAGGCCGGCGGGGGGCGATGTGCCGTGTGCCGCCTGCGGCGCCGTTGTGGCTGGTCGCGCAGTTCCCCGCGCCCCTTCGGGGCGCTGCCGAAGCGAGGAGTCAGGGTCAGGCCCTGATGATGGCCAGGACCTCGTCGCGCACCTTCGTCATCGTCGCCTCGTCCCTCGCCTCCGCGTTGAGGCGGAGCAGCGGTTCCGTGTTGGAGGGGCGGACGTTGAACCACCAGTCGGCGGCGCTGACGGTGAGGCCGTCGAGGTCGTCGAGGGTGACGTCGTCGCGGTCGCCGTAGGCCGCGCGGATCGCGGCGAGGCTGGCCTGCTGGTCGGCGACCGTGGAGTTGATCTCCCCGGAGCCGGTGTAGCGGTCGTACTGGGCGACGAGGGCGGAGAGGGGGCCGGGCTGGCCGCCGAGGGCGGCGAGGACGTGCAGGGCCGCCAGCATGCCCGTGTCGGCGTTCCAGAAGTCCTTGAAGTAGTAGTGGGCCGAGTGCTCGCCGCCGAAGATCGCGCCGGACCTCGCCATCTCGGCCTTGATGAAGGAGTGGCCGACGCGCGTGCGGACCGGGGTGCCGCCGTTCTCCCGGACCACCTCGGGGACGGTCCAGGACGTGATCAGGTTGTGGATGACGGTGCCCTTGCCGCCGTTCTTCGCCAGCTCCCGCGCGGCCACCAGGGCCGTGATCGCCGAGGGGGAGACCGGCTCGCCGCGCTCGTCCACGACGAAGCAGCGGTCCGCGTCGCCGTCGAAGGCCAGGCCGAGGTCGGCCGACTCGGCGCGCACGCGCTCCTGCAGGTCCACGATGTTGGCGGGGTCGAGCGGGTTGGCCTCGTGGTTCGGGAAGGTGCCGTCCAGCTCGAAGTACATCGGGACCAGGGTCAGCGGCAGGCCCTCGAAGACCGTCGGGACCGTGTGGCCGCCCATGCCGTTGCCCGCGTCGACCACGACCTTCAGCGGGCGGACGGAACTCAGGTCCACGAGTGAGAGCAGGTGGGCCGCGTAGTCCGGCAACGTCTCGCGGGAGGTGATGGTTCCCGGCGTGGCGGCCGGCTCCGGGGCGCCCTCCTGCGACCAGCGCTCGGCCAGCTCCCGGATCTCCGTCAGGCCCGTGTCCTGGCCGACCGGCGCGGCTCCCGCGCGGCACATCTTGATGCCGTTGTACTGCGCGGGGTTGTGCGAGGCGGTGAACATCGCGCCGGGCAGGCCGAGGGCGCCCGAGGCGTAGTACAGCTGGTCGGTCGAGCACAGGCCGATCTCGGTGACGTCGACGCCCCGGGCCGCGGCACCGCGCGCGAAGGCGCGGGACAGACCGGGCGAGGAGGGCCGCATGTCGTGGCCGACGACGATCGCGGCGGCACCGGTCACCTGGACGAACGCGGCACCGAAGAGTTCGGCGAGCGTCTCGTCCCACTGGTCCGGAACCACTCCGCGTACGTCGTACGCCTTCACGATCTGTGACAGATCAGCTGCAGCGGCCACAGGCCAGCCCTCCTGGAGTATTTTCGGTCGCCCCAAACTACCTGTCCCGGGTGCGGGTCCGGCATCGGCTCCCCCAGCGGGTCCGTCGCGGACACCTGGCTGTGATCTGCGGTGACCCGATGCGGATCGGATCCGGAACGGTCCCAGCCGGCCGAGGACCGGGGACGGGAAGGCCAGGCCCGCGTCCGCCGCCGCCACGAAGTGGCCGGTCGTCGCCGCCTGTCCGGAGAGGTTCATGACGTAGGCGAGGGCGAGGACGGACGTCACTGTGCGGATCGCGGACCGCAACTCGCGTACGGTCGCCGCCCGTTCCGCGACCGCCACGCGCGCGTGCACGCGCAGGACGGCAGCCGTGGCGATGCCGGCGAACAGGACCAGCGTGCCGCCCGTGGAGACGACCGGCCAGGTGAAGAGATTTCCTCCGACCGGTTCGCCCTTCGGGTTGACGACGTTCAGGAACGGCCAGTCGTAGACCCGGTTCGCCTTCGCCTGCCAGTCCTTGACCGGCGGGATCCGGGCGACCGAGAAGAGGGCGATGATCAGGGCGTACGGGGCGTGGGCGCGCAGGACTTGAGACCGTTCGTCGCGCTCGTCCAGGTCGGCGCCGCGGGCGCCCGTGAGGACGGCCGCGCGGACCTCCTCGGCCGCCGGCACGCGCGCGTGCGGTACGGCGAGCAGGGCGGCCGCTGGGGCCAGGGGGGCGCAGATGTCGGCGAGTTGGGCGGAGACGTAGTTCGAGACGGCGAACTGGGCTGCGGCGAGGGCGACTCCGCACGCCAGGGCCGCCACCCAGGTCTCGCGGACCCCGCGCACGCCGTCGACCAGGCCGACCGACGGTCATCCGGAATGGTCGTGTCTGCGACAAGTGCGCGTCAATGGGTGTGCACCACGGAACGCACCCGCACGGGGGGGCGACGGGAGTGCGTGCGTCAGTTGTCCGGTGACCGCAGCACCCGCAGATGGCCGCGCCGGGCGACCTCCATCGGGTCCGCGCCGCGGCCGCCGCCGCCCGCCTCGGCCGCCCGCTCCTGGGGGCGGGCCGCCTCGCGCACCGCGTTCGCCAGCGCTTCCAGGTCGTCCCCGCTCGGACGGGCGGGAGCCGAGCCGTCGAGGAGCCGCACGACCTCCCAGCCGCGCGGCGCGGTGAGGCGCTCGGAGTGCTCGGCGCACAGGTCGTAGCAGTGGGGTTCGGCGTAGGTGGCGAGCGGGCCGAGGACCGCGGTCGAGTCGGCGTAGACGTACGTCAGCGTCGCGACGGCGGGTCGGCCGCAGGCGGTTCGCGAACAGCGACGTACAGGGCTCACGACGTTGGACGGTACCGCACTCTTGAGCGGGCCGCGACGACTCTCCCCCAGGTCACTCCACCGTGTCGTACTGTGAAACGCCCCACACACCCCTTCCGACACGCCCTGCTGACCTGCATGGAACGGATCGGCCGGGGTCGCGGTCGGCACCTCATCCGGTCACGAGTCGGTACAAACACCGTCAATTGCCTTGAGTTCGCCGGTCTCGTGGAGATATGGAAACGAGCCCAACCTTGGCCGGAATGGTCATCCTGTGACATGCCGTTCCGGGCGGTGTCGGTGCGTGGAACGGCGCGGCCGGAGCCCGCGAGGACTACGCTTCACCAGTGATGGACAACCGTGTACCGCCCCGTGCCGCCGGCCCCGGGCCTCGTCGACGCGACCGCCACGGGCGGGGCATGCGCGGACCGATCGCACCACCTCAGGTGCCGCTGGCCGCGAGCCGTGCCGACGTGTTCGCGGACCTGGTGCAGGACTCCGTGGAGCGCCTGGAGCGGCGCTGGCCGCAGCTGGCCGACATCGATTTCCTGGTGCTCGAAGTGCCCCGGCTGCAGGACCGGCACAGCGAGAGCTGGGACGACGAGGCGGTGCCGCTGGGGGGCATCATTCCCGCGCGCGAGGGACGCCGGGCGCGCGTGGTCGTCTACCGGCGGCCGGTCGAGATCCGCACCAAGGGGCGCGACGAGCGGGCCGCGCTGGTGCACGAGGTCGTCGTGGAGCAGGTCGCCGAGCTGCTCGGCCTCACCCCGGAGACCGTCGACCCCCGTTACGGCGAGGACTGAGTCCCCGGCGGCCGCCAGCCCCCCGTCCTCCGCAGCCCGCCCTACTTCTGCAGTACCGCCACGTCCTGGTCCGCCTCCGGTACGGCCACGGTGCCGCGGTCGTCCGGGAGGGTCTGGATCGTGAAGCCGGGAACCCCGCCCTCGGTGGCCGCCAGGGTGCGGGCGCCGTAGACCGGGCCGCCGGAGACCGTCTCCACGGTCAGGGCGTAGGTGCCCTTCAGTCCGGACGGGACCGGCGCGGCGACGTTCTGGGTGGTGCCGGACTTGATCGTGAACGTCTTGGACACCGCCGTGCCGCCGCCGCTGCCCGCCGACGCCGTGACCTTGACCTGGGCGGTCGCGGTGGGCGCGGTCAGGGAGAGGGTCGTGCCCTTGCCGCTGTTGTCGGCGGACGTCGCGCGCGTGCCGACCGGCGCGGTCGCCGGGATGTACGCGGTCTCCTGATTGCTGCCCTTGCCGCGGGTGACGCGCAGCGCCGCCACCACCGGGACGGACTGGTCGGAGGGGGTGAGGATCAGCGAGCCCGCCTCGCCGCGCGTGACGTCGCCGAGGTCGGTCGCGGTGGTCATGCCCGCCTTGACGTGCAGGGTCTCGTTGCCTGCCGGGGTGATCGTGCCGTCCGGGGAGGCGAGGCGCACCTTCAGGTCCGCGTCGTTGTCGCCGGTGGTGAAGGCGATCAGCCGGACGTCGGTGGCGTCCTTGGGGATACCGGGCAGCACCAGGCCGCCGGACGGGTCGGCGGAGGCGGCAAGCCAGTCGCCGCCGGTCTTGTCGTCCAGGGCCTGCACGCTCGCGCCGACCCGGCCGCTGCGCACGCTCACGTGCACGGTCAGGTCGGTCTGGCGCTCGTCGGTGAGCGTGGACAGCAGGACCGGCTCGCTGGCGTGCGGAGGGACCGTGATGCCCTCCCCCACCGAGGACTTGAGCTGGCCGTCCTTGCCGTACAGCTCGACGTCGACCACGGCGGCGCTGTCGTCGGGGTTGGTGAGGTGCACGTAGTCGGTGCGGCTCGCGGCGGTGCTGGCGCCGGGGAACCAGAAGTCGGTGTCGGCCGCCGTGCAGTTGACCCCCTGGAGGCCGCGCCCGGTGCCCGCGGCGACCTCGGTGGTCTCCTGGACCGTCCAGCCGGGGGCGTACTTGCCCTCGGCGGTGCCGACGTAGGCGGGCCCGTCGGCGCCGGAGGTGTCCCCGGTGGCCGGCGTGCCGGGCGTCTTGGGGGTGAGGACGGGCTTGGCGGCCTTCTTCTTGCCGCCGCCGCTCCCCGTCCCGTCCGCCGACTGCTCGGTGGCGGCCTGGAGGCCGGCCTTGCCGTCGCTCGTGGTGCCCTTGGTGACGGGCGTGAACGACGTGTACGAGGTCTCCGCGATGTCGGACAGGCTGGGCGCCGGGCACAGCAGCGTGGAGCGCTCCACCGGCAGTTGGGCGGCCGCCTCCGCGGTGTGCGCGGAGGTGGTGGCCGGCGCGCTGAGCTCGGCGAACCCGGTGACCGCCGCGAGGGCGGCCGTACCGGCGAGCAGGGACAGGGTGGTGCGGTTCACTGCTG
This sequence comes from Streptomyces sp. NPDC001507, assembly GCF_042894765.1. Lineage (NCBI taxonomy): Bacteria > Bacillati > Actinomycetota > Actinomycetes > Kitasatosporales > Streptomycetaceae > Streptomyces > Streptomyces sp. NPDC001507. The sequence goes on from NZ_JBIAVV010000004.1 coordinate 14,170, forward strand.
GCTCCCGTCGTGGTGCTCGCCGCCGGTGCCGTGGTGGTGCTGGGCGGCCGGGTCGTAGGCGGGGTCGTAGGCCGGGTCGTAGCCCTGCTGGTACGTCGTCGGGTCGTACGCCGCCTGCCCCTGCTGGCCGCCGTAGGCGTACGGGTCGTACTGGCCGGTCTGGTAGGGGTCGTAGGTCTGCTGGTCGTAGCCGCCGGTCTGGTACTGGCCGGTGCCGGCGCCCTGGTACTGGTCGGCGTAGCCGGTGTCGTAGCCGTCGGCCTGCGGGTAGGACGCCGGGTCCCACTCGTCGTAGGGCTGCTGGTGCGGGACGGCGGCCTGGGTCTCGTCCGCCGGGGCCGTCGCCGGGAAGTCGGTGCCCTCCGGGGTCTCCTGGAACTCCTGGGTCTCCGGAGTGTCCTGGGCTTCCTCCTCGGCCTCCGCCTGGGCGCGCAGGCGGCGGGCGCGGCGGCCCTCGCCGTCGATGGCCTGGGCGGGGATCGGCTGCTCCTCGGGGAGGTCGTCGTCGACGTCACGGCGGCGGCCGGGCAGGGCGAGGACGACCAGGACGACGGCGAGCGCGCCCTGGACCCACAGCCAGAGGCTGTGGGTGAACGGGGTGTCGTAGGTGACGTCCAGCTTCCCGCCCCCGGAGGGGAGTTCGAAGCCCTGGGCCCAGCCGTCGACCGTGGTGCGGGTCAGCGGCTTGCCGTCCAGGGTGGCCGTCCAGTCCGGGGAGGCCGAGTCGGCCAGGCGCAGGACGCGGCCGTCGGCGCCGGACGGGACGGTGGTGTGGATGTCGACGGGTCCGGCGGCCACGGACACAGGGATACCGGAGCCGTTCGCCGCCACGATCGTCGCGCGGGAGACCTGCTGGTCGACGCGCCACAGGGCGCTGCCGTTCTGCTGGCTGAGCCGGGACAGGCCGGGGGTGGCGTCGAGCACGCGCGTGATGTCGCGCGGCGCGCCCTTGTGGACCAGGACGTAACGCACCGCGAACCCGCCGAGCTGATCGGCCTGGTCGGCTCCGGAGCCGGCGACCAGGTTGGCGACGACCTTGTCGAGCTTGGCGTTCTCGCCGTCGGCGGCGGCCACCTCGGCGTCGCCCATGCGGGCGCCGGAGCCGCGTACCAGCATGTAGGTCACGCGCGCGGTGCTGTCGCTGTCCAGGACGAGGGTGCGGACCTGGTCGGTGGTGGAGCTGTCCTCGGCGACGAAGGCGGGCACCTGGGTGGGATCGCGGCGCTCGACCGGGCCGTCGGCGCCCGCGATCATCCAGCCGGCGGCGAGCAGCAGCGGACCCGCGGCGGCGGCGAAGGCGATCAGGGCGGCGACCGGCTGGCGCCAGCCGAAGCTCTGCTCGGCGACCCGCGAGCGCGCCCCGTCGGCGCCGAGGGCGGCGGCGGCGAGGATCGCGATGCCGTAGACGAGCGTCGCGGGGCCGGCCCAGGCGGACCTGTTGGACAGGACCGCGAAGACCAGGCCGACCAGGGCGACCGCCCAGGCGGTGCGGACCGCCGACTGGCGCTCGGAGCGCAGCAGGGCGGCGAGCGCGGCCAGGACGACGCCGATGAGCAGCAGCCCGTCGACGGTGCCGGGGCCGCCCGGGCTGGCGCCGAGCAGGTCGAGGGCGGAGGCGGCCGAGGAGCCGTACTCCAGGCCGGCCTCCCGGAAGAAGCCGGACGGCAGCAGGGTCAGCGACCAGGGGGCGAGGACCAGCAGCGGGGTGCCGAGCTGGGCCAGCAGCCGCAGACCGGAGGCGACCAGGTCGGAGCGGCGCAGGACGAGCACGGCGAGGCCGAGGACCAGGGCGATCGGCCAGACGATCGGCGTGAACGCGGTGGTGACGGTCAGCAGCAGCGCGTACGCCCAGGTGGCGCGCCAGCTGCCGCGGGCCCCGGAGGCGTGCGTGAGGCCGCTGGCCGCGATGCCCGCGCGGGCGATCAGCGGCAGCAGGATGGCGAGGACGGCGGTGCCGATGCGGCCGCCCGCGAGGGCGCCGGTGGCGGCGGGCAGGAAGGCGTAGGCGATGGCCGCCCAGGCGCGCAGCAGGCGGGAGGTGACCAGCGGGCGGGAGGCGAAGTAGGCGGTGAACCCGGCCAGTGGCACCGAGGCGACCAGGAGCACGGTGACCGCGAGCCCGGTCGAGCCGAACAGCAGTGAGGCGAACGAGGCGATGATCGCGAGGTACGGCGGCGCGGCGGGGGTGCCGCCGGCGCCGACCGCGTGCCAGGCGTCCAGGTAGCGCGACCACAGCTCGCTCGCGGTGCCCGGGGCGGGCAGCAGGGCGCCGCCCGAGAGGGCGCCGGAGCCGAGCAGGGCGCGGCAGGCGACCAGCGAGAACAGCAGCAGCACCAGGAAGAGCACCGGGCCCGGTTTACGGGCGATGCGCTTGAGGCGGGCGAACTGCTCGATCTCCAGGAAGTCGGCGTCGTCACCGCCCGGCCCGGACTCGACCGCGCCGCCGTGCCGGCCGGCCGCGGAGATCTCGTCGTCGGCGCCGAAGAGGTTGCCCGCGACCTGTTCGACGGTGGCCCGGACGGTGGCGCCGGGCGGCGGGAACAGGGGGCGCAGCTCGCCCTTGTCGAGCTGGGGGCGGCCGCGCCTGCGCCGCCCGGCGATGATCCGCTCGGGCCGCAGGAGGGTGCCGAGGAGGCCGCGGATCTCGTCGAGCGCCTGTCCGGGGACCTTGCCGACGAGGTAGGCGACGGTGCGCAGCAGGGTGCCGAGGATCAGCCGGAGCAGGATCCAGGGCAGCGCGGCCGTACGGGCGTTGACCAGCAGGGTGTAGATGGCGCCGGCCTTGTCGACCTTGTGCGGCGAGGTGGCGGTGCGGCCCGCGCAGTCGACGGTGCGGCGCTCCCGGGAGGCGGCCTCGGCATGTCGTACGACGGCCTCGGGAGCGACCAGGACGCGGTGGCCGGCGTTGTGCGCGCGCCAGCACAGGTCGACGTCGTCGCGCATCAGCGGCAGCCGGCGGTCGAAGCCGCCGAGCTCCTCGAAGACGTCGCGGCGGATCAGCATGCCGGCGGTGGAGACGGAGAGGACGGGCCGCACGTGGTCGTGCTGGCCCTGGTCCTGCTCACGGCGGTCCAGGCCGGTCCAGCGGCGGCCGGAGTTGGCGATGGTGACGCCGACCTCCAGGAGCTGCCGGCGGTCGTACCAGCCGCGCAGCTTGGGGCCGACGACCGCCACGTCGTCGCGGCCCAGCTCCAGCTCGTTGTCGACGACGCGGAGCAGCTGGGCCAGGGCGTCGGGTTCCGGGGCACAGTCGTCGTGCAGCAGCCACAGCCACTGGACGGGCTCGCCGTGGGGCAGCTCGGGCATGTCGTAGGCGTCGTCGCGCCACTGGCGGGTGACCGGGTCCCAGCCGCTGGGCCGCTTCAGGTACGGCAGGTCGTCCGGGGTGAGGACGGGCGCGGTGCGACTCGCCTCCTCGACGGCCTGGCCGAAGCCGGTGCGGCGGGCGAGGTGCAGCACGTTGGCGTCGCCGAGGGAGGCGGTGAGCTGCTGGGCGGAGTCGTCCGCGCTGCCGGTGTCGGCCGCGACGGCGTACTGGACCGGGCGCTCCTGGCCGAGCAGCCCGGCGAGCGCGGCGGGCAGCCAGCGGGCGCCGTCGTGGGAGACGAGCACCGCGGTCACCACGTGACGCGGGAACTCGGGCGGGCGGGTCGGGTCAAACCCCGCTGTGGCAGCGCCTGCTTCGGCTGCCGTGTGGCTGTGCACGGACATCGAGGTACGGGCCCCGGTTCGATGGACTGCGGTGGACTCCTGCGCCCGCTGGTGGCGGCGAGGCGTCTCGGACGAACGCCCACACTATCGGCTGGGCATGTCGACGGCCCGCCGCCTGTGGATAACCCACGGGCGACGGGCCGTTCGCGCAGCTCGGATGTGTGCGTTGTGTGGACGTCCGCTTCGGACGGCAGCCACCGCGGGTCAGACGGCGGCCTTCTTGAGGCGGCGGCGCTCCCGCTCGGAGAGTCCGCCCCAGATACCGAACCGCTCGTCGTTGGCGAGGGCGTACTCGAGGCACTCGGAGCGCACCTCGCAGGCGAGGCAGACCTTCTTGGCCTCTCTGGTGGAGCCGCCCTTCTCGGGAAAGAAGGACTCGGGGTCGGTCTGGGCGCACAGCGCGCGCTCCTGCCAGCCGAGTTCCTCGTCCGCGTCGTCGACCAGCAGTTGCTGCACCAGCTCGGTCATGTGCGCCCCTCGTCTGTCTTTCACGTCCCCGTGCCCGGCCGTTACCGATTTCGGCTGAACGACACGAGTGAAATTACAAGTGTGCTGCTCCGGGCGAGTCAAGCCGAGATCTGCTATTGGGCCCGTTATTCACTCTGCGGAACCAAGGCCGTGCGGAAAGTGTTCAAATCGGCATAAACCTTGACATGCAGACGAGGCCCCGCTCGGGGCCTCCGACCCCATACAGAGCTTGTACGGAGAAGGACGCCCAGATGTTCGATCGCGTTCCGAAGTGGCTCGCGCGCCCGGTTGTGCGCCATGTGTCCCGGGTGCCCGGTGAGCAAACCTTTCGGCAGCGAGGTGAACCGGATGAGGTGAACCGTGTCCCACATACCGGGCGTCGAGTTGACACAGGAGGTGTGAACCGATGTCCTTGTGGGCATGCTCGCGAACTTGGCACTCACCTCGACCCGCACCGCCGGGTCCCACGGTGCTGCCCGGGCTCGCTGTAGCTGTTGCTGTTCCAGCTGTTGAGCCGTGGCCGTAGCCGCATCCGGCCGCTCCCGCTCCAGCTGCTGACCGAGTCCCCGGACTCGGTCTTCGCATTTCGTTCCCCGCTGACCGCCTTCACTGAGGAACCACCGCACCCCCATGAACAGCGACAACGACCTCCAGATCGCCGGCGACATCCTCGAAGTCACGCACCTGCTGCAGCCCCCGCGCGAGCACCCGGTCACCGTGGCCGAGTTCGTCGGCCTGGCCCGTGCGATCGCCGCGGACCGCGCGCAGTGGGAGCACCTCGTCCGGTACGACGCGACGAGCCGCTGGTACCACCGGCTGCGCACCGGCCCCGGCTACGAGGTGTGGCTGCTGTCCTGGGTGCCCGGGCAGGGCAGCGGGCTGCACGACCACGGCCGCTCCTCCGGCGTGCTGACCGTCCTGGAGGGCGCGCTCACCGAACGCACCGAGCGCGGCACGCGCGCGCTGGGCGCCGGCGCGCAACGGGTGTTCGCGCCGGGGTACGCGCACGAGGTCGTCAACGACGCCCTGGAGCCCGCGGTGAGCCTGCACGTCTACTACCCGGGGCTGACCGAGATGCCGATGCACACGGCCGCGGCCGCCGCCTGCGAGGCCCGTCCCGTGACTGCGTGACGCGTTGTCGGACCCGCCTGCAAGACTTGGCGCATGCGCATTGTGGTTCTGGCAGGCGGCATCGGCGGTGCCCGGTTCCTGCGCGGTCTCAAGCAGGCCGTGCCGGACGCCGACGTGACCGTCATCGGCAACACCGGGGACGACATCCACCTCTTCGGGCTGAAGGTCTGTCCGGACCTCGACACGGTGATGTACACCCTCGGTGGCGGTATCAACGAGGAGCAGGGCTGGGGGCGGGCCGACGAGACCTTCCACCTCAAGGAGGAGCTCGCCGCCTACGGGGTGGGGCCGGACTGGTTCGGGCTCGGCGACCGGGACTTCGCGACGCACATCGTGCGCACCCAGATGCTGGGCGCCGGGTATCCGCTGAGCGCGGTCACCGAGGCGCTGTGCGACCGCTGGAAGCCGGGCGTGAAGCTGATCCCGATGACCGACGACCGGGTCGAGACCCACGTCGCCGTCGAGGTCGACGGCGAGCGCAAGGCCGTGCACTTCCAGGAGTACTGGGTGCGGCTGCGGGCGGGCGTTCCCGCCGAGGCGGTCGTCCCGGTCGGCGCCGAGCAGTCCAAGCCCGCGCCCGGCGTCCTGGAGGCGATCGCCGAGGCGGACGTGATCCTCTTCCCGCCGTCCAACCCGGTGGTCTCGGTGGGCACGATCCTCGCGGTGCCCGGCATCCGGGAGGCCATCGCTGACGCCGGGGTGCCGGTGGTGGGCCTCTCCCCCATCGTCGGGGACGCGCCGGTGCGCGGCATGGCCGACAAGGTGCTCGCGGCGGTGGGCGTGGAGTCGACGGCGGCGGCGGTGGCCGAGCACTACGGCTCCGGGCTGCTGGACGGCTGGCTCGTCGACTCCGTGGACGCGGGCAGCGTCGCGCGCGTGGCGGCGGCCGGCATCCGCTGCCGGGCCGTACCGCTGATGATGACCGACCTGGACGCGGCCGCGCAGATGGCCCGCGAGGCGCTGGCGCTGGCCGAGGAGGTGCGCGGGGCATGACCGACGCGATCGACACGGCCGGTCCGACCGGCACGGCCGACGCGGCCGACGCGGTGCCCGCGTACCGGGTGTGGGCGCTGCCCGGGATCCCCGAGGTCCAGCAGGGCGACGACCTGGCGAAGCTGATCGCCGCGGCCGAGCCGGGACTGGCCGACGGGGACGTGGTGATCGTCACCTCCAAGATCGTCTCCAAGGCCGAGGGACGGATCGTCGAGGCTGCCGACCGGGAGGCGGCGATCGACGCCGAGACGGTGCGGGTGGTGGCCCGGCGCGGGACCCTGCGGATCGTGGAGAACCGGCAGGGCCTGGTCATGGCCGCGGCGGGCGTGGACGCGTCCAACACCCCAGCCGGGACCGTGCTGTTGCTGCCCGAGGATCCCGACGCCTCGGCCCGCGCCGTCCGCGCGGGCCTGCGGGACGCGCTGGGCGTCAACGTCGGCGTCGTCGTCACGGACACCTTCGGGCGACCCTGGCGCGCGGGGCTCACGGACGTCACCATCGGCGCCGCCGGCGTGGAGGTGCTCGACGACCTGCGCGGGGGCGTGGACGCGTACGGCAACCCGCTGGTCGCGACGGTCGTCGCCACCGCCGACGAACTGGCCGCCGCCGGCGACCTGGTGAAGGGCAAGGCGACGGGGATGCCGGTCGCCGTGGTGCGGGGCCTCGCCCATGTCGTGGCCGACGCCGGCGACGACGGGGACGGCGCGCGGGCGCTGGTCCGGGACGCGGGCAGCGACATGTTCCGGCTCGGCACGTCCGAGGCGGTCCGGGAGGCGGTGACGCTGCGGCGGACGGTGCGGGCGTTCACCGACGAGCCCGTCGACCCCGGGGCGGTGCGGCGGGCGGTCGCCGCGGCCGTGACCGCGCCGGCGCCGCACCACACGACGCCGTGGCGGTTCGTGCTGCTGGAGTCGGCCGGGTCGCGCGTCCGGCTGCTGGACGCGATGCGGGACGCGTGGATCGCCGACCTGAGGAAGGACGGCAAGTCGGAGGAGTCCATCGCGAAGCGGGTACGGCGCGGGGACGTGCTGCGGAACGCGCCCTACCTGGTCGTGCCCTGCCTCGTGACGGACGGGTCGCACACCTACGGGGACGCGCGGCGGGACGCGGCCGAACGGGAGATGTTCGTGGTGGCGGCGGGGGCAGCGGTGCAGAACCTGCTGGTCGCGCTGGCCGGGGAGCAGCTCGGGTCGGCGTGGGTGTCGTCGACGATGTTCTGCCGGGACGTGGTGCGGGATGCGCTCGCGCTGCCGGCCGAGTGGGATCCGATGGGGGCGGTCGCGGTGGGGAAGGCGGCGGAGGAGCCGCGGGCCAGGGCTGAGAGGGAGGCGGGGGCGTTTATCGAAGTGCGGTGAGCTGCTGTGCGCCCTCGGTTCGGGGGCCGTCGGTTCGTCGGCGAGTACAGGTTGTGGGGGTTGATCGCGCAGTTCCTCCCCCAGCCTTCGGCGGTACCCCCAGCGCCCCCGGAAGACGGGGCGCTTGAGGCCTAGGATTCTTTGGATGGCTGGTCGGTTTGGTTCTGGGCCCACGCGCACGACGGTGCGGGGTGGGCAGGTCGTCGTGCCTGCCGGCGGTCTTCCGCGGCAGGCTGTCGCGGCGGGGCGGGTGCGGGTCTGGAAGCCGGAAGGGGTTCTTGATCTGGGGCTCGTGCTGGGGCCGCTGCGGCGGGGGCCCGGGGATCCGACGTTCAGGGCCACCCGGGACGGGTCCGTGTGGCGGGCCAGTCTGACGCCCGCCGGGCCGGGGACGCTGCGAGTCGCCGGGTACGGCGGTGAGGTGCGCGGGGAGGCCTGGGGGCCGGGGGCCGAGTGGCTGCTGGAGCAGTTGCCGGACATGCTCGGTGCCGCCGACGACCCGTCCGCGTTCGTGCCCCGGCACCGGGTCGTGGCGGCGGCCCGGCACCGGCGGCCGGGGCTGCGGCTGACGCGGACCGGGCTGGTGCTGGAGTCGTTGATCCCGTCGGTCCTGGAGCAGAAGGTCACCACCGACGAGGCGTACCGGGCCTGGCGGTTGCTGGTACGCAGGTTCGGGGAGCGCGCGCCGGGCCCGGCGGGGGTCGGCGAGCGGCCGATGTGGGTGATGCCGGCGCCGCGCACCTGGGCGCTGATCCCTTCCTGGGAGTGGCACAAGGCCGGGGTCGACGACAAGCGGGCCTCGACGATCCTGCGGGCGGTGCGGGTCGCCGCACGCCTGGAGCAGGCCATGGGGATGGCGGCGGAGGCGGCGCAGGCGCGGCTGGAGGTGGTGCCGGGGATCGGGCCGTGGACGTCGGCGGAGACCGTGCAGCGCAGTCACGGGGCGGCGGACGCGGTGACGGTCGGGGACCTGCACCTGCCGGGGATCGTCGGGTTCGCGCTGGCCGGGGACCGGCATGCCGACGACGAGGTGATGCTGCGGTTGCTGGAGCCGTATGCCGGGCAGCGGCATCGGGCGGCTCGGTTGATCCTGCTGAGCGGGCATACACCGGCGCGGCGGGCACCGCGGATGACGAGGGGGGATATCGGCCGGTTGTGAGCCGTGCGGGTGGGCTGGGGCCGGAGGGTGGGGACGCTTACCGGCGCTGGCTGGGGGTCCACCCGTGCCGCCCCAGCGGCACGACTGCCCGCGGCTATGCAGCCCCGTAAGGGGCACTGGGGGTCCCCCCGGCCGAAGGCTGGGGGAGGAACTGCGCGACCCGCCCCCACGCGCCCGCAGGGGAACGACTTCCCCATGGGGTCCGGGGGCGCAGCCCCCGTGGACGGCACCCCGGACCCCGCCGCACAGCTACCGGTCCGAAGAGAACCGCACCGCCCCCGCCGGGATCATCGCGTCGCACCACACCCGCGCGCCGTCGCGCAGTTCGTTGTCGGCGCCGATGACCGCGCCGTCGCCGATCACCGTGCCGGTGAGGATCGAGCGCTCGCCGACGCGGGCGCGGTTGCCGATGAGGGAGTCGGTGATGACGGCGCCGGGTTCGATCACGGCGCCCGGGAGGATCGTCGAGCCGAAGACCCGCGCGCCCTCCGCCACGAACGCGCCCTCGCCCACCACCGTGCCGCCCGTCAGCTTGGCGTCCGCGGCGACCCGGGCCGTGGGGAGGACGAGGCGGTCGCCGCAGCGGCCGGGGACCGCCGGGGACGGGGCGCGGCCGAGGACGAGGTCCGCCGAGCCGCGGACGAAGGCCGCGGGCGTGCCGAGGTCGAGCCAGTACGTGGAGTCGACCATGCCCTGCAGGTGGGCACCGGCCGCCAGGAGCTCCGGGAAGGTCTCCCGCTCCACCGACACCGGGCGGCCCGCCGGGATCGTGTCGATGACCGAGCGGCGGAAGACGTACGCCCCCGCGTTGATCTGGTCGGTGACGATCTCCTCGGGCGTCTGCGGCTTCTCCAGGAAGGCGAGGACGCGGCCGGTCCCGTCGGTGGGGACGAGGCCGTACGCCCGCGGGTCCGTCACCTTCGTGAGGTGCAGGGAGACGTCGGCGGACGTCGCCTCGTGCGCGGCCACCAGGGCGCGGATGTCCAGACCCGTCAGGATGTCGCCGTTGAAGATCAGGACCGGGTCGTCGGGGCCGGAGTGGAGGCGGGCGGCCACGTTGCGGATCGCGCCGCCGGTGCCGAGGGGTTCCTCCTCGGTGACGTACTCGATGTGCAGGCCGAGTGCCGCGCCGTCGCCGAAGTACGGTTCGAAGACCTCTGCCAGGTAGCTCGTCGCGAGGACGATGTGCTCCACGCCCGCCGCTCTGGCTCTGGCCAGCTGGTGCGTCAGGAACGGCACGCCGGCCGCCGGGACCATCGGCTTGGGCGTGTTGACCGTGAGCGGGCGCAGCCGGGTGCCTTTGCCGCCGACCAGGAGGATCGCTTCTGTCACCTGTCGTCTCTGCTTCCTGCCGGGACCGGCCGAACTCTGTGTGGGCCGGCCAGTGTATGCAGACCGTGCGACGGCGCCTTCGACGGCCGCGCGGTGTCACGCGGCATGGCTGTGCGGTTTTCCCCCGACTGCCCCCGACGGCGTCGACCGCCGGCCCCGTACTCAGCGCCCCTGAAGGTGCGCGGAGCTGGTCCGGGCCGAGCCGAGCTTGGCGTAGAGCTTGGCGCCTGGGCAGTCGGTGGCGTACCCGTCCCTGTGGCCGGAGATCACGTTCAGTCGTACGTTCTTCCCCTTTGGGTAGAGATTGCCACCCCCGGACTTCAGATATGTCTTTCCCTTCGGATTGGCCCCGGAGAGCCCGAGTTTCCACGCGGTGAGCTTGGCGATGCCGGTCACGGCGGCCGCGGGCGGCTTGTGCGAACCGAAGGTGCCGATCACCGCGATACCCGTGCTGTTGTTGTTGAACCCGAGGGTGTGGGCGCCCCTGACGGCCTTCGCCGCTCCCCCGGCGCGGCCCTCGTAGATGGTTCCGCACTTGTCGACGAGGAAGTTGTAGCCGATGTCCCGCCAGCCCATGCTCACGACGTGGTAGCGGTAGATACTGCGGATGACGGACGGGGCGTCGGAGCAGCGGTAACCGTTGCCGGAGTCGGTGTGGTGGACGAAGGCCGCCTTGACCTTCCCCGTGTAGACGAACCCCTTCTCGCGCAGCGACTCGTCGGCGCCCCAGCCGCGGCGGGTGACGATCCTCGGGCGCGGTCCGATGTGCGGCTTCGCGACCGGGGCGGTGCCGCCGTTGAGCTCGCGCAGTTCGCGTTCGGTGTCCGCCCGGCTGAGCGCGGGGATCTCGGTGGCGGCGAAGGACACGAGGTCGGCGTTGACCGCGGCCGCCGAGTCGGCCCCGGTGTCGGTGCGCGGGCTGTCACCGGGCAGGCCCTCGGAGGGGGCCTCGTCGCCGGGGTCGACGAGTTCGAGGCGCAGGCCGGCCGGGAGCAGGTCGCGTCCGACGCCGGGGCCGGGGCCGGCCTTGGCGCGTACGCGTACGTCGACTCCGTCCGAGGCGCCCACCCACAGAGGTGCGGTGGCGCCGTGCACCCGGCCGGAGGCGGCCTCCGCCGTGTCCGGGTCGGCACCGTGGTCGGCGTTGTGCGTGTCGACGTCCTGCCAGCCCGACCAGTCGCCGGTGGCGGCGGACCGGGTGCGGACCTGGACCTGGCCGAGCAGTTCGGTTCCGGGCTTGTCCCAGATGACGCCGACGAGTGAGAAACGCCGCAGGTCGGTGCGGTACGCGCCCTGTTCGGGGGCCTGGCCGAGGACTCGCTCGCGGGTGCGGGGGGTGAGGGGCAGCGACTGGGTGCTGCCGGAGAGGGCCGTGGTGTCGGAGCGGGCAGTGGTCGTCGTGGCCCGGTCCGCGGGTGCGGCGACCGCGGACGGCACGTTCAGCACGGCCGGCGGGAGGGTGAGGGCCGCCGCGCAGGTGACGCCGATCGAGCAAGTCAGGAATCCACGCATGCCCCCGATCTTGAACACAGTCAGATGAAAGTGCCCATTGGGGAACTGACGGCCCGTCGGCAACCGCTACGCCGAACCGGTGGCCCCGCCGGCCGGTGCGGGCGCCGGGCGCGGCGTACCCTTGCGCGGGTGAACGCCACCGATCGCACCCCTGCCGACCTGCTGCGTTCCGCGCTCGCCGCGGATCCCGGACGCCCCCTGGTGACCTTCTACGACGACGCGACGGGCGAACGCGTCGAATTGTCCGTGGCCACCTTCGCCAATTGGGTGGCGAAGACGGCGAATCTGTTGCAGACCGATCTCGCGGCGGGGCCGGGCGACCGGGTCGCCCTGCTGCTGCCCGCGCACTGGCAGACGGCTGTATGGCTGCTGGCCTGTTCGTCGGTGGGTGCGATCGCCGACGTGGCCGGGGAGCCGGCGGCGGCCGACGTGGTCGTCAGCGGTCCGGACTCGCTGGAGGCGGCGCGGGCGTGCCGGGGGGAGCGGGTCGCTCTCGCGCTGCGGCCGCTGGGCGGGCGGTTCCCGCGGGTGCCGGAGGGGTTCGTCGACTATGCCGTCGAGGTGCCGAGTCAGGGGGACCGGTTCGTGCCGTTCTCCCCGGTGGATCCGGAGGAGCCCGCGCTGATCGTCGCGGGGGCGGAGCTGAGTGGCGCCGAGGTCGTGGAGCGGGCGCTCGGGGACGCGGCGGGGCTGGATCTGACCGGGCCGGGGTCGAGGTTGCTGTCGGGGCTGGGGTACGACACGTGGGAGGGGCTGAGCGCGGGGTTGTACGCGCCGCTCGCGGTGGGGGGGTCGGTGGTGCTGTGCCGGCATCTGGGGGAGCTGGGGGAGGAAGGGGTCGCGAAGCGGATCGAGAGTGAGCGGGTTACGGCTTCCGCTCGCTGAGGTGGCGTTTCGGCTGCGACTGGGTGGGGGCCGTTCGCGCAGTTCCCCGCGCCCCCAAAAAGGTCGGACCAGGCACCCCCGTCAGCAGCCGGCCACCCCCTTAACAAGACCAGGCACCCCAGCCAGCAACCGGCCGCCCCCTTAACAAGACCAGGCACCCCCGGCCAGCAACCAGCCGCCCCCTTTGGCAAGACCAGGCACCCCCGGCCAGCAGCCGGCCGCTTCACGAGGTCAGTTGTCCGCCGCTGCGCCCTGTCGCCCCCCGGCAGGGTCAGCCACCCGCATCACCCCCCGCCACCCCTCGGTGGGACCGCTCACCCGCGTGGACCAGTTACCCCGGCTTCGGCTCTCGTCGCAAGGCACTGTTGAGGAGTGACCGACGTCGTAGGGGCATCCGCCACCGGGTCCGGGCTTGCCCGGCGGCGGCGTCGGCGTTGGGTGCGGGGGGTGGCGCTCGGGGTCGGCGTGGTGCTGGTCGGGGCCGTCGGCGGCGGCTGGGCGCTGTACGCCAAGCTGAGCCACAACATCACCGCCGACGAGGCGGCCGAGGCCGAGCTCGCCCGGTACGAGCGGGAGCGGCCCACCGCGCTGGTGCGGGGCGCGCAGAACATCCTGCTCATCGGGTCGGACACCCGCGCCGGGGGCGGCAACGGCCGCTACGGCAAGGACTCGGGCACCGAACGCTCCGACACGACCATCCTGCTGCACCTCGCCCGCGACCGGCGCAGCGCCACCGCGGTCTCGCTGCCCCGGGACCTGATGGTGCACGTGCCCGGCTGCCTGCGCGCGGACGGGCGGCGCACCGAGCCCTCGTTCACGTTGTTCAACTCGGCCTTCGAGATGGGGGGTTCGGCCTGCACCATCCGTACCGTGGAGAAGCTCACGGACATCCGGATCGATCACCATGTCGTCGTCGACTTCAGCGGGTTCAAGGACATGGTCGACGCGATCGACGGGGTTCCGGTGTGCCTGAAGAAGCCGATCGACGACAAGGCGGCGAAGCTGCGGCTGCCCGCCGGACGGGTCACCCTCGACGGGGAGCAGGCTCTGGGGTACGTGCGGGTGCGCAAGTCGCTCGGGGACGGCAGTGACACCGGGCGGATGGACCGCCAGCAGCAGTTTCTCGGGGCGCTCGTCAACAAGGTGCAGAGCAGTGACGTACTGCTGAATCCGGCGAAGCTCTACCCGCTGCTGGACGCCGCGACGTCCGCGCTCACCACCGATCCGGAGCTGGCCAGTCTGCGCGGGCTGTACCAGCTGGTCCGCGGGTTGCGGGACGTCCCGACCGACCAGGTGCAGTTCCTCACCGTGCCGCGGGAACCTTATGTGTACGACTCCAACCGGGACCAGCTGGTGGCGGGCAAGGCCGACGCGCTGTTCACGCTGCTGCGGGCGGACCGGCCGGTGAAGGTCGCCAGGAAGAGCGCTTCCTCCGCCGGGGACTCCTCGGCGTCCGCGTTTCGCGGCAACACCGCCGCCGAGGACAGGTGCGAGTAAAGCACGCGCCAAGGCGGCGAACTTCCGTGCTGTTCGTTGTCAGTTAAATGAGATGGATTGCCCGGTTGTAGGGAGGATGAATTTGTCACTGGCGTCACTCGACGCTGAACTGGGCGGATAGTGTGAGCGCTCCGGTGCATCCGGCCGCGAGGTCCGTCCTGGGGTCGCGCACCGCGAAACGTGACCGAGCGTCTTGGTGGGGGGAAGGCGCCGCGTGGCCCCGACGGAGGATTCGGACAACCGTGGACGCGCAAGGCCGTGGGCGGGCGGACAACATCGATCCCGCAGACCAGTGGGTGCTCAATCCGAACACCGGTGAATACGAACTGCGACTGACGCCTTCCGCACCGCAGTCGCCGGTGCCCGGACCGCGCAGGCCGGACTCGCCGGGCGCCGGCGCGCGTGGCACCCGGGAGACCGCGGGACCGGAGATCCCGGGGCAGCGCAGGCGGCGCGCCGAGCCCGAGCCGCCGGCGGGGCGGCGCTCGCGGCGGCAGCCGGTGAAGAGGAAGTCGAAGGCCAAGAAGGTCCTGCTCTGGACCGGCGGGACGATGGCCTTCGTGCTGGTCGCCGCCTCGGCCGCCGGCTACCTGTACATCAAGCACCTCAACGACAACATCACGTCCGTCTCCGACGACGGCGCGAGCACCGGTGGCTTCAGCAAGGACAAGGCCATCAACCTGCTGATCATCGGCACCGACAAGCGGACGGGCTCGGGCAACGAGGGCTACGGCGACGCCGGCAGCGTCGGGCACGCCGACACCACGATCCTGCTGCACATCTCCAAGGACCGCTCGAACGCCACCGCGTTGAGCATCCCGCGCGACCTCATCGTCGACGTGCCCGACTGCCAGACGCAGCAGTCGGACGGGAGCGAGAAGGTCATCGCGGGCACCGAGAACGTCCGGTTCAACACCAGCCTCGGCCAGGACGGCCGTACGGCCAGCTGCACCGTGCGCACGGTGACCGAGCTGACCGGGATCCAGGCCGACAACTTCATGGTGGCCGACTTCAACGCGGTCAAGACGCTGACCGACGCGGTCGACGGCGTCGAGGTCTGCCTCGGCAAGGACATCGACGACAAGCAGTCGCATCTGAAGCTGTCCAAGGGCACCCACAAGATCTCCGGCGAGACCGCGCTGGCGTTCGTGCGCACCCGGCACTCGGTCGGCTTCGGCGGTGACCTGAGCCGGATCCAGCTCCAGCAGCAGTTCCTGAGCGCCCTGATGCGCAAGCTCAGCTCCAACTCGACGCTCACCAGCCCGACCAAGCTGCTGAAGCTGGCCGAGGTCGGCACCAAGGCGCTCACCGTCGACTCCCAGCTGGACAGCATCGGCAAGCTGAAGGACCTCGGTCTGGAGCTCGGCAAGCTCAACCCGAAGAACCTGACCTTCACCACCATCCCGGTGCTGGACAACCCGGCGGAGAAGGTGAAGGCGACCGTCGTGCTCAACGAGACGAAGGCCCCCGCCGTCTTCCAGGCGATCAAGGACGACGTCTCCTTCACGGCCGTCAAGAAGAAGCAGGCGCAGGCCGGCAAGGACGCGGCCGCCGCCCGCCTGGAGGGCAGCAAGTCCGCGGCCTCCGCGGTGCGGGTGCGGATCCTCAACGGCGGGGCCCCGCCCGGCAGCGCCCAGGAGACCCTCAGCTGGCTGCAGAACCAGGAGGGCGTCCTCAAGTCGGAGAACGCCGGCAACGCGGACGCCGAACTCAGCAAGACCACCCTGGAGTACGCGCCCGACCAGGCCGATCAGGCGCGCGAACTGGCCAGTCTCATGGGGCTGTCCGGGTCGGCCATGAAGCCCGGCAAGAGCGTGGTCAACTCCCAGGGCCTGCCCGCGATCACCCTGACCCTGGGCAAGGACTTCCAGGGGGCGGGGGTCTCCCTCACCACTCCGACGAAGGCGCCGGACGTGGACAGCAAGACGACGGCGGACAAGGTGACCTGCGCCAAGTAGGTCGGTGCAACGGTGAGTTACGCCGCGCGTGCGTCAAGTAACAGCGAATAAGCAGGTAACCCTATGGGTCCGTCACGCGTCTAACCGGGCGCGGGGCGGACCCGTGTGGTCCGTGTGACGTCCGACGGGGGGGCGTGGCGGCGGGCCCGTGCGCGCAGGGCGCAGGGTGGGGAGGGCAGGGCGTTGACGCAGAGCGATGTGCGGGGGGAGGTGCCTGCGGTCGAGGACACGATGTCCCTCGCACCGAAGGCACACAGGGCACCGAAGGCACCAGGCGCGCCTGGCGGCACCGGCGGCGGGTCTCGCAGGGGCGGCCCGAACGGCGGCCGGGGGAAGCGCGGCCGGCGGGTGCTGCGCTGGTCGGCGACCGTGCTGTCGGTGGTGATCCTCGGTACGGCCGGCGCCGGCTACCTCTACTACCAGCACCTGAACGGCAACATCCAGAAGGGCCGGCGCGACATCGGCGACGCCAAGGCGCGCAAGACGGCGGCCAACGCGGCCGGTCAGACGCCGCTGAACATCCTGCTGATCGGTTCCGACAGCCGTAACTCCGACGAGAACGTGAAGCTCGGCGGCGCCAAGTACGACCGGGGCAGCCCGCCGCTCGGCGACGTGCAGATGCTGATCCACCTGTCGGCGGACCGGAAGAGCGCGGCGATGGTGAGCATCCCCCGGGACACCCGCGTCGACATTCCCAAGTGCACGGACCCGAAGACCGGCAAGGTGTACCCGGCGACCAACACCATCATCAACGAGTCGCTGGCCCGCGGCGGCGCCGGCTGCACGCTGGCCACCTGGGAGAACCTCACCGGGGTCTACATCGACCACTGGATCACGATCGACTTCGCGGGCGTGGTGAAGATGGCGGACGCCATCGGCGGCGTCGACGTCTGTGTGAACCAGAACGTGTGGGACCGGCCGACGGCCGCGGTGTCCGGCGGCTCCGGGCTGAAGATGACGGCCGGCACGCACAAGGTGAAGGGCGAGCAGGCCCTGCAGTGGCTGCGCACCCGGCACGCCTGGGGCAGCGACCCGCTGCGGGCCAAGGCCCAGCACATGTACCTGAACTCGATGATCCGGACGCTGAAGGGGCAGAACGTCTTCACCGACACCGGCAGGCTGATGGACCTGGCCGAGGCGGCCACCAAGTCGCTGACGGTCTCCGAGGAGATCGGCACCCCGAAGAAGCTCTACGACCTGGGCATGCAGCTCAAGTCGGTACCGACGGACCGCATCACCTCGCTCACGATGCCGAACCTCCAGGACCCGCAGAACAAGGACCACCTCGTACCGGACACCGCCAACGCCGACAAGATGTGGCAGATGCTCCGCGACGACGTGGCGTTCGACAAGAACGGCGGCGCCGAGAAGGACAAGAAGAAGACCACGGCGAGCACCCAGCCCACCAAGGAGCCGTCCGTCTCCGCGGGCAGCCTCGGCGTGCAGGTGCGCAACGCCACCGGTACCGCCACCGAGGCCGCGGTCCCCGGCCGGGCCCGGACGCTCGCCCAGGAGCTGGCCGCCAAGGGCTACACCAGGGCGGCGGCGGACACCTCGGGAGCCGCGGAGTCGGTGGAGAAGACGGTGGTCCAGTACCCGAGCGCGGACCTGGAGGGCGACGCCCAGGCGGCCGCCAAGGCGCTGGGCATCCCCACGAGCCAGGTGCAGCAGACCACCGATGTGTCAGGGGTCACGCTCGTCGTCGGCGCCGACTGGCGGGAGGGGACGGCGTACCCGAAGCAGTCCGCACCGAAGGCCGGTGACCTGCCGGAGAACACCGACGCGATCAACGGTTCGGACACCAAGCAGTGCATGGACGTGTACGCGCCCTATCGCTGGTAGCGGGAGCACACAGGTCCGCACAGGCAGGCACAGCTGACTCCTAAACCTCTGCATGACACTGCCGCCGTGCCCCGGTGCCCGGGAGTTCCGGGTGCGGTGGCGGGTGCGAGCGGGAGGGCGGGCAAGGTGGTGCGCAGCAGTGTGCGGGGGGAGGTGTCCGACGTGGTGTCGGTCGAGGACACCACGTCTCTCGAGCCCCGGGACGGCGGGGCCCGGCGGAGCAGACGCGGGGCGGAGAGCGGGGACCGCAGGCGCCGCAGACGCCGGGTCGTGCGCTGGTCGGCCTCGGTCCTGACGCTGGCCCTGGCCGGCACCGCCACCGCCGGGTACCTGTACTACGAGCACCTCAACGGCAACATCAAGAAGGAGTCCCTGAACATCGGGGACGCCAAGGACCGCGCCACGAAGGCAAAGGCGAACGCGGCCGGTCAGACCCCGCTGAACATCCTGCTGATCGGCTCCGACGCCCGGGACACCGCAGAGAACCAGAAGCTGGGCGGCGCCCGGGACATCGGGACCGCGGCCCGCGCCGACGTCCAGATGCTGCTGCATGTGTCGGCCGACCGCACCAACATGTCGGTGGTGTCCATGCCCCGCGACACCTTGGTGGACATCCCCAAGTGCACCGACGCCAAGACCGGCAAGGTGTACGCGGCCACCGACGACACGATGACCAACGCCTCGCTGGAACGCGGCGGTCCCGGCTGCACGGTGGCCACCTGGGAGAAGCTCACCGGCATCCACATCGACCACTTCATGATGGTCGACTTCTCGGGCGTGGTGTCCATGGCGGACGCGATCGGCGGGGTGCCGGTGTGCGTGGACGCCAACATCTACTCGCACACCTCCACCGGCCACGGCTCCGGTCTGAAGCTGAAGAAGGGCACCACCTCCGTCAAGGGCAAGCAGGCCCTGCAGTGGCTGCGCACCCGCTACGGCTTCGAGGACGGCAGCGACATTGCCCGGACCAAGGCCCAGCACATGTACATGAACTCGATGGTCCGCCGGCTGCGCTCCAACGCCACCCTCTCCAACCCCGACAAGCTCCTGGGGCTCGCCGAGACCGCCACCAAGGCGCTCACGGTCGACACCGGCCTCGGCTCGGTCACCAAGCTCTACGACCTGAGCAAGGAGCTGAAGAAGGTCCCCACCGACCGCATCACCATGACGACGATGCCGTTCGTGTACTCCTCCGACGGCAACCGCGTCCTGCCCAAGCCCACCGACGCGGCCAAGCTGTGGCGGCTGGTCCGCGAGGACGTCGCGCTGGACGGCAAGGACAAGAAGAAGACGACGACGGCCACGACGCAGGTCACCGACAAGGCGGCCGCCGACGACAGGATCGCCGTACAGGTGCAGAACGGCACGGAGAGCGGCACCGGGTCCGCGGTCACCGGCCGGGCCGCCGCCGTCACCGAACTGCTCGTCGGCAAGGGCTTCACGAAGGCGGCGGCCGACACCTCGGCGCCGCTGAGCGAGGACCGGACGCTGGTGCGCTATCCGAGCGCGGACCTCGCGGGCGACGCCCAGCGGGTCGCGAAGGTCCTGGGCATCCCCACCGGCCAGGTGAAGAAGTCCACCGCCGTCGACGGCGTCACGCTGGTCGTCGGCGCCGACTGGCGCTCGGGCAGCAAGTACACCGCCGACGACGACACCACCCCGGAGTCGGCGAACGCCCTCAACGCCGCGGACACCACGGCGTGCATGCACGTCGACCCGGACTACACCTGGTGAAGCCCGGGATGCCGGTGCTCAGTTCGTGGCGGACGGGCTGAGCACCGCGGGCCGGCGGGACGCGATGACCCGCTTCGCCAGCGACCTGGGGCTGGTCAGGAAGCCGTACCCCCACGACATGTGCATGGTGGCGAGGGCGACCGGAATCCGCAGCCGTGCCTTCAGCGGCAGCCCCTTGCCGGCCGGGAGTGACCCGGCGACGATCGCCGCGAGATAGCCGCCCGGGACCACGAGGCCGAACGGGGTGACCAGCGCCCCGACGACGATCCCCGCGGCTATCGCGCACACCGCCACCGGCGGGGCGAGGTAGCGCAGGTTGATGGAGCCCTCGTGGTAGCGGGCGACGACGTGCCGCCAACGGCCGTAGTCCTTGTACTGCTTGGCGAGCGCCCGCACGCTCGGCCGCGGCCGGTACGACACCTTCAGCTCCGGCGAGAACCAGATCAGCCCGCCGGCCTCGCGGATCCGGAAGTTCAGCTCCCAGTCCTGGGCGCGGATGAACTCCTCGTTGTAGCCACCCTGTTGCTCCAGCGCCTCGCGCCGGAAGACACCGAGGTAGACCGTCTCGGCGGGACCGGCCTGCCCGCCCGTGTGGAAGGCCGCGTTCCCGACGCCGATCTTCGAGGTCATGGCCGCCGCGACCGCGTGCTCCCAGTCGTTCTCGCCCTCGGCGTGCATGATGCCGCCGACGTTCATCGCGCCGGTCTCCTCCAGGAGCCGCACCGCGGTGGCGATGTAGTTCGGCGAGAGCATGCCGTGGCCGTCGACGCGGACCACGATCGGGTGCCGGGAGGCCTTGATCGCGGCGTTCAGCGCGGCCGGGGTGCGCCCGGTCGGGTTCGGGACGGTGTGCACGCGCGGGTCCTCGGCCACGAGCGCGGCGGCGATCTCGTCCGTGCGGTCCCTGGACGGACCGAGGGCGATGACGACCTCCAGCTCGCCGGCGTACTCCTGCGCGAGGATCGCTTGGACGGCCCCGCGCAGATGCCGCTCCTCGTCGAGGACGGGCATGATCACAGAGACTGCGGGGTGCCGCACGTCGGGCTTGGCGTTCATAGGAGGCTCACGTTACCGCGAACGGGGGACACCGGTGCGCGCCGCATCGGCGGTACCGCGGGCTGAAGGTCGTATCGGCCTACCGTGCTCACGGATCCCACGTACGGCCTCGTCCGGAGGTGTCCTTTGTCCGCCAGCCCGCCCCGGTCCCCCGCCCGGCCCGCCCCGCCGGAGCGCAGACCGCAGCCCACCCGTCAGGCCCCGCGGCCGCCGGTACGACCCGCAAGGCCCCGGCGGCCGCGCTGGGCCATGCGGGCGGTCACCACACTCTCGGTGGTGGTGCTGGCGTCGGCCGGGATCGGACACTCGGTGATGGCCGGCCTGGACGCGGACATCGCCCGGGTCGACCCCTTCAAGGACATGAAGAACCGGCCCGCCGCCGGCCACGGCATGAACGTCCTGCTGGTCGGCACCGACGGCCGCGACAAGATCACCGAACGGGAGCGGCGCAAGTACCGGCTGGGCGGGGCGCCCTGCCACTGCACCGACACGATCATGATCGTGCACATCTCGGCGGACCGGGAGCGGGCCACCGTGGTCAGCCTGCCGCGCGACTCGTACGCCGAGATCCCGGCCCGTGTGGACGAGACGACGCACCGCACCTACCCGGCCCACCCCATCAAGCTGAACGCGGCCTACGCGGAGGGCGGCCCGCAGCTGACCGTCCGCACGGTCGAGGACATGACCCACCTGAAGATCGACCACTACCTGGAGGTCGACTTCATCACGTTCATGCGGACCGTCGACGTGCTCGGCGGGGTCCAGGTCTGCACCGCCCTGCCGTTGAAGGACTCCTACACCGGCCTGAACCTCTCCCCCGGCACGCACACCCTGGGCGGCGGCCAGGCCCTGCAGTACGTCCGCGCCCGGCACATCGACGCGGCGAGCGACCTGGGCCGGATGAAGCGGCAGCAGCGGTTCCTGGCGTCGCTGATCGAGCGGGCGACGTCGAGCGGGGTGCTGCTCAACCCGATCCGGTTCCGGGACGTGACGCGGGCGGTGCTGGGGTCGGTACGGGCGGACACCGGGTTCGGCACGGACGAGCTGCTGGACCTCGGCCGGGCGATGCGCAACTTCTCCCCGTCCTCGTCCGAGTTCACGACCGTCCCCATCGGGCAGCTGGCGTACCCCGTGAAGGGCATCGGCTCGACGCTGAAGTGGGACCGGGCCGGGTCCGACCGGCTGTTCCGGTCCCTGCGCGACGACCAGCCGCTCGCACCCGCACCGGCGCCGGCGCCCGCGGCGTCGCCGAAGCCGCAGGGGCCGCCGCCGGCGACGGTGGAGGTGGCGCCGGCCACGATCCGGGTGCAGGTGGAGAACGGCACGGCCACGGCGGGGGTGGCGCGGCGGATGGACGCGGCGCTGGCGGCGACGGGCTTCGCGACGAACCACCGGCCGGTGGCGGCCGCGCACCGCGACCTGAAGCGGACGGTGGTCTCCTTCGACCCGCGCTGGGACCGCTCGGCCCGGTCCCTGGCGGCGGCGCTCCCGGGCAGCGAGCTGCGGGCCGTGCCGGGGCTCGGCCCGGTGCTGCGGGTGACGGTGGGCGCGGACTTCAAGGGGGCGGTGCGGAAGGTACGGGTGGACGAGCCGGCACCGCAGGGAGCCGCTTCTGTCATCCGGGGGGACGAGAAGGTCTGCTGAGGGGTCGTGTTTCGGCTGCCGGCCGGTGGGGGCTGGTCGCGCAGTTCCCCGCGCCCCTAAAAGAAGGGGCGCTGCAGTGCGCCCCTTCAGGGGCGCGGGGAACTGCGCGACCAGCCACGACGGCGCCGCACCCGGCCGACGACCGCCGCCCTAGTCCGCGTACCCCTCCGCCACCCTGCGTTCGCGCAGCTCACGGATCTCCCGGCGCCTCGCCAGCCGGTGCGTGCGCCTGATCTGGGCCTCCTGGTAGCGCCGGCGGTCCCGGTCCGTCTCCGGCAGGACCGGCGGTACCCGGCGCGGCTTGCCGTCCGCGTCGACCGCCGCGAAGACGAGGTAGGCCGAGCCGACCTGGGTGGCGGGGGTCGACTCGTTCCAGCGCTCGGCGAGGACCCGGACCCCCACCTCCATCGACGTCCGGCCGGTCCAGTTGACCTGGGCCTTGACGTGGACGAGGTCGCCGACGCGGACCGGCTCCAGGAACACCATCTCGTCCATGGACGCGGTGACGGCGGGACCGCCCGAGTGGCGCCCGGCGACCGCGCCCGCCGCGTCGTCCACGAGCTTCATGATCACACCGCCGTGCACCGTCCCGAGGAGGTTGGTGTCACTGTGGGTCATGATGTGGCTCAGCGTGGTCCGGGACGCGGACGTCGGCTTGCCGGGTATATCGGATTCCGCCTCGGGGGCCTGGTCTGTCATGGCCCCCACCTTATGCCGAGGCGGCAATCGCGGAATTTGTGTCGGGTTCGCAACAGCGGTGCCCTGATTTTCCTACGGCCCTTGTAAGAGGCACAGTGGCTGCCTGCACACTGGGGCCCATGAACGAATGGCCCGAGGGATGGTCGGACGGCAACCGCGGCAACCAATACGGCCGCGGTAGTGCGGGCGCGCAGCCTGAGGGCGCCCGCGTGATGCGCCAGGTACGGCGCGGAGAGCCGTCGGCGCCGCCGTACGGCGCCCCGCAGCAGGGCGGCGGCGGGTACGCCGGCGTCCCGCAGCAGCCGTCGTACAACGACGGGTACGACGGCGGTGGCGGGTACGACGGCTTCGACAGCGGCTACAACACCGGCCAGGTCTACGGCGGCGGCCCGGGGGGCGGTGGCCCCTCCGGCACGCGTGAGCGCGAACCGCGTCCGGCTCCCAACTGGCGCAAGCGGATCAAGTGGACCGCGATCGTCGTGGTGAGTGTGCTGGTCGTCACATCCGTCGCGACCTACTTCTGGGCCGACTCCAAGCTGCACCGGGACGTCGACCTGTCCAAGGTGATCGACCGGCCGGCGGCGGGCAAGGGCACCAACTACCTGATCGTCGGTTCCGACAGCCGCAAGGGCATGTCGGCAGACGAGAAGAAGAAGCTGCACACGGGGTCGGCCGAGGGCCAGCGCACCGACTCGATGATGATCCTGCACGTCGGCGACAACGGCGACACCCTGGTCTCGCTCCCCCGTGACTCGAACGTGGTGATCCCCTCCTACAAGGGGTCCACGTCCGGCAAGGTCTACCCGAACACCGGCCGCCAGACGAAGCTGAACGCGGCCTACGCCGAGGACGGCCCGACCCTCCTCGTCCGCACGGTCGAGTACAACACCGGCCTGCACATCGACCACTACGTGGAGATCGGCTTCGCCGGCTTCGCGGACATAGTGGACGCGGTCGGCGGTGTCACGATCACCATCGACAAGGGCTTCAAGGACAGCTACTCGGGCGCGAACTTCAAGGCGGGCAAGCAGACCCTGAACGGCGAGGAGGCCCTGGCCTTCGTCCGTACCCGGCACGCCTTCGCCGCGTCCGACCTGCAGCGCACCAAGAACCAGCAGAAGTTCCTGGCCGCCCTGGCCCACCAGGTGGCCACCCCGTCGACGATCCTGAACCCCTTCAAGCTCTACCCCACCCTCGGCGCGGGCCTGGACTCCCTCACCGTCGACAAGGACATGAGCCTGTGGGACCTGGCGTCGATGTTCTTCGCGATGAAGGACGTCAACGGCGGCAACGGCACCTCGATGAACATGCCGGTCTCCGGCTCCACCGGCGGCAACCTCGTCTGGGACAAGGCGAAGGTGAAGACGCTGGTCGACGAGTTGAAGAACGACCAGAAGGTCACCGTCAGCGGCAACTAGGCCGGGGCGGCGGCGAGCGGCACCACATGGGGAAGGGCCCGGGCCCTTCCCCATCGCCGTGCTCGGTCGCGACGAGCGTCACATGGGCATGGTCGCCATGGAGCGGCACATCTCGGCGCAGCGGCGACACGCCTCCGCACAGCGCTTCAGCTGCGGGTCGTCGGGCATGGACATACACGCCTCGGCGCACATGTCACACGCCTTTGCACACATCGCACACATCTCGGGCGAGAGCGGCGAACGCCGCATCATCATGTCGGCGCACATGCGGGTCGCCTCGGAGCAGTCCATGAGCGCGCGCATGATGCGCATGTGGGCCTGGCCGCCCTCCATCGACATGCAGGAGCTCAGGGTCTCCTCGCACATCGTGTGGGTGGTCATGCACATGTTGACGCACTCCTGCATCTGCTTGGACATGGCCGTCATGGGTCCGGTCTGGGTCATGGCTCCTCCAGGGGAAGGGAGAGGGCCCGCAGCAGGCCCCGTACGTTTCCGTTCCTAAGCCCGACCGCCCGGTAGCGCCACCCGGGCCACCACCTCTGCCCACTGCTCCGAAGCGGGAGACCTTCGGCTGGACGGGGCCACGGAAAGAGTCTTATTCATCTTCCCTGATCAGGCACATACATCGACGCCCCCTCAGTGCGGCTATGGCAACTGGTGGCCACTGGTGGGCCATTGGAGTGCCGGAGTGCCGCTCCCGGAAGGGATTTGATAGAGGTCTTCCCCCCACGACACATCACTGTCATAGTGACTCGCCGTGTCCCCCAAAGAGGTTATGAACCTCATTCATTTCCTCCTGGGGGACATACGGCGTGGACCGCGTACCCGCCGACGCCGGCATGTCCGTCTCCACCAACGACGCCTCGGAGCATCCATGCAGCGACATTTCCAGCGCCCGGCCTCGTTCCGGACGGCCATCGGCCTGCTGACAGCACTCCTCACCGGCGCCGCGGTCGCCGTGGGTGCGGCTCCCGTCTCGGCCGCGACCGACCCCGTCGTCTACTCCGTGGCGCCGAACGGCACGGGGTCCAGCTGCTCGGCCGCGGCGCCGTGCGGGCTGCTGACGGCACAGAGCAAGGTCCGGGCGGCGACGAGCACGATGGCCACTGACATCGATGTCGTCCTGGCCGACGGGAAGTACCAGCTCGACGCCCCGCTCTTCTTCGACTCGGCGGTGGGGGACTCCGCGACCGGCGGTCACACGGTCAGCTACCAGGCGGCACCCGGCGCCCACCCGGTGCTCAGCGGCGGGCAGCAGGTGACCGGGTGGACCCAGGGGGCGGGCGGGGTGTGGAGCGCTTCGGTCCCGGCGGGCACCGACACCCGGCAGCTGTACGTCGACGGGGTCCGCGCCAACCGCGCGTCCGGCACGGTGGCGACCACCTTCACCCGTACCGCCACCGGCTACACCACCTCCAACACGACGCTGGCCGGCTGGGGGAACATCTCCGACGTCGAGTTCGTGTACGGCGTCGAATGGACGCAGATGCGCTGCGGCGTCGCGTCGGTGTCGGGCACCACGGTGACGATGAAGCAGGCGTGCTTCGACAACTCCACGAAGAAGCAGTACGGCGTGAACGCGGACCTGCCGACGACCGTCGAGAACGCGAGGGAACTGCTCGACAGACCAGGTGAGTTCTACCTCGACAAGCCCGCCCACACCCTCTACTACCTACCGCGCCCGGGCCAGCAGATGAGCACCGCCGACGCCGAGATACCGCACCTGCAGAACCTGATCCAGGGCAGCGGCACCGCGGCGAACCCGCTGCGCGGCCTCTCCCTCAGCGGCATCACCGTCGAGTACGGCGCCTGGACCACCCCGAACACGGCCGACGGCTTCTCCGAGGTGCAGGCCAACATGCGCCTCACCGGTGCGAGCGCCTGGCAGTACCAGGGCTCGTGCGACCGCTTCTCCACCACCGACCCGGGCACCTGCCCGTACGGCAACTGGACGATGACCCCGGGCAACGTGAACTTCCGCTACACCGACGGGCTGAAGCTCACCGGCAACACGTTCACGCATCTCGGCGCCGCGGGGCTCCAGTTGGGTCAGGGCGTCGCCAACTCCGCCATCACCGGGAACGTCTTCACCGACATCTCCTCGAACGGGGTCGAGATCGGCAACGGCACCGACGCCGACCCCGCCGACGTGTCCGTCATGCCCTCCGGGAACACGATTGCCGACAACTGGGTCCACAACGTCGCCGTCGAGTACACCGGCGGTGTCGGCATCTTCCAGGGCTACACCCGCAACGACACCATCACGCACAACCAGGTCAACAACGTCCCCTACAGCGGGATCAGCTCGAACTGGGGCTGGGGGCGCACCGCCACCAAGAGCACGGGCAACAAGATCACCAATAACCTCGTCTACGACTACATGCAGCAGCGCAGCGACGGCGGCGGCGTCTACGTCCTCGGCCAGGAGGGCACCTCGCTCGCCGACGGCCTGGTCATCAGCGGCAACGTCATACACGACGAAGGCGCCGGTGGCGGCGGGTTCGCGATCTACACCGACGGCGGCAGCCAGTACGTGACGATGACCGGCAACGCCGCCTACAACAACAACAATTCCTCCATGGGCGGCTGCAAGGAGGGCACCACCACCCCCTACGGCGACTTCTCCTTCACCGGCAACTACTTCGAGAACACCACGCCCAACTGGGTCTGCGGCAACCCCAGCAACGCCAACGTCAGCGGCAACACCCAGGTCACCGCGGCCGGCGTGGGCGTACCGGCGTCCGTGCTGACGGGCGCCGGCCTCGAAGCGGCGTACGCGGGCATCGCGGCGCCGCCGGCCGGGACGGCCCCGGCCAACCTCGCGGCGCACAAGCCGGCCGTGGCGCAGTTCGTCGACGGCAGCACCGCCCAGCTCCAGCCGGAGTCCCAGCTCACCTACGCCACGGACGGTGATCCCGCCACGTACATCCAGGCCAGCGGGCAGTTCCGCTGGCAGCTCGTGGTCGATCTCCAGCAGTCGCAGAGCCTGGGCTACGTCACGGTGGGCATGCCCCAGCCGCACTTCGCCACCGACTTCCACGTGGACGCCTCGACCGACGGCACCAGCTGGACCACCGTCGGCACGGTCGGCAGCAGCGGCTGGGGGACCGTCCCCGTCGCCTTCCCCTCGCCGGTGACCGCCCGTTACCTGCGGGTCGTCGCCGACAGGCCGAACGACTCGGGCCAGCGCGGGGACCAGATGGCGATCAGCGAGTTCGGTGCGTACGCCCCGCCCGCCTCGGGCAGCAGCAACACCGCGCTGAACGCGCCGGCCCAGGCCCTGTTCATCGACGGCACCCAGGCCGACATGCAGCCGAACTCCACCCCGGCGCTCGGCGACGACGGCAACCCGTCGACCTACGCGCAGGCCACCAACCGCTACCGGTGGACCCTGCAGGTCGACCTCCAGCAGGCGCGGACGGTCGGCGTGGTGTCCATTGTGATGCCCGCCGACAAGTACGCGACCGCCTTCCACATCGACGTCTCCCTCGACGGCTCGACGTTCTGGACGGTCGCCCACCGCACGGACAGCGCAGGCGGCACGACCGGAGTCCGGCTGGACACGCCCGTCAGCGCCCGCTACGTGCGGGTCATCGCCGACCGCCCGAACTCCGGCGGCCAGACCGGCGGCCAGATGGCGGTCAGCGAGCTCGCGGTGTACGGCGGCAGGTAGGACCGGAGAGTGCCATGAGCACCCGGATGCGCGGCCGGACCGGCCGCGCATCCGGGTGACCGGTCAGCCGGCCCGCCCACACCCCGCTACGGCAGGTTCCTCGCCATCACGATGCGCTGGACCTGGTTCGTGCCTTCGTAGATCTGCGTGATCTTCGCGTCGCGCATCATGCGCTCGACGGGGTAGTCGCGGGTGTAGCCGTAGCCGCCGAGGAGCTGGACGGCGTCCGTGGTGACCTCCATGGCGACGTCGGAGGCGAAGCACTTGGCCGCCGCGCCCTGGAAGGTGAGGTCGGCGTCGCCGCGCTCGGAGGCGGCCGCGGCCTGGTAGGTGAGGGCGCGGGCGGCGGCGATCTTCATGGCCATGTCGGCGAGCATGAACTGGATGCCCTGGAAGTCGGCGATCGGCTTGCCGAACTGCTTGCGCTCCTGGACGTAGCCCTTGGCGTAGTCGAGGGCGCCCTGGGCGACGCCGAGGGCCTGGGCGGCGATGGTGATGCGGGTGTGGTCGAGGGTCTTCATCGCGGTGGCGAAGCCGGTGCCCTCGGCGCCGATCATGCGGTCGGCGGGAATGCGGACGTTGTCGAAGTAGACCTCGCGGGTCGGCGAGCCCTTGATGCCGAGCTTCTTCTCCGGCGCGCCGAAGGAGACGCCCTCGTCGGACTTCTCGACCACGAAGGCGGAGATGCCCTTGGAGCGCTTCTCGGGGTCGGTCACGGCCATCACCGTGTAGTACTCGGAGACGCCCGCGTTGGTGATCCAGCGCTTCACGCCGTTGAGGACGTAGTGGTCGCCGTCGCGGACCGCCTTCGTCCTCATACCGGCCGCGTCGGAACCCGCCTCCGGCTCGGAGAGGCAGTACGAGAACATCGCGTCGCCCTTGGCCAGCGGCGTGAGGTACTTCTTCTTGAGGTCCTCGGAGCCGGAGAGGATCACCGGGAGCGAGCCCAGCTTGTTCACGGCCGGGATGAGGGAGGAGGAGACGCAGGCGCGGGCGACCTCCTCGATCACGATGACCGTGGCGAGCGCGTCGGCACCGGCCCCGCCGTACTCCTCGGGGACGTGCACGGCCTGGAGGTCGTTGGCGACCAGGGCGTCGAGCGCCTCCTGCGGGAAGCGGGCCTCCTCGTCGACCGCGGCGGCGTACGGGGCGATCTTCGCCTCGACCAGCGCGCGAACGACGTCCCGGAGCATGTCGTGCTCCTCGGACGGGCGGTACAGGTCGAAGTCAGCCGATCCGGCCAAGGTCTCTCACTCCAGACGCAGTGGTGCTGACGCTAATTACTGTTAAGTAACTCAAAGTTTAGAGCGCGGCCCACGGAACGGTGACGTGAGGTACGCGACAGCGGGAAAGTTGCCCGCAAGGGGGCCCGGTTATGCTCGGCCCCGCAGCAGCACCCATGTCCCCGAGCTGGAGCATTCCATGAGCCTCAAGATCACTGTGATCGGCACCGGCTATCTCGGCGCCACGCATGCCGCGGCCATGGCGGAGCTCGGCTTCGAGGTACTCGGGCTCGACGTCGTACCCGAGAAGATCGCGCTGCTGGAGCGCGGCGAGACCCCGATGTACGAGCCGGGGCTCGACGAGCTGCTGCGCCGGCACGTGGCGGGCTTCGAGGGCTCCTCCGGGCGGCTGCGCTTCACCACCGACTGGGCCGAGGTGGGCGCCTTCGGCGACGTCCACTTCGTCTGTGTGAACACCCCGCAGAAGCACGGCGAGTACGCCTGCGACATGTCGTACGTCGACTCCGCGATCGCGTCGCTGGCCCCGCATCTGACCGGGCCCGCGCTGGTCGTCGGCAAGTCGACGGTGCCGGTCGGCTCGGCGGAGCGGCTGGCCGCCTATCTCGCCGAGAACGCGCCGGCCGGCGCCGAGGCCGAGCTGGCCTGGAACCCGGAGTTCCTGCGCGAGGGCTTCGCCGTCCAGGACACCCTGCACCCGGACCGGATCGTGGTCGGCGTGCGCAGCGAACGCGCCGAGAAGCTGCTGCGCGAGGTGTACGCGACGCCGGTCGGCGAGGGTACGCCGTTCGTGGTGACCGACTTCCCGACGGCCGAGCTGGTGAAGACCTCCGCGAACTCCTTCCTGGCCACGAAGATCTCCTTCATCAACGCGATGGCGGAGGTGTGCGAGGCCGCGGGAGGCGATGTCGCCAGGCTGGCGGAGGCGATCGGGTACGACGACCGGATCGGGCGGAAGTTCCTGCGTGCCGGGATCGGGTTCGGCGGCGGCTGCCTGCCGAAGGACATCCGCGCCTTCATGGCCCGTGCGGGTGAGCTGGGCGCCGACCAGGCGCTGACGTTCCTGCGTGAGATCGACTCCATCAACATGCGGCGCCGCGGCCAGATGGTCGAGATGGCCCGGGACGCGCTGGGTGGCGGGTCCTTCCTCGGGAAGCGGGTCGCGGTGCTCGGGGCGACGTTCAAGCCGGACTCGGACGACGTCCGGGACTCGCCCGCGCTGAACGTGGCCGGGCAGATCCATCTGCAGGGCGGCCAGGTGACGGTGTACGACCCGAAGGGCATGGCCAACGCACGGCGGCTGTTCCCGACGCTGGGCTACGCGGAGGCTGCGGTGGAAGCCGTGCGGGGGGCGCATGTCGTGCTGCATCTGACGGAGTGGCGGGAGTTCCGGGAGCTGGACCCGGCGGCGCTGGGAGAGGCGGCCGCGGAGAAGGTGATCCTCGACGGGCGCAATGCGCTGGAGCCGGAGCTTTGGCGGCGGGCGGGCTGGACGTATCGCGCGATGGGCCGTCCGACCGCCTGAGCCTGCGCGCGAACGACACCGGTTCGGCCGAGGCTCAGTCGGCCGAACCGGTGTCTTCTTGCATTCTGCACCACGCGGCACGTGCACATCCGGTGAACCGGCTGTGCCTTACCGGTCCTTGGCCCGGTGCCGACGCGTCGGGGCCGGCGCGGTCCGGGGGCCTGAGCGCGCCCGGGCCGGCGCATTCGCCGCTTTCCTTCTCCACTGTTATTCTGACGCCGATAACAGGACATGCCTTTCGAGAGCCGCCCGATCTCCGCATTAAGCAGATATTGGAGGCGAGAATTCATGGCCGAAACGCATTCCGGTGCTCAGGTCAGGGTCGTGCACGGGGACCGGCTCGACGGTGATACGCCCCAGACTCCCGGCCTCTTCCGGGAAGCCGCCTTCGACAGCCGGAACCCCGGCGCGCTGCACCTGTCGGCATTCCGCAGCACCGTGCAGCCCGGCGCCGCCACCGGCCCCCACCATCACGGCGACCAGGAGACGATTCTCTACATCGTCAGCGGCACGTCCCGCTTCCGGTGGGGCGACAGGCTGGAGAACGTGGCCGAGGCGGGCCCCGGGGACTTCGTGTTCATCCCCGGGCACGTCAGTCATCAGGAGATCAACGCCTCCGCGGACGCGGAGACGGTCTGGGTCGTCGTGCGCTCCGGCGTCGATCCCGTCGTGGTGAACCTGCCGGAGCTGGACGCCTTCGCGGAACGGGCGGCGGTCGAATACACCCACCGCTAGGAGGCGAGGAACTCGGCCAGCGGGAAGGAACGGTGGCGGCGCGGCGGAATCAGGTAGTTCTGCCGGTGGGTCGTGGTCAGGACCGAGTTGATGCCGGCGTGGATGCTGCGCGGTGAGAGGGGGAGCGTCTTGTCGGGATAGTGGCCGTCCATGGCGAGCCGCACGGTATTGAAGATTCCGATCGTCGGCTGGAACATGATGAAGTGCAGTCCGGCCGCCGGCCTGGTGCTGTAGTGGTCGCCCGCCGGATCGGACGTGTAGTGGAACGGGTTGTCCAGCGTGTCGAAGTCGCCGCGCACCGGGATGGTGGTCCCCGAGGGATATGACTTCCCGTAGTTGGTGGTCTCCTGCTTGGGGGTGCTGTCCACCGGCGACATGCTCCCGGTGTGGCCGAAGGAGTGGTACCGCTTGACCCCTTCCGCCACCTGGGCCTCGGTCGGCCCTGGCGGTTGCAGGGCGAACGTACCCGGCGCGGGCGCGGGGTTGAGGCCCGGTTGGAGCATGGCCTGGACGCGGTCCGCGTACAGGGGATAGGTCTTGTCGTACCAGGCCTCCAGGTCCTGGTACAGGTGCGAGAGATGCATGGTGGTGCCCTGTTTGAAGTAACCGTTGGGCCACTGGTCGGTGAGACCGGGCAGGGTCTCGAGACTCGGGATGTTGTCGGGTCCCATGTTCGACACCAGGGTGGTGGCGAAGCCCAGGAAGCCTTGCGACTGCGGGGGAATCGACCGCGCGCCGGGGATGTTCGCGGCCAGCGCCAGCTTGCTCGGCAGGCCCTGTTGCCCGTAGAACCCGCCCCCGGAGAAGCCCTGGCGGATACTCGTCACCGTGAACAGGCTGCCCGCCTGGTTGCTTCCGGACCCGAAGATCGCGTCGGTGGCCGCCTTGATATTGGCGATCGAGTCGCTGCGGAGAAGCACCGCCACGTCGTTCTGTTCCAGGCGGACCGGCCCGAAACCGGGCGGCGGCTGGTCGCTGGGAAACGTCCTGGCGTCCTGCAATGCGTAGACGGTACGCCCCTCCGTCTTGGAGGTCATCAGGTCGACCGGCAGATAGGCCGGATAACGCGTTCCCGCCTTGAAGAATTCCGACCCCTTGCCCAGGGCCGGGATGTAGTGGTGGAAATAGGGAATCCCCCAGGCCACCGTGACGCCCACTCCCGACGGATCGGACGGATGTTCGCGTTCCAGGGCCACGAGGGCGGATTCGAGATGGTGCTGCGCCTCCTGCAAGGCCTTGGCATTCGCCGGAACGTTCAGCTTCGCGGTGATGACGTGATCGTGCAGGGCCGGCACCCGGACCGCAATCGTGCCCTTGCTGCTCTGTACGGCCGAGTTGTCGACCATGACCACCCGCTCGTTCGGCAGGATGTACTGCTCCTGGACGGGCGGACCGCCGGAGGCGGCCGGGCGGTCCGGCGGTTCCGCGATCGCGTCGATCATCTTGTAGATGCCGGCGGATGCCAGAGCGGCACCGAAAGTACCCGCCGTCCCCTGGAGAACGCGTCGCCTGTTCAAGGCTCTTCGCGATCCCCCCGCACGCTCATTCTCGTTTCCGTCTGTCATGATTCCCTCACTGTGGAACAGATGTCAGCCGTCGTCCGGCATCGGATTACCGGTCGCCCGAATGGCCGAGATCTGTTTCCCCGCCATGACATGAACGGGAGAGGTCGGTGGTGAATTACAAGAACGCACCGCCCGATTAATTTCGCCTTCGAGCCGCCACGATATAAGCACACGAGCCCCCGGGCCCTCGAAGCCAACACGCCGCCGGGTCGTCGAGGCCGGCGCGTTCCGGCGTTGCGGGAAACCAACTCCCAACAGAGCGGCGCCCGTCGGATTGGGCGCGCTGAACTTGGTTAGGAAGTCCTTGAGGTAGCTCCCGCTTCAAGGAGGAAGTCATGGCTCTCGCCAAGCTCGGTGTCGTCGTCCTGGACTGCCCCGACCCGTCCGCGCTGGCCGGTTTCTACGCCGGCGTGCTGGGCGGCAGCCCCGAGGGGGACGGGGACTGGGTGGACCTGGCGCTGCCCGGCGGTCAGGCGCTGGCGTTCCAGAGGGCAACCGGATTCGTGGCACCGCGGTGGCCCGCGCCCGACGGCTCGCAGCAGTTCCACCTGGACCTGATGGTGGACGACCTGGACGCGGCCGAGAAGGGGGTGCTGGAGCTGGGCGCGAAGCCGCTGGACGCGGCGGACCGGGAGCGCACCTTCCGGGTGTACGCCGACCCGGCGGGGCACCCGTTCTGTCTCTGCGCCTGCTGACTGTCCCTGTACCTGCTGACTGTCCCTGTACCTGCTGACTGTTCCCGTGCCCGTTGACCGGCCCTGTGCCCGCTGACCGAGGAGGATCCATGGCGTCCATCGCCCGCTTGCGCAACGTGGTTCTCGACTGTCCCGACCCGTACGCGCTGGCCGCCTTCTACGCGGCCGTCGCCGGCGGTACCCCGGTGGCCGAGGAGGAGGACTGGGTCGTGCTGCGGCTGCCGGACGGGCTGCGGCTGTGCTTCCAGCTGGCGGAGGGCTACACCCCGCCCGAGTGGCCGCGCGCCGACCACGGCTCCCAGCAGGTGCATCTCGACTTCGACGCGGGGCCGGCCTGGGAGGACGTCGACGCGGCGGAGAAGAAGGTGCTGGCCCTCGGGGCCCGGCTGCTGCGGCGGGAGGAGGACCCGGTGGCGGAGGACTTCCGGGTGTTCGCCGACCCGGCCGGGCACCCCTTCTGCCTCTGCCGGATCGGCTGATCAGGCCTCGGTGTCGGCCGGGCGGGGCGGGTTCGGGTCCCTGCGGCGCTGCGAGGCGCGGGCGGTGAAGTCGGAGCTGCGCAGCGCCCGCTGGACGTTCCCCCAGGTCAGCAGGGACAGTTCGGTCTCCGACCAGCCGCGGCGGAGCAGTTCGACGATCAGGTGGGGGTAGCGGGAGGTGTCGTCGAGGTCCCGGGGGTGGGCGGCGCCGGAGTCGAAGGTGCCGGACAGGGCGACGCACTCGGGGCCCGCGAGATCGCGGACGTGGTCGAGGTGGTCGGCGACGTCCGGGACGGTCGGCCCGGTCTGCTCGGTGCTCAGCGGCACCATGCAGAGGCCCTTGTGCTCCCCCAGCTGCCCGAGCAGCTCGTCGGAGAGGTTGGCGGGGTGCGGGCGTACGGCCGCGGCGGCGGAGCGGGTGCACAGGACCGGCGTCTTGGACAGCGCCAGCGTCCGGGCGAGGGCGGCCTCCGGGGCGCCGGAGAGGTCGGCGAGCACCCCGAGCCGGTTCATCTCGCGGACCACTTCCTCGCCGAACCGGCTCAGCCCCGCCTCGCCCGCCCAGACGGCACCGGCCAGGGAGAGCACGCGCACGCCCAGGGACTGAAGGACCCGCAGGATGCCGAGGGAGTCGCCGACGGCGGCGGCGGAGGCCGGGCCGAGGACGACGGCGACCCGGCCGCAGTTGCGGGCGTCGATGACCTGCCCGGCGGTGCGCACCAGGCGGAGCCCCTCCGGGTGCATCTCGACCACCCGGCGCACCAGGTCCAGCTGCTCCAGGGTGGCGCCCACGGCCCGGTCGCCCCACTCTTGCGCCGGCAGGTCCAGCGACCAGAACAGCGCGCCGACGTGCCCCTCACGCAGCCGGGGCACGTCCGTGGCCACGGCCGTCTCGCCCAGCTCCAGGTCGTACCAGGGCAGCGCCCCGAGCGCGCGGGGCAGCCCGCAGTAGCCGTCCGCGACCGGATGCGCCTCCAGCAGCGCGTGGGCCCGCTCCAGGAACGCGGCGCCGGGCTCCATCGGGAACGGGTCGTCCGGGAGGTAGTCCTCCCTGCCGACCTCGGTCGTGGTGTGGATGTCGTGCTGGAGGTCGGCCATGAAGGGCTCCGTACGTCGTCGTGAGCTACGTCGTGAAGGGGCTGTAGCTCACCGTCGCACGCCCGGCCGGGAGGGTTCCTGGTGGACGGGGCGTTCGGGGGTACGCCCCGAACGCCCGGCCCGTCCGACCGGCCTTTGCCGGGTCAGCCGTCCAGGTCGGAGATGGTCGCGTGGGACGGTCCCCGCGTCGCCTGGAGGCCGCGGGCCACGTCCTCCGCCGCGCCCAGCACCCGGACCGCGTTCTGCCAGGTCAGCTTGGCCAGGTCGGACCTGGACCAGCCACGGTCCAGCAGCTCGGCGACGAGGTTGGGGTAGCCGGAGACGTCGTTCAGGCCGTCGGGGGTGAAGGCGGTGCCGTCGTAGTCGCCGCCGATGCCGAGGTGGTCGATGCCTGCGGCCTCGCGCATGTGGTCGAGATGGTCGGCGACCGTGGCGGTGGTGGCGACCGGACGCGGGTTGCTCTCCTCGAAGGCGCGGTGCACCTTCATCGCGTCCTCGGTGGTGTCGAGGTGGTGGAAGCCGTGGGCGCGCATGTTGTCGTCGGCCGCCGCCGTCCAGTCGACCGCCGCCTGGAGCACGAACTTCGGCACGAACGTCACCATCGCCATGCCGCCGTTGCCGGGGAGGCGTTCGAGGACGTCGTCCGGGATGTTGCGGGGGTGGTCGCAGACGGCCCGGGCGGAGGAGTGGGAGAAGATCACCGGGGCGGCGGTGGTGTCGAGGGCGGCGCGCATGGTCGTGGCCGCCACGTGGGAGAGGTCGACCAGCATGCCCAGCCGGTTCATCTCCCGCACGACCTCGCGGCCGAAGGCCGACAGGCCGCCGACGTTCGGCTCGTCGGTAGCCGAGTCCGCCCAGTCGTTGTTGTCGTTGTGGGTGAGCGTCATGTAGCGCACGCCCAGCTCGTACAGACCGCGCAGGGTGCCCAGCGAGTTGTCGATGGAGTGGCCGCCCTCCGCGCCCATCAGGGAGGCGATACGGCCCTCCGCGCGCGCCGCCTCCATGTCGGCGGCGGTCAGCGCGGCCCGCAGGTCGGCCGGGTAACGGGCGATCAGCTGCCGTACGCAGTCGATCTGTTCGAGGGTCGCCGGGACCGCGCCCGGCAGGTCCGAGCGGACGTACACCGACCAGTACTGCGCACCGACCCCGCCCTCGCGCAGCCGCGGGATGTCGGTGTGCAGGTGGGCGTTCTGGTGGGCGGCGATGTCACGGGCGTCGAGGTCGTAGCGGACCTGCTCGCGCAGTGCGTACGGCAGGTCGTTGTGGCCGTCGACGACCGGGAACTCGCGCAGCAGGGACCGGGCTTCATCGAGGGACGTCATTGCGTGTTACTTCCCGGAGTCCTACTTGCCGAAGCCGAAGCCGTTCGAGCCCTCGACCTTGGCCCGCAGCCGCTTGCCCTTCTCGGTTGCCTGGTCGTTGAGGTCCTGCTGGAAGTCGCGCATCTTCTGCAGCAGGTCCTCGTCGTGGGCGGCGAGGATGCGGGCGGCCAGCAGGCCCGCGTTGCGGGCACCGGCGACGGAGACGGCGGCGACCGGGACGCCGGCCGGCATCTGCACGATGGACAGGAGGCTGTCCATGCCGTCGAGGTACTTCAGCGGGACGGGCACGCCGATGACCGGGAGGGGGGTGACGGAGGCGAGCATGCCGGGCAGGTGGGCGGCACCGCCCGCGCCCGCGATGATCACCTTCAGACCGCGCTCGGCGGCGTGCTCGCCGTACGTCACCATCTCGCGCGGCATGCGGTGCGCGGAGAC
Organism: Streptomyces sp. NPDC001507; assembly: GCF_042894765.1. NCBI lineage: Bacteria > Bacillati > Actinomycetota > Actinomycetes > Kitasatosporales > Streptomycetaceae > Streptomyces > Streptomyces sp. NPDC001507. The sequence continues at coordinate 51,332 of NZ_JBIAVV010000004.1, forward strand.
GACGTCCACCTCGTACGCGATCTCGAACTCGTCGAGGGCCTTGGCTGCGGCCTCCATGACGGGCCAGTCGGAGTCCGAACCCATGACGATGCCAACAAGGGGGCTCATTCGGTGATCGTGCCTCTCAGGTAGCCGGCAGCGTGACGTGCGCGCTCGAGAACGTCGTCCAGGTCGTCGCCGTAGGTGTTGACGTGGCCGACCTTTCGGCCGGGCTTCACGTCCTTGCCGTACATGTGGATCTTCAGTTTGGGGTCGCGGGCCATGCAGTGCAGGTACGCGGAGTACATGTCGGGGTAGTCGCCGCCCAGGACGTTGACCATGACCGTCCACCTGGCGCGCGGGCGCGGGTCGCCGAGGGGCAGGTCGAGGACGGCCCGCACGTGGTTGGCGAACTGGCTGGTGATCGCGCCGTCCTGGCTCCAGTGGCCGGAGTTGTGCGGGCGCATCGCCAGTTCGTTGACGAGGATGCGGCCGTCGCGGGTCTGGAACAGCTCGACGGCCAGGTGGCCGACCACGCCCAGCTCCTTGGCGATCCGCAGGGCCATCTCCTCGGCCTGCAGGGCGAGGGACTCGTCCAGGTCGGGTGCGGGCGCGATCACGGTGTCGCAGACGCCGTTGACCTGCTGCGACTCCACGACGGGGTAGGCGACCGCCTGGCCGTGCGGGGAGCGTACGACGTTGGCGGCGAGCTCGCGGACGTAGTCGACCTTCTCCTCGGCGAGGACCGGCACGCCGGCCCGGAAGGGGTCGGTGGCCTCCTCGGCGGTCTCGACGACCCACACGCCCTTGCCGTCGTAGCCGCCGCGCACGGTCTTCAGGACGACGGGGAAGCCGTCGCCCTCGGCCGCGAACCGGACCACGTCCTCCTGGTCGGTCACGATCCGGTGCCGCGGGCACGGCACGCCGATCTCCGTGAGCTTCGCCCGCATCACGCCCTTGTCCTGGGCGTGCACCAGCGCGTCCGGGCCCGGGCGCACGGGGATGCCCTCCGCCTCCAGGGCCCGCAGGTGCTCGGTCGGCACGTGCTCGTGGTCGAAGGTGATCACGTCGCAGCCGCGCGCGAACGCACGCAGCGTGTCCAGGTCGCGGTAGTCGCCGATGACGACATCGCTCACCACCTGGGCCGCGGAATCCTGGGGAGTGTCACTGAGGAGCTTGAACCTGATGCCCAGCGGGATGCCCGCCTCGTGCGTCATACGCGCGAGCTGACCCCCGCCGACCATGCCGACTACCGGGAACGTCACGCCCCTAGAGTATCGGCCACTCCGGGGTGGCCGGTTTCCGAGCCCGCGACCAGCGCTCTTACCCGCCCCTTCGGCTCCTCTTGCCCCGCTTTTCCCGCGCCTTTCCGGAGCTCTTCCCGAGCCTTTCCCGTCCTGTGTCGCCATCCGGAGGCATCGGAGATACTGGGTCGTTAGAGTGGCTGGGTCGCAATACCTACGGACGGGAGCCCTCACAACCATGGAACGTGGTTCCTCGGGGCTGCAAAGGCTCGTACGCGAGGTCGCCAAATTCGGCGCGGTCGGCGGGGCCGGCATTCTCGTCAATCTCGGCGTCTTCAACCTGGTCCGGCACGTCACCGACCTGCCGGTGGTGCGCGCGAGCGTCATAGCGACGGTCGTCGCGATCGTCTTCAACTACCTCGGCTTCCGCTACTGGACGTACCGGGACCGCGAGAAGAGCGGCCGCACCAGGGAACTCACCCTGTTCCTGCTGTTCAGCGCGGTCGGCCTGGTGATCGAGAACGGTCTGCTGTACCTGGCCACCTACAGCTTCGGCTGGGACAGCCCGCTGCAGAGCAACGTCTTCAAGTTCGTCGGCATCGGCGTGGCGACCCTGTTCCGTTTCTGGTCGTACCGCACGTGGGTGTTCAAGGCGCTGCCGGCGCGTGAGGCGGTCGCCGACGCGGAGGCCATCCTGGAGCGGGCCGCCGACACCGGGCAGCCCGCGCAGCGGGTCCGCTAGCGATTCCTCACCGGACCGTCGGCAGGTCGTCCTCCGGCTTGTGCGGCGGTGGGGTGCGGGACAGGAACAGGCCGAACACCGGCGGCTGGGCCTGGAGCAGCTCCAGACGGCCTCCGTCGGCCTCCGCGAGGTCCCGCGCGACGGCCAGCCCGATCCCGGTGGAGTTGCGGCCGCTGATGGTCCGCTCGAAGATGCGGTTGCCCAGATCGGCCGGCACCCCGGCCCCCTCGTCGGTCACCTCGACCACGGCCTGGTTGCCGGTGACCCGGGTCCGCAGGGCGACGGTGCCGCCCCCGTGCATCAGGGAGTTCTCGATCAGCGCGGCCAGCACCTGCGCCACCGCACCCGGGGTGCCGACCGCGCGCAGGTGGCGCTTGCCGGAGCTGACGATCGCCCGGCCCGCGCTGCGGTAGGCGGGCCGCCACTCGGCGAGCTGCTGCTGGATGACCTCGTCCAGGTCGAAGGAGACGGCGGAGCCGGTGCGCGGGTCCCTGGAGTTCGTCAGCAGCCGTTCCACGACGTCCGTGAGCCGCTCCACCTGCGTGAGCGCCACGTTCGCCTCCTCCTTCACGGTGTCCGGGTCATCCGTGAGGGTGATCTCCTCGAGCCGCATGGACAGCGCGGTCAGGGGCGTGCGCAGCTGGTGGGAGGCGTCGGCGGCGAGGCGCCGCTCGGCGGTGAGCATCCGTCCGATCCGCTCCGCGGAGGAGTCCAGCACATCGGCGACCCGGTCCAGCTCGGGGACGCCGTACCGCTTGTGCCGCGGACGCGGGTCGCCGGACCCCAGCCGCTCCGCGGTCTCCGCGAGGTCGGTGAGCGGGGAGGCGAGCCGGTTGGCCTGCCGGATGGCGAGCAGCACGGCGGCGATCACGGCGAGCAGCGCGACGGCGCCGATGATCAGCAGCGTACGGCCGACCTCCCGGGTCACGGTCGACCGCGGCTCCTGGACGGTGACCGTCTCGCCTTCCTCACCGTCGGCCGTGTAGTGGATGACATCGCCCTCGGGCTTGACCCCGAGCTCGATCGGCGCCTTGCCGGGGATCCGGATGACGGCGTACTGCTCACTGCCGACCTGGCTCCGCAGTATGTCGGCGGTGATGTCCTCGTCCCCGAGAATCCGGCTGTCGACGATGCTGGCGAGCCGCAGCGCCTCGGAGTCGACGCGTTCCTGGGCGCTGTTGCTGATGGTCCGCGACTCGACGATGACAAGAGAGACACCGAAGACGGCGATGACGACGAGCACGACGGCGAGGGTGGACTGGATCAGACGACGACGCACAGCACTCTCCGGAAAACGGCGACTTCAGCGCCCCTTCAGGGGCGCGGGGAACTGCGCGACCAGCCACACACGACGGCAGGTCGCGAACCTATCCGAGCCACCACGGCGCGACGCGCGTAGCCGACCTAGCTCTTCTCGAACCTGAACCCGACACCACGCACCGTGGCGATGTACCGAGGGTTCGCCGCATCGTCGCCGAGCTTCTTGCGCAGCCACGAGATGTGCATGTCGAGCGTCTTGGTCGACGACCACCACGTGGTGTCCCAGACCTCCCGCATCAGCTGGTCCCGCGTGACGACGCGGCCGGCGTCCCGTACCAGCACCCGCAGCAGGTCGAACTCCTTCGCCGTGAGCTGGAGCTCCTCGTCGCCCATCCACGCCCGGTGCGACTCGACGTCGATGCGCACCCCGTGCGTGGCCGGCGGCTGCGCCGGCTCCGCGGCACCGCGCCGCAGCAGCGCCCGCACCCGGGCGAGCAGCTCGGCGAGGCGGAACGGCTTGGTGACGTAGTCGTCGGCGCCCGCGTCGAGACCGACGACGGTGTCCACCTCGTCGGCCCGCGCGGTCAGGATGAGGATCGGCACGGCGTGGCCCTCGGCACGCAGCCGGCGCGCCACCTCCAGGCCGTCCATGCCGGGCAGCCCGAGGTCCAGCACGACCAGGTCGACGCCGCCCTGCATCCCGGCGTCGAGCGCGGTGGGTCCGTCCTCGCGCACCTCCACCTCGTAACCTTCCCGGCGCAGTGCGCGGGCCAGCGGCTCCGAGATGGACGCGTCGTCCTCGGCGAGCAGTACACGGGTCATGGGGTGATGGTAGTCCGATTACGCGCAGTACTGGAGTGTGATCGGCACCAGGGATTCTTACCTTGGGGCACAGTGGTACGAACCTGTGAGCGAGAGGTGCGATCGTAGGAGGGACCTTCGAAACCGGGTGCGAGGTTCCCCCGACACCTGTGATCCGCGTCTCAAGTCCTTCCATATCCGCCAGTGTCCTGACGTACAGTGACGTGAACGCCTGTAGTACACCCGGGGACCTTTGGTGGGCATCTCGACGCTGAAGGTCTCTTTTGTGTGCGGGCTGGCCTGCCAGCCTTGAAAGGAATGACCTCTGGCCGGGCCCCGGACGCGACACAGCGTCACGGGGCGTGGATCCCGGTGGTCGCCGTCCGCCGCCCCGTGATCCGGGGCGGGCTCCCCCTGGGCGTGGGGTGGACGGTCCGACCCGCCGGTGCCGGCCGCTCCCCCCACGGGCGCGCACAGCCCCACCGCGCGTCCCGACCAGCAAGGAACGACCCCATGGCGTCCAGCCTGACGAAGGACTCGGTCCGACCGGGCACCCCCGGTTCCGAGAAGACCTTCTTCGGCCACCCCCGCGGACTGGCCACCCTCTTCATGACCGAGATGTGGGAGCGATTCTCCTACTACGGCATGAAGGCCCTGCTCCCGCTGTACCTGGTCGCTCCCGGCGGCCTGCACATGAGCGCGGCCACGGCGACGGCGATCTACTCCGTCTACCTGTCGCTCGTGTACCTGCTCGCCCTGCCGGGCGGCTGGTTCGCCGACCGTGTGCTCGGTCCCCGCAAAACGGTCGCCGTCGCGGGCACGATCATCATGCTCGGCCACCTGACGCTGGCGCTGCCCAGCGCCGGCACCTTCTTCGCGGGCCTCGGCCTGGTCGCCATAGGTTCCGGTCTGCTGAAGGCCAACATCTCCACGATGGTCGGCCACCTGTACGACGGCCCGGACGACCCGCGCCGCGACGGTGGCTTCACGCTCTTCTACATCGGGATCAACGTGGGCGCGTTCGCCGCGCCGCTGGTCATCGGCACGGTCGGCGAGAACTACAACTGGCACCTGGGCTTCGCGCTCGCCGCGGTCGGCATGGCGCTGGGTCTCGCCCAGTTCCTGCTCGGCACCCGCCACCTGAACTCGCGCTCGGACATCGTGCCGACGCCGCTGTCCGCCGCGGAGAAGAAGTCGACGCTGACGAAGGCCGGCTTCTGGGCCGCCGTCGCCGCGGTCTTCTACGTCGTCGTGGGTGTCTCCGGCGTCTACACGCTGAACTGGCTGCTGGTCCCGATCACCATCGCCGGTCTGCTGATCCCGGTCCTCGTCATCGCCCGCATCAAGCGCGACAAGGACCTGGACCGCGCCGAGCAGTCCAAGATGAGCGCGTACATCTGGTTCTTCGTGGCCGCCGCCGTCTTCTGGATGATCTACGACCAGGGCGGCTCGACCGTCTCGCTGTTCGCCGACGCGTCCGCCAAGAACACGATCTTCGGCTGGAACTTCCCGGTCTCCTGGTACCAGTCCGTCAACCCGGTCATGATCATGGCGTTCGCGCCGGTGTTCGCCTGGGCGTGGCTGGCGATGGCGCGGCGCGGCAAGGAGCCGAGCACTGCCGTGAAGTTCGCCGGTGGTCTGGTGCTGATCGGTGCCTCGTTCTTCCTGTTCCTCGCACCACTGTCGATCGCGGACGGTGGTCACAAGGCCGCGGCGATGTGGCTGGTCGGGATCTACTTCGTGCAGACCGTGGGTGAGCTGCTGCTCTCTCCGGTGGGTCTGTCCGTGACGACCAAGATGGCGCCGGCGAAGTACGCCTCCCAGATGATGGGCGTGTGGTTCCTCGCGGTGACCGCGGGTGACGCGACGACCGGTCTGCTGTCCATCGCGGGTGTCGACCTCAACAAGACGGGGATCGTGGCACTCCAGGCGGCGCTCGCGGTGCTGGCCGGTGCGGCGGTGTGGATGTACCGGAAGAAGGTTCGGGAGCTCATGGGAGACGTTCACTGATCGTCTTCTGACGGAGGGCCACCGGGATCCTGGATTCCGGTGGCCCTCTTGCGTTTTCGGCTAACGGTCTGTGGGGGCTGAGCGCGCGGTTCCCCGCACCCCTGGGTTTCTCATCGCGTCCTTCGTTTTGGCATGAAGGTGAACACCGCGCCGCCCAGCAGGATCGCCGTTCCCGCCACCAGACCCAGCGCCCTCAGTGCGCCATTGCTGTTGTCACCGGTCTCTGCCAGGCCGCCGCTGCTCGATGACGACGAGCCGCCTGAGGTCGACGTGCTGCCCGAGGCTCCGCTCGCCTGCTCCGTCGTGTCCAACGTCAGGGAGACCTCCGTCTTCGTCGGCGTGCACGTCGTGGTCGTACCCAGGGCCTCGACCGTCAGGACGCCCGGTGACAGCGTCGACGCGCCGCTCGCCCCCGGCTTGTACGTGCCCGTCAGGTCCGGGATCTCGATCGGGTCGCCGGACTTGATGGCGGAGGAGTTGGTGGGGCCCTCCACATGGACCGTGCCCTTGTCGGCGCCGCCCAGGACCACCTCCATCGACGGCTTCACCGAGTTCGCCGGGATGTCGGCGGGGCTGTCCATCACCGATCCGTTGAACTTGACGGTGAGGGCGAAGCTGCCGCCGTTCTTCTTGGCGTTGATCTGCACCGGCGAGGTCGCGCTCTTGTCGCCGATGGGGGTCTTGCAGGCGTAGGGGATGTCGACCTCCTTGCCCGTGAAGTCGGTCTGGCCGCTGCCCGTGCCGTCGGAGGCGGAGGCGGACGTGGAGGCCGACGCCGAGTCGGAAGGGGATGACGAGCCGGACGGGGACGTCGAAGCCGAGGTGGTGCCGGACGGGCTCGCCGAGTCGCTCGAACCGCTGCCGGTCACCTCGATCGTGGCCGCCTTCTCCACCGTGGCCGTCGGGGTGCACACCGTGTTCGTCCCGTACGCGTTGACGGTGTACGCGTCCGGCGCGAGCGTCACCTCGCCGGGCGACGTCAGTTTCAGCGAACCCGTCATGTCGGACAGCACCATGTCGCCGCCCTTGGGGATCGCCGGGTTCTCGCGCGGCCCCTGCATGGCGATGTCGGCGGTCTGGGCGCCGGCCGCCTTGACCGTGCCGGACGGCTGGACCGTGTTCGCGGGCAGGTCGATGATGTCCGGGTTCTTGGACGCGGCCTGCACGAACTTCCAGGTGACGTCCACGGAGTCACCGACCTTCGCCGTGGCGGGCGCGGTGATCTCGACCTTGGTGGTCCCGTCGATCGGGTCGGCGACCCCGGCGGGCGGTACGCAGTGGGTGGCGTACGACACCTCGGCCGCCTGGGCGGTCCCCGCGGCCGTGCCGAGCAGGGCGCCCGCCCCGGCGAGGACCAGGGCGGCCGCCGCCGCGCCCGCTCTGGCCGGTACCGGTGTCACTCTCCTTCGCATGATCACGTCGGTCCTTTCGTCGTCGGAGTCGTGGGACTCGCGGAACTGTCGTCGTGCGGTGCGGAGAGCCGGCCGGCCGTCGCGCCCGGACCGGAGTCCGGGGTGAACCACGGCAGGGTCGAAGAGGTGGGGGTCGCCGGGGGCGCGGACTCCGCGGCGCGCAGGCGCGGCACGCGGAGGACCGGACGGGGCACCCCCCGGTGCCGGATGCCGCCGGCGCGGGGCGGCCGAACCCGGTCCACCACCGCCATGCCGATGCGGAAGACGGCCGCCGGTACGACCACGCAGAGCAGGAGCCAGAAGAGGGTCACGCCCCAGGGGCGGCCGACGCCCCAGGGCTGTTCGGCGAGGACCCTGCCGTCGTACCTCAGGGAGACGGTGTAGTCGCCGTGTGCCCCGGCGGAGAGTTCGACGGGCAGTTTGACCTGCGCCTTCTTGCCGGGTGCGAGGGTGCCGCGCCACTGCTGCTCGTCCCACTGGGGGGCGAACACGCCGTGCGCGGTGCCGACCTGGAAGACGGGGTCCTTGAGGGTGGAGGTGCCCGCGTTGCCGATGGTGAAGACGAGGGTGCGGGTGGGGGGTGCGCCGAACCAGGTCAGCAGGCCCGAGGAGCCGTCCAGCCGGGTGTCGGTGAGCATCGACAGGCGGCCTCCGGTGGACTCGGCGGGCAGTGCCTTGACGGGGTGTCCGGCGACCTGGAACGCGACGTCCGCGTCGGCACCGGCACCGGTCACGGTGGCCACGTGCACCACGCAGGGGCAGGGGACCGGCGGTTCGGCGACCGGGAGCTGCTTGCTGAAGGAGCCGTTCGCGTCGGTGGTGACGGCCCGGCCGTCGGCGTTGGCGCAGGAGTTGGTGCCGCCGAGCACGCCCCGGGACGGGCTGGAGCGGCCGCAGACCAGCATCATCAGCAGGGTGTGCGGCCGCCACCCGGTGCCGCTGACGGTGACCGAACCGCCGGTGCCCGCCTGGGACTCGGAGACCTTGACGGCCGGCCCGGCGGCGGACGCGGCCATGGGCACGAGGAGCAGCTGGAACACCGCGGCCAGTGCCGTGAGTGCCGCCAGCACCGGGACCGGTCTCGGGACCGCACGCACCCTCACCTCGCCGCTCCCGTCAGCTCGACGTCCATGGACACGGGTTCGGCCGCCTGGCCGGCCCGCCGCCCGCGCAGTCGTACGACGGTCACCGCGGCCCCCGCCGTGACCGCGCCCGCGACGCCCACGACCGCGCCCCAGGGCACGAACCGCGCCTCGGTGCCCGCCGTGTCGTGCGCGCCGTCCGCCGCCGTCGCCGTCAGCCGGACGTCGACCGCGTCCAGGGCGGGGTGGCCGGGCCAGGGCTCGCTGAGCTCGGTGCGGGTGCCGGGGGCGAGCCGGACCGGGAGGGTGCGCGCGGTCCGGTCGAGCAGGACCCGGCCGAACAGGCCGTGGGCGCGCACCGCCAGTTTCGGTGCGAGCACGGTCGTACCCCGGTTGACCAGCTCGTACGTGATGCGGTCACCGTGCACGGCGACGTGTTCGACGGTCAGCGCGGAGAGCGCGGGGCCGCCGACGCGCAGCCGGACGCGGGCGGTGGCGGTGCGGCCGTCGGCGTCCTTCGCGACGAGCGTGCCCGTGCGGTCGCCGGGGGCCACGCCCGCCGGGACGGTCACGGTGAAGGGGACGTCGGCGCGGGTCCGGGCGGGGACCCGGACGGTCGGCTCGGCGAAGGTGACGGGGACGCCGCTGCCGGTCAGCCGTACCGTGACGGGGTGGCCGCCGGAGTTGGTCACCGACACGGTGTCCTGGAGGGCCGATCCGGGGGTGCCCTCGGCGTAGAAGGAGGGTCGGCCGCCGCCCGCGGGCGCGAGGGACCAGCCCTCGGCGGCCGCTGCGTGCGGGGCGGTCGCGAGCAGGGTCAGCGCGGCGAGGCCGAGGACACGGGCGGCGGACCGGGCGGCTGACCGGGCGGACGGGGCGGACGGCATGGGCGGCTCCAGCGGTCGGACCCGGAGGTCAGCGGCGTGCGGTCTGGTTCCGCCGGGTCAGCCAGAGGGTGCCGGCCGCGCCGGCGAGCAGGACGGTGCCGCCGAGGGTGCCGAGGGCGACGAACGAGTCCTCGGGACCGGTCTTCGGGAGGGTGCCTCCGGTGCCGGTGCCGCCGGACGACGACGAGCCGGAACCGCCGGAACCGCTCGACCCGCCGCCCGCCGCGGTCACGTCCAACGTCAGCGACGGGCCTGGGTTGTTGGTGGGGTTGCACGTGGTCGTCGTACCGAGCGCCTTGATGGTGAGCGTGCCCGCCGTGAACGTCACCTTGCCGGACTTCTCCGGGGTGTAGGTGCCGCTCAAGTCGTTGATCTTGATGGGGGTGTTGGCGGGGATCGCGGCCTGGTTGGCGGCGCCGGTGACCTGCAGGGTGCCGCTGTCGGCGCCGCCGAGCCTGATGGTGGCGCTCGGGTTCATCGCGCCCTTGCCGAGTTCGACGGGGCTGGAGGAGACGCCCTTCTGCCAGGACATCGTGATCTTGTATCCGCTGCCGCTCTTGACGCCCTTGATGTCGATCGGGGAGACGGCGCTCTTGTCGCCGATCGGCGTCTTGCACTGGTAGTCGACGTTGACGACGGTGGCGTGCGCCGCGGGGGCGGCGAGCAGCACCGCCGATCCGGCCAGGGCGGCGGCGGACGCGAGCACGGCGGTACGTTTCGGGTACGACGACACGGTCGGTCCACCCCATTCGCTACTGACGAGGTATCAGATTCGGCCGTCAAGGTACGCCGGGGCCCATGAGGAGGGAAGAGAAAGGGCGTGGCGGAAGTGTGGGGATGCCGACGCGCCCCGGAAGCGCCCCGTAGGGGCGCTGGGGGAGGAACTGCGCGACAGGCCCCCACCGGCCGTCAGCCGAAAGGCAACGCAACTCGGCGGCCGCTTACGCCGGTGCCCCCAACTCCGCCCACACGGTCTTCCCGGCCGCCCCGGCCTCCCGCACAACCCCCCAGTCCAGGCACAGCCGTTGCACGATGAACATCCCGTGCCCTCCCGGCCGCCCCGCCCGGTGCGGCGTCCGCGGTGCCGGCTGCCCGGCCCCCCGGTCGGACACCTCCACCCGGATCACCTTCCGGTCGCAGGCCAGGAACAGCTCGTCCGGACCCTCCGCATGCAGGCACGCGTTGGTGACGAGCTCGGAGACGACGAGCAGCACGTCCTCGGCGGCGGCCCTGCGGTCGGCCGTCGCGGCCGGCAGCCACCCCCACGCGTGCAACGCCTGGCGGGTGAAATCGCGGGCGAGCGGTACCACCCCGCTCTCGCCGTGAAGGCGCAGCCTGCGGACCTGACGACCCCCCGCCGAGGCCGGCTGCTCGTCGGACGCCGCCCCCTCGGACATCCCCGAAGCGCCGCTGGGCTCCGGGCCGCGGTCGCCCGGCGGGTAAGGCCGGGTGGTGCTCATCAGCGCTTCACCTCACCGATTCACCGGTTCACATGGAAAATTTCGCTTTGCTGCAGTTCGTACGGGCCCGTCGGCGCGATCGACTCGAACGGGGCCGGGCGGCGACAGATCCAGAAGCTCTCCTGCCCGAGCGATCCACGGGAACACCCCCCGGTTCCGGACGCCGGGCCGGCCGGGGCTCAGCCCTCGCCGCCGGTACTGCGAGTGCTGCCGGTTCCGCCGCCCCTGCCGTCCTCGTCGGCCAGCGCCGCCTCGACGGAGTCGTGGACGGTGAAGACCGCCTCGGCGCCGGTGATCTCGAAGACCCGTGCGACGACGGGCAGCATCCCGGCGAGGTGCACCCCGCCTCCGGCGGCCTCGGCCCGCAGCCGGGCACCCAGCAGCACGTTCAGTCCGGTGGAGTCGCAGAACTCGAGTCGTGAGCAGTCGACGACAAGGCGTGAGAACCCCTTGTCGAGGAGGTCGTCGAGCGGCTCGCGCAACAGGTCGGCGGTGTGGTGATCGAGCTCACCCGCCGGAATCACGACGGCGCTGGAGCCCTCTTCCCGCACTTCCACCAGAAGTCGGCCCGACTGTGCGCTGCCGACCGTCCCGTGGTCCATTGCCGTCTCTCTCCCGAGGTCGTGACCGCTTTTGCCACCGCCTGACCGTTGTCTGACGATGCCCACCTATAACCGCCGAACGCCGTGCCGGCGCCCTCGAACATTACGCCTTCTGCACGCAACCCGACACCCGAACTACCTCTCGAAACCGGACAAACCACAATAGAACGGACTTGCGAGTGGCTCGGCGGAGCGGGTAGGCCTAGTAGAGATACGTAACCGACACGGCCGGCTTTGGAGGCGCCGCACACCGCAGTGCACGCATGGCTCCGGCAGCCTTATTGCCGAGAACGATGGAGGACACCATGTCACCCCGGCTCGACGCCTCGTACCCCCTGACGGCGACGTCGACACCCCCACCGGAACCACTGGATGCCATCGAGGGATTCTTCGCCGACCTCGGACTCCCGGAGATCCCCCCGTACGACGAGGTCGACGCGGTCGACGCGCGAGCCCTCTCCAAGACCCTCTTCGAGCGGCTGGAGTCGCTGGAGGAAGGCACGCACGAATATTCGTACGTCCGCAACACCCTGGTGGAACTGAACCTCGCACTGGTCAAGTTCGCCGCCTCCCGCTTCCGCTCCCGCAGCGAGCCGATGGAGGACATCATCCAGGTCGGCACCATCGGCCTGATCAAGGCGATCGACCGCTTCGAGCTCTCCCGCGGCGTCGAGTTCCCCACCTTCGCGATGCCCACCATCATCGGCGAGATCAAGCGTTTCTTCCGAGACACGTCGTGGTCGGTACGCGTCCCGCGCCGCCTCCAGGAACTCCGCCTCGACCTCGCCAAGGCGGGCGACGAACTGGCCCAGAAGCTGGACCGCGCCCCCACCGTCGCCGAACTCGCCGAACGCCTCGGCCTCTCCAACGAGGAGATCGTCGAGGGCATGGCGGCGTCCAACGCCTACACCGCCTCCTCCCTGGACGCGCAGCCCGACGAGGACGACTCCGAGGGTGCCCTGGCGGACCGCATCGGCTACGAGGACCACGGCCTCGAGGGAATCGAGTACATCGAGTCCCTGAAGCCCCTCATCGCCGGGCTCCCGGCCAGGGACCGCACCATCCTCTCCCTCCGCTTCGTCGCGGGCATGACCCAGTCGGAGATCGGCGAAGAACTCGGGATCTCCCAGATGCACGTCTCCCGCCTGCTGTCCCGCACGCTCGTGCAGCTGCGCAAGGCACTGACCCTGGAGGAATAGGGCCCGGAGGAGCAGGCCCTGGAGGAACAAGCCCTGGAGGAACGAGCCCAGGCCCGACCGCCGCGCCGCTGGGGCGACGGGGATCCCCCCGCCGGCCCCCGCCCCGGCCCGCTGCGTCTTTGGCCAAAGCTGCCCCGCTACCGCGAGTCACACCCCAAACTGGCCGGTACGTCAGGAAGGACGGCCCGCGAGAAGGGGTGCACGATGGTCCAGGACATCCAGGGTGACCCACCCTCGGACGCACGCCTGACCGAACTCCTGCGCACCCCCACCTCCACCGCCTACCCGGCCCTCCAGGAACTCCGCGCCCGCCACCACCCCGCGGTCCTCGCCTACGCCCGCCTCTGCACGGCAGGCGACGCGGCGGCCCGCCGGCTCGCCGCGCAGACCTTCGCCACCGCCGCCCGCGAGATCGCACGCGGCGCCGAGCCGGTCGTGCCCCTGCGCCACCACCTGCTCCTGCTCACCGCCCGGCTGGCGGACGGCTGGTCCGGCGGCGAAGACTCCGCCGCCCTGGACCCCACCTTCCTGCTCGTCCTGAACTCCTCCGGTGCCCCCGGCGGCCCTACCCCGCCCCTGCTCCCGGCGTTCCAGTCCCTGCCGTCCCGCACCCAGGGCCTGCTCTGGTACGGCGTGCTGGACGGGGAACCCGCCGAGCGCACCGCGACGTACCTCGGCCTGACCCCCGAGGACGTCCGGTACGGCATCCCGCCCGCCCTCCAGTCCCTGGCCCAGGCCTGCCTGCGCGCCCGGCTGGCCGCCTCGGACGACCCGCGCTGCGCGGACTTCCGCCGCCTGATCGAGGAGTCGCTCCGCCCGGAGAACCCCCGCCACAGCCCCGACCTGCACGCGCACATGGCCCACTGCCCGCACTGCACGGCCGCGTTCGAGGACCTCACCGCGCTCCGCGACACCCCGCGCGAGACCCTGGCGGAGGGCCTGCTGCCATGGGCCGGAACGTCGTACACCCGCCACGAAACCCCGCCGGTCCCGTCCGCCGGTCCCGACCCCGCCCCACTGCGGCAGCGCCGCCGGCCGTCCCGGCGCCTGCTCCTGACCTCCACGGCACTGGGCGTGGCCCTCGTCCCGCTGCTCCTCGTCCTCCTGGCGCACCGGGACACCCACACCCCCGACCCGGCCGCGGCCACCCCGCCCGCACCGCGTCCGCAGGTGACCGTGACGGCGACGGCGACGGTGTCTTCACCGGCGCGGTCCAGGGTGTCCCCCACGGTGAGCGCCAGTGGTATGTCACATACCACCGCTCCGACCCCGTCCCGGCGCCCCACCCCGACCCCCTCCCCCAGCCCCGCCCCCAAACCCCCGGGAACGTCCTACGCCCAGGTCGTGAACCTGGCCACCGCCCGCTGCCTGGACGTCCGCGACGGCGACTTCGGCGACGGGACCGACGTGATCACGGCCCCCTGCTCCGGCTCCGCCACCCAGCGCTGGCGGGTCGACCCGGACCGGGACGTCCTGCAGTCCGCCGCGAACCCGGACTTCTGCCTGGACAGCCGGGGTTCGGTCGACAAGGGCGTGGGCATCTGGAGCTGCGCCTCGGTGGACGGCGACCACGGCGACAACCTCCGCTTCACCGTGACCCCCGACGGCGAGATCCGCCCGGAGATCGCCCTCGAAACGGCCCTCACCCCGACCGGCGACGACGGACTCTCCCTGGACCGGGTGACCGACGAACCGCCCCAGCACTGGCGGGCGGGGGCGGGCTGATTACCGCCGTCCGGCCCGGATCGGGCATCCCACGACGCGACCGCCTGCTGTTCCGGTGCGATGTCACTTCTCGGGGTCGGGCCAAGTCGCCACAAGGGCTCGGCGATCCGGAAAGCGGGGACCGGAGACCGTCTCCTGGGTGGGTTCACCGTTGAGCCAGCACACTTGCTCGGGGGCGCCGTCGCCGGTGTCGAACAGGCAGCACACGCCGCCGCTGTCGGCGGTGAGGTCGGTGAACGCCTTCCTGACGTTGGCCGACCGCGCGAACAAGCGGCTCATCCCCGACGTCGCCGCCCAGCACTCCACCGACGTGTAGCCGGGGTGCAGGGGGGACTCAAACCGGATCGCCGCGTAGATGTACCCGATCTGGATGCGCCCGTCCGTCCCGCGTCCGGGGCCGTTCGTCTGCGCGTACTCGAGCAGCGCGTCATCGACGTCGAACATGAGCGACATGTCGAGCTCCAGCGTGCTGCTCGTGGAACAGTCGACCGGCTCGCTCCTGAAATGGGACGTGAACGGGAGGACCAGCCGGTCACCGCCGGGCAGGGTGATCTCAAGCGGCGGCACGGCACGTGCCGGTGGCGCCAGCCCGGCCAGACTGGCCAACGCACCGGCGACATTCCGGGGGCGCAGATAGATGTCGTAGCTGTAGACCAGCCCCACATTCCCCCCCGTCCCGGATCGAACTGCACCCTCTCACGCCCCGCCCCCCGGGTGCAGTCACACGACCCGCACGCCCCGTTGCCACACCCCGCTGACCAGCGGCACCCCCGGCCGGTAGGCCAGGTGGACGTGGCTTGGGGCGTCCAGGAGGAGCAGGTCGGCGCGGGCGCCCGGGGTGAGGCGGCCGATGTCGGTCCGGCGCAGGGCCGCCGCACCGCCCGCCGTGGCCGACCAGACCGCCTCGTCGGGGGTCATGCGCATGTCCCGTACGGCCAGGGCGATGCAGAAAGGGACGGAGGAGGTGAAGGACGAGCCGGGGTTGCAGTCGGTGGAGAGGGCGACCGTCGCGCCGGCGTCGAGGAGGCGACGGGCGTCGGGCCATTCGGCGCGGGTGGAGAACTCGGCGCCGGGCAGGAGCGTGGCGACGGTCCGGCTGTTGGCGAGGGCGTCCACGTCCGCCGCCGTGAGGTGGGTGCAGTGGTCGGCGCTGGCCGCGTCGAGTTCCACGGCGAGCTGGACGCCGGGGCCGTAGGAGAGCTGGTTGGCGTGGATGCGCGGGGTCAGGCCCCTGGCCTTGCCCGCGGTGAGGATCGTCCGGGCCTGGTCGCCGTCGAAGGCGCCCTTCTCGCAGAAGACGTCGATCCAGCGGGCGTACGGGGCGCAGGCGTCGAGCATCTCGCCGGTGACGAGCTCGACGTAGGCGGCCGGGTCGTCGGCGTGGTCGGGCGACACGATGTGGGCGCCGAGGTACGTCACTTCGTCGGTGTGCCGGGCCGCGATGCGCAGGGCCCGCGCCTCGTCGGCGACCGTCAGGCCGTAGCCGGACTTCGTCTCGAAGGTGGTCGTGCCCTGGCGGAGGGCCTCGGCGAGGTAGTGCGTGAGGTTCCGCTCCAGTTCCTCGTCCGTGGCGGCGCGGGTGGCCGCGACGGTCGTCCGGATGCCGCCCGCCGTGTAGGAGCGGCCGGACATCCGGGCGTTGAACTCCTGGGTGCGGTCGCCCGCGAAGACCAGGTGGGAGTGGGAGTCCACGAAGCCCGGCAGCACCGCCCGGCCGCCCGCGTCGACCCGATTGTCAGTGGCGGGTGCTTTGCTGGATTCACCGGTCCACACGACGCGGTCGTCCTCGATGACGACGGCCGCGTCCTGGATCAGACCGAGAGGGGAGTTGTCACCGAGGGAGGGGTCGTTGGTGACCAGCGTGGCGATGTTGGTGATGGCGGTGCTGCTGCTCATGGTGTCCTCGTCGGAGTCCTGGGATTCCTTGTGGGGGCTGGTCGTCAGGCGCGGAGGGCTTCGACGGCCCGCGCGAGGGCCTGTGGCACGTCGGGTACGAGGGTGTGCGCGCCGTCCCGTACTACGTGACGGCCTCCGACGACCGTGTGCCGTACGTCTGCCGCGGTCGCCGCGAATACGGCCGTCTCGGCGCCCAGCCGCGGCAGCGGCCCCGCGGTTCTGACGGAGTCGAGGGCGATCGTCGTCAGGTCGGCGAGCATGCCGGTCTCGATGGCGCCGGCGTCGTCCCAGCCGAGGGCGGCGTGCCCGTCGGCGGAGGCGGCGCGCAGCAGCGCGGCGGCCGTCCAGTGGCCCCGGGTGCGGGTGCGCAGCCGCTCGTTCAGCTCCATCGCGCGGGCCTCTTCGAGCAGGTCGATGACGGCGTGGCTGTCGGAGCCGAGGGAGAGCGGCGAGCCTGCGCGCTGCAGGGCGACGGCCGGTCCGATGCCGTCGGCCAGGTCGCGCTCGGTGGTCGGGCACATGCAGGTGCCGGTGCCGGAGCCGCCGAGCAGTGCGATGTCCTCGTCCGTGAGGTGGGTGTTGTGGACGCCGGTGGTGCGCGGTCCGAGGACGCCGTGGTCGGCGAGCAGCCGGGTGGGGGTGCGGCCGTGGGCGGCCAGGCAGGCGTCGTTCTCCGCCGTCTGCTCGGACAGGTGCACGTGGAGTGGGGCCCGGCGCTCCTCGGCCCAGCCGGCCACGGTCGCCAACTGCCCGGCGGGCACGGCCCGTACGGAGTGGATCGCAGCCCCGATCCGTGCGTGACCCCGTTCCTTGAGAACTGAACAGCGTTCGGCCCAGGCCTCCGCGCTTCCGTCGGAGAAGCGCAGCTGGTGGGCGTTGGGCGGCTCGCCGAACCCCGAGGAGAGGTAGGCGGTGTCGAGGAGGGTGATCCTGATCCCGGCGTCGGCGGCGGCCGCGATCAGCGCCTCGCCCATGGCGTTGGGGTCGGCGTACGGGGTGCCGCCGGGGGCGTGGTGGACGTAGTGGAACTCGCCGACGCAGGAGACGCCCGCCAGCGCCATCTCGGCGTACACCGCGCGGGCGAGCGCGTGGTAGGTCTCCGGGGTCAGCCGGTCGGCGAAGGAGTACATCAGCTCGCGCCAGGTCCAGAAGGTCCCGGAGCCGACCTGGACGGTGCCGCGCAGGGCGCGGTGGAAGGCGTGCGAGTGGGCGTTCGCCAGGCCGGGGAGGGTGAGGCCGCGCAGCACCTCGGCCCCGGGCGGCGGCACGGGCACCTCGGTGCGCACCGCCGTGATCCGGCCGTCGGCCACCTCCACGGCGACGTCCGGCTCGACGTTCGTGTCCAGCCAGGCGTACTCCAACCAGTACGTCGTCCGTGTCGTCACCCGCAGGCCAGCCCTTCCAGTACGTCGGCGAGCGCGCCCACCCCGGCCACGCAGTCGTCCTCGGCAGCGAACTCGGCCGGGGAGTGCGAGACGCCGGTGGGGTTGCGCACGAACAGCATGGCGGTCGGGATGCTCCCGGAGAGGATCCCGGCGTCGTGTCCGGCCCCGGTGCCCAGGACGGGCACGGTGAGTCCGGTGTCCCGGCCGAGAATGCGCCCCAGCTCGTCGCGCAGGGCGTGGTCGAACTCGACGACCGGGGTG
The DNA here is from genome assembly GCF_042894765.1 of Streptomyces sp. NPDC001507. Classification (NCBI taxonomy): domain Bacteria; kingdom Bacillati; phylum Actinomycetota; class Actinomycetes; order Kitasatosporales; family Streptomycetaceae; genus Streptomyces; species Streptomyces sp. NPDC001507. Next base: position 69,277 of record NZ_JBIAVV010000004.1, read on the forward strand.
AACGACTCGCGGACCACGTCCAGGTCGATGCCGTGCGCCTCCGCGTACTCCCGGGCCGCCTTCTCGATGCCGCCGACGACGGTGTCGAGGGTGGCCTGGTCGGCGGCGCGGGAGTCGAGCCAGCCGCGCACCAGGGAGGGGATGGCGTTGACGCCGTTCGGCTCGACGGCGATCTTGCCGAAGGTGGCGACGGCACCGGCGACTGCGGCCTCGCGGCGGGCGGCGAGCACGGTCTCGGCGTACGACAGCATGGGGTCGCGCCGGTCCACCAGCCGGGTCGTGCCCGCGTGGTTGGCCTCGCCGCGGAAGTCGAACCGCCAGCGTCCGTGGGGCCAGATGGCACTGGCGATGCCGACCCGGTCGCCGGACAGGTCCAGCGCCCGGCCTTGTTCGACGTGCAGCTCGACGAAGGCGCCGATGCGGGCGAGCCGCTCGGGGTCGGGCCCGATGGCGTCGGGGTCGTAGCCGGCGGCCTCCATGGCCTGCGGCAGCGTGACGCCGTCCCCGTCGGTGAGCCGGTGGGCCTGCTCGACGGTCAGGTGCCCCGCGGTCAGCCGGGACCCGACACAGGCGAGCCCGAACCGGGCGCCCTCCTCGTCGCCGAAGTTGACGATGGCGAAGGGCCGGGTGAACTCGGCTCCTCTTCCCCGGAGTTCGTCGAGCGCGGCGAAGGAGGAGACGACGCCGAGGGGGCCGTCGAAGGCCCCGCCGTCCGGCACGGAGTCCAGATGCGACCCGGTGACGACGGCGTTCCCTGCCGCCGGATCCCCGAGCCAGGCCCACTGGTTCCCGTTCCGGTCGACCTCGTACGCCAGGCCACGCGTCTCGGCCTGCTCCCGGAACCAGGCCCGGCAGTCGGCATCGGCCCCGGTCCAGGCGAAGCGCCGGTAGCCCCGGGAGTCGGCGTGCCGGCCGACGGGGAGCAGGTCATGCCACATGGAGTGGAAGGAGGCCGTGCTGCCAGCAGGCGTGACACCGGGCTGTACCGGCCCTGCAGGCTGTGGGCAGTCGTTCCGCAGGGCGGAACGGGTGGGCACAGCCGCACCCGCACCCGCACCCGGCGACGAGACCTCAGCCTCCACCGAAGAGTCCCCGCCCTTCGTCACGCGTCGTCACCCTCGCGCATCGGCACCCGAACCCCCCGCTCCTCGGCGACCGACTCCGCGATGTCGTATCCGGCGTCCACGTGCCGGATGACACCCATGCCGGGGTCGTTGGTCAGCACCCGGCGGATCTTCTCGCCGCCCAGCTTCGTGCCGTCGGCGACGGTCACCTGCCCGGCGTGGATGGAGCGCCCCATGCCGACACCGCCGCCGTGGTGGATGGAGACCCAGGACGCGCCCGACGCCACGTTGACCATCGCGTTCAGCAGCGGCCAGTCGGCGATCGCGTCCGAGCCGTCCAGCATGGCCTCGGTCTCGCGGTACGGGGAGGCCACGGAGCCGCAGTCGAGGTGGTCGCGGCCGATCGCCAGCGGCGCGGCCAGCTCGCCGCTCGCGACCATGTCGTTGAACCGCTCGCCGGCCTTGTCCCGCTCGCCGTAGCCGAGCCAGCAGATGCGCGCGGGCAGGCCCTGGAAGTGGACCCGCTCGCCGGCCAGCTTGATCCAGCGGTGCAGGGACTCGTTCTCCGGGAAGAGGTCGAGGATCGCCTTGTCGGTCTTGGCGATGTCGGAGGCCTCGCCGGACAGGGCCGCCCAGCGGAAGGGGCCCTTGCCCTCGGAGAAGAGCGGGCGGATGTAGGCGGGGACGAAGCCAGGGAAAGCGAACGCCCGGTCGTATCCGGCCAGTTGCGCCTCACCGCGGATGGAGTTGCCGTAGTCGAAGACCTCGGCGCCCGCGTCCATGAACCCGACCATGGCCTCGACGTGGCGGGCCATGGACTCGCGGGCGCGGGTGGTGAAGCCGGCCGGGTCCTTGGCGGCGGCGTCGGCCATGTCCTCGAATGCGATGCCGACCGGCAGGTACGACAGCGGGTCGTGCGCGGAGGTCTGGTCGGTGACGATGTCGATCGGGGCGCCCTCGGCGAGCATCCGCGGCAGCAGTTCGGCCGCGTTGCCCAGCAGGCCGATGGAGAGCGGGCGGCGGGCGTCGCGGGCCTCGGTGGCCAGCTGGAGGGCGTGCTCCAGGCTGTCGGCCTTCACGTCGAGGTAGCGGTGCTCGATGCGGCGCTCGATGGCGCGCGGGTCGCAGTCGATGCAGATGGCGACGCCGTCGTTCATGGTGACCGCGAGGGGCTGCGCGCCGCCCATGCCGCCGAGGCCGGCGGTGAGGGTGATGGTCCCGGCGAGGGTGCCGTTGAACTTCTTGGCGGCGACGGCGGCGAAGGTCTCGTAGGTGCCCTGGAGGATGCCCTGGGTGCCGATGTAGATCCAGGAGCCGGCGGTCATCTGGCCGTACATGGTCAGGCCGAGGGCTTCCAGGCGGCGGAACTCCTCCCAGTTGGCCCAGTCGCCGACGAGGTTGGAGTTGGCGATGAGGACGCGCGGGGCCCACTCGTGGGTCTGCATGACGCCGACCGGGCGGCCGGACTGGACCAGCATGGTCTCGTCCTGCTTGAGGGTGCGCAGGGTGCGGACCATGGCGTCGAAGGAGCGCCAGTCGCGGGCGGCCTTGCCGGTGCCGCCGTAGACGACGAGCTTGTCGGGGTGCTCGGCGACCTCGGGGTCCAGGTTGTTCTGCAGCATGCGCAGGGCGGCTTCCTGCTGCCATCCCAGGGCGCTCAGTTCCGTACCGCGCGGTGCTCGTACGGGGCGGGGTCCTGACATGGTCTGCCTCCTAGCGAATGCCGGCCAGTGGGGTGTTCCTGTTGTTATTCACATCCTGGCTCTCTGAATAGAACTAGTCAATACGTCTGGTCCGCCAGCACGGCCGTGTTCCGGATGTTTGGCTGGACTTATGGGTCTCAAGGGTGTGGACAATGACATGTCGGAAGACGACGGCGAGCGGGCCGGGCGGCGGGACGACGCCGTGCGGGCGGCGGTGGAGCAGGGACTGCTGGGGCCGGACGCGCCGATCGTAGGCCTGCTGGACGTGGCGGGCATCCGCGCGTCGGCCGCGGAGCTGCGCCGGGCGTTCGAGTCGGTCGCGGCGCCCGGCACCGCGATCCTGCACGCCTTCGCGGTGAAGGCGAACCCGCTGGTCCCGGTGGTACGGCTGCTTGCCGGGGACGGTCTGGGCGCCGAGGTCGCCAGCGCGGGCGAGCTGGCGCTGGCACGGGCGGCCGGGGTGCCGGCGGAGCGGATCGTGTTCGACGCGCCCGCGAAGACGGCGGCGGAGCTGCGTGAGGCACTGGCGCTGGGCGTCGCCGTGAACGCGGACAACCCGCAGGAGCTGCGGCGCCTGGACGCCCTCGTGAGCGCGGGCACCACCGCCTCCCCGCCGCTCGGGATCCGGGTGAACCCGCAGATCGGTGCGGGCACCATCGGGGCCACCTCCACCGCGACCGCGACCTCGAAGTTCGGGGTGGGGCTGCGGGACGAGGGGGGCCGGGAGTGGGTCGTCCGGGCGTTCGCGGAGCGGCCGTGGCTGACGCGGCTGCACGCGCACACCGGGTCGCAGGGGATCTCGCTGTCGCTGCTGGCGCGGGGCGTGGCGGAGACGTACGCGCTGGCCGAGGAGATCAACGCGCGGGTCGGGCGGCGGCAGGTCGACACCCTCGACATCGGGGGCGGGCTTTCGGTCAACTTCGCCTCCGAGGCGACGGAGCCGACGTTCGCGCGGTACGCGCGGCTGCTGGCGGAGGAGGTGCCGGGGCTGTTCGACGGGCGGTACGGGCTGGTGACGGAGTTCGGGCGGTCGCTGCTGGCACGGCACGGCACGGTGGTGGCGCGGGTGGAGTACGCGAAGAGCTCCGGCGGGCGGCGGATCGCGGTGACCCATGCGGGGGTGCAGGTGGCGCCGCGGACGGTGTACGTGCCGGGGGCGTGGCCGCTCAGGATCGCCGCGTACGACGCGAAGGGACGGCCCAAGGAGGGGGCGCCGGTGGTGCAGGACGTGGCGGGGCCGGCCTGTTTCGCGGGCGACCTGCTCGCCGAGGAGCGCCTGCTGCCGCCCCTGGAGCAGGGCGACCTGGCGGCGGCGCTGGACACCGGGGCGTACTACTTCGGCAGCCACTACTCCTACAACTCCCTCGCCCGGCCGGGGGTTTACGGCTTCGTCCCGGACGGCGACGGGGGCGTGACGTTCGCCGTCGTACGGGAGCCGCAGACGGTCGCCGAGGTCGTGGCCGAATCCGGAGGGGCGCACGCCGACGCGCTCACCACCCTGCACGCAACCGGGCGCCGTTGAGACACCTCGGACAGCAGCGATCAACTGGTGTGAAAAGCAGCCCAGTTGACCAACACTAGCCTGCCGGACGCATGTTCCACTGGAAAATGCCAAACGACTCACCCCTCCCGCACACGTTGCGTAGTGTCTGCGTCACTCAACCGGAGACCCACGCGGCGGGAGGGGAGCCTCGGTGCCCGGAATCGACGAGTGCTTACTGGAAGCCATGCGCCTGCCCGGTGCCCGGGGCGCCGCGCTGGTCGACTGGACCAGCGGGCTGGCCCTGGGCACGGTCGGGGAGGCGCCCGGCGGTGACCACGAGACCACCGCCGCGGAGGCCGCCGAGCTGGCCCGGCTGGCCGCCGAGCACGGGGCGTTCAGCACGGAGGACGACACCGAGGTGAGCCCCCCGGTGGAGGACCTGATCGTCAGCAACCGGGACAGCTACCACCTGCTGCGGTTCGTGGTCACGTCCTTCGACGCCACCGTGTTCCTGCACCTGTGGCTGACCCGCGAGGACGGCAATCTCGCCCTCGCCCGGATCCGGCTCGGCGAGATGGCCGAGCGGCTGGTGCTGGGATGACCGTGGTCGAGACACCCCCGCCGCTGCCGGTCCGGGACCGGACGGCCCTGCACGAGAGAGCGCCCGGCGCGCTCTCCCCGATGCTGATACGTCTCGCCGAGGAGCGGGCCACCGGTGTCCTGGTCCGCGAGCACGGCACCCTGCACCTGGCCGAGGGCCGCGTGGTGCACGCCGAGAGCCCCCTTGCACCAGGCCTCGACGTGCTCCTCACGGCCCGCGGCACGCTCGACGCGGCGGCGTGGCCCTGGACCGACGACATACCCGCCGCCGTCCGCCGGCTGCTCGCCGCCGGCCTGCTCCCGCGCGGCGCCCTGGAGGTGTGCCGGCTCGGCGCCCTGTACGACGCGGGGTACTTCGCACTGGCGCCCAGCAGCACCCCGGGCCGGTTCCGGTACGGCACCACGGCCGCCGTGGAACCGCTGTCCGCCGTCCCCGTCGCCGCCCTGGAGCGCGAGATCCTGCGCCGCCGCGCGCTGCTGCACCGCATCTGGCCCGACCCGTCGGCGGACGGCGCCCCGCTGATCCGCGCCGACCCCCTCGCCCCACCGCCGGTCACCCCCCGGCAGCGGGCGGTCCTGAACCGGGTGGACGGCGTCCGCACGGCCCCGCAGATCGCCCGGGAGCTGGGCAGGCCGGCCTTCCACACGCTGGTGGACGTACGGCGGCTGGCGGCGGCCGGACTCCTCGCGCCGAGGAACACCGCGCCCGTCCCGCCCCCGATTCCCCCCGTCACCGACCCCGACATCGCGCTGCTGAAGAGGCTCAGGGATGCGCTGGAGGCCCTTTGAACGGCACCGCCCCGCCGAGAGGAGACAGCTGATGGCGGCAGAACCCGGCAGCTCCGACAGAGAGGCCGTCCTCGACGAACTGCGCCGGTTGCGCACCCGGATGCCCCAGCTCACCGGCGCCCTCGCGGCCGGGGTCGACGGCCTGGTCGTCGCCCACGACTGCCCGGGCGTCGACCCGGAGGGCCTCGCCGCGCTCACCGCGGCCGAACTCGGCGTCGCCGTCCGGGTCTCCGACGCCACCGGCAAGGGCGAGCTCAGGGAGCTGCTGGTGCGCGGCGAGGACGGCTACGTCGCCACCTACGCCGCCGGGCGCAGCGCCGTGCTCACCCTGCTCGCCGAGGACCGGGTGAACGTCGGCCGGCTCCACCTGGAGGGCCGCAGGGCAGCCGCCCGGATCGGCGAGGTGGTCGACGCCGCCGAGGCCGCCGCCAAGGCCCTGCGCCCGGCCCGCGCCACAGCCACACGGACCAGAACCACGCGCACGCCACGGACCAGCACCACCACCGACGCGCGCACCGCAACCGACAGTTGAAAGGAACCAGAAAGTCATGGCCAACACCGAAACCGCCCTGAAAGAGTGCCTCACCTCCATCGAGGGCGCGACCGGCGTCGCGCTCGTCGACTACACCAGCGGGATGGCGCTGGGCACGATGGGCGGCAGCAAGACCTTCGACCTGAACGTGGCCGCGGCCGGCAACACCGACGTGATCCGCGCCAAGATGCGCACGATGGAGCACCTCGGCCTCAAGGGCGAGATCGAGGACATCCTGATCACGCTCACCAACGCGTACCACCTGATCCGGCTGCTCAAGGGCCGGGGCGGCAACGGCCTCTTCCTCTACCTGGTGCTCGACCAGTCCCGCGCCAACCTGGCGATGGCCCGGCACCAGCTGAAGAAGATCGAGGAGGACCTGGAGGTCTGACCGGGCCTCACACCAGCGCCGCGGTGCGGCGGCGGGCCCCGCCCGGGGCCGCGTCGCCCGCCGCGACGCCGGTACCGCGGTACGCCTTGACGGCCTTGCCGGCCGGGCGGCCGCCGCGCTTGTCGAGCCAGTCGACGCGCAGCCACACCAGCTGCTCGCCGGCCTTCTCCCGGCGGCCCAGCCAGGCCGCCTTCAGGCGCAGCCCGGTGCCGGTCCCGGCGAGCAGCATGCCGCCGGCCGCGGGCACCACGAAGGCCGAACCGAGGGCGACGGCGAAGGCCAGCAGCAGCCACCAGCGGTGCCCCCGGCGCCAGTTCCGCACGGTCACCGCCCGGTCCTGGAGCACGTCGTGCTTGCCGGCCCGGGCGGCCCCGTGCAGCAGGGCGGTGTAGCGCTTGCGGCGGGTGAGCGCCACGACGGCGGCGCCGACGATGAACAGCGCGGCCCCGGCCACGACCCCGATGCGGCGTCCGGTGAACCCCGGCGGCAGCACCCCGACGCCCGCCGCGAACACCCCTGACCACCACAGCGGCGCGGCCCCGGCCCGTACCACCACGGCCACCCGGGCCAGGCCCTGTCCGCCGCGCCCCTCTCGTCCCGCACGCGCCATGTCCGCAGCCTCCTCGCCGGTGTCGGTCCAGTCCGTAGGGCGGGACGCTAACCAGCGAACGTGAGACGAGTCTTAAAGAAGCCTTCGGCGCGGGTTCACTCCACGAACAGGCCCCGCGCCGCCGCCCGGGTGTCGAACTCCTCGAGCCGGGCCTGCGCGTCCGGCAGGTCGTCGCACATCGCCTCCAGGAGCACCCGGCCGAGCAGCATCGGCGCGCACGCCGTGTCGAAGGCGAGCCCGGTGCCGACGGCGGCCGGCAGCAGCAGGTCGGAGACCTTGGCGACGGGCGCGAAGGCGGAGTCGGCGACGGTCACGACGGTCAGCCCGGACTCCTTGGCGTAGCCCAGGGTGTCCACGACCTCGCGCGGGTGCCGGGGCAGTGCGAAGCACAGCAGCGCCGAGGCCCCGGCGAGGACGGCCGCGTCGATGCGGTCGTGGATCATCGTGCCGCCCTCGTGGAGCAGCCGGACGTCCGGATGCACCTTGGCGGCGAAGTAGGCGAAGCCGTACGCCTGCGAGGCGGCGGCGCGCAGTCCGAGGACCGGGAGCGGCCGGGAGGCGGCCAGCAGCCGGCCGGCCTGCTGCACCGGACGCGGGTCCGCGAGCACCTCGGCGAGGTGCCTCAGGTTCTCGATCTCGGCCTCGACGGCCTGCTGGTACTCGTTGTACGACCCGTTTCCGGCCGCCTGTTCGGCGGGGACCACCTCGCGCAGGTGCTTGCGCAGCGCCGGGTAGCCGTCGAAGCCGAGGGCGACCGCGAACCGGGTGACGGACGGCTGGCTGACCCCGGCCAGTTCGGCCAGCTCCACGCTGGACAGGAAGGGCACGTCGGCGGCGCGCCGCACCATGCTGTGCGCGATGCGCCGCTGGGTCGGCGTGAGCCGGTGCCCCTCGAAGAGCGCCTGCAAGCGAGTCGCAGGGCTGTCGGTCACGTTCATGACGTGCTCCCCCTCCAGATGTCCGTGAACCGGTCGAGCAGCCCGGCCGCCGCGGTGACGTCGTCCGTCAGCGGCCGGTCGGCCGGGTCCGCCTCCAGCGCCGCCTCGGCGAGCTCCAGCGCCCGCCCGGCCCCGAGCCCGGGGTCGGGACGCAGCTCGCGCTGGCGCAGCGCCCGTACGGCGGCGACGAGTTCGCAGCCGACCACCAGACGGTACGCACGGCAGGCGCGCAGCGTTTGACGGGCGGCGAGCGAGGCGAAACTGGCCTGCTCCTCGACGCCTCGGGAGAGTACAGCGTGCCCGAGGGAGGCGGGCGCGGAGAAGGCGCGCAGGTCGCCGAGGGCGGCGCCGGCGGCGTACTCCAGGATCATCACGCCGGAGGAGGCGGGCTCCTGGTCGGCGAGGAAGGGGCGCAGGCGGGTGAAGGCGGGCTCGTTGAGGGAGGAGAGGCGGGACGTGGACAGGCGTGCGACCTGGGTGACGGCGAGCCGGAAGTGGTCCAGGGCGAGGGCGAGCTGGGCCTGGTAGAAGCCGCCGTGGTGGTAGGCGGCCAGGTCCTCGGGGGAGATGAGGGGGTTCTCGGCGGCCGCGTTGATCTCGATCGCCAGCACACCTTCCAGGGCGTCGGCCGCGTCGTGGGCCGGGCCGTGGATCTGGGGCAGGCAGCGGAAGCCGTACGGGTCCTGGATCCGGCCGAGCGGCGGGGTCGGCCGGTCGGCGGCGCCGATCAGCTCCCGCATCCGGCGGGCGACTTCGACGCTCCCCCGGTGCGGGCGGGCCGCGTGCACGGGCGCCGCGAACGCCTCGTGGGAGCCGTCGACGGCCAGCAGTGACAGGGCCGCCACCACCTGGGTGGCCTCGATCAGCCCGCGCAGTTCGTGCAGGGCGAGCGCGGACTGGCCGAGGGTGAGGGCGTTGCTGCTGATCAGGGCGAGGGCGTCGTTGTTGTCCAGCGGCTGGGCAGCCGGCGCCCCGGTGCCCCGCCAGGGGTGCTCGCCCGCCAGCGCGAGGCCCATCTGCGCGAGGGCCGCGATGTCCCCGGTGCCGACCGAGCCGAACTCGTTGACGATCGGGTAGGCGCCCGACTCCAGCGCCTCGCACAGGGCGGTCACCACGGTCGGCCTGAGGCCCGCGCCGCCCGCCAGCAGCTGGTTGGCGCGCACCGCGAGCATCGCGCGGACCTGGCGGGCGGGCAGTTCGTCGCCGATCGCCCCGGCGTGGCTGCGCAGCAGCCGCAGCCCGTGTCCGGCGGCGGCCTCGGTGGGCACGTCCTCGTTCCGGTTGGCGCCGACGCCGGTGGAGCGGCCGTAGACGCGGCCGGTCGCGGCGATCTGCCGGGCGGCGTTCCAGGACTCCTCCGCGCGGCGCATCGCCTCGGTGCCCGGGACCGGGCGGGCGGTGCCGTCGGCGAGGTGTACGACGTCCTCGACCCCCATGCCGATGCCGTCGAGGACCACCAGACCGGAATGCGCTATTCCAGGAGTGTCCACGATACGAGACGACATCACGCCCAAACCTCCCTCAATCCGGACACCTGGTCTTGTCCATCGGTCATCCGTTACCTCGGATTAACGCGAGACCGTTGACAACCTATTCACCTACCGAGAACTCTGCATGACGTTATACAGCCGGGCAAGGGACATCTCATGATCCAGTTCGACGCGGTCCACAAGCGCTTCCCCAACGGCACCACAGCAGTTCACGATCTCTCCCTGGAGATGCCGGAGGGCGGGGTCACCGTCCTGGTCGGCTCCTCCGGTTGCGGCAAGACCACCACCCTGCGGATGATCAACCGGATGGTCGAGCCGACCTCCGGCACGATCAGGGTGAACGGCAAGGACGTCACCGAGCAGGACGCCGCCGAACTGCGCCGGTCCATCGGGTACGTCATCCAGCAGGCCGGCCTCTTCCCGCACCGCACGGTGCTGGACAACGTCGCCACCGTCCCGCTGCTGCTCGGCTGGAACCGGAAGAAGGCCCGCGCCCGCGCCGCCGAACTCCTGGAGACCGTCGGCCTCGCCGCCGACGCCGGAAAACGCTACCCGCACCAGCTCTCCGGCGGCCAGCAGCAGCGCGTCGGCGTGGCCCGCGCCCTCGCCGCCGACCCGCCCGTGCTGCTGATGGACGAGCCGTTCGGCGCCGTCGACCCGGTGGTGCGCACCCAGCTCCAGGACGAACTGATCCGGCTGCAGAAGGAGTTGAACAAGACCATCGTCTTCGTCACGCACGACGTCGACGAGGCGGTCCGGCTCGGCGACCGGATCGCGATCTTCCGCACCGGCGGCCACCTGGTCCAGTGCGCCCCGCCCGAGGAACTCCTGGCCCGTCCGGCCGACGACTTCGTGGCCGGCTTCCTCGGCGCCGAACGCGGCCTGAAGCTGCTCTCCCTGAAGACCCTCGCCGAGGTCCCGCAGGGCCCGGCACCCCAGGGCGGCGCCTGGACCCTCGTCCTGGACGCGGCGGGCAGGCCCCTGCACTGGGCCGCGAAGGACGCCGAACTCCCCCTCCGGCCACTGGCCGACGGAGACTCGCTGCTCGCGGCGCTCGACGAGTCGATCGCCTCCCCGACCGGGCTCGTCGCCCGCGTCGACGCCGAGGGCAGGCTCACCGGCGTCTCGTCCCGCGACGACATCCACGCGCACGCCGGCCAGGCGCACAGCGCGGCCCGGGTGGTGGCGGCATGACGATCGACTGGTCGTGGATCGGCGACCACACCGACGACCTCACCAGCCTCACCCTCTCCCACCTCCAGGCCGCGATGACCGCCGTCTTCTTCGGCCTGGTGATCTCGCTGCCGCTCGCGGTCCTCGCCCACCGGGTCCGCCCGCTGCGCGGCTTCCTGCTCGGCCTGTCCAACGTGCTCTTCACGATCCCCTCGATCGCGATCTTCGTGCTGCTGCTCCCGGTCAGCGGCCTGACCCGGACCACGACCGTCATCGGCCTGACCGTCTACACGCTGGTCGTGCTGCTGCGGAACACGGTCGAGGGCCTGGACTCGGTCCCCGCGAAGACCAAGGAGGCGGCGAAGGCGATGGGCACCCGCCCGCTGCGCACGCTCCTCACCGTCGAACTCCCGCTGGCCCTCCCCGTGATCATGGCGGGCGTCCGGATCGCCACGGTCATGTCCATCTCGCTGGTGAGTGTCGCCACCTACATCGGCGACGGCGGCCTCGGCCAGCTCTTCACCGACGGCTTCCAGCGCGACTTCCCGACCCCGGTGATCGTGGGCGTGGTCCTCACGATCCTGCTCGCGGTGGTCGCGGACGCGCTGCTGGTGGCGCTCCAGTACGTACTGACCCCGTGGCGGCGGAGGCGAGCCTGACATGTTCGAACTCTTCAAGAACCTCGGCACCTGGCTGACCAGCGGCTCCCAGTGGGCCGGGCAGGACGGCATCGCCCACCGCCTCGCCGAGCACCTCCAGTACTCGCTCCTCGCGACCCTGATCGCGGCCGCGATCGGCCTCCCGCTCGGCCTGCTGATCGGGCACACCGGCAAGGGCGCGTTCCTCGCCATCAACCTGGCGTCCTTCGGCCGCGCCCTGCCGACCGTCGGCCTGGTGGTGCTGGTCTTCCTCGCGGGCGGCCTGTCGATGCTGCCGGTGTACGTGGCGCTGGTCGCCCTCGCGGTCCCGGCGATCGTCACCAACACCTACGCCGGCATGACCGCCGTCGACCCGGACGTGAAGGACGCGGCCCGCGGCCAGGGCATGCGCGGCCACCAGGTCCTCCTCCAGGTCGAGTTGCCGCTCGCGCTCCCCCTGATCATGACGGGCCTGCGCCTCGCGCTCATCCAGGTGGTGGCCACGGCCACCGTGGCCGCGTACGTCTCCTTCGGCGGCCTCGGCCGCTACGTCTTCGACGGCCTCGCCCAGCGCGACCTCGTCCAGGTACTCGGCGGCGCGGTCCTGGTCGCGGTCGTCGCCATCGTCCTCGACCAGCTCCTGAGCACCCTCCAGCGCTTCCTCTTCCGCCACCGCACCGCCTAGGGAACCCGCCCATGAACCGTCGCACCCTCCTCGGTGGCCTGCTCGCCGCCGGTTCCGTCCCCGCCCTCGCCGCCTGCTCCAGCGGCATCACCTCCCTGAACGAGAGCAGCGGCTCGACCGCCGGCGGCGGCTCCAGCAAGGGCGGCCTCACCATCGGCACCGCCAACTACACCGAGAACCAGGTGCTCGGCTACCTCTACGCGGCCGTGCTCCAGAAGGCCGGCGTGAAGGTGAAGGTGCGCCCGAACCTCGGCACCCGCGAGATCGTGATCCCCGCGCTCAAGGCGGGCGACATCGACCTGCTGCCCGAGTACCAGGGCGCCCTGCTCAACTACCTCGCCCCGAAGGACACCTCCGACGAGCCGGGCACCATGCAGAACGCGCTCACCCTGGCGCTGCCGGCCGGCCTCCAGGTGCTGCCGTACGGGCAGGCCGCCGACTCCGACTGCTTCGTCGTCACCCGGGCGACCGCGCAGAAGTACGGCCTGACCTCCCTCGCCGACCTGGCCAAGCAGAACGGCAAGCTGGTCATCGGGGCCGCGCCCGAGGTGAAGAAGCGCCGGGTGGGCGTGGTCGGCCTCCAGGAGGTGTACGGCGTCGAGTTCAAGGAGTTCAAGTCGCTCGACTCGGACGGGCCGCTGGTCAAGGGCGCGTTGAAGAAGGGCGACGTGGACGTGGCGAACCTGTTCACCACCGACACCGACATCGCCGCCAACGACTGGGTGGTGCTGACCGACCCGAAGAACCTGATCCCCAGCCAGCGCACCGTCCCGCTGATCGCCGACCGCAAGGCCGACGACACGGTCCGCAAGGCCCTCGCCCGGCTCGGCAACACCCTCACCACCGAGCAGCTCACCCAGCTCAACAGTCAGGTGGACAACGACAAGAAGGACCCGGAGGACGTGGCGGCCGCGTACGCGAAGCAGCACGGGCTGGCCTGACGGGAAACGCGCGGACCGGCGGGCGGGGCCGGGCACCCTCCGTGCTCACACCGCCTACCACTCCGCCGTCGGCGCGGTCGCCAGGCAAGGAGGGCGACTTCGGACGGTCGAGCAGGAGCGCGCCGGAGAACCCTGCGGCGTATCGTCTCGGCGGCGGACCGGTTCGGGAGGAACGGCTACGCCGGCACCATGCTCGACGACATCAGCCGCGACGCGGGGGCTCAAAGGGCGCGCGCTACTTGGCGCCCTGTCCGGCGGGGCGAGGAGGATCAAGGGCGGCCTGCTCGCCGGCCGCGGGGGTCCGTTCGAGGACATGGGTGCTGCCCTCGGGGTGGAAGCGGGCCAGCCTGCGCGGCGGCACGATGCTGGGCAGCAGCAACTGCCACATGAGGGTCGTTCGCTCGGGCAGGTCCGCGCGGCCGCTCAGCACCTGGGAGCTGAGCTGGAGTCCGGTCCAGGAGCCGACGATCAGCGCGGCCACCCGCTCGCAGTCGACGTCGGCCTTGACGTCCCCGCCCTGCTGGGCCTCGACCAGGCACTTACGGAAGACCTCGATCCACCTCGTGTACGGCTCGCTGACGATGCCGGTCTTGGAACTCTGGTCGGTCACCAGCCGGATGCCCGCGCGCACCCGGACGTTCTCCACCAGCTGCCGCGCCATGCGGTGGAGTATGTCGATGACGGACTGAACGCCCGGGCCGCCCACGTCCGCGGCGGAGTCCAGGACGGAGAACTGCTCGTCGACGAGGACCTGGGCGAGCTCCTCCTTCGACGTGAAGTGGAAGTAGAGAGCGCCCTTCGTCACCCCGGATTCCTTGACGATGTCGCCGAGGGTCGTGCCGTGGTACCCCTCGGCATCGAAGGCGCGCGCCGCGCCTTCGAGGATGGCGGCGCGGGTGACCTCCGCGCGTTCCTGCCTGGCCATGGCCCAACCCCTTCACTACGTGACCCGAGCTGTCACCGCGTCGTCCTCTTGGCCTTAAGTTTTCCTCTCCCCCACACAAAAAACCAACTAACTGGTACTGTTTTCCGCGACGCTTCCCCCGCCCCCAGTACGTCCGCCCCGACATGTACGCAGGTCAGAAACGTCTCCCAGGGGGGTATCCGATGCGTCCCCCCTCCCTCCTTGCTCAGAATCTGCCGGGAACGCGCGAGAACGCTTGGGCCGGCGGGTGTCGGCGCCGGGTATCGCACGGTCGATGATCGGGCCAAGGATCATTAAACAGCAACAGAACGTAACGTTTCCGCCGCGTACAGTGATGAACGTCATCAGCGCCAGCACCTGAGGAAGCGTCATGGCCCCGAACCCCACGGCCCTTCCGACGGCCACCGCCGTCGGCGCGCCGGCCGTCGCGCTCGTACCGGCGGCCGTCGTCCCCGACTCGGCGAGCGCGGCCCTCGACGAACTGCTCCAGGGCAACCGGCGGTACGCCACCGGCCGCGCCCGCCGCGGCCGGGCCGCCGCAGCGGTTCCGTTCGCGGTGGTGCTCGGCTGCGTGGACTCCGGGGCCGCCCCGGAACTGGTCTTCGACCAAGGCCTCGGCGACCTGCTGACCATGCGGACGGCCGGTCAGGTGCTGGACGAGGCGGTGCTCGGTTCCCTCCAGTACGGCGTGCAGGAACTGCGCGTCCCGCTGGTCGTGGTCCTCGGCCACGAGGGCTGCGGGGCCGTCGCCGCCACCCTGGCCCGGCTGCGCACGGGCGCGCCCGTCCCCGGTCACCTGGAACTCCTCGTCGACGAGATCGCACCGGCCGCCCGCCGCACCAGGGCGCTGCCCGGCGACTGGGCCGAGCACACCATGCGGGCCCAGACGATGTGGGCGCGGGACGCGATCCGGGCGGACCCCGGGTTCGCGGGGGCGTCGGTGGTCGCGGCCCGGCTCGACGCAGGCAGCGGGCTGGTGTCGCTGCTGCCCTGAGGGCGGTCCCCCCGCCGGATGCGGGGGATTTCCCCAGTGCGAGGGGCTTTCCGGGCCCCTACCGTGGACGCCATGACGGACGTTCACGACACCGAGCTGAAGAAGGACCTCGCCGCCACCCTGCACGCCCGCAGGGACCTGGGGCCGGAGTACGAGTCGGAACTGGTCGACTCGTTCCTGGAGAAGATCGACCGGCGCATCGACACCGCGGTGGAGCGCAGGCTGCGCCGCGGCCTGGCCGAGCAGCGGATGCAGGCCGCCCGGGGCGCGGGCAGGACCAGGGGCACCGACTCCTGGGGCGAGCGCTTCGGCTTCGGGATCGTGTCGCTGGTGCTGGCGATCCCGCTCTCCGCGATCAGCGGCGCGTTCGGCGGCGTGACGGGCGTGATCGTCACCTGGATCGGCATCGTCGGCGTCAACGCGACCCAGGCCGTCCGCCTCAACCCCGGCCTGTTCCAGCGGGGCGACCACGGCCAGGGGGACTGACCGGCACCGCACCGGGGCCGCCTCACACCTGCCGGGTCGGCTGGACGACGACCTGCCGCAGGTTGACGTTGCGGGGGCGGCTCACCACGTAACCGACCAGGTCGGCGAGGTCCTCGGCGGCCAGCGCGCCCATCCCGTCGAACATGCCCGCCACCTGCTCGCGCAGCTCCTCGCCCTCGATGTGGGTGCCGAGCTCGGTGTCCGTCAGACCGGGTTCGACGTTGGTGACCCGCACGTCACGCGGCCCGAACTCGGCGCGCAGGGACTGCGAGAGGAAGGTGACGGCCGCCTTGGTGGCGCCGTACACCGCGAAGGTGGGGAAGACGAGGTGGGCGCCGATGGACGACACGTTGACGAGGTCGGCGGTACGGCCCTCGGCCGCGGCCGCCACCAGGTCCCCGGTGAAGGCGCGCAGCACTCGCAGCACACCGGTCACGTTGGTGTCGAGCATGCGCTGCCACTCGTCGATACGGCCGTCGTCGACGGGGTTGGGCAGCATGACGCCGGCGTTGTTGACGACGAGGTCGACGCGCCCGAAGGCCGCGTGCACGGCGTCTGCCGCAGCCTGCACGGAGGCGTCGTCGGTGACGTCGGCGACCACGGCGAGGGCCTCACCGCCGTTCGCCCGGATCTTCGCCACGACCGTCTCGAGCCGGTCCGCCCGCCGGGCGAGCAGCGCCACCCGGGCGCCCGACTCCGCGAGCCGGAGGGCCACGGCCGCCCCGATGCCGCTGGCGGCGCCGGTGACGACGGCGGTACGGCCGGACAGGTTGTCGTACGACATGAGGTACTCCCTGGTGAAGTGCCGCCGGGACCGCCCCGGTGGCGTGTCTCCACACTCGCCGGGGCCGGGCGGCCTACCCAGGGCTGAGCTTTTCCTGGGTCTGGCAGAACCAGGTTGGAAGGACGGGACTCCCCTACGATCGAACCCATGGACGGGGAACTCGGAGACTTCCTGCGCTCGCGCCGCGCCCGCATCCAGCCCGAGGAGGTGGGGCTGGCCTCGCACGGGCGGCGCCGCGTACCGGGCCTGCGCCGCGAGGAGGTGGCGCAGCTGGCGGGGGTGAGCGTCGACTACTACATCCGTCTGGAACAGGGGCGCGGGCCGAGCGTCTCGGACGCGGTCCTGGACGCCGTCGCCCGGGTCCTGCGGCTGGACGAGACCGAGCACGCCTACCTGCTGACGGTGGCCCGCCCGCACAAGAAGGCCGGCACCACGCGCCCCCCGGCCCGGCCCCGCGTCCGCCCCGGCGTACAGCTGCTGCTGGACGGCATGGAGCGGACGCCCGCGTTCGTGCTGGGCCGCCGGATGGACGTGCTGGCCTGGAACGCGCTCGGCGACGCGGTGAACGGGTTCAGCGCCCTGGCCCCGGCCGAGCGGAACATCCCGCGCCAGGTCTTCCTCGACCCCGCGGCCGCGGGCTTCTACCCCGACTGGGCCGCCGTCGCCGCCCAGACCGTCGCCAACCTGCGCATCGACGCGGGCCGCCACCCCGACGACCCCCGCATGGCCACGCTGGTCGGCGAACTCTCCCTGAAGAGCGAGGACTTCCGCAGGCTGTGGGCGGACCACGAGGTCCGGGAGTGCGCGTTCGGCACGAAGCGCATCCAGCACCCGGTGGCGGGGCTGCTGACCCTCCCCTACGAGACCCTCACGGTCCCGACCGACCCGGACCAGACGATCGTGGCGTACACCCCGGAGCCGGGCTCGGAGACGGCGGAACGGCTCACACTGCTGGGCAGTTGGAAAGCGACGACGGCCCCCACCACCCATTGAGGAACCACGACGGCGAGAACCACATCCGCGAGAGCGGCGGTGGTTTAGCCGCAAAGGGGTGTGCGCGGGGACCGCCGCACCCCCTAGTAGGGGGGCGGGACGACGGCGGTCCCCGCGAGGGACATGGACCGGGTCAGGGCCGGGTCTCACGTCCGGGCGTCCATGGAGGTCCGGGAGCCGCTCCGGAGGTCCTTGGACGTTCGGTGCCGGCCGGGGCGGGGAGCCGCTCCCGCCCTGCCGACAACCACTAATGTGCCGGACCCGTGTTAAGCGGGTGCTGCGCGCACGTGACACGCTCGTACCACTTCCGCGAAGTCCACCACGTGGACAGGGAACAGCAAGTTCCGCGGTGTCACGGGCCGTTCACCGGACGTTCGTTACTGCTTGCCGCCCTTGGCGAGAAAGGCCAGCAGGTCCTGCCGGCTGATGACGCCGGTGGGCTTGCCCTCGACGAGGACGATCGCGGCGTCGGCCGCGCCCAGCACCGTCATCAGGTCCCCGACCGGCTCGCCGGAGCCGACCTGGGGCAGCGGGGCGCACATGTGCTTCTCCAGCGGGTCCTCCAGGGAGGCGCGCTTGCTGAACAGCGCGTCGAGCAGCTCGCGTTCGACGACCGAGCCGACGACCTCGGCGGCCATCACGTCCGGGTGGCCGGCGCCCGGCTTGACGACAGGCATCTGCGAGACGCCGTACTCGCGCAGCACCTCGATGGCCTGCCCGACGGTTTCGTCCGGGTGCATGTGGACGAGGGAGGGGATGGTCCCGGCGGCCTTGTCGCTGAGGACGTCAGCGACGCGGGCGCTGGGGCCCTCGTCCTCCAGGAAGCCGTAGTCGGCCATCCACTCGTCGTTGAAGATCTTGCTGAGGTAGCCACGGCCGCTGTCCGGCAGCAGGACGACGACCACGTCGTCCGGGCCGAGCCGCTCGGCCACCCGCAGCGCGGCCACGACGGCCATCCCGCAGGAGCCGCCGACCAGCAGGCCCTCCTCCTTCGCCAGCCGCCGGGTCATCTGGAAGGAGTCCTTGTCCGAGACGGCGACGATCTCGTCGGCGACGGTCCGGTCGTAGGCGGTCGGCCAGAAGTCCTCACCCACACCCTCGACGAGGTACGGCCGCCCGGAGCCGCCCGAGTACACGGAACCCTCGGGGTCGGCGCCGACGACCTGCACCCGGCCGTCGCTGGCGTCCTTCAGATACCGCCCGGTGCCGGAGATGGTCCCGCCGGTCCCGACGCCGGCCACGAAATGGGTGATCTTCCCCTCCGTCTGCTCCCACAGCTCGGGGCCGGTCGAGTGATAGTGCGAAAGGGGGTTGTTCGGGTTGGAGTACTGGTCCGGCTTCCACGCGCCGGGCGTCTCACGGACCAGCCGGTCGGAGACGTTGTAGTACGAGTCCGGGTGCTCCGGGTCGACGGCGGTGGGGCAGACGACGACCTCGGCGCCGTACGCCCGCAGCACGTTGATCTTGTCGGTGCTCACCTTGTCGGGGCACACGAAGATGCACTTGTACCCCTTCTGCTGGGCCACGATCGCGAGCCCCACCCCGGTGTTCCCGCTGGTCGGCTCGACGATGGTCCCGCCGGGCTGCAGCTCGCCGCTCTTCTCCGCGGCCTCGATCATCCGCAGCGCGATGCGGTCCTTCACGGACCCGCCCGGGTTGAAGTACTCGACCTTGGCGAGGACGGTGGCCTGGATGCCCTGGGTGACGCTGTTGAGTCTCACCAGCGGGGTGTTGCCGACGAGGCTGATCATCGAGTCGTGGAATCGCACCGTTGTCTCCGGTTGCTTGCAAAAGGTGTGGTCCTGTTTGTGCCGCCAGCCTAAGGCCCCGCTCCGGAGGTTCACTCCCCGTTGAGATTGACGCACGGGCTGTACGGGGCAAGGAGTGGATGAGCGGCAACGAGGAGGTGGCGGCGACGCATGACGAACATGTCGAGGGCGCGGGTGGCCCGGCGGATCGCGGCCGGAGCGGCGTACGGCGGTGGCGGGGTCGGGCTGGTCGGCGCGGCCGCGGTGGGCCTGGTGCTGGCCGAGGTGCGGATGGCCAGGACGGCGGTGCACAACGGCACCAGCGGCGGCCGGGTGCCGGTGGCGGACGGCCGCTACGGCGACGGTTACGGCGCCTCCGGTGAGCCGCCCATCCGACTGACCATGCTCGGCGACTCCACGGCCGCCGGGCAGGGCGTGCACCGCGCCGCCCAGACCCCGGGTGCGCTGCTGGCGTCCGGCCTCGCCGCGGTCGCCGAGCGCCCGGTGATGCTCAGCAACGTGGCGCTCCCCGGCGCCCAGTCCGACGACCTGGACCGGCAGGTCGCCCTGGTGCTGGGCACGGCCTCGCCCGTCCCCGACGTCTGCGTGATCATGATCGGCGCCAACGACGTCACCCGCCGCATGCCGCCGACCCGCTCGGTCCGCCACCTCTCGGCGGCCGTCCGCCGGCTGCGCACGGCGGGGGCGGAGGTGGTGGTCGGCACCTGCCCCGACCTGGGCACGATCGAGCCGGTACGGCAGCCGCTGCGCTGGCTGGCCCGGCGGGCGTCCCGGCAGCTGGCGGCGGCCCAGACCATCGGGACGGTGGAGCAGGGCGGCCGCACGGTGTCACTCGGCGACCTGCTCGGCCCCGAGTTCGCGGCCCATCCGCGCGAGCTGTTCGGCCCCGACAGCTTCCATCCCTCGGCGGAGGGGTACGCCACGGCGGCGATGGCGGTGCTGCCGACGGTCTGCGCGGCCCTGGGTCTGTGGCCGGCGGACGAGGAGCGCCCCGACGTCACCCGCCGCGAGGGCTTCCTGCCGGTCGCACGGGCCGCGGCGGAGGCGGCGGCCGAGGCCGGCACGGAGGTCACGGCGGCGATGCCGACGGGTCCGCGCGGACCGTGGGCTCTGCTGAAACGCCGCCGGCGCCAGCAGGTGGAGCCACTCCCGTCCGACCCCGCGTCCGAAGAGGCGAGATCGAGGGCGGGTACGACCGACTAGGGCGAGGCGGGCCGGCGGGACAGCGCCCCGTCAGGGGCGCGGGGAACTGCGCGACCAGCCCCCACCGGACCCGCACGGACCCACTCCCCTCGGCACCCAAAAAGCAAGCGCTTAGAAAGTGCGGCCAGTGTCACACTCCGACACCGGTGACCGATGACTTACGTACAGGTAACTTCCGAAGCGGCCCTGCCAACCCCCTCATTGGAGCCGTGATGCCCGAAGCCGTCATCGTCTCGACCGCCCGTTCCCCGATCGGCCGTGCCGTCAAGGGCTCCCTGAAGGACCTGCGCCCCGACGACCTCACCGCGACGATCATCCAGGCCGCCCTCGCCAAGGTTCCCGAGCTGGACCCGCGGGACATCGACGACCTGATGCTCGGCTGCGGCCTCCCCGGCGGCGAGCAGGGCTACAACCTCGGCCGGATCGTCGCCGTGCAGATGGGCATGGACTTCCTGCCCGGCACCACGATCACCCGCTACTGTTCCTCGTCCCTGCAGACCAGCCGCATGGCCCTGCACGCCATCAAGGCCGGCGAGGGCGACGTCTTCATCTCGGCCGGCGTCGAGATGGTCTCCCGCTACGCCAAGGGCAGCTCCGACGGCCTCCCGGACACCACGAACCCGATCTTCGCCGAGGCCCAGGCCCGTACCGCCGCCACCGCCGCGTCGACCGGCTCCACCTGGCACGACCCGCGCGAGGACGGCCTGCTCCCCGACCCGTACATCGCGATGGGCCAGACCGCCGAGAACCTGGCCCGCATCAAGGGCGTCACCCGCCAGGACATGGACGAGTTCGGCGTCCGCTCCCAGAACCTCGCCGAGGAAGCCATCAAGAACGGCTTCTGGGAGCGCGAGATCACCCCGGTGACGCTGCCCGACGGCACGGTCGTCAGCAAGGACGACGGCCCGCGCGCCGGCGTCACCCTGGAGGGCGTCGCGGGCCTGAAGCCGGTCTTCCGCCCCGACGGCCTGGTCACCGCAGGCAACTGCTGCCCGCTCAACGACGGCGCCGCCGCGGTCGTCATCATGAGCGACACCAAGGCCCGCGAGCTCGGCCTGACCCCGCTCGCCCGGATCGTGTCGACGGGCGTCACCGGCCTCTCCCCCGAGATCATGGGCCTCGGCCCGGTGGAGGCGAGCAAGCAGGCCCTGAGCCGCGCCGGTCTCACCATCGACGACATCGACCTGGTCGAGATCAACGAGGCGTTCGCCGCCCAGGTGATCCCCTCCTACCGCGACCTGAACATCCCGCTGGAGAAGCTGAACGTGAACGGCGGCGCCATCGCCGTCGGCCACCCCTTCGGCATGACCGGCGCCCGTATCACCGGCACGCTCATCAACTCCCTCCAGTTCCACGACAAGCAGTTCGGTCTGGAGACGATGTGCGTCGGCGGCGGCCAGGGCATGGCGATGGTCATCGAGCGCCTCAGCTGAGTCCCGTACGACCCCCGCTTCACCCCTGAGTGACCGTCACGGGACCCACCGTGACACCGCGGCCCGGTGTTCGAGAAAACCCCGAACGCCGGGCCGATTTGTGATCCAATCTCCCCCAGGATGTGACGTATCTCCCTCTGAGGGGGTATCACCGCAGGTCAGCGTGGCTGTCCAGGCAAACGGCAGGACCAAAGTCCTGTCCGTTTCGTGACGTTACGCACTGACAGCTTGATAGTCCACCCTTCAAGCTGATGTAGGAAGTCGGGGGTCGACTTTGAACCGGGAGTACGTCAGTGAGCGCCATGCCGATCGCCTTGCTGCTCACCACGGCCGCCACGGGCGCCGTGGGCGTCGCTGTCCTGCGCACCGTACTGAAGCTGCGCCGTCAGGTCGCCGAGCTGCACACCCAGCTTGCCCAGAACCAGGCCGCGACGCTGCGCGCCCTCATGCCGGCGGCTCGCAGCCATGCCGACGCCGAGGAGATACGCGCCGCCGTGGCGGAGGCGCTGGCCGAGGAGCGGGAGCGGGAGCTGGCCGAGGCACGTGCCTTCTGGGCCGCGCAGGAGGCGCGTGACGCCTCCGACGCGCCGTCGCTGCTGGGCCTGGCGGACGGCGAGCCCTTCCTGCCCCGGCAGACGGACTTCGTGGGCCTGGAACCGGTCGCCGAGCCGACCGCGGAGAGCGACGAGTTCGCCGGGGAGTCCCCGGAACTGGCGGCGGCCCGCCGCCGTCACCCGTCCCATCCGGACTTCGTGCCGGTGCAGTCGCCGGTGGTGAACGACCACGAGCGTACGGTCGCGACGCTGGAGCAGCTGGCCGAGTCCCAGGTCGAACTCTCCGACGTCCGCCCGGGCCCGCTGGGCACGCTGGACGTCTACGTCTTCGCCGACGGCACGACCCTGTGCATGACGCCGGGGCACCGGGAGACGGCGGAGCGGCTGGCCGCGGCGCTGGGCGCGGGCGAGACGCCGTACCTGCTGGGTGGCTCCGGGATCTCCGGCGCCTACACGCTGACGTTCGCGTGCGGCGAGGAGAACGTGTACATCCTGGCGGACCGGGTCATAGCGTCGCTCTGAGGTGCTTGGCCGGGTGCGGGTGCATGGGGCTTCTCGCGCAGTTCCCCGCGCCCCTAAAGGGGCGCACTGCAGCGCACCTTTCTTTTAGGGGCGCGGGGAACTGCGCGAGCAACCCCCTCGCACCCGCACCCGAGAACGCACGGCGGCCTCACACCCCCGCCCTCTTCTGCGCCTCCTCCACCAGCCGCACCGCATCCCCCACCTCGGCGTCGTTCTTCAGCACCACCGCCAAGTCGTTCCCGGCCACCGTGATTTGGTCGGCCACCGCGAACATCCCCGCGTCCGGCATCTCCCGGCTCTCCGCGCCCGGCTCCTCGACGGCCTGCGCCCAGCGGGCCAACTCCCTCGCCAGTCCCAGCGCCTCCGCGGCGGCGCCCCGCTGCAGCCGGCTCTGCGGTGCCGCCCTCAGCTTGTCGGCGAAGTGTTCCACTGCACGGGTCAGAGGCGTCGTATCAACCACGCCGTGAGCGTAACGCGTGCCACCGGCTGTCCTGTCACGACTGTTGCCAACACGCCAACACTCAGGCACGGTGACGTGAAGGACCGGCTACAACCCCCTTTGCGCACCGGAGGCGCCGATGTCCCAAGTCTTCTCCGAGGAGACCCATCGCAACATGCTCGCCCGCATCCCCCACTGCACCGGTCGTGAAGTGTCCGACTGGCTGCGTACCGTCGACGAAGGCCCGGCCCTCTTCCGCTTCGAGGAAAAGGTCAGCTGGCTCCGCCACGAGCACAACCTCGCGTACGGCCACGCGAAGGCGTTGATCCACGAGTACGACCTGAGGAGGGCCGCGCGCAAACTTCTCTAGGCGCGCACGCACACAGACGGCGAAGGGCCCCGGGGCGGTGCCCCGGGGCCCTTCTCACTTCTCCTGGCGCGGCTAGTCCCTGCTGAAGATCGCCACCAGGCGCAGCATCTCGACGTAGATCCACACCAGCGTCATGGTGAGGCCGAACGCGGCCAGCCAGGCCTCGTTCTTCGGGGCGCCGTAGGCGATGCCGTCCTCGATCTGCTTGAAGTCGAGGGTCAGGAAGAACGCGCCGAGCAGGATCGCGATGACGCCGACGAGCGCGCCGAGCGGGCCGAAGCTGCGCAGTCCGCCGTTGTCGGCGACGCCGAACGCGACCAGCAGCAGGTTGACCGCCATGACCAGCACGAAGGCGATGGCGATGGCCATGCCGATGCGGGCGTAGCGGGCGGTGACGCGGATCCAGCCGGCCTTGTAGACCAGCAGTGTCGCGGCCGAGACCGCCAGGGTGCCGAGCACCGCCTGGAACGGGGCGCCGCTCCACCGGCTGTTGTACATCTCGCTGATGACGCCGAGGAAGACGCCCTCGAACGCGGCGTATCCCAGGATCAGCGCGGGCACCGGGGTGCGCTTGAAGCTCTGGATCATGGCCAGGACGAACGCGATGATCGCGGAGCCGACGGCCAGGCCGTAGCTGGTGGCCGAGATCGGCAGCAGCGCCCAGGCGAGGATCGCGCCGACGGCGACCGTGCCGAGCGTCATGCCCGAGCGCATGACGACGTCGTCCATCGTCATCCGGCCGGTGGTGGTCGGGGCCTGCGGCGGGGCGCCCTGCTGGAGGTCCTGCTGGGCGTACGGGTTGTTCGCGTACGGGTTCTGCGCGTACGGGTTGCCCTGTGCGTACCCGGCCTGCGGCGCGGTGTTGAAGCCCGCGTAGCCGTTGTCGCGGCTGAACCCCCGTCGCGAGAAGACCGGGTTGCTGCTCCTCATTTCACTCCTCCATGGCCACCTTGCGCGGCCTTGGCGTCAAGAGTAATGGATTGGCAAAAGACTGACCCTACTACCTGCGGAGGATCTTTCCCTCACCGTGCTGCGCAACACGCTACGCGGAGCCCTGATTCCCGGCCACGGAGGGCTTCATTCCATGACGAAGCCGGAACACGACCGGAACCGGCCGGAGATCCCTCAGGCGTCCAGCGGGAAGCCGGTGTACGCCTCCGCCAGGTCGGTCTCGGCCGCCCGGGAGGACGCGATCCGGCCGAGCCGGGCCAGCTGGAGCCGGGCGTCGAAGGGGGTGTCGCCGGGGCCGGGGTGGAGCATGCTCGTCATGTCGTACGAGAACCGCTCGGCCTGCCAGACGCGACGCAGGCAGGTCGCCGAGTAGGCGTCGAGCAGTTCCGGGGAGCCGGTCTCCTTCTCGTGGACCAGGGCGCGGGCGAGGGTCACGACGTCGCCCACCGCCAGGTTCAGCCCCTTGGCGCCGGTGGGCGGCACGATGTGGGCGGCGTCCCCCGCGAGGAGGAGCCTGCCGTGCCGCATGGGCTCGTGGACGTAGGACCGCATGGGCGTGACCGACTTCTGGGTGATCGGGCCGCGCTCCAGGCGCCAGTCGTCGTCGGTCTCGAAGCGCCGCTCCAGCTCGTCCCAGATCGCCTCGTCGGTCCACTCCTCCGCATCGGTGCCGGCGGGGACCTGCAGGTAGAGGCGGGACACGGACGGGGAGCGCATGGACAGGAGGGCGAAGCCCCGCTCGTGGCGGGCGTAGACCAGCTCGTCGTGGGAGGGGGCGACGTCGGCGAGGATGCCCAGCCAGGCGTAGGGGTAGGCGCGTTCGAAGACCCGGGAGAGGGGCTCGGGGAAGGCGGCGCGGGCGACGCCCCAGAAGCCGTCGCAGCCGGCCACGTAGTCGCACTCCAGGACGGACTCGCGGCCCTCGTGCCGGAACCGGATCCGCGGCCGCTCGCTCTCGGCGCCCTCCACCGCCAGCGCCTCCGCCTCGAAGAGCAGCGGGCCGCCCTCCTTGAGCTGGAGGGCGATGAGGTCCTTGCAGACCTCGGTCTGGGCGTAGACCGTCACGGACCGGCCGCCGGTGAGGCCGGGGAAGTCGACGCGGTGGCGCTGCTTCGCGAACCGCAGCTCGATGCCGTCGTGGCGCAGCCCCTCGCGGTCCAGGCGCTCCCCGGCGCCGGCCGCACGCAGCACGTCCACCGTGCCCTGCTCCAGGATCCCGGCGCGCTGGCGGTGCTCGACGTAGGAGCGGTCGCGGCTCTCCAGGACGACCGAGTCGATGCCCGCGTTGTGCAGCAGCCGCGCGAGGAGGAGCCCGGCGGGTCCGGCTCCGATGATGCCGACGGTGGTGCGCATCGGTCGTTCCCTTCGATGTTCGTCACGGTGCACATCTCGATGCACTCGCGATGTTCGTCTGGTGAAATTTAGTTCACTCCATTCCCCTGAGTCTCCGCCCGCCCATACCCCATGTCAATGGACACACCCGATGTCGACGCGGCCCACGCGGCCGGCCGCCGGGTCCGCGGAAGGCGGTCGTGGGCCCGGCGGCCGGTGTGCGGGAACCTGCGGGACGGGTCAGTGACCCGGCCAGCCGTCCAGGTGGCGGTGGAGGGTGACGTC
The DNA here is from genome assembly GCF_042894765.1 of Streptomyces sp. NPDC001507. Taxonomy (NCBI): domain Bacteria; kingdom Bacillati; phylum Actinomycetota; class Actinomycetes; order Kitasatosporales; family Streptomycetaceae; genus Streptomyces; species Streptomyces sp. NPDC001507. Next base: position 95,354 of record NZ_JBIAVV010000004.1, read on the forward strand.
CTTGGCCGGGTCGCCCTTCGGGGCGTTCGCGACCGCGTCGTGCAGGACGGCGGTGACCTCGGCGGCGAGCCCGTCGGCCTTCGTGCGCAGTTCGTCGGCGGGCAGGGTGGAGCGGGTCAGCGCGTCGAGACGGCGGTGGATGTCGTCGAGCTTGTTCTGGGTGGCCCCGTCGAAGCGCAGCGCGGTCGGCGTGGAGACCACGAACTGGTAGGCCCCGGCGAGGGTCTGACAGCCCGTGCACTCCTTGTTGGCGGCGTCGCTGAGGTTCACGGCGTTCAGGTGGGTGTGCTCCCCGGCGATCGTGACGATCTGGAAGGAGAGGGCCACCGAGCGGCAGTGGTCGTCCGCCGAGCAGCCGGCCGAGACGGCGTTGGCCTGGTTGCGGACGCCGGCGGCGTTCACGGTGCCGAACTGGCGGACCGTGAAGGAGTCCCGGATCTGGGTGTGGTGCCCGCGGTCGGCGTGGCTGAAGACGTGGTCGGAGACGACCGCGGCGTGCGGGGCCGCGGTGGCCGCCTGCGCGGGTACGGCGGTGGCCGCCCCGGCGACCCCGGCGGCGAACAGGCCGATCCGGACGGCGCGCCGGGTGAGCGGACCTGGGGTGGTGCGGGTTTTTCGGTGACTGCTCATGGAGTGCTCCTGTGCTCCTGCGGAAGATTGTTCGAGACGGCCCGTCAGGACGTGGCCGGGGCCGGGCTCGGCGGCGGGTCGGTGGCCGGCGGCGGGGACGGGCTGGGGGTCGGGGAGACCGGGATGCTCTCCGACGGAGTGGGCGTCGGCGACGCCGGGACGCTCTCCGGCGGCGAGGACACCGGCTCGGTGACCGGTCCCCCGCTGGCCGGCGCCTGCGACTTGGTGGGGCCGGTCTGCCCGGGGTTGCCGGGCACCGAGGCGGAGGGCGACGCCGAGGCGGACGCGCCGCGCGACGTCTCCCCGGCCGAGGGCCCGGCGCTCGCTCCGGCCTGGCCGGACGGCCCGCCGGACACGGTGTCCGAGGGGGCGCCGGAGTCCGCCGGCCGGTCCGGGGTCGAGGCCTGCCGCGCCGGCGGCGGTTCCGTGGTCGGCACCCCCGGCTGGAGGATCGGTGCGATCGGCGGCTGCTTGGGCAGCGGCTTCGGGGTCACCCCGGACATCCAGGCGTAGCTGAGCCCGGTGAGCCCGGCGAGGGCGAGGGCGCAGATCGCCAGCCGGAGCCTCGGCCGGCCCGCCGTGGAGCGCTGCGCGGCCCGGAAGATCCGGCCGCCCATCTTCACGGACAGGTAGACGACACCGGCCATCGGGCACAGCAGCATCACGCAGCCGATCGTCCCGACCAGCCCCTCGACCACCTGGCCGTGCACGAACGCACCGCCGGTGCCGAGGAGCTGCTCGGTCAGCGAGCGGGTCATCGTGGTGAGGATGCGCGGCAGGTTCCACAGCGCGTACCCGAGTTCGCCGATGATCAGCGGGACCATCGTCAGCACCCAGGTGGCGACGATGGCCCGCGCCGACTTCTTCAGCCCGGCGACCTCCTGACGTGCCCGGTCCCCCCTCGGTCCCGGCACCAGGCCCAGCAGGATCGGCTTGATCTTGCCGTACAGGTCCGGGACCCCGGCCAGGTCGCCGAGGATGTAGTAGCCGTCCAGCCGTACGGCCGGCATCAGCTGTTCCATGATCTCGAAGTGCCCGAGATACACCGTGGCCAGGAAGAACTGGGCCCCGGTGGCGAAGTAGGCGCCGGCCATCGCCAGCATGAAGACGACGTTGAAGTAGACGCCCCCCAGGTCGGTGCGGAGCCGGCCGCCCCGTCCGATCCGGTAGACGTCGGTGACGTCGGTGTACATCGAGGGCCAGATGAGGAAGAGCCCGCACCCGATGCAGCCGGGCCGGGCCCCTCCGTATCTGCACGCGGAGGCGTGTCCGAACTCGTGGAAGACGAGGGAGGCCACGGTGAGCACGAAGACGACGAGGATCAGGACCGGCTGGTCGAGCACCTCCAGGACGGGCTCGATCGCCCCGAAGAACCCGAACAGCCAGACGTCCATGGCCACGGCCGAGCCGAGCACCAGCGCGACCACGGCCGGCCGGTGCAGCCACGCCAGCGAACGCGCGATCTTCGCCGTACGCCGCTCGTTGAAGATCACCCGGTGGCCCTTGAGGGCGAGCAGCAGGTCGGAGCGCGGGGCGTCGACCTCGTCGTCCTCCTGGCCCTCCGGGACCGTCACGCCCAGCGGTTCCAGCTTCTTCTCGACGAGGTAGCGGATGTTCTCACCGCTGACCTCGCGTCCGAAGCGGGCGCTGACCCGGTGCGCGATGGCCTCGGCATCGCGGACGCCGTCGACCGACGACGCCACCAGGTACAGCAGCCTGGACAGCTGCACGACCTGCCCGTCCCCCCGACGGGCGATGTACTTGGGCTCGGTGAACCCCGACCCCTGGTACTCACCGTGCAGCCGCAGCCCCGCGCTGAGCCTCGGGACCGGCGAGGGCGGGTCGACCACCGGCAGGGTGCCCGTCGCCACCTGCTCGTAGGTCACCGGCCAGCCGCCGGGTCCGGGCACCGGGCCCGTGTCGTAGAGTGCGGCGGCTCCGTCCCCGAGCACCGTCATGTGTGGTCTCCCCCCGGATCCCCGATGTGTTCCCCCCGAACCGCCGGGAGCGCCACCGCCGGGGCGACGGCGGTGGCGCTCCTGGGAACTACTGGGTGACGCTGATCGTCTGCGCGGCCGACGACTCGGCGGCCGACCAGGCGCTGTGGTCGTTCAGCGCGGCGGACTGGTTGGACGCGTCGATGTTCGCGATGTGCTTGGTGACGTTGACCGTCTTGCCGAAGCTGAACTTCAGGCGGCCGAGGGCCTCACGGCCCGGGAGCAGCTCGGCGGACTCGTTCTCCAGCTCGTTCATGTCCATGCTCATGACGGATGTCCCTTCGTTTCGTGTGCGGTGAGGTTGAGGTCGATCTCGGTGCCGGCGCCGTGCGCCAGGGCGGTGTTACTGGGTGACGCTGATGGTCTGACCGGCGCCGGAGTCGGCCACCGACCACGACGAGTGGTCGTTCAGCGCGGCGGACTCGTTGTGGGCGCTGATGTTCGCGACGTGCTTGGTGACGTTGACCGTCTTGCCGAAGCCGAACTTCAGCCGGCCCAGGGCCTCACGACCCGGCAGCAGCTCCGCGGACTCGGCCTCGAGCTCATGGGCGTCCATCATGATCATTTCCCCCTCAGGGATAGACATTTCCGATCGGAACGAGTCAGGTTCCCCCCGGACTCTGTCCAATCTGGTCGGACGTGCTGTCCAACGAGATTGGACACTACGGGCTCGGGAACCCGCCGCGCAACCCCTTCGGAAAATCACCCTCTCGGCCGAACGGCTACCCGCCCGTAGAATCGGCCGCGACATGGCAGGACCCCGCAGGCGGCGAGCAGGAAGTGACGGTCAGTGGCCAACGCACTGCAGCAGTTGATCCGTGAGCACCTCGACCGCAAGGGCTGGTCCTACGGCGACGTGGCACGGCGCGGCGGCATCCCCCGCTCCACCGTCCACCACCTGGCCACCACCGAGCGCGTGGTCCGCATGCCCCAGGCCACGACCCTGGAGGGCCTGGCCAAGGGCCTGGAACTCCCGCTCGAGGCGGTGCGCCGCGCGGCCGCCGAGGCCTGCGGGATCCACGTGTACGACACCTCGCCGGCCGCCGGTCCGGACGGCGCCGCGGACGCCGGCGCCGCCGACCCCGAGGTCGCGCTGCTCATCGCCAGTGTCCAGAAACTGTCGGCCGACGACCGCCGGCACGTCACCGCGCTCGTCGAGTCGCTGCTGGACCGCGCGCCCCGCGAGAAGTGAGCGCCGCCGGGCCCTTCCCGGGCACTCTTCCGTCAAGTCGGAAAAAGAATCCAACTCCGCACGAAAGCGTCAAGATCCGCCGCTAGTCTCTGCCTCACTGCCCGGGAAACGCGAGAGCCGCACGACCACGGGCTCTCAGGGGGACATGTGTTGTTCGTGCACGGCGGGCCGGCGACGGCCGTGGTCCGCAAACCCGACGGCGAGTCCGTCGTCCTGCTCGCCGGGGAACTTCCCGAGGTCCTGACCGACACCTCGGTCACCGAGCTCCTGGACCTGGCCGCCGCCATCCTGGACCCGGCCGAACTCGCCCTCTTCGAGGAGTGCCTGCGCACCCTGCGCCGCAACGGCATGCGCGCGGGCCGCCGCATCGAGGTGGACGGGGCGGTCCTGACCGTCTACGAGGGGTGAGCCGCTCGGCGCGCGGCCGGGTTGCACATCGCCCTGATAATCCAGTGCACGATTCACCGCTATGGCATTGAGGGCGTGATCCGCTCCCTCGACGGAATCGGCTCGGTCCACAGCGCCGACTTCGGCGTCGACGAAATGAGAACCCGGGAACGCCGGCAGTTCGACGCGGTACTGGCGTCCGCGGACGATCTGGCGTCCGACGACGCCCGCGACGCCATCCGCGGACCGTGCGGCCACGGCAACAGGTGTTGCTTATCCATTCGATGTCGTTCAGGCGGTAGTCTGGCAAGGTGTTGGAACCCACCGCCGGGACCTCGGGGAGCCGCGTCGACCCTCGCGTGCTCAGGACGCGTGCGCTGCTACGGACGGCCGCGCTGGAACTGGCATCGGAACGCGACGCCGACACCATCACGATGGCCGACATCGCGGAACGGGCCACCGTGAACCGGGCCACGGTCTATCAGCACTACAAGGACCGGGACGAGCTGCTGCTCGCCGCCATGGAGAGCGAGATCACCGCTCTCGCCCGCGCGGCCGCGCGCTGCCCGCTCGCCTGCCCGCCGGACCGGATGCCCGCCGAGCTCGTCGAGCTCTTCCGGCATGTGGAGTCGAACGCCAGGCTCTACCGGCAGATGCTGGGACCGAACGGTACGGCCAGGTTCGTCAACCATCTCCGTGACCTGCTCGCCGACGAGGTCACGGCGCAGATGGACGCAGCGAGTGCCCGGTCCGACGGGGCGCCGCCGAACGACCTGCGGGCGCACTACGTCGCGGGCGCCTTCGTCGGCCTGATCACCCGATGGCTGACGAGGCCGGACCTGCTGTCCGCCGAGGCCGTGGCGGCCGCTGCGTGGGAGGGACTGCGGCGCGCCCCCTGAGGTCGCCGGCCCGTTACGCCTCGCCGGCCAGCGCGTGCGCGGCCCGCATGCCCTCCTCCACCGCCCGCACCGCGTTCAGGCTCCGTGCGTCGGCCGCGCCGCGCGCCGACCGGCCCGGCACACGGATGAACGGACTCGGGCCCGGTATGCGCGCGCATGCCGGGCCCGGGTCCTGTTCCGGGTCAGGCCGCGGGTTCGGTCAGCTGCGCGGTCCGGGAGGCGGGCGCCAAGTGGTCGCGTGGCACCCGGCCCGGCAGCGTGACGCACGGCAGGAGCGCCAGCACGGTCAGCCCGAGGGCCCAGCAGAAGGTGACCGAGAAGGCGCCCGCCAGCGAGTGGGCGATGTCGCCGCCCGGCAGGACCTGGGTCAGCCCCGCGGCGCGGCCGTCCAGTTCGTCCGTGGCGCGCTGCTGGAGCACCACGGCGAGGGCGGCCGTGCCGAGGGACGCGCCGATCCGCTGGAAGATGTTGAAGGCGCTGGTCGCGTGGGGCACCGAGGCGGGTTTCAGGCCCGAGTAGGCCGTGGTCATGCACGGCAGCATGGCGGCGCCGAACCCGAAACCGCGTACGACCATGGACGAGCAGAGCAGGACCTTGCTGCTGTCGGCCGTGATCAGCCCGAACGGAACGGTGCCGATCACGGCCAGGAAGACGCCCGCGACGCTGACCGAACGGGCCCCGAGGGCGGCCGTGAGCTTCCCGACCACCACGATGGCGAGGAAGTAGCCGATGCTCTGCGGCATCAGCAGGAGGCCGGACTCCATGACGTCCGCCCCGCGCACGAGCTGGAAGTACAGGGGAAGCGGGATCATCGCCCCGAACATCGCCATGCTCAGGAAGAAGGTGGCCGACGTGCCGCTCCTGAAGTTGCGCTCCTTGAACAGCCGCAGGTCCATCAGGGGCGCGAAGCGGGTGCGCAGCGCGTGCGCGCAGAAGGCGAGGATCAGTACCGCCCCGACGACGAGTCCGGCGATCGTGCCGTCGTTGTCGAAGCCGCCCTGGCTGCCCACCTCGGACAGGCCGTACAGGAAGGCGCCGAGGCCGGGCGCGAGGAGTGCGAGGCCCAGGACGTCGAGCCGGGACCTGCCCGGGGCGACCACGTTGCTGATCTTCAGGAGTGAGAACACGATGGTCGCGAGGCCGAGCGGCAGGTTGAGGTAGAAGATCCACCGCCAGCCGGTGTGGTCGATGACGACTCCGCCGAGCGTCGGCCCGACGACCGGGGCGAACATCGCAGGGATCGAGACGATGCCCATCAGCCGGCCGAGCCGCTTGGTACCCGCCGCCTGGGCCAGCAGCGACTGGCCGACCGGCATCACCAGGCCGCCGCCGACGCCCTGGAGCACACGGAAGACGATCAGGCTCTGGACCGACCATGAGAGCCCGGCGAGCAATGATCCGGCGAGGAATACCACCTGCGAGAACAGCCAGGTCTGCTTGGCGCCGAAGCGCTCGACCGCCCATCCGCTGAGCGGGATGGTCATGCAGAGGGCCAGCAGATAGCCGGTCACGGACCACTGGACGGCGGACAGCCCGGCGTCGAACTCCTTGGCGAGAGTGCCGACCGCGACATTGACGATCGTACTGTCCAGCAGGGTGGCGAAGCCTCCCAGCACCAGGATGCCGGTGAGCCACCAGAGATCCGGGCCGATGCGCTCGGCGTCGGCCGCGGCCGACGACGGCGCCGCACTGTCCATGCTCATGGGTGTCTCTTCCCTTCCGAGGGTTCCAGCTCCAGAGCTTTCCACGACATGTGTTGTCTGTGCAACACGTGTCGTAGAGAGCGGGAGCCGGGCACGGCAGGGCGGCAGGGAAAGATCAGGACCGGGCGCCGAGCAGAGCCGTCAGCTCACGTTGCAGGGCCTTTCCGCCGGGGCCGAGCGGGAAGGCATCGGGGAACTCGAACCGGCCGGGGCACTTGTACGCGGCGAGCCGCTCCCCGCTCCAGGCCACGATCTCCGCGCCGAGCCGCGGCTCCTGCCGGACACCCGGCCGCACCACCGCCACAGTTGCAGTCGAAGACCTGCTGGAACTCGTCGAGCACTGTGACCGGGAGCGCCGAGCCTCCGGAGAAGGGGCGGTCCAGCGGCGGCCGGCGGGAGTCCCGCGTGGCGGCTTCCAGGCGCGCGATGTACATCGTGGGGACGCCTGTCACCACGGGATACGAGAGCGACGGCGCCGACCTGCCGTATGGGCAGGAACGGCGCAATGGCAGCGAAAGTGCCCGGAACCGGACTTGAACCGGTACGCCCGCGAGGGGCAGCGAGGTTTAAGCTCGCCGTGTCTGCATTCCACCATCCGGGCAGGCCATGGGCTCCGCTACGAGGCTCCGACCCTATCGGGAGGCGTCCCCCGAACAGCGGACGGGCGACCCGATGTTGTCTTATTTTATTGACGTCTGAGGGAGCATCAGCACCCGGAACGAGCCATCCGCACTTGCCAATAGCGTTACGCGCGGTGGGTGGGCGCGTACACGGAATGACGGAATTTCACCGTCCGAACAAGGGGGCTCCACCCGTTCTCGACGACTGGGAGCGCCCGGTTCCGGATCCTGGTCTCGGGGTCCGGTGTCATCCCCAGGTATGACCCGGCACCCCGCCGGTCCCCCCTTGGTCGCCCCCCGGAACCGGAACTGCGGCTGACTACACGGGCCGGTTCGGCCGAGACGATGGTGCGGTCCCCATGAACACCGTCGTCCCGACAGGAGCGCCCTTCCGTGTCCACCACACCTATCGCCGACCGGCGGACCACTTCCGTGGCCGCACGTGCCACGGACCTCTCGAAGATCTACGGCCAGGGCGAGACCCAGGTGGTCGCCCTGGACCGGGTCACCGTCGAGTTCCGGCAGGCCGAGTTCACCGCGATCATGGGGCCGTCCGGCTCGGGCAAGTCCACGCTGATGCACTGCGTGGCCGGCCTCGACACCTTCTCCTCCGGTTCCGTGCGGATCGGCGACACCGAGCTGGGCTCCCTGAAGGACAAGCAGCTGACCAGGCTGCGCCGGGACAAGATCGGGTTCATCTTCCAGGCGTTCAACCTGCTGCCGACGCTGACCGCGCTGGAGAACATCACCCTCCCGATGGACATCGCGGGTCGGAAACCGGACAAGCAGTGGCTGGAGAACGTGATCGAGATGGTCGGCCTCCGGGACCGGCTCGGCCACCGTCCCTCGCAGCTCTCCGGCGGCCAGCAGCAGCGCGTCGCCGTGGCCCGCGCCCTCGCGTCCCGGCCGGAGATCATCTTCGGTGACGAGCCGACCGGAAACCTCGACTCCCGCTCCGGCGCCGAGGTGCTGGGCTTCCTGCGCAACTCGGTGCGAGAGCTGGGCCAGACCGTCGTCATGGTCACCCACGACCCGGTGGCGGCCGCGTACGCCGACCGCGTGGTCTTCCTCGCCGACGGCCGGATCGTCGACGAGATGTACCGGCCGACGGCCGAGACGGTCCTCGACTTCATGAAGCAGTTCGACGCGAAGGGCCGGACCAGCTGATGTTCCGCACCGCCCTGCGCAACGTCCTCGCGCACAAGGCCCGGCTGCTGATGACCGTGCTCGCCGTCATGCTCGGCGTCGCGTTCGTCTCCGGCACCCTGGTCTTCACCAACACCATCTCGGACGCCTACCAGAACAGCTCGGCCAAGGGCTTCGAGGGCGTCGACGTGGCCGTCCAGGCCAGGCACCAGGACTCCAAGGGCGACCAGGTCGGCAGGACGCCCGACCTCACCCAGGCCCTGCTCGACAAGGCGGCGAAGGTCCCCGGGGCCGCCTCCGCCACCGGCGTCGTCTCCGGCTTCACCGCGATCGCCGACAAGCACGGCAAGCTGATCGGCGGCGGCTGGCAGTCCGAGGGCGGCAACTACTGGGGCACCAGGGACGCCCGTTACCCGCTCGTCAGCGGCCACGCGCCGAGCGGCGAGGGCGAGGTCCTGATCGACTCCAGGACCGCCGAGCGGGCCGGCTACAAGGTCGGCGACACCGTGCGCATCTCGGTGAACGGCCCGGTCCTCGAGCCGACCGTCGCCGGCGTCTTCACCACCGACGACGGCAACGTCGCGGCCGGCGGCAGCCTCGCCCTGTTCGACACGGCGACCGCGCAGCAGCTGTTCGGCAAGAAGGGCACGTACGACGAGATCGACGTGACCGCGAAGTCCGGCACCGGCCAGGCCGCCCTCAAGTCCCAGCTGGACGCGGCCCTTCCGAAGAAGCTCGTGGAGACCACCACGGGACAGAAGCTCGCCGACGACCAGGCACAGCAGATCTCCAGCAGCATGAGCGGCCTGCGCTCGGGCCTGCTGGTCTTCGCCGGCATCGCGCTGTTCGTCGGCACGTTCATCATCGCCAACACCTTCACCATGCTGGTCGCCCAGCGCACCAAGGAGCTGGCGCTGCTGCGCGCGGTGGGCGCCTCCCGCCGCCAGGTCACCCGCTCGGTGCTGATCGAGGCGTTCGTGGTCGGCGCGGTGGCCGGGGTGACCGGTCTGGTCGCCGGTATCGGCATCGGTGCCGGACTGCGGTCGCTCCTCGGCTCGTTCGGCGCGACCGTCCCGGACGGCCCGCTGGTCGTCAGCCCCGGCACGGTGGCCGCCGCGCTCGCGGTCGGCGTCGTCATCACCATGCTGGCCGCCTGGCTGCCCGGCCGCCGCGCCGCGAAGATCCCGCCGGTGGCCGCGATGAGCGCCCTGCACGCCGCCCCGACCACCAAGTCGCTGGTGCTGCGCAACACGATCGGCGCCCTGTTCTCGGCGGCGGGCGTGGTGGTGATCCTGGCGGCGACCACGATGAGCGGCAGCGACGGCCAGGCCCCGATGGGCTTCGGCGCGGTCCTGCTCATCATCGGCGTCTTCGTCCTGACCCCGCTGCTGTCCCGCCCGCTGATCGCGGCCGCGGCCCCGCTGCTGCGCGGGTTCGGCGTCGCCGGGAAGCTCGCACGGCAGAACTCGGTGCGCAACCCCCGCCGTACCGCCGCCACCGCCTCCGCGCTGATGATCGGCCTGACCCTGATCACCGGCATGACGGTGATGGCGGGCAGCCTGCAGAAGTCCATCGACAAGATGGCGAGCTCGGCGATCCGGGCGGACTACATCGTCTCGATGGCCAACGGCAACGCGCTCTCCCCCGACGTGGCGAAGAAGGTCGCGGCGACGGACGGTGTGACCGCCTCCAGCCCGCTCAGCAACGCGGCCTCCCGCATCGACGGCGAGACCGAGTTCCTGACCGGCGTCGACGGCTCGTCGATCGGCAGGCTCACCGACCTCACGGTGGACAGCGGCTCCTTCAGGGTCGGCGGCTCGGACGTCACCGTGGACGACGACACCGCCAAGTCGCACGGCTGGAAAGCGGGTTCGAGCTTCACCGTCCACTACGAGGACGGGAAGGCGCAGCGGCTGACGGTCGCCGGGATCTACCAGGGCAACCAGGTGATCCGCGGGATCATGCTCGACAGCGCCGTCCTCACCCCGCACGAGACCGACCCCGCCGACATGCAGGTCATGGTCAAGACGGCGGACGGCGCGTCGGGCGCGACCAAGGACAGGCTGGAGAAGGCCCTCGGCTCCAACCCGGCGATCAAGGTCCAGGACAAGCAGGACCTGTCCGACTCCATCGCACAGGCGTTCACGCTGATCCTGAACATGGTCTACGGCCTGCTCGCGATGGCGGTCATCGTCGCGGTCCTGGGTGTCGTCAACACCCTGGCCATGTCGGTGTTCGAACGTTCCCAGGAGATCGGCATGCTCCGCGCGATCGGCCTGGACCGCAAGGCGGTCAAGCGCATGGTCCGCCTGGAGTCCCTGGTCATCTCCCTCTTCGGCGGGGTGCTGGGGCTCGGCCTCGGCGTGTTCTTCGGCTGGGCGGCCGGTCAGCTGGTCGGCTCGCGGATGCCGACGTACGAACTGGTGCTGCCCTGGGCCAGGATGGCGGTCTTCCTGCTCCTGGCCGGCACGGTCGGCGTCCTGGCGGCCCTGTGGCCCGCCCGCCGCGCGGCGAGGCTGAACGTGCTGGCGGCGATCAAGGCCGAGTAGCGGCCGGCAGGCGGGTACGGCGAAGGGGCCCCGCGGATGACGCGGGGCCCCTTTCGGGTGCCGTCAGCTGTTCCAGGTACGGGTGCGCAGGGGCAGCCCGGAGGCGCCGGAGTCCGGGGTCCGGACGGCCAGCACCTGGTTGACGCCGATGCGGTTGTGTTCGAAGGCGAGGGCGGAGGCGGCCATGTACAGCCGCCAGACGCGGGCCCGGCCGGGGCTGGTCAGCCGTACCGCGCGCGGCCAGTCGGCCTCCAGGTTGGCCACCCACCTGCGCAACGTGCGGGCGTAGTGCTCGCGGATCGACTCCACGTCCCGCACCTCGAACCCGGCCCGCTCCAGCTGGGTGACGGTGGAGCCGACCGGGGCGAGCTCGCCGTCCGGGAAGACGTAGGCGTCGATGAACTCGTCGACGTCGTACGCCGACTCGTCGCGCTGCGGCCGCCGCGCGATCTGGTGGTTGAGCAGCCGCCCCCCTGGCTTCAGCAGCCCGTACAGGTTCTCCGCGTACTCCAGGTACCGCTCGGCCCCCACGTGCTCCGCCATCCCGATCGACGAGATCGCGTCGTACGGCCCGTCGCGGACGTCCCGGTAGTCCTGGACCCTGATCTCCACCCGGTCCGTCAGACCCTCGTCGGCGACCCGTTTACGGGCGAACGCGGCCTGCTCCTGGGAGAGGGTGACCCCGACGACGCTCACGCCGTGCTCGCGGGCCGCGTGGATCGCCATGGAGCCCCAGCCGCAGCCGACGTCGAGCAGCCGCTGACCGGGGCTCAGGCCGAGCTTGGCGCAGACGAGTTCGAGCTTGTCGCGCTGGGCGGTCTCCAGGGTCCCGTCCTCCTCCCAGTAGGCGCACGAGTACACCATCGACGGCCCGAGAACGAGCTGGTAGAAGTCGTTCCCCACGTCGTAGTGGTGGCTGATGGCCTGTCTGTCACTCCGTCGGGTGTGCAGATGGCTCCGTCTGCGCACCTCCTCGCGGGGCGGGGCGGGCGGGATGGGCGGCCCGGCGAGCTTCAGCAGCTCCCGGACGGCGGCCCGTACGGCGGGGTCGCGCAGCGCCTGCGCGAGGGTACGGCCGTCCTCCCCGCGCTCCCAGATCAGCCCGGACATCACCGCGAGGGCGCCGTAGAGGTCGCCCTCGATGTCCAGGTCGCCGGCGACCCAGGCGCGGGCCAGGCCCAGTTCGCCCGGCTTGAACAACATGCGGCGCAGGGCGCGGCGGTTGCGCACGACGAGCGTCGGCGCGCCCGGCGGCCCGGCCTCCGATCCGTCCCAGGCCCGCAGCCGTACCGGGAGCGGAGCTCCCAGCACCTGCTCGGCAACACTCCTCAGCCGCGACGCGGCGTCGGCCATGGCGCACACCTCCAAGACATCGATCCCGGATGCCGGTTACCACGTAAACACCGTGAGGGCAGCAGCGCAGTCCCGCAAAGGAGTTACACCTCGGCAAAAAAGATGTAGCCACCATGTAATCAGGCCGGCCCCCGGGAACGCCGAAGGGCCTCCCGCACCACGGATGGCGGGAGGCCCTTCGGACGGTTCAGCGACCGGTGACCGGGGTCAGGAGGCCTTGGCCTTCTCCTCGGTCTTCGGGGCGGCGACCGGAGCCGGCTTGGCGGCCTCGTAGAACTCCTCGCGGGGGTTCTCCATGGCACCCAGGGACACGACCTCGCGCTTGAGGAACATGCCGAGCGTCCAGTCGGCGAAGATGCGGATCTTGCGGTTCCAGGTCGGCATGGCCAGACCGTGGTAGCCGCGGTGCATGTACCAGGCCAGACGGCCCTTGACCTTGATCTTGGTCTTGCCCAGGACGATCATCGCGACGCCCTTGTGCAGACCCAGACCGGCGACCGCGCCCTTGTTGGCGTGGCTGTACTCCTTCTGCGGGAAGCCCCGCATGCCGGAGACCACGTTGTCGCCGAGGACCTTGGCCTGGCGCAGCGCGTGCTGCGCGTTCGGCGGGCACCAGGCGTTCTCGACGCCGGCCTTGCGGGCGGCGACGTCCGGCACCTGGGCGTTGTCGCCCGCGGCCCAGATGTAGTCGGTGCCCTGCACCTGCAGGGTCGGCGCGGTGTCGACGTGACCGCGCGGACCGAGCGGCAGGCCGAAGCGGGCCAGCGCCGGGTTCGGCTTCACGCCGGCCGTCCACACGATCGTGTTGGAGTCGACCTCGAGGCCGTTCTTCAGCACCACGTGGCCGTCGACGCAGGAGTCCATCGAGGTGGAGAGGTAGATCTCCACACCGCGGCTCTCCAGGTGCTCCTTGCCGTACAGGCCGAGCTTGGGGCCGACCTCGGGAAGGATCTTGTCGGCGGCGTCGACGAGGACGAAGCGCATGTCCTCACGGGACACGTTCTTGTAGTACTTGGCTGCGTCGCGGGCCATGTCCTCGACCTCGCCGATGGTCTCCGCGCCCGCGAAGCCACCGCCGATGAAGACGAAGGTGAGCGCCTTGCGGCGGATCTCCTCGTCGTTCGTGGAGTCGGCCTTGTCCAGCTGCTCCAGCACGTGGTTGCGCAGGCCGATGGACTCCTCGATGCCCTTCATGCCGATGCCCTGCTCGGCGAGGCCGGGGATCGGGAAGGTGCGGGAGACCGCGCCGAGCGCGATGACGAGGTAGTCGAAAGGCAGCTCGTACGCCTCGCCGACGAGCGGCGCGATCGTGGCGACCTTGCGGTCCTGGTCGATGGTGGTGACCCGGCCGGTGAGGACCTCCGCCTTCGGCAGCACGCGTCGCAGCGGGACGACGACGTGCCGAGGGGAGATGCTGCCGGCGGCGGCTTCGGGGAGGAAGGGCTGGTAGGTCATGTACGACCGGGGGTCGACGACCGTGACGGTCGCCTCGCCGTAGCGCATCTTCTTGAGGATGCGCCGAGCTGCGTACAGGCCTACGTACCCACCGCCTACTACGAGGATCCTGGGACGCTCCGTGGTGCTCATGGCATCGAGTATCCACCCGCCCCAGGGGGGCCGCTCGTGCGCCCCTTCACAAGGTTCCACAGGGGTCGTGTTACACTCCGCCGCCCACGTGACACAGGTCATGGTCGACAGGGGGAACCCCCTTCCGATACGACCCGTTGTCAATGCCGTGTGAGCTGCCCCTCCAGGCTTCCGGGGGCACCGTGAGGGCACCCGATGTCACCCGCACGAGCACCTCCCGAGACACCCCCCGAACGCTCTCCTGAGCACGCGCTCGGGCCTGTTGAGCCCCCGAACGGCCCATGAGCGCCCACCGGACCCCCCACCTGCACCGAATTCCTTGTGAAGAACTTCACGAAGTTTTCCGCCGAGGTGTCGTGGCACGGCGTGTCACAGGCCGTTCAGGTCGCTCACCCGTCGATTCGCATGCTCATCCGAGGATGGATCACGCCGATCTGTGGGTCAGGCGACGGACCAGGCGATGCCGTCCAGAATGTCGTGCTCGCTCACCACGACCTCCTCGGCACCCACCCGTTCCATGATCGACCGAAGTACGAGGGCACCGGCCCCGATGACGTCGACCCGCCCGGGGTGCATGGAGGGGATCGCCGCCCGCTCGGCGTGCGTCGACCGCAGCAGCCACTCGGTGATCTCCCGGACCCGGTCGTAGGGGATGCGGGAGTGGTGGATGGCCGCGGAGTCGTACTCCGGCAGGTCCTGGTGGATGGCGGAGAGGGTGGTGACCGAGCCGGCGAGACCGACCAGCGTGCGCGCCTCGCGCAGCGGCACGGTCTCCTCCGCGAGGTCCAGGGCGCGCTCGATGTCGGCCCGCATGGCGGCGGTCTCGGCCTCGGTGGGCGGGTCGCTGACGTGCCCCTCGTGCACGAGGTGCCGCTCGGTCATCCGCACGCACCCGACGTCCACGGACCGCGCGGCCCGCACGTGCGCGTCGCCCACGACGAACTCCGTCGACCCGCCGCCGATGTCCACGACGAGGAACGGCTTCGCGAGGTCCTCGCGGCCGCTCAGCTCCCGGGTGGCGCCGGTGAAGGAGAACTCGGCCTCCTGGTCGCCGCTGATGACCTCCGGCTCGACACCGAGGATGTCCAGCACACCGCGCACGAACTCGTCCCGGTTCTCGGCGTCACGGGAGGCGGAGGTGGCCACGAACCGCAGCCGCTCCGCGCCGTACTCCTTGATGACCGCCGCGTACTCCCGGCAGGCCGCGAACGTCCGCTGCAGCGCCTCCGGCGCCAGCCGCCCGGTCCGGTCCACCCCCTGCCCGAGCCGCACGATCACCATCCGCCGGTCCAGATCGACGAGCTCCCCCGTCTCCGGGTCCGCGTCGGCGACGAGCAGCCGGATGGAGTTGGTTCCGCAATCGATGGCGGCGACGCGGGTCATGGCGTGGGTTCCTTGTCTGTTCGTGAAGGCTCGACCGGCCCAGCCGAGCCGAGCTGTGTCGGCCGAGCAGGGGCGGCGCCCGTTCGACCGACCCGGTCGGGACGGTACCTGTTCAATCGACCGAGTCGGGTGGTGGATGGGCGAGGGTCCCGGGGGTCCGGGGGCGGAGCCCCCGGGACGGCGACCTGTCCGGCGGTCAGTGCTCGGCCGGGGCCACCACACACGTCCCCTTGGCCCACCACTCCGGCAGCATGGCGATCGCCTCGTCGCCGAGCGGGTTCACGCCGGGCCCGGCGGCCAGGGAGTGCGCCACGAGCACGTGCAGGCACTTCACCCGGTCCGGCATCCCCCCGGCGCTGGGAAAGCCCGTCAGCTCCTCGATCTCGTCCCGGCGCCGGATGTAGTCCTCGTGCGCGGCCCGGTACGCCGCCGCCAGCTCGGGATCGCTCTCCAGCCGCGCCGTCATCTCCTTCATGACGCCGTTGGCCTCGAGGGTCCCGATGGCGGACGCGGCCTTCGGGCACGTCAGGTAGTACAGCGTCGGGAACGGCGTCCCGTCCGGCAGCCGCGGCGCGGTCTCCACGACGTCCGGCTGCCCGCACGGGCACCGGTGCGCGATCGCCCGCAGCCCGCGCGGCGGCCGCCCGAGCTGCTGCTTGAAGGCCTCGACGTCCGCGTCGGTCGGCTCGGTGCGCGGAGTGGAGGGCGGAGGCGTTTGCATGACTGTGTTCTGTGTGGCTTTCTGTCGGTTCACTGGTCGGACGCGTCGGACTTGTCGACGCCGTCCCAGACGTTCGCGTACCAGGGCCGGTCGGCCGCCCCGAGGTAGGCGTGCGCCTGCTTGGCGGCACCGGGGTCGATCACCACGAACCCGGTCTCGCCCGGCATCACATAGTGCAGCCGCTCGCGGATCTGCTGCTCGGCGTACGCGTCGTCCTGCCACCGCGCCTTGAGGTCCCGCAGCTGCTCGACCCGCTGCCGGGCCTGCTGCTGCTGCCGTTCGAGGTCGGAGATCTCGGCGCGCTGGGAGACGTACTGCCGCATCGGATAGGCGAGCGCGACGACCATCGTGCACAGCACGATCGCGAGCAGCGCGGCGCGGCCGGTGAGCCGGGAGCGGCGGGCCTGGCGCCTGGTCTGGGAGCGGTAGACCCGGGCCGCCGTCTGCTCGCCGAGCAGCTTGAGCCTGGTCGCGGTGGAGAACCGGTCCCGGTCCTTCACGGCCATGTCCCCGCCTCCCTGGTCGCCCTGATACGTGCGTACGTCCCCGGACACGGTACGGGACCGGGTACGGGGACGTACGTACGACTGGCTAAGCCTTACCCTCTACGGGCCGTACGGGGAGGTACGGGCTCAGCCCTTGAAGCGCGGGAAGGCGCTGCGGCCCGCGTACACCGCCGCGTCGTCGAGGATCTCCTCGATGCGCAGCAGCTGGTTGTACTTGGCGACGCGCTCGGAGCGGGCCGGGGCGCCGGTCTTGATCTGGCCGCAGTTGGTGGCGACGGCGAGGTCGGCGATGGTGACGTCCTCGGTCTCACCGGAGCGGTGCGACATCATGCACTTGAAGCCGTTGCGCTGGGCCAGCTCGACGGCGTCCAGGGTCTCGGTCAGCGAACCGATCTGGTTCACCTTGACGAGCAGGGCGTTGGCGGTGCCCTCCTCGATGCCGCGGGCCAGGCGCTCCGGGTTGGTGACGAACAGGTCGTCGCCGACGATCTGCACTTTGTCGCCGAGCTTGTCGGTGAGGACCTTCCAGCCCGCCCAGTCGTCCTCGAACAGCGGGTCCTCGATGGAGACCAGCGGGTAGGAGGCGACGAGCTCCTCGTAGTACTCGGTCATCTCGGCGGCCGAGCGGGACTTGCCCTCGAACTCGTACTTGCCGTCCTTGTAGAACTCGGACGCGGCGACGTCGAGCGCGAGCGCGATCTGCTCGCCGGGGACGTAACCGGCCTGCTTGATGGCCTCCAGGATGAGGTCGAGCGCGGCGCGGTTCGACTCCAGGTTCGGGGCGAAGCCGCCCTCGTCGCCGAGGCCGGTGGCCAGGCCCTTGCCCTTCAGGACCTTCTTCAGGGTGTGGTAGACCTCGGCACCCCAGCGCAGCGCCTCGGAGAAGGACTCCGCGCCGATCGGGGCGATCATGAACTCCTGGATGTCGACGTTGGAGTCCGCGTGCGAGCCGCCGTTGAGGATGTTCATCATCGGGACGGGCAGCAGGTGGGCGTTCGGGCCGCCGAGGTAGCGGAACAGCGGCAGGTCGGACGCCTCGGAGGCGGCGTGCGCGACGGCGAGGGAGACGCCGAGGATGGCGTTGGCGCCGAGCGAGCCCTTGTTGTCGGTGGCGTCCAGGTCGAACATCGCCTGGTCGATCAGGCGCTGCTCGGTGGCGTCGTAGCCGACGAGCTCCGGGCCGATCTGCTCGATGACGGCGAGGACGGCCTTCTCGACGCCCTTGCCCTGGTAGCGGTTGGGGTCGCCGTCACGGAGCTCGATGGCCTCGAAGGCACCGGTGGAGGCGCCGGACGGGACGGCGGCACGACCCGTGCTGCCGTCGTCGAGGCCGACCTCGACCTCGACCGTGGGGTTGCCTCGGGAGTCCAGGATTTCCCGGGCTACGACGACGTCGATGGACGGCACGAGCATCTCCTTCTTGGGATGTGACGCTGGTTGTGCGGGGCGCACGCGGGCCTCGTCGGCCCTTGCTCAGCCTTGCGACTAGAGCCTAACCGTCCCGGGGCCGTCGGCCGGCACGACCGACCGGCCCGTGGACACACAGACGGTACTCATTGTTCACGCGCGGAACAAAGGGGGGCCCGATGAAGAACGGGAGAAGAGCGGACCAAGAAGGGGACGACGGGGCCGACGGGGCGGTGGGGTGGCGGCACAGAGAAACCCCGCCCCGGTGCGTTCGGGGGAAAACGCACCGGGGCGGGGGTCCGTGGGGGACGGGGGTGGCCCTCACGTGGTCTCCACTATGGGGACCACGGTTGTGGGAGAGCTGTGGTTCAGCTGGGCACCGCCCAGTACTTTCGGCGGCCGCCCGCGGGCTGCGTCAGGTGCCCTACTTCAGGTGCAGCTGCTGGCCCGGGTAGATGAAGTCGGCGTCCTCGACGATGTCCTTGTTCAGCTTGAACAGCGCCTGCCAGCCGCCCTTGACCTTGTGCTTCTCGGCGATCGAGCTGAGGGTGTCGCCCTTGACGACCTTGTACTCGCCGTCGCCCTTCTTGACCTTCTTGCCGGTCGGGGTGGTGACGGTCTTCTTGGCGGCCGGACGCTCGGCGGAGCGGGACGCGGCCTGGGTGTCGGTCGAGCGGGTGCTGGTGCTGCTGCTCGACGAGCCGGCGGAGTTGCTGGAGCTGCTGGAGCTGCTGCCGGTGTAGGTGGCACCGGACAGGCCCGTGCCGCAGACCGGCCAGGCACCCTTGCCCTGGGCGGCGAGGACCTTCTCGGCGATCTGGATCTGCTGCGCCTTGGTGGCCTGGTTGGCCTGCGCGGCGTACTGCGTGCCGCCGTACGCGGCCCAGGTGGAGGCGGAGAACTGCAGACCGCCGTAGTAGCCGTTGCCGGTGTTGATGGCCCAGTTGCCGCCGGACTCGCACTGGGCGACGGCGTCCCACTCGGAGGCGGTGGCGGCGGAGGCGCTGCCGGCCGCCATCAGCGGGGCGGCGACGGCGACGCCGGTGACACCGGCGACAGCGATGGCGCGGACGGCCTTGGACGGACGACGGTGCTTGCCCTTGCCGGAGAACAGCATGGATCGATCCCCTCACCGACGCCTGCGAGGTGAGCTGTCGGGTTCGGGCCGGTTGAGTTGCCCGGCCGCACACCTGTGTGTCGGTGCGCGGCTTCACCCCGAGCCGGATCGGCGGTCTCAACCACCGGTCCCGGCACTTACCTTGGGTCCCCCGCTCCTGCCTACGGCGCATGACGCGACGACTGTTCCCGGGCAGCCGCTGGCAGGACTCGGCGTTGCGACGGCCGGGGCTCGTGGTGACGAGCGGCCTCGACCGTAAACAGACGATCAGATGAATTTCAAAGATGATCAGGGCTTCTGAGACTCATCCCACACTTTCACCAAAACGGACATTCGGCTCGAACGGGGCGTCAACTCCCGCCGCCTTTCGTCCTATTCGGTGCCGAGTTTCAGGGTCTGACCGGGGGTGATGGCATTCGGGTCGGAGCCGATATCAGCCTTGTTCGCGTCATAGAGCGCGCGCCATCCGCCGTCCAGGCCAAGGGAGTCGGCGATGGAGGCGAGGGTGTCGCCGTCGCGGACGGTGTAGGTGCCGCTGTCGCCGGAGGCGTGCCGGCCGGAGGAGGTGACACTCTGACCGTTTGTCACGCTTTCGTCCGCCGAACCGCCGCGGTGCTTGCCGCCGCCACTGACGGCCCCCGTGTCCACCAGACTCCAAGACCCGCCGGTCTGCCACGATTTGTCCGAGTCGTCAGCCCCGGAGGTGGCGGGACTCTCACTCACCTTCGGCGCGCCGGAGCCGGAATCGGAGTCGGACGTTTCCGACTTGTCCGTCTTGCTGGATTTGCCGGAGGAGTCGACCTCGGAGTCGCCGCCGGCACTCGCGCCCGGAGAGGGGGTGGCGGAGTCACTCCCGGAGTCCGTGACACCCGAAGAGGTGTCGGAACCGGAGGAAGAGGACGAGTCGGACAGACCTGAGGACGAGTCCGAGGATCCGGATGAACCGGACGAACCACCCGAGTTGCCGAGACCCGTGTCCACGTTCACCGAGGCGTCGTCGGACGAGAGTCCGGCGAGCAGGGCGCAGGTCCGCCACGCTTTGGTGCCCTGGTCGGCGAGCATCTTCTCGGCGACCGCGATCTGCTGCGAACGGCTCGCCTGGTCCGGCGTGGAGGCGTACTCCTGGCCCCCGTACTTGCTCCAGTCCTCCAGGGAGATCTGAAGACCGCCGTAGTAGCCCGTGCCGTTGTCGGCGCTCCAGGAGCCGCCGCTCTCGCACTCGGCCACCTGGTCCCAGGTGGAGCCGTCGGCCGCGCTGGCGTTCACCGCGCCGAGGAGCGGGATGGCGATGGCCGAGCCGGTCACCCCGGCCGCGACGAGGAGTGCCGGAGCCTGGCGGGGGCGACGGTGACGACCGTTCCCGGAGAGCATGCGGAAACCTTTCGAGCGACAGCGGTGACCGGCGCGGCGGGTCCCGCAAGGGCGCCGCGCTGATGGGTGAACGTATCGGCAGACGATCACTTGTCACAAGTTAATGCCGCGCAGATCACGTGAAGATCACAGACTTGAACGCCGGTCACCTTTTGCCCGTACGGGCCGGTAGTGGCCTCGGCGAAGGCTCGCCGAAGGCCCGGCGAGGGTTCACCGACCGGCGGGTGTGAACTCCACGGGGAGGGTGCGCAGTCCGCGCATGATGAGTCCGCCGCGCCACCGCAACTCCCCCTCGTCGACGGCGAGTCGCAGGTCCGGAAGGCGGGTGAGGAGGCCGGCGAGCGCGGTCTGGCCCTCCAGGCGGGCGAGCGGGGCGCCGAGGCAGTAGTGGATGCCGTGGCCGTAGCCGAGGTGCTGGTTGTCCCGCCGGGAGAGGTCGAGGGTGTCCGGCTCCGCGAACCGCTCCGGATCCCGGTCGGCCGCGGCCAGGACGACCAGGACCGGGTCGCCGGGCGCGATGTGCTGCCCGCCGATCGCGACCGGCTCGGTGGCGAACCGCCAGGTGGCCAGCTCCACCGGTCCGTCGTAGCGGAGCAGTTCCTCGACCCCGGTCTCCAGCAGCCCGTGCTCGCCGGCCGCCAGGGACTCCTGCAGCCGGGCCCGCTGCCCGGGGTGGGTGAGCAGCGCGTACGTGCCATTGCCGATCAGGTTGACGGTGGTCTCGAAACCGGCGAACAACAGGATGAAGGCCATTGCCGCGGCCTCGTTCTCGGTGAGGTGCTCACCGTGGTCCGAGGCCCGGATGAGCCCCGAGATGAGGTCCTCGCCTGGCCCGGCCTCGGCGGACAGCGCCTCCCGCTTCCGGTGGATCAGCTCGGCCAGATACCCGCGCATCTTCTTCACGGACCGCGCGACCCCGCCCCGCGGCCCGCCCCCGTGCCGGATCATCATCCCCGCCCAGTCCCGGAAGTCGTCCTGGTCCTCGGGCGGGACGCCGAGCAGGTCGCAGATGGCGTAGATGGGAAGCGGGAAGGCGAACTCGTGGATGAGGTCGGCCTCGCCCCGCTCCGCGAACCCGTCGATGAGCCGGTCGGTCAGCTCCCGCACCCGCGGCGCGAACTCGGCCACCCGGCGCGGTGTGAACGCCTTGCTCACCAGCCGCCGCAGCCGGGTGTGGTCCGGCGGGTCGATGTTCAGCAGGTGCGTCATCAGCTCGGCCTTGCGCTCACCGGGGATGCCGGTCTTCCCCTTGGCGTGCGCGGGCTCGTCGTGATGCGCCGGGTTCTTGGACAGACGGGGGTCGGCGAGGGCCTGCTTGGCATCGGCGTACCGCGTGACCAGCCAGGCCTCCACCCCGCTGGGCAGCCGGGTTCGCCGCACCGGCTCGTGCTCCCGCAGCCAGGCGTAGGCGGGGTAGGGGTCGGCGGCGAACTCCCAGGTGAACAGGTCCGGGACGGCGGTCACTTCGCCACTCCCTCCGCCGCCCGCACCGCGTCCCGGTAGGCCCGGGCCGCCGCGCGCAGGGCCGCCTCCGGGTCGACGCCCTCCGCCTCCGCGCGGGCCGCCAGCGCGAGCAGTTCGTAGCCTATGCCCGGTGCCTGCGGCAGCGGCACCTCGAGGCCCGCCGTGCGCACCCGCGAGGCCAGCTTCGCCGCCAGGGCGAGGCCCGGCTGCGCGAGGGGTATCCCGTCCGTCACCGACTCGCGGCGCTTCTCCACCGCCTTGGTCCGCAGCCAGTGCTCCTTGACCTCCTCCGGCGTCGACGCGGTCTCGTCGCCGAAGACGTGCGGGTGGCGGTGGATGAGCTTGGCGACGATGCCGCCCGCGACGTCGTCGATCGAGAAGGGGGCCTCCGGGTCCTCCTCCGCGATCCGCGCGTGGAAGACGACCTGGAGGAGCACGTCGCCCAGTTCCTCGCGCAGTTCGTCGCGGTCGCCCTCCTCGATCGCCTCGACGAGTTCGTAGGCCTCCTCGATGCCGTACTTCGCGAGGCCGCGGTGGGTCTGCCGGGACGACCAGGGGCACTCCGCGCGGATCCGGTCCATGACCTGGACGAGGTCGAGGAGGCGGGCGCCGGGCAGGTCGTAGGAGGCGGGGAGGAGCTCCAGCTCGGGCATCCGGACCCGGCCCGAGCCGGCCAGGCGGGCCAGGCCGTCCGTGAGGGCCGGCTCGCCCTCGCCCGTCGCCACGACCACCACGGTCCGGCCGCCGGCGCAGGCGTCGACCAGCTCCTCGGCGGTGGGGGCGGCCTCGTCCACGGCGGTCCCGGCCTCCCGCAGATACGGCAGCTGCGGATGCGCGCCGTCCGCGCACAGCACGCGGTCCGCCGCGCGCAGTGCCTGCCAGGCGGGCCAGGACAGCAGGCCGGGGGCGACCCGGTGGCTGGTGGTGAGCAGGACGACCCGGCCGGCGTCGGCGGCCGCGGGAGAGGGGTCCGGGGTGGTGGGTTCGGGCCTGGTGGTGTTCACGCTCCGAACGTAACGCACCGCCGCCGCCCACCTCGCGGTTTGTCCACAGGGCGGCGGCGATCAAGTGATCGTATGACCGCCGTGCTCACCGTGACCGCGGTGATCGCCGTGCTCACCGTGACCGCGGTGATCGCCGTGCTCACCGTGACCGCGGTGCTCGCGGTGATCGCGGTGATCGCCGTGGTAGCAGCGGAGGTGGCCGCACCGATGGCCCGGGGCCGCCCTACGCCGACGCCTGCGTCCCGCCCGAGGTGACCTCCCGTACCCACGGGGTCTTGGCGTCCACCCGGCTGCTCTTCTGGACGTCCCAGGCGCCGTAGCGCGGGTTGAGGTCGACGTGCAGTTCCTTGGAGGCGTTGGCCAGGGCCTTCCAGAAGGCGGGCTGCGAGGTGTCGGTGCCGAGCGCCTCGGCGAGCTTCTTGGCCTCCACCTGGAAGCGGAGGTTGTCGTCCAGCCGCTGGGGGGCGATGCCGTACTTCTGCAGCCAGGCCGTCTGCAGCGCCGCGGAACCGCCGGCCTGCTGTTCGAGGCCGGAGCGCATCTGCTCGACCTCCGCGCGGGTGACGCCGACGCCGGCGTCCTGGGCGGCCCGGTGCAGCACCTTGTCGAGGACCATGTTGTACAGGGTGTCCCGGGTGAGGCTGCTGGTGGAGGCGAGGACCTGCTGGTACTGCGTCGCGTCGGGCACCGCGGCGCGCTGCGCCCGGCGCACCTCGTTCACGCGGTTCTCCAGCTGCGAGACGGTGATCCGCTGGCCACCCACGACGGCCGCCGCGCCCGGGTGCGCGTCGCTTCCGCAGGCGGTCAGGAAGGGGGCCGCGGCGGCGATCGCGGCGGAGAGGAGGAGCGCGGTGCGACGGCGGCGGTGCAAGGGTGCCTCCCGAGGAGATTGTGCGACGGTGCACAAAGTCTTGCGGTGATCGATGGTAGGCAGTGGGCAAGCTCTGGCCAACCCATTCGACCAACGATTCACACGCACTTCCGGCACCGCCGCACCACCCTCCGGAAGGGTTTGCGGTACTGATCCCGCGCGGATCCCGCTCAGCCCGTGATCGCCACCGGGGCGTCCCACGCGTCACGGTCCACGGTGATCGTGTAACCGCCGCGCGTCTCCTTGCTGTTCACCAAGTACTGGTGGGCCCGGCTGTGCCCGGTGTACTGGGACGCGCCGAACGGCCAGTCCGCGGTCGTGGTGTTCTGCTTGTCCCACAGCGCGTACCAGAGGTTGCCCGGCAGGTCGGTCTTGTCGGTGGCGTTCGCGATCGCCTTGGCGCTGGAGCTGGTGAAGCCGTAGTAGCCGGCGCGGTAGGTCTTCGCGCGCAGTTCCTTGTCGAAGGCGCGGACGTAGGTCAGCACGGCGTTGTTGCACGACGTGTTCGTCGTGTCGTACGCCTCCATGTCGAGGTAGATCGGGCTTCCGGCCTTCATGCCGAGCGCGGCGGCCTTGGCCACGGCGTCGTCCGCCTCGGACTTGCCGGTGGCGGCCGCGGTGGCCGCGCTGATCTTCACGGAGCCGCCGGATCCGCAGGACGGCTGGGCGCCGACGTAGAGCGGGATGAGCTTCCAGCCGGCCGCGGAGACGGACTTGACCCAGGAGGCGGTGAGGTTGGGCTGGTTGCAGCCGCGGTTCTTGCCGCCGATGTAGACGGCGGCGGCGCCGTAGAAGCCGGTGTTCCAGGCCTTCATCGCGGCGAGCGAGGGCGCGGTGCAGGTGTCGAACGCGCGGCCGGTGAACGTCTTCTGGGCGGGCCAGGTGGTGGCCGCCATGGAGGTCTGCGCGGCGATGCCGGCCCCGGCGACGACCGCGGCACCCGCGACGCCCCAGGTGATGTATCTGCGCTTCTTCGACTGCCGATGGCTGGACATGCCGGAACCCCACCCCTGTGTCTTTACTTGTGTCTTTGCCTGTGCCGCCGTTGCTGTGCGACAGGTTGTGCGAAAAGCAGGTGCAGTATGCACTGTGCGGGAACTAGCCGCGCATCTGCCCCAGCCAGTGCAGCGTCCGCCGCACCTCGCCCGCCAGCGGGTGGCCGGGCCCGTGCAGCCGTTCCACGTCGAACAGCAGCCGGGTGAGCGTGTCGTGGGCGGCCGGCCGGTCGCCGAGCGCGAGCAGCAGATGCCCGATCCGGCGGCGCACCTCGTGCGCGAGCTGCGGGTCGCCGGCCACGTACTGGTTCTCGTAGTACGGCAGCAGCGCGCGGTACTCCGCGAGCGCCGCCGCCGGTTCGCCGAGCTGTTCCAGGCACTGGGCGGTCTCGTAGCGGAAGCGCAGGACCTGCGGGTCGGCCTGGCCCGCCTCGGCGGCGCGTTCGTCGGCGAGGCGGCGCAGTTCGGGCAGCGCCCGCCGGTACTGTCCGTCGTCCATCAGCGTGGCCGCGTACTGCTTGCGCAGCGTGCGGACGACCGTGGAGCGCTCACCGTGCTGGTCGGCGGCGGCGGGCAGGATCGCGCCCAGGATGTCGACGGCCTGGGTGATGCGCCCCTCCCCGAGCAGCCGCTTGACCTCGTCGACGGCGGCGGCGACATCCGGCCTGCCGGGTACGGCGGCCACGGGGGCGGCGGGCTGCGGTGCGGGGGTCCGCGCCCGGTCGGGCCAGGGGGCGTGGGGGCGCAGGAAGGGGCGCGTGGGGTCCAGGGGCGACCCGGACGGCGTCCCGCGCGCGGGCAGGAGCGCCGCCAGGTCCTCGTAGACCTCCTGTGCGGACGCCGGGCGGTGCTGCGGGTCCTTGGCGAGCAGGCGCAGCACGAGGCTTTCGAGTGGTTCGGGGACCTCGGGACGGGTCCGGCGTACCGGCACCGGCGGCTCGTACAGGTGCCGGTGCAGCACGCCGAGCGCCGTGGAACCCGCGAACGGGACCTCCCCGCTGAGCAGTTCGTGCAGGAGCACGCCGAGCGCGTACAGGTCGGTGTACGGGCCGACCGCGCCGCCCATCGCCTGCTCGGGCGCCATGTAGGCGGGCGAGCCGATCGGCGATCCGGTGTGGGTCAGACGGGTGGTGTCGGTGTCCATGACGGAGGCGACGCCCAGGTCGAGGACGGTGACCGTGCCGTCCTGCTTCACCATCACGTTGCGCGGCTTGAGGTCGCGGTGGACGATCGGCACGGCGTGCACGGCGCTCAGCACGGCGCACAGCTGTGCGGCCACCGCGACCGCCCACTGCCACGGGTACGGGTCGTGTTCGGCCAGGTGGTCGGAGAGGTCGGCGCCGTCCACGTACTGCATGACCAGGAAGAGCTCCTCGCCCTCGCTGCCCGCGTCGTGCACGGTGACCAGGCCGGGGTGGTCGACCTGCGCGGTGACCCGGCACTCCCGCAGGAACCGGCGGCGCAGCTCCTCCGCCTCCGCGCCCGCCACCTTGTCGGGGCGCAGCAGCTTCACCGCCACCCGCCGGTCGAGCCGCTGGTCGTACGCCGTCCACACCTGGCCCATGCCGCCCTGCCCGATGAGCGTGGACAGCTCGTAGCGGCCGGCGACGACCCGTCCTGCCGCCACGGTCACCGTCCGCCCTCGTGGCCGCCCCCGCGGTGCCCGTCGTGCTTGCGCAGGTAGTCACTGAGCTCGTCGAGTTCGGCGCGCACCTGCTCGATCCGGGCGGGCGCCGGGCGCTGGGGCGGCGCGGGTATCGGAGGCTGCGGGAGCGGCGGCCGGGGCATCGGGGTGACGGAGTGCGCGGACGGGGCCGGGGTGTGCGGGGGCATCGTCCCCGTGGTGTACGGCGAAGCGGGGGGCGCGTAGGCGTACTGCTGCGCCGTGTACGCCTCGCGCTGCCGCTGGAAGTGGCGTACGTCGGCCGCCAGGTAGTAGACGACGGCTCCCAGGAGCGTGCCGAACAGCAGCGTGATCCCCAGGTAGCCGCCGGGGGTGTGCACGTCGTCGCCGGGTTCGCTGCCCAGCAGCACGATGCTGAGGACGTCGGCCGCCACCGCCGTCACCAGCACGCCGACGTCGACCGGCCTGCGGGTCACGACGGCCAGCCGCAGCAGCATCGCCCACGCCAGGAAGCCGGCGCTGAACACCCCGAGCGCCACGAACACCACACGCACCAGGACCAGTACCGCGTCGTGCGGCGGCCGCCGCACCGGCTGCGCATGGCCCTGGCCTTGCATGGTCGCTCCTGTGTGCCTGGTGCCTGGAAAAGGGCGTACGTGCCCGTCCGGTGCCGTCCGCCCGCGGACGGCACCGGTCGTGCGATGGTCGGATCGAGCATATGGCCCGGCGCGGACAACCGGTTCGGGTTGTACCGAACCGTTGTCGGACCGACTGCCGGCCGATCCCGGCGGAGCCCCGCGGGTCCCGGCGGGTCCCGGTCGGCGGTCAGCCCGGCGCGACGGTCCCGTCGGTGAGGCCGTCGTACATCCCGCGCACGAGGTGCTCCCCGAGCCGGCTCGCATGCCGCAGCGCCCGCTCGAACTCGTCGAGTGCGCGGAACCGCGCGCCGTAGCGCCGCTGTTCCTCCAGGGGCAGCCGGGGCAGCTGCAGCCGGCGCACGTCAAGCCGGGTCGCCGTGGACGCGTAGCTGCTGGCCTGCCGGTTGTTGGCGGTGCCGCGCAGGAAGCCGGCGAGGAACCACGGGTCGAGGGCCGTGCGGTCGGGTCGCAGCAGCACCAGGTTGCGCCCCAGGGCGGCGCCCGCCGTCGCGTCGTCGACCACGCGTGCCACCGAGCCTCCGCCGAGGACCGGTACGACGACGTCGCCCGGCTCGGTCAGCACGGCCTCCTCCTCGCTCTCGGGAAGCGTGCCCGAGGGAGCCGTCGCGGCGAGGACGTCGTGGTCGGTGAGCACGGGCACGCGCGCGGGGCCGCCGATGCCTCCGGTGCGCAGCAGCAGCGCGCCCCCGCGGGCGAGTTCGCCGACGGTGGTGAGCGGCCACCGCGCGGGCGGCGCCTGGTCGGCGGGCGGCGGGGTGAGGTCGACGGTCAGGCGCAGGGTCGCGCCGAGCCGTTCGCGGACCGCCGTGAGCTCCTCCGCGCCGTCGGCCGCGGCGGCCGGGGGCAGGTGGCGGGCGGGCGCGAGGTCCACGTCGTCGTCGAGGAGTTCGATGACCGGCACCGAACGGGCCAGCCCCGGGCGCTGCACCGGCCCCCCGTCGCGCTCGAAGGCACGCCAGGCGTCCAGGACGGCGTCCCGTACCGCCGCCAGGTCGGGGCCGCCCCGCCCCTCCCCGCTGAACCTTCCGGTGTCCACGAGCAGCACCTCGGGCGTGGCCGGTGTCCGCTCCGGCCGGCGCAGCACCCACAGGTGCAGCGGGATGCTGTGCGGCGGTGCCGCCCCGGCCGGCAGCGCGACGAGCGCCCGCAGCGCGCCCCGGCGCAGCAGGTCGGCACGGATCCGGCGTCCGGAACGGCGGGACGCCACGGCCGGCGGCATCAGCAGGACCGCGGTGCCGCCGTCGGCGAGCCGGGCCAGGGCGTGCTGCACCCAGGCCAGTTCGGACTCGGTACGGGCGGGGAAGCCGTACTCCCAGCGCGCGTCGTACGCCAGCTCGTCGTGGCCCCAGTTGCGCTCGTTGAACGGCGGATGGCACAGGACCGCGTCCGCGCGCAGGTCCGGGAAGGCGTCGGCGCGCAGGGTGTCGCCGGCGGCGCCGTGCAGGCCGGCCCGGGAGTGCAGCGCGAGCCGCAGCGCGGTGAGCGCGGCGAGGTCGGGGGCGCTGTCCTGGGCGTACAGCTCCTGGTCGGGGCGGACGCCGACGGCCCGCAGCAGGGCGCCGGTTCCGCAGGCCGGGTCCAGCACGGTGCGGGCGGGGCCGGCCAGGTCGGCCATGAGGCCGGCGAGTTCGGACGGGGTGAGCGTGTACTGGCGTGGGTTGGCGTCCAGGTGCCGCCCCAGCAGGAACTCGAAGGCCTGCCGGGCCCCGGCCTCGGCGGCCAGTTCGGCCGCGCCGCGCAGGAGGGGGGCGGAGGGGAGTAGCTGGGGGCCGGTGGGGGTGCGGACGGCGGGGGTGGCGGGGGTGGCAGCGGCAGCGGCAGCGGCAGCGGCAGCGGGGTGCGCGGTGTTCACACCGTCCGCACCGCCGGACCCGTTCACAGCCATCGCGCGGCCCGACCTGTTCACAGCTTCGGCGGCGTCCGCGCCCCGGCCACTGTGAACCGTGGGGTCGGCCGTCCCGCCGAGACGTGCGGTCAACACCTCGTCCAGCGCGGCCGGCAGCATCGCGGCCAGCCGCTCGTCCGTGCCGGCGCTCACGTGCAGCCAGACGGTGGGGCGCTCGTGGATCAGCAACAGCACACACCCCGCGTGCACCAGCGCCGTCAGCGCGCCTTCGGGGTGCCCGGCGAGTTGCTGCCAGACCCGCTCACGCAGCGGGACCTGGGCTAGTTTGCCCTGCTTGCGCAGCCAGGACTCGACCTCGGCGAGCGCGAAGGACGGGCTGGTCTCGGTGCCGCCGACCGGCTTGGGGAAGTCGGCGTGCCGGCGGCGCCAGTTGCTTACGGCGGCGCGGCCCACCCCGGCGAGCCGTGCGATGCCGGCCGCGGTCACCTCTGTGGTGTCGTCCTGCACGCGGCTTCCGCTCCCCTCGTCCCATGTGTGCACCGAGCATACCGACGCACACAAGATCCCCTACTTCACGGACGTGTACACCCCACCTCGACTCCATCATGTTGACTCGGTTCACAGCCTCTGCTGTTATTGACCCACCGCTTCAACGACTGCGTTTCAACGACTCCCGAAGGACTCCCGATGCGCCTCCCGTCCCGTGCCGTGATGCTGCTGGCCGCCGCGGCCCTCCCGCTGGCCCTGACCGCCTGCTCCGCCGGATCCACCGGCGCGGGCACCGACTCCGGTACCGCCACGAGCGCCGAGCCGGCCAAGGCGAAGGACCCCAACTCCGGCCTGTTCACAGGCACCGAGCTGAAGAAGGCGCTGGCGCCCGCATCGGCCTTCCCGTCCGGGCTCACCCTCGAGTCCGACGGCTCCGCGGACAGCGGCGGCCAGTTCCTCTCCCCGGCCGCCCGGAAGGCGGGGAAGCCGGACTGCACGAGACTGGAGACCACGTCCTGGATCCAGGTGTCCGGCTACAAGGGCGGGGTGTCGTTCGCGCAGAACGGCTACGCGAGCAAGACGGAGGAAGTGGACCAGGAGATCGACGCCTTCCAGGGCAGCACGGCGGCCGCGGTGATGAAGGCGCTGCGGACCGTCGCCGCCGAGTGCGCCACGTACACGGACACCGACGCGCACGCCAAGGTGAAGCTCACCGGCAGCGACACGGCCGGACTCGGCGACGAGGCCTACACGATGACGCTGACGAGCGGCTACTGGGAGAACGGCACCACGCTGATCGCGGCGCGTTCCGGCGGCTCCGTGGTCACCGTGCTGTCCACGGCGGGCACCGACAACGGAGCCGCGACGGCGAGGAAGGTGACGACGACGGTCCTGTCGGCGCTGAAGAAGTAGCTTGATCCGTTCCCGCGAAGGATGCCGATGCGCCTGACGTCCCGCCCCGCCGACCGGGCGGCGGCTGCCGGCGAACCCGCCGTACGAGAACACGGCGTGCCCGGAACGCCGCTGCGTGCCGCGCTCGTTCTCGGTCTGCTCCTCGGGTTCTACGTGCTGGCCCTGCTCCTCCTCTTCGTGCTGGCGGTCCTGGACCTCTTCCTGGCCCGGGGCCCCGGCCTCACGGTCGTGGCGGTCGAGGGCTACCTCGGCTCGCTGGCGATCGCCTGGTGCGTGGTGCGGGCCGTCCTGCTCACCCGCGGCCCCGGGGACGGGCGGGACGAGGTGCCCGGAGTGTCGCTGACACCGAGTGAGCAGCCGGAGCTGTGGCGGCATGTGCGGAACCTGGCCGAGCGGGTGGGCACCCGGCCGCCCACGGAGATCCGGGTGGTCCCAGGGGCCAACGCCATGGTGCGGGAGGACGCCCGGTGGCTCGGGCTGATCGCGGGCGAACGGCGGCTCTTCCTCGGCGTAACGCTGCTGATCGGCCTGCCCCAGGACGAACTGGACGCCGTACTCGGGCACGAACTCGGCCACTACGCCCACGACGACACCCGGCTGGGGGGACTGCTCTGGGCGCTGCACGGCAGGCTGCAGCACACCGTCCACACCTTGCGTCGCCGGGCTGCGCGAGACGAGGCCGAGGAGCGGGCGAGGACCGCCGCACGGGCCGCCCGGCGCCGTACGGCCGGCAAGCCGCCCGCGCTCAAGCGGGAGCCGAAACCGGGCCCTGACCACTATCTGGCCCTCGTCTTCTGCGCGTACGCGCGGCTGTGCCTGCGGCTGACCGAGGCCGTCAGCCGCAGGCAGGAGTACGCGGCCGACCAGGTGGCCGCCCGCGTCGCCGGACGGGACACCACGGCCGCCGCACTGCGCCGCATTCCCGCGCTCGAAGCCGCCGACGACCTCTATCTGCGCGAGTACGCCCTGATGGGCCGGGACGCCGGCCTGCTGCCGCCGGAAGGGCAGTTCCACGGCGGTCTCGCCCAGCTGCTCGCGGACCCCGCGCGCCGGGCGGAACTGGACGCGTGGACCCGCGGGCCGCTCCAGGAGGTGGTGTCCGAGGAGAGCTCTCCTTACGACAGCCACCCGCTCACAGCCGACCGCATCGCGGCGCTGGAGGCGCTCCCCGCCCTCCCCGAACTCCCCGCACACCACGCACTCCCCGACGCCGGACGCACCACCGGACGCACCACCACGCACCCCCGGCGCCCCGCCCTCGCGCTGCTCCGGGAGCCGGACCGCGTC
Organism: Streptomyces sp. NPDC001507; assembly: GCF_042894765.1. Lineage (NCBI taxonomy): Bacteria > Bacillati > Actinomycetota > Actinomycetes > Kitasatosporales > Streptomycetaceae > Streptomyces > Streptomyces sp. NPDC001507. Next base: position 127,073 of record NZ_JBIAVV010000004.1, read on the forward strand.
CTCACCGGACTGGAACGAGCCGTACTGAGCCGGGAGACGCTGTCCTGGCGGCGCGTGCCCTGGGCGGAACTGCCCGCGTGGACCCGGCGCGAGAGCTGGGCGCGGGAAGCGCAGCCGCTGCTGGAAGCCATGGCCCAGCTGACCGGCGCGAGGAGCGTCCACGTGTCCCGGGCATCCGCGGTGCCGCACCTCCACCGGCTCCTGGACCTGATCGACCACGGCCTGCTGTACGACATCGCCGGCCGGCTGCCCAGGTCGGAGCAGGCCGGCCGGAGCAGTGGGCGCGCGGCACGCGAGTTCGCCCGGACGGCCTTCCGCTCCGCCCTGCGCCGGCTCGCCCTGCTCACCGCGCTGGACACCGGGCTGTGCCGGTGGGAACTGTGCTGGTCCGGACCCGCGGTGCGGGCCGTGGCACCCGAAGGGTTCGCCGAGGCGCTGGAGGAGGCGCTGGACCACGCGATCGCCGAGCCGCCCGGCACCTCTCCCCTGCGGGCTCTGCTGGCCGGCGGCGGCCGTCCTCCGACGGCGACGCCCACGTCCACGGCCTCGTCGGCCTTCTCGTCAGCCGTCTCCTCCGGCGGCCCCTACCCGAAAGACCCGGTATGAACGTCCTGATCGACATAGCCGGTGCCGGCATTCTCGTCTACGCGCTCGTCACCCTCCCGCGCAATATCCGCAAGGGGCGTGCGCTCCGGGCGGAGGCGAAGGCCAAGGCACCGGTCAACATCGACCCCGCCAAGTATGGGCTGGTACCCGCCGCTCAGCTCGACAGCCGTTCGGCGGGCCCCGATCCCGAGGCCGACGCGGTCGCGGCGGCCGCCCTCGCCGGTGACTGGCGGCGGGCCGCCGCCTACCTGGCCGGGGCGGGCCGCGACTGGGACCTGCGGTGGTACCGGCTCGGCATCCTCGTGCACGCCGCCGCCGAGGACGACGCCTGGCTCAAGGCATGGCGGACCGAGTACCCCGGCGACCCGTCCGCCACCCTGGTGCACGCCGACGCGCTGGTCGTGCTCGCGGGCAAGGTCCGCGGCGCGAACCGGGCGAAGAACACCACGGCGGAGCAGTTCGAGGGCTTCCACCGGTTGCTGGCCGAGGCACTGCCCGCCTGCCAGGAGGCCGCCTGGACGGCCCCCGAGGACCCCTGCCCCTGGATCGCGCAGATCACCATCGCGCTGGGACTCGGCTGGTCGCACGACGACTTCCGGGCGCTGTGGACCGAGATCGTCGCCCGCGACCCGCACCACTTCGGAGCCCACATGAGCGCGCTGCAGTACTGGTGCGCCAAGTGGCGTGGTTCGCACGAACTGATGTACGCGTTCGCCGGGCAGGCCGCGGCCGCCGCACCGCAGGGCAGCCTGCTGTCCGTACTGCCCCTGTACGCCCTGATGGAGCACGCGGTCCGGGAGCCCAGGTCACCCGTGTACAACCAGCCGTTCGTACGGACCGCCGTGGACGCCACCCTGGACGCCGTGGACCGTGCTCCGGCCGGACACCACCGGCTGCCGACGGTGCGGCACCTGCTGGCGGACACCCTGTTCCAGACGAAGCGGTACCCGGAGGCCGTCGAGCAGTTCCGGGCGGTCGGCGGATACGTCGGCAGCCCGCCGTGGTCGTACTCCGCCAACCCGGTCAAGGCGTTCGTCTTCGCCCGCACCAACACCTTCGTGGCGTGGGAGAAGGCGGGCTGCCCGGCCCCTGCGCCGCGCGGCCACTACCCGGGGCAGTGACACACGCGGCGGTCCCGCGCCGGTTCAGCGCGCCGTGAAGCGGGACGGTGCGTTGGTCGGGTTGCCGCCCGAGGGGAGTTTCTGGCCCGGGCAGGCGGCGAGCACCTTCTTCATCGCGGCCTTCTCGGCGGCGGTGACCCACAGGCCGTACTTCTTCTTCACGGCGACCTGCGCGGCGACGTAGGTGCAGCGGTAGGACTTGTCGGGCGGCAGCCAGGTGGCGGTGTCGCCGTCACCCTTGCCGCGGTTGGCGCTCGCGTCGACGGCCAGGAGGTTGAGCGGGTCGTTGGCCAGGGCTATCCGTTTGCTGGCGTCCCAGTACTTGGCGCCCGTCTGCCAGGCGTCCGAGAGGGCGACGAGGTGGTCGATGTCGACCAGGCTGCGGCCACGCTTGTAGGTGACCTCCTTGCCGGAATAAGGGTCCGGCTCCAGCACGCCGGAGGAGACCTTGCAGTCGCCGCCGGTGTACTTCACGTCCTTCAGGTCGCGCTTGAGTATGTCGTCCCGGGTGTCGCAGGAGTTGGAGTCGGTGTCCGCCCAGGCGGAGCCGAACCTCTCCCGGGAGTAACCGGTCTTCGGCGCCCGCCCCTTGACGGTCAGCGAGTCGGCGGCCGTCAGGGCCGCTCCCCCGCCTGTCGCGGCCGGAGCTCCCGGAGCTCCCGAAGCCCCCTTGTCCTGCAGGTCCTTGCAGCCGGCCACGGCGAACACCATGATGACGGCCACGACCGCCCCGCCCCTCAGACGCGCCACGTGCGCCCCCTCTTCCTTGCCCCGGTCCGCCTCCGCACGGGCGGATTTCCGCTGGTCCCAAGGTAACCGCCGCGCGGTTCGCGCCAGACAGGGCGCAAAACGACACATGCCCGCAACTCGCCGTCATAGGCGTCCGGTTGTCACCCCGGACGAAGCCCGGGCCGTACGCCTTCGCGCCCGCTCACTCCCCGCGGCGAGCGAATGCCCCCGATGGACCGCCTCACGCCTTGCCGTGCGCGCACGGCTTCCGGCCGGAGAACGAACCGCGGAGCCGTGGCTTCACGACTCCGTGGCTTCACGACTCCGTGGCTTCACGACTCCGCTGCTCCGGAGGCCGGGTCCTGCTACGACCCCAGGATCGAGGCGAGGAACTCCCCGACCCAGCTCAGCAGTTCCCGCCCGACGAGCGGCTTGCCGCCGACCTTCGCGGTCTTGGGGCGAGGTACCAGCAACTGGTGGACGGCCGGTTTGATGACCGTTCCGGGGTAGAGGCGCTTGACGCGCAGTTCCTGCGACTCGCGCAACTCCACGGGGGCGAAGCGGATGTTGGTGCCCTGGAGGACGATCTCGCCGACCCCGCACGCGCGGGCGAGCATCCGCAGCCCGGCGACGAGCAGCAGGTTCTCCACCGGCTCGGGCAACTTGCCGTAGCGGTCGGTGAGTTCCTCGCGGACCGCTCTGATGTCGTCCTCCGAGTTGGCGGAGGCGATGGCACGGTAGGCCTGGAGGCGCAGCCGCTCGCCGGGCGCGTAGTCGTGCGGCACGTGCGCATCGACGGGCAGCTCGATCTTGACCTCCAGCGGCGGCTCCTCCTCGATCTCGCCGGTCTCCAGCTGCCGCCGGTAGTCCGCCACGGCCTCGCCGACCATGCGGACGTACAGGTCGAAGCCGACGCCCGCGATGTGCCCGGACTGCTCGCCGCCGAGCAGGTTGCCCGCGCCGCGGATCTCCAGGTCCTTCATGGCGACGTACATGCCGGCGCCCATCTCGGTGTGCTGGGCGATGGTGGCGAGGCGCTCGTGGGCCGTCTCCGTCAGAGGCTTCTCCGGCGGGTAGAGGAAGTACGCGTAGCCGCGCTCCCGGCCACGGCCGACGCGGCCGCGCAGCTGGTGCAGCTGGGACAGGCCGAAGGTGTCACCGCGTTCGACGATGAGGGTGTTGGCGTTGGAGATGTCGATGCCGGACTCGACGATCGTGGTCGAGACGAGGACGTCGAACTTCTTCTCCCAGAAGTCGACGACGACCTGTTCGAGGGCCGACTCGGACATCTGGCCGTGGGCGGTCGCGATGCGGGCCTCGGGGACGATGTCGCGGAGCCTGGCCGCGGCGCGGTCGATCGACTCGACCCGGTTGTGGATGTAGAAGACCTGGCCCTCGCGCAGCAGTTCACGGCGGATGGCGGCGCCGATCTGCTTCTCCTCGTAGGGCCCGACGAAGGTGAGCACCGGGTGGCGCTCCTCCGGGGGCGTGGTGATCGTGGACATCTCGCGGATGCCGGTGACCGCCATCTCAAGGGTGCGGGGGATGGGCGTGGCCGACATGGTGAGCACGTCGACGTTGGCGCGGAGCTTCTTCAGCTGCTCCTTGTGCTCGACGCCGAAGCGCTGCTCCTCGTCGACGATGACCAGGCCCAGGTCCTTGAACTTGGTCTCCGAGGAGAAGAGGCGGTGGGTGCCGATGACGACGTCGACGGCGCCCTCCCTGAGACCCTCCAGGGTCGCCTTCGCCTCGGTGTCGGTCTGGAAGCGGGAGAGCGCCTTCACGCTCACCGGGAACTGCGAGTAGCGCTCGGAGAACGTCCCGAAGTGCTGCTGCACCAGCAGGGTGGTGGGGACCAGGACGGCGACCTGCTTGCCGTCCTGGACGGCCTTGAAGGCGGCCCGCACCGCGATCTCGGTCTTGCCGTAGCCGACGTCGCCGCAGATCAGGCGGTCCATGGGGACCGACTTCTCCATGTCGTCCTTGACCTCGGCGATGGTGGTCAGCTGGTCGGGGGTCTCCGCGTACGGGAAGGCGTCCTCCAGCTCGCGCTGCCAGGGTGTGTCCGTGCCGAACGAGTGTCCGGGGGCGGCCATCCGGGCGCTGTAGAGCTTGATCAGGTCGGCGGCGATCTCCTTGACGGCCTTCTTCGCGCGCGCCTTGGTCTTCGTCCAGTCCGCGCCGCCCAGGCGGTGCAGGGTGGGGGCCTCGCCGCCGACGTACTTGGTGATCTGCTCCAGCTGGTCGGTCGGGATGTACAGCCGGTCGCCGGGCTGGCCGCGCTTGGCGGGGGCGTACTCCACGACCAGGTACTCGCGGGTGGCGCCCTGCACGGTGCGCTGCACCATCTCGATGTAGCGCCCGACGCCGTGCTGCTCGTGGACGATGTAGTCGCCCGCCTCCAGGGTGAGCGGGTCGATGGTCTTGCGGCGGCGGGCCGGCATCCGCGCGCCGTCCTTGCCGGCCGCCTTCTGCCCGGACAGGTCGGTCTCGGTCAGGACGGCGAGCCGGAGCGCCGGGTCGACGAAGCCGTAGTCGATCGAGCCGCACGACACGTGCACGACCGAGGGGCTCAGCTCGCCCAGGTCGACGTCGAGGCGGGCCGCGATGCCCTCGCCGCCGAGCACCTCGACGGTGCGGGAGGCGGTGCCGTGGCCCTCGGTGACGTACACCGTGCGCCAGCCGTCGGCCAGCCAGCCCTTGGTGTCGGCGAGCGCCTTCGCGGTGTCGCCGCGGTAGGTCTCCGTGGCGTGCATGCCCAGCTTGAGGGTGTCGCCCGTCCCCACCACGTCGGAGGCGTGGGTGAACGACTCGTCGGCGGCGAACGGGGACACCGACCACCACATCATGTCCAGCTCGCGGGCACGGTCGCGGACGTCCGCGATGGACCACAGGGAGGCCGCGCCGACGTCGATGGGCGCCTCGCCGCCGCCCGCGGTGGCCGCCCAGGACGCCTGGAGGAACTCCTGGCTCGTGGCCACCAGGTCGGCGGCACGGGTGCGGACCCGCTCCGGGTCGCACACGACGGCCATCGCGCCCTTGGGCAGCACGTCGAGCAGCAGTTCCATGTCGTCGACCAGGACCGGGGCGAGGGACTCCATGCCCTCGACGGCGATCCCCTCGGCGATCTTGTTGAGCAGTTCGCCGAGCTCGGGGTGCTCCTCGGCGAGGGCCCGCGCGCGTGCCCGGACGTCCTCGGTGAGCAGCAGCTCGCGGCAGGGCGGCGCCCACAGGCCGTGCTCGGCGACCTCCAGGGAGCGCTGGTCGGCGACCTTGAAGTAGCGGATCTCCTCGACGTCGTCGCCCCAGAACTCGACCCGCAGGGGGTGTTCCTCGGTGGGCGGGAAGACGTCCAGGATGCCGCCGCGTACGGCGAACTCGCCGCGTTTCTCGACGAGCTCCACGCGCGCGTAGGCGGCCGCGGCGAGGGCTTCCACCACCTCGTTCAGGTCGGCGGTCTGCCCGGTGCGCAGTGCCACCGGTTCCAGGTCGCCGAGGCCCTTGACCTGCGGCTGGAGCACGGAGCGTACGGGGGCGACGACGACGGAGACCGGGCCGGTCTCGGGGTCGTCGGAGCGGGGGTGGGCGAGGCGGCGCAGGACGGCGAGGCGGCGGCCGACGGTGTCGCTGCGCGGGCTGAGCCGCTCGTGCGGGAGCGTCTCCCAGGAGGGGTACTCGGCGACGCCCTCGGACGGCAGCAGGGTGCGCAGCGCCGACGCCAGGTCCTCGGCCTCGCGGCCGGTGGCGGTGACGGCGAGCACGGGGCGGCCGGTCTCGCGGGCCAGGGCGGCTACCGCGAGGGGGCGGGCCGCCGGGGGGCCGACCAGGTCGACGTGCATGCGGTTGCCGTCCGCGGCCGCCTTGATCGCTTCCGCGAGGGCGGGGTCCTTGACGACGGCGTCGAGCAGACCGTGCAGGCTCATTCAGGGCGGCTTTCTTCGGGGGGTGGGCAACACGAAGTGCCCGGCGCGGGCTGCGACCGGGGGGTCTCCAGCCTACGACTACGCGGGCGCGAGTGCCGGGGCTGTGGATAACCTCCGTGGCCCGCTGGGGCGCCGTGCGTCGCGGTGGCCGTACCAGGGGGCTCCGCCCCTTGGACCCCCCGAAGCCTATGCCCACCCGCCACCCGACTCGGTGAAGTCGAAAGGCGGGACTCGAAAGACAGAAGCACGACAGCGCCCGGCGCCGAAGAGTCCCCAGGACTCCGCGGCGCCGGGCGTTCCCCCGCAGCCCCCGTGTGCGGTGGTCTGTCGGGCGGTCGCGGTCAGTCGGTCGCGATCGCGTTCAGGACGTTCATGCGGCCCGCGCGGAACGCCGGGATCAGGGCGGCGAACAGGCCCACGAAGGCCGAGCCGACGAAGACGCCGGTGATCGTCGGCCAGGGGATCTCCAGGACCTTCAGGCCCTGCAGGGCGAGCAGCTTCTGGGCGGTGGCGCCCCAGCCCATGCCCAGGCCGAGGCCCAGCAGGGCGCCGAAGAGGGCGATCACCACGGACTCCATGCGGATCATGCGGCGCAGCTGGCGGCGGGAGAGGCCGATGGCCCGCATCAGGCCGATCTCCCTCGTCCGCTCGACCACCGACAGGGCCAGGGTGTTCACGACACCGAGGACCGCGACGATGATCGCGAGGGCGAGCAGGCCGTAGATCAGGTTCAGCAGCTGGCCGATCTGGTCCTTGAGCGCCTTCTTGTAGTCGGTCTGGTCGCGCACGGTGTACTGCGGGTAGTCGTGCAGCGCGGACTTGAGCGCCTTGTACGCGGCGTCCTGCTGCCCGTCCTTGGCGGTGGCGAAGACCAGGTCGTCGAGGGGCATCTTGGCGGCCGGCACGTACTTGGCGAGCGTGGTGATGTTCGTGTACTTGGAGCCGGCGTCGATGAGGCCGTCGCTGCTGGTGATCGCCCGGACCGTCAGGTGGGCGGTGCGGCCGTCCTTGAACCTGACGGTGATCTTCGAGCCGAGGTGGATGCCGTGCGCCTTGGCGAACTTGTCGTGCACGGACATCGAGTCGGGCAGGTAGGCGTCCTTGAGGTCACCGGCGACGGTCTTGGTGCGCAGGTCGGTGGCGTAGGTGGGGTCGGCCGCCGTGATGTCGGTGTCCTTGAGGGTCTTGCCGTCGGGCGTGGTGTAGTCGGCGGTGGTGGTGCGGTACTCGGTGACGCGGGCGAGTCCGGGGACGTCCTTGACGGCCTTGACGGCCTGCGGGGTGATCCGCTGGCCGCTGTCGGACTGGATGATGAAGTCCGTGCCGACGGTCTTGTCGAGCTGGTCGGAGGCGGAGGCGACCATGGAGGAGCCGACCACCGAGAGGCAGGCGACCAGCGCCAGTCCGATCATCAGGGCGGCACCGGTGGCGCCGGTGCGGCGCGGGTTGCGCAGCGCGTTGCGCTCGGCCATGCGGCCGACCGGGCCGAACATCCGCAGCAGGACGGCGCCGAGGACCCGTACGACACCGCCGGCGAGCAGCGGGCCGATGACGACGAACCCGAGGAGCGAGAGGACGATGCCGAGGCCGAGCCAGGCCGAGCCCTCCTTGGCCTTGTCTGCGGCCGAGGCGAGGTAGAGGCCGTAGCCGCCCGCGCCGGTCAGCACGAGGCCGGTGAGGGCGCGTATGCGGCCCGCCCTGGCGTCGGCGGGGGCGCCCGCGTCGCGCAGCGCGGCCATCGGGGAGACCTTGCCGGCGCGGCGTGCGGGCAGGTAGGCGGCGAGGACGGTGACGGCGACGCCGAGGACCAGGCCGAGCACCGGGGTGGTCCAGGCGACCGTCAGGTCACTGGTCGACAGGTGCATGCCCATGGAGCCCATGAGCTTCATCAGGCCGACCGCGATGCCGACGCCCGCGCCGACGCCCAGGACCGAGCCGACCACGCCGAGCAGCAGGGCCTCGACGAGCACGGACCGGTTGACCTGGCGGCGGCCGGCGCCGATGGCGCGCATCAGGCCGATCTCGCGGGTGCGCTGGGCGACCAGCATGGAGAAGGTGTTGATGATCAGGAAGATGCCGACCAGGAAGGCGATTCCGGCGAAGCCGAGCATCGCGTACTTCATGACGCCCAGGAAGCCCTCGACGTCCTTCTGGTTGGCGTCGGCGGTCTCCTTGGCGGTCTGCACCTTGTAGGCGGTGCCGAGTTCGCCGGCGACGTTCTTCTTCAGCTGCGCGTCCGTCACGCCCGGCGCGGCCGTCACGTTGATGTTGGTGAAGACGCCGGTCCGCCCGACGAGCGTCTGCTGGGCGGTCCTCGTGTCCAGGTAGAAGATCGCGGCACCGGGGTTGGTGACGGTGAAGTCGGCGATACCCGAGATCCTCGCGGTGTGCGTGCCGACCGCGCTGATCACGCCGATCTCGTCACCCAGCCTGAGGTGGTGCTTGTCGGCGGTGTCGGCGTCCACCATGACCTGGCCGGAGTTCTGCGGCGCCGTACCGGAGGTGATCTTCATGGTGCGGGCGTCGTTGGAGTTCCAGCTGCCGACGATGGTCGGCGCGCCGCTGGACGGGGACAGGCTGTCCTTCTTGGCGTCGACGACGGTCACGGACGTCGAGAAGACCGTCCCCTCAGCCGCCTTGACGCCGTTCGCGGCGCGGACCCTGCCGACCGCCGTGGCCGGCATGACCGGCGGCCTGCCGTTGTCGGAGGTGGTCTCGCCGGTGTCGGAGGCGCCCTTGGCGCTGACCGTCACGTCGGACGAGGTGGCCGCGAACAGCTTGTCGAACGTCGTGTTCATGGTGTCGGTGAACACCAGCGTGCCGCACACGAACGCCACCGACAGCAGCACGGCGACCGCGGAGAGGGCCATGCGCCCCTTGTGCGCGAAGAAGTTGCGCATCGAGGTCTTCAGGACGGTCATGACGTACGCCCCCGCGCGTCGAAGTCCTTCATGCGGTCCAGGACGGTCTCCGCGGTCGGCTTGAACATCTCGTCGACGATCCGGCCGTCGGCGAGGTAGAGCACGCGGTCCGCGTAGGAGGCGGCGACCGGGTCGTGCGTGACCATCACGATCGTCTGGCCCAGGTCGTCGACGGAGCTGCGTAGGAAGCCGAGGACCTCGGCGCCCGCGCGCGAGTCGAGGTTTCCGGTCGGCTCGTCCCCGAAGATGATCTCGGGGCGGGCGGCGAGGGCGCGCGCCACGGCCACGCGCTGCTGCTGGCCGCCCGAGAGCTGGGTGGGGCGGTGCTTGAGCCGGTCCGCGAGCCCCACGGTGTCGACCACGCGCCGCAGCCACTCCTTGTCGGGCTTGCGCCCGGCGATGTCCATGGGCAGCGTGATGTTCTCCAGCGCGTTCAGCGTCGGCAGCAGGTTGAACGCCTGGAAGATGAAGCCGATCCGGTCCCGGCGCAGCTTGGTGAGCTTCTTGTCCTTCAGGCCGGTGATCTCGGTCTCGTCCAGGTGGATCTGACCGCTCGTCACGGTGTCGAGCCCGGCGAGGCAGTGCATCAGGGTGGACTTCCCGGACCCCGAGGGGCCCATGATCGCGGTGAACTGCCCGCGCATGATGTCCACGTCGACGTGGTCAAGGGCGACGACCCGGGTCTCCCCGGCCCCGTACGCCTTGACGACCTGCCGCGCCCGCGCGGCAACGGCCGTACGCCCTCCAGTACCCCCGTGCCTGGGAATGGTCACAGCCGATGTCACGGTATGTCTCCTAAGTCGGTCAGCCAATGGGCAGCGCGGTGCCGCCCCTTGCTGTGCAGCGTTTCGGTACGACGACGAGTCTCGCGGCCGGCGGGGTCGCTCCGCGCTGGTGCGGAGCCCCGTCTTGCCCGGGGGAAAACCCCACCCCCGCCGGTTCGGTCAACCGCCCCCCCGGCGGCGTAAAGCCAGGTTAAGGACGGGCGGTGTGCCGTCTCGTCCTCCGGCGGTACGAACCCTCCCCGAGCCGTAGTACGGAGAAGCCCCTAGGGGACGTCCACCGCCGGGTGGAGTCCTTCTCGGGGTCGGTCTCCACCCACCGCCCCAGGAAGCGTCCACCCTTCCGCCGCGTGAGGGTCAAGCGGTCGCGCCCTCTCACCAGGTGGACGCGGACTCCCGCCGTGCCGGGACGGGTGGGAAGCTGTTGTGCGCGACATAGATACATGGCGGAGGCACGGGGAGGGGATCCGGCGTGGAGCGGGAGAACGCGGAGACGGCGAAGAAGGGGAACGCGGAACCCGCGATACGCGCGGCGGCGCGCGAGGCCGGGACGGACCGGCGGGGGGCCGTGGTGGCCGCCCTGATGCTCGCCATGGCGCTGGCGGCGCTCGACTCCACCGTCGTCTCCACCGCCGTCCCCCAGATCGTCGGCGACCTCGGCGGCTTCTCGGTCTTCTCCTGGCTCTTCTCCGGCTACCTGCTGGCCGTCACCGTGACGCTGCCGGTGTACGGCAAGCTCTCCGACACCTTCGGCCGCAAGCCGGTGCTGGTCGCGGGCGCCGCGGTGTTCCTGCTGGGGTCGCTGTTGTGCGCGGCCGCCTGGAACATGGCCGCGCTGATCGCGTTCCGGATCGTGCAGGGCCTCGGCGGCGGGGCGCTGCAGGGCACCGTGCAGACCCTCGCGGCCGACCTCTACCCGCTCAAGGAGCGCCCGAAGATCCAGTCGAAGCTGTCCACGGTGTGGGCGGTGTCCGCGGTCGCCGGGCCGGGGCTCGGCGGGGTGCTGGCCGCGTACGCGGACTGGCGGTGGATCTTCCTGATCAACCTGCCGATCGGCGCGGCGGCACTCTGGCTGATAGTGCGTCACCTCCACGAGCCGAAGCGCGCGCCGCGTACGCCCCCGCGGGTGGACTGGGCGGGCGCGCTGGCCGTCTTCGCGTGCGGTGGGGTGCTGCTGACGGCGCTCGTGCAGGGCGGGGTGGCGTGGGCGTGGTGGTCCGCGCCGTCGTGCGCGCTGTTCGCCACCGGGCTCGCCCTGGCGGGGCTCGTGGTGTGGACCGAGCGCCGGGCCGCCGAGCCGATCATCCCGGGGTGGGTGTGGCGGCGCCGCACGATCGCGGCCGTCAACCTCGCGCTCGGCGCACTGGGCCTGCTGATGGTGGCGCCGACGGTGTTCCTGCCCACGTACGCGCAGTCGGTGCTCGGGCTCGCCCCGGTGGCCGCCGGGTTCGTGCTGTCGGTGTGGACGCTGACCTGGCCGGTCTCGGCGGCCCTCAGCCAGCACGTGTACCGGCGGATCGGCTTCCGCGACACCGCGCTGCTCGGCATCGGCGCGGCCACGCTGATCCTGTTCGCGTTCCCGTTCCTGCCCTACCCGGGGTCGGCCTGGCAGCCGACGCTGCTCATGCTCCTGCTCGGCGCCGCGCTGGGCCTGTTCCAGCTGCCGCTGATCGTGGGCGTGCAGTCGACGGTGGGCTGGGCGGAGCGGGGCACGACGACCGCGTCGGTGCTGTTCTGCCGGCAGACCGGCCAGACGATCGGGGCGTCGGTGTTCGGCGCGGTCGCCAACGGGGTGCTGGCCACCCGGCTGGGCGGCGCGGGCGACCTCGACTCCGTCACGCGCGCACTGGACGACGGAACGGCCCCCGAGGCCACCCGGCACGCCATCGCGGACGCGGTCCACGCGGTGTACTTCGGGGCGGCGTGCGCGGCCGCACTGGCGTTCGTGGTGCTCCTGGTACTGGCGCCCCGGCGGTTTCCGGTCCTGACGGAGCGGTGAGGACGGCCGCCTTCCCACGAGCGGTCGCCGCCGCCCGAAAGCCCGCCCCCGCTGTCGCCTATCGCCTGTGCGCGCGGCGGCGCGCCACCAGGAACGCGCCCGCCCCGAGGGCGGCGACCGCCGCCGCGGCGCCCACGAGCGGGAGGGCCGTACCGGCACCGGTGTTGGCCGTGTCGCCGCCGGACGCCCCGTCACCACCGGCGACGTCGAGCCGGATGTCGGCCTTGTCGTTCTGCGTGACGGTGTCGAACGGCCGGGAGGGGCCGGTCAGTTCGACCGATCCCCGGGCCCCCGGCACCGCCTTGTCGATCTTCAGCTGGAAGGTGTAGTTCTCCTCGTCACCTTCCTTGACCCAGTTGGGGCCGGTGCCGCAGGCGTAGCGACCGGATCCCCTCTTGAGGCAGGAGTCGTTCTTGACCACCGTCGTACCGGCGGGCATCTTGATCACGATCTCCGCCCCCCGGGTATCGCCGTTCCGCTGCACCCAGGCCGGCCCGGCGTTCGTCAACCTCACGGTCAGGGGAACGGTGTCCCCGACGGCCCCCTTCAACCGCGCCCCGGCAACCTTGAAGTCGGCCGTGTTCACGGCGGTCACCGTCGCATCGGTCGCGTCCGAGAAGCTGCGCTTCGCGCTGCCGGAGGGCGCGGGGGTGGCGTCGGGCTGCTCGACCAGCTTGACCGCGGGTGCGGTTCCGGGCACCGGATGCGAGAAGTTGTCCCCGGGGTAGGGGAACCCGTCGGTGTTGACCCCCACCCGGACATGGTCGTACAGCGCGCTGTCGCGCACGCGGATGGCCAGCTGTTTCTCGGGCGTGTAGACGACACCGGTCTTCACCGTCTGGTCGAACTCGCAGATCGCTTCGGTCGAGTCCGGCGCCTCGTCCACCGACGGGATCGTCAGGTACTTGCAGTTGGAGGGCAGTTCGGCCAGTTCCGTGCGGCTCAGTCCATGGCTGAGCGAGTACGACAGCCAGACCTTGCCGAGCGCCTCCGTGCCCGTGTTGGTGAAGCCGACCGGCACCTGGAAGGTACTGCCCGGCTCGACCCCGTCGACCGGTGCGATCTTGCCCAGGACCACCCCGGGTGACGGGTCGTCGGCCGCGGCGGGCGTGGCGGGCGTGGCGCCCAGCGCGAGCAGGGCGAGGACACCGACCGTGCCGGCGGTCCACCGAAGGGCGCGAGGTCCGGGAGACGTCTGGAACATGGGGTCCTCGCATGAAGCCTCGGTGACGGACGGGCGAACGGCGGGGCACGGCACGTGCCCGCTCATCAGACTCCCGCCGCCGCCGAACGGTTGCGGAGACCGACGGAGAGCCCGGGAAATCGGAGTTAACGCGGGTAACACCCGAGGTCAGGCGCGCCGCCGCACAGTAAGCGCATACCGACCGGCCAGTTGGAGGAAAAAGCCGCACACCCCGCATACCTGCGAGTAACGTGCGTCCCCCGCTCCCTCCTCTCCCTGCGGTCCGCCGCCACGGACCCGAGCCACGCAAGGAGCACCGGGATGGCCCACGACCTTTCCGACCCAGCCGGCCCAGCCGGCTCCGCCGCCCCTTCCGGCCCGTCCGCGCACGGACCGGCACACCTCACCTACCCCTGGCAGCCGCTGCCGCCCGAGCCGCCGAGACCCCGCCACGTGCCGCACCGGGAGCCGGTCGGCCACCACAGCGACCTGCGGGTGCTGCGCGGCGCCTACCGCCTGCGGCGGCGCACCGCGACCCTCACCGCACTCGGCTACTTCACCCTGTTCCTGGTGCTGTCGGCGTTCGCCCCTGACCTGATGACGAGCACGGTCGCCGACGGCGTACCCGCGGGCCTGCTCCTCGCCCTCCTCCAGCTTCCCGTCACCTGGCTGGCGATCGCCCTCTACGAGCACTCCGCGCGCCGCCACGTCGACCCGCTCGCCGACCGCATCCGCCGCACCGCCGAACTGGACACCAGGCGCGGGGCCGTACGGTGACCGGCTTCAGCGGCTCCGCCCAGTCCATGTCGCTGGTCGCCTTCACCGTCGTCGCGACACTCACCCTCCTGCTGTGCGTGATGACCGGCCCGGACCGCGACGACCTCGACGAGTTCTACACCGGCTACGGCTCCCTCTCCCCGCTCCGCAACGGCCTGGCGATCGCCGGCGACTACATCTCCGGAGCCGGCGTCCTCGCCACCGGCGGTGTGATCGCCCTGTGCGGCTACGACGGCGTCGTCCTCGCCCTCAGCACGGCCCTGTCACTGCTGCTGCTGATGTTCCTGCTGGCCGAACCGCTGCGCAACGCGGGCCGGTTCACCATGGGCGACGCACTGGCCCGCCGGATGCCCGGCCGCAGCGTACGGATCGCGGCCTGCGCGGTGACCATCGCCGCCCTGCTGCCGCTGATGCTGGTCCAGCTCGCCGGCGCCGGACAGCTGATGGCCTTCGTCCTCGGTTTCTCCAACGAGGCCGTGCAGACCGGCTGCGTCATCGGCCTCGGCGCCCTGATGATCAGCTACGCGGCCATCGGCGGCATGAAGGGCACCGCCCTCATCCAGATCCTGAAGATCGTGATGCTGCTCGGTTCCGGCACCGTGGTCGCCCTGCTGGTCCTGCACCGCTTCGCCTGGGACCCGGGCGCCCTGCTCGCCGCGGCGGCCCGGGGCAGCGGCGCCGGAACCTTCTACCTGCGCTCCGGCCTCCAGTTCACCGGCGGCCCCGCCCCCCGCCTCGACATGATCAGCTCGGAGCTGACCGTCGTCCTCGGCGGCGCCTGCCTGCCGCACATCACCATGCGCATGTACACCGCCTCCAGCGCCCGCCAGGTCCGCCGGTCGATGTCCTGGGCGGTGTCCTGCGTGGCCCTGTTCGTGCTGGTCGTCAGCGTCGTCGGCTTCGGCGCCACCGCCCTGGTCGGCCGCGCCGCCGTCACCGCCGCCGACCCGCAGGGCAACACCGCCTACCTGCTGGGCTCCCGCGCGGCCTTCGGCACCGACGTCTCGACGGCGGAGACCCTGCTCTTCACCACCGTCACCACGGCGATCTTCCTGACCCTGCTCGCCTCCGTCGCCGGCATGATCCTCGCCTGCGCCAACTCCCTCGCCCACGACGTCTTCGCGACCCGCGTCCAGGAGATGCCGGCCCGCCGCGAGATGACCCTGGCCCGCGTCTCCGCGCTCGCCATAGGAGTCCCCACGATCCTGCTGGCGACCCTCGTGCAGCACCACAGCCTGCAGCCCCTGATCACCCTCTCCTTCTGCGTCGGCGCCTCCGCCCTCGCACCCGCCCTGGTCTACGGCCTCTTCTGGCGCCGCTACACCCGCGCCGGCCTGCTGTGCACCCTGCTCGGCGGCACCCTCACCGTGCTGCTCCTGATGCCCGGCACCAACCTGGTCTCGGGCTCGCCGGGCGCCGCCTTCCCGCACGCCGACCTCAACTGGTTCCCCTTCACCACCACCGGCCTGGTCTCCGTCCCGGCCGGGTTCTTCCTGGGCTGGCTGGGGACGGTGGCCTCCGGCCGGCGCAGGGCCGCGGAACAGCGCCGGCAGTACGAGGCGGTGGAGGGGTGGATCCTGGCGGGGGCGGTACGGAGGACCGACTGAGGGCGCGGGGGAGGCGCTATTCCGCCGCCGCGCGCCCCGTCAGGGTCATGAGGCTGTCCCGCATGTGGTCCATGTGCGCCTGCACGTCGTCCCAGGTCTCGCCGTGCTCGCGCAGCACCCGCTCGGTCTCCCGCGCGATCTGCTCCTCGCGGGCCTTGGCCTCCGCGAGAACCTCGCGGGCACGCTCCTCGGCCTCCTCCTCGGAACGGCGCGCCGACTCCCCGGCCTCCTCCAGGGCCCGTTCCGCCTCCGCCAGGGCGGCCTCGGCGCGCGCGATGCGTTCGGCGTTGTGCGCGTCGACCGCGGCGGCGCGCGCGGCCTCCTCGCGCTCCTCCTCGGCCCAGCGCTCCGCGTGCTCCTTGGCCAGCTCGGCGAGCATCGCGGTGGTGCGCTGCCGCATCTCGCGCAGGGCCGAAAGCGCCTCGCCCCGCTGCTCCTTGACCTCCAGACGGGCGTTGATGCGGATGTCGTCCGCCTCGGCGCTCGCCGCGAGGAGCACCTGGCGGGCGCGTTCCTCGGTGTCCGCACGGAGCGCGTCGGCCCGCTCCCGTACCGCGTCGCACTCGCCGTCGGCGCGCGCCGCGGCCTCCACGACCCCCTCCGTCAGCTCCCGGCGGGCGCCCTCGCGCAGGGTCTTCGCCTCCTCCAGCACGAGCCGGAAGATCCGGTGCGCGCGGTCCCCGAGCGCCTCGTACGTCTGCGGCGGAAGCTCCTCGACCACGGCGCGCATCCGCTCGGCCTCCACCTCCATCTCCTTGGCGAGCACGGTGAGCCGCGCGGCACGCTCCCACGCCGCGTCCCGGTCCTCACCCAGCTCCACCATGAACGCGTCGACCTGGTCGGGGCTGTAGCCACGCCCCCGGACGGTCACGAACTCGTACGGCGACATCGATGCGCTGCTCACCTGGAACCCCTCTCCGCCGGACCCGCACGAAAATGATGATTTCGCGGACATCTTGATGGATCGGACGTAAGTGTTCATAACGCGACACTCCGCATGCCGCGCCGGAAACACCGCACGCCGTACCGGGAAGAGGGAAGCGCGCCTGGGGGCGCGCAAGCCCAACCGCGCGCCCCTCGGCAGCGGCCGGCACCCTCGCACGCACAGCTGATCCACGCGAAACCGGCGGACCCGCCGGACGCGACGCGCACGCACGCGAAGGGGCCGGCCAGGTCTCCCGACCCGACCGGCCCCCGTAAGGCCGTCCTACCCCCGCGCTACAGCAGCCCGTCCCACATCTGCTCCAGCAGCACCGACCACCAGCTCTCCGGCGAGCCGAGCGCCGCCGGGTCCAGGGAGGCCAGCTGGGCCTGGAAGTCGACGGTCCAGCGGCCCGCCTGCTCCTGGTTCAGGCCGAACCTGAGCCGCCACATCCGGCCCAGCAGCGCCAGGCAGCGGGCGAACTCCGGCAGCCCCGTGTTCACGAACTGCGGCGGCACCGACGCCCCGCCAGGCCCCGCCTCCACGGGCACGGCCACGATGTTCGCGGTGCCGTACTGCACACAGACCGCCTTGCCGAAGTCGGTCCCCATCACGAGGTACGACGCCGCGTCCGGCGCCGGCTGCAACCCGCGCTCCTGCGCCAGCTCCGCCAGCGTCGGCACCGGCCGGCCCGGCTGCGCCTGCGCCCAGAAGAACGGCCCCATGTCCAGCGGCAGCCCCGCTGCCACCAGCGTGTGCGCCACGATCGGCGGCACACCCTGGCGCGACACCGCCGCCTGCTCGAACCGGAACACCCCGGGACCGAACGCAGCGGCCAGCTCCTGCGCGACCGCCTCCGGCGGGATCGGCTGCGCCGCCTGCACCTGCGGCAGCGGCGCCCGCACCGGCGCGGGCCGCGCGGGACCCGCCGCCACCTGGTGCAACTCGCCCTGATGCGCCAGCAATTGCCGCATCCCCTGCTGCCGGCTCGCGTGATCCGTGCCGTACGGCGCGATGCTCGCCAGCCGCGCCTGCGGCCACTGCTCCCGGATCATCCGCGCACAGTACGCACCCGGCAGCTCGCACGACTCCAGCTCCGTGTGCAGCTCCAGCACCTGGTCCGGCGGCACGTTCATGGCCCGCAGCTCGTGGAAGATCTGCCACTCCGGGTGCGGCGTGCCCGGCGCCGAACGCCGGATCAGCTGCTGCTCCGAACCGTCCTGCGCCCGGTAGCGCAGCACCGCCTGATATCCCGGCCCGACCGTCGGCTGCCCCTGCTGCGGGTAGCCGTAGGCCGGCGGCTGCTGCCCCGGCACGGGCTGACCGGGCGGCGGCATCGCACCGGCCGGCGGCATCGCACCGGCCGGCATCGGCGGCGGCATCTGCGGGGCGCCCGGCGGCCTGCCGGGGGCGGGCGGAGCACCCACCGGAGGCGCGGCCAGCACCGTCTCCGCGTGGTGCACCCCCGCGCCGCCCGCACCACCGGCAGAGCCCTGCGCAGGAGGCACAGGGGGCCTGGGAGACGTGGCCGGGGCGCCCGGAGGCTGCGACGCACCGGGGGCGAAGGGTGCGCCAGGGGCGCCCGGAGGACGCTGCGCGCCGCCACCCATCCCGCTCGGGTCGGCCAGCATCGTGGCCGCACGATGAACGTCGCCCGGCGGTGGGCCGCCCGGAGCACCCGGCGCACCGGGCGAGTTGGAGGCGCCCGGCGGGGTCTGCGCGCCCGGCCCCGGTGCCGGACCCTCGGGCCCCTTGGCACCGGGCGCCGACACCATCTGCGTCGGCGCATAGCCAACCGCGGGCGGCTGAGGCCCGCCCCCCGGGTGAGCACCCGGTGCTCCCGGTACGCCCGTCACGCCCGGCGCTCCCGGCGCTCCCGGCGGCGGAGGCGGCGCACCGGCCCCGCCGCGCGCCCTGCGCAAAGGAGGCGCGGCCCGGCTCGTCGCGGCGTCCGCTATGTCACTGGCGTTCGGCGCGAGCGGCCGGCCGGGACCCGCCGGACCCGCCGGCGGCTGGGGCGCGCCCGGAGCACCGGCCGGCGCCTGCGGATAGCCGTAGTCCGGAGCGGCCGGGGCCTGCGGATAGCCGTAGGAGGACGCGGGCGGCGTCGCGGGCGCCTGCGGACGCGACGGCGCACTCGGCGAGGGCGTGCCGGGAGCCGCCGGCCCCTGCGGGTAGCCGTACGACGCGGCATCCCGCGGAGGCGACGGGGGCGTGCCACCCTGCGCACGCGCCTCGTCGAGCGCCGGACTCACCGCCGTGCGCGGCAGTTGACTGCCGCCCGCCATCAGCGCCGTCTCGGCCTCTCCCAGCGCCCCGTCGTCGGCATCGCTCAGCGGCGGTGCGAACACCGTCGCGGGCAACGGGACGGAACGGTCCTCGCCGGCATCGGCGTTGGTGTCGGTACCGGCCCAAGGAGTCCCACCGGCAGCCGCCGGCACCCCGGCCTGCGTCTCGGCGAACCCAACGGAACCGGAACCGGAGTTGGGAACCGGAGCAGCACCGGCGCCCGCACCGGCCGACGCCCCGTCACCTTCCTGCCGCCGATCCGGAATCCCCAGCTTGTCCGCCGCCTCCTGGAGCCACTCCGGCGGACTCAACAGGAACGACGTCTGGTTCAGGTCCACCCGGGCCGCGGGCGCCGGCACCGCGTCGGCAACCTCGGCCTCCCGGCCGTACTCCTCCTCGTACCGGCGGATCACCTCGCCCACCGGCAGCGCGGGCCACAGCGTGGCCTCACCGCTGTCACGGGCGATCACCAGCCGCTGCCCGCCCCCGTCCGACCGCGGACCCTCCGCACGGTCCTCGCCCCACACCACGAACCCGAGCCCGAACTCCCGCACCCGCACCTCACGATGCTGGTACGCCGGGACGTCACCGTTGACCCACTCCTCGGCGCGCTCCTGCGCCTGCGCGAACGTCACCATGCCGGACCTCACTCCCCCGAGCCGGCCGAGGACACCGGCACGGCACGCGCGAAACCACCGTCGACCATCAGGTTCGCCACCGTCTCCAACTCCGGCGGAGACCCCGCCAGCCGCGACAGGAACACGTCGAAGTCCTCACCGCACGGCAGCAGCAGACGCTCCACCCGCTCCGCCGGCGGCCACCCCGGATCCACGTCACGCGCGTCGTCGTAAGCGCAGAACCACACCGAACCCAGCCGGTCCCCCCTGACCTTCACCGCCACCAGACCACCCTGCACGAAACCGACGCCCAGGTAGTCCTTGGTGAGATGGTCGCGCAGACACTTGTTCACGTACACGAGGTCGTTCACCGCTGCCTCGTCCCGGACCGTGAAGAACGGCTGATCCACCAGCAGCCCGAGACCCGCGTCCAGGGCCGTACCCACCGGCGCACAACCCCCCGCCGCCTTCAGGAACGAACGGTACGCACCCGGCAACCGGTACCCGAGATCCTCCTCGACCCCCTGCACCTGCGACTCCGACACCGCCACACCCGACTTCGGCAGCCCGAAGTGCGCCGGCCGCGTCTCCTGCAACGGCCGCGTCCCCCGCTTGTCGTGGTCCACCCGCGCCGTCGCCACCCCACCGTGGTGCCGCAACAGCGCCTTCACCTCGACCGGGACCAACTCCAGCCGCCGCGACCCCGCCACGTGGTGCCACGTCCAGCCGTGCGGAGTCGCCACCACCGGCACCGTGTCCCACAGCTCATGACCGGAAGCCGCCAGCACCGCGTTCGCGGACACGAAGTCCGTCAGCCGCAACTCGTCGACACCGAAACCCTCCGGCGGATCGGCGATCTCCGCCGCCGCACGCGCGTAAGGCGAGAAATCGGGGTAACCACGCTCGTCGATCCGTACCCCTCTCGGGTGACGTGCCGCCCGCACCGGATCCGGGAAATGCACGACCTGCCCGGCATAGGCCGCGTTCGGCGGCGCGGCCTGTCCCCCAGCCTGGCCGCTGGGCGGTGCCCCCAGCCCGAGCCGACCTGTCGTCATGACCGATGCCCCCTGCGGCACTCTGTACGAACCGGCATCACACCCCTGCGGCGCGGCACGGCCCGTATCCGGCTGTCTCTCCCACGTCCCGGACGCGTCGACCGCGCCCGTCCCGGTTGCCGACAGCCTATGCGGTACACGAACCCCGGTCACCGGCCCTCCGGTTCCGTGACCAGCCGTCACCCCAACGTGACAGCCTGCCCGGACCCGGGCGTGTCGCGCCGCCCCAGCTACCGCACCCGCCACGGGATTTGGCAGTCTGTGACTTTCGGGGGGATGCCCGGGAGGGGAAGACGATCATGAACACCACACAGACGGGACCACACACCGCCATGTCCGGCGCCACCCACGGCGCCACCCACGGCGACCCCCGCATCGGCTGGAGCAGCAACGAAATACCTCCCGCCCCCACTCTCCAGCACCGCCGCGACGGCATCCTGCCCACCGTCGCCGCCGCGCTCTCCGTCCGCGGCGCCACCCTCACCGGCACCGCCGCCCGCGGCGACCAGCCGCCCCCGCTGCACCCGCTGGTCCAGGAGTTCCTCGACACCCTCCCCAGCGGACAACGCGACCGCTTCACCGGCCGCTGCGCCGAGGCCATCCTCATCTCCCGGCACCTCAGCACCGCCGACAGCGCCCGCAGCAAACGCGCCGCCCGCAAACCCATGACCAACGGCGAAGCCCGCAAATCCCTCAAGCAGGCCAAACTCACCGCCCGCCGCATACGCGAGGACGGCGACCCCCTGCACGGCAGCTTCGCCGCCCCCTGCCGGGCCTGCGCCGCCCTCACCGCCCACTTCGGCGTCCGCATCGTCGACCCCACCACCGACGACGCCTGACACACACACGCACGCGCCACACACCCACGCGCCACACACCCGCACCCGCACCCGCACCCGCACAGCAACCAGGACGATCGAAGGGCAGATGCACGCCGACCGCACCACCTCCACACGCTTCTCCGTGCCCGTCGACGCAGCCCTGCGCACCGCCGGCTGGCAACCCGGACGCTGGGACATAAAACAAGCCGAAGTATGGGCCGACACCCTGCGCGACCACACCTCACCCGCCGGACACCGGCACGCCGTCTTCCCCGCCGCCGTAGAAGCCTGGGCCGAATTCGGCGGCCTCCACATCAACCCCACCGGCACCGGCCGCCAGATCGCCCCCGCCACCCTCCACCTCGACCCCCTCCACGGCCTCCACCTCGCCCGCACCCTCGGCGACCTCGGCCGCGCCCTCGACACCGAGATCTGCCCCCTCGGCGCCGAGACCGACACCCAATCCCTCCTCGCCATCGACGCCGAAGGCCGCATCTACACCCTCGACCACACCGGCGACTGGTACGTCGGCCCCGACATCGACCACGCCCTCACCACCCTCATCGCAGGCGTCGAACCCCAACGCCTCACCACCCAGCCCTAACGGCTCTCCGGCCGTCAGGCCGACGGAATCACCGCCGACACCCGGAAACCCCCGGCATCCGTCGGCCCCGACACGAACACCCCGCCCAGCCCCAGCACCCGCTCACGCATCCCCACCAGACCGTTCCCACCCGACGGCAGCCCCGCGGCCGCCGCGGACGCCGGCTCCGGCGGCGGCTCGTTCTCCACCTGCATCGCGATCTCCGCCACCCGATGCGCCAACCGCACATGCGTCTTCGCACCCGCCGCATGCTTGTGCACGTTCGTCAGCGCCTCCTGCACCACCCGGAACGCCGTCTGCTCGATCACCGCCGCATACGACCGCACATCCCCCTCGACGGACAGATCCACCACCATCCCCGCCGCCGCCGACTGCCCCACCAGCACCTCAAGCTCCGACAGCCACGGCCCCTCCTCCTCGGCCACCACCCGCGAAGCCGCCGCCGCAGCCGCCACCCCCACCACAGCCAACGGCACCGCAACCGACGCCGACGCCGCAGTCGTAGCCGTAGCCGTACGCCGCTGAGCCGCCTCCCCCGAACGCAACACCCCCAGCATCTCCCGCAACTCCGTCAACGCCTGCCGCCCCATGTCCCCCACCAGCGCCGCGTTCTTCACCGCCTTCTCCGGATCCTTCCGCGCCACCGCCTGCAACGCCGCCGCATGCACCACCATCAACGACACCCGGTGCGCCACCACGTCATGCATCTCCCGCGCGATCCGCGTCCGCTCCTCACCCCGCGCCCACTCCGCACGCTCCTCCGCCCGCTCCGCCAGCAGCTGAAGCTCCCGCTCCAGACTGTCCGCCCGCTCCCGCAGACTCTCCATCAGCCGCCGCCGCGCCCCCACGTACAACCCCCACAGCACCGGAGGCGCCGTCAACCCCAACGACGTCGCCAGCGACGCGAACGGAACGAACCAGTCCCCCAGCGTCAGATCCCCCCGCGCCATGCTCTGCCGCACCCGCACGAACGTCACGATCAACGTCCCCAGGAACGTCATCCCCGCCAGCGCCACGATGATCCGCCGCGGCAGCTCCGCCGCCGCCAGCGTGTACAGGCCGACGATCCCCATCAGGAAACCCATCTGGGCCGGCGTGATCGCGATCGCGACCAGCACCACGGCTATCGGCCACTTCCGGCGCAGCACCAGCACGGAACCGGCCAGCAAACCGAACACGATCCCCACCGACACCGGGATCCCCGCGTCCCGCGCGAACGGAATCCCCTCCGCGGCGCACTCCAGCGCCGACACCAGCGCGAGCCCCACGTCCAGCACCGCACTACGCCACCGCACCCACCACCACGGCCCGGTCAAGGCCGTCGCGTGGTCTGCCCCCGTCGTGGTCATGCCTCCAGCCTACGGGCGCGAGGGTGGGCTTTTCCGGTGAGTTTCGTCTACTCGCCTACACCACACTCCGTAACCGAACAACACCGAAACCCACTGGAATCCCTCGAACTACTGAACCACCCACGTTCGACCCCGGAACCGACCATTCCGCCCGGACGGTATGCCCATGGCACATCCACACAGCAAGTACCAGGACTTCGAGGGCCTGCGGGAGCAGGCGGTGGCGCTGCGACGGGCCGGACTCAGCCGCCGCCAGATCCGCGACCGCCTCCACGTCGACAACAACGACATCCTCAACCGCCTCCTGGAGGGCGAACCGCCCCCGGACTGGACGAACCGCCCGAACGCCAAGGACGACCTGCGGGAGAGGGCACGGGAGCTACGGCTCCAGGGCTGGACGTACGACCAGATCCAGGTGGAGCTGGGGTGCTCGAAGAGTTCGATCTCGCTGTGGGTACGGGATCTGCCCGCGCCGGAGCGCAAGAAGCGGACCCGGGAAGAGGCGTCGGCCATCGCCAAGCGCGGCTGGGAAGCCACACTGCGGTTGAGGGACGAGGAACGGCAGCGGACCAAACTCTTGGCAGCACGAGAGATTGGACAGATGACCGATCGCGAGCTGTTCCTGGTCGGTGTGGGGCTCTACTGGGCTGAGGGTTCGAAGAGCAAGCCGTACCGGCGCCAGGAGCGGGTCACCTTCGTCAACAGCGACCCCGACATGATCAGCCTGTACCTGGCGTGGCTCCGCCTGCTCGATGTGGAGCCCGAGCGGCTCAAGTTCGCCGTGCAGATCCACGAAACCGCTGACATCACGGCCGCCGAGGAGTTCTGGGAGAACCACGTGGGCGTCGAAAGGGGCGCGTTCCTCAAGACCACCATCAAGAAGCACAACCCGAGCACGAACCGGAAGAACATCGACGAGAACTACTACGGTTGCCTTCGCATCGATGTTCGCGCCGGAGCCGACTTGTACCGTCGCATCGAGGGGTGGTGGTCTGGCATGGTGGTGGAGGCCAAGCTGCGAACCGCGTAGGCTGCCCTCGGTGATCCCCCGTAGTGTAATCGGCAACACACATTACTTTGGATAATGTATTTCAGGTTCGAGTCCTGGCGGGGGAGCCATGCTCGGTTCGGGTCCTGACAGCTCCGTCAGGGCCCGCTCTCATGTCGCCCCTGAAACGCCCCGGTATCCTGCGGATGTCACCCCCACCATCCAAGAAGCCGAAGGGCAACCCCGTGAGCGCCATTCGCCCGGCAGCCGTCGTCGTTCTCGCAGCGGGTGAGGGCACCCGTATGAAGTCGGCCACACCGAAGGTCCTGCACGACATCTGCGGCCGTTCCCTGGTGGGTCATGTGCTCGCCGCGTCCCGTGAGTTGGACCCCGAGCACCTGGTCGTCGTCGTCGGGCACGCGCGTGAGCAGGTCGCCGCGCATCTCGGCGAGGTCGACGCCGGCGTCCGTACCGCCGTGCAGGAGCAGCAGAACGGCACCGGGCACGCCGTGCGGATGGCGTTGGAGGAGCTGGGCGGGTCGGTCGACGGGACCGTGGTGGTGGTGTGCGGGGACACTCCGCTGCTGACCGGGGAGACGCTGCGGCGGCTCGCCGGGGCGCATCACGGTGACGGCAACGCGGTGACGGTGCTGACGGCGGAGGTGCCGGACGCGACCGGTTACGGCCGGATCGTGCGGGACGCGGCCTCGGGGGCCGTGACGGCGATCGTGGAGCACAAGGACGCCTCGGAGGAGCAGCGGGCGATCCGGGAGATCAATTCCGGGGTGTTCGCGTTCGACGGGCAGTTGCTGGCGGACGCGCTGGGGAAGGTGCGGACGGACAACAGCCAGGGTGAGGAGTACCTGACGGACGTGCTGGGGATCCTGCGGGAGGCGGGGCACCGGGTGGGGGCGTCGGTGGCGGTGGACCATCGGGAGATCGCCGGGATCAACAACCGGGTGCAGTTGGCTCAGGCGCGGCGGATCTTGAACGACCGGTTGTTGGAGCGGGCGATGCTGGACGGCGTGACGGTCGTCGACCCGGCCACGACATGGGTCGACGTGACCGTGACCTTCGAGCAGGACGCCGTCGTCCACCCGGGGACGCAGCTGCTCGGGTCGACGCATGTCGGGCAGGGTGCGGAGGTCGGGCCGAACAGCCGGCTGAAGGACACTCGGGTGGATGCGGGGGCGCGGGTGAGCAACACGGTGTCCGATTCCGCTCATGTCGGTGCGGACGCGAGCGTGGGACCGTATGCCTATCTGCGGCCGGGGACCCGGTTGGGGGCGAAGGGCAAGATCGGTACGTACGTGGAGACGAAGAACGCGTCGATCGGGGAGGGGACGAAGGTTCCGCATCTGTCGTATGTGGGGGATGCGACGATCGGCGAGTACTCGAACATCGGTGCGGCGAGTGTGTTCGTGAACTACGACGGTGAGAGCAAGCACCACACCACTGTCGGGTCGCACTGCAAGACGGGTTCGGACAACATGTTTGTGGCGCCTGTCACGGTCGGGGACGGTGCTTACACCGCTGCCGGGTCCGTGATCACGAAGGATGTGCCGCCCGGTTCGCTGGCCGTGGCCCGCGGTCAGCAGCGGAATATCGAGGGTTGGGTGGCCCGGAAGCGTCCGGGGAGTGCGGCGGCGAAGGCTGCCGAGGCGGCTTCCCGGCGGGGCGCGAGCGAGGACTGACCGGAAACAGGTGCGCCGAAGACGTCGTACCGTGATAAGTGCACACCCGCACCTAACCAGCTGTTTCGCCCTTCCGCGCCAGGCACTCGGGGCGCGGAAGATCCAGCTGTACGGCTGAGACACCTCTGAGGAGACAGTGCTGTGACCGGGATCAAGACGACCGGCGAGAAGAAGATGATGTTCTTCTCCGGCCGCGCCCACCCCGAGCTTGCCGAGGAGGTCGCCCACCAGCTGGGTGTCGGGGTCGTCCCGACGAAGGCCTTCGACTTCGCGAACGGCGAGATCTACGTGCGTTACCAGGAGTCGGCGCGTGGTGCCGACTGCTTCGTGATCCAGAGCCACACGGCTCCGATCAACCAGTGGATCATGGAGCAGTTGATCATGATCGACGCGTTGAAGCGGGCGTCGGCGCGGTCCGTCACGGTGATTGTGCCGTTCTACGGTTACGCGCGGCAGGACAAGAAGCACCGGGGTCGTGAACCGATCTCGGCGCGGCTGATCGCGGATCTGATGAAGACGGCGGGTGCGGACCGGATCCTGACGGTGGATCTGCACACGGACCAGATCCAGGGTTTCTTCGACGGTCCGGTGGACCACCTGTTCGCGCTTCCGCTGCTCGCGGACTACGTGGGCACGAAGGTGGACAAGGACAAGCTGACGATCGTGTCTCCGGACGCCGGCCGGGTGCGGGTGGCGGACCGCTGGTGCGACCGTCTCGGTGCGCCTCTCGCCATCGTGCACAAGCGGCGTGACAAGGACGTGGCGAACCAGGTGACCGTCCACGAGGTCGTGGGTGAGGTCAAGGGCCGGGTGTGCGTTCTGGTCGACGACATGATCGACACGGGTGGCACGATCTGTGCGGCGGCGGACGCGCTGTTCGCGCACGGTGCGGAGGACGTCATCGTGACGGCGACGCACGGTGTGCTGTCGGGTCCGGCGGCGGACCGGCTGAAGAACTCGCGGGTGAGC
The DNA here is from genome assembly GCF_042894765.1 of Streptomyces sp. NPDC001507. NCBI lineage: Bacteria > Bacillati > Actinomycetota > Actinomycetes > Kitasatosporales > Streptomycetaceae > Streptomyces > Streptomyces sp. NPDC001507. The sequence goes on from NZ_JBIAVV010000004.1 coordinate 154,029, forward strand.
GAGTTCGTGCTGACGAACACGCTGCCGACGCCGGGTGAGCTGAGCCGGGATCTGGACAAGATCACGGTGCTGTCGATCGCGCCGACGATCGCGAGTGCGGTGCGTGAGGTGTTCGAGGACGGTTCGGTGACGAGCCTGTTCGACGAGCAGTGAGCTGTGAGCTGTAAAAACGCTTCTGCATGATCGTCCGCGTCCGGCGGACAATGATCGATTTCTCCGTGGCCTCTCGCGCCGAGTAGACTGCTCCAGTTGCTCGGCGAGGGAGGCCACGCCTCCGTTATCGACGCGCTCTTCGTAGCAGGCCGTTCGTGGCCGGGTGACCACGTCCGTTCCTACCTCTACGAGGAGTGATCACCATGTCCGAGGTGAAGATCACCGCCCAGACGCGCACCGAGTTCGGCAAGGGTGCCGCGCGCCGTATCCGCCGTGACAGCAAGGTCCCCGGTGTCCTGTACGGCCACGGTTCGGACCCGCTGCACCTGACCCTGCCGGGCCACGACCTGCTGCTCGCGCTGCGTACGCCGAACGTCCTGATCTCCCTGGACATCGACGGCAAGACCAACGAGCTGGCGATCCCGAAGTCCGTGCAGCGCGACCCGATCAAGGGCTTCCTGGAGCACGTCGACCTGCTGCTGGTCAAGCGCGGCGAGAAGGTCACGGTCGAGATCCCGGTGCACACCGAGGGCGAGCTGGCCCCCGGCGGCTACCTGCTGGAGCACGTGCTCAACGCGCTGCCGGTGGAGGCCGAGGCCACGCACATCCCCGAGGCCGTCACCGTCTCCGTCGAGGGCCTGGAGGCCGGCGCCTCCGTCCTCGCCAAGGACATCACCCTCCCGAAGGGCACCACGCTGGCCGTCGAGGAGGACGCGGTCGTCCTCCAGGTGCTGGCCGCGCAGGCGGAGGAGGCCCCGGAGGGCGCGGCCGCCGAGGGCGAAGAGGCCGCCGAGGCCTGATCCTCACCTTCGTTTCATCGTTCGTCAGCCGCTGCTTCCTCCCGGGAGCGGCGGCTGGCGCGTATCAAGGAGACATGGACGTGACCACCCCCACCGGGGCCTCCCCCGCCAACGCCCCCTGGCTGATCGTCGGGCTCGGTAATCCCGGGCCGGAGTACGCGATGAACCGGCACAACGTCGGGTTCATGGTCGCGGACCTGCTCGCCGACCGGATCGGCGGGAAGTTCAAGCGGGCCGGGAAGGCTCAGGCGCAGGTCGTGGAGGGGCGGCTCGGGGCGCCGGGGCCGGGCAGCCGGCGGGTGGTGCTGGCGAAGCCGATGTCGTTCATGAATCTCTCCGGTGGCCCGGTGAACGCGCTGCGCGACTTCTACAAGGTGCCGGTCGCCAACATCGTCGCGGTCCATGACGAGCTGGACATCGACTACGGCGTGCTCCGCCTCAAGCTGGGCGGTGGCGACAACGGGCACAACGGGCTGAAGTCGATGACGAAGGCGATGGGCCCGGACTATCACCGGGTGCGGTTCGGGATCGGGCGGCCTCCGGGTCGTATGCAGGTCGCGGACTTCGTGCTGAAGGACTTCTCCTCGGCCGAGCGCAAGGAACTGGACTACTTCGTGGACCGGGCCGCCGACGCGGTGGAGGCGCTGGTCGCCGAGGGTCTTGAGCGGGCGCAAAGCTCGTACAACTCCTGACTTGTCCCCCGCCTGTCCCTTACGGCAGTTGACCGGCCGTGGGGACATGGCCAATGATCCCGGCCATGCCTGCTGCCTCCGCCGCCTCCTCCCGTACGGCCCCGGTCGACGCGTTGCGTGTCCTGTTGATGGGGGCGGTCGCCGTGCTGATCCTGGTCGCCGGGGTGTGGGGGTCGTGGGGCACCGCGCAGGACGTGATGCTGACGAAGGGCAAGGAGCGGGGCACGGTGACGGTGTCGGTGTGCGGTGCCGACACCTGCACGGGGCCGTTCGCGCCCGCTTCGGCCGGCGCGTCGAGGCGGGCGAGTGTCGTGCTCGACAAGTCGGTCGGGGTGCGCAAGGGGCAGACGTACGACGTGATCGTGAAGCCCGGTACCGGGGATGTGGTCCGGTCGGGGCCGGCCGGCGTCCTGTACGCGTGGGTGCCGCTGGGCGGTGCGTTGCTGCTGGCGTCGGTGGTGGTGGCCGGGGGGCTGCGGCTGCGGCGGGTGGCGTGGGTGCTGGGGGTTTGTGGGTTCGCGCTGCTCACGGCGGCGTTCGCGGCGTTGCAGTGAGCCGTGCGGAGAACGGCCGGTGCCCCCGGGGTGTCCGACCCCGGGGGCACCGTCATGCCTGGCTGACGGGCGTCAGCCGGTGTTGCGCAGGCCCGCTGCCACGCCGTTGACGGTCAGGAGCAGGGCGCGGGCGAGGAGCGGGTCGGCCGGTTCGCCTGCGGCTGCCGCGTCGCGCTGGCGCTTGAGCAGGGTGACCTGGAGGTAGGAGATCGGGTCCAGGTAGGCGTCGCGGATGGTGAAGGTCTGCTTGAGGACCGGGGTGGCGTCGAGGAGCTCGGCCTCGCCGGTGATCTTCAGGACTTCGGCGACGGTCAGGGCGTGCTCTTCGCGGATCGTGTCGAAGACGTGCTTGAGCTCGTCGGGGACGAGGGTGTCGACGTAGTGCTGGGCGATCCGCAGGTCGGTCTTGGCGAGGGTCATCTCGACGTTGGAGATGAAGTTGCGGAAGAAGTGCCACTGTTCGTGCATCTCGTCGAGGACGCCCTCTCCTCCCAGTGTTGCCGTCAGGCCGGCCTCGCGCAGTGCCTTGAGGCCGGAGCCGACGCCGAACCAGCCGGGGACGATCTGCCGGGACTGGGTCCAGCCGAACACCCACGGGATGGCGCGCAGGCCGTCGAGCGAGACGCCGGAGCCGGGGCGGCGGGAGGGCCGGGAGCCCAGGTGCAGGTCGGCGAGCTGGTCCACCGGCGTCGACGCGAGGAAGTACGTCGGCAGGTCGGGGTCCTCCACCAGGCGGCGGTAGGCCGCGTGGGCGGCGTCGGAGACGATGTCCATGGCGGCGTCCCAGCGGGCCAGGGCCTCGACGGACTGGCGGGGGGCGGTGTGCAGGGCGGAGGCCTGGAGGGTGGCCGCGACGGTCAGTTCCAGGTTCTCCCGGGCCAGGGAGGGGATGAGGTACTTGTCGGAGATGACCTCGCCCTGTTCGGTCACCTTGATCTCGCCCTCCAGGGTGCCCCAGGGCTGGGCGAGGATGGCGTCGTGGGAGGGGCCGCCGCCGCGGCCGACGGTGCCGCCGCGGCCGTGGAAGAGCCGCAGGCGTACGCCGTAGCGGTGGGCGACGTCGCGCAGCCGGCGCTGGGCGCGGTGGATCTCCCACTGGCTGGTGGTGATGCCGCCGAACTTGGAGGAGTCGGAGTAGCCGAGCATGACCTCCTGGACGTCTCCGCGCAATGCCACCAGGCGGCGGTAGGACGGGTCGGAGAGCATGTCCTCCAGGATGGTGTCGGCGGCCTTGAGCTCGTCGGTGGTCTCCAGGAGCGGCACGATGCCGATCTTCGCCCAGCCGGCGTGCAGGTCCATCAGTCCGGCCTCGCGGGCGAGGACGGCGGCGGCGAAGACGTCGTCGGCGCCCTGGCACATGGAGATGATGTACGACTCGACGACCTCGGGGCCGAAGATCTCCAGGGCCTTCTTCACGGTCTCGAAGACGCCGAGGGTCTTGGCGCCGGCCGCGTCGACGGGGGCCGGGGTCGGGGCGAGCGGCCGGCGTGAGCGGAGTTCCTTGGCGAGGAGCTTTGCGCGGTACTCGCGGGGCATGTCGGCGTAGCGCCAGGACTCCTCGCCGAGGCGGTCGAAGAGCTGGCCGAGGGCGTGGTGGTGGGCGTCGGCGTGTTCGCGGACGTCCATGGTGGCGAGCTGGAGGCCGAAGGCGGCGAGGGTGCGGATGGTCCGGGCCAGGCGGCCGTCGGCGAACAGGCCGCCGCGGTGTTCGCGCAGGGAGGTCTGGATGAGGCGCAGGTCGGCGAGGAGTTCGGCGGTGCCGAGGTAGTCGCGGCCGGGTTCGTGCGGGGTGCCGGTGGCCAGGCGCTGCTTGGTGTTGGTGAGCTTCTGCCGGATGCAGGTGGCCTTGAGGCGGTAGGGCTCCTCGGCGTTGAGGCGCTTGTAGCGGGGGCTGATCCCGGGGAGCAGTTCCAGGTCGGCCCGGAGGGACTCCAGCAGTTCCTCGGTGGCGCCCGTGTAGCGGATGGAGTTGGAGAGGAGGCCGCGCAGTTCGTCGATCATCTCCAGGGCGTCGTTGATGCCGTGCTCGTGCTGGAGGATGAGGACGTCCCAGGTGACCTGGGGGGTGACGTTGGGGTTGCCGTCGCGGTCGCCGCCGATCCAGGTGCCGAAGGTGAGGGGGCGGGTGTCGTCGGGGAGCCTGACGCCGACGCGCTCCAGTTCGGCGGTGAGGTCCTCCAGGACGTCGCCGACCGCGTCGGCGTGCAGTTCGTCCAGGTAGTAGATGGCGTTGCGGGCCTCGTCGGCGGGCTCGGGGCGGACGACGCGGAGCTCGTCGGTCTGCCAGACGAGGTCGATGTTCTCGGCGAGGCGGATGTCGGTGCGGCGGCGGTCGGACTCGATGACCGGGGTGTCCAGGAGTGCGGCGATGCGCCGGAGCTTGTTGAGGACCGAACGGCGTGCGGCCTCGGTGGGGTGGGCCGTGAACACCGGGCGGACGTTGAGGTTCTGCACGGTCTCGCGCAGGTGCTCGGGGTCGGCGTCCTTGAGCCGGTCGGCGGTGCGGGCGAGGAGGCCGCCCTCGGCGGCGCGGCGGGCGCGCAGCTCGCGGCCGCGGTGCACCTGCTCGGTGACGTTGGCGAGGTGGAAGTAGGTGGAGAAGGCGCGTACCAGCTTGGCGGCGGTCTCCAGTTCGGTGCCGCGCAGCAGTTCGGCGGCTGCCTCGCCGTCCTCGCGGGTGAGGCGGCGGACCTTCTCGACGAGCTCCAGCAGCTCGGGGCCCTCCTGGCGGACGAGGGTCTCGCCGAGGAGGTCGCCCAGCCGGCGGATGTCGGCGCGCAGCTCACTGCCGGTCGTGGTGGTCTGGTCGTCGGCACTGCTCACAGGTGCGGCTCCTTGCAGTGTTGAAGCTCGTCTGGAGGGAACCCTTCCGTCGGCCGGGCGGCAGGTTGCGCCTGTCCGCATAGCGGCCGGACATCAGGGAAGGAAACAGAGCGGACCGCGCTGTCCGACCGATTCCAAGGATAGGTGTCCATGAGGACGCGCAGGTGCTGGGGCTCTTGCCGTGAGACGCCCCGCTGCCATACTTACGTCGCCGTAGGTTACGGAACCGTAGGGAAGCTTCTTTGCCGTCCCGTTCGGTCGCCGCGGATCGGCGCATCTCTCAACCCTCGACCCCACAGGGGACGCGCATGACCTCGTCTAGTTCCGATGTGATCGAAGACCCCCGGAAGGCGGCCGACGCCGCGATCCCGTCCGCCACCCTGGGGGGTGAGCGGAAGGGTTCGCTGGAGCAGGTCACTCTGCTCCTGTTCATCGTCGTGCCGTTCCTCGCGCTGCTGGCGGCGGTGCCACTGGCGTGGGGGTGGGGGGGCGTGAGCTGGCTCGACCTGGGCCTGATGGTGTTCTTCTACTATCTCGGCTGCCATGGTGTGACCATCGGTTACCACCGTTACTTCACCCATGGTTCCTTCAAGGCGAAACGGCCGCTCAGGATCGCGCTGGCGATCGCGGGGTCGATGGCGGTGGAGGGCCCGCTGGTGCGCTGGGTGGCCGATCACCGCAAGCACCACAAGTTCTCCGACGCCGAGGGCGACCCGCACTCGCCGTGGCGCTACGGCGAGACCGTGCCGGCGCTGATCAAGGGCCTGTGGTGGGCGCATATCGCCTGGATGTTCGACGAGGAGCGGACTCCGCAGGACAAGTACGCGCCGGATCTGGTCAAGGACCCGGCCATCCGGACGATCTCCCGGCAGTTCATCTACTGGACCGTGCTCTCCCTGGCGCTGCCGCCGCTGATCGGCGGGCTGGTGACGATGTCCTGGTGGGGTGCGTTCACCGCGTTCTTCTGGGGTTCACTCGTCCGGGTGGCCCTCCTCCATCACGTGACGTGGTCGATCAACTCGATCTGTCACGCGGTGGGCAAGCGGCCGTTCAAGTCGCGGGACCGGTCGGGCAACGTGTGGTGGCTGGCGGTCCTGTCCTGCGGCGAGTCCTGGCACAACCTGCACCATGCCGACCCGACGTCCGCGCGGCACGGGGTGGAGCGCGGCCAGATCGACTCGTCGGCGCGGATCATCCGCTGGTGCGAGCAGCTGGGCTGGGCGTACGACGTGCGCTGGCCGTCACGCTCGCGTATCGATTCGCGCCGTAACACCGGGAAAGGCGGCTCCCCGCAAGGGGCGGAGGCCGCGAAGGCGGCATGATTGACGCCGTGGCGACCGACTCCAGCACCCCCAGTACCGACAAGCAGCGGCGGGCGCGTCGTACCCGTATGACCGGCGCGGAGCGCCGCCAGCAGTTGCTGGAGATCGGTCGCACCCTCTTCGCGGCGAAGGGGTTCGAGGGCACGTCGGTGGAGGAGATCGCGGCGAAGGCCGGGGTGTCCAAGCCGGTGGTGTACGAGCACTTCGGCGGCAAGGAGGGCCTGTACGCGGTGGTGGTCGACCGGGAGATGCGGCGCCTGCTGGACATGGTGACCGGATCGCTCACGGCCGGTCACCCGCGGGAGCTGTGCGAGCAGGCGGCGTTCGCGCTGCTCGACTACATCGAGGAGTACACGGACGGCTTCCGGATCCTGGTCCGGGACTCCCCCATCCCGCAGTCGACGGGTTCCTTCGCCTCGCTCATCTCGGACATCGCGACGCAGGTGGAGGACATCCTGGGCCGCGAGTTCAAGAGCCGCGGCTTCGACCCCAAGCTGGCGCCGCTGTACGCGCAGGCGCTGGTGGGGATGGTCGCGCTGACCGGCCAGTGGTGGCTGGACGTGCGCCGCCCGAAGAAGGCGGAGGTGGCCGCCCACCTGGTGAACCTCGCCTGGCACGGTCTGGACGGCCTGGAGCAGAAGCCGCGGCTGATAGGGCACCGCAAGGCGTGAGCCCTGCGGTGCCGCGCGCCGTCGCGCATCAGTGCTTGAAGATGTCCTTCATCTTCTCCTTGGCCTGGCGGGCGTCGCCCTTGGACTGCTCCAGGCGCCCTTCGGCCTCCAGGGGCACGTCGCGGGTCGCGCGCCCGCCGACCTCCTTGGCCTTGCCCTTGATCTGTTCCTTCTTGCCCTTGGCCTTCTGGTGTCCTGACACCGTCGGTCCCTCCTGAGGCGGATAGGTACGTGGGGTCATTGCTTCGGGTAACCAGGAGCGGGCCGGGGCAAACGGGGGCTCAGAGAACCGGTTCCAGGAACTCCAGGCGGTTGCCGACGGGGTCCTGGGAGTAGAAGCGGCGGTGTCCGGGGAGGTCGTGGTCCCAGGCGACGGGGGCGCCGCCGGCTTCGAGCCGTTCGGCGCAGGCCTCGATGTCCGTGACCCGCAGTCCCGGGTGGGCCTGGAGGGCCGGCCGGAAGGCGGCCTCGACCCCCAGGTGCAGGTGGACGGTCCCGGCCCGGAACCAGCAGCCGCCGCGCGCCGCGAGCACGGGCGGCTTGGGGATCTCCGTCATTCCGAGGAGGTCGCGGTAATAGGCCCGCAGCAGGTCCTCCGAGCCCGGCGGTACGGCGAGCTGGACGTGGTCGAGGGCGGTGAGCATCAGGCGTCCTCCTTGCGGGCGACGGCGAACAGGCGGCGGAAGGGCAGGAGCGTGCCGTAGGGGGCGCTCGGGTAGGCCTCCCGCAGCAGGTCGCGGTAGTCGGCGACGAAGGCGTCCCGGGCCTCGGGGTCGTCGCCGAGGGCGGTGAGGACGGGGCGCAGCCCGGTGCCCTTGACCCAGTCCAGGACGGGGTCCTCGCCGGTCAGGACGTGCAGGTAGGTGGTCTCCCAGACGTCGGTGGCGCAGCCGAGGCGGGCGAGCCGGTCGAGGTAGGCGGCGGGCGGGTGGACGGAGTCCTCGTGGCGCAGCACGTCGGCGAGCCGGGCCTTCCAGCGGGGCGTGGCGGCGAGCTCGCGCATCAGGGCGTGCAGGGGCGCGTCGATGTTGTTGGGCACCTGGAAGGCGAAGGTGGCGCCGGGGGCGAGCGCGTCGAGCCAGTCGGCGAAGCGGTCCAGGTGGCCGGGGACCCACTGGAGCGCCGCGTTGGACACGATCAGGTCGTACGGCCTGTCGGGCGTCCAGGTGCGCAGGTCGGCGTGGGCGAAGTCGAGGCGGCCGCCGCCGGGGGTGGGGCCTGCGTGGTCGACCTCGGCCTTGTCGAGCATCGCGGGCGAGTTGTCGTAGCCGGTGATGCGCGCGGTGGGCCAGCGGTCGGCGAGGACGGCGGTGACGTTGCCGGGGCCGCAGCCGAGGTCGGCGATGGCCGGGGGGTCGCCGGGGAGGGCGGGGACGTGGGCCAGGAGGTCGGCGAAGGCGCGGGCGCGGTGGCCGGAGTGACGGAGGTACTGGGCGGGGTCCCAGGCAGGAGTCGTCATGTCCTCCACCTTCCCGGGCAGATATCTCGATGTCAAGAGACTCGACATCAAGAGACTTCACGTCGACACAACCACTACACTGATCGCCATGGAGGACGAGGTCGATCGGCTGGTCGCTGCGTGGCGCCGGGAGCGCCCGGACCTCGACGTGGAACCGCTCGAGGTGCTCAGCCGGGTGAGCCGGCTGGCGCGGCACCTGGACCGGGCACGTCGGCTGGCCTTCGCCGAGCACAGCCTGGAGCCCTGGGAGTTCGACGTGCTCACCGCGCTCAGGCGCGCCGGCACGCCGTACCAGCTCTCCCCCGGCCAGCTGCTGACCCAGACCCTGGTCACCTCGGGGACGATGACCAACCGCATCGACCGGCTGGCCAAGAAGGGCCTGGTCGAGCGGCTGCCGGATCCGAGCGACCGGCGGGGCGTGCTGGTCCGGCTGACCACCGAGGGCCAGGACCGCGCGGACCAGGCCCTGGCGGGCCTGCTCGACCAGGAGCGGGCGATCCTCGGCGAGCTCTCCCCCGCGCAGCGCTCTGAACTCGCCGGACTGCTGAGGCAGTTGACGGCACCGTTCGACAACATCCCCGGCTGAGCGCTCCACTGGAGGGTGCCGCACTTCGGTCTCTGGCGGCTGCGGCGCCGTCGTGGCTGGTCGCGCAGTTCCCCGCGCCCCTGACGGGGCGCTGCCGGACCGCGGCTGACCGCGGCTGGAAGTACCGCACTTCGGTCTCTGCCGACTCCGGCGCCGTCGTGGCTGGTCGCGCCGTTCCGCGCCCCTGACGGGGCGCTCCTCGATGGGCGTTTGTCAGGCGCTGCTGCTCTCCTCCGGGATGATCCGGGCGGCGGGTCCCAGGTCCACCGGTCCTACCCCGGCCCGGCGCGCCAGCGCCACCGCGGCCAGGGTGGAGTGGACGCCCAGTTTGCCGAGGACGTTCTGCATGTGGGTGCGGACGGTGTGCGGGGACAGGAAGAGGCGCTCGGCGACCGCCTTGCGCCCCAGGCCCGCCACCATGCACCGGAGCACTTCGCGCTCCCTCGGCGTGAGGGACTCCACCAGCCGCTCGCTCTCGGTGCGGTGCTTGCGGGCCGCGGTCAGCTCCCGCAGGACGCCCGTGAGCAGGGCGGGCGGCAGATGCGTCTCGTCGCGCAGCACGCCTCGGATGACGTTGAGCAGCCGGGAGAGCGAGCAGTCCTTGGCGACCCAGCCGCAGGCGCCGGCCTGCAGGGCCAGGGCCGCGCGCCGCGGGTCGTCCTTCTCGGCGAGGACGACGACCCGGACGGCCGGATGGGCCGAACGGACCCCGGCGACCAGCGATATGCCGTCGACCAGCCCCTCCGCGTTGGCCTCCTGCACCGGCACGGCCGCCCGGCCGCCCGGCAGTTGACCGCCCAGGTCGGCGTCGACGAGCAGCACGTCGTAGCGGCGGCCCTCGGCGGCCGCGCGCTCCAGGCAGCGCAGCGCGGCCGGACCGCTGCCGGCCGCGGACACGTCGACGTCCGGCTCGGCGGCCAGTGCCGCGGCCAGTGACTCGGCGAAGATGCGGTGGTCGTCGACGACCAGGACTCGGATGCGAACCACGAAACCCCCTTCCCCAGTGCTCTTCACGAGCCGGGGATACCCCAAGGTCCGGAGAACGACGAACCGTGCGGACACGACACCCGTGGGAGGGCGGAACCGCACGGCCGCCGCCGTGCCTGAACTGCTACCCCCACCGCGGGCGTCGTATCCGACTTGTCTCGCCCCCTGATCAGCACCGGCCCCCACCGGCACTGCTCATCAGAGTACGACCGGTCGCCGTGAGCGGAAGGCAATTTGCAGAACTGCCCGGCCGACGCGTTTATGGTGTGCCGCATGTTTCGTATTGAGGCGGAAGTCGACAAGGAACGACGCGATCTGCTCCGCGCGCGGCTGCTGGCCACCAACACGGCGGCCTCTCCGGTCCTGGCCGCGCTGCGCGGCACCCCGGCCGAACGCGACGTGCCACTGCACCTGTGGGCGATGGACGAGAGTTCGGGCGGGATGGCCGGCGGCCTGGTCGGGCACAGCTGGGCGTCCTGGCTGCACGTCACGTACCTGTGGGTGGACGCCCGGCACCGCGGCACCGGCCTCGGCGGCAGCCTGCTCGCGGAGGCCGAGCGCATCGCCCGCACCGACCGCGCCTGCACCGCGGCCCGCCTGGAGACCTGGGACTTCCAGGCCCCGGAGTTCTACAAGAAGCAGGGATACGACGTGGTGTGCGTGATCCCCGACTACCCGCCGGGGATCACGGAGTACACGCTGGTGAAGCGGCTGGACTGAGCCTCAGTCCGCCCGGCGGGCGCCCGCCGACGGCACCGCCTCGAAGACCCGCGGGGCCTTGAACCCGGCCGCCGCGAAGGCCTCCTCGACCGCCTTCGCGATCGTGTCGACGTCGGCCGCCTCCGCGAGGACGATCGCCGAGCCGCCGAAGCCGCCGCCGGTCATCCGGGCGCCCAGCGCACCGGCCGCGTTCGCCGCCTCCACGACCAGGTCCAGCTCGGGGCAGGAGACCTGGAAGTCGTCGCGGAGGGAGGCGTGGCCCTCGGTGAGGACCGGGCCGATGGCGCGGGTGTCGCCCGCTTCGAGGAGGGCGACGACGCGCTCGACGCGGTGGTCCTCGGTGACGACGTGCCGGACCAGGCGCCGTACCTCCGCCTCGTCGCCGAGGCGGTCGAGTGCGGAGTCCAGCTCGTCGTAGGGGATGTCCCGCAGGGCGTCCACCCCGAGCAGGGCCGCGCCCTTCTCGCAGCCCGCGCGGCGCTTGCCGTACTCGCCGCCGCTGTGGGCGTGCTTGACCTGGGTGTCGACGACGAGCAGGCGCATGCCCTCGGCCGCGAGGTCGAAGGGGATCTGCTTCTGCGAGAGGTCGCGGGTGTCCAGGAACAGGGCGTGGCCCTGCTCGCAGCAGGCGGACGCCGTCTGGTCCATGATGCCGGTCGGCGCCCCGACGTAGACGTTCTCGGCGCGCTGACACAGACGGGCCAGCTGCCAGCGCTGCAGGCCCAGTTCGAAGAGGTCGTCGAGGGCGAGGGCGATCACCACCTCCAGGGCCGCGGAGGAGGACAGGCCGGCGCCGGTCGGCACGGTGGAGGCGAGGTGGACGTCGGCGCCGGTGACCGGGTGGCCGGCCTCCCGCAGCGCCCAGACCACGCCCGCCGGGTACGCCGTCCACTCGTCGTCGGTGCCGGGCTCCAGGGCGTCGAGGGAGAACTCGACGACCCCGCCCTCGACGTCCGAGGAGTGCAGCCGCAGCACGCCGTCGGTGCGGCGGGCGACGGCGGCCGTCGCCACGTGCGGCAGTGCGAACGGCATCACGAAGCCGTCGTTGTAGTCGGTGTGCTCGCCGATCAGGTTGACCCGGCCCGGCGCCGCCCAGACGCCGTCGGGAGCCGTGCCGTACAGCTCCTCGAAGGCGCCTGCGACCTGCTGTGCTGCCCCCACTTACCGCTCCCTTGCTGTGCCGGTGCGCTGCGCGAACTCCCAGGCGTCCGCGACGATCCCCGCGAGGTCCGCGCGGGTCGGGTTCCAGCCCAGCTTCTCGCGGGCGGTGGCCGCCGAGGCGACCAGGACGGCCGGGTCGCCGCCCCGGCGCGGGGCCACGACCTCGGGGATCGGGTGGCCGGTGACCTGGCGGACGGTCTCGATGACCTGGCGGACCGAGAAGCCCTCGCCGTTGCCGAGGTTGCAGATCAGGTGCTCGCCGGGCTCGGCGGCCGTCAGGGCGAGCAGGTGGGCGTCGGCCAGGTCGGCGACGTGGATGTAGTCGCGGATGCAGGTGCCGTCGGGCGTCGGGTAGTCGTCGCCGAAGACGGAGATGGCCTCGCGCCTGCCCTGGGCGACCTGGAGGACCAGCGGGATCAGGTGCGACTCGGGGTCGTGGCGCTCGCCCTGCGCGCCGTACGCGCCGGCCACGTTGAAGTAGCGCAGGGAGACCGCGCCCAGGCCGTGCGCGGCGGCCTCGCCGGTGATCATGTGGTCGACGGCGAGCTTGGTGGCACCGTACGGGTTGGTGGGTCGCGTCGGCGCGGTCTCGACGATGGGGACCTGCTCCGGCTCGCCGTAGGTGGCCGCCGTGGAGGAGAAGACGAGCTTGCGGACGCCGGCCTCGCGCATCGCGGCGAGCAGCGCCATGGTGCCGCCGACGTTGTTGTCCCAGTACTTCTCGGGCTTCACGACGGACTCGCCGACCTGGGAGAACGCGGCGAAGTGCAGCACCGCGTCGTAGGAGGGGTCCAGCCACTTGGCGGCGTCGCGGATGTCGCCCTCGACGAAGGCGGCGCCCGCCGGGACGCCCTCGCGGAAGCCCGTGGACAGGTTGTCGAGCACGGTGACCTCGTGGCCCGCCTCCAGCAGGTGCTGGGCGACCACGCTGCCGACGTATCCTGCCCCGCCCGTCACCAGGTACTTCATCAACTCGCTACCTCTCGCAGTCGCTCGGCCGCGCGCTCCGGCGGCACGTCGTTGATGAACACGCTCATGCCTGATTCGGAACCCGCGAGAAACTTCAGCTTGCCGGACGTTCGGCGAATGGTGAAAAGCTCCAGGTGCAGCGCGAAATCGTCGCGCGTGACACCCTCGAACTCCTCCAGCGTCCCGAACGGCGCCTGGTGCCAGGCGGCGATGTAGGGCGTGGGAGGCTCACCCTCGCCGAAGATACGGTCGAAGCGCCTCAAGAGTTCCAGATAAACCTGGGGGAACTCTGAGCGGGCCGCCTCGTCGAGCCCGAGGAGGTCGGGGACCCGGCGCCTGGGGTACAGGTGGACCTCGTAGGGCCAGTGCGCCGCGTACGGCACGAAGGCGACCCAGTGTTCACCCTCAAGGACGACCCGTTCGTCGGCGAGTTCACGTTGCAGGACGGCGTCGAAGAGGTTCTCCCCGCCCGTCGCCTCCTTGTGTGCCGCGAGCGAACGCAACATCAGTGCGGTGCGCGGGGTGGTGAAGGGGTAGGCGTAGATCTGGCCGTGCGGGTGACCGAGCGTCACGCCGATCTCCTCGCCGCGGTTCTCGAAGCAGAACACCTGCTCGACGGAGGGGAGATGCGACAGTTCCGAGGTCCGGTCGGTCCACGCGTCGAGGACGAGCCGCGCCTGCTCCTCGGTGAGGGAGGCGAAGGACGCGTCGTGGTCCGAGGTGAAGCAGACCACCTCGCAGCGCCCGGAGTCGCCGGCCAGCGAGGGGAAGCGGTTCTCGAAGACCACGACGTCGTACGACGAGTCGGGGATCTCGCTCAGCCGGTCGCCCTGGGTCGGGCAGAGCGGGCACTGGTCGGCCGGCGGGTGGTAGGTGCGGCCCTGCCGGTGCGAGGCGATCGCGACCTGGTCGCCGAGCAGCGCGTCCCGGCGGATCTCCGAGGTGGTGTGCGTCCGCTCCAGCGGACGGCGGTCCACCGCGTCCCGCACGGTGTCGTCGCGCAGGTCGTAGTAGATGAGTTCGCGACCGTCGGCCAGCCGGGTCGAGGTCTTCTTCACTGCGGACTCCCATTGATCGAGCCAGCCAACCATCCAACAGAACCGAACACACCAAAACACAACTCACCACGTCAGTCAACATCGCAATCAATCAAGGTGAGACAACGAAAGTGTTGAATTACTGGGTGCAGAACCCCACAGATGCCCCCGTATCCCCCACATACCTCGCTGCGGGGCTGCGGCTCCCGACCAACGGCCTGGACTACGCGATCCTCGCGATCTACTTCGCCGTCGTCCTGGGCATCGGCTTCGCGGCCCGGCGCTCGGTGAGGACCAGCCTCGACTTCTTCCTCTCCGGACGGTCACTGCCCGCCTGGATCACCGGCCTCGCGTTCATCTCGGCCAACCTGGCCGCCACCGAGATCCTCGGCATGGCCGCCAACAGCGCGCAGTACGGCGCGTACACCGTGCACTGGTACTGGATCGGTGCCATCCCGGCCATGGTCTTCCTCGGCCTGGTGATGATGCCCTTCTACTACGGCAGCAAGGTCCGCTCGGTCCCCGAGATGCTGCTGCTCCGCTTCGACAGAGCCGCACACCTGCTCAGTTCGATCCTGTTCGCCTTCGCTGCCATTCTGATCGCCGGTGTGAACCTGTACGCCCTGGCGATCGTCGTGGAGGCACTGCTCGGCTGGCCGCAGTGGGTGGCGATCGTCGTGGCCGGCGCGTTCGTGCTGGCCTACATCACCCTCGGCGGTCTCTCCTCGGCCATCTACAACGAGGTCCTGCAGTTCTTCGTGATCCTGGCCGCCCTGATCCCGCTGTCCGTGCTGGGCCTGAAGAAGGTGGGCGGCTGGGACGGCCTGGTCGACAAGCTCACCGCCACCCACGGCCACAACTTCACGACCGCCTGGGGCGGCACCGGCATCGGCTCCGTCAACCCGCTCGGCGCGAACTGGCTGACCATCGTCCTCGGCCTCGGCTTCGTGCTCTCCTTCGGCTACTGGACGACCAACTTCGCCGAGGTGCAGCGCGCCCTGTCGGCGAAGAACCTGTCCGCCGCCCAGCGCACCCCGCTGATCGCCGCCTACCCGAAGATCTTCATCGTCTTCCTCGTGATGATCCCGGGCCTGGTCGCCGCCGCCCTCGTGCCGGACATCGGCACGTCCGGGTCGGACCTCCAGTACAACGACGCGATCCCCTACCTGATGTCGCAGCTGCTGCCCAACGGCGTGCTCGGCATCGCGGTGACCGGGCTGCTGGCCGCCTTCATGGCCGGTATGGCGGCCAACGTGTCGTCCTTCAACACCGTGTTCACGACGGACATCTGGGCGAAGTACGTGGTGAAGGGCCGGGAGGACGGCTACTACGTGCGCTTCGGACGCCTCATCACCGCGATCGGCGTCTGCGCGTCGATCGGTACCGCGTTCCTCGCGTCCTCCTTCTCGAACATCATGAGCTACCTCCAGACGCTGTTCTCCTTCTTCAACGTGCCGATGTTCGTCGTCTTCATCGTCGGCATGTTCTGGAAGCGGGCCTCGGCGAAGTCCGGCTTCTGGGGGCTGCTCGCGGGCACCGTGACCGCGATGGTCAACTACTTCGTCCTGTACAAGAAGGGCATCATCGGCATCCCCTCCGACCAGGGCGCCAACTTCGTCTCCGCGATCGCCGGGTTCGTGGCCGGCGCGGTGGTGATGGTGATCGTGTCCCTGTTCACCGCGCCCAAGCCGGAGGCGGAACTCGCGGGGCTCGTCTACGGCACGCGCTCGCCCGGCATGACGGAGGCGCCCGCACCCGGCGACGAGGCCTGGTACCGGCGGCCGGCGCTGCTGGGCTGGGGTGCGGTGATCCTGGCCGCCGCCTGCTACATCCCGTTCTCGTTCTAGTCCCGGTCGCGGGAGGATGGAGAGACCATGACCGACGACTCCGGGCACTCCGGGTTCCACTACTCCGAGCAGGACGTCCAGCGCGAGGTCACCGAGCTGCAGGGCCGGTCCGCGACCGCCGCGCGGATCTTCGATCTGCGGCGGATCATCGGCGGGCTGTTCGTGCTGTACGGGATCATCGTCACGATCACCGGCATCACGGACTCGCAGGCCGAGATCGACAAGGCACAGGGGATCAACATCAACCTGTGGACCGGGATCGGGATGCTGCTGCTGGGGGTGTTCTTTTTGGTGTGGCTATGGCTTCGGCCCACCCCGCCGCCGGTTCCTTCGGTGGAAGGAGAGAAGGAGGCGGAGTAAGCGGTCGGTTGTCTGCGGGTGCGTGGGGGCTGGTCGCGCAGTTCCTCCCCCAGCCTTCGGCCGGGGGTACCCCCAGCGCCCCTGGGTAGGCGGTCCTGCCGTCGGCTAAAGGTCCAGCCCTGTTGAATTGTTGAGTGGGCCCGCCCTGTCCAGTAGGCCTGTACGTGCCGCCAATGCCGCCGCTTCCAGCCTTGACCCCACCCCCAGCTTCATCAGGACCCGCTGGACATGGGTGCGGGCCGTGCTCGGGGCGATGCCCATGCCTGCGGCGATGAGGCGGGTGTCCTCGCCGTCGGCGACGCGGACCAGGACCTCCACCTCCCTCGGGGTGAGCATCTGCAGGAGGCGCTGGCCCTCGTCGTCGGGCTGGGCGGCCGGGTTGAGGAGTTCGCCGAAGGCACCCTGGAGCAGGGCGGGGGCCACGGCGGCCTCCCCGGCCCGCGCCTTCATGATGGCCCGCTCGACGCCCTCTATCCGCTCGTCGTGCCGTACGTACCCGGAGGCGCCCGCGGCGAAGGCCGCCGCGATGCCCCGCGGGGACGGCACCGGGCCGAGGACCAGGACGGCGACCTGCGGCCGCTCCCGCTTGATCCTCACCACCGGGTCGAAGATCCCCGGCTCGGCCGGTGTCGCCGTCCCCAGCAGGCACACCTCGGGCGCCCGTGTGATCACCAGCTCGGCCGCGCCCGCCGCCGGTGCCGCCGCCGCGAGCACCCGGTGGCCGCGCAGTTTCAGCGCCGAGGCCAGCGCCTCCGCGAGCAACCGGTGGTCGTCGACCACCATGAGCCGCACTCCCATAGAGCAACCCCCCAGTCCCCCCAATGGATGCCCCACTATGGATGCCCACTGGTCCGCATGGACAGAGGGCCCCCCGGCACCCCGTCCTTCATGCCCCCGGAAGCTACACGCTTGTTCGACGTTGCGCTGCCCCTACTGATGAGAACTGCCCCGGATCGGAGGAATCTCTGGGTTTTCTCGTATTCGAGGGTGAAGAGCGCGTATCAGCCACCCGCGCCGAAGGCGGTGACCAGGTACTCCTTGGCCGACGACGAGGACGTCGGGGCGTGGGCGTACGCGGCGGACAGGTAGAGGTGTCCCTCGGAGTACCGGACCTCGGCGTAGTCGGGCGACATGGTGGTCTCCACGGCCTTGACCGCCGTGGTCGCCGGGTTCTCCAGCAGCTTGGTCTCCTTGAACGAGCCGCCGTCGATGCTGACGACCTGAGCGCCCTTGTCGTACGGGGCGTTCTTGTAGGCGATCACATCGGGGCCGTCCATGCGCAGGGGCGTGATCGTGTAGTTGTCCCCGGCGTCGGCGCGCTGGCCGGTCTGCTTGCCGGTGCCGAGGTCGAAGGCGACGATCTCGTCGGTCTTCGTGTAGTCCCCGTCGCCGTCGTGCCGCTCGGTCGCCAGGTAGAGCCGGTCGTTGCCGACCACCACGCCCGTGCACTTCTCCAGTTCGTAGATTCCGTCGCAGCGGGCCGCGTAGGAGCTGCCCGGCGTGGAGATGCGGGTGCGCAGGGCGCCGGTCCTGTTGTCGATGGAGAAGACGTCCGAGAAGCCGCTGCCGTCGCCGGCGCTGTTGTTGACGTCGGCGGCCACCACCAGCGGGTCGGTCGACACGACACTGGCGTAGTCGATGCCCGAGGCCATCCGGTACTCGGAGAGCACCTTGCCGGAGACCGGGTCGAGGGTCTGGATGCGCAGCTGGCCGGTGTCGCCGCTGCCGCACCTGCGGACCGCGACCAGCTTGGCACCGCCGCCGTAGCCGGCGTCGTCGCAGCTGTCGGCCGCCTTCGGCTGCCAGCGGACCTTGCCGGAGGCGAGGTCGAAGGCGGCGCCGCCGCTGGAGCCGCCGACCGCGACCGTCTGCTGAGCGACCGTCACGTTGTCGAAGTCGACCGGCACGTCACCGGACTTGACCGTCCGGGTCCAGAGCTTCTTGCCGGTGGTCAGGTCGATCGCGGCAACCTGGGTGCAGCCGGCCGTGGATCCCTTCGCGGGCATCCTCGGCTGGAAGACGACCGCGGTCCGGCCGTCGGCGCTGACGTGCCCGGTGGCGCGGCAGACCGGGCCGGACAGCGGGATCGTCCACAGCTTGGCGCCCGTATCGGGGTCGTAGCCGGTGATCCGGGCGATGCCGGTCTTCGCGTACACCTTGCCGGTGAGCCAGGAACCGGCCGTGACGGTGGTGTCCTGCGCCGTGGGCAGCGGGACCTGGAAGAGGACCTTGGAGGTGGTGTCCGCGGGCACCTTCTCGGTCCCCTTGCCGTTCTCGCCGCCGTCCGCGCCCTGGCCGCCGGTGCCGCCGGTGGAGTTCGCCGTGTCGTTCTTCCTGCCGTCGCCGCCGGAGGACTTGGCGTACCAGATGCCGCCGCCGACGATCAGCGCGATGGCGACCACCGCGGCGACCACGATGAACAGCGCGGCGTTGTTGCGGCGGGGGCCGCCCGGTTGGCCTGGTTGGCCACCCGGATAGCCGTAACCGGGCTGCTGGGCGTACGGGTTCGGAGCCGGGAGCTGCTGCGGATAGCCGTAACCGGGCTGCTGGGCGTACGGGTTCGGGGCCGGGGGCTGCTGCGGGTAGCCGTGGCCGGGCTGCGGGGGCGGCTGGTTCGGGTAGCCGTGACCGGGCTGTTGGGCGTACGGGTTCGGGGGCTGGTCGGGCGTGTGCGGCGGCGGCTGGGTCATGGCGGGAGTACCTCGGGGGACGGCTGGGGACGGCGTGGGCTGCGGGACGGCTCGGGACGGGCTCCGCTCAGTTGCCGAAGGCCATCATCAGCTTCTCCTTCGCGTCGTCGCTGCCGGTCAGCCGTGTGGAGGAGAGGTAGAAGCGACCGTCGGCCCAGTCGACCGCGCCGTCGTAGAAGCCGCCCTCGATGCCGGCGGTGTGCCGCGGGTTCTGCAGCAGCCGGGTGGTCCGGTGGCTCGCGCCGGTGGTCGGGACCGACACGACCTGGCCGCCCGCGTCGTACGACGGCCGTACGTAGGCGACGAGTCTGCCGCCCTCGACCTCGACCGGGTACATCGACTCGTCCGTCGGGGACTTCACCCGCCACTTCGCGGTGCCGTCGGTGAGGCTGATCGCGACGATCTCGTTGGCGCCGCCGCTCACGTCCGTCGGCAGGTAGAGGGTGTTCGCGTCGACGGCCACGCCCTGGCAGCCCTGCAGGTCGCGGGCGAGGAGCGCCCAGCCGCACTCGGGCGCGAACTTCTCGTTCACCTTCACCTCGGAGCGGAACGCACCCTTGCCGTCCAGGACCGAGATGTTCCAGGCCTTCTTCTCCTCGTTGGTCATGTAGACCACGAGCGGGTCGACGGAGTAGGTGCGCTCGACCTGCCAGCCCTTCTTGACCGGCCGGGTCCACGCGACCCTGCCGGTGGCCGGGTCGAGCTGCGAGATCTCGTCGTGCTCGGCGGCGGCGCCGGCGGCGCAGGACGCCACCTGGACCAGCCGGTCCGTGCCGCCCGCGAACGCCGTCGGGAAGCAGGACGCGCCGTACTCCTTCTTGTCGTACAGCTTGTGGCCGCTGCCGAGGTCGTACGCCGTGCCGGACTGGGAACGGCCCACCATCAGCGTCTTTCCGCTGATCGTCAGCTCGATGCTGAGCGCGCTGTCGAACAGCCCGCCGTCGGCGACGGTCGCGGTCCAGCCCCTCCGGCCCGTGTCGAGGTCGATCTCCTGCAGCTGGTTGCACTTGGCGCGGTCGCTGGTGCCGTTCATGTAGGCCACGACGACCTTGTCGTCCGCGGACTTCTGCGAGGTGACCGCGCAGATCTTCTGCGGGAACGTGATCGGGGCCCAGGCCGGGTCGCCGTTGCCCACCTGGTAGGCGAAGACCTGCTTGTACGCCGCCTTCACCGCCGTCTTCGCGGTGATCCACATGCCGGGTGCGTCGGCGCCGGAGGCGGGCGCGTCGGGTGCCGACTTGTACCAGAGCACCTTGGCCTCGCCGGACCTGCGGCCCGCGTTGAGGTTCTCCGGGTCCGCGCCGCCGTCGCCGCTGCCGTCACCGGGGTCGACCGGGGTGCCGGAGGCCCTGGGGTCGTCGGACTGCCGGGCGACCGGCTTCCCGCCGCCGTCCCCGCCGCTGGTCACGGCGTACACCGTGCCGCCGACGACCAGCAGTCCGGCCACCGCCGCCGCGACGACCAGCGCGGGCTTCCCCTTGAACGGCCCGCGGCCGCCTCCGCCGGGAGGCGGGGGCATCCCCGGTCCTCCGGGGTACTGCGGCTGCTGCTGGGGGTAGCCGTACCCGGGCTGCGGCCCGTACGGGCCCGGTGTGCCGTAGGGGCCGGGGGCGGGCTGCTGCGGGTAGCCGTACCCCGGCTGGGGCTGGTGGGGCGGCTGGGGAGGGAGCGGGGGCATGCCCTGAGGCGCGCCGAAACCGCCCTGCGCGGGCGGCTGTTGCGGAGGACCGAAGCCGCCGCCCGGTGGCGGCGGGTCCTGTGGCGCTCCGAAAGCGCCCTGCGGCGGCTGGCCGGGCGGCTGTGACATCAGCGTTCTTCCCCCTCGTTCACTGATTTCGAGCCACTGCCCGAGGCCGGTGACGGACCCGCGGTCGCACTCAGGCAGTTCTCAGACTGACCTTTGTACCACCCGGCACCGACAGCCCACGGGCCCGCATCTACCGCTGTTCCCAAGGGAGAACCGGCCCGTGATGGCGCCGTTACGCGCCTTCACGCCCCCATCACCGCCCCCGCGCAAGGGGGTTGCGCGGGGGCGCGCAGAAGGCTGATTCACGCCGGTGGGTACGCCCGTTACGCGTCCTCCGCCAACTCCAGCCAGCGCATCTCCAGTTCCTCGCGCTCTGCGGCCAGATCGCGCAACTGGGCGTCGAGTTCGGCGACCTTCGCGAAGTCCGTGGCGTTCGCGGCGATCTGGTCGTGCAGCTTGCTCTCCTTCTCGGAGACCCGGTCCAACTGCCGCTCGATCTTCTGGAGTTCCTTCTTGGCCGCCCGCTGGTCGGCGGCGCTCCGCTCGGTCGTGGCGGGCTTGGCGGCCGCGGCCGCGGCACCGGCGGTGGCGGCGACCGCCTCCTCCATGCGCTGCCTGCGCTCCAGGTACTCGTCGATGCCCCGCGGCAGCATCCGCAGCGTGGCGTCGCCGAGGAGGGCGAAGACGCGGTCGGTGGTCCGCTCGACGAAGAACCGGTCGTGGGAGATCACGATCATCGAGCCGGGCCAGCCGTCGAGGACGTCCTCCAGCTGGGTGAGGGTCTCGATGTCGAGGTCGTTGGTGGGCTCGTCGAGGAAGAGGACGTTCGGCTCGTCCATCAGCAGACGCAACAGCTGGAGGCGGCGGCGCTCACCGCCGGACAGGTCGCCGACCGGCGTCCACTGCTTCTCCTTGCTGAAGCCGAAGGTCTCGCACAGCTGCCCGGCGGTCATCTCGCGCCCCTTGCCGAGATCGACGCGCTCGCGCACCTGCTGGACCGCCTCCAGGACCCGCGTGTTCGGGTTCAGTTCGGCGACCTCCTGGGAGAGGTAGGCCAGCTTCACGGTCTTGCCGACCGCGATCCGGCCGCCCACCGGCTGCGTCTCGCCCTCCGTCCGGGCGGCCTCGGCCATGGCGCGCAGCAGCGAGGTCTTGCCGGCGCCGTTGACGCCGACCAGGCCGATGCGGTCGCCGGGGCCGAGCTGCCACGTGACGTGCTTGAGCAGCACCTTGGGCCCGGCCTGGACGGTCACGTCCTCCAGGTCGAACACGGTCTTGCCGAGCCGGGAGGAGGCGAACTTCATCAGCTCGCTGGAGTCGCGCGGCGGCGGCACGTCGGCGATCAGCTCGTTGGCGGCCTCGACCCGGAAGCGCGGCTTGGAGGTACGGGCCGGGGCGCCCCGGCGCAGCCAGGCGAGCTCCTTGCGGACCAGGTTCTGCCGCTTGGTCTCCTCGGTGGCCGCGATCCGCTCGCGCTCCGCACGGGCGAAGACGTAGTCCGAGTAGCCGCCCTCGTACTCGTAGACGGCGCCGCGCTGCACGTCCCACATGCGGGTGCAGACCTGGTCGAGGAACCACCGGTCGTGGGTGACGCAGACCAGCGCCGAGCGGCGCGTGCTCAGGTGCCGGGCGAGCCAGGCGATGCCCTCGACGTCGAGGTGGTTGGTCGGCTCGTCGAGCACGAGCAGGTCCTGCTCCTCGATGAGCAGCTTGGCGAGCGCGATACGCCGCCGCTCACCGCCGGAGAGGGGCCCGATGACGGTGTCCAGGCCCTTGGGGAAACCGGGCAGGTCCAGCCCGCCGAAGAGACCGGTCAGGACGTCCCTGACCTTGGCGTTGCCGGCCCACTCGTGGTCGGCCATGTCGCCGATGACCTCGTGCCGGACGGTCGCGGCCGGGTCCAGGGAGTCGTGCTGGGTGAGGACGCCGAGCCGCAGGCCGCCGGAGTGGGTGACCCGGCCGGTGTCGGCCTCCTCCAGCTTGGCGAGCATCCGGATCAGGGTGGTCTTGCCGTCGCCGTTGCGGCCCACCACGCCGATGCGGTCCCCCTCCGACACGCCGAGCGAGACGCCGTCCAGCAGGGCACGGGTGCCGTAGACCTTGCTGACGTTCTCGACATTGACCAGGTTGACGGCCATTTCACTCCTGCGCACGGGGGATGGATCGCCCATCCAGGGTAGTCGGAGGTCAGCCGTGCTCCTTCTGCTCCTGGTGACGCCGCTGATACCACCAGACCGCGGTCAGCGGCAACGCGTCGGCGTCCGTGCCGGGCTGCAGGGGGCCGATGCGGTGCTCGGCCGCCACGCAGCGCGGGTCGGTCGCGGAGGGCGAGCGCCGCGACCGCGTACGCGCGCGTGGGCTGCCGCTCGTCGTGCGTGAGTTCCACCAGTAGGTCCCCGATCTCCGGCTCGCAACCCTTGTAGTGCCACAGCCAGGAGCAGGTCCGCTCGCGTACCCCGGGGTCCGGGTCGCGGGCCAGGGCGAGAACGGCGGCCAGGCCGCCCGGGCGCAGCACGCCCTCTTCGCGGTCCAGCAGTTCGGGCACCCAGCGGATCAGGGGGTCGGGGTGCGTGAGGTACGCCAGGCCGATGGCTTCGGTCTCCGGGCCGCTCGTCCACGTCAGCCCGTTGAGCAGGACGGAGAGCACGTTGGTGTCCGGCTCCCGCTCGGCCCCCTCGGGGCGCTACGGCGCGGCGGTGTGACGGGTCACCGTGGCGCCCGGGGCGGGGGAGGTCGCCGTGCGTACCGTGCGGCAGGTGCCGGAGGTGCGCAGGGCGTCGGCGATCTTGGTGGCCGTCTCCGGGTCGCGCGCGAGGAAGGCCGTCGTGGGCCCCGAACCCGAGACGAGGGCGGCGAGCGCTCCGGCTCCGCGCCCCGCGTCCAGGGTGTCACCGAGTTCCGGGAAGAGGGACAGGGCCGCGGGCTGGAGGTCGTTGGAGACGGCGGCGGCCAGCGCGTCCGCGTCCCCCTTGGCCAGCGCCCGCAGCAGTTCCGCCGAGGCCACCGGCTCCGGGATGTCCCGCCCCTGTGCGAGCCGGTCGAACTCGCGGAAGACCGCCGGAGTCGACAGACCTCGCCCGGCCATCGCGAAGACCCAGTGGAAGGTGCCGCCGGTCTCCAGTACGGTCAGCTGCTCGCCCCGCCCGATACCGAGGGCCGCCCCGCCGACCAGGCTGAACGGCACGTCGCTGCCCAGGTCGGCGCAGATGGCGAGGAGTTCGGCGCGGGAGGCACCCGCCCGCCAGAGCTCGTTGCAGGCGAGGAGCGCGCCCGCGCCGTCCGCGCTCCCCCCGGCCATGCCGCCGGCGACCGGGATGTCCTTGGCGATGTGGATGTGCACGGCCGGTTCGATGCCCCGGCGCGCGGCGAGCGCGAGCGCGGCGCGCGCCGCGAGGTTGGTGCGGTCGAGGGGGACCTCGGCGGCGTCCGGGCCCTCGCAGGTGACGGTCAGCTCGTCGGCGGGCGTGACCGTGACCTCGTCGTAGAGGCCGACGGCGAGGAAGACGTTGGCCAGGTCGTGGAAGCCGTCGGGGCGCGCGGCGCCCACCGCGAGCTGGACGTTGACCTTGGCGGGGACGCGTACCGTGACGCTCACTGGCTGGGCTCCTTGTGCTCTGCGATCCGCGCGAACTCCTCGACCGTCAGCGCCTCGCCGCGGGCCTGCGGCGAGACCCCGGCCGCGACCAGTGCCGCCTCGGCGGCCGCCGCGGACCCGGCCCAGCCGGCGAGCGCCGCCCGCAGGGTCTTGCGGCGCTGCGCGAACGCCGCGTCGACGACCGCGAAGACCTCCCGCCTCGAGGCGGTCGTCTTCAGCGGTTCCGCGCGCCGGACGAGGGAGACGAGCCCGCTGTCGACGTTGGGCGCGGGCCAGAAGACGTTGCGCCCGATGGCGCCGGCGCGCTTGACCTCGGCGTACCAGTTGGCCTTGACGGACGGCACGCCGTACACCTTGTTGCCGGGTCCGGCGGCGAGCCGGTCGGCGACCTCGGACTGCACCATCACCAGCGTCCGCTCGATGCTCGGGAAGGTGTCGAGCATGTGGAGGAGGACGGGGACGGCGACGTTGTAGGGGAGGTTCGCGACGAGGGCGGTCGGCGGCGGTCCCGGCAGCTCGGTGACGTGCATCGCGTCGGAGTGGACCAGCGCGAACCGGTCCGCGCGCGCCGGCATGCGCGCCGCGATCGTCGCGGGCAGGGCGCCGGCCAGCACGTCGTCGATCTCGACGGCGGTGACCCGGTCGGCGACCTCCAGGAGCGCGAGCGTGAGGGACCCGAGCCCCGGGCCGACCTCCACGACGACGTCGTCCGGGCCGACCTCGGCGGTGCGGACGATCCGGCGGACCGTGTTGGCGTCGATCACGAAGTTCTGGCCGCGCTGCTTGGTGGGGCGGACACCGAGCGCTGCCGCCAGCTCACGGATGTCGGCGGGGCCGAGGAGGGCGTCGGGGGTGGGGCTGCTCACGGGACAAGGGTACGGGCCGCCGCGATCGCCTCCGGCCGGCCGCCCGTGCGGCGGCTTGCGGCGGTCACTTGTGCAGCCGCACCCCGCAGTGCGGCCAGGGCGTGGAGCCGCGGCTCACGTAGAGCTTCTTCGCGCGGAACGTCTGCTCCTCGGCCGAGGCGTCCTGCGGGCGCCCGCTGCCGCCGAGGCTGTGCCAGGTGTGGGTGTCGAACTGGTACAGCCCGCCGTACGTCCCGGAGGGGTCCACCGCGTGCGGGCGGCCGCCGGACTCACAGGCGGCGAGACCGTGCCAGTTCAGGCCGTCGGCGCCGGCCACCGAGTCGGGGTGCGGCTTGATCCCCACCTTGACCAGCTGGGTACGCGCCTCCCGGATCACCTCGGCCGTCTCGCGGCGCGGCTTCTGCCGGACTCCGTTGACGGAGCGCAAGTAATATGTCACACGGCGCAGCCCCGGCCGCCCGGCCCGCTCCACCACCTCGGTGCCCTTGAACAGCGTCGGGTCCGCCGTCCGCCGCACCTGGAACGGGATGGTCTCCTCGCGGACCTCCTTGCTGCCGGTGACGCGCAGTACGGTCACCGTCTGCCCGTCGCGCGGGAAGCCGGCCTGGGACACGGAGGTGGTGTCCTGGCCGTGCAGGGTGATCCCGGCCTCCTCGACGGCCTCGCCGACGGTCGCGGCGTTGGTGCGGATGGTCCGGGTCCGGCCGTCCGCCAGGATCGTGACCGTGCGCTCGGTGCGCACGTCGAGCGCTAGCCCGGCGCGTCCGATGTTCTGGGAGCGCGAGGCGGACAGGTACGCGCCCTCGGCCCGCACCCCGAGCTGCCTGAGCGCCCCGTCCACCGTGCGCGCCGTCGTCCACACCTCGCGCCGCTCGCCGTCCAGCGTGAGCCGTACGGGGCGGCCGTAGCGCACCGCGACCTCGTCACCGCTGGCCAGGGCGGTACCGGGGGCGGGGGCGACCACGTCGTGCGCGCCGACCGGTACGCCCTCCTCGGCCAGCAGTCCCGTCACGTCGTCGGCGAACGTGTGCAGGGTGCGCGGCTTCCCGTCCACGGTCAGCTCGATCGCCTTGTCCTTGGCGAGGAACGCGGTGGTGCCGCCCGCGAGGAACGCGACGACGAGCGCCTGCGGCAGCAGCCGGCGGACGGCGGACTCGGGGCGCCTGGAGTACCGCGCCTTGCGCCGGCGCGCGGCGCGTCGCCCCGCGCCGGGGCGCTCACCCGCCTCTCGCGTCTCCCCCGCCGCCGCGCGGTCGTCCTGCCGTGGCAGCACCTGCTCTCCGGCGTACGCCTGCGCGGCCTGCGCGGCCTGTGCTGCGGCCTCGTACGCCGGCTGGTACGTGTCCTCCCCGTACGCCGTGGGGTACGCCGGCACCCCGGCGTCGTGCACGCCGTGCGTCTCGTGCATCTCCTGCGCGCCGTGCACTCCGGGCGCGCCGTAGGGGTCGTACGTCCCCGACGTCTCGTACTGCGATGTGCTCACGCCGACACGCTCCAGAGGGCCAGAGGGGTCCGGATCGGGCCCCCAGAACCTAGCGGAGCGTCCGTCACTCTCCAAAGCGGCACGACTACCCACGGTCGCGTGCGGACCACAGGCGCGCCCCGTCGAACGTTATCCGGCAGTTACGATCGATATACGCTCAGTAGTCGAAAGCGCGGGCCGTGTTCGCGCCCAGGGCCGTCGCCAGCGCGTCCTCGTCGATGCCGCGCACGGCGGCCATCGCGCGCACCGTGACCGGAATGAGATACGGGGCGTTGGGCCGTCCGCGGTACGGCGCGGGGGTCAGGAAGGGCGCGTCGGTCTCCACCAGGAGCAGTTCCAGCGGGGCCACCGCCACCGCGTCCCGCAGGTTCTGGGCGTTCTTGAAGGTGACGTTGCCGGCGAAGGACATGAAGTAGCCCTCGCGGGCGCACTCCTCGGCCATCACGGCGTCCCCGGAGTAGCAGTGGAACACGGTCCGCTCGGGGGCGCCCTCCTCCTTGAGGACGCGCAGGACGTCGGCGTGGGCGTCGCGGTCGTGGATGACGAGGGTCTTGCCGTGCCGCTTGGCGATCTCGATGTGGGCGCGGAAGGAGCGCTCCTGGGCGGCCTTGCCCTCGGGCCCGGTCCGGAAGTAGTCGAGGCCGGTCTCGCCGACGCCCTTCACCTGGGGCAGCCCGGCCAGCCGTTCGATCTCGGCGAGCGCCTCGTCCAGCGCCGCGTCCCCGCCCCCGGCGCGCGCCCCCTGCCGGGACCAGCCGTCGGGATCCCCGTGCACGATGCGCGGGGCCTCGTTGGGATGCAGGGCGACGGTCGCATGGACGTTCGCGTGCGCGGCGGCGGTGTCGGCCGCCCACCGCGAGCCCTTGATGTCGCAGCCGACCTGGACGACGGTCGCGACGCCCACCGACGCGGCCTTCGCGAGGCCCTCCTCGACCGTGCCGGACTGCATGTCGAGGTGCGTGTGGGAGTCGGCGACGGGCACCCGGAGGGGTTCCGGGAGCGGCGGCGCCGCGTTCTTGTCGGTCGTACGGGAGGCCGTACCGGAGACGTTCGAAGGCATGCCCCGATCCTACGAAAGGGGCATGCCCGCCGGTCCCGCGCCCGGGTCAGCTCGCCTTGCGCTGGAAGGGATGCAGGAGATCCGACAGGTGCCAGTGGTGCGGCTGCGCGGCCTCCGCGGAGGTCTCCGCCGCCTCGGCCGGTCCGTCCTCCGCACCGGTCTGCCCCGCAGGACGGACCTGCGCCGCCGGCTGGTGCGAGCGCTGCGCGGCGTTGCGCACCGACGAGACCTGCCCCGCGCGCATGATCCGCAGGACCTGGCCGTCGCAGTTCTGGCACGAGGGCCTGCTCAGCGGTGACGGGACGACCCGGCCGTCGGCCACGTACCTGACGAACTCGTGGTTGTCGGCGTCGGTGTGGTGCTGTATCTCGTACGACTGCTCCCAGCCGTGCCCGCATCGCATGCAGGCGAAGGAATACGACTCGTGGACGACGGCTGTGGCCGCACCGCGGAGGCCGGTCTGCCCTGCGATCTCACTCATGCCAGCTCCTCTTGTCCGCTTGGACAAGCACGCACCCCCGGGCACGGGATTCCCCCCGGAATCCCATGGGGGTGAGGGACGGGTGCGTCCCTCACGACCAGTGGACGCCTTCGCCCACGCGAATGCGACCGGCCTGCCGAGTGTTGGAGGCGATTTGGCGCCGGCTTGCCAAACGGGCCTCACCGCGCAGGGCTGGGCTTTGCGTTTCCCGCCCTTGCTTTACCGTCCCGTGGGGCGCGCGCTCAGAGGAGAAGCACCCCGCTCAGAGGACACATCACCGCAGGTCAGGGGCGCGCGCTCAGCGGATGTGCGACCCGCTCAGAGATCAAGGAGCGCCCCCTTGGAACGCCGGGACCCGAACGCCCCTTTCAGGGGCGCGGGGAACTGCGCGACCAGCCCTCCACGGCCCGCGGACCGCTGCGCAGCAGCAACCACCACGGCGCTCCGGGAAAACCCCCGGCTCTCACTCGGCGGAGCGCTTCGCCGCGACCACGGCGTCGAACACCACCCGCTTGGGAATCCCCGCCGCCACCGCCACCGCCGCGATCGCCTCCTTGCGGCGCTCCCCGGCCTCCTCCCGCACCCGCACCCGCCGCACCAGCTCCTCCGCGTCGAGTTCCTCGGGCCCCCGCTCGGGCGCGCCCTCGACGACGACGGTGATCTCGCCGCGCACCCCCTCGGCGGCCCACACCGCCAGCTCGGCCAGCGGCCCGCGCCGCACCTCCTCGTACGTCTTGGTCAGCTCGCGGCAGACGGCGGCCCGCCGCTCGGCGCCGAAGACCTCGGCCATGGCGGCGAGGGTGTCGTCGAGGCGGTGCGGGGCCTCGAAGTAGACGAGGGTGCGGCGCTCCCCGGCGACCTCCTGGAGCCGCGAGCGGCGCTCGCCCGCCTTGCGCGGCAGGAACCCCTCGAAGCAGAACCGGTCGACGGGCAGCCCGGACAGCGCGAGCGCGGTGAGCACGGCGGAGGGCCCCGGTACGGCCGTGACCCGGATCTCCTGCTCCACGGCGGCCGCGACCAGCCGGTAGCCGGGGTCGGAGACGGAGGGCATCCCGGCGTCGGTCACGAGCAGCACGCGCGCGCCGCCGACGAGCTCCTCGACCAGCTCCGGTGTGCGGGCGGCCTCGTTGCCCTCGAAGTACGACACCACGCGCCCCTTGGGCGTCACCCCCAGCGCCTGGGTGAGCCACCGCAGCCGCCGCGTGTCCTCGGCCGCGATCACGTCGGCGCCGGTCAGCTCCGCGGCGAGCCGGGGCGGCGCGTCCGCGACGTCGCCGATGGGGGTGCCTGCGAGGACAAGGGTTCCAGTCACACCCCCATCCTCGCAGCCGCCACCGACAGCGCCGTCCCTGCCAGGCCCCGGGGGCGGTGAACGCAAAGGAACCCACCGCGAAGCCCCATTGCACGGGACTCACACAGAACGGTTCCCTACGATGGCGCGGTGACCAGTACCGCGTCCTCCTCGGACACCCGGCAGGGCCAGGCAGTGCTCGACGAGCGGCCGACGTGGCAGCAGCGGCTGCACCGGTTCGGCTACCCGGCGCACACGGCGCACGCCTCCGGTGACAGAGGCGCCGTCGGCTCCGGCGCGCACGCCGGTGTCGTCGACCGCTTGGTACCGCCGTACGCGGAGCCCAACCCCCGGCTGTGGGTCGCCCTCGGGGTGCCCCCGGTGCTCGCCGAGCGGATCACGCGCTGGTCGGGCTGGGTCGGCCCGCTGCTGGTGACGCTGGTGGCGGGCCTGCTGCGGTTCTGGAACCTGGGCAGCCCCAAGGCGGTGATATTCGACGAGACGTACTACGCGAAGGACGCGTGGGCGCTCGTCCACCGCGGTTTCGAGGTCAACTGGGACAAGAACGCCAACGACCTGATCCTGCAGAAGGCCGGTCACGTCGGGATCCCGGTGGACGCCGCGTACGTCGTGCACCCGCCGGTCGGCAAGTACGTCATCGGGCTCGGGGAGCTGATCTTCGGCTTCAACCCGTTCGGCTGGCGGTTCATGACGGCGCTGCTCGGCACGCTGAGCGTGCTGCTGCTGTGCCGGATCGGGCGGCGGATGTTCCGGTCCACCTTCCTGGGCTGCCTGGCGGGCGCGCTGATGGCGGTGGACGGTCTGCACTTCGTGATGAGCCGCACCTCGCTGCTCGACGGGGTGCTGATGTTCTTCGTGCTGGCCGCGTTCGGCTGCCTGGTCATCGACCGGGACAAGGCGCGGGAGAAGCTCGCGGCCGCGCTGCCGGTGGACGCGGACGGGCGGGTCCGGCCGCACGCGTACGTCGCGAAGACCACCTGGCTGGGCTGGCGTCCGTGGCGCTGGGCGGCGGCCCTGCTGATGGGGCTGGCCATCGGCACGAAGTGGAACGGGCTGTACTTCCTGGTGGCGTTCATCGCGATGACCATCCTGTGGGACATGGGCGCCCGCAAGGTGGCGGGCGCCGAACGCCGGCTCTCCCTGCCCTTCGTGGTCGAGTCGGTCGCCTCCTGGGCGCTGATGGTCACGGTCGCCGGGGCCGTCTACCTGGCCTCCTGGATCGGCTGGATCCTCTCCCCCACCGACGGCAGCGGCGGCTACTTCCGCAACTGGGCGGCCACCGCCGGCAAGGGCGGGAACTGGACGTTCCTGCCGGACTGGGCGCGCAGTCTGTGGCACTACGAGCACGAGGTCTACCTCTTCCACATCGGCCTGTCCTCGCCGCACACGTACATGTCGAACCCGTGGTCCTGGCTGGTGCTGGGCCGCCCGGTGTCGTACTACTACGAGTCGCCGTCCCCGGGTGTGGACGGCTGCCCGGCGGACGCCGGCCAGAAGTGCGCCCGTGAGGTGCTCGCGATCGGCACCCCGCTGCTGTGGTGGGCGGCCTGCTTCGCGATCGCCTACGTCCTGTGGCGGTGGGCGTTCCGCCGCGACTGGCGGGCCGGAGCCGTCGCGTGCGGCATCGCGGCCGGTTACCTGCCCTGGTTCATGTACCAGGAGCGCACGATCTTCCTGTTCTACGCCGTCGTCTTCGTGCCGTTCCTGTGTCTCGCGGTGGCGATGATGATCGGCGCGGTCATCGGCCCACCGGGCTCCAGTGACACCCGCCGGCTGGTCGGCGCGTCGAGTGCGGGCGTCCTGGTGCTGCTGATCGTGTGGAACTTCATCTACTTCTGGCCGCTGTACACGGGCACGGCGATCCCGATCGACTCCTGGCGTTCACGTATGTGGCTCGACACCTGGGTGTGAGCCACATCCCTGATCTCCGTTCGGCCAACAGTTCGGCCAACAATCGGTCAACGCCTGTCACAGGAGCCCCACAACGACCTAGAGTGCGCGTCACAACCAGCTTTTGAACGCGTTCACAAAACGCGCAAAAGCTCACGGGGAGGGACTTTCGCATCATGCGCAAGGGGGTCAAGGGCGCCCTGATCGGCGGCGTCTGCGCAGCCGTGCTGGGCGGGGGCGGGTACGGCGCCTACAACGTTCTGTCGGCGTTGCACGGTGACAGCACGCCGACCGTGCGGACGGGGCCGCCGACCAAGGACGAGATCAAGGACGCCACGCAGAAGTTCTTCGCGGCCTGGGAGAAGGGCCGGCCGGCGACCGCGGCGTCGCTCACGAACGACTCCGCCGACGCCGAACCCGTGCTCACCTCCTTCAGCGACGTGGCGCACATCAAGGACGTGCACATCACGCCCGGCAAGGCGACCGGCGCCACCGTGCCGTACAGCGTGCGGGCGACCGTGTCCTACGGCGGGAAGTCGAAGCCGCTCGCCTACAAGAGCCGGCTGACGATCGTGCGCGGCGAGACCACGCACCGCGCGCTGGTCGACTGGGACCCGTCGGTGGTCCACCCGGAGCTGAAGCGCGGCGACACCCTGTCCACCGGCGAGGCGGCCAGCCCGCCCATCGAGGCCGTGGACCGCGACGGCGTGGTCCTCACGAAGGACAGGTACCCGTCGCTCGGCCCGATCCTGGACGAGCTGCGCAGCCGGTACGGCGACAAGGCGGGCGGCACCCCCGGTGTGGAGCTGGTCATCCAGCACGCGTCCGCGGAGGCCGCCGACACCACGCTGCTGACCCTCGCGGAGGGGAAGGCGGGCAGGCTGCGCACGACGCTCGACGCGCGCGTGCAGGCCGCCGCCGAGACCGCGGTGACGAAGTACGCCGAGTCGTCGGTGGTGGCCGTCAAGCCCAGCACCGGCGAGGTGCTGGCGGTCGCCAACCACCGCGAGGACGGCTTCAACGCGGCCTTCCTCGGCGAGCTGGCGCCCGGCTCCACCATGAAGATCATCAGCGCGGCCACCCTCATCGACACAGGGCTGACGACGGCGAGCGGCCCGGCGCCCTGCCCGCCGACCGCGACCTGGCAGAGCCAGACCTTCAGCAACCTCAAGGGACTACAGCCGGACGAGAAGGCAACCCTCTCGGACAGCTTCGCGCGCTCCTGCAACACGGCGTTCGTGAAGTACGCGGACTCGGTCCAGGTCGATTCGCTCACCAAGGAGGCCGAGGACCGGTTCGGGCTCGGGAAGAACAACTGGAAGGTGGGCATCCCGAGTTTCGACGGCCGGGTCCCCGCCTCCGGTGGCCCGGACACCGCGGCCAACCTGATCGGCCAGGGCCAGGTGCAGATGTCCCCGCTGAACATGGCGTCGGTCGCGGCGACCGCGATGACGGGAACCTTCCGGCAGCCGGTGCTCGTCTCGCCGAAGCTGGACGGCCGTGCACTGGCCACCGCGAAGGGGCTGTCGCCCGCCACCACCGGCCAGCTGCGCGCCATGATGAACCGCACCGCGACCAGCGGCACCGCGGCCGGTGTGATGCGCGGGCTGAGCGGCAGCATCGGCGCCAAGACGGGGTCGGCGGAGGTCGACGGCCAGTCCAAGTCGAACAGCTGGTTCGCCGGCTACCGCAACGACGTCGCGGCCGCGGCCATGACCCAGGACGGCGGCCACGGCATCGACGCGGCCGGTCCGATTGTCGCAAGCGTGCTACGGATCGGTGGGTGACGTCACCCTCACAGGCCGGGACTCTAGGCTGGTGCCGTCGTTGGGGAGCGTGAGGGCTACGGGGCGCCGGGGACCCTGGGGAATGTGCGGAGGAACTGACCAGTGGGCAAGAGAAGGCGCGTCGCCGAGCGACGGAATCACAGACCCGCCGTCATCGGCGGGGTGATCGCCGTCGTCGTCGGCGGCGTGGGCTTCGGCCTCTACGCGCTCTACGACGGCGGGTCCGCGGACGCGTCGACGGCGAGGACGGCCGACCACAAGGCCGTCAAGACCGGCCCGCTGTCCGCCACCGAGGTGCAGACGACCGCGCGCACCTTCCTGTCGTCCTGGCAGCAGGGCAAGGTCACGCAGGCCGCCGCCGTCACCGACGACAGCAAGGCCTGCATCAAGCTCCTCACCGGCTACGCCAAGGACGCCCATGTCACGGGCGTCACCCTCACCGAGGGCACCCGCACCGGCGGCAAGGTCCCGTTCTCCGTCAAGGCGACCGTGTCGTACAAGGGCATCAGCAAGCCGCTGTCGTACGACTCCGCGTTCACCGTGATCCGGCGGACCAGTGACGGCAAGCCGGTGGTGAACTGGCACGCCGCGGTCGTCCACCCGGACCTCGCGGACGGCGACACCCTGGTCACCGGCGAGTCCGGCACCCCGCCGATCAAGGCGCTGGACCGGGACGGCGGGGAGATCACCACCGCCAAGTACCCGTCGCTGGGCTCGGTGCTCGACGGGCTGCGGGAGAAGTTCGGCAAGAAGGCCGGTGGCAAGGCGGGCGTCGAACTTCGCGTGGTGCGCGGCACGGCGTCCGAGAAGGCGAAGCTGTCCGACAAGACGCTCCTGGAGCTCAGCAAGGGCACGCCGGGCACCGTGAAGACCACGCTGAGCCCGACCCTGCAGGCGGCCGCCGAGAAGCAGGTCACCACGCAGAAGAACGCCTCGGTCGTGATGATGCGCCCGTCGACCGGCGAGGTCCTGGCCGTCGCCAACTCCAGCCACGGCTTCAACGTGGCCTTCCAGGGGTCCCTGGCGCCCGGCTCCACGATGAAGATCGTCACGTCGACCATGCTGTTCGAGAAGGGGCTGATCACCCCGGACGCGTCGCACCCGTGCCCGAAGACGTACAAGCTCGCCGGGTGGACGTTCCACAACGACGACGACTCGGAGATCAAGCAGGGCACGTTCAAGGTGAGCTTCGGCGCCTCCTGCAACAACGCCTTCATCAACTTCGCGCCCAAGCTCTCCAACAGCGACCTGACCACCGAGGCCCAGCAGGTCTACGGCCTCGGCATGAACAACTGGGCGATCGGCGTCCCGACCTTCGACGGCTCCGTGCCGGTGCAGAGCGGCGCGCAGATGGGCGCCTCGCTGATCGGGCAGGGCGGGGTGCGCATGAACCCGCTGAACATGGCGTCGGTGTCGGCCACGGTGGACACCGGCTCCTTCCACCAGCCGTACCTGGTCGACCCGAGCGTCGACAACCGGACGATCGCGAAGGCCTCGCGCACCATGTCCTCGAAGACGCAGGCGCAGCTGAAGGAGGTCATGCAGTACA
The DNA here is from genome assembly GCF_042894765.1 of Streptomyces sp. NPDC001507. Taxonomy (NCBI): domain Bacteria; kingdom Bacillati; phylum Actinomycetota; class Actinomycetes; order Kitasatosporales; family Streptomycetaceae; genus Streptomyces; species Streptomyces sp. NPDC001507. Next base: position 188,630 of record NZ_JBIAVV010000004.1, read on the forward strand.
CGGCGGGCTACGGTACGGCGGCCAAGGCGATGTCGGGCCTGAGTTCGAGCTGCGGCGCCAAGACGGGCTCGGCGGAGGTCGACGGCCAGAAGAAGCCGAACGGCTGGTTCACCGCCTACTGCGGCGACTTCGCCGCCGCGGGCGTGGTCCAGGCAGGTGGTCACGGAGGCGACACGGCAGGACCGATCGTGGCGGCACTGCTGAAGCTGGGCGCGTCCCTCTGAGTCCCCCGAAGGCGCGGCTCAGCCGGCCACCGGGGTCGCCATGTAGGTGCGCCTGAGGAAGCGCAGCAGCGCCTTCGACTCGAACTGCACCACCGACGTGCCGTGGTCGGAGTGGAACTCCACCACGGCCTGGACCCGCCCCAGCGGCCAGACCCGTACGTCGCCGCTCTCCGCGGGTGCCCTGAGGCCTTGTTCCAGCAGCGAGCGCGAGAACGTCCACTCGTCCGTACCGGGCAGACCGATGTGTACCGTCCTCGGATCGGCGTCAGGGTCGTAGCGCAGGACGACGGGCACCGCGCCCGGATCGTCTCGCGCGTCCTCGTCCGTGACGATGTGGGCTCGCGCGTACTGCTCGACTACAGACATCGGACTGCCCTTTGCGCTCCGTGATCTGTGCGAAAGCTGTGCATCCGCTTTCCTATCCAATGTGCCACATTTTCCGTAATGCGCTTGCGGAGACCGCCATCCTTCCCGAGCGGTTCCGCATGTGACGACCTTCTCTCTCTTGCAAAAGCTTCGCAATAGGACCCTAAAATCGGTCCGTGCATGTACCTGACGGATTCATCGACGCCCCGACCTCCGCGGTCACCGCCGTGGCCGCGGCCGGCGCCCTCGCGGTCAGCCTGCGCGGCGCCCGCCGCGAGCTCGACGAGCGCACCGCGCCGCTGGCCGGCCTGGTGGCGGCGTTCATCTTCGCCGTACAGATGCTCAACTTCCCCGTCGCGGCCGGAACAAGCGGACACCTGCTGGGCGGGGCGCTCGCCGCGATACTCGTCGGCCCCTGTACGGGCGTCCTGTGCGTGTCCGTGGTCCTCCTGATGCAGGGCATCCTGTTCGCGGACGGCGGGCTGACCGCGCTCGGCGTCAACATCACCGACATGGCGATCGTGACCACCCTGGTCGCCTACGCCGTCTTCCGCGGCCTGGTGAAGGTCCTCCCCCGCGGCCGGCGCTCGGTGACCGGCGCCGCCTTCGTCGCGGCCCTGCTGTCCGTGCCCGCCGCCGCGGTCGCCTTCACCCTGCTCTACGCGGTCGGCGGCACCACCGACGTCGCCATCGGCAAGGTGGCCGGCGCGATGATCGGCGTGCACGTCCTCATCGGCGTCGGCGAGGCCGCGATCACCGCGCTCACGGTGGGCGCGGTGATCGCCGTACGCCCCGACCTGGTGTACGGGGCGCGCGGCCTGCGGCAGGGGCTGAGGCTGCGCGTGAACGGCGAACTGGTGGACGCGCCGGAGCCGACCGCGCCCGTGGCGGCGCGCACTTCCCGCCGCGCGCTGTGGATCAGCGGCCTGGCGACCTCCCTGGTGCTCGCCGGGTTCGTCAGCCACTACGCCTCCGCCAGCCCCGACGGCCTGGAGAGGGTCGCCCACGACCACGGCATCGACGCGCAGACCAGGGAGCACGCCTCGGCCGGCTCCCCGCTCGCCGACTACGGCGTCGAGGACGTCTCCGACGCCCGGCTCTCCGGCGGCCTCGCGGGCGTGATCGGGGTCGGTACGACCGTGGTCGCGGGCAGCGCGGTGTTCTGGGCGGTGCGCAGGCGCCGTACCGGCACCCCTTCCGGGGTGCGCTGACGTGGGTGCCGGGCACGCGCACCGGCTCTACCGGCACGCACCCTCACGCGTGCACGTGCTCCCGCCGCACACCAAGCTCGCCGCCGTCTTCGCCTTCGTGGTCGTCGTGGTCTCGACCCCGCGCACGGCGATGTGGGCTTTCGCGCTGTACGCCGTGCTGCTCGCGGTCGTCGCGCGGCACGCGCGCGTGCCCGCCGGCTTCCTGCTGGGACGGCTGCTGATCGAGGTGCCGTTCGTCGCCTTCGCGGTGCTGATGCCGTTCGTCGCGGAGGGCGGGCGGACCGACGTGCTGGGCCTCTCGCTCAGCGTGAACGGCCTCTGGGGCGCCTGGAACGTTCTGGTCAAAGGCACGCTGGGGGTCGCGGCCTCCGTCCTCCTCGCGGCCACCACCGAGCTGCGCGAGCTGCTCCTCGGCCTGGAGCGGCTGAAGCTGCCGCCCCTGCTCGTCCAGATCGCCTCCTTCATGATCCGCTACGGCGACGTCGTCACCGACGAGATGCGCCGGATGCGGATCGCCCGCCGGTCGCGCGGCTTCGAGGCGCGGGGCGTGCGCCACTGGGGCGTGCTCGCGAAGTCCGCGGGCGCGCTGTTCATCCGCTCCTACGAACGCGGGGAGCGCGTCCACCTCGCCATGGTGAGCCGGGGGTACACCGGTGCGATGCCGGTCATCGACGAGGTGACCGCCTCGCGGGCCGAGTGGTCGTACGCCCTCACGCTGCCGCTGTCCGCTCTCGTCGTCTGCCTGTTGGGATGGGCCCTGTGACCCCTGCTCCGGCTTCCCTGGAGGTCTCCGGCCTCGCCTACGCCTACCCCGACGGGCACCAGGCCCTGTTCGGCGTGGACTTCCGCGTCGCGCGCGGCGAACGGGTCGCGCTGCTCGGGCCGAACGGCGCCGGGAAGACCACCCTGGTGCTGCACCTCAACGGCATCCTGGGCGGCGGCGCGGGCACCGTGACGGTGGCCGGACTGCCCGTCGGAAAGCGGCACATGGCGGAGATCAGGCGCCGGGTCGGCATCGTCTTCCAGGACCCGGACGACCAGCTGTTCATGCCGACGGTCCGTGAGGACGTGGCGTTCGGGCCGGCGGCGGCCGGGCTGAAGGGTCCTGAACTGGAGGCACGCGTGCGTGCCGCCCTGGAGCAGGTCGGCATGGCCGGCTTCGCCGAACGCCCGCCGCACCACCTGTCCTTCGGGCAGCGCCGCCGGGTGGCGGTGGCGACCGTCCTCGCCATGGAGCCGGAGATCCTCGTCCTTGACGAGCCCTCCTCCAACCTCGACCCGGCCTCCCGGCGCGAACTCGCCGACATCCTGCGCGCCCTGGACGTGACGGTCCTGATGGTCACCCACGACCTGCCCTACGCCCTGGAGCTGTGCCCGCGCTCCCTGGTGCTGAGCGACGGCACGATCGCCGCCGACGGGCCCACCGCCGACCTCCTCGCCGACGACGCCCTGATGCGCGCCCACCGCCTCGAACTGCCCTTCGGGTTCGTCCCGCGTCCGTGACAATGGGCTCGTGACGCATCAAGAGGACGCCGGGACCCCTGCGGGGCCGCCGCGGCTGGACGACCAGCTGTGCTTCGCGCTGTACGCGGCACAGCGCGCCGTGACCGCCGCCTACCGGCCGCTCCTCGACGAACTCGGGCTCACCTACCCGCAGTACCTCGTACTGCTCGTCCTGTGGGAGCGGGGTGAGACCACGGTGAAGGAACTGGCGGAGGCGCTCCGGCTCGACTACGGCACGGTGTCACCACTGCTGAAGCGGCTGGAGGGGGCGGGGCTGGTACGCAGGGAGCGCTCGGAGCAGGACGAGCGCTCGGTGCTCGTCGGATGCACCGGGCGCGCGGAGGAACTGCGGGAGCGCGCGGCGCGCATCCCCGGCGCCCTGCTCACGACGACCGGGCTCGACGGGGCCGACGTGGCCCGGCTGCGCGGGGAGCTGCGGGACCTGGCGGAACGGGCGGGCCGGGCGGCCTCGCGGCCGTCGTAGCCGGGCGCCCTTTCGGCCGTCGTGGCCCGATGGTCCTGCGGCCGTGACAGCGACAGCTGTTACCCACGGTTTCCACCCCCTGGTAGCCGCAGGGCTTCCTACCGGTCGGTACCTTGTGCACGATGTGCTTGCACACTTCTGTGTTGCCCACCACCGTTTCCGCCCTGGGGGAGGTCCCGCCGTGATCGAAGGCGCCACCGTCGACTCTCGTCCGACGAAGATCATGTATGTCGCCGAGGCGACCGCGCACGGCGGCCGGGACGGGTATGTCAGCAGCCAGGACGGCCAGATCGACCTCAAGGTCGCGATGCCGCCGGAGCTGGGCGGGGACGGCAACGGCACCAACCCGGAGCAGCTGTTCGCGGCGGGCTACAGCGCCTGCTTCCACAACGCGCTGATCCTCGTCGGCAACCGCGCGGGCTACGACCTGACCGGCTCCACGGTCGCCGCGAAGGTCGGCATCGGCCCCAACAAGCAGCGCGGCTACGGTCTCGCCGTCGCCCTCAGCGTCTCGCTCCCGGTGCTGGACGCGGACATCGCGGCGAAGCTGGTGGACGCCGCCCACGAGGTGTGCCCGTACTCGAACGCCACGCGCGGGAACATCGAGGTGACCATCGTGCTCGGCTGACCCCGGCACGTGCCGCAGACCACGTCGTACCGAGGAATCCGCGACCGCACGGCCATGTTCCCCTGACTGTCACCGGCAAGTGGGCAGGCGGAGGGATCCGGACGTGGACGTGCACGGCACTGTGGCGGAGGGCTTCGAGCCGGTCAGGGACGCGTTCGCCGGCAACTTCGAGCTGCTCGGGGACCGGGGCGCGGCGGTCGCCGTGTACCGGGACGGGCACCGGGTCGTCGACCTGTGGGGCGGCAGCAGGGACGTCGACGGTGACACCCCGTGGGAGCACGGCACCGCCCAGATCGTGCGCTCGGCGACCAAGGGCGTCGCCGCCGCCGTCCTGCTGCTCCTGCACCAGCGCGGCGAACTGGACCTGGACGCGCCGGTGGGCGACCACTGGCCGGAGTACAAGGCGGCAGGCAAGGAGCGGACGCTGGTGCGGCAGCTGCTCGCGCACTCCGCGGGCGTACCGGTGCTGGACCGGCCGCTCACGCCCGCGGAGGCCGCCGACCCCGACCTCGGCGCGGCCGCCGTGGCGGCGCAGGCGCCGGTGTGGGAGCCGGGCACCGACCACGGCTACCACGCGCAGACGTACAGCTGGCTGACCGGCGAACTGGTGCGGCGGGTGACCGGGCGGACCGTCGGCGAGTGGATCGCGGACGAGATCGCCGGGCCGCTCGGCGCCGGGCTGTGGCTCGGGCTGCCGGAGGCCGAGCAGGCGCGCGTGGGGCGCGTCGGGCCGGTGCCGGCACCCGAGAGCGCGGGCGCACTGCGGACCAGGCCCAAGCGGGCCGTCTCCGAGGCGTACGCCGACCCCGGCTCGCTCACCCGCCGGGCGTTCGGCGCGATCGACCCGCTCCCGGACGAGAACGACCCCGCCTACCGCGCGGCCGCCCTGCCCGCCTCCAACGGCATCGCCACCGCCGACGGCCTGGCCCGCTTCTACGCCGCCCTGATCGGCGACGTCGACGGCGGCCGGCGGCTGTTCACGCCGGAGACCGTGGAGCTGGCCCGCGGCGAGCAGTCAGCCGGCCCCGACCGGGTGCTGGTCGTCGCCACCCGCTTCGGGCTCGGCTACATGCTGCACGGCAGCGCGTCCCCGCTGCTCACCCCCGGCTCCTTCGGCCACCCCGGCCGCGGCGGCGCGCTCGCCTTCGCGGACCCCGAGTCGGGCATCGCCTTCGGCTACGTCACCAACGGCTTCCGCAAGAGCGTGACGGCGGACCCGCGGGCGCAGGCGCTGGTACGCGCGGTGCGCACGGCGCTGTCGTAACCACCGCGCGCACCTGCGCGCCCGCGCGCACCGCTCACACGTTGATCGGGTGCGAATGCCGCCCCGACAGCGCGTCGATCTCGCCGTGCGCCTTGGACAGCAGCTGCATGGCCAGTTCGTTCAGGGCGCGGGCGCCGGCGATCTCCTCGCCGACTCTGGGCTGGTTGCTGTCGGACTCGTGCCGGCTCGCGTGACCGTGCGCCCGTACCTCGGTGCCGTCGGGCAGGCGTACCAGGGCCACCGCGCGCGTGTGCGTGTCGTCCTCCAGGAACTCCATCTCGACATGCCATCCCACAGCGGTTTTCATCATGTTCATCACGGGACCACCTCCGGAATCGCTGCTTCCAGGGTGCTCCTCCGGGGCCGGGCCCGTCACGTCGGCCCGGCCCCCGCTCTCGCCCCTGGCCCCTCGCCCCGCTACTTGTCCTCGAAGCTGGCGAAGTACGCGGCCGCCATGTCCTCGTCGGCGTGCCCCTGGGCGGCGGCGCGGGCGAAGCGTTCGGCGGCCGCCTGGGCGACGTCCAGGCGCACGCCGTGGCTCGCACCGGCGGCGACGATCAGCCGGGCGTCCTTCCCGGCGGTGTCCACCGCGAACGACGGCGGCGTCAGCTCGCCGTCGAGGATCAGCGCGGCCTTGGCCCGCAGGTAGCCCATGTCGAGGGGGCCGCCCGCGATCAGGCCGAAGAAGCTCTGCGGGTCCACACCGAGCGCCTGGGCCAGCGCGACCACCTCGCCGGTCGCCACGGTGGCCGCGAGGACCCAGCTGTTGGCGACCAGCTTGAGCCGGGTCGCGGCGGCCGTGGACCCGTCGTCGCCGGTCCACACCGTGCGCACGCCGACCGCGTCGAAGACGGGCGTCACCGTCTCCCGGCCCTGCTGCGGCCCGGCGGCCAGGACGGTGAGCTGTCCGGCCTCGGCGGGCTGGCGGGTGCCGAGGACCGGGGCGTCGTAGAAGACCAGGCCGTGCTCGGCGGCGAACGCGGCCAGGACGGGAACCTGGTCGAGGCCGGCGGTGGTCGACTGCACCCAGACGGCCCCGGGGCGCAGCGACCCGGCGGCCTCACGCAGGGTCTCCAGGGCGGTCGCGCCGTCGTACAGCATGGTCAGGACGACGTCGGCGCCCTCGACGGCCTCGGCCGGTGTGTCCGCGACCTGGGCGCCGTCCGCGGCGAGCGGTTCGGCCTTGGCGCGGGTGCGGTTCCACGCGCGGACGGTGTGCCGGGCCTTCAGGAGGTTGCGGGCCATCGCGGCGCCCATGATGCCGGTGCCCAGCACGCCCACGGTCAGCTTGTCGGTCATGACGTCTCCCTGTCCTCGTACGTTCCGCAGCCAGCTTGACGCACCGCAGGCCGCCCGGCGCGCGGCGTCCGGGTGTCCCGGCGGCGCGCCGCGGAACGCACGGGGACCCCGGCCGCGAGGGCCGGGGTCCCGGTGCGTGAGCGGTTCTGGCTCAGCCGTCGTTCTCCGCGGACGGGAGGTAGGCGCCGGGCACGTCGTTCGGCGAGTAGATCTTCTTGTCGCCGGGGTAGGGCTTGGTCCAGTTGTGGGTCTGGTACCAGGTGTAACGGTTCATCTGGGTGGGGTTGGCGTAGTCCGGCACCGCGTTCTTGCCGGTCAGCCGCTGGTGCGAGGCCCACGTCCGCCACTGCGCCGCGACCTTGGCCTCGGCCGCCGGGACGGCAGCCGACGTCGGCGCGGGCGCCGCATGGGCGTCCTGGGCCGCCGGGGTGTCCGAGCCGCAGGCCGGCTGCGGGTTCACGCCGAGGGTCAGCGAGGTCCGGTTCGGGACCGCCGTGAACGGCGTGTCGTCCGCCTTGCCCGTGAACGCCCCGTACATCGGGGTGGCCGCGCTGTCGAGCTGGTTCATCGGGTGCACCCCGAGGATCTGCTCGATGGTGCGGACCATGGTGATCTGCGAGTAGTAGTGGTCGTCGACCGTGCCGTGCTGGGCGTACGGGCTGATGACCTGGACCGGGGCGCGGTGGCCGTCGACGTGGTCGAGGCCGGCCTGGGAGTCGTCCTCGACGACGAAGATCGCCGAGTCCTTCCAGTACTTGCTGTGGGTGATCTCGTCGACCATCCGGCCGACCGCGAGGTCGTTGTCGGCGACCTCGGCGGCGGCGTTGGCGGGACCGCCGGTGTGGTCGTTGGAGAACCAGAACATGTTCAGGTTCGCCGGGCCGTTCTTCTCGAAGTCCTGCTTCCAGATCTGCTCTTTGTAGATGTCCGGGACGTTGAGGTCGAACAGCGGGAAGCCCTGCACGGAGACGTCGTTGAGCGAGGGGATCGCCGAGCCCGTCTTGATCGGGTAGGCGGTCTGGGCCCCGGTCGCGGCCATGTTCTTGCTGTCGCAGTACAGGTTCTGCCAGGTCGCACCAGCGGGCTTGCTCTCGTACGACTGGAACTCGCCGAAGTCCTTCACGGACTTGCCGGCCGCCTGCGCTCCGGTCCAGATGAACCCGGTCTTCTGGTGGCCGAGGACGTCGTCCTCGGTGTCGTAGCTGCGGGTGTACTCGCCGGCCGACGACTCGGTGTACTCCGGGTTGTCCGACTGCATCAGCCAGTTGTGGCCCTCGGCGGAGTTGGTGCCGATGTCGTAGAAGTTGTCGTACAGGCCGAACTGCTGGGCCAGGGCGTGCTGGTTCGGCGTGACGTTCTCGCCGAACTGGGTGAGCGCGGAGTTCCCGTTGCCCTGCGGCAGGTCGCCGAAGACCTGGTCGTAGGTGCGGTTCTCCTTGACGAGCAGGAAGACGTGCTTGATCGTCGACGGGTCGCCGATCCGCTTCGGGACCGGGACGGCCTTCTTGTGGCTGTCGGCCTTGGCGGTCTTGACCGAGTTGGACGTCCAGCCGTTCTGCTTGAACACCTTGTTCGTCTCGGCCCTGACGACCTGGTCGCTCGGCATCGTGAACTGGGTGAGGCTCGACGTGGTGTCGTGCGTGTTGTGCCCGGCGGCGTCGGGACGGCGCGCGTCGACGCCGCGGGTGTTGGCGACCACGATCTTCTTGCCGAGGGCGGTGACGCCCGACGGGAAGTAGTCGGTGGGGAGCAGGCCGACGTAGCGGGCCGGCTGCTGCGCGGAGGTGTAGCGGTAGACGGCGACGGCGTTGGCGCGGCCGAGGGTCACCAGGAGGCGGCCGTCGTCGGTGAGGGTGACCGCGTTCGGCTCGTAGCCCACGGACGCCTCGGGCCACGGCTGGGTGGAGATCGTCTGGACGACCTTGTCCTTGCGGCTGTCGATGACCGACACGGTGTTGTCGGCGGTGTTGGTGACGAACACCGCGCCCTTGGTCGCGTACACGGCGGTCGGGTGCAGGCCGACGTCGACGGTGCCGACGGCGGCGGACGGGTCCGCGGTGTCGATGACGCTGACCGTGCCGGTGGTGCTGGCGCCGGTCTTCGGGTTGGCCACGACATTGGTGCCGTAGGAGTTGATCGTGGTGTCGCCGGCCTTGGCCGGGCGCCCGCCCTCGTTGCTGACGTAGAGCTTGCCGCCGACCAGCGCGAGACCGCGCGGGGCGTTGCCGACCGCCCAGGTCTGCTTGATCGTGCCGGTCGCCGCGTCGATGGCGACCACCTTGTTCTGGCCGTTGACCGCGGAGTACACGGTGGCGCCGTCGGCCGAGAACACCGCCGCGCCCACCAGTGCCTGCTTGGTGCCGTCGGCCGCTATCGGCACGGCCGTGGGGCTCGCGAGGGTGCCGTCGGCGTTGACGGTGAACTTGGTGTAGCCGTTGGCCTGGCCCAGCCACAGCTGCTTGCCGTCGGGCGAGTAGGTGGGACCCTCCTGGCCGACCGCGCCGCTGCTGATGCGCAGGTTGTCGGCCGCGTTGGTGCCGATCTTCTGCGTGACCTGACCGGTCGCCAGGTCCACGATGACGAGCGACGCGTCGCCGTCGGCGATCGAGGCGGCGAGGTGGGTGCCGTCCGGGCTGACGACCGACGACATGATCTTGCCGTCGTTGATGACACTACGCGTGCCATAGGGGTTGATGTACTGGTCGGCGGAGACGACCTGGCCGTTGGCGGTGGTCTGGCCGACCTGCTGGGTGCCGAACTGGTACGTCGAGGCGACCGCGGTGCCCGTGACGCCGAGGGCGACGGCGATTCCCGCCGTCACCAGCAGGGTGTGGCGGCCGACGTGTCTGCCGAAGAGGTGGATCTGCTTCTTCTCGTTGATCCGGCGCTGGCGGGTTACCTGCACGGAACTGTTTCCCTTCAGTGGGTGTCGAGCAGGTCGACGTTGCCGTCGAACTGCCACAGCGGATTCGGGGCGTCGCCGGTCGAGGTCCGTACCAGGAAGTAGCCGTTGACTTCCTTGGGACCGTCGCCGTCGGCCACGAGCCGCCCGTCCGAGGTGATGTCGAGCTGGTAGACCGCCGTCCCCGTGACCGCCGTGACGCCGGGGAGGTGCCAGCTGACGACGCAACGCCAGTCGTTGCCCGCGCCCTCCTGGGCGGACTGGCCGTCGCTCTTGGTGCATGCGGCCGTGGCCTTCAGCTGGGCCTCGGTGACGGCGGGCCGGTGCAGTTGCTCCGTCTGCAGCCGGTAGAGGTGACCGAAGACCGTGGCGAGGGACTTCTGCACCTTGTCCTGCCGGATCCCGGAACCCGTCGACGGGGTAGCCAGGGCGAGCGCGCCGACGGCGACGGCGGTCAGCGCGGCCAGCGGCAGCACGCCGAGGGTGAGCGCGCGGCGCCCGGAGCCGTCGTAGGCCGGGTTGGTGAAGTCCCGCCGTACGAACAGCACATACGCGAGCACCGTCGCGAGCACCGCCCACGCCAGGCTCACCGCGACGGCGATGAGGAGCGGGGCGAGCTGCCCGGGGCTGGTGAACAGGCCGTTCCAGGAGATGAAGGCGTAGCCGGGCAGGGCGAGGCGCACCGCGACGGGCAGCGGCAGCATCTGGGCGACCGACATCGCGAGCGCGACGATCGGGGGCAGCAGCAGGCCCATCGGGGAACGGCCGAGGGCGACCGAGCCGAGCAGTCCGATCGCGGCGAGGGAGAGGGTGGGGGCGAGGGCCGCGAGCCAGGCGAGCAGGACCCGTCCTGCCGCGTCGCCGGGCGACAGCAGGTGGCCGTCGAGGCCGACCAGCGGCTGGTCGCCGACCGACGCCAGCCCGCCGAGCGTGCTGGAGACGGCCAGTCCGGCCACCAGCAGCAGGATGACGGTGAGGCTGGCCAGCGACTTCGCCACGAAGATCCGCGCGGGCGAGCGGACCGCCACCAGCAGGTGGCGCCAGGTGCCGAGCCGGTCCTCGGCGGCGAACACGTCACCGGCGACCACCGACGTCAGCAGCGGGAGCGCCCAGGTGCCCGCGAAACCGAGCATCACCAGCGGCCCGGCCCACCCGGTGGCGTGCATCCAGCGGCCGAAGAGCGTGTCGGCGGGCAGCGTGCTCTGCCGGCTGACCCCGGCGACGAAGAGCCCCGGCGCGATCCAGCAGGCGAGCACCAGCAGCCGGATCCGCCACTGCGAGACCAGCTTCACCAGTTCGAAGCGGTAGCCGCGCGAGACCGGGACGCGACGGGTGACCGGGGCGGGTCCGGTGACGGGAGCGTTCTCCGTGACGGTCATCGGCCGGTCTCCTGGTGTTCGGTGAGGGCGAGGAACGCGGCTTCCAGGGGGGAGACGACGGGGGCGAGTTCGCGCACCGCGACACCCGACCGCACGACCTCCGTGACGAGTTCGTCGAGGGCGGGCACCAGGGCGCGTACGACGAGCACGTCGGGGTCGCTGCGCAGGCCGAGGCCGGGGTCGTCGACGATCCGGATGCCGGGCGCGTCCGCGGCGAGCCGGCGCGCGGTCCCGGCGTCGGAGGTGCGCAGCCGGTAGTCGAGTTCGCGGTTCTCGGCGGCGAGCTTGGTCAGCGGGCCGGAGAAGACGACCCGGCCGGTGGCGAGGATGGTGACCTCGGAGCACAGCGCCTCCAGGTCGTCCATCCGGTGGCTGGAGAGCACCACGGCGGTGCCGTCGGCGGCGAGCCGGGTGAGGACGCCGTGCACGTGCCTCTTGCCGGCCGGGTCGAGGCCGTTGGAGGGCTCGTCGAGCACGAGCAGCCGGGGCCGGACGAGCAGGGCGGCGGCGAGTCCGAGCCGCTGCCGCATGCCGAGGGAGAAGCCGCGGGTCCTGTCCTCGGCGACGTCGGTGAGACCGACCTCGGCGAGCACGTCGTCGATACCCGCGGTCCCTGCCGTCCCGGTGTCCAGACCGCGCAGCGTGGCCAGCGCGGCGAGGTTCTGCCGGGCGGTGAGCGAGGGGTAGAGACCGGGCGCGTCCACGAAGCCGGCGACGCCGTCGGGGGCGGCGAGCGCCCGCTCGACCGGCGTGCCCAGGATCTCCAGCCGGCCGCCGTCGGCGACGGCCAGCCCCAGCAGCAGGCCGAGCAGCGTCGTCTTGCCGGCGCCGTTCGGCCCGACCAGGCCGTGGATCTGACCTTGCGTCACGTCGAGGTCCACGGCGTCCAGCGCGACGACGTCACCGAAGCACTTGGTGATCCCGCGGGCCCGGACTGCGTGCCGTATGTCCATGAGTCCCGTGCGTCCCTTCTTCCGCGATCCGCAGGGACTTTATGGAGAACACACAACCCGGGCACAGGCGGTCGGCTGAACGTTCGAGGAACGGTTCGTCAAGGCAACGGCAAGTCCGGGGAGCGGAACCGGCCGCCCGGGCCCGGCCCCACAACGCCCCTGCGCCACAGGGATGATGTGACCGGGCACCGTCGAGCGTGGCCTAACCTGCGGACAAGCCCGCAACGGCCGCACACAGCCACGCCGACGCCGAGGAAGAACCCGTGAAGAGACCCGCCTCGAACCGCGCCCCGGTCCTGTACGCGATATCCGCGACGTGTGCCGCCATAGGCGTCCTGCTCTGGGTGCGCGGCCGGACCGACCCGCCGCCCATGAGGTACGCGGACTACCTGGAGGCCGAGTCCTACACCCCGTCGGTCTGGCGGGTGTGGTCACCGGCGATGCCCCAGGAACGCCTCGGTTGGTACCTCATCGCCGCCGGGCTGGTGCTGGCCGTGGCGACGCGCCTGCTGTCCGTCCGGCGGGACTGATCAGGCCGCGGTGACCGCCGGGGTCACGCGGTGGGCTCGCGTACGTCCACGACGGTGGCGCCGGCGTGCTTCACCAGGGCGGCGGGGGCGATGGGGAAGACGGCGTGGGGGTTGCCGGCGGCGGCCCACACCACGTCGTGGTGCAGCAGCGCCCGGTCGGCGAGCACGCGCGTGCGGGTCCGGTGGCCGAAGGGCGGCACGCCGCCGATGGCGTAGCCGGTCGTCTCGCGTACGGCGTCCGCCTTGGCCCGGGTCACCTTCGCGGCGCCGAGTTCCTTGCGGACCAGTTCCACGTCGACCCGGGAGGCGCCGTCCATCAGCACCAGCACCGGCACCCCGTCGGCCGCGAAGATCAGCGACTTGCAGATCTCGCTCAGCTCGCAGCCGACCGCGGCGGCGGCCTCGGCCGCGGTACGGGTCGCGTCCGGGAACCGCCGGACCCGCGAGGTCAGTTCCCCGAGGCCCAGCTCGGCCAGGGCGGCGGCGAAACGGGGATGGGCGCCGGAGTCCCCGGTGCCGGCGTCAGTGGCGGCTTTCGTCGTCATGGGGGCACGCTAACGGGGCGTGGCAGGTGCGGCGAGTGGTTTGGCGCGGGGTACACGACGAAGCCGGTGAGGGCGCCCCGTCCCCACGGACCCTCACCGGCGGTCTGTCACGAGCCGTACGTCAGACGCGTACGAGCTCCCGGTCCTCGTCGTCCTTGCCGGCCCCGGCGGCCTCGTCGGACAGGGCGCGCAGGCCCTCGCCCTCGACGTCGACGTTGGGCAGCGCGCGGTCCAGCCACTTCGGCAGCCACCAGGCGCGCTTGCCGAGCAGCGCGAGCACCGCCGGGACGATCGCCATGCGGACGACGAACGCGTCGAAGAAGACCGCGACGGCGAGGCCGAAGCCGATCATCTTGATCATGGATTCGCTGGAGGTGATGAAGCCGCTGAAGACGGAGATCATGATGACCGCCGCGGCGGCCACGACCCGCGCGCTGTGCCGGAAGCCGGTCACCACGGCCTGGCCGGGCGTCTCCCCGTGGACGTACGCCTCCCGCATCCGGGTCACGAGGAACACCTCGTAGTCCATGGCGAGGCCGAAGACCACGCCCACCATGAAGATCGGCATCATCGACATGATCGGGCCGGTCTGCTCGACGCCGAGCAGGCCGCCGAGCCAGCCCCACTGGAAGACCGCGACGACGGCGCCGAGCGCGGCGAGCACGCTGAGCAGGAAGCCGAGGGCCGCCTTCAGCGGGACCAGGATGGAGCGGAAGACCGCGATCAGGAGGAGGAAGGCGAGGCCGACCACCAGCGCCAGGTAGGGGACCAGCGCGTCGTTGAGCTTCTGCGAGAAGTCGATGTTCATCGCGGTGGTGCCGGTGACCAGGACCCGTGCGCCGGTGTCGGCCTTGACGTCGGCGCCCTGGTCGCGGATGGCGTGCACCAGGTCCTCGGTCTGCATCGAGGACGGCTTGGAGTCCGGGATCACCGTGATCGTCGCGGTGTCGCCGGCCTTGTTGAACGCCGCCGGGGTCACCGTCACGACGTCCTTGAGGCCCTTGATGTCGTCGGCCACCTTGGTGGCCGCCTTCTTGGGGGCGTCGCTGCCCTTGGCGTCGACCACGATCATCAGCGGCCCGTTGAAGCCGGGGCCGAAGCCCTCCGACAGCAGGTCGTAGGCCCGGCGCTGGGTCGTGGACGTGGGCTGCGAGCCGTCGTCGGGCAGGCCCAGTTCGAGCTGGGTGGCCGGGAGGGCGATCGCGCCGAGGCCGGCCACGCCGAGGAGCAGCACGGCCGCCGGGCGGCGGACCACGAAGCTCGCCCAGCGGGCGCCCAGGCCGGGCTTGTCCTTCGGGGTGGCATGGGAGTGCGTCCGGCGCTTCTCGCCCGCGGCCCTGACCTTGCGGCCCGCGTAGCCGAGCATCGCCGGGATCATGGTCAGCGCGATGAGGACGGCGACCACGACCGTGCCCGCCGCAGCGAGGCCCATCTTCGTCAGCATCGGCACGCCGACGACCGAGAGACCCGCGAGCGCGATCACGACCGTGAGGCCGGCGAAGACCACCGCCGAGCCCGCCGTGCCGGCGGCGCGGCCGACCGCCTCCTCGCGGTCGCGGCCCTCGGCCAGCTCGCCGCGGTAGCGGGAGACGATGAACAGCGCGTAGTCGATGCCGACGGCGAGACCGATCATCATCGCCAGGGTGGACGTGGTGTCGCCGAGGTCGAGCGCCTTGGCGAGGGCGGTGATGGTGGAGACGCCGATGCCCACGCCGATGATCGCCGTCAGCAGCGGCAGTCCGGCCGCGACCAGCGAGCCCAGGGTGATGACGAGGACGACGGCGGCGATGGCGAGACCGATGGCCTCACCGGCGCCGCCCGCGTCGGCCCCGGACTGGAGCGCGTCACCGCCGACCTCGACGGTCAGCCCGGCTTTCTCGGCGTGGTGGCCGGCCGCCTCCAGCGCGTTGCGGGAGGAGTCCTTGAGCTCCGTGCCGGAGACGTCGTAGCGCACCGAGGCGTAGGCGACCGTGCCGTCCTTGCTGACGGCGTGCTGCTTGAACGGGTCGGTGACGGAGGTGACCTCGGAGCCGGCGGCCAGTTCCTTCACGGTCTTCTTGACGGTCGCCTTGTTGAGCTTGTCCGTCATCTTCTCGCCGGCCGGTGCCTTGAAGACGACTCGCGCGGTGGCGCCGTCGGAGCTGGCGCCGGGGAAGCGCTGGTCCAGCAGGTCGAAGGCCTTCTGGGCCTCGGTGCCGGGGATCGAGAAGGAGCTGGAGCCGGCCGCGGGGGCGGAGGCGGCGGCGACGCCGGCGAGGGTCAGCAGCGCCACCCATATGAGGGCGACGTAGTGCCGTCGCCGAAAGGCGAACCGGCCGAGTTTGTAGAGGAACGTGGCCACGGGGGCGTACTCCCGGTCAGGTCGTGGGGTTTTCAGGGCAGGGGTGATCAACCCGGTGGGTGGCAGGGGTGATCGGCCCGACGACGTGAGCGGAGACGTCAGGTGGGCTGGCCGCGGGGATGGGTCAGCAGGTGGGTGCGCCGAGGGCGGGCAGCACCACGGCGTCGATGTACGACAGCAGGAAGGTCTGGGTGGGCGGCTGCTCGTCGATCAGCGAACGGGCGGCGAATCCACCGATCATCATGTGCATCACGAAGTCGATGGCCGGGTTGTCCGCACGGATCTCGCCCCGGTCGATCGCCCGCTGCAGCACGGTCCGGAAACCGGCCATCTCGGGCTCGATCAGGTGCTCCTTGAACGCCTGCAGAAGATCCGGGTTGCCGTGGATCGCCATGGCGAGGCCCCGCATCAGCGCGGAGTTCTGCTCCATCTCGCAGTCGTCGGAGCGGAGCGTCATGGCGTGCAGGTCGCCGCGGAGCGAGCCGGTGTCGATCTCGTCGAGCGCGGCCCCCGGCTTCTGGTACCGGACCGCCTTGGCCACCAGCTCGGCCTTCCCGCCCCACTGGCGGTAGAGGGTGGCCTTGCTGGACTTGGTGCGGGCGGCGACGGCGTCCATGGTGAGGGCGTCGTAGCCGACCTCGCGGAGCAGGTCGAGCACGGCCTCGTACAGCTCGGCCTCACGCTCGGGCGTGATGCGACTGCGACGCGCCGTTGCGACCTCAGTCATGCCACTCACCCTTCATTGCTCCACCATCGCCTTCGTGCTTACACCCCGAACATACCCTGCGATCTACAGAAACGAAACCGTTTCGTACGTGTGCTGTCTCACGCGGACGGAAAATCCGTGAGCTGCCACGAGTTGCTGGCCCTCCGCCCCCGGCAAAGCATGGGGAGGTGAGCTATCTGCGCCTGCCGCACCTCAGCGGCGACCTGTTGTGCTTCGTGGCCGAGGACGACCTCTGGCTGACCTCGATCGACACCCCGGGCCGCGCCTGGCGGCTCACCGTCGACCGCACCAAGACCGGCCATCCGCGCTTCTCCCCCGACGGCCGCCGGATCGCGTACACGAGCTGGCGGAGCCTGGTGCCCGAGATCCACCTGGTCGACGTCGGCGGCGGACCCGGCCGGCAGCTGACGTACTGGGGCAGCGCCGACACCCGGGTGTCCGGCTGGACGCCGGAGGGGGACATCCTGGCGGTCGCCTCGCACAGCCAGCCCTTCTCCTACTTCACCTGGGCCTACAAGGTCTCCCCCGACGGCGACCCGGGCCGCAAACTGCCGTGGGGGCCGGTCGCCGACATCCAGGTCACCGACATCGCCGACGAACGCAGGACCCTTCTGCTCACCGGCACCCCGCCGCACGAGCCGGCCGGCTGGAAGCGCTACCGGGGCGGCGCCATGGGCCGGCTGTGGCTGCACGGGCAGCGGCTGCTGGAGGGTATCGGCGGCCACCTCGACTCCCCGATGTTCGTCGGCGGCCGGATCGCCTTCCTCTCCGACCACGAAGGCGTCGGCAACCTCTACTCCTGCGCCTACGACGGCTCCGACCTGCGCCGGCACACCGACCACGACGCCTTCTACGCCCGGCACGCCGCCAGCGACGGCACCAGGGTCGTGTACCAGTGCGCGGGCGACCTCTGGCTCGTCGACGATCTCGGCCCGGACGCCGCACCGCGCCGCCTCGACGTACGCCTCTCCGGGCCCCGGGCCGGGCGCCGTCCCTACCAGGTGCCGGCCGCCCAGCACGTCGACGGCGTCTCCGTCGACGAGACCGGACGGGCCAGCGCCGTCGTCGTGCGCGGCAGCCTGTACTGGCTCACCCACCGCGACGGACCGGCCCGCACCATCGCCGACACCCCGGGCGTACGGGTACGGCTCCCGGAGATGCTCGGCTCGACCGGGCAGATCGCCTACGTCACCGACGCCGGCGGCGAGGACGCCGTCGAGATCGCCCACCTGCCCCGGGCGACCGGCGACCGCCCACCGCGCCGCCTTGCCTGCGGGAAGCTGGGCCGGGTGCTCGAACTGGTCTCGGACCCCCTCGGCGAACGGCTGGCGGTGGCGGCACACGACGGCAGGCTGCTGCTCATCGACGTGACCGAGGAGGTGGGCGACCTCGCCGGAGCCGACGCCGTTGACGGCGTTGACAAAGTTGACGGCGTTGACGGCGTTGACGGCGTTGACGCCTCTAATCCCGTCAACATTGACCCTGTTGACGGGGCGGACTCCGACGACGTGGTCACCGAACTGATCCAGTCGATCAACGGACCGGTCCGTGATCTGGCCTTCTCACCGGACGGGTCATGGCTGACCTGGTCGCATCCGGGCATCGGCCGTTCGCTGCGGCAGATCAAGATGGCCCGCATCAGCGACCGGCTCGTCATCGACGTCACCAACGGCCGCTTCGAGGACGAGAACCCGGTCTTCACCCGCGACGGCCGCTACCTCGCGTTCCTGTCCTGGCGCGGCTTCGACCCGGTGTACGACGTGCACACCGGCGATCTGTCGTTCCCGCTCGGCTGCCGCCCCTACCTGGTCCCGCTCTCCTCGGCGACCCCCTCCCCGTTCGCGCTCAACCCGGACGGGCGGCCGGCGGCCGGCGGCCTGGACCCCGTCGAGGACGAGGAACCCGGCGAGGGCGGCGCGGTGACGGTCGAGGTGGAGGGGCTGGCGAGCCGGGTGACCCCGTTCCCGGTCACCGCCTCCAAGTACTCGGCGCTGTACCCGGTCGCGGGCGGCGGCCTGGTCTGGCTGCGCTGGCCGATCTCGGGCGCGCTGGGCGAGACCTTCGTCAACCCGGCCGACACCAGCGGGCGGCCGACCCTGGAGTACTTCAACATCACCAAGGCGAAAAAGTCCGAACTCGTGGACCACCTGGACTGGTTCACGGTCAGCGGCGACGGCAGCCGGCTGGTCGTGGTCGACGAGGGCGAGCTGCGGGCCGTGCCGTCGACCGAGTCCGGCGACGGCGACACGACCGTCTGGATCGACCTGCGCCGCATCCTGCACGAGGTCGACCCGCCCGCCGAGTGGCGCCAGTCGTACGCCGAGGCAGGCCGCCTCATCCGGGACTACTTCTGGGACCCCGGGATGTGCGGCATCGACTGGGACGGCGTGCTCGACCAGTACCGGCCCCTGGTCGAACGGGTCGCGTCCCCCGACGACTTCGCCGACCTCCTCCGTGAGGTCCTCGGCGAGCTGGGCACCTCGCACGCCTACGTCACCCCGGCCCGCCGCAACGAGGGCCCGCCGCACTACCAGCGCTTCCAGGGCCTGCTCGGCGCCAACCTCGTACGCCGGGACGGCGGCTGGACGGTCAAGCGGATCCTGCCCGGCGACTCCTCCGACTCCAAGGCGCGTTCCCCGCTCGCGGGCACCGGCATCCGGGAGGGCGCGGTCCTCACCCACATCGACGGCAGACCGGTGGACCCGGTGACCGGACCGTTCCCGCTGCTCGCGGGGGCGGGGGCCACGACGGTGGAGCTGACCTTCGCCCCGGGCGAGGGCGAGTCGGGGCCGCCGCGCCGGGTCGCCGTCCTCCCGCTGATCGACGAACGGCCGCTGCGCTACCAGGACTGGGTGGCCAAACGCCGCGAGGTGGTACGGGAGATGAGCGGTGGCAAGTGCGGCTACCTGCACATCCCGGACATGGGCGGCTCGGGCTGGGCCCAGTTCAACCGCGATCTGCGGATGGAGGTCTCCCGGCCCGCGCTCATCGTCGACGTGCGCGGCAACGCGGGTGGCCACATCAGCGAACTCGTCGTGGAGCAACTCAGCCGGACCATCCTCGGCTGGGACCTGACGAGGAACGCCCAGCCGGTGTCGTACGCCTCCAACGCCCCGCGCGGCCCGATCGTCGCACTCGCCGACGAGGCCACCTCCTCCGACGGCGACATGATCACGGCCGCGATCAAGCTGCTGAAGCTCGGCCCGGTCGTCGGCCAGCGCACCTGGGGCGGAGTGGTCGGCATGACCGGCCGCCACCGCCTGGGCGACGGCACGGTGATCACGGTGCCGATGAACGCGGCCTGGTTCGAGGACTACGGCTGGTCCGTCGAGAACCACGGCGTCGCCCCCGACCTGGAGGTCCTGCGCACCCCGATGGACTGGGCGGAGGGCCGCCACGTCGAGATGGACCACGCGATCCAACTGGCCCTGGACCTCCTCACCGACCACCCGGCAGCGGTCCCACCCGACTACAGCGAAGTCCCCAACCGCTCCCGCCCCAAGCTTCCCCCGAGGCCGACGACCCCGTCAGCTTGAACACCCCGTCAGCCTGAGCGCCCCGTCAGGGGCGCGGGGAACTGCGCGATCAACCCCCACGCACCCGCACCCGCACCCGCACCCACCACCCCACCGCGACCCACTCCCCCCATGGGCGCACAAAACGCAGGGCACCCTCCATGAAGAAGGGCGCCCCACGCCTGTCGGCCAAGCCAAGTGCAACGACTAGGCGTCGTAGTCCTGGTCGAACCGGTCCTGCATCTCCAGCTCGGCGTCGTCCATGTTCTGACGACCGCGCTCAGTCATCTGCCGGCCGCGCTCCTGCGCCTGCTGGCCGCGCTGCTGAGTGTGCTGGGCGGCCTGCTGGCCGCGCTGCTGCGTCTGCTGGCCGGGCTGCGGGGCCTGCTGGCCACGCTGCGGGGCCTGCTGCCGGCCTTCCGGCGTCTTCTGCTTGGTCTGTCCCTGCATCTTGCCGGCCTTGTCCTTCATACCCATGTGGGTTCACTCCCGTGGAGGGTGAGGGGATCGGCCCTCAGTCGGTGTCGATTGGGGCCTCGACCAGACTCACACGGGGCGACTACGCGCGCATTTCGATCAATGACGGTGCGTAGCGCGCGCCTCCTCGTCGGCCGCCCCACCTGCACCGACGAGCCCCGTACGCATGCCCTGCAGCCGGGGCGCGAACCGCTTCATCTCCCGCTGCCCGACCGTGCCGATCAGCGCCGGCAGATACCCGCGCACGCCCTGCATCCCGCGCAGCCACCACTGCCCGTACACGTGCGCCGAGCGCCGCTCGATGCCGGCCACGATCCGGTCCACGGCCGGACCCAGCGGGTACGTCTTGTTCGCCGGCCAGGGCAGCCGCTGCCGCAACTCCCGCATCACCTCGTCCTGGTCGGCGCCGCGCACCATGTCGGTGTCCGTCCAGGACAGGTACCCGACCCCGACCCGCACGCCCTGGTGGCCGACCTCGGCGCGCAGGCTGTGCGCGTACGCCTCCACGCCCGCCTTGGACGCGCAGTACGCCGTCATCATCGGCGCCGGCGTGATCGCGGCCAGCGACGCGATCTGCAGCAGATAGCCGCGGCTCTCGGTGAGCACCGGCAGGAACGCGCGCGCCGTCACCGCCGAGCCGATCAGGTTGACCTCGATCACCCGCCGCCAGGCCTCGGGGTCCGACTCGGCGAACGGACCGCCGTTCGCCACCCCGGCGTTGGCCACCACGATGTCGGTCTTCCCGAACCGCTCCTTGACCTCCCGCGCGACCCGGCTCATCGCCTCGTGGTCGGTGACGTCGGCGTACCAGTAGGCGCTGTCGCCGTGCAGCCTGCCGGAGACCTCCTTGAGCGCCTCCTCCTCCAGCCCGACCAATGCGACCGTCGCCCCGCGCGCGGAGAGCTTGCGGGCGAGCAACTCGCCGACACCGCGCGCCGCTCCGGTGACGACGGCGACCTGTCCTTCGAGACCGACCCTGCTCATGAGCCCTCCTTGATCCGCGCGGGCCCGTCGGCGCCGGCTTCCTCACGGGCGCCGGTCACGTACGCGGTGACCAGTTCCCGGATCTTTGCGTTGACCACTTCCGGTGCCTCGACCGGAGTCATGTGGCCCGTCCCCGGCAGCTCGGTGAGGCCGAGGGGGTGCGGCAGCGCGGCGATCAGCGCGCGGGCGTGCACCGGGGGCGTGAGCCGGTCGGCCGTGCCGGTGACGACCGCCGTGGGCGCGCTCAACTCCCGTACGCCGTGATCGAGGTCGAGCTGCGCGAGGACGCGCGCCCAGGTATGGCGCACGGCGCTCGGGCAGGCGTGCACGATCCGCGCGCACGCCTCGACCATGTGCGGGGCGGAAGCCGGGCCCATGGTCGCGTACTTGAGGATGCGCAGCGCCAGGGGCGTGACAGGACCGAGCGGGGCGCGCGAGGCCAGGACCCGCGCCGTCAGCCAGGTGCGCAGGCCGCCGGCCCGCAACGGCAGGACGAGCGCCTCCGCGACCAGCCGCGAACTGCCGGTGCTGCACAGCAGGACGGCGGCGGCGTGCGCGCGGAAGCGGGGGCGTGCGGCGGCCGCCATGACGGTCATGCCGCCCATGGAGTGGCCGACGATCACGGCACGTTCCCCGCGGGCGAGGGTGTGCGCGAGCACCGCTTCGAGGTCGTCCGCCAGCGCCTGGGTGGTGCACGCAGGGCTCGCGGGACTGCGCCCGTGTCCCCGCTGGTCGTACGCGATCACCCGGTGGTCGACGGCCAGTTCGCGCGTCTGTGCCGCCCAGAAGGCGGTCGAGCAGGTCCAGCCGTGGGCGAGGACGACGGGGGGCGCGTCCTCGGGGCCGTGCACCTCGACGTGCAGGCGGGCGCCGTCGGCGGAGACGACGGTGAGTTCGCGGGCGGGGGCGGGGGGCGCGTACGGCCCGGAGGTCACGTGGGTGAGGCGGCTCATGCCCCCACCTCCGCACCGGCCATGTCACTGTCGCCGGCGCCGCCGCCCGGCAGGGACGGGCGGATCACGTCGTACTCCGCGAGGTCCACCCGCTGGGTCGCCCGCCGGAACTCGGTGGTCGTACCGGGCCAGATGGTGGTGTTGCGGCCGCTCGCGTCGAGGTACCAGCTGGTGCAGCCGCCGGTGTTCCAGACGGTGCGCTTCATGCGCTCCTGGACCTTGTGGTTCCAGGCGGCCACGGCACCGGGGCGGGCGTCCAGGGCCGCCCGGCCGCCGAGGACGCGGAGCTGGCGCAGGTAGTCGGCCAGGTAGTTCAGCTGGGACTCGATCATGAGGATCATGGAGGAGTTCCCGAGGCCGGTGTTGGGCCCGATGATCGTCATCCAGTTGGGGAACCCGGCGGCCGTGGCACCGCGGAGCGCCTCCATGCCGCCCTTCCAGGTCTCCGCGAGGGTCCGCCCGTCGGCACCGACGACCCGCTCGGCGATGGGCATGTCGGTGACGTGGAAGCCGGTGCCGAAGATGATCGCGTCGACCTCGGCGGAGGTGCCGTCGGCGGCGACGACCGTCGACCCACGCACCTCGCTGAGCCCGCTCGCCACCAGGTCCACGTTCGGCTGGGCCAGCGCCGGATAGTAGGTGCTGGAGAGCAGGATCCGCTTGCAGCCGATGCGGTAGTCGGGGGTGAGCTTGGCGCGCAGCGCGGGGTCCTTGATCGCGCGGGCCATGTTGCGCTTGGCGAGGCTCTCCACCAGGCCGAGTTCGTCGGGCCGCTTGGTGAACGCCTGGACCTGGAGCTCCCTGATGCCCCACAGCAGGCCGCGCCGGGCCTGGGTGGTGAAGGGCAGCGCGCGGTGCAGCCGGCGCTCGGCGGCGCTGATGGCACGGTCGGCGCGGGGCATCACCCACGGCGGGGTGCGCTGGAAGAGGGTGAGGCGGTCGACCTCGGGCTGGACGGCGGGCACGATCTGGATCGCGGAGGCGCCGGTGCCGACCATGGCGACGCGCTTGCCGCGCAGGTCGTAGTCGTGGTCCCAGCGGGCCGAGTGGAAGACCTTGCCGGGGAAGGAGTCCAGGCCCGGGATCCCGGGGATCTTCGGGTCGGACAGCGGACCGGTGGCGGAGACGACGACGTCGGCGGAGAAGGCGCCGGCGGCGGTCTCGATCTCCCAGCGCAGCGCCTCCGCGTCCCAGGCCATCCGCTTGACCTCGGCGTCGAAGCGGAGGTGGGGCCGGAGCCCGAACAGGTCGGTGACGTGCTCCAGGTAGGCGCGGATGTGCTCCTGCCCGGAGAAGGTGCGCGGCCAGTCGGGGTTGGGTGCGAAGGAGAAGGAGTACAGGTGGGAGGGCACGTCGCAGGCGCACCCCGGATAGCTGTTGTCCCGCCAGGTACCGCCGACGCTGCCGGCCCGTTCCAGGACGACGAAGTCGGTGATCCCCTCCCTGCGCAACCGCACGGCCGCGCCCAGCCCGCCGAACCCGGACCCGATCACCGCCACCCGTACATGCTCGTGCTGGGCCATCCCGGAGCCTCCACACCTCGCCCGTGATTACGCCAGTGAACACTGGCACGGTTGGACTGTAGAGCAGCTCCGTACCGATGGGTAGGCCCCGGACGGAGGAAAGTTACCGGCGGTACAACATAGGCTGCGCACGTGACGGACGACGGCGGACGAACGACCTCCACGGCCTCCGCCCAGGGCGGCGGCCGCGAGTACCGCATGGAGGAACTGGCCGCACGGGCCGGCATCACCGTGCGCACCCTGCGCTTCTACCGCGAGCGCAAGCTGATCCGGCCACCCCGCCGCGAGGGCCGCATCGCCTGGTACGACGACCACCACCTGGCCCGGCTGCGCACGATCTCGGCGCTGCTGGAACGCGGTCACACCCTGAACGGCATCGCGGAGCTCGCCGAAGCCCTCGACCAGGGCCGCAACGTCGCCGACCTGATCGGCGTCGACACCCCCACCGAGGAGGAGCCGGTCCGCCTCACCCCCGAGGAGCTCGCCGCCCGCTTCGAGGGCGAGGTCACCCCGGAGAACCTCGCCGCCGCCATGGACCTCGGCTACCTCGGCACCGACGGCGACGACATCGTCCACATCAGCCGCCGCCTGCTGGACGCCTCCGAGGCCCTGGTCCGCGAGGGCTTCCCGCTCGCCGAGGTCCTGGCCGCCGGCCGCAGCGTCCGCCGGCACGCCGACGCCCTCGCCGAACTCTTCGCCGACCTCGTCCTGCGGCACGGCCCCGAGGAAGACATGGAACGCCTGCGCCCCCTGGCCCGCAGCGTGGTGGAGGCGGAGGTGTCACTGGCACTGGACCGGCGGCTGCGCAAGCGGGCCTAGGGACGCCCAGGGGCTGCATGCCGTCGCCCCTAGTCCCACCAGAACGACCAGGAAGCCCGTCCCACGAGGTCCGCCGCGTACTCGGGGAACGGCGTGGGCGGGTCGTCGACGATGTTGTCCGCGGTCGACAGCACGTGCTCCAGGGCGAGCAGGTCCGCGTGCTCCGCCTCGACGGGAGGTCGCGCGACCGAGACGTACAGCTCGCTGCCGAACACCGCCACGGCCTCGGCACCGAAGCGGTCCTCCCAGCTGCGCAGGAGTGCGCAGAGCAGGGGCAGCGGTGCCTCCGCGGACCAGCCGGTCACCGCCAGGGCGTCGCTGCCGCGGCGGGCGGGAACGAGCACGAGGCGGCAGTCGTACAGCCCGTAGGGGGCGGTCTCCACGAGCCCGGACACCAGGCCCGACGCGGCCTCCTCCGGGGTCGGGCAGGCGGCCGTGACCGGCATGTGCGGCGCCAGGCCCGGCCAGTGCGTGAAGGGCGGTCCTGGGTCGTGCGGCCACGGCTCGACCCCTTCCTCTTCCTCCTCCGGTGCCAGGGCCGGCGTGGGGTTCGTCCAGAACGGGAGCCTCTTGCGGCGGTACTCGGCGAAGTCCGCGGCCAGCACCTCCTCGAGACGGACGGCGTCGACCTCTTCCGGGCCGAGCGGCTTCCCCATCTCGTCGAGCCAGCACAGGAGGGGAAGCAGGCCGTGTTCCCGCCGCCCCTCCAGCAGGCGGGGCCACAGCCGTCGGACGTCGTCCGGGAAGCCGTCGGAGACCCACACCGACGTGGGACCGAGGGGCACGAACCGGCCAGGAGGCAGACCGTCGGGCAGCGCGAATGTCATGGCCGCACCGTAGAGCGCGGCACTGACAACACGGCCTGCCGCGCCCGGGCGGAGCCGCAGCCGGTCCGCGTCACATCTCGAAGGTCACCGTGACCGGAGCGTGATCCGACCACCGCTCCCCATGGCTGGCCGCCCGCTCCACGACCGCCTTCACGGCGCGGGCCGCCAGCCCCGGGGTCGCCACGGCGAGATCGATGCGCCATCCCGAATCGTTCTCGAACGCCCGCCCCCGGTACGACCACCACGTGTACGGCCCCTCGACGTCCGGATGGAGGGCGCGTACGACGTCGACGTATCCGCCGTCGGCCGGGGCGAGGACCTTGCCGAGCCAGTCCCGTTCCTCCGGGAGGAAGCCGGAGTTCTTGGTGTTGCCTCGCCAGTTCTTCAGGTCGGCCCGCTGGTGGGCGATGTTCCAGTCGCCGCAGACGACGACCTCGCGGCCGTCGGCGGCGGCCCGTTCGCGCAGGTCCTTCAGATGGGCCAGGAACTCGCCCATGAACCGGTACTTCTCGTCCTGCCGCTCGGTGCCGACCTCGCCGGAGGGGAGGTAGAGGGAGGCGACGGTGACGCCGGGCAGGTCGGCCTCGACGTAGCGCCCGCTCGCGTCGAACTCGTCCGAGCCGAAGCCGACGCGCACCCGGTCCGGCTCACGCCGTGTGTAGAGGGAGACACCCGCGCGCCCCTTGGCGGCCGCGGGGGCGTGCAGCACGTGCCACCCGCCGGGCGCGCGCACCTCCTCGGGGAGCTGCTGCGGCTCGGCACGCACCTCCTGGAGGCAGAGCACGTCCGCGGAGGTCTCCGCGAGCCACTCCACGAAGCCCTTCTTCGCGGCGGCCCGCAGCCCGTTCACATTCACCGAGGTCACAGTCAGCACCAGGGCACGATACCGGCACACTGGACGGAGTCCGCTGTCCACCGCGTTCACCGCCCGCACGAATATACGATGCCTCACATGAATATACGTCCGGTCGCCTTCGACCACCCCGACGCCGTCAAGCTGAACGACGAGGTCCAGGCCGAGTACCAGCTGCGCTACGGCGACGGCGGCGACGCCACCGTCCTCGACACGGCCGACTTCGCACCGCCGAACGGCATCTACCTGATCGCGTACGACGAGTCCGACCGCCCGGTGGCCACCGGCGGCTGGCGCAGCCAGGACGCGAACGGCGAGGGCAACGAGGACGGCGACGCCGAGCTCAAGCGCATGTTCGTCATCGAGGCGATGCGCGGCCGCGGCCTCGCCCGCCGCATGCTCACGGCCCTGGAGGCCGACGCCCGCGCGGCCGGCCGCCTCCGCATGGTCCTGGAGACCGGCACCAAGCAGCCGGAGGCCATCGCCCTCTACACCTCCAGCGGCTACGAACCGTGCGTCAAGTTCGGCTACTACCGCCACCACGAGTCGAGCCGCTGCTTCGCGAAGGCCCTGCGGGCGGATCCGCCGGCCGGCCTGTAGCTCCCAGGGCTCAAGAGCGCCGGTGATACACCTTGTTGGCGATGCGCCAGCCGTCGTCACCGCGGTGCCGGCCGTCGGGTCGGGCCCGCCGGTGGCGGACGGGGGGTCAGCAGCTCGCGCTCGGCAGGGAAGCCGACGGGGCACCCGGGGCCAGGCGGCCCAGGGCTGAACA
The DNA here is from genome assembly GCF_042894765.1 of Streptomyces sp. NPDC001507. NCBI lineage: Bacteria > Bacillati > Actinomycetota > Actinomycetes > Kitasatosporales > Streptomycetaceae > Streptomyces > Streptomyces sp. NPDC001507. Next base: position 215,709 of record NZ_JBIAVV010000004.1, read on the forward strand.
GCCAACCTGCCGACCCGGCATGGAGTGCGGCGCGGGCTGTGGTTCGCCGAGCCTCTCCCGGCTTCTCACTCCGGCGGGTTCGCGAAGGGCACGTGGCCGCCGCCGATCTCTGAGAGACGGTGCGGGCCGAGCGCGCCAAGCGGCACGCGACCCGGAAATCCGGGTTCTCGCATGGGGGAGTTCATGGTGGCGGCGCTGATCAGCGCGGTATTCACCGGCGCCGCCGTTGCAATGGGGCGCGATGCTCGGCGAGTTCATGGAGTTCGTCGGCGTGGGATCCGGACGACCGGCATTGTCGTCGGCATCCGGCAAACGACGGACGGTGGCGGGTACGCACAGCTGCACCCTCGGGTCCGGTACACGCTCCCGGACGGCCGAGAGGTCACGGGTGAGGGCGGAGCACGCTCGGTACGCACCCCACTGTCGGAAGGCGACAGAGCAGAGCTTCTCTACCGGCCGGACGATCCCGAGCGGATCATCCTGATCGCCTGCTCGGCGATCGCCTCCCTACTGCGATCCGCCTGCATCACATGATCCGCTGTGCACGGCGTACGTACTGATCCTGGTCCTCGGCGCGCGATCTGCCGGCTGCCGTACGACACGTCAAAGCCCCGGTCGGGATATCCCTACCGGGGCTTTGAGCTGCGTGGACCTGAGGGGATTTGAACCCCTGGCCCCCTCGATGCGAACGAGGTGCGCTACCGGACTGCGCCACAGGCCCTTGCAACGAGTGAAACTCTAGCATCCCCGTCGGGGTGCTTGGAAATCCGTTCCCTGACTGGTCAGGCGCGGGGTGCCGAGGCGCCCCGCGCCCTCGCCGTCACGTCATTCGTTGGCCGCGCGGGGGCGGTCGCCGTCCTCGTACTGGTCGAAGAGGGGCGTGCGTCCGCGTTCGCGTGCCCGGCGGGCGGAAGCCGCACGGCGGGCGTCGGTCCGGCCGTCGGCCGGTGCCGTGCTGCCGTCGGCGGACTCCGCCTCCTCCGCCTCGGCCTCGGGCGCCGCCGGCCTGGTCTCCTGCTCCGGCGCGACGGTGCTGGAGCGCGCCGAGCTCCACGCGTCCGGCGCCCCCAGGTCCACGTCGGAGGTGGCGCGCGGTGCGACCGGTGCGGTCACGTAGGTCGGCAGGGGCACCGGCACCGGGTCCCAGCTGTCCCCGTGCCCGGGACGCCGCTGCCGCTCGCGCTGCTGGTCGACCCACTCGGCGTGGTCGGTCTGCTCGACGAGGGCGCGCCGGTCGGCGGCGAGCGCGGACAGGCCGGGGTCGGTCCCGGTCGCTGGTCCCTCCTCCGGTTCGTCCGCGCCGACGCCCGCCGGGTCGAGGGGCGCGCGCCGGCGCGGCTGGCGCTCCCGCAACCGCTGCGCGGCGGCCTCGGCCTGACGCCGGTCCATCTGGTAGGCGAAGCGCCGGCGCTCCTGTGCCCGCAGGTAGGCGATGTAGGCGCTGAGCATGACGGCGGGCACGCCCGGTGCCCACAGGAACGCCAGTCCGCCGACCGCGGCGACGATCGCGCCCAGCGTGAAGGCGACGAAGAGCATGACGGTGGTGCGCCGGCGGCGGGCGAGCGCCTTCGAGCGCCGGGCGCGTTCCGCGGCCGCCTGTGCGGAGGGCGCGCGCCGAGGGGTCGGGATCTGTTTACGGGCGGGCACGGAGCCCGACTTGGGCGCAGGCGTGGGGGCGGATGCCGGGGCCGGTACGGATGGTGCGCCCGCCTGCCGGGGCGGCGCGGACGTGGCCGTCGGCGTGACCGTCCGGTCGCGCGCCGGTTCCTGGCGTCCGGGCGCCTCCGTCCCCCTCTCCGGCTGGACGTCCGCCCGGACCTGACGGCGGGTCGGAGGCATGGCGAAGGCCCGGACGTCCACCGAGTCGGTGGCGGCGTCCGGTTCACCGGCGTCCTGCTCCCCCTCCGAGGCGGAGCGCGCCCGCAGGTCCCTGGCGTACCGACGCTCCATCCCCGCCCGTCCGGACAGCAGCCGGATGGCGGTGCTGAAGCGTTCCGTCGGACGGGCCTCGTTCAGCTCGTCCTGCCTACGGAGCCACATCGGCACCAAGTAGGCGGCCCAGGCCCCGACAATGACTGCGTAGATGAGGCCGCTGCTGCTCACGCCTCACACGGTAGAGGGGTTTGCATGGGGCCATCTGCCAATTGCGCCGGTGTGTCGCACGATCTGGCTGATATTTCGAGCTTTTTTTGTGACCGATGCGATCAGTAGGCCGCCGGAGCCGCGAATTCAACGCCCCGAGATGGTCAAGAACCGATCAATTTCGAACACTCATTCAATTTGTTCGGCTAGCCGGGATTCCCTGGAGTGTTCTGCGGATTGCGGGGCACCTGCGGAGAAGTGCCGGGGCCCGTCGGGCCCGGCGCCTTTGCGGACGCGCTCTGGGAGCGTGCCCGCCGCCAGCGGCCGAGCAACCCCTCGGGCACCTCTTCCGCGGTGAGGGCGAAGACGAGGTGGTCGCGCCAGGCGCCGTCGATGTGGAGATAACGCGGCCGCAGCCCCTCCTCACGGAATCCGAGTTTCTCCACGACCCGGCGGCTGGGCCGGTTCTCGGGGCGAATGCAGACCTCGATGCGGTGCAGACCGACGGAGCGGAAACAGTGGTCCACGGCGAGCGCGACGGCCGTCGGCATCACCCCGCGGCCGGCCACCGACTGGTCCACCCAGTAGCCGACATGTCCCGAGCACATCGACCCCCAGGTGATCCCGGCGACCGTCAACTGCCCGACCAGGCGCCCCTGGTACTCGATGACGAACGGCAGCATGCGGCCGGCGTTCGCCTCGGACCGCAGGTGCCGGACCATCTGCCGGTAGGTCGGCCGGTGCGCGATCGGCCCGCTGGGCGTGGGCGGCGGGATGGTGGCCTCCCAGGGGCGCAGCCAGTCCCGGTTGCGCCGGTTGACCTCGCGCCAGGCCCGCTGGTCACGCACCCTTATGGGCCGGAGGACGACGTCGCCGTCCGCCAGCACGACGGGCCAGGACAGGCTGTTCAGCTCGCACCCCCACTGCTCGGCCCGGGGTGGTCGCCGCCGCGGATCTGGTCGACGGCGTGCGCCAGCAGCGGTTCCAGGACGGCGAGCCCGTCCCGCACCCCGCCGGTGGACCCCGGAAGGTTGACGATCAGTGTCCGGCCCGCCACCCCGGCCAGGCCCCGGGAGAGCGCGGCGGTGGGCACCTTCTCCCGTCCGAACGCCCGGACGGCCTCGGCGATGCCCGGCACCTCGTAGTCGAGCACCGCGCGGGTCGCCTCCGGCGTGCGGTCGGTGGGCGAGATCCCGGTGCCGCCGGTGGTGACGACGACGTCGTACCCCGCCTCGACCCCCGCGCGCAGCGCCGCCGCCACCGGTTCCCCGTCGGGCACGACCCGCGGCCCGTCCACGCTGAACCCGAGGCCCGCCAGGCCCGCCGCGACCAGCGGTCCGCCCCTGTCCTCGTAGACACCGGCGGCGGCCCGGTTGGAGGCGGTCACGACCAGCGCGCGATACGGCGCGCGCGGCACGCCACCGGCGGAGGGCCCGGCGTTCACGCCCGGCTCCAGTCGCCCGACTTCCCGCCCGTCTTCTCCTCCACGCGTACGTCCGTGATGACCGCTCCCTTGTCGACCGCCTTGACCATGTCGATCACCGTGAGCGCCGCGACGGAGACCGCCGTGAGCGCCTCCATCTCGACACCCGTGCGGTCCGTCGTCCGCACCGTGGCCAGGATCTCCACCGCGTCGTCCGCGACCGCCAGATCCAGTTTCACACCGGAGAGGGCCAAAGGGTGACACAGCGGGATCAGGTCCGGGGTGCGCTTGGCCCCCATGATCCCGGCGATGCGCGCGGTGGCGAGGGCGTCACCCTTCGGAACGCCCTCACCGCGCAGCAACGCGACCACGCGGGGCGAGACGAGGACCCGCCCGCTGGCGCGGGCGGTGCGTGCGGTCACGTCCTTGCCGGACACGTCGACCATGCGGGCGGCGCCGGCGTCGTCGAGGTGCGTCAGTCGGTCTGGCGCGGAGGGTCCGGGGGTGTCCCCCCGGAAGGGCTCAGTCATGCTGTGTGGCGCTCCCGGTCCTGGCCCGTCGCGGTGCGGCGCTCGGGCCTGCTGTGCGCGACACGGTACCGCCAAGTCGGCGCGCACCAGCGGGCAGGACCGCCCGGCGGACGGGTACACGTGCTTGGCGGGACGAACGGCGGACGCCCGCCGACCGAGCAGGACGACCGTCAGCCGATCAAGACGCCCGTCAGCCGAGCAGGACGACCTCGACGTCGGTGCCGGGCTCGACCGACTCCACGCCCTCGGGTACGACGATCAGCGCGTCGGCGTGCGCCAGTGCCGCGATCAGGTGCGAACCGGCGCCGCCCACGGCGGTCACCTCGCCGTCGGCGTACGCCCCGCGCAGGAACTGCCTGCGCCCCTTGGGCGAGCTCAGCGCCTTGCCCGCCCTGAGGGTGGCCGTGGTGCGCGGCCGGTGGACGTCGTCGAGGCCCATCAGGGTGCGGATGGCGGGGCGCACGAACAGCTCGAAGGAGACGTACGACGACACGGGGTTGCCCGGCAGCGCCAGCAGGGGTGTGTGGTCGGGGCCGATGGTGCCGAAGCCCTGGGGCTTGCCGGGCTGCATGGCGAGCTTGCGGAAGTCGATGCCGCTGCCCGGCTCGTCCTCGTCACCGACGTGCGCCAGGGCCTCCTTGACGACGTCGTACGCGCCCACGCTGACCCCGCCGGTGGTGACCAGCAGGTCGGCGCGGACGAGCTGGTCCTCGATGGTGGCGCGCAGGGTCTCGGCGTCGTCGACGACGGCGCCCACCCGGTAGGCGATGGCTCCCGCGTCCCGGGCGGCGGCGGTGAGGGCGAAGCTGTTGGAGTCGTAGATCTGGCCGCTGCCGAGCGCCTCGTCGGGCTGGACGAGTTCGCTGCCGGTGGACACGACGACCACGCGCGGGCGCGGGCGCACGCGTGCCGTGCCGCGGCCGATCGCGGCGAGCAGCGCGATCTGCGGCGGACCGAGGACGGTGCCGGCCGCCAGGGCGAGGTCGCCGGCCTTCACGTCGCTGCCGCGCGCGCGTACGTGCGCGCGTGCCTCGGCCGGCCGGTGCACGCGCACGTGCCCCTCGGCGCCCTCGGGCGCGAGGCTGCGCGCCCGCATCCCGGCGACCGGCCCCTCGCCGAGTCCTCCGTCGGTCCACTCGACGGGGACGACGGCCTCGGCGCCGGGCGGCAGCGGGGCGCCGGTCATGATGCGGACCGCCTGGCCGGGGCCCACCGGGGTCAGCTCGACCGCGCCCGCCGCGACGTCCCCGACGACCTCCAGGACGGCCGGGAACTCCTCGCTCGCGCCCGCCACGTCCGCGACCCGCACCGCGTACCCGTCCATGGAGCTGTTGTCGAACGGCGGCAGCGAGAGCGGCACCGTGACGTCGTCGACCAGGACGCAGCCCTGGGCGTCGAGGAGTTGCAGCTCGATGGGTTCCAGGGGGCGGACGGCGGTGAGGATGTCCTCCAGGTGCTCGTCCACCGACCACAGGTGGTCCGGGCCGGCGGGGCGGGTCGCGGTGCTGCTCAACTCTGCTGCATCTCCTCGGCTACGTAACTGCGAAGCCAGGTCCGGAAGTCCGGGCCCAGGTCTTCACGTTCGCACGCGAGCCGGACAATGGCACGCAGATAGTCGCCGCGGTCGCCGGTGTCATACCGGCGGCCCTTGAAGACGACGCCGTGCACGGGGCCGCCGGCCTTTTCGTCCTGGGCGAGCTGCTGGAGGGCGTCGGTGAGCTGGATCTCGCCGCCGCGGCCCGGCTCGGTGCGCCGCAGTATGTCGAAGACGTGCGGGTCGAGGACGTAGCGGCCGATCACCGCGTAGCTGGACGGGGCGTCCGCCGCGTCCGGCTTCTCGACCAGTCCTGTCACCTTCACGACGTCGCTGTCGGCGGTGGCTTCGACGGCCGCGGAGCCGTAGAGGTGGATCTGCTCCGGGTCGACCTCCATGAGCGCGATCACGCTGCCGCCGTGCTGCTCCTGGATCTCGATCATGCGCTGGAGCAGGGGGTCGCGCGGGTCGATCAGGTCGTCGCCGAGCAGGACGGCGAAGGGCTCGTGGCCCACGTGCGGGGCGGCGCAGAGCACGGCGTGGCCGAGGCCCCTGGGGTCGCCCTGGCGGACGTAGTGCATGGTGGCCAGGTCGCTGGACTCCTGCACCTTGGCGAGCCGGCCGGCGTCGCCCTTCTTCTGGAGCGCCGATTCCAGCTCGTAGTTGCGGTCGAAGTGGTCTTCGAGGGGACGCTTGTTGCGTCCGGTGATCATGAGGACGTCGTCGAGCCCCGCCGACACGGCCTCCTCGACCACGTACTGGATCGCCGGCTTGTCGACGACCGGCAGCATCTCCTTGGGAGTGGCCTTGGTGGCCGGCAGGAACCGGGTGCCGAGGCCTGCTGCGGGAATGACAGCCTTGCTGATCCTGGGGTGCGACTGAGTCATGTCCGCAACCTTATCCGGTGCCTTTATGGAGAATCTGAGGCTCCGGGCATTTGGTACTCATATGAGCGGACTGGAGAAGGATGCGGGACCGACCTGTGGAGCACGGTGGACCTGAGGCCGAGAGTGACAAGCGAATGTTGCGCCGGGAATTCCTCGGAGTGAGGAACAGGTTGACGGCGGATGTCGTCAGGGAGGCGGCCGACGCGCTGGCCGGGCACGCGCTGGAACTGCCCGAGTTGGCGCGTGCGCGCACGGTGGCGGCGTACGTCTCGGTCGGGAACGAGCCCGGCACGCTCGCGCTGCTGGACGCGCTGGTCACGCGGGGGGTGCGCGTGCTGCTCCCCGCGCTGCTGCCGGACCACGACCTGGACTGGGGCGCGTACGCCGGGGAGGGCTCCCTCGCCCGCGTCCAACACGGCGGGAAGATGGCGCTGTTCGAGCCCATCGGTGAACGACTCGGGCCGGACGCCGTGCTCGGTGCGGACGCCGTGCTGCTGCCGGGGCTCGCGGTGGACGCGCGCGGGATGCGGCTCGGGCGCGGTGGGGGGTCGTACGACCGGGTGCTGGCGCGTCTGGAGCGCGCGGGCGCGCGCCCGGCGCTTGTGGTGCTGCTGTACGACACGGAGGTCGTCGGGCGGGTGCCCGCCGAGGCGCACGACCTGCCGGTGCAGGCGGTGGTGACGCCGTCGGGGGTGCGCCGGTTCGCGAGCCCCTGAGCCGCTCGCCCGCCTCGCACGCGAAGCCGCTCTCGCGCGAGCCGCTCCCATGCGCGACGGCCCGCCACGCGTGCGTGGCGGGCCGTCGCGGCGGTGATCGTCGGGCTCAGGGCTTGAGGACGAGGGTGTCGCTGGTGCTCTTGTCGACCGCCTGGTCCGAGAACGACCAGGAGAGCAGTTCGCCGTCGGCCCATTTGCCGGTCTGGTCGGTGTAGTGGGCGCTGAAGGCGTGCCCCGAGGCTCCGGTGAGGTTGATCCACTTGGATTTGTCGAAGTCGTCGAGGTTGACGACCATCCGCATGGAGGGGACCCACACGACGCCGTAGCCGCCGGCGGCGTTCCAGCCGGTCGCGTCGACCGTGGCCTCGCCGCCGCTGAGCTTCCAGGGGCCGCGGTTGAGGATGTACTGGACGACGGCCGGGCCGTCGGTGCCCAGGGTCTGGTTCTTCAGGAACAGGCGGTGCAGCCGGCCCCAGCTCCAGGTGTCGATGTCCTTGCCGAGCTTGGCGGTCAGCTCCCAGCGGGCGTCGATCATGGCGCGCCTGAAGAGCTGGTCCATGTTGTCGGCCTTGGGGCGGTCACCCGCGCCGGCCGGCGTCTTCCACCAGTCGCTGTCCGGCTTGTTCATGAGGTTGCGGACCACCTCGAACCACCGGTCGCCGCCGTCCGGCTGGGCCTGGTCGGCGTCGCGCTCGCCGCACTCGCGCACCTTGGCGTCGTCGTCCACCGGACCGGTGCTGTCGATCTTGTCGACCCACAGGCACTGGCCCTTGACCCGCAGCTCCTTGGGCAGCTTGTTGCCGAAGGCGAGCTTGAGGATGTTGCGCCAGACCGAGTTGAAGTAGGCCGCGGCCGCCGAGTCGGCGTCCTGGGTGTAGTCCCAGCCCTCCAGGAGCTTCTGCGCCTCCCGGACGTCCTTGTCGTCGAGGTTGATCTTCAGCAGCTTGGGCACCAGCAGCTTGGCGATCTCGCTGCTGTTGTCCGTCTGCATCTGGCGCATGTCGTCGGTGGAGATCTTGCCGCCGTCCTTGATCTTCGACTCGATCAGGTCGGTGATGCGCTGGCTGCGGGTGCCGTAACCCCAGTCCGTGGTGAGCGTGTAGGGGTACTTGTCCTTGTCGATCACGGCCTGGTTGGCGGTGACGATGTAGCCACGCTTCGGGTTGTACTCGTAGGGCAGCTCGTCCTGCTTGATGAAGCCGGTCCACTTGTACTTGGAGTCCCAGCCCGGCGCCGGGATGGACCCGTCGTCCGCCGACGAGCGCGTGGGGATCCTGCCCGGCAGGGTGTAGCCGATGTTGTTCTTGGTGTCGGCGTAGACCAGGTTCTGCGAGGGCACGTCGAACTGGGCGGCCGCGTTCCGGAAGGAGTCCCAGTCGGACGCCTTGTCGATGGCGAAGACGGCGTCCATGGTGGTGCCCGGGTCGAGGGCCGTCCAGCGCAGGGCGATGCCGTAGCCGTCGCCGCGGTCGGGTGCGGCGGCGTCGACGGTGGCCTTCTTGCCGACCTCGACGAGTTCGTCGTCGCGGTCGGACAGCAGCGGCATGCCGTCCGCGGTCTGGCGCACGACGATCTTCTTGGGCTCGCCACCGGCGACCTTGATGGTCTCCGTGCGGGTCGTGAAGGGCTTGGTCTTGTCGTCGTACAGGTAGCCGTCGCCGGACAGCTTCTCCAGGTAGAGGTCGGTGACGTCGACCCCGGAGTTGGTCATGCCCCAGGCGATGTCGGCGTTGTGGCCGATGATCACGCCGGGCATGCCCGCGAAGGTGTAGCCGGTGACGTCGTACTGGCACTTGCTGGAGATCGTGGTGCAGTGCAGGCCCATCTGGTACCAGACGGACGGAAGTGACGCCGAAAGGTGCGGGTCGTTGGCGAGCAGCGGCTTGCCGGTGATGGTGTACTGGCCCCGGACGACCCAGGAGTTGGAGCCGATGCCCTGGCCGTTCACACCGACGGCGGTGGGGACGTCGTCCAGGACGTTGTAGAGGCTCTCCAGCTGGCTCGTGAGGGCCGAACCGGTGGACGAGGAGGTCGAGGTGCCGCTGGTGCCCGTCGAGGTCCCGGAGCCGCTCGTGGAGCCGCTCTGCTCGAACGTCTTGGTGAGCTTGTCGTACTGGCCCTCCTGGACGATCGGCTGGTTGCGGCTGTACGGGTAGTCCGGGTAGAGGTCCTTGATCTGCTGCGGGCCGAGCCGGCTGGTCATCAGCGCGCGGTCGATCTCGTCGTCCATGTTGCCGCGCAGGTCCCAGGCCATCGCCTTCAGCCAGGAGACCGAGTCGACGGGGGTCCACTGCTCGGGCTTGTAGTCGTTGACGAAACCGAGGGCCGCGTACTCCAGGGAGATGTCCTTGCCGTCCTTGCCCTGGAGGTAGGCGTTGACCCCCTTGGAGTAGGCCTGGAGGTACTTCTTCGTGGAGGCCGACAGCTTGGTGTCGTACTCCTCCTTCGCGACCCGGTCCCAGCCCATGGTGCGCAGGAACTCGTCGTTCTTCACCTGGCTCTTGCCGAACATCTCCGACAGGCGCCCGGAGGTCATGTGGCGGCGCACGTCCATCTCGTAGAACCTGTCCTGCGCCTGGACGTAGCCCTGTGCCATGAACAGGTCCTCGTCGGTGGAGGCGTAGATCTGCGGGATGCCGTAGCCGTCCCGCTTCACGGTCACGGGCCCGGAGAGGCCGTCCAGCGTGATCGAACCCTTGGTCTGCGGGAAGGACGCGCGGACCGTGCTGACCGACCAGTACGCCCCGTAGAAGACGCCACCGACGACGGCGAGGACGAGGACCAGCACGATCAGTCGGGCTCTGCGCCCCTTCTTCCTGCCGGACTTGCCAGGCATGTCACCCGTTGTGGCGGTGGTGTTGGGGGGCATCGCTGTCCTTGCTGTCCTAACGCGAGCGGCAGGCGGTCCTGGAGTGCTGGAGCAACCATAGGCGCAGGGCCCTACGCCACTTGACCCGGAGTAGGGAACCGGCGGGCACGGGCGTTCGATCTTGCCTCGGCAAGCGTCAAGAAAGCGTCAAGAGTTAGGTAAGGTAACGAAGTACTTGGGTGCGGGGTGCCGCACTCTCGGTCCTGTGTACGTGCGCTTCCGCGTCGCCCGCGTGTGAGCCAAGGAAGGGAACCGCCGCTGACTGTCCACCACCTCAACCAGCTTCTGCTCGTCTGCTCCCTGGTCCTGCTCGTCGCCGTCGCGGCCGTCCGGATCTCCTCGCGCAGCGGGCTCCCCAGCCTGCTCGTGTACCTGGGGATCGGCGTCCTCATGGGCCAGGACGGCATCGGGAACATCCACTTCAGCAATGCCGAGCTGACCCAGGTCATCGGGTACGCGGCCCTGGTCGTGATCCTGGCCGAGGGCGGTCTCGGCACGAAGTGGAAGGAGGTCGAACCCGTCCTGGCATCGGCCTCCGTGCTGGCCCTGGTCGGGGTCGGGGTGAGCGTCGGCGTCACCGCGGCGGGCGCGCACTACCTCGTCGGGCTGGAATGGCGGCAGGCGCTCATCATCGGGGCGGTGGTGTCCTCGACGGACGCGGCGGCGGTGTTCTCGGTGCTGCGGCGCATTCCGCTGCCCGCGCGCGTGACGGGCACGCTGGAGGCGGAGTCCGGCTTCAACGACGCCCCGGTGGTCATCCTGGTCGTCGCCTTCTCCAGCGCGCGCCCGGTCGAGCACTGGTACGTGCTGCTGGGCGAGATAGCCATGGAGCTGGCCATCGGCGCGGCTGTGGGCCTCGCGGCCGGCTGGCTCGGCGCCTGGGGGCTGAGACACGTCGCGCTGCCCGCCTCCGGGCTCTACCCGATCGCCGTGATGGCCATCGCGGTCACGGCCTACGCCGCCGGCGCGCTGGCGCACGGCAGCGGCTTCCTCGCGGTCTATCTGGCCTCCATGGTGCTCGGCAACGCCAAGCTGCCGCACTGGCCGGCCACCCGCGGTTTCGCCGAGGGACTCGGCTGGATCGCCCAGATCGGCATGTTCGTGCTGCTCGGCCTGCTGGTCACCCCACACGAGCTCGGCGACGACTTCCTGCCCGCGCTGATCATCGGGCTGGTGCTCACCATGGTGGCGCGGCCGCTGAGCGTGGTCGTCAGTCTCGCGCCCTTCCGGGTGCCCTGGGGGGAGCAGACCCTGATGTCCTGGGCCGGGCTGCGCGGCGCCGTGCCCATCATCCTGGCGACGATCCCCATGGTGAACGGCGTCGACACCAGCCACCGGATCTTCAACATCGTCTTCGTGCTGGTCGTCGTCTACACCCTCGTCCAGGGGCCGACCCTGCCCTGGCTGGCCCGCAGGCTGCGGCTCGGCGAGGGCCCCGAGGCGGCCGACCTCGGCATCGAGTCCGCGCCCCTGGAGCGGCTGCGCGGGCACCTGCTGTCCGTGTCGATCCCGGAGGGCTCCCGGATGCACGGCGTGGAGATCAACGAGCTGCGGCTGCCCGCCGGAGCCGCCGTCACCCTGGTCGTCCGCGAAGGAAAATCGTTTGTTCCGCTGCCCGCGACGGTGCTGCGGCGCGGGGACGAACTCCTCGTGGTCGCCACCGACCCGGTGCGGGACGCCGCGGAACGGCGGCTGCGCGCGGTCGGCCACGGGGGCAAGCTGGCGGGCTGGCTGGGCACGAACGGGACGGCGGGCGTGCGTTAAGGGCACGTTTCGGGTACTTCACACCTCGGGCAATCCCAGGTGAACGGGGGTCACGGTGCTCGTTTTCACAGGTGTACCGTGCCCTCCCCCCTGTACGATGAAAGCACCTGATCGAACCAACTCTGCCTGACGCAGAGCTGGCGCGACCGTATGGCGGCCGGAACGCTCTTCGCAGTGGATGCCGGTATCTACCGCAGTTCCGCGCAAGAGGACAGCTCTCGGCGCCGGCCCCCTTGTCCGGAGGGGCCGCGCTACCAGGTGGCAGAAAGGCACGGGCCGTGGCATCCACGGTCACCACCGAGCCGTCGGAGAACCCGGCGGCGCCGTCCCGCCCGGGATACGGACAGCTGCTGCGCACCCGCGGCGCCTGGACGTTCCTGCTCCCCGGTTTCGCGGCACGCCAGCCGTTCGCGATGCTCACCATCTCCATCGTGCTGCTCGTGCAGCACACCACCGGCTCGTACGGCGCGGCGGGCGCCGCCGCGGCCGTCACCGGCGTCTCCATGGCACTGTTCGCGCCCTACAGCGGCCGGCTGGCCGACCGCTACGGGCAGCGCGCGGTACTGGTCCCCGGTGTCCTCGTGCACACACTGTCGGGCCTCGCCCTGACGGCGCTCGCGCTGGCGCACGCGCCCCTGTGGGCCCTGTTCGCGGCGGCCGTGCCGACCGGCGCCTCGGTGCCGCAGATCGGCCCCATGGTGCGCGCCCGCTGGGGCGTCAAGCTCCAGGACTCCCCTCTGATGTCCACCGCCGCCGCCTTCGAGTCCGTCACCGACGAGCTCACCTTCGTCTTCGGCCCGCTGCTCGCCACCGCCCTGTGCACCACCGTGGCCCCGGCCGCCGGCCTGGTCACGGAGGCCGCGCTCACCCTCGCCGGCGGTCTGCTGTTCGCCGCCCGCAAGAGCACCCAGCCCCAGGTGACCGGCGCCGGCCACGCGCGCGTGCGGCACGCCTCGGCGCTGCGCGTCCCGGGCGTGCGCGTGCTGGTCGTCGCCTTCCTGGGTATCGGCTCCGTCTTCGGCGGCATGCAGGTCTCCCTCGCCGCGTTCACCGAGTCGATCGGCGAGCCGGGCCTGAACGGCGTCCTGTACGGCACCTTCGCCGCGGGGAACATGCTCTCCGGCATCGTCTGCGGCGCCCTCGCCTGGAAGGCCGCCCCGCACCGGCGCCTGGTCGTCGGCTACACGGCGCTCGCGCTGACCGCGTCGGCGCTGTGGACGTCCCACTCGGTGCTCGTCCTGGCCGGTCTCGGCCTGCTCGTCGGCATGTGCATCGCGCCCGCCCTGATCACCGGCTACACGCTGGTCGAGGGCCTGGTCCCGGCCGGCGCCCGCACGGAGGCGTTCACCTGGCTGACCGGCGCGGTGGCGCTCGGCCAGGCGGCCGCGGTCACGGTCGCGGGACAGCTGGAGGACCGGCTGTGGGGCGGCGCCGGGTTCCTGGTGCCGATGGCGGGCACCGTGCTCGCCCTGGCGACACTCCTGGCGCTGCGTTCGCGGCTCGTCACCCGGCCCCGGAACCGTACCGTCGCACGTGGCGTCGGTCACCGCGTACCGCTGACGGTGGACTGATCCTCAGGAATACGTCAGTATGGACCGTCGTTAGCACTCACTGAGTGAGAGTGCCAGGAGGAAGACAGTGCCGACCTACCAGTACCAGTGCACCGAGTGCGGCGAGGGCCTCGAGGCGGTGCAGAAGTTCACTGACGACGCCCTGACCGAGTGCCCCAACTGCGGTGGCCGCCTGAAGAAGGTGTTCTCCGCGGTCGGCATTGTCTTCAAGGGCTCGGGCTTCTACCGCAACGACAGCCGCGGCTCCTCGTCGAGCAGCAGCCCTGCGTCGAAGTCGTCCGGCTCCACGTCCTCGGGCACCTCGTCCGAGTCGAAGTCGTCCGACTCGAAGGCTTCCGACTCGAAGTCCTCGACGTCCTCGTCCGGCTCGGCCAGCAGCTCCGCCGCCTGAGACCTCACCCCCTCGGACCCCGCCGTCGAGCGACAGCGGGGTCCGGGGCGTTCCCCTACCCCGGCGCCCGCCCGCCGGGGCGGCCGGTCCGGGCGGGCGGCTAGTGTGCTGCGCATGGTGAACGCAGAGATCGGTGTAATCGGCGGTTCGGGCTTCTACTCGTTCCTCGACGACGTGACCGAGATCCAGGTCGACACGCCCTACGGGCCGCCCAGCGACTCCCTCTTCCTCGGCGAGATCGCCGGCCGCCGGGTCGCCTTCCTGCCCCGCCACGGACGCGGCCACCATCTGCCGCCGCACCGCATCAACTACCGGGCCAACCTCTGGGCACTGCGCTCCGTCGGCGTGCGCCAGGTGCTCGGCCCGTGCGCGGTGGGCGGTCTGCGCCCCGAGTACGGCCCGGGCACGCTGCTCGTGCCCGACCAGCTGGTGGACCGCACGAAGTCCCGGGCCCAGTCGTACTTCGACGGGCTGCCGCTGCCCGACGGCGCCGTGCCGAACGTGGTGCACGTCTCGCTCGCCGACCCCTACTGCCCCACCGGCCGGGCGGCGGCCCTGAAGGCGGCGCGCGGCCGGGACTGGGAGCCGGTGGACGGAGGCACGCTGGTCGTGGTCGAGGGGCCGCGCTTCTCGACCCGCGCCGAATCGCTCTGGCACCAGGCGCAGGGCTGGTCCGTGGTGGGCATGACCGGCCATCCCGAGGCGGCGCTCGCCCGTGAACTGGAGCTCTGCTACGCGTCGTTGACGCTGGTCACCGACCTGGACGCGGGCGCCGAGACCGGTGAGGGCGTCTCGCACGACGAGGTGCTGCAGGTGTTCGCCGCCAACGTGGACCGGCTGCGGGGCGTGCTGTTCGACGCGGTGGCGGCCCTGCCGGAGAACACGGCACGGGACTGCCTGTGCACGAACGCGCTCGGCGGCATGGACCCGGGGTTCGAGCTGCCGTAGGGCGTGCCCCGACGCGGGGGCTCTGCACAGGGCGGATACGGGCGGAACTCCTCGTTCGGGTGGCCGGGTTGTCCACAACCGGCCGGTGGTCCACCGGCTCCGGCGGGTTTCGGCGCGAGACCTCATCGTGGTCCCGCAAGCCGGTTCCTCGTCGCAGGTGGTGATCCCCGTGTCCGTTCCCCCGTCCCTGTCCCCCGCCTTCCCCCCTCCCCTCCGCGTCCCGCGCCCGCTGGGCACGGACGCCCCCGCCACCTGCGAGGTCCCGCACTTCGAACCGGTGCGGGTGCGCGGCGGGCGGTACCTGCTGGACCGGCTGCTGCGTCACCGCGCGCGGGCTCTCGCGGCCGGTCTCGCGGTCACGGCGGCAGCCCTCGTCGCGGCCGGCCCGCGCACCGCCCTCGACCCCCTGCGGACCGCGCCGCCCCGGGGCCACCCGGCCGTGACCTCTCCCACCCAGCCGGTACGACGGCACGCCGCGCCCGTGGACATGGTGACGGCACCGGTGCGGATCGCCGACGCGGCCACCGTCCGGCTGCTGCACCCCGGCGACCGGGTGGACGTCATCGCCGCCGGGGATCCCGCGGCGGGCGGGCAGGCCCGGGTGATCGCGCGCGGGGTGCGCGTGACAAGGCTGCCGGAACCGGTCGACGCGGCCGCGGAGAGCGGGGCACTGGTCGTGCTGTCGGTCCCGCGGGCCGCCGCGGCCCAACTGGTCGGCGCGAGCGCCACGGCCCGGCTGGCGGTGACCCTGTGTTGAACAGCCTGGGGCGATTTCCAGGACACTCTGTGCCAAGTCGCCCGATCGAGCTGCGGGATTGGGCCCGATGGCCGCACGGTGCCGTAGGTTGCGGAGCGCTTTGTTCCACAGCCTGTGCATGTGAGGAGAGTCCCCGAAGTGAGCACGAAGAAGGAACCGAGTGTCTGGCAGGGCTTCAAGGCCTTCCTGATGCGCGGGAACGTCGTCGATCTGGCAGTAGCGGTGGTCATCGGCGCCGCCTTCACGAACATCGTCAACTCGGTGGTGAAGGGGATCATCAACCCGCTGGTCGGCGCGATCGGCACGAAGAACCTCGACAGCTACAGCTCGTGTCTGAAGGACCCGTGCAAGCTGAACGCGGACGGCACGGTGAAGAGCGGCATTCCGATCATGTGGGGCGAGGTCCTGGGCGCCACTCTCTCCTTCGTGATCACCGCGGCGGTCGTGTACTTCCTGATGGTCCTGCCGATGGCGAAGTACCTGTCCCGGATGGAGGCCCGCCGCAGGGCGCGCGAGGGTACGCACGAGGTGGTCGAGGTGACCGAGCTGGAGGTGCTGAAGGAGATCCGCGACGCCCTGGTCGCGCAGCGCGGAAGCGGTCACAACCAGCGTTAGCGGCGCCGTCGCGGACGCTGCGGGCGGTCGCGCGGGCGGCTCAGAGGTGGTGGGGCGGCTTCTCGTCGAGGAACCGCTTGAGGTCGGCCGCGGAGTCGCCCTCCGGGCGGTCGCCCCAGCCGCGGTCGGTGTCGTCCGAGGACTGCCGGTCGAGCGGGTCGTCGAAGATCAGCGCGGGCTTCGGGTCGCGCGGCGCGGGCTCGGGGGCGGTGGTCATGTCTCAAGACTACGGCCCGGGCGGCTCGGGCCCGCCCGGGCCGCCCGGCGGCCCCGCCCGTGGTCCCGCCGTCCGCCGGGCCGCCTGCCCGCCTGCGGCTCCGTTCGCGAGCGGGTGCCCCTTTCTGCTGTGCTGGACGCATGACGTCGAGTTCCCCTCCGGCTCCCGCCCCACAGCACGTACCCCAGCACGTCCCCCAGCCCCTGCGGCCACTGCGCAGGCTGACCGCGCGCGGGCGCGAGGAGTCCCACCGGGTCTCCTCGCCACTCGAGCTCTTCTTCGACCTGTGCTTCGTGGTGGCCATCGCGCAGGCGGGCGCGGGACTGGTGCACGCGGTCGCCACGGGGCACGCGGGCGAGGGCGTCCTGAACTACGCGATGGTGTTCTTCGCCATCTGGTGGGCCTGGATGAACTTCACCTGGTTCGCTTCGGCCTACGACAACGACGACGCCCTCTACCGGGTCGTCACCCTGGTCCAGATCGCGGGTGTGCTGGTGCTGGCGGCCGGTGTCTCGCGGGCCTTCGCGGAACACGACTTCGCACTGGTCCTGATCGGTTACGTGATCATGCGGCTGGCGCTGGCCTCGCAGTGGCTGCGAGCCGCGCGGGAGGCCCGGGGGGCGGAGCGGGCCATGGCGCTCCGGTACGCGGGCGGGGTGCTGTTGTGCCAGGTCGGCTGGGTCGCTCTCGTGGTGCTGCCGGCGCACGCGCGCCCCTGGGTGTTCCTGGTGATGGGGATCGCCGAGCTGTGCGTGCCCGTGTACGCCGAGAAGGACCACAGCACCTCCTGGCACCCGCACCACATCGCCGAGCGGTTCGGGCTGTTCACGATCATCGTGCTCGGCGAGACGATCGCGGCGGCGACGGTCGCCGTGAAGTCGGCCGTGGGCGAGCACGACGCGTTGAGCGAGCTGCTGCCGATCGCGGCGGGCGGTCTGCTGATCGTCTTCTCGGCGTGGTGGATCTATTTCGTGGTTCCCATCCACGGCCACCTGCGGTCCAACCGCGAGTCCTTCCTGTGGGGTTACGGCCACTACCTGATCTTCGCGTCGGCGGCCTCGATCGGCGCGGGCATCGAGGTGACCGTCGAGGAGGCGGTCGGCAAGGCGCACATCTCGACGACGGCCGCGTCGGCGGCGGTGACCGTGCCGACGGCGCTGTACCTGCTGACCGTGTGGGCGCTGCACTCGCGGCACTTCAAGGTGGGGCTCGCCCAGCAGCTGATGCTGCCGGTGACGGCGCTGCTGGTGGTGTGCTGCACGTTCCTGGGCGACTGGGCGGTACCGGCGGCGGGCTTCGTGTCGGCGCTGGCGGTGGCGACCGGGACGGCGCTGACGGCGCGCGCGGCCGCCGAGCGCCCGGTGAACGCCACCGCGGACGCCTCCTGACCGGCCCGGAAGGGCGTGGAGCTGGGCCAGACTTGCCGTCATGACAGTTGACGCATTGACGGACGTGGCCGGACTGCGGGTGGGACATGCGACCCGCGCCGGCGACGGCTGGCTCACCGGCACCACGGTGGTCCTCGCTCCCGAGGGCGGCGCGGTCGCCGCCGTCGACGTACGCGGCGGCGGTCCGGGCACCAAGGAGACGGACGCGCTCGATCCGCGCAACGTGGTGCAGCGCGCAGAGGCGATCGTGCTCACGGGCGGCAGCGCGTACGGGCTCGACGCGGCGTCCGGGGTGATGGCCTGGCTGGAGGAGCGGGGGCGCGGGGTGCGGGTGGGGCCGGATCCGGCGCACGTCGTGCCGGTGGTGCCCGCCGCCTGCGTCTTCGATCTGGGGCGCGGCGGGAGCTTCGGGGCGCGGCCGGACGCGGCGCTGGGGCGTGCGGCGGCGGAGGCGGCCGGGGCGAGCCTGCCGGGGGCCCCGGTGCGGGAGGGGTGTGTGGGAGCCGGTGCGGGCGCCGTGGCCGGGGGGCTGAAGGGCGGGATCGGCAGCGCGAGCGTCGTGCTGGACTCCGGAATCACGGTGGGCGCGCTGGTGGTCGCCAACCCGGCCGGAGCGGTGGTGCAGCCGGAGACGGGTGCGTTGTACGGGGAGTTGTTCCAGGGGCGGGTGGAGTATCCCGAGGCCGGTGTGCACGAGGCCGCGCGCAGCCGGCTCGCGGAGGCCGCCGTCAAGAACGCGCCCCCGCTGCTCAACACCACGCTCGCGGTGGTCGCGACCGATGCCGGACTCTCCAAGGCGCAGGCGCAGAAGCTGGCCGGGACGGCGCACGACGGGATCGCGCGCGCCGTCCGGCCGGTGCACCTGCTCAATGACGGGGACACGGTGTTCGCGCTGGCGACCGGGGTGCGGCCGCTGGACGAGCACCCGCTCGCGCTCAACGAGATCCTCGCGGCCGGCGCGGACCTGGTGACCCGCGCGATCGTTCGGGCGGTAAAGGCCGCCGAGTCGGTGGACGGGCCGGGCGGGGTGTGGCCGTCGTACGGGGAGTTGTACGGGGCGCGCTGACCACGGCCACGGCCGGGGCGCGCCCGGAACCTTGCGCGTAGCTGTCGATTGTCCTGGTTCTGTCACGTGATGGCGTTCGCGGGCGCCGGAGGGAACCCCGAGGGGGGCCTTCGGCCTCTTTCTCCACGCACTGGAGCGGATCACGCACATCACAAGAACTCACACGAACCTGGAGCAGCCCGTGACAACGCCGGACATCGCAGCGCGGCGCGCACTGGGGGCCTGTGCCGCCCTGTTGGTCGGCGCCCTCACCCTCACCGCCTGCGGCGGCAACGCCAGCGCCGACGCCAAGAGCGACGGCGCCAAGGGCGGGCAGGACAGCGCCGCGAAGACGTCGACCGCGAAGATCGTGATCTCGGCGAAGGACGGTTCGACCGGCGCGTCCATCAACACGACCGGCGTGCAGGTCAGCGACGGAAGGCTGACCGACGTCAAGATGACCGTGGCGGGATCGGGGCAGGCCGTGGACGGCAACCTCTCGGCGGACGGCGGCAGCTGGAAGCCGAAGGAGCAGCTGGAGCGCGGCACGAAGTACGAGATATCGGCGACCGCCAAGGACTCCAGGGGGCTCACGGCGGCGGCCAACTCCATCTTCACCACCGTCGACTCGGCGAACAGCTACATCGGCACGTACACGCCGGACAACGGGACGACGGTCGGCGTGGGGATGCCGGTGTCGTTCAACTTCGACAAGGTCATCACCGACAAGAAGGCCGTGCAGTCGCACATCACGGTGAGCTCCAGCAGCGGCCAGCAGGTGGTGGGGCACTGGTTCGGTGCGCAGCGCCTGGACTTCCGGCCGCAGGACTACTGGAAGGCCGGTTCCAAGGTCACGATGAAGATCGACCTGGACGGCGTCGAGGGCGCGAACGGCGTCTACGGGGTGCAGAAGAAGACGGTGACCTTCACCGTCGGCCGTTCGCAGGTCTCCACGGTGGACGCGAACACGCAGACCATGACCGTGATGCGGGACGGCAAGCTCCTCAAGTCGGTGCCGGTGTCCACGGGCAGCCCCGAGCACACGACGTACAACGGGCAGATGGTGATCTCCGAGAAGTTCACCCAGACCCGGATGAACAGCCAGACGGTCGGCCTGGGCGGGGAGTACGACATCCCGGACGTGCCGCACGCGATGCGGCTGACGACGTCGGGGACGTTCATCCACGGCAACTACTGGTACAGCAAGGGCAACCCGCCGTTCGGGCACGAGGGCACCAGCCACGGCTGCGTGGGCATGGCGGACGTCCAGGGCGCACAGGGCGACACGACGGCCAAGTGGTTCTACGACAACTCGCTGATCGGGGACGTCGTGATCGTGAAGAACTCCCCCGACAAGACCGTGCAGCCGGACAACGGGCTCAACGGGTGGAACCTGTCGTGGAGCGAGTGGACCGCCGGAAGTGCCGTCTGACCGGCACCTTTTGACTGATCGTCGGGCCGCGCGGGAACTTTTCGCGCGGCCCGCGCGTTTTCCCGGCGTACGTTTTCTCGGTTCCCGGACATGATGTCCGATCGAGGGGCTACGGTATGCACCCACAAGGTGACATGCAGCAACGCCGGGAGAAACCTTGAGCGTTCCGTACGAGACGGCAGCGTACGAACCAGCCGAGTCGCCCGAGTCTCCGGAGGAGCACCTCGCGCGGCTCCTCGGCCGTGCCCTGAACTCCTTCGAACTGCCGGACGAGGCCATAAGGCAGCTGGACTGCGCGCTCGCGCACGACAGTTCGCTGCACTCCGCGCACCACAGCGCGGGGCTGCACCGGGAGACGTACCGGCACACCTGGCTGCTGGCCGACGGCTCCGCGGTCACGCTGTGGGAGCTGGTGCACAACACGGTGCCGGGCAGTGACCCGCAGCACGAGGTGTACGTCGACGAGGAGGAACTGCGGGCCGCGACCGCGCGGCTGCCGCTGCCGCCGGACGCCCCGGACTTCGAGCTGCCGGTGCTGGTGACGCTGGCGCCGGTCCCGGAGTCCAGGCACGTGTACGTGCCGGACGACTCGGCGGACCACGCGCGCCGGCTGCTGCGCCGCGCGGAGAACCCCGACAAGCCCGACGGGGAGACGGCGGAGGCGTTGTCGACGGCGTTCGCGCACCAGATCACCCAGGCGTTCGGACGGCCGGGGCGGGCGGGCCGGCCGGGCCTGGTCTTCTCGCTCTACGAGCACGCGTTCCTGCTGCGGGACGGCCGGGAGCTGGCGCTGTGGGAGGTCGAGCACACGGCGACGCCGGACGGCCGGCACATGTGCGAGGTGTACCCGTCGGAGAAGGCGGCCAGGGACGCGATGGAGCGGCGGGCGGCGCGGCAGAGGTAGCCCGCTCTCCCGTGCCGGGAGGCTCAGCGGCCGCTCAGGCGTCGCACCAGGCCCGCGAAGGCGTCCTGCTCCGCGGGGGTCAGTTCGACGGCTTCGCGGGGCGGAGCGGGCTCGTGCTGGTGCGGGAAGGCGGGCAGGGCGTGTGCTGCATGCCAGGCGAGGGCTTCGCGGCGGTTGCGGCGCAGCAGGCGCGTCACGACGGCCGCCCAGGCGACGGTAGCCAGGGTGAGCGCGGCCATGCCGATCAGCTGGAGGGACGATACGTGCGCGGGCATACGCCCCAGTACACACCACGGTCCGGGACTTTGGTCCCGGACCGTGACGTATCTCGCAGGTGCCGTGAACAACTCACAGCGAATCAAAGGGACAAGGCGGCGGCCGGGCGGTGCGGGGATCAGGCCGCGACCGGCTGCCGGTCCTCCTTCGCGGCGGCGGCCGTCCCGGCGGAACCGCCCGCCGCGGCCTGCTGGGCCGGCTTGCGCAGGCCCTTCAGGAGGACGACCAGGGCCGTGGTGATGCAGACACCGGCGGCGATGGCGACCAGGTAGAGGAACGGGTTGCCGATCAGCGGGACCACGAAGATGCCGCCGTGCGGGGCGCGCAGGGTGGCGCCGAAGACCATCGACAGGGCACCGGTGACGGCGCCGCCCACCATCGAGGACGGGATGACGCGCAGCGGGTCGGCGGCCGCGAACGGGATCGCGCCCTCGGAGATGAAGGAGGCGCCCAGCACCCAGGCGGCCTTGCCGTTCTCGCGCTCGGTCTCGGTGAAGAGCTTGCCGCGCACGGTCGTGGCCAGGGCCATCGCCAGCGGCGGGACCATGCCGGCCGCCATGACCGCGGCCATGATCTTCATCGCGGAGTCACTGGGGTTGGACACCGCGATACCGGCAGTGGCGAAGGTGTACGCGACCTTGTTGACGGGGCCGCCGAGGTCGAAGCACATCATCAGGCCGAGCAGGGCGCCGAGCAGGACGGCGTTGGAGCCGGAGAGGCCGTTCAGCCAGTCGGTCATGCCCTTCTGGGCGGAGGCGATGGGCTTGCCGACCACCACGAACATCAGGAACCCGACGATCGCCGTGGAGATCAGCGGGATCACCACCACCGGCATGATGCCGCGCAGCACCTTGGGGATGTCGATCTTCTGGATCGCCATCACCACGCCGCCTGCCAGCAGACCGGCGACCAGGCCGCCGAGGAAGCCGGCGTTGATCGTGGAGGCGATCATGCCGCCCACGAAGCCGGGGACCAGGCCGGGCCGGTCCGCCATGCCGTAGGCGATGTAGCCGGCCAGGACCGGCACCAGGAAGCCGAAGGCGACGGCGCCGATCTGGAACATCAGGGCGGCCCAGCTGTCGGACTGCGTCCACACGAAGTGGTTCAGCACCGACGGCGCGGACTTGATCTCGTAGCCGCCGATCGCGAAGCCGAGGGCGATCAGCAGACCGCCGGCCGCGACGAACGGCACCATGTAGCTCACGCCGGACATCAGCCACTTGCGCAGCTTGGTGCCGTAGCCCTCGCCGGCCTCGCCCGCGCGCTCCACCGGGGTGGCCGGTGCGGAGCCGGACGTCGCCTCGCCGCGGGCCGCCTTGGCGCGGACCTCGCCGATCAGCTCGGCGGGGCGGTTGATGCCCGCCTTCACGCCGACGTCGACGGTGGGCTTGCCGGCGAAGCGGTCCTTGTCGCGGACCGGCACGTCGTGGGCGAAGATCACGCCGTCCGCCGCCGCGATGACCTCGGGGTCGAGCCGGGTGAAGCCGGCCGAGCCCTGCGTCTCGACGACGAGTTCGACGCCCGCCTCGCGGCCCGCGTTCTCCAGGGACTCGGCCGCCATGTAGGTGTGGGCGATGCCGGTCGGGCAGGAGGTGACCGCGACGATGCGGAACGGGCGCTCGCCGGCCTCCGGGCCCGCGTCCCGGGTGGCCGCTGCGGTGCCGGCGGAGGCCGCCACCGGCGCCGCAGCGGTGTTCTGGGAGGCGCTCGCGGCCGCCGCCGCGCCCTCGGTGGGCGCGGGCGTCTCGTCGCCGCGGATCAGCGCCGCCGCCGTCCCGGCGTCGGCCGCCGACCGCAGCGCGTCCGTGAACTCGCTGTTCATCAGCTGGCGGGCCAGCGAGGAGAGGATCGTGAGGTGGGCGTCGTCGGCACCGGCGGGGGCCGCGATCAGGAAGATCAGGTCGGCCGGGCCGTCGGGGGCGCCGAAGTCGATGCCTGCGGCGCTGCGCCCGAAGGCGAGCGTCGGCTCGGTGACGTGGGCGCTGCGGCAGTGCGGGATGCCGATGCCGCCGTCGAGACCGGTCGGCATCTGGGCCTCGCGGGCCGCCACGTCGGCGAGGAAGCCCTCCAGGTCGGTCACCCGGCCCAGGGCCACCATGCGCTCGGCGAGGGCGCGCGCCGCCGCTTCCTTCGTATCGGCGGACAGGTCGAGATCGACCAGGTCCGCGGTGATCATGTAGCTCATCGCGGGCTCCTATGCACGCGTATCGCCCGGAGTGTGGGGTGGGCGGGGATGGGGACGGGGGTGCCGTGGGGGGCGAGGTGGGAGGCGGGGCCGGGGAAGCCCCGCCTCCCGGGCACGGCGGGGCGGCTCAGGGTGCCCCGACGGCCCGTCGGTGCGGCGAGTAACGAGACGCCTCGCCGCTCCTGGGCCGGTGGTCGGCCGGCAGTGCCGGGGCGGAGCACGGCCGGGTGAGCGGTCGTACGAGTGGTCGTGCGAGCGGTCGTACGAGTGGTCGTGCGAGTGGTCATGACACCGGCTCCGTCAGTTCGCGGTCGACGGGGACGCGGTCGGTGACGGTCACCGCCGTGGGATCCAGGTCGGCCGGGGTGGGCATCACGCTGCCGGGCAGCTGGACGGCGGCGGCGCCGTGTGCGACGGCGGAGGCGAGGGCCTTGGGGCCGCTGCCGCCGGCGATGAGGAAACCGGCGAGGGAGGAGTCGCCGGCGCCGACGTTGCTGCGGACGGTGTCCACGCGGGCGCTCGCGAACCAGGCGCCCTCGTCCTCCACCAGCAACTGGCCGTCGGCGCCCAGGCTGGCGAGGACGGCGCGGGCACCCATGCCGCGCAGTTCCTCGGCCGCCTTCAGCGCGTCGCCCACCGTCGCCAGGGGGCGCCCGACGGCCTCCGCGAGCTCCTCGGCGTTCGGCTTCACCACGTCGGGCCGCGCGCGCAGCGCTTCGAGCAGCGCGCGCCCCGAGGTGTCCAGTGCGATGCGCGCGCCCCCGGCGTGTGCCCGGGTGACGACGTCGGCGTACCAGGAGGGCGCGAGGCCGCGCGGCAGGCTGCCGCAGCAGGCGATCCAGTCGGCGTCGCGGGACTGCTCACGCACGGTCTCCAGGAGCAGTTCCTGCTCCTGGGCCGAGAGTTCCGGGCCCGGCGCGTTGATCTTGGTGAGCACCCCGTCGGACTCCGCGAGGGCGATGTTGGAGCGGGTGGCCCCGGCGACCGGGACCGGCGCGACCTCGATGCCCTGGGCGTCGAGCAGGTCGGCGACGAGCGCGCCCGGCGCTCCGCCGAGCGGCAGGACGGCGACCGTGCGGCGGCCGGCGGCGGCGACCGCGCGGGAGACGTTGACGCCCTTGCCGCCGGGGTCCATGCGCTCGCCGGAGGCGCGGATGACCTCGCCGCGCTCCAGGGCGGGGACCTCGTAGGTCCGGTCGAGGGAGGGGTTGGGGGTGACGGTGAGGATCATGCCGGTACCGATCGTGGTGCTCGTGGTGCTCATACTCGTACTACTTCCGTGCCGCCGCGCTCGATGGCGGCGGCGTCCTCGGGGCTGAGTCCGCTGTCGGTGATCAGCAGGTCCACGTCGCCCATGTCGCCGAAGCGGGCGAAGTGCTCCTGGCCGTGCTTGGCGGAGTCGGCGAGCAGGACCACCCGGCGGGCCGCGGCGACGGCCGCCCGCTTGACCGCGGCCTCGGCGAGGTCGGGGGTGGTCAGGCCCTGGTCGGCGGAGAAGCCGTTGGCGGCGACGAAGAGGACGTCCGCCCGGATCTCCCCGTACGCGCGCAGCGCCCAGGCGTCCACGGCGGCGCGGGTACGGTGCCGTACGCGCCCGCCGACGAGGTGGAGCTGGATGCCCGGGTGGTCGGCGAGGCGGGCCGCGATCGGGAGGCTGTGCGTGACGACCGTCAGGGTCGCCTCCAGCGGGATGGCCGCGGCCAGCCGGGCGACCGTGGAACCGGCGTCGAGGATCAGGGTGCCCTCGGCCGGCAGTTCCGGGACGGCGGCCTTGGCGATGCGGTCCTTCTCGTCGGCCGAGGTGGACTCGCGTTCGGCGAGGTCCGGCTCGAAGTCGAGCCGCCCGGCCGGGATGGCACCGCCGTGCACCCGGCGGACGAGGCCGGCGCGGTCGAGGGCCTTCAGGTCGCGGCGGATCGTCTCCTGCGTGACCTGGAACTCCTCGGCGAGCGACACGACGTCCACCCGGCCGCCGTCACGGGCGAGCCGGAGGATCTCCTGCTGCCGCTCCGGTGCGTACATGCCCTGCGCCTCCACTCAAACATACGTCCGGTCATGCCCGACCGCGTCCGACTCATGCCCGAACTTGTGGTTTCGCGAGGAGGCTACGCCGCGATTTCCGGAAAGTAAACAGGTTCGGGCCACAAACGGACATGATCGGGCTTTCGGCCTGTTCAGGGCGACCAGGAGGCGCCCATGGACCCGGGCACCCGCGGCCGTGCACCCGCACGGAAGGGCCCGGCGCCTTCCGGTGCCGGGCCCTTCCGTGCGGGTGGTGGTCAGTGGACCGGTTCGGCCTGCTGCGCCGGGCGCTTGGGCAGGGCGGACATCAGGAGGAGGATCGCGGCCATGACCGCGGCCACCCAGAGCAGGGCGTGCTGGAAGGCGTTCACGAAGGCAGGGCCGACCCCGGCCGGGGTCAGACGGTCGCCGATGACGCCGTAGAAGACCACCGAGACCAGGCCGAGGCCGAGCGCGTTGCCCATCTGCTGCACGGTGTTGATCAGGCCGGAGGCGGAACCGGCGTGCTCGCGCGGCACCTCCGAGAGCACGGCGTCCGTCAGCGGGGCGACGATCAGACCCATGCCCGCGCCCATCACGACCAGCGGCAGGGCCATCTGCCAGGAGGCGATGGCGAGGCCGTAGCGGTGCGACTCCCAGACGTAGAGCAGGACGCCGACGCCCATCAGCAGGGCACCGGCCTGCAGCACCTTGCGGCCGAAGCGCGGGACCAGTTTCTGCACGGACAGGCCGGCCGCGACCGAGACGGAGATCGAGAACGGCACCCCGGTCAGACCGGCGTGCAGCGGGCTCCAGCCGAGGCCGACCTGCATGTACAGCGTCCAGACCAGGAAGAAGATGCCGAGCGCCACGCCGAAGACGGTCTGCACGGCGATACCGGCGGCGAAGCTCTTGACCGCGAAGAGGGAGGGCTCGATGAGCGGAGAACCGTCGCGGGCCGCCTTGCGGCGTTCGTAGACGACCAGTACGCCGAAGACGGCGAGCGCGCCGGCCATCGACGCGTATCCCCACAGCGGCCAGCCCAGCTCGCGGCCGCGGGTCAGCGGGTAGAGCAGCATCAGCAGGCCGAGGGTGACCAGGGCGACGCCGACGAGGTCGAGCCTGAGGGCGTGCGAAGCCCTTGATTCGCCGATGTAACGGCGGCCGAGGAGAAGGGCGGCGATGCCGACCGGGAGGTTGATGAGGAAGATCGGGCGCCATGCGAGGCCGAGGAGGTTCCACTCGGTGAGGAGCGCGCCGAGCAGCGGGCCGGAGACCGCACCGAGTCCGACGATCGCGCCGAACAGGCCGAAGACCTTGCCGCGTTCGTGCGCCGGGAAGGTGGCGTGGACGATCGACAGGACCTGCGGGACCATCATCGCGGCCATGCCGCCCTGCAGGATGCGGGAGGCGACCAGCATCTCCGGGTTCGCGGCGAAGCCGCAGAGGGCCGAGGCGAGGGTGAATCCCGCGACGCCGAGCAGGAACAGCCGTTTGCGGCCGTGGATGTCACCGAGACGGCCGCCCGTGATCAGGCCGGCGGCGAAGGCGAGAGCGTAACCGGCCGTTATCCACTGGATCTGGCCGAACGAGGCACCGGCGTCCCGCTGGATGGAGGGGATGGCGATGTTGACGATGGTGACGTCGACGAGGTCCATGAAGGCGGCGGTCATGACGATGGCCAGGGCCGGCCAGCGGTGCGGTGCACCGGGGAAGGACGACGTGTCGGGTGCCGTCGGGGTGGGTGCGGTGGTGTCCGTGCCGGTTCGTTGTGGCTGGTCGTGCACCGCGGCGGAGCCGCTGATCGATACAGTCCCGCGCCCCTGCAGGGCGCCTGTGGCCGTGGAAGTCATGTGCGTACCGTAGGAACGCATTAGGCCAGATCCTGTCCTAGTGATGCGGCATCCTCGTCCGTATGACGACAGACACTCCGGCTCGGCTGCTGCAGCTCCTGTCTCTTCTCCAGACGCCCCGCGAATGGCCCGGCGGCGAGCTCGCCGACCGGCTCGGGGTGTCGCGGCGTACCGTGCGGCGCGACATCGACCGGCTGCGGGAGCTGGGGTATCCCGTGGAGGCCAGCAAGGGGGCCGACGGCGGGTACCGGCTGGTCGCGGGGAAGGCGATGCCGCCGCTGCTGCTCGACGACGAGGAGACCGTCGCCATCGCGGTCGGACTGCGGGCCGGGGCGGGGCATGCCGTGGCGGGGGTGGACGAGGCGTCGGTGCGGGCGCTGGCGAAGCTGGAGCAGGTGCTGCCGGCCCGGCTGCGGCACCGGGTGACCACGCTCCAGGCCGCGACCACACCGCTGACCAGCGGGGACGGGGCGAGCATCGCACCCGAGACGCTGACCGTGATGGCGTCGGCGGTCGCGGGGCGGGAGCGGTTGCGGTTCGCCTACCGGGCGGCGGACGGGAGCGGGACGCGGCGCCAGGCGGAGCCGTACCGGCTGGTGTCGACGGGGCGGCGCTGGTACCTCGTGGCGTACGACCTCGACCGCGACGACTGGCGGACGTTCCGGGTCGACCGGGTGAGCGAGCCGTTCGCCACCGGCGCGCGGTTCGCTCCGCGGGAGATGCCGACGGGGAGTGCGGCGGAATTCCTGCGGCGGTCCATCCAGCGGCGGCAGGAGACGTACGGGTTCGCCGTCGCGTTCGCCGGGTCGGTGGCGGAGGTGGGGGCGCGGCTGCCGACGTGGCTGGGGACGCCGGTGGAGGAGGAAGGGGGCGCGGGCTGGTGTGTGGTGCGGGGGGACACCGGGGATCCGGTGGAGTGGCTGGCGGTGCGGCTGGCGATGGTGGGGTGCGAGTTCGTGGTCCGGGAGCCTGCGGAACTGGTGGCGTGCGTCCGGGAGTTGGGGGGCCGGATGAGCAGGGCGGCCGGGGGTTCGTGAGGGGGCGCGGGTGGGCAGCGCCCCGTAAGGGGCGCTGGGGGTACCCCCGGCCGAAGGCTGGGGGAGGAACTGCGCGACCAGCCCCCACTCGGCTGCGGCCGAATCACAACCGCTACGCGCCTGGCCCCTCCCACGCGAACTCCCGCAGCGCCGCCAGGTTCTGCAGGGCCAGGGCTGCCGGGCCCTCCGGCCCCGTGGGGGCGGCCGTGCCCGAGGCCCAGGATTCGACGGCCACCCTGACCGCCGCACCGGCCACCGCCGCGGCGAAGCGCAGGCGGGCCGGCGGGGCGGCGGCGGCCTCGCCGGAGGCGCCCGTGCGCTCCGCCAGGATCGACGTCAGGAGCTGGTCCGAGGACTGGCACACCTCCGCCCACACCTTGCGCAGGGCCGGGCTCGCGTCGGCCAGGTGGATCAGGGTGCGGACCCATTCCCAGGAGGCCGCGGAGACCCCGTCGCCGGGGGTCAGGGTGTGCCGGACGGCGTGTTCGAGGGCCTCGGGGACGGAGAGGGAGGCGGGGGCCGACCGTACCGCCTCCGCCCAGCGGCGGGCGCCCGCCGCGTAGAGCGGGGCGACCGCCTCCTCCTTCGTCGCGAAGTAGCGGTAGAACGTGCGGGGCGCGATGCCGGCGGCCTGTGCGATGTCCTCGGCGCGCGTGGCCCGCAGGCCCCGCCGTACGAAGAGGCCCGCGGCCGCCCGGGCGATCTCCATGCGGGTCTCCGCCTTGCGCCGTTCCGTGAGGGAGAGGTGGGCGGGGTCCTGCATGGGGGTGTTGCCGGTGGTGCTGGGGGTGCTCACCTCGGCAGGCTATGCCTCTGTGGCAGAATCTGCCATCCGGTGGTTCACCCCGTGGTTCAGGTACGGGGTGAACCACCGTTTCAGCATGCCCGGCGGCGCCGGGCCCCGGCAAACGCGGCCCGCCGCCCGCACCGTGCAGAGGCGATGAGCAGAGGTGGAGCCGGGCTCCGGCACCCGGGGGGGATGGGCGCCGGAGCCCGGCTCTGGGAGAGTCCCGGCGCCGGGGGGATGGTGCGTCGGGACGTGGCTTGTGGGGCAGGGCGGCGTCAGGGTGTCGTGGCCCCGTCGGCGGCTGTCGCGCCGTCAGGAGCCGTCGGCCCCGCGGGGAGTGGCGCGCCCTGGACCCCGACTCCCCGGCCCTGGATGGTTGTTCCCTACACGCGGAGCCGTGAAGCGGCGGTACCGCGCCATGTTTGCGCCGTCTTTCGCCACCCGGCGCACGCGCCCCGGCGGGAGCGGGATCTCGCGCGCACCGGTCACGCGAGCCCCGCTCGTGGTGAACCGCCGTCCCCGCACAGCCCCTTTACGCCGCCGGCTCGAACCCGGTGGAGCGGGCCAGCTTCTTCAGCTCGAGCAGCGCGTGCTTCTCGATCTGGCGGATGCGCTCACGCGTCAGGCCGTGCTCCTTGCCGACCTCGGTCAGCGTGCGCTCGCGGCCGTCCTCGATGCCGTAGCGCATCTTGATGATCGAGGCCGTGCGCTGGTCCAGGCGACCGATCAGGTCGTCCAGTTCCTCGCTGCGCAGGAGGGTCAGGACGGACTGCTCGGGGCTGACCGCCGACGTGTCCTCCAGGAGGTCGCCGAACTGGGTCTCGCCCTCGTCGTCCACCGACATGTTCAGCGACACCGGGTCACGGGCCCAGTCGAGGACGTCGACGACGCGCTCCGGCGTGGAGCCGAGCTCGGTGGCGATCTCGGCGGGCTCCGGGTCGCGGCCGTTCTCCCGGTTGAACTCGCGCTGGACGCGGCGGATCCGGCCGAGCTCCTCCACCAGGTGGACGGGGAGCCGGATGGTCCGGGACTGGTCGGCGATGGAGCGGGTGATCGCCTGGCGGATCCACCAGGTGGCGTACGTCGAGAACTTGAAGCCCTTGCGGTAGTCGAACTTCTCGACGGCGCGCACCAGGCCCGCGTTGCCCTCCTGGATCAGGTCGAGCAGGGGCAGACCGCTGCGCGGGTAGCGCCGGGCGACGGCCACGACCAGGCGGAGGTTGGAGCGGATGAAGACGTCCTTCGCCCGCTCGCCGGCGGCGACGAGCGCCTCCAGTTCCTCGCGGGTGGCGTCGGACGCGGACTCCTCCTCGCCGTCGAGGACCTGCCGCGCGAACACACCCGCCTCTATGGTCTGGGACAGCTCGACTTCCTTGGCGGCGTCGAGGAGCGGTGTGCGCGCGATCTCGTCGAGGTACATGCCGACCAGATCGCGGTCGGCGATCTCGCCGCCATGGCCGCGAACGCCATGGGCGCGAACACTGCTTGCCGAGTCGGCCGTCTCGCCGGTGGCGGACTGACGACGGGCGACGGCACGGGTTGCCATGCGTGCTCCCTTGCGATGGTGGGCGGGCGGGGTGGTCCTGTCGGTTCTTCTCGGTCCTTCAGCGAATGCTGGGCGCTCGGACTGCAGCGCTCCGGAACTCCACTACTGGAACTCCTCGGACTGTCGTCGAGTGCCCGGCATCTGATGGAAACAACGACTGGAATCCGGACAGAATTCCCATGCTGCCCCCCGAATTTTCTGATCATGCAGTACCCTGTGCGACCACGTGAGGAGGCGCGGTGCCGTCGGAACGTACAGAGGTGCAGGTCAGACCGGGAGCCGAGGGAGACCTCGTAGCCCTCACAGAGATCTACAATCACTACGTTCGTGAGACGTCCATCACATTCGACACGGTGGCCTTCACACCGGAAGAGCGTCGTCCGTGGCTGCTCTCCCACCCGGAAGACGGCCCGTACCGCCTGATGGTTGCCACGTCGGCGGACTCACAGGAGATTCTCGGGTACGCCACATCGAGCCCCTACCGAGCGAAACCGGCCTACGCGACGTCCGTGGAGACCACGGTGTACGTCGCCCCGGACGCCGGCCGGCGTGGTATCGGCACGCTCCTCTACACGGCCCTCTTCGAGGTCCTCGCGGGCGAGGACGTGCACCGCGCCTACGCGGGCATCGCGCAGCCGAACGAGGCGTCCACCCGGCTGCACGAGCGCTTCGGCTTCCGGTACGTCGGCACGTACCGCGAGGTGGGCCGCAAGTTCGGCCGCTACTGGGACGTGGCCTGGCACGAGCGCCCGCTGTAGCCGTCCGGCCGGCCCCGCGGGCCCCTTCCCCTCACCCGAACTGCACGGACCGCTTCGCCATTCCCATCCAGAACCCGTCGATCACCGACTTCTGCGCGTCCAGCTCGCCGCCCGCCTCCGCCGCACCCATGGTGACGAAGAGCGGGGCGAAGTGCTCGGTGCGCGGGTGGGCGTAGCGGCCGGCCGGGGCCTTGTCGAGGAAGTCGAGCAGGGCGTCCCAGTCGCGGTTCTCCAGGGCCCGGTGCCCCCAGTCGTCGAACTCGGAGGACCAGGTCGGCACGCCGCTGCCGAGGTGGCGCAGCGCGGCCAGGTTGTGGGTGAAGAAGCCGGAGCCGACGATCAGCACCCCCTCGTCGCGCAGCGGGGCGAGCCGGCGGCCGATCTCCATCAGGCGGACCGGGTCGAGGGTGGGCATGGAGATCTGCAGGACCGGGATGTCCGCGGCCGGGAACATCTCCACCAGGGGCACGTAGGCGCCGTGGTCGAGACCGCGGTCCGGGATGTCCTGGACGGGGGTGCCGGGGGCGCGCAGCAGCTTGCGCACGGACTCGGCCAGTTCGGGCGCGCCCGGGGCCGCGTACCGCACCTGGTAGTAGTGCTCCGGGAAGCCCCAGAAGTCGTAGACGAGCGGGACGGTCCGCACGGCGCCGAGGGCGAGGGGGGCCTCCTCCCAGTGGGCGGAGACCATGAGGATCGCCTTGGGGCGGGGGAGGCCGGCGCTCCAGGCGGCGAGTTCGCCGGGCCAGACGGGGTCGTCGGCGAGTGGCGGCGCGCCGTGGCTCAGATAGAGGGCGGGCATGCGCTCCGGTGCGGCGGCGGACATGGCGGCGGCTCCCTCCGGGCGCCGGGCTGCCTTCCCGGCCCCCATCCTTCGACTCTTCACGCTACGACTGTTTTAAATCTCAAGCTTTCTGTCGCTCAGCCTACGCCCCACTTGTTTAAGTTTCAAGGATAGGGCTCGTACAGTGGGACGCATGACTACGGCATCCGGATCCGCCACCACGCAGAGCCGCTGGCTCACCGACCACGAACAGCGCGTCTGGCGCTCGTACCTGCACGCCACGACCCTGCTGGAGGACCATCTGGACCGTCAGCTCCAGCGTGACGCGGGGATGCCGCACATCTACTACGGCCTGCTCGTCGGCCTCGCCGAGGCACCCGGACGGCGGCTGCGGATGACCGAGCTGGCGATGAACGCCAAGATCACCCGGTCCCGGCTCTCGCACGCCATCGCCCGCCTGGAGAAGAACGGCTGGGTACGGCGGGAGGACTGCCCCTCCGACAAACGGGGCCAGTTCGCCGTCCTGACCGACGAGGGCACCGAGGTGCTGCGGCGCACCGCCCCGGGCCACGTGGCCGCCGTACGGCAGGCGCTGTTCGAGCGGCTGACGCCGGAACAGCAGCAGGCCCTCGGCGAGATCATGGAGATCGTCGCCGAGGGCCTGCAGCCCGACGAAGCGGGCGCGGACCTGCCCTGGCTCCGCTGAGGAGCTCAGGGACAGGCCCGCATGCGGGTACCCCTACGGTCCGTCGGTGGGTCGCCTCAGCGGCTCAGTGGGCGATCACCGGGACCGCCACCTCGTCCTCCGCGCCGTCCCCGGAGACCACCGGCGTGGTTTCCGGCTTGCCGGCGTTGACGAGGCCGACCACGATCACCGAGGCCAGCACCAGCATGCCGACGGCGACCCAGATCGCGTTGGCGTAGCCGTGCACCGCGCCCTCCATCTGGACCAGCTGCTGCTGGGACTTGGAGGTGGCGGTCGCGATGTGGTCCTTGATGTACGACGTCGTCGCGGACGCGGCGATCGTGTTCAGCAGGGCCGTGCCGATGGCACCGCCGACCTGCTGCGAGGTGTTGACCATCGCGGAGGCGACACCGGCGTCCCGGGGCTCGACGCCGAGCGTGGCCAGGGACATGGCCGGCATGAACGCCGTACCCATGCCGAGACCGAGCAGCACCATCGCGGGCAGGATCGTCGAGGCGTACGACGAGCCGATCTCGATCTGGGTCATGACCAGCATGCCGGCCGCGGCCACCAGGAAGCCGGGCCCCATCAGCGCCCGGGCCGGGACCCGGGTCATCAGGCGGGTGCCGATCTGGGTGGAGCCGACCATCATGCCCGCGATCATCGGCAGGAAGGCGAAGCCGGTCTTGATCGGCGAGAAGCCCTTGATGACCTGGAGGTAGTAGGTCAGGAAGAGGAACGTGCCGAACATCGCGATGATCGCGACACCAAGGGAGAGGTAGATACCGCCACGGTTGCGGTCGAGGACCACGCGCAGCGGCAGCAGCGGGGCCTTGACCCGCATCTCGGTGACGACGAACGCGATCAGCAGCACCGCGGAGGCGACGAACAGGCCCACGGTGGTGGCGTCGCCCCAGCCGTCGGACTCGGCGCGGGTGAAG
The DNA here is from genome assembly GCF_042894765.1 of Streptomyces sp. NPDC001507. Lineage (NCBI taxonomy): Bacteria > Bacillati > Actinomycetota > Actinomycetes > Kitasatosporales > Streptomycetaceae > Streptomyces > Streptomyces sp. NPDC001507. The sequence goes on from NZ_JBIAVV010000004.1 coordinate 249,632, forward strand.
CCGTACACCAGCGAGACCAGGCCCAGGGTGGACAGGAGCACGCCGGGGATGTCGAGCGGGTTGCGGTTGCGGCCGCCCTCCGGCTCACGGATGACGAAGTACGCGCCGAGCGCGGCGACCACGGCGAACGGGATGTTGACGAAGAACGTCCAGCGCCAGTCCAGGTACTCGGTGAGCACACCGCCGAGGATGAAGCCGACGGCGCCGCCGCCACCGGCGATCGCACCGTAGATGCCGAAGGCCTTGGCGCGCTCCTTGGCGTCCGTGAACATCACGGCGAGCAGGGAGAGCGCGGCCGGGGCGAGCATGGCGCCGAAGACGCCCTGCAGGGCACGGGCGCCGAACATCATCGCGCCGCTGGTGGCGGCGCCGCCGAGCGCGGAGGCGGCCGCGAAGCCGGTCAGGCCTATGACGAAGGCCCGCTTGCGGCCCCACAGGTCGGCGATCCGGCCGCCGAAGAGGAGGAGACCACCGAAGGCGAGGGCGTAGGCCGTGACGACCCACTGCCGGTTGCCGTCGGAGATGCCCAGGTCGGCCTGGGCGGAGGGCAGCGCGATGTTCACGATGGTGGCGTCGAGGACGACCATCAGCTGGGCGAGCGCGATGAAGACGAGCGCTTTCCAGCGGTTGGCGTCACCGGCCGGTGCCGGTGCGCCAGGAGCCTTTGCGGCTGTTTCAGACATGGGGGTACCCACTTCGTGACTTCATTACTTCGTGACGGAAAGTCGATGGAAGGCCGACGGAAAGCCGACGGAAAACCGGCGGAAGGCCGACGGAGTGTCGATGGAAAAAGGGATCGGTGAAGCGCAGACGGTGTGTTGGTCGGTGCGGAGCAGGGACCGCATGAGGTGAGACCGCTGTCCGGTCCGTAACTGATCGGTCCCCGTGGGACTGTGCTGTCGCTCTCGGTCGTTCAGGCCTGGCGCAGGTCCTCCATGGTCACGGCCGTGCCCGGCAGGGCGGAGCGGGCCGGTGCCCGCAACCCGTCCAGGAACAGCTGCAGATGACGGTGGACGAAGCGGTCGCCGACCAGGCAGTCGGTGCCGAACGGGGGCCGGCTGAGCTGGGCCACGGCGATCATCACATCGCCGACCCCCACGTCCGGACGGAGCTGTCCGGCCGCCTTGGCGCGGTCCATGAGCTGCCCGATGAGCTGCTCGCACCGCCGACGCGCCGCTTCCAGGTCGGGGTGGTTCTGGTCGAAGGTGCTGGAGACCATCGGGCACAGCGCGCTGACCCGCTCGTCGGCGGAGATGTGCACGAAGCGCTCCAGCGCCCCGAAGGCGTCCCCGGTCTCCGCGAGCGCCAGCTCGGCCGCCTCCGACGTCCGGTCCATCACGGAGCAGACGACCTCACGGACGAGCGCGTCGCGGTCGGGGAAGTTGCGGTACACCGTGGCGTTGCCGACGCCGGCCCGGCGGGCGATGTCGTCGAGCGGCACGTCGGGGCCGTACTCGGTGAACATCTCGCGGGCGGCGGTGACGATCCGCTCCCGGTTGCGCAGGGCGTCGGCGCGGGGCCGGGGTGCCTTGCGCACGGCGGGGTGGGCGGTCGCGGTCTGCACGGCGTACTCCTGGTCTGATGACTTCCGCGATCCGGGGAGGCGCTCCCCGTTTCGCGCGGACACACTTCCAAACGGGGAAACGGTCCCCGGTTATTTCCCCGCTCCCCCTCATTTCAAGTGACCTGCGTCACACCCTCCCGCTCCGGCCGGATCCCACGATCGGCCCCTCCAGCGCGCGCCCGCCGCCGGGCCGACACAGGGTGATCCCGAGGGTGCAGCCGGAGACCGGCGGCTGCCGTGGCGCGAAAGGTCCGTGCATGCAGCCGCAGCCCAGCCGCCGTATACCCGCCCGCCGCCGGATACCCGTGGCCCTCGCGGGCCTCGTGAGCCTCACGGACCTGATGCACCGCCGTACCTCGCCGCGCCGGCGTGGGCCGTCGTCCCGTCGCTCGGCCCCGGCCCGTGGCCGCGGGACACCACCGGGCCGCCGCATACGCCCCCGCCGTGCACTCTGCCTCGCCGCCGTGGCCGCGCTGATCCTCGCGGTCGGCACCTCGGCGGGCACCGGGCACCTCACGGCGGCCCCCGCCCCGGCCGGCCCCGGCCCGATCGCGCTGGCCCGCAACTCCGTCTACGGCCCCTGCATGATCAGCGGCGGCCACGAGATCCAGATGACCGAGGGCGTCCCCACCCCCGCCGGCTACTCCCGCTCCACCGGCACCGTGCACGCCCTCACCCTGATGGTCGACTTCCCCGACGCACCCGGCCAGGGCAGCGCGCTCGACCGCTACCACGAGTTCTTCCCGCAGACCCAGGAGTGGTTCCGCACCGCCTCCTACGGCAAGCTCGACTACCAGCCCGCCGCCCCGATCGACCACTGGCTGCGGATGCCGAAGGCTTTCAGCGACTACGGGATAGAGCGCGGCGCGCCCTTCGACCCCGGCTACCGGCAGCTGGTCCAGGACATCGTGGCCGCCGCCGACCCGGACGTGGACTTCCGGTCGTACGACCTCCTGAACGTCCTGGTCACCCCGAACGCCGGCCCGTCAGCCCTGGACACCGTGCTGTCCGTGACGTTCGCCGGGAACGGCGACGCCCCGGTCGCCGACGGCACGCCGGTCGCCAACGCCTCCTTCGTCTACTCCCGCCAGGACGACGGCTCCGGCTCCTACGCCCGCACCGGCTACCGGGTCCTCCCCCACGAGAACGGCCACGTCTTCGGCCTGCCCGACCTCTACACCCAGGAGGGCGGGGGCGCGGTCGGGCACTGGGACATCATGAGCGAGGACTGGGGCTCCGACAACGACCTCCTCGCCTGGCACAAGTGGAAGCTGGGCTGGCTCGACCCCGACCAGGTCAGCTGCGCGGCGGCCCACGGCGGCACCGAGTACACCCTGGCCCCCCTCTCCCGCCCCGGCGGCCGGAAACTGGTCTTCGTCCCCGTCGACGCCCGCACCGGCTACGCCCTGGAGGTGCGCACCAAGGGCGGCAACGACGACGAGGTCTGCCGCCCCGGCGTCCTCATCTACAAGGTCGACGCGAACGTCGACACGGGCCGCGGACCGATCAAGGTGTACGACGCCCACCGCGACACCGGCGGCTGCACCCGCAGCCCCAACGTCCAGGCGGAACTCTCCGACGCCCCGTTCGGGCCGGGCGAGAGCTTCAAGGACCCGGCGCACAAAATCGAGGTGCAGGTGACGGGGATGGACGGGGAGGGGAACTACCAGGTGCGGGTGGAGCGGGGATAGCCCGCCCGGGGCGCGTCGCCGGACCCGGCGCCGGCCGGGTGGGCCACGGTTTACGGTAGGCGTGCGCTGATCGCCGCGCGAAGGGCGCCGATCGCCGCGCGAAGGGAGCCGATCGCCGTGCGAAGAGCCGAGATCGCGCGAACCAGTCGTACCGCAGCCGGAGAGTAGATGACCGTCCCCTTGCCCTCCGTCCCCGTGGCGCACGAGCCGCCTGCCGAGGCGGTGGCGCCGTTGATCCGGGGCGTGGCGGTGCTGGCGGCGCTGACCGAGGCCGGCGGGACGCTGAGCGCGAGCGCGCTGGAACGGCGTACCGGCCTCGCCCGCTCCACGGTGGACCGCATCACCGCGACCCTCGCCCGCATGGGATACGTCCGCCAGGACGGCCGGGACGCGGTGCTCACCCCCCGCGTGATGGAACTGGGCAACGCCTACCTGGCCGCCCTGCGGCTGCCCGCGCTGCTGGACGGACACGCCGACGCGGTCGCCGACGAGCTGGACGAGTCGGTGTCCCTCGCGGTAGCCGACCGGGACGGCATCCGGTTCATCCACCAGGCGACCCGGCGCCGCGCGATGTCCGTCAGCTTCCGCATCGGCGACCTGCTGCCGGCCGAACGCACCGCCCCCGGCCCGCTGTTCGCGGCCGAATGGACGGAGCGGGAGTGGGCGGCCTGGCGGGCGAGGCGCGCCGCGGACCCGGCGGACGCGGGCTTCCCCGCCGTACCGCCGCGGAACCCGGCCGCCGCCGACGACTTCGAGGCGCGGACCGAGGAGGCCCGGCACAGCGGCTGGGCCCTGGACGACCAGCTGGTCGAGCCGGGCCTGGTCGCGGTGTCCGTCCCGGTGCGCGATCCGGGCACCGGACGGGTCGCGTGCGTGGCGAGCGTGGTCAGCCACACCAGCCGCCACACGGCGGCGGACCTGCGCGAGACCCTGCTCCCCCGGCTGCGTACGGCGGTGACGGCGATGGAGGCGGAGCTGCGCGCGGCCGGGGCCCGGCCCGCGGAGCCGGGGCCGCCGCCCGCCGGCCTCGCCGTCTGGACCACCGCCTCGAAGCACGAACTCGGCCGGGACTTCGTGGAGTCACTGGCCCGGGGCCTGACGGTCCTCACCGCGTTCGGCGAGGGCCGCTCGGCGCCGACCCTGACCGACGTGGCGAAGGCGACGGGCCTGGCCCGGGCGACGGCCCGGCGCGCCCTGATCACGTTCGAGCACCTGGGCCTGGTGTCCGCGGACGGCCGCGAGTTCACCCTCACCCCCCGGGTGCTGTCCCTGGGCTACCCCCCGCTGTCCCGCACCACCCTCTCCCGCCTCGCGGCCCCCTGGCTGCGTGTCCTCGCGGACCGGCTCGACGAGCCGACGGCGCTGGCGGTTCCGGTCCCGGGCGTCCCGGGCGCCGAGCCGGCCGAGATCCAGTACGTGGCGGTGGCGGCCGCGAGCCGGGTCCTGACGGTGGACATCACCGTGGGCACCCGCCTGCCGGCGAGCCGTACGGCGCTCGGCCGGGCCCTGCTGGGCCTCGCCGGGCCGGGCGGGTACGCCCTGGCGGACGAGGAGCTGGAGTCGGGCCTGCGGTCGATCGCGGTGCCGGTACGGGACCGGGCGGGCCGCCCGGTCGCCGCCGTGAACGTCGCCACCCACGCGGCCCGCCGCACCCTGGCGGAATGCGTGAGCGAGGTGCTGCCCGCCCTGCACGCCACGGCGGCCCGCATCCAGGACGACCTCCGCATCGCATCCCGGTTCACGCACGTCCCGCTGTCCTGACGCGGGGGTCTGACCGGGGGGCCTGACCCGGGCGTCCCTCCCGGCACCGTCCGGGACCGTGCGCCGCTCAGGCACGGTCCGACTGGGGGATGGGTGCGGCTCAGACGGCGCCCGCCCGCTCCTTCTCCGGCTGTCCGGCGCTCTGCTCGGGCTCGGTCCCGCCCCGCCGTCCGGGGAGTACGGCGAGGACGATCATCGTCCCGGCGGCCATGATGATCCCGCCGATCAGGCTGGTCTGGACGACGCCGTGGGCGAAGGCCTCGTGGACGGCGTCGAGCAGCGCCTGGGCCTGCTGCGGTCCGCCGGCGGCCGGGTTCTTCGCGACCTGCTCGGCCACCGCGATCCCGCCGCCGACCGAGTCCTTGGCGGTGTCCAGCGCGGCCGCCGGGAGCCGGCCGCCGACCAGGCCGGTCAGCCTGTCGCGATAGGCGGTGCCGAGCAGCGAACCGAGGATCGCGATGCCGAGCGAGCCGCCGAGTTCGAGGGCGGTGTCGTTGGCGCCGCCGCCCACCCCCAGCTCCGACTCGGGGAAGGACCCCATGATGGTGTCGGTCGCCGGGGAGACGCTGAGGCCGATAGCGAAGCCGAGCATCATCATCGTCGGCAGGAAGTCGGTGTAGACGGAGCCCTTGTCGATCCGCGTGAGCAGGAAGACGGCCACGGTGCCGATCGCCATGCCGGCCGCCACCATCGGCTTCATGCCCAGCTTCGGGGTGAGCCGCCCGGTGATCGCGGCGCCGGCGAAGACGGCCCCGGCCAGCGGCAGCAGCCGTACGCCGGTCTCCAGCGCGGTGTAGCCGAGGACGAACTGCAGGAACTGGGTGGCGTAGTAGATCGCGCCGAAGGTGCCGAAGAAGAAGAACAGCACCGCGAGCATCGACCCGGAGAACGGGCGGTGGCTGAACTTGCGGACGTTCAGCATCGGCTGCGGGTGCCGCAGCTCCCAGGCGACGAAGGCCAGCAGGCCCACGCCCGCGACGACGGCCGCGGTGACCGGGCCCTTGCCCCAGCCGAAGTGCGGTCCCTCGATGGTCGCGTAGACCAGACTGCCCACCGACACGATCGACAGCAGCCCGCCGACGTAGTCGATCCGGCCCGGCTCCTGCGCCTTGGACGGCGGCACGAGCGCGAGGGCACCGAAGACGGCGACGACGGCGATCGGGACGTTGATCAGGAACGTCGACCCCCAGGCGTGGTCCTGCAGCAGCCACCCGGCGACCAGCGGCCCGACCGCGATGGCCAGCCCCGATGTCGCGGTCCACGCGGTGATGGCCCTGGCCCGCTCACGCCGCGGGAAGATCGCCACGAGCAGCGACAGCGTGGCCGGCATGACGACGGCGGCCCCGACGCCCATGATCGCCCGGGCGGTGACGACCAGGTCGGTGTGGTGGACCTGACTGCCCATGACCGCCCCGCCGGCGAAGACCAGCAGGCCCAGGATCAGGGCGCCCCGGCGGCTGTACTTGTCCCCGATCGAGCCGAGCACGAGCATCAGCGCGGCGTAGGGGACGGTGTACCCGTCGATGACCCACTGCAGGTCGCTGCTGCTCAGCCCCAGGTCCGCCGTCATGTCCGGCGCGGCCACGATCAGCGACGTGTTCGCCATCACGACGATCAGCAGGCTCAGGCACAGCACGATCAGGGCCCACCAGCGCCGTGGATACGGCTCGCTCATCTTCTCGACAGGGGTGTTGGCAAGAAACGGCACGGGAGTCTCCCAGGGGACGTGGGGGTACGAGGGGCTCACTTAATTGCCCATCGATGTGCACGCTAGTTTATTACCCGCCCGTGTGCAACTATCGAGGACCCCACCCCGCCGGCTCCGAGGTACCGACGTGACCCCCCGCACGCACCCCCTAACCCCCACCAGACCCACCACCGGATCCCCCACCGCACCCCCCACCTCATCCCCCACCGGATCCGCCACCCGCAGCCGCACCCGCGCCCGCATCCTGGAAGCGGCCCGGCGCGAACTCGGCCGCGATCCCGACTGCACCCTCGCCGACATCGCCGAGGCCGCCGGGGTGGCCCGCCGGACGGTCTACGTCCACTTCACCGGCCGGGCCGCGCTCGTCGAAGGGCTCGCCGCGGACGCCGCCGAGGCGGTCCGGCTCGCGAGCGAGGCGACCCGCGCCCCGTCCCCCGACGCGGCGACCGCCCTGGCCCGCTTCGTCCTCACGCTGTGGCCGGCGGCCGACCGTTACCGCGTGCTCGTCCACCTCGCGCGCCAGGACCTGGGCGCCCGCCGCGTCGACGAGGTACTGGCACCGGCCCGCACCGCGGTCGCCGGCATCCTCGCCCGGGGCCAGCGGCAGGGCGCCTTCCACACCACCGTCCCGCCCGGCCCGCTCAGCCGGGCTCTGGAGGCGTACCTGCTGTCCCTCCTGGAGACCGCCGACGCGCACGCCTGGACCGACGACGGCCCCACCGCCGCCACCACCGCCCTGATCGCCGCCGGCGTCGACACCGAGCTGGCCACCGCCACGGTCCGCCGCCTGCGCACCGCCCACTGAAGGAACCCCGATGCCCCAGCCCCACCAGCACGAGCCCAACCAGCAGCCCTACGAGCCGTACGACCCCTACGAGCCGTACGACGCCCAGCCGGCGTACGAGCCGCCCGCCGCACCCCGCAGGACCCGGCGCCCGGCCGTCGCCGCCGTCGCCCTCCTGCTCCTCCTCGTCCTGATCCCCGTCGCCGTCGACCGCTTCCTGGCCGTACAGGTGGAGTCACGGGCGGCGAAGGCGTTCCAGCAGGGCATGCACACCCCACTGCCGCCCGAGGTCCACGTGCACGGCTTCCCGGTCCTGGCCCAGGTCGCCGCCGGCAGCCTGCGGGACGTGGACGTCACCGCCCACGACATCCCCGCCGACGACACGACCAGCGCCCTGCCGGTCAGCGAACTCTCCCTGCACCTGGCGGGATTGACGAAGTCCGACGACGACCGGCAGGCCAGGGCCCGCTCGGCCCGGGCGACCGCCCGCCTCACCTACACGGACATCTCCGACGCCCTCGGGGTAGCGGTCTTCCGGGGCAGCGGCCCCGGCCGGCTCAAGGCGACCGTCGCCCTCCCTCTCGGCAACAGCGTCACCGCGACGACCACCGTCTCGGCGGCCGCCGGCAACCGCATCGCCTTCAAGGACTTCGAGGTCACGGCCGGCCCGCTGTCCGGCCCGGCGGATGCCGTCCTCGACAAGGCCTTCGACCAACCCCTCCGACTCCAGAACATCCCCGACGGCCTGCACCTGCGCTCGATCACCACCACGGAGACCGGCCTGTCCGCCTACTTCTCGGGCACATCGGTCACTTTCCACGCCCCAGACACCGCACAGAACACAGCAACAGCGAACACCTCATCCCGCCTGCCCACCTGACCCGAACACCCCGCCTCGGCCCACCCCCGTTCACTGATCCGCTACGCTGTCAGAGACCGCCCTCGACGGCGGCCACACCCCGCCTTCGTAGCTCAGGGGATAGAGCACCGCTCTCCTAAAGCGGGTGTCGCAGGTTCGAATCCTGCCGGGGGCACCAGGCCTGACCAGGCACGATGCACCAAAAAGGCCCCTCGGAAGTGATCTCCGGGGGGCCTTTTGGCCTTGCGTGGGAACGAATGGGAACGCGCCGTCAGTCAGATTCCTGTGTGGGGACCCTGGGCAAACCCCCTGATTTCGGAACCTCCTCGCGCACGGCCGCGGCTGGAACACCCCCGTCCATATCGGCGCCCTCGAGCCCGACTAGGACCCCGCGGTCGTCCTTTGCAACGTCCTCCTTGTCCGCGAAGACGTTGTCGAAGACGAGGCCGAAGTTGTCCGCGACGACGAGGACGACCAGGAGACGGCCGAGGGCTTCCGCGCCGACCTCAACGGCTACGTCAGGGCCGCTCCAGTTCGGCGTCCCGGTAGGGGAAGATCTGCGCGAGGAAGCCGTACTTTGGAAAAAAGGGGGAGACGATGGCTGAAACCCGCAAGGCACTCGTTCCGGTGTGGACGCTGGCGACCGGTGACGTCCGGGTGCCCGCATTGGCCGGAGACGGGTCGATGACGGCTGAGCGCCTGGCTGAACTGCGTGGTGTGCTGGCTGCCCTGGCCGACGCGCCGATCGCCACGCTGGAGGTGCATCCGCTGCCCGACAAGCTCGACCGCAGCCGAGGCATCCCGCTCGATGCCGCGAGTCCCCTGGCGCAGCACCTGTCGCAGTTCATCACGCAATCGACGCGGAGTTCCCTTACGGCGGCCAGGGCGACGGCCACCGGCGAAAACCTGTACCGCATGGTGGTTCCGGCGAAGGTCGCCGCGCAGCTCGGTCAGGGCGTGGTTCGTCCGATGGCATCGAATGCGGCGGCCGGTGGCATCCACAGCGCGCTCATGAACTCGACGGGCATCGCCGCCCAGGCGACGTTCGTGCCGGTCGGCAAAGTGGCCGCAGCAGGCGCGGTCGGCGGAGCCGGTGCGACAGCCGGCGTCGCGGCCGCCGGCAGTGCGGCGCTCACCGTGGCCGCGCCGCTCGTGCTCATGGCCGTGGCGGTGGGGGTGAGCGCGCATGCCGACCGCAAGCGCCAGCAGGCCATCGAACACATCACGGAACTGCTGGAGAAACTGCACGAACAGAAGCTCGAAGACGAGCACAGCGAACTCGACGGCTGCCGGGATGCCATCGACAAGGCCACAGCCATTCTGCTCGACCAGGGCAAGCTCGGTGTCTCGCTGGGACTGGACTCGGCAGTGCACGCCATCAACACTGCCCTGGGCCGCGCCGACCGCCGCCTTGCCCAGTGGCAGAGCGCACTCGACAAGCTGCCCGACGGCAAGCCCGTCGAGGTCGGCAAGCTGACCAAGTCGTTCCCCGGTGTCGACAATCAAGGCGGCACCTTCCGCGCCCACCTCGAACTCGCCGCCTTGGCCGTTGCGCTGAAGCGACGGGTCGTCGTTCTGCAGGCGGTCGAGCATGCCCAGGACAACCCTGACAACGTGTTCGAGAACTTCTCCCGCGAGCTCAAGCGCGACCAGCAGCGCCTCGACGAACTGGAGTCAGGCATCGCCGGTGTCCTGGTGCACCTTTCGGCGCTGGAGCTGGCGGGCCCGCAAGGTTGGCGGCCCGTCTTCACGACCGATGAAGTCGATCGTCTGATGCGCGCGGCACACCGGATTCGCACGCTGGGCGACGGCGTCACGGTCAACAGCCGCACGGCGGACGTGGCGATCGAGATCGCCCGCGACAAGGACGGCTCGGTGGTCGTGTTCCCCGCACTGCCCATGTAGGCGCAGGCACGCTCCCACTCCCTTGGTGGCCGGGCGGGAGGCGCGGCAAGGACGGCCCCGCATTCCGGTCCGCCACGGACGAGTCGCGCACCGCCGAGGACGTGGCGAGGCGGGCGGTGTCCGAGTGACGTGTCCGTGGAGCAGGACACCGGACGTGGGCCCCAGCCGCCTGTGTGGCTGGGGCCCACGGGAGTTGCGCATGTACGGCTCAGACGGTCCGGTCGGCCGCCAGCCCGACGAACTCGGCCCACGTCTGGGGGGTGACCGTCAGAACCGGTCCGGATCGGGCCTTCGAGTCCCGGATGTGTACGGCCCCGGGAGCTTCGGCGACCTCGATGCATTCGCCGCCGTTGCCCGTGCTGTAACTGCTCTCGAACCAGGCGGCTTCCGGCACAGCCGCCCTGCTGCGCTGCACGTTCACGCCTCTCCCATCAGTTGCTCGACGAGCGCCGACGACTCGCTCGGGGTCAGCGCCTGTGATCGGAGGAGACGACTGTCGTCCTGCACCTCCGCGTACGCGTGCGGTGCCCCTTGTCGGTGTCGATCAATGTGAAGGGGCCGCCAAGCGCGGCGTGGTCCTCGCGCCCGATTCCTCCGTCTGCAGCAGCCCGGGAACGGCATACACGGCATAAAAAAGGCCGCCAAGCGGCGCGGATGCGACATCGGGCCACCGCCTGGGGAATCCGACTTCATCAGTATCGAGACGGCAAGGGGCTTCCTGTCGGTCCATACCGCGACCGAGGAGCGTCTGTTCCGGGTACGTGTCGACATTATCGGGTTTACCGAAGGGGTTCCCGGGTTCGCCTGGGAGATCGGCTCGACGGACGACCTCGGATTGCTCGTGGAGGCGGTCACTGCATGGCGGGAAGGCGCACCGGTCGATGAGTTGAAGGCGAGATTCGATTTCCTGGAGCTCGATGAATTCGCCAGATCCCTCGAAAGCGAAGAGCCTACCTCTTTGCAGTGGTCCGGCCTCCTGTTGTCCGAATTCCACCGGAGACAGTGGAACCTTCTGCGTCGCCTCCGTGCGGACGAGGTACTGAGGAATATGTTCCCATCGATCACGCACGGTGCCGTCCGCCTGTGTGTGGATCCGTTTCCGTTGCTGGACGGAACGAAGCGTCAGGTCCTGGTGTACGAGCCGCACGAAGAGCGTTATGAGGTCATTTGCCCCATTTCGCCCCGGGGTGCCCGGGGCGAAATGGGTCGAGGTGCCGACCGGTGATCTGATCGCCTACCTGCGAGCTGCCTTGTACCAAGAGTGACTGCGCGCCCACGGCCGCCACCGTTCACCGCCGTACGCGCACTGCCTCTGACCTGCCCAGCGAACCCCTGCCAACGCCCCCATACGGCCGCGCGAAAAGCTGGAAAGCGTGCACCCCTGTCCGGGATAGCGTGCTGGTGGCCGGCTCGCGGGACCGGAGCCGGTCAGCCGGAGTATCCCTCCAGGTCGGCGATGACGTTGACGGCTCCCTGAGCGTTGTTGATGCGGATGCAGCCGTCTGCGCCGACCGGAAGCACGGCCAGGACAGGGCGGGTCTCTCCGGCAGCAAGGCTGTCGTTGTAGACGTTCGGCAGGCTGCCGTCGCCGTAGGCCCTCAGGTGCGTGGCGGTGGTCGGGGCGGCACCCGTGAGGTTGACCAGTACCGCGCGGGCGTCGGCCGGGACGCCGTCGACATCGGCGACCTTCACCGTGAGGGTGCCGTCCGCGCCCAGCGGCCCGGCAGGGGCGCCCGTGCCGTTGCGGGTGTCGAGGAAGCGGGTGGGACTGGTCGGTACGAACGGGCCTGCGCCCGTGGTGTAGAGGCCCTGGAGGTCCACGATCAGGTTGACGTGACCGCCACTGTTGTAGATCTTGATCTTGCCGCTGCAGACGGGCGTGACCACCAGGTTGGAGACGGTCTGCCCGGCGCGGTAGTTCAGGTTCGATGTACTCGGGCGGCTTCCGCAGTAGACGGTGACCACGCCGCCAGTGGTGCCTGCCGTCGCGGTGATGTCGAGGACGGCGGCCGTCGCGGAAGAAACCCCGGGTCGCAGGGTGACGGTCGTGGTGCTGCCTGGTGCGACCTTGCCCTTGGGGACACCGGTGCCGTTGCGGGTGTCCAGGTCCCGCACGGGTGTGGTGAGGGGGTACAGACCGCTCAGGTGCGCGCCGGTCCTGGGCACATTGGTGAAGTAGCCCTGCACGTCGGCGATGAGGTCGACGTCGCCGTGGGCGTTGTAGAGGTCGACATAGCCGTGGCTGCCGACCCGGACCGTGACCAGGTTCGGGTTGACCCGCCCGGCGGTGAAGTTGAGATTGGAGGCGGTCGGGCGACTGGTGCCGTCCGGGTACACCGTGACGTAGCTGCTCGTGGTGGCGTCGGCGTCGGTGACGTTCATGGTCACCGCGGTCACCCCGGAGGCCGGGACGCCGCCCACGCCGAGGACCTTGAGGCGGACCACGCCCCCGGGACCCACCTTCCGCTTGGCGGCGCCGGTGCCGTTGCGGGTGTCCAGGATGCGCTTCGGGCTCGTGACCACGTAGGAGGGGCCGACCGTCGCCTTGGTGGTCGTCGTGGCGGTGCGCCCGTCGGAGTCGGTGATGTGCTGGGTGACGGTGTACGTACCGGCGGTGGCGTAGGTGTGAGCGGTGTAGCCGCTCGAGCCGATGACTGTGACAGCCGCCGAGCCGTCGCCGAAAGTGATCCGGTCGCTGGTCATCTGGTAGTAGCCGGTGGCTGTGAACGCGCAGCTCGCGGTGCGGGGTTCGGACGGGTCCTGCCCGCAGGAGAGGCCCGCGGTGGGCCCAGGGGGCTGGGTGACCCCGAACGTGATGAACCCGCTCGTGCCCAGCCGGGTGCCGTCGGTTCTGTCCACCGTCACCGCGGCCTGGACGTAGCCGGTCCCGGAGTCCTGCGTGTACGTGTGTGTCGCGGAGCCGGTGGACGATGTGGTCGTGGTGCCGTCGCCGAAGTCGAACGCGTAACTCGCGCCGTCCAGCGCGTCCGACCAGGGGTTGTTCACCTTGGCGGTGAAGGTGGTGACCACTCCGACGTAGGCGGAGCGCGGCGACATGGCGATCCCGCTCACCGTGAACGGGTCCTGGAACTCCATGGCACCCCGGTCGTACGAGCTGTCACCCGTGCCGGTGTCGGCGACCAGGGGGTCGTTGACCCGGGGATTGCCGTAGTAGTCCGTGGAGGTCGCTCCGAGGGCGTTGGCGTCGCCCGAGTCGATGAGCGGGGAGTGCTCCGTCAGCCACTCCGTCACGGGGATGGTCAGGTCCGTCTGGTCCAGGTCGTGGGCGCCCTGCCCGGTGCCGTTCCGAAGGGCCTGGCTGGTGGCGTAGGCGGTGCCGGCCCAGTCGTAGTCGGTGCCGGTCGACAGCGGGTTGACCGCGTTGTAGTCCTCGGTGACCTGTGCGGCGGAGGTGGCGTCCACCGTGATCTCGGCCGGTGTGCCGGTGTCGGAGCAGGTGGTGGTCGTGCCGGGCATCACGACGGTGTTCTCGACCGACCCGGAGGTGCCGCCGGTCAGGCTGATCGCGTTCCCGCACACCGTCGAGATGGTGTCGCCGGCGAGGTGGATGCCGGTGGTGCCCACGGCCGTGACGCCGCCACGCACGGTCCCGGCGAAGCGGTCGTCGGAGAGCGTGACGTCCTGTGCTCCGGCCGCGCTGGCGAAGACCGGCCCGCCCGACAGGGTGACCAGGTCCCGGGTGAGCGCGATACCGGAGGAGGCACCGTCGACCGTGATCGCCGGGATGGTCGCCACCGTGTGGAGGCCGGTTCCGACGGTGGCGAGGCGGTAGGTGATGTGCTGTGAGTCCGCGAAGGCCAGGGCGGTGGTTGCGCCGGCCGAGACGTGGATACCGGCCATGTCGACGTACTGGGCGCCCGAGAAGGTGATCCCCGTCGTCTGCCCGCCCGTCACCTTGACCTCTGTTCCGGTGCCGGCTGCGGCGAAGAATCTGACGGGCGCGTCTGCCGTGCCCTTGCTCGATATGGTCACCGGGGCGTAGGCGGTGTTGTTGCCGACGATGCGAACGATGTCGCCCGCGGTCGCGGCCTGCGCGGCCGGCTGGATCTGGCAGAAGGGCTCCGCCTGTGAGCCGGGGCCGGTGTCGCTGCAGTTGGCGGCGAGGTTGTCGACGTACAGCGCGGTACCGGTATCCGCGTGAGCAGTGCCGGCGCCGAGGCCGCTGAGCAGGACCGCCAGAACGGCGGGTGTCACGAGTGGTCGTCCGCGGCGCATCCGGTGCGCTCCTCCCCCTGGCCGGTGAGGGCGCAGGATCGCCGTCGCGCACGGCCTGTCACATCCAGTCAGCTGTCCGCTGGAGCTGAACCGAGGCTAGATCAGCTTCGGAAAGGCGAACAGTTGCACGAGCGTCCTTTACCCGATCTTGGTCTCAGTCGTTCAACCAGGTCAGCGCCCGAACCGGCAACGAAAGATCGCAGCTTCCCAAGCTGAAAGCCCGAGCCCGACCCTGGCGACCTTCCGCGTCAGCAGTACTGTTCACCGCCAGACCCGACGGCGACAGGGGTCACGTCCGGTCAAGTGCCACGCTCGAACCGTGGGTTTGGGGCAACACGCGTAGTGAGAACAGGCTTCTCGGACATCGGAAACGCGCAGGTCAAAGCCAACGAACCGCATCGTCAGGCGTAGGTCCAGCGTCAGATGCGGTTCAGCACCGTGCCCACGAGCCACAAGAACTCCAGGAACAGCACGACGCCGATCGGCCCTGGGCCTGGACCCCCGCGTCTACCGCGACCACCCACCCGCACGCCCACGCCGATCGGCCCGATCTTCGTGCCTATAGGCATCAGTTCTCCCCGATTCCCTCTCCGGCCAGGTCAGCCGACTGCCTCGGCCGCTGCGGCTTGACGAGTTGGCGTCGTGAGGTGTCTATGCGGTCACCTAGCCGCAGCGGGGCGACTATGCGCTCTCCGCGGAGCGTGTACAGCAGCAGCGGAAGCGCGACGGTGCAGGAAGCGGTCGCGGTAAAGAGCACGACAGCACCGACCGTGCCGGGGCCCAGAGGCTTACGGCGCCGAGTCCTTCACGTTCTTGGCAAGGGCGTACGCCTCGGTCGGGGAGGTGCTGGAGTGCGCGTGATCCGAACTGGTGGGCATGCCGGCGGCGTCCAGCCCAATGACGTCGCCGTAGGTGCTGACCTGCGCGCACTCCTTGCTGTTGCCGGTCCGCTGGTTGGAACCCTTCAGAGCCACCTGGGTGTCGACGTGCGCCGGGGCCGGCTTGCCGCCGGGGTAGGTGTCACCGGTCGTCCAGTCGGTGCCGATGAGCAGCACGATCTGGGGATCGGTGCCCTGCTCGACCGCCTTGGACGGCAGGCCGAGCGCCTTGGCGACCGCCTGGGCCTGCGCCTCCTGCCCGGCCGGGTAGGTCAGCGAGGTGGCGGTGGAGGGAGTCCCGTTCCCCGAGTCGGTCTCGTTGCTGAAGCCCTGGCCGATCAGCACCTGGGCAATCGCCGCCCCCCGGTGGTACACCCCGGTGCCGTTCTCGACATGGACGGAGACCGAGGCGGCGGAGACCGGGCTGGCGGTCGCCGAGGGGGAGCCCTTCTTCCCGGTGGACGCGGTGAGCGACTGGTCGTCCGCGATGATCTTGAACAACTCCTTGGCGCCCGGGGCGATCACCGTCTTGGATCCGCCGCCCGGCACGTCGACGTCCTGGGTCTGCATGGTGGCCCAGGTGATCCGACCGGCGGGCACCTTGTTGAGGTCGAGGGCCAGGTCGATGAGCTTATTGGGGGAGTCCAAGCTGTTGTCGACGGTCAGCGCCTTGGTCGCGGCGTTGGCTATGCCCCACATCTTCTCCGGGCTGCTCAGCGTGCCCTTGCTCTTCATCTGGTTGAGGAGTGCGTTGAGGAAGATGTGCTGGGCGTCGGTACGGCCGCGGCTGTCACTGGCGTCACCGAAGCCGTGCCGGGTCCGCACGAACTCCAGCGCGGCGTCACCCTTCAGAATGTGCGGACCCTGCTTCAGCTTCAGGTGGCTGTAGGGGTCGTAGACGTTCTTGCTGACGCAGACAGGCGTCCCGCCGACCGCGTTGGACATCGCCACCACGCCGGCGAAGTCGATCATCATGAAGTGGTCGATGGGTATCCCGGTGAGCTGGTGCACCGCGACGACGCTGCAGCCGGGGCCGCCGTTCAAAGCCGAGTTGATCGCCGCGTTGATCTGCGCCGACATGCTCGGGTGGCCCGGGTCGTGGCAGCCGCTCCAGTCGGTCCGCAGGTCGCGGGGGATGCTCATCACCGTGGCGTTGGACCGGTCGGCGGATATGTGCACGATCATCTCCACGTCGGCTCGGGCGCCGCCGGCCGTTCCGCAAGCGCCGCCCAGCTTGCAGTCCGCCGCGCTGCTGCGGGCGTCGGATCCGATGACCAGGATGTTGATCGGGCTGCGTCCGAACGCGTCGACCTTCTCGTGCCCGGCGCCGTCCTTGCCGTTGGCGGACAGATCGTCGGACCTGATGTTGCCGTTCAGCTTCCAGTAGGCGTACGAGGCACCGCCGACGCCGAGCACCAACACGAACCCCAGCAACAGCCCGACGATCTTAAGCGCGCGCCTTCTCTCGGGCTTCTTGCCGGCTCTGCGCATGGCAGCCCTGCCACCGCCGGCCAGCTCCGGCGGATCCGCCTTCTCGGCCGTGATCCGGCCGGTGGCATGCCGCCGCGATCTGGGGGACTGCGTCATGACGACTTCCTCGTACCTTCAGGGGGCGACGGCTGACAGAACTATCCGTAAGTGGGACTCGCGGACGGCAAGTTGGGTTGTGTGCGGCTCGTTTGATGGACGCCTGACTCCGCGCCGCCCGTACGATGTCGTTCCGCGCCTGTAGGCAGATCAGTACTGTCGGCGCGGGCGCGGCCAGACAGTCGCCGAACGCCGAGGTGATCTGTCCGCCGTGATCGTGCCGGCCCGCCGCACGGCCGCGGCGGGCGTTACTGCCACTGCGAGCTGGTTGCGATGGCTCGCAGTTGGGCCGGTGTCAGGATCGGCGTGGTACGGGTCGAGGGGGCGTTCTGGCTCGGTGCCTGCCACTGCCGGTGGGCTGCTCGGAGCTGCTGCGCCGGCGGCGATAGGACAGGTAGGCCCGTACGAGGACGGTGTGGGTGTAGGCCGCTGGGTCGTCCACCTGCGCGATCTTGCGCCAGTTGGCATACATCCGGCCCAGCGTGTCCTGTACCAGGTCCTCCGCGAGGTGCACATCACCGCTGGTGAGCACGCACGCAGAGCGGAACAGAGGTGCGGATCGCGCAGCGGCGAACGCCATGAATTCCTCTTCGTACCGGCGCTTCATCCGAGATCCTGTTCATCGTCCACACTCTGAAGACGCTGTGGCCACAGAGTT
This sequence comes from Streptomyces sp. NPDC001507, assembly GCF_042894765.1. Classification (NCBI taxonomy): domain Bacteria; kingdom Bacillati; phylum Actinomycetota; class Actinomycetes; order Kitasatosporales; family Streptomycetaceae; genus Streptomyces; species Streptomyces sp. NPDC001507. The sequence continues at coordinate 267,263 of NZ_JBIAVV010000004.1, forward strand.
ACGTCCCACCCGCTGAGGCAAAAATCTGGCCGCCTCAGGCGAACTTCCCTTTCGACGTTGGCGTCGGGCCTGAGTGGTCAGGGTCTCCTGAAGTGAAGGTCGTGGATCAGGCGGTCAGTCCGGTCCAGCGGCCGACCAGCGGTTCGTCGGGGTCCGCGGCGTGGGCCAGGCGGCGGATGGTGCCGCGGGCCAGGCCCAGTCGCCGGCCGATGGCGCGCAGGCTGACGCCCTCGCGGATCAGGGCGTGGACGGCCGCGTGCTGTTCGCGGACGCGGTCCGACAGGCTTCCGGTCGCCGGGGCTCGGCAGCAGTGACCGGCAGGGTCAGGGGCTCGGTGGGCCCTGCAGGTGGAGGTGGTTCGGTGGGCCCGGCAGGTGGAGGTGGCGGCGGCACGGACGCTGAGGTCCGTGCCCGTTACGCGGTGTCCGCGCAGCGCGAGACCGATGGCCCGCGTGCCGATGCCACAGGAGCAGTCGAGCACTGACGTGTTGTCCTGGCCTGTCAGGCCGTCCAGGGCGCCTGCCGGCGAATGGCTGCGTCCCCATCTGTATGGATCAGGTGGTAGTCGTCGGCCAGGTCGTCATAGAAATGTGCCACCTAGGTCTCGGACATGGCCTGAGGCTACTGTGCGTGAGGCCAGCGCAAGGGCCCCGTACCGATCACGGTCCGGGGCTCTGGATACGGCTTGCGCCGGTGGTCACCGGCGACTGGGACGCTTCCTGAGCAGCCGGTCCATGTGGCTCATGGCCTCGCGCTGGGTGTCCTGGATGACATGGGTGTAGACGTCCATGGTGGTGCTGATCTGGGAGTGACCGAGGATCGCCATCACGACGCGGGGTGCGGCTCCGGCCGCCGTGAGGAGCGTGGCGGTGCCCTGGCGGGCGTCATGCAGGCGGATGACGCGGAGGCCGGCGTACTCAGCGACGCGGGTTACCGGCCGCACGGGCGCTGCCCGGATGGAGATGACGTGCTCGGCCGGGAGCGTCGCACGCAGCGTTGGTGCGATGGCACGCGGGCAGAGGGGGTCCGATCTCGCCGTGCGGACATTGGGTGACAGCCCTACGTTGGGAAGGTCGCACAGCCACCGAAATGATCGCCGGCACTTCCACGGCCGAGTCGCCCTGGATCAGTAGAGGAGATCGTCATGGCAAGCAGCAACCGCGCCGTCGTCTTCCATAACCCGAAAGACATGCGCGTCGAGTCTCTCGACTTCCCGAAGCTTCAGATGCCGAACGGGAAAAGCGCCCCGCATGGCACCCTCCTCCGAATCGTCGCCACCAACATCTGCGGTAGCGACCTGCACATCTACCGCGGGTCCTTCCCGGTGCCCCAGGGCATGGTGATGGGGCACGAGATGACCGGGGAGGTCATCGAGGTCGGCCCCGACGTCGAGTTCCTCAGTGAGGGCGACCTCGTCTCCGTCCCGTTCAACGTCGCCTGCGGCCGATGCCGCAACTGCAGGGCGCGCCGGACCGACGTCTGCGAGACCACGAACCCCAAGGTGTCCTGCGGAGCGTACGGCTTCAACCTGGGCGACTGGACCGGCGGCCAGGCCGAGTACCTGTTCGTCCCGTACGCCGACTTCCAGCTCCTGCGCTTCCCGGACAGGGACCAGGCCATGGCGAAGATCCGTGACCTGGCGCTGCTCTCGGACATCCTGCCCACCGCGTTCCACGGTCTCATGGAGGCCGGTGCCAAGCCGGGCTCGACCGTGTACATCGCCGGCGCCGGCCCGGTCGGCCGCGGCGGCGCCGCCGCGGCGCGCCTCCTCGGGGCGTCCTGCATCATCGTCGGCGACTACAGCACGGACCGTCTGGAGCTGGTGAAGAAGAACGGCTGCGAGACGATCGACCTGAGGCAGGACGCAGCACTCACCGACCAGATCGAGGCCATCCTGGGCGAGCCCAGGGTCGACTGCGCAGTCGACTACGTCGGCACCGAGGCACACGGCATCGGCCGCGAGGGCGACGACATGGACCCGGCCTACGCCATCAACCAGGTGGTCGACGCCACCCGGGCGGGCGGAGCCACCGGAGTCATCGGCGTCTACGGCCCCGACCCGCTCGCGAAGTCGAAGGCCGAGCAAGAGGGGACGTACCCGATCGACTTCGGCAAGGCGTGGATCAAGTCGCCGCGGATCTCCGCCGGGCAGGCACCGATCATGCACTACAACCGCGAGCTGATGATGGCGATCCTGTGGGACCGCATGCCCTACTTGAGCTCCATGCTCAACACGAAGGTGATCAGCCTCGACGAGGCCCCCGAAGCCTACGCGACCTTCGACACCGGAGTGCCCGAGAAGTTCATCATCAACCCCCACGGTCTCATTCCTGCCTGAGGGCGGCCCTCCCCGGCCCGCAGTCCCCGTTCGGGGAGGCTGCGGGCCGCGCGGGGCTGCTCAGCGACAACCGACGGACGGGCGCGGCCGCGGCGAAGTCGTGCCCCGCACACACGACTTCGGGGGGACCGCACCGCTCGTGGACGTACACGACGTGGGTGGAGGACCCGCCCGTGCGAAGCACCGGATTCACCCTGCCCGTCAACGTCTCGCGGCAGGTGCTGAGAGGGGTCGGAGAGTGCGAGCATCGGGGGTGGAAGCGGCCACGCCGGGGCGCCCAGCCGCGTCCGGTCCTCAGGGAAGTTTGTGGGCGAGAACGTCGAGTCGCTCGATGGAAGGCGGCTGGGCGAACAGCTCGCCGGCTCGTTCCATCAGGGCCTTGCCGAGCCGGCCGTTGAGGTGGGTCTGACGTGCGGAGTCGGTGGGGAAGGCGTCGAAGATCGCGAAGGCGGTCGCGCTCAGGCGCACGGCGAACCAGGCGACGGTTTCGGGCTCCTCCTGCACGAGGTCAAGGCCCTTGCGGAGAAAGTCGGCGACCTCTTCCTCCTTGCCGGGCTTGGCCTCGACGTATACGTACAGCCCGACCTTGACGTCTGCCATGAGGGGACTCCTTTCGGTGCTCGGCCGCCCGTGAGCGCCCGGGCACTGCCGTGACCGGTTGGCACAGAACGGGCCGATTATGGACGTATCACTATGCCTTTGCGTACATTTGTCTCCCGCTGGCAGGTCGAGTCACCCTCACCGCGCCGCAGCACCCGCAACGTGCGGGCCAGATGCGGGCCAAACGTACGGCTCGGGCGCTGGCAGGTCGAGTCACCCTCACCGCGCCGCAGCACCCGCAACGTGCGGGCCAGATGCGGGCCAAACGTACGGCTCGGGCGGCCCCCACAGACGCACGGAGCTCCGGCAGCTCTGTGCGTCCTCGGCACCTGAGCCCTCCACGCCTCGCACAGGACGCTCAGGCCGCGTCCCACTGGTGAGCGGGCGGGTCTCTCCACTCCCCCAGTGCGGGTCGTCCAGCACCATGTCCGCATCATGCGGAACTTCCCGGCTGCCCGGCTGCCCGCGGTGCGTCAGCGGTGCAGGGACTCGGCGACGGCCGGGTCCTCGAGCACGGTGACGCACCAGGCGAAGTGGTCGTCACCGCCGCCCGGCGCGAAGGCGTCGCTCGTGGCCATCGCATAGGCGGCCCGGTACAGCAGGAGGTCGTCGACCGCGTAGCCGAACTCGTCGGCGAACCGCGTGGTGAGCTGCCGGGTGATCTCCGGGGCGTGCTCGGTGCCCGCCGGGAAGATGGCCGCGGCCACGGCGGCGTCGAAGCGGGGGTCCCCGGCCGTGGACAGGAAGCCGTAGTCCACGAGGGCGAGCGGCCGCAGGTCGTCGTCCACCAGCACGGTCTCCGGGAAAACGTCACCGTGGACGACCGCCTCGTCGGTACGGGGCAGCGAGCGCAGCTTCCGAAGCAGCCGGGCGCGCGTGTCGTCGAAGTCGCGGACATGCGTGGAGAGCCGGTCCGCGCACCGGCTGACCCGCCGGTCCACCAGGTCCGCCAGGGCGGATCCGAAAGTGGTGTGGCCTTCCCACAGCGGGCGTTCCTCGTCCAGCACAGGGAGGTGCTTGACCTCGTCGACGTCATGGGCGTCCGCGAGGGCGCGCAACACGCCGACCAGGCAGTCGACCGCTTCGGGCAGCACCTCGTCCGGGTCGTCGGTGCGGATCCTGCCCGCCAAGGGCTCGCCGGTCAGCTCCCGCTCCACGGTCATCGGGACACCGTCGAAGTCCTCGACGGCGAGGATCTCCGGGGCGCCGAACGGCAGGTGCGCCGCGGCATCGGCGTAGAAACCCTGCATCCTCCGCAGTTCGGATCCCCGTCGGTGCTCCCACACCTTGGCCACCGTCCCGTCCCCGAGTCGGTAGACGGCTCCCTCCACCGCCGCCTCGACGGGCCCGGCGTCGAGATATCCGGCGTCGACGAAATGTCGTACGCGCCGGGCCGTGGTGTCCCGTATGGCATCGGACATCTCGTGCCTCCTTCCGCCCCCGGCGTGAACGACCGGCCGGTCGGCTGGGCCGACGCCTGGACCATCTCCCACGGTAGGCCCCTCGCCCGCGCGGCACCCGGTGACGGAGCGCTGCCGGGCGCCGTGCGGTCCGCCAGGCGTATACGGCGGAACAGTGCCGGCGGATCCTGCGTATCCGGCGTTGAGCGATCATGCGCGCCATAGCGGTGGGCGCGCAGGGGCCGTATGAGAGGTGCTCGATCGAACTCCTAGAGCGGGTGTCGCAGGTTCGAATTCTGACCTATCGGGACCAGTACGGCCAAGTCGCTGAGTTTTCGCCCGACTTCATGGGGCCCGACCGATAACTCGCTGCCGACTATGATCTTGAGTAGCGACCGGCAGGCGCAACGGCTGTAGGCCCAGTTACAGGTTCTCTACCTCTCAAGGCGGCTGCGCTCCTGCCTTCGGACCGCTCTGCGCGCGCTGCGCCGACGCGCGCCCGCATGGCCAATGCCGGGTCATGAGTCGATCACCGTAGAGAGCGGCCACGCTCAGAACGCCTCGCGGCGGTAAACCTGATACGCGGACGGACGCAGAGGATCGCCCGTTACTGCGCTGTCAGCGCGTCATGGCCACCAGTCCGAGGATCACCAACCCGACTCCCATGAATCCGAACTGCAGTCTCATGCGGGCAAGGCTCTTCCAAGGCGTCCCCCATCGTGTCCTGTAACGCGGCGAAAAGGTCACGTCTGCCCAGTCCCACACCCAGACGTCCACGCCGCGGTAGCCACAGGACACCACGATGAAAGCGCCGCCCGCGATCAGTGCGAGCACCCCCCAGAGCAGCACGCCGTTCCTCCCCCGCCTCATGACCAGCGTCACCGTCGCGCATTGTCGCAGGAGACGCCGAACGTAATGGAGGCGGTCCCCGGCAGGACCGAGAGAACGGCCGCGCTTGCTAAGGCTGCGCGCGGCGGCTGCGGATTCCTAGACCGTCGCCCGCCGGACCTGGTAGTTCCAGCGTGTGAGCGACCGGACGACGGTCTCGGCGCCAATGGGGTTGGCACCGTGCACGAAGACCGTGCCGATGCGGAAAGGCCGCCCGTTGAAAGCTGCTTCTTCCAGGAGGGTGACCACGGGCAAGATGCTGTCGTCGCCGCCGAGGTCGTGGTCGAGCCAGAGTTCATCGATGAAGCTGTCGCGGTGCTCGTGCAGGAGCCTGACACCTTCGGCGCTGCTGCGCGCGATCCGCGTGGTCCAAGGCAGTGGCCGGAGATCGTCTATGCCGAGGACGACCGGCGACGGTACGGGCGACTCTTCTTTCATTCGGCCATCATCACGGCACGGCCGACCGCTGTGCCCCACGGCTCATGCGTGCCGGAGCCGGCGGGGAACCACGGGTAACGGCAGTAGCCGATGACGACGGATGACTGCCCCTCGATCCGCCCGTGTGGATTGTTCCTGCCGGGGGGCACCAGTGCGGAAGGGGCCGGGGGCACGTCCAAGACGGGCGCGCCCTCGGGTGACTGCGGCGGGCACTACCGAACCACGATGATCACGGCGCTTCCGTCGGCGAATCGGTGATCGAAGCGGTTGTCGTAGCGGTGATCGAAGCGGTTGTCGAAGCGGTTGTCGAAGCGGTTGTCGTAGCAGAACCCCGGGTGACTGAAGCAGAACCCCGGGTAGTTGTAGCGGAACCCGCCGTGGTCGGAGCAGCGCCAGTCGTAGTTGCCGTAGCACCAATTGGCGGGCGCCTGGGTGTGCACGGCAGGGGCCGCTGCGGCCGTGCCGGCTGCGCTGAGCGCAGCGCCGCCGGCCATCAGAATGCCGGCAGCGAACGTCGCGCCGAGACGCCTCGCGCGTTGTGCTCGCATGATGGATACGCCCTTCCTTCCGACGTCTCGCGCGACTCTCGGTGGCACGAGATGGATGGCCGCGGCCGCGGAGCACGTCCCGCATCCGAGGTCCCGCTGTACTGGGCCGACCGATCAGGTGCGCACTCCCGGAATGCGGCCTACCTCCAGTACGCCTGAAACGTCCTTTTGGATTGCCTCCAGGCGGAGCGGCCGAAAGGTGCCGGCGAGATTCACAGCAGTCGGCCGTCCGCCCAGGGAGAGCACCGCCGCCTCGGTGCGCACGCTCCGTTCCCACCGGGCGATCGCGCGGGCGGTGGCCAGGTCGGCACCGGACGCCGCCGCCGTACCCCGCATGGATCGGCTCCGGCCGGACGTGCGGACTCGTCGCCGCCCACGTCGGCCGGGAGGCCGCCTCACTGTCAGCCGAGGCTGTTGCCCCACAGCGACGTGTCGGTGCTCCTGAGGCTGGGGACGCCGCCGTACGTGCCGCCGTCGGCGGTGACGAGCGGGGCGGAGAGCTGGTCCTCCAGAAGTCCGTCGCGGAGCCGCACGATGGTGCTCTCGTGGTCGGTCCTGCCGGGCTTGAACGTCTTCCCGTGGATCGCGGCCTTCAGGTAGCCCAGGGCGTACTTGGCGTAGAGGTCGACCGGCTGGGACACGGTGGCGTCGATGGTGCCGTCGGAGATGTCCTCGAGCTCCCTGGGGATGCCGTCGTTGGAGACCACGAACACGTGCTTCGGGTTCCTCGGGCCGACCAGCAGTCCCTGCTCCCTGAGCACGTGGAGCGTGCTGGACAGGGCGAAGCTGGCCTGCATGTAGATGCCCTTGATGTCCGGGTGGGCGGTCAGGTCGGTCTGGAGCTTCTGCGCGGCGACGTCCTCGTCCCAGTTGGTGGTCTCCGCGAACACCTTGACGGCCGGGTAGTTCGCCTTCATGCACGCGTCGAACCCCTCGGTGCGATCGCGGCTGTTGATCGACGAGAGGTCGCCCTGGAGCATCACGACCTTGCCCTTGCCGCCCAGCTTGGTGCCCAGGTACTTGCACGCCTTCTCGCCGTAGGCGCGGTTGTCGGCGCGGACCACCATGTACACCTTGCCGGCGTCGGGGCGGGTGTCGATGGTGACGACCGGGATCTTCGCGACCTGCAACTGCGCCAGGATCGGCGTGATGGCGAATGTGCTCTGCGGCGCCATCGCGATGGCCTCGGCACCCCGGAGGATGAGCGTCTGCACGTTGGCGGCGAGCCTCGCGACGTCGTTCTGCGAGTTGGTGGTCCTGAGCGAGAGGCCGAGTTGCTCGGCGTATTCGGGCGTGTACCTGATGTAGGCGGTCCAGAAGTCGGTGTCGGAGCGCGGGTAGTCGACGCCGACCAGCGGCTTGCCGCCGCTCGGCGTGCCCGGGCTGCCGGAGCCGCCGCCGCAGGCGCCGAGCAGCACGAGGGCGAAGACGGCGGAAGCAGCTGAGAAGAGGACGGGTCTGGGCCTCATCGGTACTTCCTCGCGGTGGGTCCCGAGGCGCCTGCCGTCTCCCCCGGGCTCACCCGACCGACAGAGAGCTGCCACCCGGCCGACACCAAACTGTCTCATTGGCCAATATACCGGGCATGATTCGCTGTCCGTCCGGCCCGGGCCCAGCGCCCCGCACCCCCGTCGCGGCGTCAGGCGCGCCCGTGCGCCTGCTGTGTGTGCCGGGACAGTGAGTCGATGACCACCGCGGCGAAGAGCACCCCGCCCGTGATCACCAGCTGGGCGGCGGTGGGCGTGTCGGTGAGGGCCATGCCCGAGGCGATCGACTGGATGACCAGTATGCCGAGCACTGCGCACCAGGTCGTACCGCGTCCGCCGAACAGGCTGGTGCCGCCGATGACGGCGGCGGCGACGGCGTTGAGCAGCAGGACGCCGGAGCCCGAGTTCTGGCTCACCGACGTGATGCGCGAGGCCAGGAACAGGCCGCCGGCCGCCGCCAGGGTGCCGGAGACCGCGAGCACGGCCGTCTGTACGCCGGTCACGCTGAGGCTGGCGCGACGGGCCGCCTCGACGCTGCTCCCCAGCGCGTAGACCTGCCGTCCGTAGGACGTGCGCCGGAGCACGACGTCCAGGCCCGCCACCGTGGCGAGGAAGATCAGCAGAGCCAGCGGCAGGCCCTGGAACTGGTTCAGCAGATAGGCGGAGCCGAACGCGATCACCGCCACCGCTCCCGTGCGCACCCCGATGGTGTGCAGCGGGCGGTGCGGCATGCCGACGGCCCTGCGGCGGCGCCTGTTCAGGTAGGAGGTGAGGAAGACCAGAGCCGTGGCGAGCGCCGCCACCGCATAGGCGACGCCGGCGTTGGTGAAGTAGTAGCTGGTGAGGTGGGCGATGAGCCCGTTCTCGTCGAGGTTGACGGTGCCGCTGGTGCCGAGGATGGCGAGCATGAGTCCGTTCCACGTCAGCAGTCCGGCGAGGGTGACCACGAAGGCCGGCACCCGGGTCCTGGCGACGGAGTACCCCTGGACGGTTCCCGCGACGGTGCCCGTCAGTACGGCGGCGATCAGGGCGAGCCATTCCGGCACGCCGTTGTTGACGTTGAGCACCGCGAAGACCGCGGCGGCGAGCCCGCTGATCGAGCCGACCGACAGGTCGAGTTCACCGAGCAGCAGCACGAAGACGATGCCGACCGCGATGAGGCCCGTGCCCACGATGTCCACGCCGAGGTTGGACAGGTTACGGGGCGAGAGGAAGGCGGAGTTCAGGCACTGGAAGATGATCCAGACCGCGGCGAGGACGAGCGTGACGGGAAGGTAGCCGAGTTCACCGGCGCGCAGGCCGCGCCGCCGGAGAGCGATCCAGCCCGCCACGGCACGGGTGCCGGCACGCCCGGCACGGCCCTGACGGGCTTTCGCGGTGGCTGCCGCGGGATCGGTCCGTGTCTCGTCCGGCATGTCACGCATTCCTTTCCTCGCTCTCGGCCTCGTGGTGGGCAGGCCGGCGGGGCACGTTCTCGGTGGCGCCCGTGATGGAGGAGACGATCTGCTCCTGGGAGGAGGTGCTGACGTCGAAGAAGCCGTTGTTGCAGCCCAGCCGCAGCACGGCGGCCCGGTCGGCGAGGGCCTTCACGTCGCCCATGTTGTGGCTGATGAGCAGGATCCCCAGGCCGTGGTCGCGGAGACGGTCGACGAGGTCGAGGACCTCGGTGGTCTGTTCGAACCCCAGCGCCGCGGTCGGTTCGTCCAGAAGAAGGACGCGCGGATCGCCGAGAAGCGAGCGGGCGATGGCGACGGTCTGCCGCTGGCCGCTGGACAGCGACACCAGGGGACCGCGCAGATCGGGGACGCTCCGGGTCAGGCGCTCCAGCAGCTGCGTGGTGCGGAGCTCCATCTCCACCTCGTCGAGGAAGCCGAACCTGCGGATCTCCCGCCCGAGGAAGAGGTTGGCGACGACGTCGAGGTTTCCGCACAGCGCCAGGTCCTGGTAGACGGTGGCGATGCCGAGGTCCCGGGCTTCCTGGGGTCGCCGGATGTGCACGGGCCGGCCCTCCCACTCGATGCTCCCCTGGTCCGCGGGAGCGACCCCGGAGATCACCTTGACCAGGGTGGACTTGCCGGCTCCGTTGTCGCCGAGCAGGGCAAGGACCTCGCCGGCGTAGAGCTCCAGCTCGATGTCCCGGAGGACCTCGACGACGCCGAAGCGCTTGCACACGCCGCGCAGGGCGAGCAAGGGGGGCGGCAAGAGAATCACCTCCTTCCCGGGGCCCGGGGCCGGCCGCTCCCGCCTGTCAGGTGAGGCCGGCCTTGCGGCAGTCGCCCGCGAGTGACGGGGGGCAGATTTGTTCGAGCGTGTACACGCCGTCCCTCACCAAGGTGCTCTCGATGGTGGCAAGGATCACGGACACCGGAGTGAGCAGCACGGCCGGAACCTCCGCGCCGCTGCGGGTTTTCACCCGCCTGGTGGCCACCCCGTCGAGGCGCTGGCCTCGGGCGGCGGCCACGGCCATGGCGCCGCCGGCGGCAGCCTCGGGTCCGAACGGCTTGTAGACGGTCATGTACTGATCGCCGCTGACGATGCGCCGCACGGCCGCGAGCTCGGCGTCCTGCCCGGTGACAGGGGGCAGCGGGGTGACCTTGTCGGCCTTGAGGGCGGCGATGCTGCCGGCGGCGAGGCCGTCGTTGGCGGCGTAGACGCCGTCGATGCTGTCGGCGCCCAGGGCGGAGAGGGCTCCGGACATGTTCCGGTTCGCCGCCTCCGTGGCCCACTGGGGTGTGTCGTACTCCTTGGCGATCGCCACCCTCCCCCGGAGTTCGGACAGTGCGCCCTGCTTGAACGACAGCGCGTTGGGGTCGCCGGGGTCGCCGTTCATCATCACGATCCGGCCGCCGTGCGCCTTGGCACCCATGGCCGTCAGCAGCGCCCTGCCCTGGAGCCTGCCGATCTCCTGGCCGTCGAAGGAGACGTAGGCCGAGATCGGGCCCTCGACGAGGCGGTCGTAGGCGATGACCGGGATGTGCGCGGCAGCCGCTTTTCCGACCGAGGGGCCCATGGCTCTGGCGTCGACGGCCGTCAGCACGATGGCATCGACCCCGTCGGCGATCGACGAGTCCATCTGTTCCTGCTGGATGGCCACGTCACCTTTGGCGTTGGCGTGCTCGGTCGAGCAGGCGCCGCACAGCTGCCGGATCCTCTGCTCCAGCAGGGGCTTGTCCTGCGTCTCCCAGCGGGCTGTGGTGGAGTCCGGCAGCAGCACGCTGATCTTGCGTGCGCCCCCTGCGCCGGAGGTGCTCCCGGAGCCCGGTCCGCAGGCGATGAGGGACACGGCCGTCGAGACCGCCGCCAAGGCAAGGGCGGTGTCCCGAACGCAGGCTTTCATGCGCGAGACCTCCCTCCTCCCTGGAACGTCGCGGCCGTAACCGCGGCCCAGCGGCGCGGCCGGCCGGTGCGGGGCGGGATTCCGGCCGGCACACGCCCGGAGCAGGCGAAAGCCGCACAACGACCACCTCGCCAGTGTGGCACCGGCCATGGTGACCCGCGAACCCGGTGCCGCGTGGCCGACAAGACGTCAGCCTGTCCGGTTCATCCCGCTATGCGACTCTGGTAAGGGGAGTCACCAGCGGTAGCCGTGTCGGCACCCCGGCACGGACGGGAGGTAGATGCGGACATGCCTCACGACGGCAGTGCCGGGGCCGGACTCCCGCAGCCGGAGGCGGCCGGGGCCGGCGTCTCGGACCCCGGCGCACCACCGGGGCCGGAGACCCCCGTGAGTGTCCGCGCCCTGACGTTCGCCGGAGCGGCGTCGGCAGTGCTCTACGTGCCCGACGCGGGTTCTGACGACCTCCGGTCGGTGGACACGGCCGGATGCGCTCCCGCCGAGTACGGGCTGCTGGAGCGCGTGGCCCTGTCCGGCCCCTCGCCCGCGGCCCGCGCCTTCCGCGCCAGCCGCCCGCTGTGGCTGACCCCCGCGGCACTCGGCTCCTGCCCCGAGGGATCCCCGGCGCCGCCGCGAGCCCGGACCTCGCTCGGTGCGTTGCCCCTGGGCGCCGAGGGCAGACGGCTCGGCTGCCTCGTCGTGGGCGCCGGCGAGAACGGCTTCGAAGCCGAGCAGCGGCGCTTCCTGGAGCGCTATGCGGACACGGTCGCCGACGTGCTGGCGGGCGAGGCCGGAGCCGGCGGAGGGCCACGGCCGGCCCACCTGAGTGCCGCGCTGCGCCGCATGCGCGTCGGCTCCTTCGTCCTGGTGCCGGAGACCGGCGCGCTCGACGCGGACGGGACACTGCGCGAACTGGTCGGCATCGAGCCGGACGACTTCGACGGCACGGTGGACTCCGTGCTCGCGCGCGCACTGCCGGAGGACCTGCCCGCGCTGATGTCGGTGCTGGAGCCGTCCACCGGCGCGTCCGGCCGACGGGGACTGGACTTCCGCGTCCGATGCCCCACCGGTGAGATGCGCTGGCTGAGCCTGAGCTGCCGCGTGGCAGCGGGTGCCGGCGACCGGCCGGAGCAGGTGCTGGGCGTGGTGACGACGACGGCCCTGCACCGGGGCGACGACGACGTCTGCCGGATCCAGTGGCTGACCGCGATGCTCGACGAGGCCACCACCGTGCGCGACGTCAGCCAGGTGATGGTCACCGCCCTGCACGAATGCCTGGGGGCCGACCGGGTGGCGGTCGCGGAGCTGCAGCACGAACGGCTCCAGGTCACCCTGCTCGACCCGCCGCAGCGCGCTGCCTGGCCGCGGGCATGGCGTCCCCAGTGGCGTTCGGAGTGGCCCGACGCACCCCTCACCGCCCTGCCCACCCTGCGGAGGGCTCTGCGAGACGGCCGTACGGGCCTGTGGCCGGCCGGCACCGCCTTCGAACCGGGGCTCGACGGCATCGGCCCCGGAGGCCTTGCCGTCCTGCCGCTGCCCGCCAAGGGCGGTGTCTCCGGTGTATGCCTGATCGGCTGGGACCGGCCCCACGAGTTCGCCCCCAGGGAACGTTCGCTGCTGACCGCCACCGCCTCACTGGCCGGTCAGGCGCTCACCCGCGCCCACGCCCATGACGCCGAACAGGAACTCGCGACGATGCTGCAGCGCAGCCTGCTGCCGCGACGCCTGCCCGAGCTTCCCGGCGGGACCGTCGTCGCCCGCTACCTGCCCGCCCGGCGAGGACTGCAGGTGGGCGGCGACTGGTACGACGTGATCGCCCTCTCCGAGGACCGGGTGGCGCTGGTCATCGGCGACGTGCAGGGCCACAGCGCCGCGGCCGCGACGATCATGGGACAGATGCGTACCGCGGTCAGGGCGTACGCGGTGGAGGGCCATCCCCCCGACGTGGTCGTCTCGCACGCCAACCGCCTCCTCGTCGGCATGGAGACGGATCTGTTCGCCACCTGCTGCTACGCCGAACTGGACATGGACGAGGGCGACGTCCTGTTCGTCCGGGCCGGGCACGTCGCGCCGCTGCTGCGCCATCCTGACGGCAGCGCCGAGGAGGTCCAGGCCGAGGGCGGGCTTCCGCTGGGCATCTCCATGGACGCGGACTTCCCGATGACCGCGGTGGCACTGGCGCCCGGAATGATGCTCGCCCTGGTCACCGACGGGCTGGTCGAGGCCGCCGATCTGTCCCTGGACGAGGGCATGCGCCGCGCACGCGCCATTCTCGCCACGGCCGACCCGGCGGATCCCGGGCGGGTGGCCGACGACCTGCTGGGCGACCACGGCCGTCGCGAGGACGACGTGGCGCTGTTGCTGCTGCGCTACGACGGCATGAAGACCCGGCCGGTCCGGTCGGGCTGGGCGGTGTGGCGGCTGCCCGACGCCGTCATGCACGCCCGCCGCTTCACCGCACGCACGCTGCGCCGCTGGAAGGTCGAAGAAGCCACCGATCCGGTGCTGCTGGTGGTGTCCGAACTCGTCACCAACGCGCTGGTGCACACCCAGGGCCCGGTCCGGCTCGAACTGGTGCTGCGCGGGGACCGTGTGCGTGTGTGCGTGAGCGACTCCTCTCCGCGGGCGCCCGCCAAGCCCGTGATCGTGGACTGGGAGTCGACCGGCGGCCGGGGGCTGCTCCTGGTCGAGGCGGTGTCGGAGTCCTTCGGCACGGTGCCGGTGGCCGGCGGCAAGCAGGTGTGCAGCGAGATAGCGGTACCGGATGGTGAACCGGCTTCTGTGGGCGCAGGACCGGGCGCCGAGGGCGGTGACCGGTCATGACGTGCCGTAGGCCGTGCGCGACGTCTCGTACGCGGTATGTCGTGGGCGCGCTCGTCGCGGGCCTGCTGGCCATGTCCTCGTTCGCCTGCACAGGAGAGGGAACGACCACCACGGACAGCTTCACCGTCGGCCTGCTGCTGCCGAGCCGGGTGGTGCCGCGCTGGGAGAACGCCGACAAGCCGCTGATCGAGCAACGGGTGAAACAGCTGTGCCCGCACTGCACCGTCACCTACGCCAACGCCGACGACGACCCGACGGCCCAGCGGCAGCAGACGATCGCCATGATCACCAAGGGTGTCAGGGTCCTCATCCTCGGCGCCACCGACAACCGGGCGCTGCGCTCCACCGTCCAGGAGGCGCACAACGCGGGCGTCCCCGTCGTCGCCTACGACAGGCTCGCCGACGGCCCGGTCTCGGGCTACGTCAGCTTCGACGGCGTGAAGGTCGGCACGCTGCAGGGCCGGGCTCTCCTCGAGGCCATGCACGCCCCGGCCGAGGACGGGACCACCATCGTCATGATGAACGGCGACCCGACCAGCTCCAACGCCGCGTTGTACAAGAGGGGTGCGCTGTCCGTCCTGCGGGGCAAGGTGCGGATCGGCCGTTCCTACGACACCCCGGGCTGGAGCACGGACAACGCGAACGCCAACATGTCCGCCGCCGTCTCGGCCCTGGGCCCGGGGCGGATCGACGGCGTCCTGGCCGCCAACGACGCCATAGCCGCAGGCGTCATCTCCGCACTCAAGACCGCCCATGTCAGGAGCCTCCCACCGGTCACCGGCCAGGACGCCGACCTCGAAGCGGTGCGGCGCATCGTCAACGGCGAGCAGTCCATGACGGTGTACAAGTCCTTCCGCGCGGAGGCCGAAGCAGCCGTCGCCATGGCCCTCGCCCTGGGCCGCGGGGAGAGGCTGAACACCATCGCCACGACGACGACCGACAGCCCCACCACCCGCCGCATCCCGTCCGTGCTGCTCTCCCCGGTGGCCGTGACGACCGCCAACATCAAGCAGACCCTCGTCGAGGACGGTGTGTACACCGTCGCCCAGATCTGCACACCGCGGCTGCGGGCCGCTTGCGCGAAGGCAGGGCTGACTCCGTAGCCGGACGGGGACCGGTGCGAGGGGGCCGGCGGTCAGGGCGGTCGCGGCCCGCACGGTAGCGATGCGTCGCGGGCAGGGCCGAGGCGTGCTTCGAGGGGTGCAGCGGGCGGCTATTCGCCGGTGGCACCGTCGATTGCCTCGCGGAGGAGATCCGCGTGGCCGACGTGGCGGGCGTACTCCTCGATCACGTGCTCGAGGACGAACCGCACATCGGTGTCCCCGAATTCCGGGTTCGGCACGATGCGCGCGAGGTCGGCGGTCACCTCCGCGAACACCTGCCGTGACTCCTCGCACGCCTTGAGGTAGTCGTCGTAGACGTCCCTGGCCGACGTGGCGTCCGACTCGTCGTACCACTCGCCACCGTCAGCGGTGACGTAGGTCCGGTAGGGGAAGAAGCGAGGCGTCGTGCCGGCCAGCGTCCGCTGGAACCAGGCGCGCTCGACCCCCTGCAGATGGCGCATGAGCCCCAGGAGGGTCAACGCCGACGACCGGACAGGACGTAGCCGCAGTTGTTCGTCCGAGAGGCCCTCGCACTTCCACAGGAAGGTCGCTCGGTGGTAGTCGAGATTCGAGGCGATCACCTCCAGCCACGGGCCCGATACCGCGCGCTCGGGCCGGACGATCTTCTGGACCACCATGTCGCTCACCCTGGATCCTCCTCACCGGTCGGCAGGCGCCTGTGCCGGCGCCTCACGAGCACGTCCGCCCGAGATGACCTCTCATCGTCCCGGAACTCATCGCTCGGTGAGCAGCGGCGCAGCCGTCCGCAGCGGTAGTGGCTCGTGAAACGCCCTCCCTGCCGGATTGCCGTACGCGCCTACGGCATGGGCACCGCCTGCTCGCCCCAGATGGTCTTGCCGGTGCGGGTGTAGCGGGTGCCCCAGCGCTGCGTGAACTGGGCGACCATGAACAGGCCGCGGCCGCCTTCGTCGAAGACCCGGGCCCGGCGCAGATGAGGACTGACACTGCTTCCGTCGCTGACCTCGCAGATCAGCGTCTCGCCCTTGATGAGCCGCAGCCGGATCGGCCCTCCCGCGTGCCGCATCGCGTTGGTGACCAGCTCGCTCACCACCAGCTGCGTGACGAACGCGGCCTCCGCCATTCCCCACAGGGCGAGCTGCTCCGCCACGAGGCGACGGGCGTCCGCGACGACCGCGGGATTGCCGGGCAGGTCCCAGCTGGCGAGGCGGTCCTCGTCGAACACGCGGGGGCGGGCCAGGAGCAGGGTGACGTCGTCGGCCTGCGGTGCGCAGCACAGGGTGTCCAGCACGGTGTCGCACAGAGCGTCCAGCGTGGTGGCCGGGACGGCGAGGGCGCCGCACAGGTCGGCGAGCCCTTCGTCGAGGTCGCGGTTCCGGGTGGTGAGGAGACCGTCGGTGAACAGTGCCAGCAGGCTCCCTGCGGGCACGATGACGTCCGCCGCCTCGAACGGCAGACTGCCGAGCCCCAGCGGAGGGCCACAGGGCATGTCGACGACACTGCTGGTGCCGTCCGGGTGGATCAGCACGGGGGCCGGGTGGCCGGCGCGGGCCAGGGAGCAGGTGCCGGAGACCGGGTCGTAGACGGCGTACAGACAGGTGGCGCCGATGTCGCCGGGGATATCGTCGGTGGGCTCACCACCCTGCTCACCCGCGGTGTGGGTGATGATGTCGTCGAGGTGGGTGAGGAGTTCCTCGGGCGGCAGGTCGAGGTCGGCGAGGGTGCGCACAGCGGTCCGCAGGCGGCCCATGGTCGCCGAGGCGTTGATGCCGTGGCCGACGACGTCGCCGACCACCAGGCCGACTCGTGCCCCGGGCAGCGGAACCACGTCGAACCAGTCACCGCCCACCTGGGCGCCGCCACCCGCGGGCAGGTAGCGGGCGGCCGTCTCCACCCCGGGGTGCACGGCCGACTCCCGGGGAAGCAGGGCGCGCTGCAGTGCGAGCGCGATGCCGCGCTCCCGCGTGAACCGGCGAGCGTTGTCCAGACAGATCGCGAGCCGGTCGACGAGGTCCTCGCTGATCGCCGTACAGTCCGGCCCGAAGGCTTCCTCGTGCGAGGCCGCGTATCTGACGAACAGGACGGCCCCGAGGGGGACGCCCTGAGCACGGATCGGCACGGCGATGAGCGAGTGGGGGCCGTACGTCTCCGCGAGCGGCGCCTGGACGGGATCCTCGGCCGGCCGGCCGCTGAGCTCGGCATCGCCGGTGCTCCGGCGAACGGCCCGGCCCTCGGCCAGACACCGCGCGACCGGCGACGATCGCGGGTGGGTGTGCACTTCCGCGGCGCTGGTCGCCGCGTCGGGTCCGTGCCCGGGGGCCCACCGGCAGGCCGCCCTGCGCAGGACGGTGGCGCCCCGGGACAGGAGGGGCGCGGGCAGCTCGCCCTGGAAGACGGGCTCCAGAAGGTCCACGCTGACGAAGTCGGCGAAGCGGGGGACAGCGAGTTCCGCGAATTCCCGTGCCGTACCCACGATGTCCAGGCTCGTACCCACGCGGGTCCTGGCCTCGCTGATCAGGGCGATGCGCTCCCTGGAGTCGTACTGCTGGGAGTAGTCGGACGCCGCGACGCCCACCGCGCGCACCGAGCCGTCCGCGTCCTTGAGCGGGAAGACGTCCATGGCCCAGGCGTGCGCCTTGGCCTCCCCGGGGAGCCTGACGATGGGCTCCGCCGCTTCCGCTCTGCCGGTCCGGGCCACGCGGAGGACCCGCCGCTCCACCTCCTCGATCGCGTTGCCCTGGAGGATCTCGGTCAGGCGCCGGCCGCGGGCCTCCTCCTCGGAGAAGCCCCCCACGCCCAGCATCGGCCGGTTCCCGCGGAGCAGGCACGCGTCGAGGTCGCAGATCGCCATGGCGAGCGGCTGCTGCTCGAACGTCCACTGCGGGAGCAGCGCATCCCGGGGTGTGCCCGCCGCGGCCTCGGGCACGGCCGTCAACAGCAGCAGGTAGCCGCAGTCCCGATCGGTGTCCTGCAGCGGACACAGGTGCAGCCGCGCGTGCAGGGGGAGGCCGTCGCGGTGCCGCGGCGTTCCCTCGGCCGTCAGCAGGTCCTCCACCGGCTTGCCGACGATGTCGGCGGGCGCGTATCCGAGCAGTTCCTGCGCACCACTGCTCCAGTGGGTGACGCGGCCGTCCCGGTCCAGCACGCCCACCGCGGCGGACGCGTCCGAGCGAGCACCGGTGAATCGGCGAGTACCGCGCCTGCCCCAGGTGTGCATGGTGGTCTCTGATCTCTCGTCGCAGGCAGTATCCACAGTGCCCCCGGCACCATGCGATGGCAAGTTCCGGGCTCTGGATCATCCGGGCTTCCCGGGCTCAGGCCCCATGGCGTTGCCGCCTGACCACGAGGGTCTACGGCACCGAGCCGCAGGAACATCGCTGCCCACGCCGTTCTCCAGGCCGCTCGCGGCCTGCTCCAGGACCTCCGCAGGCCCCACCTGCCGGACGACCCCTGCGAGTTGCCGGACGACTCAGCCTGCGGAGCAGAGGCCGTCGTTCGGGCAGAACACGACCCCGGTGTAGTTGCAGCCGCTCCGTACGGTCACGGGGTTCGGGTCGGGGGGATGTCGACCTATGACGCCGGTCCGCCGTCGCCGTCGGCGGTGGTCGTGCCAGTCGGACGGCAGAGCCCGGGGGCTGCTCATTTCGGGCCGCCCCGTGGAGCGCCTCGTACCGCCCGGCCCACCTCCGTGCGCAGTGCCACGAAATCGGGAGAGCTGCGCGTGCTGATCTGGTCCCGGTCGGGCGGCAGGGCGACCGGGAGGTCGCCGATGATGTGGGAGCCGGGGCCCGGGGAGAGGACGGCGACGCGGTCGCCCACGTACACGCTCTCGTCGATGTCGTGGGTGACGAAGACGATGGTCGTGTCGTCGGTGCGGTGGACGTGGCGGAGGAGGTCCTCCAGGTCCTCGCGGGTGCCCGCGTCCAGGGAGCCGAACGGCTCGTCCATGAGGAGCAGGGAGGGCCGGCTGACGAGGGCACGGGCGATGGCCACGCGTTGCTGCATGCCGCCGGAGAGTTCCCGGGGGTGGCGGCGGGCGGCGCCGTGCAGCCCGACGCGTTCGAGGATCGTGTCGGCCTCGGCGCGGCGGGCGGAGCGGGCGAGGCCCCGGCGGCGCAGCGGGAGGGCCACGTTGTCGCGGACGGTGAGCCAGGGCAGGAGCGAGCGGCCGTACTCCTGGAAGACGACCGCGAGGTGTTCCGGTACGCCGGTGACCGGTGTGCCGTCGATCGTGACGGTGCCCTGCTGGGCGGGCAGCAGTCCGGCGATGGTGCGCAGCAGCGTGGACTTGCCGCAGCCGGAGGGGCCGACCACGCTGAGGAGCTGGCCGTCGGGCACGGTCAGGGTGATGCCGTCCAGGACGTGCTGGTCGCCGAAGTGCCGGCTGACGGAGTCGAGGCGCAGCATCTCCTCACCCGGTCCCGGGGTCGTAGAGGGTGTCCGTGCCGTCGGTGACCGTGACGTGCAGGAGGAAGGGGCCGGCGTCGGCGCCCCGGTCCAGGGCGTGGTCCAGTGCGGCCGGCAGTTCCCCGGGGTGCTCGGCACGGGCCGCGGGGCAGCCGAGGGATTCGGCGAGGGCCGGGAAGTCGATGCCCGCGATGTCCGTGCCGGGGACGGGTGCGATGCCGATGCGGCGGCCCAGCGCGCGCACGGCCGCGTAACCGCCGTTGTCCAGCAGGACGTAGGTGACCGGTGCCGCGTGGCGGGCCGCGGTCCACAGGGCCTGCACCGAGTACATCGCCGAGCCGTCCCCGACCACGCACACCACCCGGCGCCGGTCGGCGAGCGCCCGGCCCACCGCGAGGGGCAGGCCCCAGCCGAGCGCCCCGCTGCCCGTGGTGAGGAAGCCGCCGCTCGACGCGATGGGCACGCGCGCGTGCAGCGTGTCCCGGTGGCTCGGCGCCTCCTCGACGAGGACGCGGTCGCGCGGCAGCCGGGTGTGCAGGAGGTCGAAGAGCAGGTCCGGGGTGATGCGTCCCCCGGCGCGGGCCGGGGGCGGTGCCGGCCGGGGCGGTGGCGGGGCGCGGTCGGGGTCCGGGAGCAGTCCGGTGAGGTGCGCCAGCGCGGGCCGCAGGGTGGTGACGAAGCTGGTGCCGGTGGGCAGCCAGGCGGCCTGGACGGGGTCGCAGTCCAGGTGGAACAGCTCCGTGCCGGGCGCGAGCAGCGGGCCGCCGTCCGCCACGTGGTACGTGAACAGCGGTGCTCCGAGGGCGACCACCACGTCGAACGGCGCTAGCCGCGCGGACAGTTGGCGGGCGACCGGCGGCAGGAAGCCCTGGAAGAGGGGGTGCGACTCGGGGAAACCGGAGCGGCCGGAGAGGGGGCTGGTCCACACCGCGGCCCGGGTCCGTTCGGCCAGCGCACGGACCGCCTCCAGTGCGTCCTCGTCGGCGACGCCCGGGCCGACCACGAGTGCCGGGCGCGCGCAGGTCCGCAGCCGGTCGGCGAGCGCGGCCAGCGCGTCCGGGTCGGCCGTGAACTCCGCGTGCACCGTGCGGGGCCGGACGGGCGCGGCGGGGCGGTCCCAGTCGTCCTCGGGCACGGACAGGAACGTGGGGCCGCGGGGTGGCGCCATCGCGAGCCGGTAGGCCTCGGCGAGCGCTGCCGGTACGTCCTCGGCCCGGTCCGGCTGGCGCGCGGACTTCACGTACGGGCGTGGGAACAGGGCCGGTTCGTCGGCGCCGAGGAACGGCCGCAACTGGAGCAGCGAGCGCGCCTGCTGACCCGCCATGATCACCAGCGGCACCCGGTCGCGGAAGGCGTTGAAGACCGCGCCGAGCGCGTGCCCCACCCCGCCGGCCGAGTGCAGGCTGACGAACGCGGCCCGCCGGGTGCCGAGCGCGTACCCGGCCGCCATGCCGACGGCGACGGACTCCTGCAGACCCAGCACATAGGTGAAGTCGTCCGGCCAGTCGCGGAACATCCGCAGCTCCGTGGAGCCCGGATTGCCGAAGACCGTGGTCATGCCGGTGTCGCGCAGGAATCGTACGACCGCTTCGCGCACCGTATTGGCCGTCGTGGCCGTGGTCATGCTGTCCTCCCTGCGGACGGTCCTGGGGACGACACCGGGCCCACGAGCCGCTTCTCGAGAGCCAGCAGGCCGGTGTTGAGGAGATACCCGAGTGCGCCGAGCAGCAGCAGTGCCGACCACACCGTGAGCAGGTCGGAGCGCGTCTGGGCGTCGGTGAGCGTGAAGCCGATGCCGTCGGCGCTGCCCGGCAGCAGTTCCGAGAACACCATGAGGATCAGGCACAGCGACAGGCTGAGCCGCAGCCCGGCGAAGATCCGGGGCAGCGCCGAGGGCAGGATCAGGAACCACAGCCGCTCGGGTGCCGTCAGCCGCAGCACGGCCGCCACCTGGAGCCGCAGCGGATCGGTGGCGCGGGCGCCCTCCGCCGAGTTGACCAGCACCGGCCACACGGCGCCGAACACGATCGACGCGACCTGCATGGGCGTACCGACGTCGAAGACGACGACGAACACCGGCACCAGCGCGGGCGGTGGCACGGCCCGCGCGAACTGGAGCACCGGGTTGCACAGCGCGTACGCCCGGCGGGAGCGGCCCACCGCGATCCCCAGGGCGATCCCGGCGACGGCGGCGAGCGTGAACCCGGCCGCCATCCGGCCCAGGCTCGGCAGGATGGTGCCGACGGCGTCCGCGGTGAGGAACAGATGGCCGGCCGGGCCCGAGAACCACAGGTCGCGGGCGTGCCGGGCGATCCGCAACGGCGGCGGGAAGTACACGCTGTGCTGCGCACGGGCGGCCGACTCCCAGCAGAGGACGGCGCCGAGGAACACCGCCCAGCGCAGGAGGAAGGGCACGGTGGGGGCGGGTGCGGGGCGTGCGCTGCGCTCCCTCTGTGTCTGCGGCTGCGGCTGCGGCTGCGGCTGCGGCTGCGTCATGGGCGGCGGCCCCGCTCCGGCTTCGCCGCCTCCGGCCGGGGTTCCTGGGCCCAGCCGAACAACCGCCGTTCCGCACCGACCAGTACGCCGTTGATCACCAGGCCGATGCCGCCCGCCCACACCACCCCGGCCAGCACGTCCCGCGTGCCGTCGGTCCCGGTCTGGGCCTGGGCGATGAAGATGCCGAGGCCCTGGCCGAAGCCGGAGAGGATCTCCGTGGCGACGGCGAGGATCAGGGCGACCGCGGCCGAGATCCGGACGCCGGCCGCGATGAACGGGGCGGTGGCCGGGAGGTCCACCCGCAGCAGCACCGCGAGCCGGCCGAACCCGAAGGCGCGCAGGGTGTCCCTGGCCAGCGGGTCGGTCTCGCCGAGGCCGTAGACGGTGTTGAACAGCACCGGCCACAGCGCGGCGTACGCGATCAGCGTCACCTCCGTCTGCGTGCCGGACCCGAGCAGCAGGGAGACCAGCGGGATCAGCGCGACGGACGGCAGGGGCCGCAGGAACTCGATCACGGCGCGGGCGGCGGCCTCCGCCACCGGCACCGTGCCCAGCAGCAGTCCCAGCGGCACGGCGAGCGCGCAGGCGAGCCCGAGGCCGAGCGCCCACGCCCGCAGGGTCACCCCGATCCCGTCGAGAAAGGCCGGGTCACCCGCCAACCGCACGGCGCGGGCGAGGACTTCGGACGCGGGCGGCAGGTAGCTGCGCCGGACGATCCCGGCCCGGGCCACCGCCTCACAGAGCCCGAAGGCCGCCGCCGCACCGAGCAGGCCGAGCAGCAGCTCCTGACGCCGGGTCATTTCACCAGCAGGGGTGCCGGGTCGATGTCCTTGGTCAGCAGTCCCTGGGCGCGCATGAGCCGGACCAGCCGGCGCAGGGCGGCCGGGTCGGCGGTCGTCGGGTAGGCCGGCAGGTGGATCGACTTGGCCTGGTCCGCGGTGACCTTGGCGTACGCGGGCAGTTCGGTGCGTACGGCCGCCGGGTCCCCGGCCGCCAGCCTGGACGCCGCCTCGACGGCACGCCGGAAGCCCGCGGCCGCCTTCGGGTTCTTCTTCACGAAGGCAGCCGTGGTGACGTATCCGCTGGCGGGCAGTCCCTTCGCCGGCCCGGAACCGGCGTCGAGCAGCACCCTCGCGCCCAGTTCGCCCTGGATGGCGGTGTCGAAGGGTTCGACCGCGTGCACGGCGTCCACCTGGCTCCGCTGCAGGGCGGGTCCCATCTGCGGGAACAGGATCTGCCGGTAGACGGGCCGCCCGGCGTGCCGGGCGTCGAGGATCGCGTTGAGGGTCAGGGACTGGATGTTGTTCAGGACGGCGACGGCGACCTTCTTGCCGGCGAGGTCCGCGGGCGACTTCAGGGCGGAGTCCCCGGGCACGAGCACATCCATCATGTGCGGGGCGATCCGCACGCCCTCGGCGAGGATGCGCAGGTCCAGGGTGCCCTTCTCGTACGCCTGGAGGTAGGTGACGTAGTTGGCGCTGGCGATGACGTCCACCTGGCCCTTGAGCAGGGCGGGCAGCGCCTGGATGCTCTGCTGGACGGTCTGGATGCGCACGTCCAGGCCCTCCTTGGCGAACAGCCCGCGGTCCCGGGCCAGATAGAGGGCGGCGGAGTCGGTGAGCGGCAGTGCCGCCACGGTCAGCTGCTGCCGGCCGTCGGCCGAGTGCGGTGTACCGCCGGTGTCGCAGCCCACCAGAATCAGCGCCGCGGCGGCGACGAGTGCGGCGAGGTGCTCAGTTCCCGAACGTGATCGACGAGTTCCCGAACGTGATCGACGTAATCGGCGCAATCGGCGTGAAGGCATGTCGGCATGCCTACCCGCATTTGTCATGATCGCTACATTTTCACGGTGGGTTTCGGGGGCTTCGGGGAAAGACGAACTGCGCGCGGTGCGCTGTGCGAGCCGGGCAACGGGGCGCACGGCAGGGGCGCGAGGCGCACGTCGGCATCGTCGCGGCGAGGGGATCCGGTCATCCAGCCGTGCCGCGCCGACCAGGGAGGACGGTATCGAGAGCAGCATGCGGCGGCTCCGGTCACCGCCCGGCACCAGGGAGTTCGCCGCGTCCGGGCTCTCGAGATGCGGCCGTCGGCCGCTGCTGGATACGCTCGCTGAGTGGCCGGGTGACGATGCCCCGAGGCCATGGCGTGGCAGCCGCTCCGTCCCGCCCCGGAACCGACGAATTCCGCAGTCCAGACCTCTGCAGTGTTCACGCCTCCACGGGAGGAAGGTTGCGATGAGGTTCACTCGCATGCGCATGCGCACGGCAAACGCCACGGCGGCAGTCGTGATGGCCGTCCCGCTGGCACTGGCAGGTACGGCGCCACAGGGTCACGCGCAGGACGCGTCCCCCACCCCCAGCCCGTCGGGCACGTTCGGTTCGGGCTGCGCGGGGCTCGCGCAGAAGGTCGGCACGGCCAAGGACAAGGTCGTGGAGGCCGCGGCCGCGTATCCGCAACTCAGCCATCTGGTCTCCGCCGCGGTCAGGGCGCATCTGAACGGCGCCCTCGACGAGAAGCCCGGCATCACCGTCTTCGCACCGAACGACCAGGCCTTCGAGGCGGCGACCGTGGCGCAGTTCGCCTCGATCCTGGCCGACCAGGGACAGTTGAAGAAGCTGCTGACGTACCACGTCGTGGACCGGCAGATCACCCCGGACGAACTCTCGCACGGCTCCTTCAGGACGGTGGAGGGCAGCAAGCTGACCACGTCCGGCTCGGGCACCGACTTCAAGGTCAACGGCGAGGCGAACATCGTCTGCGGCAACATCAAGGCGGCGAACGCCACCATCTACGTCGTCGACGCGGTCCTCGAGCCGCCGTCCTGACCGAGGAGGCCGACCTCGACGCGGCCCACGCCGAGGTCGCCGAAGACGCCGCGGGCGTCAGGGCAGGCGTGCAGTTCGGCGAGGGGTACGACCTGGACGGGTCCACCGGGGCTGACCGCGATGGGCCCGTCCGTCCGCAACCGGTCTCCGCCGCGCTCGTCGCCGCTGGTGGACCGCACCACCGTGGACCCGCGTGCCCGGCCGGACCGGCCGGCGCGGCGCTCCGCGACACGATCACCGCCGGGTGCGAGAGCGGGTTCAACCTCGTCAGGGCCGCCGGGGCGCCGCGCGCCCACCGGACCACCACGGCCCTCCGCCTCGCCTGTCCGGCGGACCAGTTGGACGACGGCGCCGCAGCCTCTTCCTCCCCGAGCGGCAAGGGGAGAGCAAAGCCATAGCAAAGTGTCGAGCCGGTGCACCACCGCGCTGATCAGCCTCGAATGTGACGTCGGCCAAATGCTTTGCATTTCGCTCGCGGAATGCCTAGCCTCAAAGTGTACGAAACGGTTTCGATCAGTTAGTGGGCCGACGGCCCCCAGTCCCAGGAACGAGGTGTCGTCGGATGGGGGCTCCACAGGCAGTCGCGGAAACCGGGGCGACGCCCCGCCGGCGCAGGCTCACTCCCGAACGCGAGAACGAGCTCTACGACGCCGTCCTCGACGGGCTGCGCGCGTCCGGCTACGACGCCCTGACCATGAACGACGTCGCCGCCCGCTCGCACTGCAGCAAGGCGACGCTCTACCGGCAGTGGCAGGGCAAGCCGCGACTGGTCGCCGCGGCCCTCCGGCACTGCCGGCCCTTCGACCCCGGCGGACCGGACACCGGTTCGCTGACGGGCGACCTCCACGAGCCGGCCCGGCGCTTCACCGGGGCACGCAGGGACGTCGAGCTCGCCCGGATCATCTCCCCCGCGCTGCACAGGAACCCCGACCTCGCCGAGGCGATGCACGAGGCCGTCGTCGAACCGGAGCTGAGAACGCTGCGGAAGATCGTCGAGCGGGCCGTGGCCCGCGGCGAGATCCCACCGGACTCCCCCACCGCCGCCCGCCTCCCGCACCTGCTGATCGGCGCGGCCCTCGCCCGGCCCCTCGTGGAACGGTGCGAGGCCGACGCCGACTACCTCACGCACTTCCTGGACACCGTGATCCTTCCGGTGCTCACCAGTACCTGATCCACTCGCTTCCGGAGAGCCACCTCATGTCATCCACTTCTGTCGACTCCGTCGACGCGCACGCCGGCGTCGCACCGGCCCAGTCCTCGTCGGCCCGCGGCGCCAGACACCAGGCACCGCACCGGTGGATGGTGCTGGCCGTGATCGGCCTCGCCCAGCTGATGGTGGTGCTCGACTCGACGATCGTGAACATCGCCCTGCCGTCCGCCCAGCGCGACCTGGGCTTCTCCAACGACGGCCGGCAGTGGGTGGTCACCGCCTACTCGCTGGCGTTCGGTTCGCTGCTGCTGCTCGGCGGCCGGCTCGCGGACTTCTTCGGCCGCAAGACCACCCTGCTGATCGGCCTGATCGGGTTCGCCGGTGCCTCCGCGATGGCCGGCGCCTCGCAGAACCTGACGATGCTGATCGTCGGCCGGGCGGTCCAGGGCGTGTTCGGCGCGCTGCTCGCGCCCGCCGCGCTGTCCCTGCTGACCACGACCTTCACCGACGCCAAGGAACGCGCCAAGGCGTTCGGCGTCTACGGTGCGATCGCCGGCAGCGGCGGTGCCATCGGCCTGCTGCTGGGCGGCCTGCTGACCGAGCACCTGAACTGGCGGTACACCCTCTACGTCAACCTGCCGATCGCGGTCGTCGCGGTGATCGGCACCGTGGTGTTCGTCCGCCGGCCCGCCAAGGCCGCGCGTCCCCGGCTGGACACGCTGGGCACGATCCTCGCCGCGGGCGGCATGTTCTCGCTGGTGTACGGCTTCGCCAACGCCGAGACCCACCCGTGGGCCAACTGGATGGTCTGGGCCTTCCTGGCCGCCGGTGGCGTACTGCTGGCCCTCTTCACCTTCTGGGAGACCCGGACCAGCCATCCGCTGCTCCCGCTGCGGGTGCTGGCCGACCGCAACCGCGCGGCCGCCTACCTCTCGGTGTTCGTCACCGGCGCGGGCATGTTCGGGATCTTCCTGTTCCTGACCTACTACCTGCAGGAGACGCTGCACTACTCGCCGGTCAAGACCGGTCTGGCCTTCCTCCCGATGATCGGGGCACTGATGGTGTTCGCGCAGCTGGCCACCATCGTCGTGGTGCCCCGGGTGGGCGCCAAGCCGATCGTCCCGGTCGGCGCGCTGCTCGCGGCCGCCGGCATGGTCTGGCTCACCAGGCTCGACCTGCACTCGGCCTACACCTCGGACGTGCTGGTACCGCTGCTGATCATGGGCGCCGGTATCGGCATGGTGATGCCGCCCGCGATGAGCCTGGCCACCCTCGGCGTCGCGCCGCAGGACCAGGGCGTCGCTTCGGCGACCACCAACACCATGCAGCAGGTCGGCGGCTCCATCGGCACCGCGCTGTTCTCCACCCTGGCGGCGACCTCGGCCACCGACTACGTCAAGGACCACCACCCGGTGACCCCGCTGGTGAAGGCCAACGCCGCGCTGCACAGCTATGCCACCGCCTACTGGTGGGCGGCCGGCTTCTTCGTCGTGGCGGCCGTCCTCGCGGCCGTGCTCTACCGCAAGGGCAGCCCGACGGCCCAGGCCCAGGCCGTGGACACCGCCCCCCGCGCCGCCTTCGAGGAGACCGGCCCGGCCGAGGCCGTGCCCCTGGTCCAGCCCCGGACCGAGACCACCGTGGTGCTGCCGGATCCGGCCGGCCTGACGGTGAGCGGCCGGGTCCTGGCGGCCGGCGACGGTGTGCCGGCACCGGGCGCCGTGGTCACGCTGATCGACCCGACGGGGCGTCAGCTCGGCCACGCCGTCGCCGACCCCGCGGGCCGCTACGCGGTCGCCGTCCCGGCCGCGGGCTCCTACGTCCTGGTCGGCTCGGCCGCCGGGCGCCAGCCGCAGGTGGCCACCCTCACGGTGGGCGGCTCCCCGGTCGAGTACAACCTGGTGCTGACCGGCACCACCGGTCTGACCGGCAACGTCCGCTCGGACGGCCTTCCGGTGAGCGGAGCCCTGGTGGTCGCGACCGACCTGTTCGGCGAGGTGGCGGACTCCACGGTCACCGGCGCCGACGGCGGCTACCGGCTCGGCGAACTGGTCGCCGGGGAGTACGTCCTGACCGTGAGCGCCGAGGGTCACCGGCCCACCGCCGTCGCGGTGACCGTCGGGGACGCCGGGGCCGCCCAGGACATCCTCCTCGCTCCGGCCGCCGCGGTCCGCGGCACCGTCCGGGGCAGGAACGGCTCGCCCCTGACCGACGCCCGGGTCGCCCTGCTGGACTCCGCCGGCAACGTGGTCGCCTCCCGCACCACCGGCGAGGACGGCGAGTACGCGTTCGCGGACCTGCCCGGCACCGAGTACACGCTGGTCGCCTCCGGCTACCCGCCGGTGGCCGCCCCGGTCCGGCTGAACGGCACCGGGCAGGACGGCTTCGACCTCTACCTCGCCCACGAGGAGACCGGTCAGGGGGGCACCCGGCAGTCCGGACCGCTGGGCTGACACCCCGGCGGAACCTCCCCGGCAGAGCCGGGCGGCACGGGTACGGCACCCGCGGCGCCCGGCTCTGCCGCATCACCGTGCGACACCGCACGGGAGCCGGTGGCCGGATCCCGCGCCTGCCGCGCGGCGGGCGGGGAACGGGAGTGTCACCGGGACGGCGGTGATGGCCCGAAGGGCTCGGGAGCGGGCCGGAAGCGGATCGGAAGCAGCTCGGTTCTGGCCACGGAAGCGGCGGCGCTGGTCACCTCGTAGGCGTCAACCGCCTTGTCACGCCCCGCTGTTCACCGCCCGCTCAGGGGGGCGTCCGGGGCGGGGCGCGGTGCACTGCCGTCACCGCTGGAGAACCCCATGACCCAAGCTGAGCCGACGCCGCCCGCCGGGCGTCCCGACCCGCTGTCCGCCCATCGCGCGCCGCCCTCCTACCAGGCCCCGGGGCTTATACCGCCGGGCGGCCCCGCCCGCACCTGGGGGCTCGTGGTCATCGCCACGCCCCTGCTGCTGGCCGTGCTCCTCACCCTGATCGGCGGCCTGGCCGGGGGGTCGTCCGGGTCCTCGTCCGGAGCGTCCGGCGCCGGCTACGACTCCGGCCTGTTCGGCTCGGGCACCTCGGGCTCGGACACCTCAGGCTCGGGCACCTCGGGCTCGGACGGCGGCGGTACGGCGGGGACGGACGACCAGCCGGCCTACACCGACCCGACGACGGCGTCCGCATGGCCGTACGGCGACACCGCCACCCCCGGGGCGAACACGACCGACGGCTACTACGGTGACCCGACGGACACCGCCACCGCCCCGAGCGCGAGCCCGACCGCGCCCGGCGACGTCGTCACCGCCTACTTCGCGGCGATCAGCTCCCACGACTACGAAACCGCCTGGGCCCTCGGCGGCAAGAACCTCGACTCGAGCTACGACAGCTTCGTCTCGGGCTACGCCACCACCGAGCAGGACACCGTCACCGTCGAGTCCGTGACGGGCGACCAGGTGCAGGTCACCCTCGATGCGCTGCAGACGGACGGCACGACGAAGTCGTACGACGCCACCTACACCGTCCAGGACGGCGTGATCACCAGCGGCACGGCCACCCAGACCGGCTGACACCCACCGGGGCGTGCCCGCAGCGGTGCGCCCGCACGAGCGGAGCGCTGAACCACCATGGCCACACAGACACTCGACCCCCGACCGCCCGGCCCGGCACCACAGGAGCCGCCGCAGCACCGCGCCTACGCGCGCACCAGGGCCACCCGGCTGCTGTCCGCGGGCACCTACCTCGATCCCGGCTACCGGCGCGCCGTCATCCGGGAACTGCTCCACAGACGCTTCCGGGTCGTCGCACCCTCCTACGGCTACGACGCCGTCTCGGTCCTCGCCCACGCCCTGGCCGCGCGCCGGCTGCGCCGCATCCAGTGGGCGGTCGCGGCAGGCGTGGACTTCGCGGTGTTCCTGCTGCTCACCAACGGGGTGCTCAACCCCTTCCTCGGCGTGGTCCTGCTGTGCTGGGTGCCGTGGGCGGCGGCCTATCTGCGCCGGATCGTCACCCTGCAGGTCCTGATGACCCGGGTGCGGGAGAACGGCCCGGACGGCGGCTTCGACGGCGCCTGCCCGACGCACGCCAGGCTGACCGACGCCCTCGCCCGCAAGATCGACCACGAGCAGGCCGGCCGCAGCGGACTGGTCTTCTACGGCGGCTACCGGCCCTTCGTCGGCGCGGGCCTGCCGCTGCGCGACTGGTCCAACGCGCAGTTGCTGCTCGGCGCGCCGAAGACCCGGATCATGGCGCGCAAGACCGCGGACGGTGCACCGCCCGACCTCGACACCATCGAGCGCAGGCAGGTCGTGCCGTTCGACGTGCACGAGATCACCAGCCAGGTCGCCGCCCGGCTCGCCGCCGACCTGCGCGACGAGACCCGCCCCGAGGAGCGGATCGACGGGCTGACCGTCGAGCAGCGCCGCTTCACCACCGCGATCCGCACCAACGACCGCTCCAAGGGCGCCGGCTGGTCCAAGCTGCCCAGCGGGGTGGAGGACCTGCCCGACATCCACTGGCGGGAGGACTACGACGCGGCCCGCGAGTACCTGTGCGTGCGCGTCGGGTCCTGGAACGAGGAACTGGTGACCTCGGTCTTCGTCGGGTTCGACCTCAAGGGCAACACGCTGCACACCGAGTTCTACACCTACGTCCTCG
Source organism: Streptomyces sp. NPDC001507 (assembly GCF_042894765.1). Classification (NCBI taxonomy): domain Bacteria; kingdom Bacillati; phylum Actinomycetota; class Actinomycetes; order Kitasatosporales; family Streptomycetaceae; genus Streptomyces; species Streptomyces sp. NPDC001507. The sequence goes on from NZ_JBIAVV010000004.1 coordinate 297,711, forward strand.
GGCCGCTCGTGGAGGACTACCACCTGGTGGACCAGCTGCCCGCCGCCGTCGACGGGCGGCTTGCGGTGCGGGTCGCGTGGGACATGTTCACGGCCCTGGTGCGCTGGTGGGTGACGCTGTGGATGTGGCCGCTGCTGCTGGTCCCGGAGCGGTTCCTGCCGGCGTGGCTGGCCCACTGGACCCGGCCCTGGCGGGTCAGGAGGGCCAGGCGGGCCACGGCCGCGCTGCTGCTGTCGGACCGGGTGGAGGACAGCAGCGAGTTCCGGCTGGGCCGGTACGTCAACCGCTGGCTCAACTGCGGTGCCCTGGCGAGCGTCCGGGAGCTGGCCACCAGCGACTGGTACCACCACTTCTTCCAGCAGTCCGACGCGGTGAAGTACATGCAGATCGTCGAGCGCCGGCTGCTGGAGAACATCCGCGCCTTCCTCGACGAGCACGACGTGGACCTCGTCGAGCACGACCGGGCGCAGACCAACATCCTGCTGGGCGACAACAGCCAGAACTTCTTCGGCGGCCGGCAGGACAACTTCGGGTACAACTACCAGCCGTCTAGCGGCGGTTCGTCAGGGAAAGCAGGGGCGTGACCATGAGCCAGGGACACACCGGCGGCGACAACAGCCAGAACTTCTTCGGCGGCCGGCAGAGCGGCTTCGGGTACAACGTGTACAACACGCCGCAGGAGGACCGGGCGTCCGCCGAGCAGGAGGCGGCGCGCGCGGCCCAGGCCCGCGCGGACCACGGCCGCAGCCGCAGCGTCTTCGTCGTGCACGGCCGCGACGAGGAGGTGCGTACGGCCATGTTCGGGCTGCTGCGCCGGCTCGACCTGCGCCCGCTGGAGTGGGAGCGGCTGGTGCGGAGCACCGGCGGCACCGCGCCGTTCCTCGGCGAGGTCATCGAGAAGGCGCTGTCCCAGGCGCAGGCAGCGCTGGTGCTGCTCACCCCGGACGACGTCGCCAAGCTCCACCCGCACCTGCTGGGCGACAACGAGCCGTCGTACGAGACCCAGTTGACCGGCCAGCCCCGTCAGAACGTGCTGATCGAGCTCGGCATGGCGCTGATGGCCTACCCGGAGCGGACGATCATCGTGGAGGTCGGCCAGGTGCGGCCCGCCGCGGATCTCGGGGGCCGCAACGTGATCCGCTTCGACGGCTCCGAGACCGCCGTCTCGAAGATCGTCGAACGGCTCAAGGGCGCCGAGTGCGACCTCGACGACACCCGGCCGGACTGGCGTGACACCTCGTACTTCGAGAACCTGGCGGCCTATCGCCGGCTGGCCTGACCGGCCGGACGAGGGGGCGGGGGCCACGGGCCCCCGCCCCCTTCGCCGCGTGCTACCGCTCCGGGCCGGCCGCCAGGGCGGCCAGGAACGCGGCCAGCTCCCGCATGTCGATGCCCTCCAGCTCCCCGGGGCGTACGACGACGCGCAGTTCGCGGCAGATCGGGGCCTCCCGGGAGCGGGCCACGAAGGACATCAGGATCAGCCGGAGCAGGCTGTCCCGGTCGAGGTGGCCGAGGCGGGCCAGCCCGGACCCGGTCAACGGCATGGCCACCCGCTCCAGTTGGGCGTGCGCGCGCAGTGCGTCCCACAGCCCGGCCAGGCCCCGCCACAGGTCCTCGACGCCGGAGGCGGCCACGTAGTCGTTGCCGATCCTGCTGTAGGCCACGCCGAACACCAGCCGCGGCCGGGTGCCCAGCACCGCCACCGTGCCGACCGGGTACCGGTCGAGCTTGCCGAGCGGCTTGTCCGCCCGCTCCTCCCGCGCGACCGGCCCGGCCGCGGCGAGCGCCGCGTCCAGCTCCGCGTCCAGGCGGTCCACGTCGCCGCCGTAGCGGCGGTCCAGCAACTGCGCCTGCACGCTGTCGCCGTTGATGAGCCGGCCGCCGGCCGACAGGGTGTCGAAGGTGTCGCAGAAGCCGACGACCAGGTGGGCCGGCTGGTCGAACAGGTCGCCCGTCTCGACGACCACCGTCATGTCGGGCCGCCGGAACACCTGCCGCACCCGGGCCGCCGGGCGGGACCGCAGCAGCCCCCAGCCCAGGCAGGCCCCCACCGACAGCCCGACGACCGCGCCGGGCGCGCCGTGCGGCACGAACGGGCCGACGACCTGGGACACGGCGGACAGCCCGCCGAACGCCACCATCGTGTCGCGCAGGAAGACCTGCCGGGCGCGCCTTGTACCACGCCGGAAGGGGTTCCGGGGCCGTATCGGGTCCATCGGGGCCAGTCCGGCCGAATCACCCGAACTCATGGATTCCCCAAGGCATCATGATAATCTTTCAGTCACTAAGGCTGACGCAGAGTGACGCTGAACCGCCGGGGGGCGACGCGGATGGCCGGTGCGCGAGCACATATCCGGGTGAAGGTACTGGGCCCGGTCCAGCTTGAGGTCGACGGGGTTCCGGTCCGGCTGACACCGCTGACCGTACGGCTGCTGGTCCGCCTGGTGGCGGCCGGCGGCGAGGCGGTGCCGGTACGGCAACTGCGGCGCGACGTGTGGGGACTCGCGGACGAGCCGCGCCACCTGGACCAGCGCAACCGCAACGAGGTGCAGAAAAGGGTGCTGGAGCTGCGGCGGGCGCTGGCCCCCGGCGCCCTGGGCCAGGACAGCGCGGGCACGGCGGTCCTGCGCACCGAGCAGCAGGTCACCGTGCAGGGCCCGGAGACCGCCTACCGCCTGGTGCTGCGGCCCGAGGAACTCGACAGCGCGCGGTTCACCGCGATCGTGAACGACGCCCTGCTCGCGCCCCCGGCCACCGCCGCGCACCGGCTGTCCGAGGCGCTGTCCCTGGTGCGCGGCCGGCCGCTGGCCGAGGTGAACGGCGAGGGGTTCGCGGTGCCCTTCGTCCGCCGCCTGACCGCCCTTCAGGACGCGGCCCGCCGGGAGCTGGTCCGCGTACAGACCGACCTGGGGCGGCCCGAACTCGCGCTGCCGGTGGCCGAACTGATCACCCACGAGCATCCCGACGACGTCGAGGCCGCGCGCACCCTGGACGCCCTGCGCGCGGAGCTGCGCGCCCGGCACGGGGCCGAACTGCTGCGGCACCGGGTTCCGTTGGAGGGCCAGCGCGCCGACGTGGTGCTGGTGCGCGGCGACCTGTTCGAGCAGACGGACTGCAACCTGGTGATCGGGTTCTCCGACACCTTCGACACGGAGACCGCCGAGGACCTCGTGATCAGCCGGGAGAGCCTGCAGAGCCAGCTCGTCGACCGGCTGTTCGCCGGGAAGCGGCGCCTGCTGGACGACCGGCTGCGGGCGGGGCTGCGCTCGGTGAAGTCGGTGGGCACCGAGACCGTACGGGCCAAGCCGCTGGGCCGCAGGGTCCGTTACCCGGTGGGCACGACCGTGGTGGTGCCGGTCGAGGGCCGCCGGGTGTTCGCCACGGCCTACTCGCGGCTCGGCAACGACCTGGTGGCCAGGTCCAACCACGCCGACCTGCGGCTGAGTCTGGAGAACCTGTGGGCCTCGGTCGCGGTCAACGGCCTGTTCAAACCGGTCGCCGTCCCGCTGATCGGCTCCGGCCTGGCCCGGGTCACCGACCTGGACCGGGGCCAGCTTGCCGCGCTGATCGTGGACTCGTTCATCGAGGCCTGCCGCCGCTACCCGGCCCTCACCCCCGAACTCCGGATCGTCATCCTGCCCCAGGAGCTGGCCCGCACCGATCTGGCCCCGGTGGAGCGGCGCTTCGAGGACCTGGTGCTCGGCCTGCGCGCGGCCGACTGACGCCGAAGGTGAGACCGGGCGCCGGCCCGGACGTGTCCCCCGGGCCGGCGGGCTGCTCCGCATCTGTCCGTTCCCCCTTCGCGGCATCGTCCGCCGTCCGCGCCTCGCACCGGTGCGCCCGGCCTCACCGCCGTCCACGACACCACCCCGGCCGCTTCCGCCGGCACCCTCCAACCGCTTCCGATCCGGTTCCGAGCAGGACGGTCCCTTCCGACCGTTGGGTCCCGCACCGATCGGGTCTATCGTCGGAATCATGGGGCCAGGAGGAGGAGGACGGCCGGTGATGCCGCAGGACGAGGCCGTGATCGGCTGCACGGGGAAGGTGCTCATCGGAACCCGCGGCGCCACCGGGCCCGGCGAGGTCCTGGTACAGGTCAGGGGCGGCACGGAGACCTTTCTCGCCTGGTCGGAGGATCCCCTGCCGGTGGGCGCGACGGTGCTCGTGATCGAATCACGGGGATGCCGCGAAGTGTGCGTCATCGAGTGGGTGGATCCATTGGACGCGCTCGGCGACAGCGCCGAGGCCGGCTGAGGAGAGACAGGAATGTTCGGATACCGCGTACCCGCTCCCGACGAGGCGATGTTGATCTCGGGGGGCAGGCGGGGACTGGGGGGCGCGCCGTTCCGAGTGGTCACGGGGCACGGCAAGTTCGTGCTGCCGGTCGTACGGAAGGTCCGTTTCCTCACCCTGTCCATGTGTGAGTCCGAGGTCACCGAGACCTGTGTGACCCGGCAGGGCATCTCGCTGCATGTCCGCGCGGTCATCGCCTTCAAGGTCGGCAACGACCACGAGAGCATCATCAACGCGGGCCAGCGGTTCCTCTCCGACCAGGAGCAGATGTCGGTGCTGACCGGCCGGATCTTCGCCGGTCACCTGCGGGCCATCATCGGCTCGATGACGGTCGAGGAGATCGTCACCGAGCGGCAGAAGCTCGCCGCGGAGGTGCTGGACACCTCGAAGACGGAGATGGCGAAGATCGGCCTGATCGTCGACTCGCTGCAGATCCAGTCCATCGACGACGGCGACACCGGGTACATCGACGCGATGTCCGCGCCGCACAAGGCCGCCATCCAGCGGCAGGCTCAGATCGCGCAGGCACAGGCCACCCAGGCCGCCGTCGAGGCGGAGCAGGCGGCGGCCCGCAAGCAGGCCGAGTACGCCCGGCAGACCGCCATCGTCAAGGCCGAGTACTCGGCCGAGGTGGACCGCGCCCAGGCACAGGCCGGCCAGGCCGGGCCGCTGGCGCAGGCGCACGCCCAGCAGGAGGTGCTGGCCGCCCAGACGGAGCTGGCCCAGCGCCAGGCCAAGCTGCGGCAGGAGCAGCTGGTGGCCGAGGTCGTCAGGCCCGCCGAGGCGGAGGCGGAGCGGGTCAGGATCCTGGCGGCCGCCGAGGCGCAGCGGATGAGGATCCAGGCGGAGGCGGCCGCGTCGTACGACCGGGTGGCCCTGGACCGGATGCTGATCGACCAGCTCCCGCAGATCGTCAAGGAGGCCGCGGGCGGCCTCGCCGGTGCCAACGTCAACGTCCTCAACGGCGCGGACGGCCTCGGCGAGATCGCGGCCGGGCTGGTGTCCCAGGGCCTGACCATCCTCGACTCGGTCCGGCAGAACCTGGGCGGCCAGGACTCCGACGGCCGGCGCCCCGACGGACAGCGCGCCGAGGGCGCCCGCTCCGGGGAGGACGGAGGCGGCAGCAGCCTGCTGCAGCTGCCCACCGGGAAGGGGCGGAAGTCGGACGACGGTCCGGTGGACGTCGACTGACCGCTCCGCTGGAGGCGCCGTGGCAGGCCGCCGGCCCGGCCGCGGCGCCGTGGTGGCTGGTCGCGCGGTTCCCCGCCCCTCATGGGGCACTGCTGGGGGCGGGATCGACGCCCGTCAGGTCGCGGCTGGTGTCCCACAGCCGTGCTGCGACGGAGGCGTCGGTGAGGTGGGGCCACACCCGTTCGTTCCGTGGGCGGCCCCGCAGGCCGAGGACACGGGGTCCCCACAACTGCCCGCCGCGCACGGCGGGGTCGAGCACGGCCCGGACCGCGGGCCAGGCGCCGGCGTGCTTGCCATGGACGAGGAGGGCGGCCGGTGCACCGCGCAGGCGCGCGGCGGCGGTGCGCACCTGGACCGGCGGTCGTGCCGGGGTCAGGGAGTCCAGCGCACCCCCGGGATGGACCACCACGCCGGCCACCGGGCTGCCGGCCGCGCGCAGGCGCCGGTCGAGTTCGAGGCCGAAGTACATCTGCGCCAGCTTGGAACGTCCGTAGGTGCGCTTGGGCCGGTAGTCCTTGCGGGACTGCAGGTCGGCGAGGTCGAGCCGCTCGGACCTGGCGGCGAAGCTGCCCACGGTCACCACGCGGGCCGCCGGCGCGGCCGACAGCAGCGGCATCAGCCAGTGGGTCAGCGCGAAGTGGCCGAGGTGGTTCGTGCCGAACATGAGCTCGTGACCGTCCCCGGTCTCCCGTCGCGGCGGGTCGTCGAGCGCGACGCCGGCGTTGTGGACCACCGCGTCGAGGTGTCCCACCTCCAGTGCTTCCGCGACCGTGCCGAGCGACGGGAGGTCGGCGAGGTCCAGCGGTACCGCCCGTACCCGCGCGCCGCGGACCCGGGAGCGGATCGAGGCGGTGGCGGCTTCGGCCTTCGCGGGGTTCCGGCTGCCCAGGACGACGGTGGCCCCGGTCGTGGACAGCTGCTCCGCGACGAAGTACCCGATGCCGGCGTTGCCGCCGGTGACCAGGAAGACGCTGCCGTCGGCACGCGGGAGCCGTCGGACGTCCCAGGGCGGGGTGGAGAACGTGGACGACATGGCGGCGGGGCTCCCTTGCTGTCGCAGGCGGCTGCGGCCGCCCGGCCGGGCGGCTCGGCACCCACGGTTCCAGCGGCCCCCGACAGATCGCCTACGGATCACCGACAGCACCGCCGGCCTGCCGGCAGCCCACCGACAGGGAGCCGGCCCACTCGCACCTCCGGCGGGCTCGATGGACGCCAAAATCGAACACGTGCTTGAATTCGGTCATGCGATCGTTTCCCGTGGACCTGGCCCGGGCGCAGCAGGAATGGAGCGCCACCTACCGGCGGCTCGCCGCGCGGCCCGGGCGTACCGAGTTGCGGCGGCGGCTGTACCGGCTGTCGGCGGAGGTGTACTTCCATCCCTACTGGCGGCAGCGGCGGCCGAGCCCCGCCGCGTGGCGGGAGTTGCGGGACCTGGGGAGCTGAGGGGGCCGGATGGCGGGCTGGAGTGCGGGACCGTACGTCCCGGATGATCCTGAAGGCATGTCCGGACCGATACGAGTGATCGTGCATCCGCCGTCGCCGACGGGTGGCCGGCGTGTGCGGGTGGACGGCGAGATCCTCGGGCTGGCGCACAACCTGACCGACGTCGCCGAGTTCCTCCGCCGGGCCGGGCTGGAGGTGGACCCTGCGGACGTGGCGCGGGCGCCGTGGATCGACTGGCGGGGCGGCGGCCCGGAGTGGTGGGGGCCGGAGACGTGACGGTCCCGGGCAACGCACGAGGCCCGTCCGGTGTGGACGGGCCTCGGGATGGAGCGCCGGGCAGGCCTTGCACCTGCATTTCCCCGCAGGAAGCGGGGCGTCTTTCCTTGGACCACCAACGCAGTACCGGACGGACCGTAAGGGGCCGACCAGCTCTGGATTGATCATAGCCCATGCGGGTGAGGACGGGCGCCGAAGCGGTCCGGGTGGTAGGCGCGGCGGGTGCCCGGCTGCCCGTCCGGGCCGGCCGCGGGCCGGGCGGCGGTGACGGTCCGCCAGCAGACCGCGACCGCCGCCCTGAAGAACGCGGAGGCGGACTCGGGTTCATGGTCGGCGGCGGTGACCTCGACCAGCAGCCGCTCGGGCTCCTGGACCTGCTCGGCGGCGGTCTGCGGCCTCCGGCACGAGCCGGCTGGGGAGGGTCGTGCCGGGTTCGGGCCGCGGGCCACGGGCGGCACGTGCGGCGGCGGTGGAGCCGGTGGCACGGTCCGGGCGGCCGTGCGTTCCCGGCCCCCTCGGCGGACCGGTTTTCTTTACGCACTCCTGACGCCGGCACCCGCATCCCGGCAGGGCCCGGACGTGTCCTCTTCCTTGTCCGGATTCCTGTCCGGATCACGTCGAGAATGGAGTGTGTGCCCATGGACGGCGCCGTTGTAGGGGTCGTACTGGTGGTCGTGGCGGCCCTGCTCGTGCTGCGCAGCGGGATGCGGGTGGTCAACCAGGTCGAACGTGGGGTCGTGTTCCGCCTGGGCAAGGCGCAGCCGGAATTCCGCCGCCCCGGGATCACCTTCCTCGTCCCCTTCGTCGACCGGATGCGCAAGGTGAACGTGCAGGTGGTCACCATGCCGGTGCCCACGCAGGAGGGCATCACCAAGGACAACGTCTCGGTGAAGGTCGACGCCGTCGTCTACTTCCGGGTCACCGACCCGGTCCGCGCGGCCATCGAGGTGCAGGACTACGTGTTCGCCGTCGGCCAGGTCGCCCAGTCCTCGCTCCGTTCCATCATCGGCAAGAGCGACCTGGACGACCTGCTGACCGACCGGGAGCGGCTGCACGAGGGGCTCGCCCTGATGATCGACAGCCCGGCCGCCGAGTGGGGCATCCACATCGACCGCGTCGAGATCAAGGACGTACAGCTCCCCGAGTCGCTGAAGCGGTCCATGTCCCGGCAGGCCGAGGCGGAGCGGGAGCGGCGGGCCCGGGTCATCACGGCCGACGGCGAGTTCCAGGCCGCGCAGCAGCTCGCCAACGCCTCCCGGATCATGTCGGAGACCCCGGAGGCGATGCAGCTGCGCCTCCTGCAGACCGTCGTCGAGGTCGCCGCCGAGAAGAACTCCACGCTCGTGATGCCCTTCCCGGTCGAGCTGCTGCGCTACTTCGAGCGGGCGACCAAGCGGCTCGACCAGGAGGTCGAGAAGAACGAGCGCGAACTGGACGGACCGGACGGGTCGGCCGCGCTCAAGGCCGGGATCGAGCAGATCGCGTCCGTCGCCGACAGGTTCGGGCCGGCCGGCGAGCTCACGGCGCCGAGGGAACCGGCAGCGGAGCCGTCCGCTCCCGCCGAGCGGCAGTAGCCAACGACAGCGTCACGGTCAGTGACGCGAGCGCCATGAGCGTCATCGCGGTGGCGGGCGAGGTGAGTTGGGCGACCGAGCCCGCCAGCGTGGCGCTCAGCCCCTGGAGGGTCAGCATGCCGGCCGAGTGCAGCCCGAGGGCGTGGCCGCTGAGCTCGTCCGAGGTCAGCTTCATCAGCCGCTCCTGCTGGACCAGGCTCGCACCGAAGCCGACGGAGGCCACGGTGGCGCAGCCGGCGGCGAGCACCAGGGGCTGGGCTCGGGGACAACCGGCTCCAGGTCACCCTGGACGAGTACCCGCCCCGCGAGATCGCCGGGGCCGACCTCCTCCTCGTCCCGGTCACGCCGAAGAGCGGCTGGGTCTCCTGGGAGAAGCCGGACCGCTACGCCCTGGTCTACCCGTGTGCGGGCGCGCTCGCCGACCCCGCCGAACGGGCGGTTCCGGCCGCGCTCGGCGCGCTGCTGGGGGCCGCGCGGGCCGGGGTGCTGGTGCTGCTGGACGCCCCGCTGAGCACCACCCACCCGACGGCCGTGACCGGTCAGGGCCTCGGTTCCGTCGGGCGGCATCTGCGGGTGCTGCTCGACGCGGGGCTGGTGGAGCGGCGGCGGGCGGGGCGGTCGGTGCTGTACGGGCGGACGGCGGCCGGGGACGTGCTGGTGGAGGCCGGAACCCGGACGGCCGTCCGGCGGAGTTAGCATCCGCGTATGACGACTTCTGAGAACAACGGGTCCGTGCTCGACGTGGAGATCGGTGCGCTGCAGGGCGGCTCGGCCGGTCTGCCGGGCTACGGCGGCAAGGCCGTGCTCATTGTCAACGTGGCCTCCAAGTGCGGCCTGACCCCGCAGTACAACGGCCTGGAGAAGCTCCAGGAGCGGTACGCCGCGCAGGGCTTCACCGTGCTCGGGGTGCCCTGCAACCAGTTCATGGGCCAGGAGCCCGGCAGCGCCGAGGAGATCGCCGAGTTCTGCTCGGCGACGTACGGCGTGACCTTCCCGATGACCGAGAAGGTCGAGGTGAACGGCGCGGGCCGGCACCCGCTCTACGAGCGTCTGGTCGGGTTCGCGGACGGCGAGGGGCACACCGGGGACATCCGCTGGAACTTCGAGAAGTTCCTGGTCGGCCGGGACGGGCAGGTCGTCGCCCGGTTCGCGCCGCAGACCGAGCCGGAGTCGGCGGAGGTCGTGGCGGCGGTGGAGGCCGCCCTCGCCTGACCGCGGGTCCGGCCGCGGCTTGACCTTGCCCCTGGGGCAGGGACGAGCCTCCTGATCGCCGGGCGGAACCGTTCCGCCCGGTGACGGAGGATGCGGCCGTGGAGGACAGGGTGGACGTCGTGGACGAGGAGCTGCTCACGATCGGCGCGTTCGCCGCGCGCTCCCGGCTCTCGGCGAAGGCCCTGCGGCTCTACGACCGGCTCGGGCTGCTGGCCCCGGCACACGTCGACGAGGCGACCGGCTACCGGTACTACCGCGCCGGCCAGGTGGAGCGCGCCCGGCTGGTGGCGCTGCTGCGCCAGCTGGACATGCCGCTGGCGCGGATCGCCGACGTGGTCGAGGCCGCGGAGGCGGCGGACGGTGACACGGCCGCCGGGCTGCTGACCGGCTACTGGGCGGACGTCGAGGCGCGGGTCGCCGGGCAGCGGACGCTCGCCGCATACCTCCGTGGACGGCTGTCCGGAGGGAGTACGGAGATGTACGGGACGTTCACGGTGGAGACGGTCGAGGTGCCGGCCCAGGTGGTGATCACCGAGACGCGGCACACGCTGGCGGACGAGCTGCCCGCCTGGATCGGCGCCTCGCTGGGCCGGCTGGAGGCGGCGGCCCGGGAGTGCGGGGGTGTGACCGGGGCACCGTTCGTCGTGTACCACGCCGAGGTGTCCATGGAGAGCGACGGGCCCGCCGAGGCCTGTGTCCCGGTGGCGGACGAGGCGGCGGCCCGGGCCTGGGCCGAGCGGCAGGGGCGGCCCTGGGAGACGGCCGTGCGGGTCGAGCCGGCGCGCACGCTGGCGTACACGCGGATCAGCAAGGCGCAGGTGGCGCATCCGCAGATCCTGGCGGCCTTCGAGGCGGTGGAGCGGTGGATCACCGGGCGGGAGGGTTTGGCGTACGACGGCCCGTGCCGGGAGGTCTACTTCGCGGACTGGGACGCGGCCGGACCGCAGGACCCGGTGTGTGACGTCGCGTTCCCCGTGCGGTGAGAGCCGGCGGCGGGGGCGGGCACAAGCCGAGCCCCCTCGGCAAGGACGGCGGGCTGGTCGAGAGGGCTCCGGTGACGCTTGTGCTGTTGTGGCCGAGCAGTTGTGTTTGTCGGGAACGTGAAGCGCTGGGTCAGCGAATGCCCCCTACGCCTTGACCGAGGTCACGAAGGCGTTCCACGCGCCGGCCGGGAATGCGAGGACCGGGCCCTCCTCGACCTTGGAGTCGCGTACGGCGAGTCCCGCGGTCGTCGGCGACTTGACCTCGACGCACGCCCCGTTCCCTGCGGAATAGGAGGACTTCGTCCACGTCTCCGTGGCGCCCTGAAGCAGTGCCATGTCCACTCCTGTTGCGAGTTGCTGTGGTGCTTGCTGTAGTGCGATTCACGCCAACCTTCTGACCGGTTGGCGTGATCGACGCTACTAGCCAACTTCCTCGCCTGGAGTACCCGTTCACTCGACCGGGTGGCATATTCCGTTGGAGACTTCCGCTGGACCGTGGCGCCGGTGTACAGTCCGCCACTGCCTCAGCGGGCGTACTCCTTGGCCGCGTCGGCGATGAACTGCCGGGAGTGCTCGACGTTCAGCGACTGGGCGCGCAGGTGCTCGTACATCACGGCGTACTTCTGCACGTCGTGGGCCTTCTCCAGGTACAGGTCGCTGGTCACGCCCTCCAGGTAGACGACGCTGGAGTCGGCCGCGTCGGCGAACTCCAGGATCGCGTACTGGCCGTTGAGGCCGGGGTGGGCGCCGCACTCGAAGGGCAGCACCTGGACGGTGATGTGCGGCTGCTGGGACATCTCGAGCAGGTACTCCAACTGCTCGCGCATCACCAGCCTGCTGCCGACGAGCCGACGCAGCGCGGCCTCGTCGAGCACCACCCACAGGCGCAGCGGGTTGTGCTCGGCGGTGATACGTTCCTGTCGCCGCATCCGGACCTGGACCCGCTTCTCGATGTCGGCGGCGGAGGTCTCCGGCAGCGCGCCCTGCACCAGGGCTTCGGCGTACGCCCGGGTCTGCAACAGCCCGGTGACCAGCTGGGGTTCGTACACGCGCAGCGACTCGGCGTCGGTCTCCAGACCGATGTAGACGCTGTACGGGATGTCTCCGAACGCGTGCCACCAGCCTTGCTGCCGCGAATCCCTGGCCATCTCCATCAGGGACTCGACGACCCGCTGGTCCTCGACCTCGTACACCCCGCACAGGTCTCGGACGTCGCGCTGGCTGATGCTCCGGCGCCCGTTCTCCAGGCGGCTGATCTTCGACTGCGAAACGAGCAACCGCTCCGCAACTTCCTCCGCCGTCATGCCCTTGAGCTCGCGGAGCCTGCGCAGCTCCTGGCCCAGCCGGCGTCGCCTGACGGTGGGATTGACATTGGACGCCACGGGACGTGCACCTCCGGCTGCCTGCCTGTAACTACCACTTTGCGTATCTGCTGTTGAGCAGACTGCCACCAAGGTGCTTCCTACCGCTGGGAAACGGCGGATATGCGGCGCGTACGCGTCAGTTCGGGCACGTTCCGGATTCTCCGGACCTCCGGACGTAAATGCCGAGCGGGGCGGCGGAGGCGCGTACTGCGTACGCCTCCACCGCCCCGCTCGGACCAGCGGCTCCCGAACCGGGTCTCAGGGGTGCTGTGTCGCCGGCTGTTGCTGCCGTGGAACTGCGGCTCAGTGCACCACGGCGCGCGCCATCGCGCCCGCACCTCGGCGCGGTTGCATCGGAACACCGCGTGCGGGTTCCGGTGCGGCGGGCCTGACGCCCGGTCCGGCCTGGGCCGGGGCGCGGCGCGGCTGGGCGGCCGCACCGTTCTGCACGTCCATGACGGCGTGGGCCACGAGCCCGCCCATCGGGTCGTGCCGGATCAAGTCCCGCAGCCTGGAACGAGAGGACCGTCCCTCGTTGCCCGGATACAGGTGCTTGCCGAGACCGACCGCGTGGGCCAGGGCGGCGAGCGCGGCGGTCCGCGGGTCCGGCGGTACGCCGGTGCGGATCGCCGAATCCAGCCGGCCACGGATCTCCCGGGTGACGGCGTTGTCCGTCGCCTGGTAGCGAGTGGTCGGCAGCACCCCGCACATCTGACCCGCCACGGCGGCGACCATGCCGCACCGTTCCAGATGCGCGAGATAGACCTGGCGAAGGCCGAGACGTGGCCCGCCGATCCAGTGAACAGCCCGTACGGGAGCGCCGCGCCTTCGCAGCAACTCCAACGCACAGTCCAAAGTCGGATCTCCAGTCGGCCGTGGCTGCACCACGGCGATACGATCCCCGTCTGGGGCTATCCGTCCGGCCAGCGCCAGCTCTACTAGCTGTGCTCCGGCCAGACCGAGGTCGAGCGACTGCGGCTGTGCAGTGGTACCCGTGGCCGGGTCCAGTGCCAGCAGCAGAAGCTCCTCCGGAAGTGTTCTGCGGCTCCTGCCCATCCATGCCTCCCCGCGTGGATGAATGACAGGGTGACCCCTCTCACATTGGTCTGTCGAGGGTGCGTGACCGGTTCGTAAGGGAACCGGCAGGTATGTCGTTCTCGTCTACCGCAGGGGCTAAGCCCGCACACAGGACACTGGTACATGGTTCGGACAGCGCACGGCGACGTGCGGAGCGTGGAGGAGGCATCGGTGGCGGGCGAGTCCCCCGACAGGTCGAAGCAGCGCGAGTCGTCGGCGGAACCGACGCCGGGGAGCGGGGAGTCGGTTCCCGAAGCACGCGACCCACGACTGGCGGTGGCCGCCGGGAAGGAGACCGCCGGCGGCGTGGACACCGCCACCCGGATCTTCTCGGTGCGGGACCTGAAGACGGCCGAGAAGACCGGCGAGACCGACGAGACCGACGAACCGGGCGAGACCGGCAAGGACGACGCGAAGCTCCGCGACGCGGTGGCGGCATGGGTCCGCACGGGCGAGCCGGCGGAGGACACGGAGGACGCGACGGCCCCTGAGGCGGCCACGGAGGCCGGGGACGGCCCTGAGGCCCCCGCGGGCACCGGACGGGCGCAGAGGGCGCAGGAGCCCCCGGAGAGCGCCGACAGGGCCGCTACGGCGCCCGAGGACAAGCCGGCAACGGCCGAGGCCCCGGAGGCCAAGCCCGCCGACAAGTCGGCGCCGGCCACCGAGCCCGAGGACGCCGCCCCCCAGGACGACCCGGCGCCCCCCGAGGACCCCCAAGCCGCCAAGCCCCAGGGCAAGTCGGCGACCACCGCGGCCCCCGCACCGGAGGACAAGCCCAAGGGCAAGTCGGCGACCACCGCGGACCCCGAGGACACCGCCCCCGAGGACAAGCCCAAGGCGACCGCCGAACCCGAGGACGCCAAGCCCCAGGACAAGCCGGCGACCACCGCGGACCCCGCACCGGAGGACAAGCCCAAGGGCAAGTCGGCGACCACCGCGGACCCCGAGGACACCGCCCCCGAGGACAAGCCCAAGGCGACCGCCGAACCCGAGGACGCCAAGCCCCAGGACAAGCCGGCGACCACCGCGGACCCCGAGGACACCGCCCCCGAAGACGCCACCCCCGAAGACAAGCCGGAGGCGGCGGAAGAGCCCGAGGACGGCGCGCCCGCCGGGGAGTCGGAGGGGGACGCCGAGCCTGAGGACGCTGTGCCCGCCGAGCGGACCGGGGCGGGTGGCGAACCCGCGGACGCCGACGGCGAGGACGGACCGCAGGGGCCACCCGCACCCGGCGACGATGGCCGCACGGGTGGTGCGGGTGGGAAGACCGGCGGCGGCGAAGGCGAAGCCGAGCCCGCCGTCGACCAGCCCACCACCATGCTCAAGGCCCCCCGCCCCCCGCAGGTCGACCAGCCCACCACCACCCTCAAGCTGGGCGGCGGCCCGACCGAAGCCGAGCGCACCAGCAAGTTCGTCGCCCTCAAGTCGGACATAAAGCAGGGCCCGAAGCCGGCGGCCGAGCCGGACGCCAAGCCCGACGCCAAGCCCGAGCCCGCCTCCACCACCCGCACCACCGTCCTCCCCCAGGTCGGCCCCGAGCGCACCACCCAGCAGCCGCTTCCCCCGAAGCCCCCGCTGGACCTGCTCGCCGAGCTGACCAACACCCCGCCGCCGCCGGAGACCCCGGTCCGCACGCTCTTCCGCCGGGTCAAGATCTGGACGCCGCTCGTCATCGTCCTGCTGATCGTCTTTGCGGTCGTACAGACTCTGCGTCCGCTCCCGCAGCCCACCCTCGACCTCACCGCGAAGGACACGTACACCTTCGACGGCAGCAGGACCGACATGCCCTGGCCGGCCGACGGCCAGGCCGCCCTCGACGTCCAGGGCATCGGCACGTTCGGCTCCTCCGGGGACCAGAAGCCGGTGCCGATCGCGAGCGTCGCCAAGGTGATGACGGCGTACATCGTGCTGCGCGACCACCCCCTCAAGAGCGGTGCCGCCGGCCCCAAGATAAAGATCGACCAGGCGGCCCAGGACCAGGCGAACGCCGGCCAGGAGTCGACCGTCGACGTGACGGCCGGCGACTCGATCACCCAGCGCGAGGCCCTGGAGTCCATCCTGATCGCCTCGGCCAACAACGTGGCCCGCCTGCTGGCCCGTTGGGACGCCGGCTCCGAGAAGTCGTTCGTGGCGAAGATGAACGCCACCGCGAAGCAGCTCGGCATGACCAACACGACGTACACGGACCCGTCGGGGCTCACGAACTCCACGGTGTCCACGGCCGTGGACCAGGTGAAGCTGGCGAAGGCCGCGATGGCGAGCGAGCCGTCCTTCCGCGAGGTCGCCGCGATGATGTCGTACGACGACTACAAGGGCGTCAACCACGGCAACTGGAACCAGCTGGTCGGCCGGAACAACGTCGTCGGCATCAAGACCGGCACCACCACCTCCGCCCTCGGCAACCTGGTCTTCGCGGCGAAGAAGGACGTGAACGGCGAGACCCGCACCATCATCGGCGCGGTCATCCGGCAGCCGGCCAGCGCGGCCCCGGACAAGAGCATCCTGACCGCCGCCCTCAACGCCGGCGACAAGCTGATCCGGGCGGCCCAGGGCGCGCTGAAGTCGGCGACGATCTACAAGAAGGGCGACGTCGTCGGCTACGTGGACGACGGCCTCGGCGGCCGTACCCCGGTCGTGGCGACGGAGGACGTCACCGCCGTCGGCTGGTCGGGGCTGAAGGTGAAGCTGTCGTTCGCCGCCGACGCCGTGCCGCACACCGCGAAGGCCGGCACCAAGGTCGGCACCCTCACCGTGGGTGACGGCTCCGGTTCGGCCGTCCAGGTGCCGGTCGCCCTGGCGAAGGACCTGGCCGAGCCCGGGTTCACGAGCAGGCTGACCCACCTCGGCTGACCCATGACCGGCATTCCGTCACCGCACCCCGCTGATGGCGGCCCACCCCAGGGCCCCGCGGCGGGGTGCGTGCTAGCGTCACGAATCGGGGCAGGTCGCCGGTCACCGGGACACGGCCGCGAACTGGACGGAAAGCGGCCGCCAACACCGTGGAACACGGCCGAGAACAGAAGACGGGACACGGGGAGTGCCTTCAGGTGGCCACAGTGGAGCCGACACGTGCCGACGACGCCGATCCGGGCCCGGTAGCCGGCCCGCGAATAGCCGTGCCGCCGGCAGCGGCGGACGACACGGAGCGTAAGCCCGTCGGCCGGCTGCTGCGGGCCGCCGAGCCGCTGCGCAGACGGCTGCTCAGCCACCCGGTGCTGTCGGTCACCGCCCTCGCCGGCATCCTGCACGTCATCTGGCTCTTCACGTTCGCGAACAGCGGCGGGGACCTCGCGGCCCAGGACGCCTGGGCCGAGTTCGTCGGCCGCCACCCCGACTCGGCGTACAACCTCGCCTGGTACGGCGGCATGCACCCGGTGTCGTACAGCGTGGTCTCGCCGTACCTGATGTCGCTGATCGGCGTCCGTACGACGATGATGCTCGCCGGCACGGTCTCGGCCGGGCTGCTGACCCTGCTGCTCATCCGCAGCCGCGCGGTGAAGAACCCCTTGTGGGCGGCGCTCGCCGGGTTGTTCGCGCTGATCTGCAACGCGCTCTCCGGGCGGGTCACCTTCGGGCTCGGCACGATGTTCGCGCTGGCCTCGGTCGGCGCGGTGTTCTGCTGGCCGTACCGCTGGCGGTACAAACGGTGGGCGAAGGCGCTCGTCGCCGCGCCGCTCGCCGCGCTCGCCACCATGGCCTCGCCCGTGGCCGGGCTCTTCGTCGGTCTGGTCGCGGTCGCGCTGTTCCTGCAGAAGCGGCGGCCGGGCGCGTGGGCGCTGGGCCTGGCGCCCGCGGCCGTGGTGGCGGTCTCCGCGTGGCTGTTCCCGTTCTCCGGCACCCAGCCGATGGGCTTCGGCTCGGTGATCATGCCGCTGGCGTACGGCCTGCTCTGCTTCTTCCTGGTGCCGAAGGAGTGGAGGACGGTCCGGCTGACGGCGGCCGTGTACAGCGTCAGCGTGGTGCTGGTGTGGCTGGTCAGCTCGCAGATCGGCTCCAACATCTCGCGGCTGCCGATGCTGTTCGCGGGCGCGACGCTGATCGCGGCCCTGCCGTACACGGTCCCGCGCTCGCGCAAGTACTACGCGGTCGTCCTCGCCTTCCTCGGCTTCTGCGGCTGGATCGGGTTCAAGTCGGTCGACGACATCCTGCACACCACCCCGGCCGCGTCCTGGGCCCGTGAGCTCGCCCCGCTCGTCCACGAGCTCCAGCAGGTCGGCGCCGAGAAGGGCCGCGTCGAGGTGATCCCGGCCCGCTCGCACCGCGAGGCGTCCGCGCTCGCGCCGTACGTCAACCTGGCCCGCGGCTGGAACCGCCAGGCCGACATGGAGCGCAACCCGCTCTTCTACGACGACACCCTCAACTCCGCGAACTACCACGAGTGGCTGCAGCGCTGGGCCGTGCACTTCGTCGTGGTGCCGAAGGACGAGCCGGACGGCGAGGGCGGCGAACGGGAGCGGGCGCTGGTGCGGCGCGGGATGCCGTACCTGAAGCAGATCTGGGGCGACGCCAACTGGCAGCTGTTCCGGGTGACCGACCCGGTGCCGCTCGCCGAGCCGAACGCGTCGGTGGACAGCGCGGAGCAGGGCGAACTGACCATCGAGGTGCGCAAGGCCGGGCGGATCCTGATCCGGATCCCGTACTCGCCGTGGCTGAGCATCGTCGACGCGGACGGCAAGAGCCTGAAGGCACCGCAGGAGACCGAGGCCTCCAAGCACCGGGCCGACGGCGAGCCGAAGACGTACACCAACGTCAACGGCTGCCTGAGGGAGACGCCCGAGGACGCCAAGGGGGACAAGTGGACGATGCTGCTGGCCCCGCGGGCCGGGACGTACCGGCTGGCGTCGCCGTACCAGCTGCCACGGGGCACGCCCTGCCCCGACGAGCTGAAGTGATCAGCGGCGGATGACAGATGACCGGGGGTGGATCGACTATCGGAGTCGATCCACCCTCGGTTGTTACAACCCCGGCGGCCCGAACCGGCCGGCGAGGCGGCCGGTTCGCGTCCCTCCTCTTCCGTACCTGACACATCGTCAGCTAAACCGGACCCATGGCAGACGACACGACGCAAGCAGACGGGACCCGCAGCGACCTGTACGCCGAACTGGCCGCCGTCGGCCCCTACGGAGCCGACCTCGGGCACGCGCTCATCACCATGGTCGAGCCGCACCCCGGCCGGGAGCGCGCGTACAACCGCTGGTACGAGGACGACCACTTCATCGCCGGCGCGATGGCCATGCCGTGGATGTACGCGGGGCGCCGCTGGGTCGCCACCCGGGACCTGCAACTGCTGCGCTACCCCGAGAAGTCCGCCGTGGCACAGCCGGTGACGGCCGGCTGCTACATATCCGTGTACTGGATGACCGCCGGTCGCTACGCCGACCACATGCGATGGACCGTCGGCATCAACAAACGCCTCAACCGCGACCACCGCGTCTTCCAGGACCGTACGCATGTCTTCACGGCCTTCCAGGACCACGCGGCGACGGTCTACCGCGACGGCGACCGGGGCCCGCGCGACATCCACGCCCTCGACCACCCCTACGCCGGTCTCGTCGTCCAGGTCATCGACACCGGCTCCCCCGACAGGCGCGCGGCACTGCTCGCCTGGCTGCGCGACGACCACCTCCCGAAACGGCTGGCGGGCTCCCCGGCGGCCATGGTGACCCTCTTCACGCCGACGCCCCTGCCCCTGGACCGCATGACCTACGTCAAGCAGGTCGAGGGCGTCGGAACCCGGCTGACCCTGCTGTGGTTCCTCGACCACGACCCCCGAGACGGCTGGCGCGAGCACTTCGCGCACCTGGACACGGCGGTGACGGCGTCGGGGCTGGGCGAAGTGCAGTTCGTCGCACCGTTCGTCCCCACGGTGCCCGGGACGGACCGCTACGTGGACGAGTTGCGATGACCTCTCGGGGGCCGGGCCGGTCGACGTCGTGAAGAGATTGTTTAACTGGCAAGAAATTGACGCGCGTTGTCGGCGCTGGCGAGAATGCGGATCGCCTCGCTGTGACCAGAGCGAGTGCAGTGACGCGGGGTCGAGCCACGCCGTCTTCCGTTGGCCTGCGCACACCCCTCACGTACGACCACCTCCCACACCTAGTTTCCGCAAGGGCACACCGTGACGCGCTTCTCACGCTCCAGAACGTCGGCCACCCTCGCCGCGACGGCCTTCCTCGCCGCCGCGCCCCTCGCCGGGGCCACGACCGCGAGCGCCACCACCGCGAGTGACTGCCAGACGGCCACCGTGCAGTACCGCATCGTCGACGCCGACGGAAACCCGGTCGGCGCCGACTGGACCTCCCAGGGCGGCTTCCACCAGTGGGACTCCGCCCCCGGCACGGTCGAGGTGCGTCTCGCCCCCGGGCAGAACGTCGGCGCCGGCTGCACGTACCCGGTGTCGCTGGCCGAGTACACCACCGAGGGCTCCAACTGGTACACCTCCGGGCACCAGACGCTCGTCGACCATGCCACGGTGTACCTCACCGCCGACGACGTCGCGGGCAGCGACGACGCCAAGCGGACCTGGCAGAAGCTGGCCGTGAAGAGCCCCGACTGCTACGGGCAGATCGACCTGTACGGCGACGACGTCGTCTACGACGGCAAGTCGGGGGACGGGCACGGCCCCGCACCCTACGAGCCCGGCAACGTCGTCACCCCGTACCACCTCATAGCCGCCTGGAACGGCGGCGACAAGCCGTGCACCCCCGACCAGCCGGATTCCCCCACGCCCTCCGCGTCGACACCGGCCGGCCAGCCGCCCGCCCCGGAGAGCTCCGCACCGGCCACCCCGACGCCCTCCACTCCCGCGTCCTCCACCCCGCCGGCCTCCTCCTCCACCCCGCCCACCACGTCCCACGTCCCCCCGATGAAGACGCCGCCGCCCACCACCCCGGCGCCCTCCCCCAGCACCAGCACCCCGCCGCTGGCCGAGACCGGCGCCAGTTCCTCGACGCCCCTGATCGCCGGCGGCGCCGCCCTGGTGATCGCGCTCGGCGCCGGCACGCTCTTCGCCACCCGCCGGACCCGCAAGTCCTGACCCTCTTCCAAGGCCACCTGAACATCCGACGGCTCCGCCCCCCAGGGCGGAGCCGTCGCCCGTTACGGCCCCGCCGCCCCGGCCCTCTTCCACCCTCCCGCACCCGGTCCTACTCTGACGATCCGTCAGACACAGGTCAGTGAACGGAGGTCATCGATGTCGCTGCTCACGGGCAAGACCGTCGTCGTCTCGGGAGTCGGCGCCGGGCTCGGGCACCAGATCGCCGCGGCCGTCGTACGGGACGGCGGGAACGCGGTGCTGGGCGCGCGGACCGAGGCGAACCTCGCGAAGAGCGCGGCCGGGATCGATCCGGAGGGCACCAGGACCGCGTACCTGCCCACCGACATCACCGACGAGGGCCGGTGCGAGGCGCTGGCCGCGCTGGCCCGGGAGCGGTTCGGCGGGATCGACGCGGTGGTCCATGTCGCCGCCTGGGACTCCTACTTCGGCGGGGTCGAGGACGCCGACTTCGCGACCTGGGCCTCGGTGATCGACGTGAACCTGCTGGGGACGCTGCGGATGACCCGGGCGTGCCTGCCGGCGCTGAAGGCCGCGGGGGGCGGCTCGGTCGTCTTCATCGGCACCCAGTCCGCCGTCGCCGCGCCCTCGCAGGTGAGGCAGGCCGCGTACGCCGCCTCCAAGGGCGCCCTGACCAGCGCGATGTACTCGCTGGCCCGGGAGCTGGGGCCGCACCGGATCCGGGTCAACACCGTGCTGCCGGGCTGGATGTGGGGGCCGCCGGTGCAGGCGTACGTCCAGTTCACCGCGCACACGGAAGGGGTGCCGGAGGACGAGGTGCTGGGCCGGCTGACCGGGCGGATGGCGCTGCCGGAGCTGGCGACGGACGGGGACGTGGCGGACGCGGCGGTGTTCCTGGCGTCGGACCGGGCGCGGGCCATCACGGGCCAGTCACTGCTGGTCAACGCGGGGGAGCTGATGCACTGAGGGGTGGTTCACGGGTCATCGACCTGTTCATATTCATGAATCAAGGTCAGGAAGGCGAACGATTTTACTACCCCTTGACCTTACGCCCGCTTGTCGTGTCCGCGCAACGGAACCCACGATGAGCGGGCACTTCGCGGCCTGCCCCGTCCCCACTCCGCTTATGCGAAGTGCCAGCCAGCTGAGCGGAGTTCAGTAGGCGGACCCTGGAAGGGGGGCGCATGAACGGGCTCGACTGGGCCGTGCTCATCGGCTACTTCGGTGTGATGGTCGCGATCGGCGTCTGGTCGCACAAACGCGTGGACAACGTCAGCGACTTCTTCACCGCGGGCGGCAAGATGCCCTGGTGGCTGTCCGGCATCTCGCACCACATGTCGGGCTACAGCGCGGTGATGTTCACCGGCTACGCGGGCATCGCCTACACCTACGGCGTGACGTCCTTCGTCACCTGGTCCTTCCCGATCGCGCTCGGCATCGCGATCGGCTCGAAACTCTTCGCCCCGCGCGTCAACCGCCTCCGCTCCCGCCTGCACGTGGCGTCCCCGCTGGAGTACCTGAAGAACCGGTACAACCTCTCCACCCAGCAGGCGCTGGCCTGGTCCGGCATGCTGCTGAAGATCGTGGACGTGGCGGCGAAGTGGGCGGCGATCGCCACCCTGCTGTCCGTGTTCACCGGGGTGACCCTGAACCAGGGCATCCTGATCACCGGCGCGATCACCGCCGTCTACTGCACGATCGGCGGTTTGTGGGCGGACGCGCTCACCGAACTCGGCCAGTTCGTCATCCAGCTCCTGGCCGGCGTCTCGATGTTCGTCGCCGTCGTCCTGAAGCTGAACGACAAGGGCATCGGCTTCTTCGACGCCTGGAACCAGCCGGCCCTGCACGGCCACGGCAAGCCGCTGGTCGGCCCCTACGGCACGGTCTTCCTGCTCGCCTTCCTCTTCATCAAGCTCTTCGAGTACAACGGCGGCATGCTCAACCAGGCCCAGCGCTACATGGCGACGGCCGGCCCGAGGGAGGCCGAGCGCGGCGCCCGCCTGTCCGCCGCCCTCTGGCTGGTCTGGCCGGTCGTCCTGTTCTTCCCGATGTGGATGTCGCCGCTCCTGGTGCACGCCCAGAAGCCGGACGGTTCCGACTCCTACGGCCTGATGACCGAGCAGCTCCTCCCGCACGGCCTGCTGGGCCTGGTGATCGTCGGCTTCTTCTCCCACACGATGGCGATGTGCTCCTCCGACGCCAACGCGATCGCGGCCGTCTTCACCCGTGACGTGGCCCCGGTCGTCTCGCAGCGGGCGCGGGCGTGGAACGAACGCTCGGGCCTGATCGCGGCCCGCGTCACCACGGTCGTCTTCCTCGGCCTGTCCATGACGGTGGCCACCCAGATCAACTCCCCCACCTTCAAGGACATCATCACCGTGGTCATCAAGTGGGTGGCCGGTCTGATGGGCCCGATCGCGATCCCGATGATGCTGGGCCTGCTCCGCCCCTTCCGCCGCTCCGGCCCGACGGCCGCGCTCACCAGCTGGGCGGCGGGCCTGTTCGCCTTCTGGCTGGTCAACTACCCGATCAACTGGAACGTCGACGGCGGCGTCCCGCTCCAGTACCAGGTCTCGGTGCCGCTGGCCGTCTCCCTGGTCCTCTACGTCCTCATCGGCTACCTGAAGCCGGAGGACACCCCGGAACGCCTCGCGATCATCGAGAGCGTGAACACGGACGGCGACAGCACGGCCGCGGCGGTCCCGGTCCCGGCCCAGGCCCCGGCCGGCGGCGGCGACACCCTGGAGTCGCCGGTCACGGACTGACCGACGGCCACCGGCACGTCGAGCACGTGACTCGGCCCGCCCCCCGTGGCGGGCCGAGTCAGCCATGTGTGCGGCCCTGCTCCCCCGGCCGCCTCACTCGTTGTGCAGCGCCTCCGCCACCGTCATCCGTGCCGCGCCCCTCGCCGGGAGGTACGCCCCCAGCACCGCGATCGCGAGGCCGGACAGGGCCGGCAGGGCCAGGACGCCGGCCCGCCAGACGTCCGTCATGGAGGGAGGCAGGACGATGTCCACGGCGTTCGCCATGCGCGGCACCACCAGGTCGTAGCCCGCGATGCCCAGCGGGACCCCGGCCAGGGAGCCGATCACCCCCAGGATCCCCATCGAGGTCACCGTCATCACCGTGACCTGGCGTGGCGTCATGCCGATGGACTTGAGCATGCCCAGGACGCGGCGGCGGTCCCGGGTGTCGAGGACGACCGTGTTGAACACGCCCAGCGCGGCGACCACGGCGAGCATGGCGGTGAGGAGCGTCGCGGAGCCGACGATGGTCTCGGCGCTGCTGTTGGAGCCGCTCACCTCCGGATCGAGGCCGGGGTCCAGGGCGCGGGCCGCCCGTGCGTAGGCGGCCGGGTCGGCGCCGTCGCGGAGCTTCACGTGGTAGGCGATGGGCTTCTCCCCCGCGGCGAGCGCCGTGAACGTGGACCAGTCGCCGACGAGCAACCTGCCGTCGGTCTCCATGGTCTCGCCGACGACGGTCACCCGTTCCCGGCGCTCCCCCTTCACCACCACGAGCCGGTCGCCGACGCGCAGGCCGTGCCGGCGCAGGAACGCCGAGGAGGCCACCACCTCGCCACGGCCGTGGTTCCACCGCCCCGCGGTGAGCACGTCGCCGAGCCGTGGCCGGTCGCCGCGACGGCCCTCGACCATCACCGGCTGCACGGATCCGGCGACGTGCGCCTCGGCGTCCCCCCGCGCGGTGACCTGACCCGCGCCCGGCAACGCGCGCAGCATCGCGTCGAGCCGGCGGTCCCCGTGCTCGGCCGCCACGATCCTGCCGTGACTGACCCGGCTCGCGTACACCGTCACGTCGTAGTCGCGGCCGCTCTCCCCGAACCTGGTCATCGTCGTGGCCAGGCCGGTCGCGAAGGTCACGGTGGCCACCCCCAGGACCACGGCGGCCAGGGTCAGACCGCTGCGCCCCGGCCGGGCGAACGGCAGGCCCGTCCCGAGGCTCACCGACCGGGGCAGCCTGGTGCCGGCCAGCGCGCGCTGGAGGCGCAGCGCCCGCCCGGCGCGCGGGGCGGTGCCCGCGCTGATCGCCCGCGCCGCGGACAGCCGGTGGGCGCGCGCCGCGGGGACGAGCGCGGCGGCCACGCAGAGGGCCGGCATCCCGAGCAGGGCGACCGCGTTCACCCAGGGCGCGATGCCGGCGCTGCGGTGGAGCATCCCGGCGTCGGGTCCCGTGAACACGAACCGGAGGAAGGGCCGCGCGAGGACGTTCCCGGCCAGGGTGCCGAGGGCACAGCCCACGACCGCGGGCACGGAGACCATGGTGAGGTAGACGGCGACCACCTGGCCGGGGGTGAACCCCAGGGCCTTGAGGATCCCGATGTGCCGGAAGCCGGAGATCACCGCGCCGCTCACCACGTTGGCCACGATGAGCACGGCCACGACGACGCCGAGGACGCCGAAGGCCATCAGGTACTGGGCGTAGGCCCGGGCCGTGGCGCCGACCTGCTGTTTGAGGGTGAGGTACGTCTGGGAGGCGGTGAGCGCGTCCCTGGGCAGTGCCGAGGTGACCTTCGACAGCGCGGCGCGGAGCCGGTCCTGCGAGGACGCGTCCGTGAAGCGGAACAGCATCTGGGTGGCCGTCGGCCGCAGCGCCGGCATCTGGGCCGGGGCGACCCAGGCGTCCGCGGTCCGGCTCATCTCGTAGCCGTAGCCGACGACGGTGAGGACCGTGCCCGAGGGCAGCCGGATCCGCTGGCCGAGCGCGGTCCGCCAGTCCGGCTGCCGGTTCAGGACCACCTCACCCGGCCGCGCGGCCCACCGGCCCGCCCACAGGTCCACCCGGTCCACCGGCCCCCCGGGGCCTGACCGGCCCACGACGGTGACCGCGCCCGTGAGTTCCCGGTCGGCCTCCTCCGGCAGGTCCACGGAGGCCTGGGCGAACGGCCCGGCGGCGGCCTCGACCCCGGACCCGCGGGCGGCCTGCCGCACCTGCGCGTCCGACACCTTCGCCGGGTCGAACGCGGCGACGACGTGCGGGCCGTGCTCCTTGGCGAAGGCCCGGTCGAACGGCGCGGAGGCCGAGTCGACCAGCCCCAGCGCGACCACGATCGCCCCGGTCGAGGTCAGCGTCACCAGCCAGATGACGAGGGTCTGCAGCCGGCGCCGGCGTACGGCCGCGCGGGCGGCCGCCCACACCGCCCTCATGCGGACGGCTCCAGGGTGTGCTCGCCGGCCACCCTGCCGTCGGCGAGCAGGACCAGCCGGCTCGCGCAGCGCCGCGCGAGGTGCTCGTCGTGGGTCACCAGGATCAGGGTCTGGCCGATCTGGTTGAGGTCGAGCAGCAGGTCCATCACCTGCTCGCCGGCCCGGCTGTCCAGGGCGCCGGTCGGCTCGTCGGCCAGCAGCAGGGCGGGGCGGTTCATCAACGCGCGTGCCACGGCGACGCGTTGCCGCTCCCCACCGCTGAGCACGGCGGGGTAGGCGTTGCGGCGGTCGGCGATGCCCAGTTCCTCGAAGAGTTCGAGTGCGCGGCGGCGGGCCTGCCGGGCCGGGGACCCGGTCAGCTGCGCGGCCAGCGCCACGTTGTCCAGGGCGGTCAGGTCGTCGACCAGATTGAAGAACTGGAAGATCATGCCGATGCGCCGCCGCCGGTACAGCGCGAGGCCCTTCTCGCTGAGCCTCCCCACGTCCTCACCGTACACGACGACCGTGCCGTCCGTCGGCCGGTCGAGACCGGAAACCATGTTGAGCAGCGTGGACTTGCCGCACCCCGAGGGTCCCATCACGGCGACCGCCTCGCCCGCCCTGATCCGCAGCGACACCCCGTCCAGGGCCGTCGTCCCGCCGTACTCCTTGCGCACGCCGTCGAGTCGTACGACGGCCTCGTCCCCGCTGTCATCAGTGACCATGCACCGGACGCTAGGCCGCAGGGGCAGGCGCGGTCATCCGCCCCCGGGTTGCACCTGGCCGCCCTCTCATCCTGGAGATGCAGGGCCCCCGTCCCACCGGCCGATGCGGCCGCGGCGGCGGTCTGCGAGAGTGAACCCCGTGTCGGAGCAGGGGACTTACGCGCTGGTGGCGGCGCTGGCGGTGGCGGTCGCGGCCGCCGGCCGGCTGACCGTGGCCCTGGTGCGCGCCCGGCGCCGGTGGCAGGCCGTCGTGGGAGAGCGCGGCTGGCTGCTGGAACGGGAGCGCAAGAGCGCCGCGGACGCCGCCGTGGTTGCCGAACGCGACCGCATAGCACGAGAGTTGCACGACATCGTCAGCCACAACGTGAGCCTCATGGTGGTCCAGGCGGGCGCCGCCCGGGAGGTGCTCGGCACGATGCCGGACGAGGCCGCGGCGGCCCTGCGGGCCGTGGAGGACGCGGGACGCGGGGCGATGACCGACCTACGGCACCTGCTGGGGCTGCTGGCGCCGTCCCAGCACGGCACCGACCCGGACTACGACAGCCTGGTCGGACTCGCGGGAAGCGGCGGCGACACCGGCGGCGAAGGAGCCGTCGCCGGACCGACCGGACCGGCACCGCAGCCCGGCCTCGACCGGCTCGGACCGCTGGTGGACCGGATCTCGTTCGCCGGGCTGCCCGTGGAGGTGCGGATCTCCGGCGAGCCGCGCCCGCTGCCCCAGGGCATCGACGTGACCGCGTACCGCATCGTCCAGGAGGCGCTGACCAACGCGCTCCGGCACGGCGAGGACGGCGGCACGGCCCAGGTGACCGTGCGCTACGCGGACCACGCGCTGCGCGTGGAGGTCCTGAACACCGGCCCGAGCGTGCTGACCGGCGCGGGTCCGGCGGGCCCGGCGCGGGCCGTGCCGCGGCGCGGTACCGGCACCGGCCGCGGACTGCTCGGCCTGCGGGAGCGGGTGGCGGTGTACGGCGGGGACCTGGACGCCAGGCGGCGCCTCGGCGGCGGCTACCGGGTCCGGGCCCGCATCCCCCTGGACCGCCCGTGACGGCGGCCGACGGCTCCGGGCCGTCCCCCCGGGTCCTCATCGCCGACGACCAGACCCTGATCCGCACCGGTTTCCGGCTGATCCTCACCGCCCGCGGCATCGAGGTCGTGGGAGAGGCGGCGGACGGCGCGGAGGCGGTGGCGGCGGCCCGCAGGCTCAGGCCGGACGTCGTCCTCATGGACATCCGGATGCCGAACCTGGACGGCCTGGAGGCCACCCGCCTCGTCCTGGACCAGCTCCCGCGGTGCCGGGTTCTGATCCTGACCACGTTCGACCTGGACCGCTACGTGTACACGGCCCTCGCGTCCGGGGCGAGCGGCTTCCTCCTCAAGGACGTCACACCGGAACACCTGGCGGCGGCCGTACGGCTCGTCGGCACGGGCGACGCCCTGCTCGCCCCGTCGATCACCAGGCGCCTGGTGGAGCGCTTCGCCGCCGAGCCCGGCCGTGCCCCCGCCGTGCACGCCGACCTGACCGCGCTGACCCCCCGCGAGCTGGAGGTCCTGACCCTGCTGGGCCGTGGCCTGTCCAACACGGACCTGGCCGCCGAACTCACCCTGAGCGAGGCCACGGTGAAGTCCCACGTGGCCCGGATCTTCGCCAAGCTGGGGCTCCGGGACCGCGCCCAGGCCGTGGTGGTCGCCTACGAGACCGGCTTGGTGCGGGCCGGTGACTCCGGTACCCGAGGAGCCGGTCCCGCCTAGCGCGGATAGCGCGCGAGCCACCCTGGCGACGCGCCCACCGGGCTGTGCAGCGCCGGGCCCTGGGTCATCTCCATCGCGAAGTCGTCGGCGAGTTCGAGGATGGTCTGGCGGCCCTCCAGCTCGGCCACCCAGGCCGGCGGGAGGGCCGTCTCGCCGTGCAGGGCGCCGAGCAGGCCGCCGGTGAGGGCGCCGGCGACGGCGGAGGGCCCGGCCTGGTTGACGGCGAGGCTCAGCCCGTGCCGTACGTCCTCCCCCACGAGCGCGCAGTACACGGCCGCGGCGAGCATCCCGTCCGCCGCCCCGTCCCCGGTCAGCTCCTCGACCCGGCCCGGGGAGGGCATCCCCTGCCGTACGGCACCGAGCGCGTGCTGCAACGCGTCCGAGACGGGCTGGTGCCCCGGCCGGGCGGCGAGCAGGGCGAGGGCCTGCTGGACCGACCCGTCTAGGGACTGGCCGCGCGCCAGTCCGTGCACGATCACCGCGTACGCGCCGGCCGACAGACAGGCGGTCGGATGCCCGTGCGTCTGCGCCGAGCACTCCACGGCCAGCTGTACGACGAGCTGCGGCTCCCAGCCGACCAGCAACCCGAACGGCGCCGACCGCGCGACCGCCTCCGGCCCCATGTCATCGGGGTTCTTCGGCGACTCCAGCGTCCCCATCCGCTCGTCGCCGAGCCCGAGCAGCAGGGACCGGGTCGGCTCCCTGCGCGCGTACAGCCACTCTTCCCTCGCGAGCCACCCGTCCTCCTTCCGCCGCTCGTCCGGCCCCCAGTCCCGCTGGGTGGCCGCCCACCGCAGGTAGGCCCGGTGCAGGTCGGTGGGCGGATGCCAGGCCCCGGTGTCCCTCCGCACCTGGGCTCTTATCAATCCGTCCACGGTGAAGAGGGTGAGCTGCGTGTGATGGGTCACGGCCCCGCGCCGCCCGTACCCGTACCCGAGATCGACCAGCCCCTCGGGACCGTGGGCCGCCCGGATCTCCTCCAGCGTCAGCCCGTCCACCGGCCCGCCGAGCGCGTCCCCCACGGCGGAGCCGAGCAGCGTCCCCCGCACCCGGCTCCGGAAGTCCTGCTGCTCAGCACGCCCCCAGACGGCACCCGACGTCGCACTCACCACCAGGACCTCCTCACGGGCACCGTCCGTACATACGAGCGCTCAGCACTGTAATCGACCGGGAACGGTCCGTTCAGGGGGCAGTTAGGTATGCGAAGTGTGGGTCGTGTGGTCCCGAGTGGTCGACTTTCGGCCAGGTCGGACGGGGAGGGAGCCGTACCAGCTGACGTTGCCCCCTCTCGGTCGAGAGACCTGCCGACCTTCACGGAGTCCTGTCCCAGCGCCGGCTCGGCTGCAAGGCGCTCCACCTCGGCCAGCACTCCGGGTGGCAGGCCTCCGTGACGTACTCGGCACTCGGGTTGTAGTCCCAGGCCCAGTCCGTCACAGCCCGGCCTCCGCCTCAGCCGTCTCCCGGATGGCCTGGATCTCCGTGTTGGCGGCCGCCGGGTCCTGCTCGCCCGCGTCCACGATCCGCTCCAGCTCACGCAGGCGGGCGGCACGTTCCGGATGGCGTTGGACGGCCACGAACACCGCCCCCGAGTGGACGAACGCTCGCAGCGGCGCAAGGCTCTGGGTCTGCTGCGCGTTCGTCGTGGCCTCGAAGAGGTGCTGGGTGAGGGCCGGGATCCGGCTCGGGGCGATCCGCGCGACGGCGGCCCGCAGAGCGTCCGGGGTGAGTTCGGGCATGGGGATCAGCGGTTCGATCGGGCCGTCGGTCTGGGCGCCTCGCCCTTTCTAGGCGACCGCGCCGACCGCGCGGCAGTCGCGGCACGGCCCCGGCTCCGGAGCGCGGAACGCGCGCTCGCAGCCGTCGCAGGTCTGGAGGGGATCCGGTCGGGACGGCGCACCCGCGTCTCTCGGGGTCGGAGCCGGCAGGGACGGCGGCATCCGACTGGCGAGGCGGTGCGCCAGGAAGGCCGCCGGGTGCTTGATCGGATCCTCGGGCAGGTCGGCCGTGAGTGCGCGTACGACCGCGGTGGGCGGCACGCCCCGCTCCAGCCACACGGAGACGGCCGGTGCCAGCCGGTGTACGTCCCGCTCGCTGAGGAGCAGGCGGGAGTCGTACGTGCGGAGCCCGGCAAGCAGGTCAGGGACCTTGCGCGGGGCTCCCTGCACCCGCGTCGGGACGGGAGTCCTCGGCCGGGCGGCAACGGGCTCCGGGGCCCGCGCCGCCTCGACCACCGTGTGCCGCGGCCTGTTGTACGCGACCGTCCGGGTCACGACCTGCCCCGACGGGAGCCGTTCCTTGGTGCGTAGATGGAACCCGTACTTCTCCAGCTCGCGCAGCGCCGCGGCGATCCTGATCTCGCCCTCGGGCAACTGCTCGGCGAGCGCCTTGATGCTGACCGGAGCGCCCTCGGGCAGCGACTGGATGTAGCCCCCGATGCCCCTCGCGGTGGCGGACAGCTCCGGGTGCTGGAGCAACTCATTGCTGATCACGGTGAAGTTGCCGTCGAGGCGTTCCTTCACATGGGTGACACCGGGGTGGGAATGCCGGGTCTTGGCGGCCACGGGCGCGCTAGGCTGCTGGGCAGTCATGGGGAAGGTCTCTTCTTCCTTGATGATCAGGCCCTCGCAGTGGGATGGCAGTCCCGGCGAGGGCCGAAGTATTTCTGGGCTCGTTGCGGCTGACCTTGCACCACAACTGACGGCCCACGCCACTTGAGTTGGGCATATTCACTCCGGCGAGTGATCGCCGGGGACGGCAGGGGAGGGTTGGGTTCTTTCCCCGGTTCTTTGGTCTTTGGCGTCGGGAACGCCCGGGTCACGGGCCGCCACGACCCGGTGCCCCCAGCTCCGCCCACACCACCTTGCAACCGGCCGGCGCCTCGTCCACGCCCCAACGGTCGGCGCACCCCGCCACGATCAGCAGGCCCCGCCCCGACTCCGCGTCGCCGGACACCGGATCGTGGAGGCGCGGGACGCGGTCGCCCCGGGCGTCGGTCACCTCGATGCGGAGCGTGCGGTCGGCGTACAGCCGCAGCCCCAGCCGGAAGTCCCGCCCCGCCACGCGCCCGTGCAGCACCGCGTTCGACGCCAGTTCGGCCACGACCTGCGTCGCCGCCTCCGCGAACGGTGACCCCCAGTCGTCGAGTTGACGTTCGGTGAGCAGCCGCGCCAGTCGGGCACCTCTTCGAGTGGCGGACAGCTGAACCGTGAAGTGGTGCGTCGGGGCGAGGACTTCCGGGTGGGATTTCTGGTTCATGTCACCCAGCGTGGTCGCCCGTTCCTACCCTGAACAGCAACGACCCCGGCACAGAGCGTGACTGTACGGGTGCCGGCCGGGGCCGTACGGGTCGTACGCCGGAAGGGGCGGGTGTGCAGGACGAGGAGGCCGAGGCCGTACTCAGGGCGGTCGGGCGGCAGATCAAGGTGTGGCGGGAGGCCGCCGGGCTCCGGCAGGGCGAACTCGGCGCCGCCATCGGCTACAGCGAGGAGATGGTGTCGGCGGTGGAGCGGGGCCGGCGCATCCCCAAGCCGGACTTCCTGGAGAAGGCCGACGAGGTGCTGGGGGCGGGCGGGAAGCTCGCGTTCATGAAGGAGGACGTGGAGCGGGCTCGGTATCCGAAGAAGGTTCGGGATCTGGCGAAGTTGGAGGAGGAGGCCGTCGAGATGGGGGCTTACGCCAGCCATTACGTCCATGGCCTGCTGCAAACACCGGACTACGCAAGAGCGTTGTACGTGATGCGTCGCCCCTCGTACACCGAGGAGGAGATCGATCAATACGTCGCGGCCCGCATGGCACGGAAGGCCGTCTTCGAACGCGTGCCCCTGGTGGCCCTCACGTTTGTCCTGGAAGAGGTGACACTGCATCGGCCGATCGGCGGGAGACTGGTCAGGCGGAGGCAGCTTGAACACCTGCTGCAGATGGGCGCGTTGCGGCACGTTGAGATCCAGGTCATGCCCACGGATCGTGAGGACCACGCGGGCATGGGCGGCCCGATTCGCCTGCTGAAACTACGGGACGGCAAGACCATGGCCCATGAGGAAGGACAGTCCTACAACCGCCTGGTCAGTGATCCCAGGGAAGTACAGCCGCTTGAGATGCGCTATGGGATCATCCGGTCCCAGGCTCTCCCGCCGCGGGAGTCACTCGCCTTCATCGAGAAAGTGCTGGGGGAAGAAGAGACATGAACGCCCTGGAGTGGTTCAAGAGCAGCTACAGCAGCAATGAGGGCCCCGACTGCGTCGAGGTCGCCATATCCCCCGCAACCGCCACCACCGTCCACGTCCGCGACTCCAAGGACAAGGACGGGGCGCGGCTCACCTTCGGCGACGCCTCGTGGGCCGACTTCCTGGCGTTCGCCCGGCGTTGAGCGCGGTCCGCGGAGCGGCTGGTATGACTGGTGCATGCAGGAAGAGACCGCACAATCCGCGATCGACACGTTCATCTCCGCCTTCAACGCCTCGGACGACAGTTATGTGACCGCCCTGCTCTCCCAGGCCCTGACCTCGGACGTGGTCTTCTGGGGGCCGCTCGGCCGCAGTGAGGGGATCGAGGCGGTCGAGCGGTTCGTGCTGGACATCCGGCGCCACCCGGCCGGGACCGGCACGATGGTGCGCTGCTCGGCGGTGGACATGCCCGACGAGTGGGCCCGGTACCAGTGGGTCTTCACCACGCCGGACGGCGGCCCCCGCCTGGCCGGAACGGACGTCGTCCACCTGCGGCGGAGCCTCATCGACCAGGTCATCGTCTTCGCGGGGGAGATCGGCTCCGCCTCCTGAGCCGTCGCGGCCGGTCTTGCCACGGAAGGGCGGGGTCGCCGGGGAGGCGGTGTTCACCTACCGGTACAGCCGAGCGTCCCTCAGCGCAGTCGGCGTACGCGCAGTACCAGGTCGTCCGTGTGGTGGGCGCCTGCGCCGCCGTCGGGTGCCGTGCGGGGGCGCTGTTCGTGCACCTCTGCCGCCCAGTCGTCGTCGAGGAGGTCGACGACCGTCGAGGGCCACACGTAGTCAGCCGGGTCGAAGTCGCCGTCGTGTGCCTGCCGGGTCTCCATCCCCGCGTGGTGCACGACCAGCAGGATGCCGCCGGGCGCGACGGCGGCGAGCAGCGCCCGCTCCGCCGCGGCGTCGGGGGTGCGCAGCAGGGCCGGGTACTGCGCCGACACCAGATCGAAGGAGGCCGGCGGGATCATCGCGTCGGTCAGCGTGGCGTGCACCCAGTCAATGGTGAGGCCGGCGTCCCACGCGTGGCCTGCCGCCCGCTCCAGTGCCACGCCGGAGACCTCGAGCGCGGTCACGGCCCAGCCGTGCCGCGCGAGCCAGATGGCGTCCGCGCCCTCGCCGCAGCCCACGTCGAGGACCCGGCCGGGGGTGAGCCCGGCGACCTCGGTCACGAGCGCACCGTTGGGGCGGCCGCTCCACAACTGCTGCCGTTCCGAGTACCGGTTGTCCCATTCCGCCCGCACCTCGGGGTCCCCGAGGTATCCGTCGGCAGGCCCGGGGATGCCGGACGCGGGTGATTCTTCGGCGATGTCGTTGTCGGCCACGGGCCCACCGTCGCCCAGCCGGTTCCCGGTCCGCCACTTCTGTTGCCGGTCCGGCAAAACGGCGGCCTGTCGGCGCCGCATCCGCGCGCCGACGTGTCTACCGGTGCGTGCTCAGGCCGTCGAGGATGAGCCCGAGCATGCGGGGGGCGCGGTCCTCAGGGGTGGACGCGGCGCGCCAGAGAGCTCCGGTGAGCTGGAGGAAATCGGCGGGGTCGGCGTCCTGGCGGATGGTGCCGTCCTTCTTGCCGGCGTCCAGGAGCTGGGTGAGGGCCGCGATGACGGGGCCGTAGCTCTCCTCGGCGATCGCCTGGTGCGCCCCGGCACTGAGGGCGTCCCCCAGGCCGTGCTTCTTGCGCATGGCTTCGACGAGGTCGGTCGTCCAGTGGCGCAGCGCCTCCAGGGGCGGCAGCTCGGCCAGCAGGTCCGGCACGGTGCCGGTGATGCGTGCCACCTCGTCCTGGTAGACGGCCAGCACCAGGGCCTCGCGGGTGGGGAAGTTGCGGTACAGCGTGCCCGCCCCGACTCCGGCGCGCTGGGCCACCTGGTTCATCGAGGCGTTGCCGTCCTCGCCGAACGCCTCGCGGGCGGCCGCGAGGATGCGTGCCCGGTTCTCGCGAGCGTCTGAACGGACCACGGGACCTCACCTTGCTAAGTGGAGAACTCTCCACTACGTTATTCGGAGAGCTCTCCACTTACTTTAGAGGGGCGTCATGCACTACATCAAGCTCGGCACCACAGGCCTTGACGTGTCACCGATCGCGATCGGCGCGATGACCTACGGCGAGCCCGACCGCGGGCACCCCGTCTGGTCGAAGGGCGAGCAGGAGGCCCGGCCGCTCGTCCGGCACGCGGTGGAGGCGGGGATCAACTTCTTCGACACCGCGAACATGTACTCCAACGGTTCCAGCGAGGAGATCCTCGGCCGTGCGCTGAAGGACTACGCCGACCGCGACGCCGTCGTCATCGCCACGAAGCTGCGCCACCCGATGCGCCTCGGGCCGAACGGACGGGGACTGTCACGCAAGGCGATCATGACGGAGGTCGACCACTCCCTGCGCCGCCTGGGAACGGACTACATCGACCTCTACCAGATCCACCGCAACGACCACTCCACCCCCTGGGAGGAGACGCTCGAAGCGCTCAACGACCTCGTGAAGGCCGGCAAGGTCCGCTACCTCGGCGCCTCGTCCATGCACGCATGGGAGTTCGCGAAGGCCCTGCACCTGCAGAAGCAGAACGGCTGGGCGCGCTTCGTGTCGATGCAGAACCACTACAACCTCCTCGCCCGCGAGGAGGAGCGCGAAATGATCCCGCTGTGCCTGGACGAGGGTGTCGGCACGGTCGTCTGGTCGCCCCTGGCGCGCGGACGCCTGGCCCGCGCCTGGGACGACGCCCGTGCCACGGCACGCGCCGAGACGGACGGAGCGTTCGCGGACCTGCTCTACTCGCCCGAGCAGGAGGCATCCAACAAGGCGATCGCCGACGCGGTCGGGCAGGTGGCGGACGCGCGCGGCGTCACCCGTGCGCAGGTCGCACTCGCCTGGCTGCGACGTCAGCCGGTCGTCACCGCACCGCTGGTCGGCGCCGGCTCGATCCGGCAGATCGACGAGGCGGTGGCCTCCCTGGACGTCGGGCTCACCGACGACGAGGTACGCGCCCTGGAGGCTCCGTACACGCCGCGGTACGACTGGCAGGGTGTCTCGGACGAAGCCGAGATGGAGGCCATCCGCCGACGCGTCCCCGGAATGGCCCTGTCATGAAGCCCGTGGCGCCCGTGGCGCCCATGGAGCCCATCGTCCGCTCCGGCGCTGCCGCCCACGCCGGAGCCCTCCTCGGAAGCGGCCTGGCCGCTTCCGCTCCGCGTCGTCAGGCGACGCGCCCGCTGCCCCCTTTCGATGCGCACGTCGCGCGCTGAGGAGACCCAGATGTCACAGGTACTGGTCACCGGAGGAACAGGATTCATCGGCAGCTGGTGCGTCCTGACCCTGCTCGAAGCCGGACACACCGTACGCACCACGGTCCGCGACCTGCGGCGTGAACCGGCACTGCGCTCCTGGCTCCACGCGGCCGGCCCGTTCGACGACGACCGCCTCACGGTCGTACGCGCCGACCTCGAACACCCCGAGGACTGGGACGCCGCCGTCGCCGACTGCGACCACGTCCTGCACGTCGCCTCCCCGACCCTGCGTCACACCCCGGCGAACGACGACGACCTGGTCGTCCCGGCACGGGAAGGCGTCGTACGCGTGCTGCGCGCCGCCCGCGACGCCAAAGTCCGCCGGGTCGTCCTCACCAGCGCCTTCGGCGCCATCGGGATCGGGCACCCTCCTCGCTCTACCCCGTTCACCGAGGAGGACTGGACCGACCTCGACAGCGACATCCCGCCCTACCAGCGCTCCAAGACGCTGGCCGAGCGCGCCGCCTGGCAGTTCGTCGAAGAGGAGGGCGATGGTCTGGAGATGACAGCGGTGCATCCCGTGGGCGTCCTCGGCCCCCTGCTCGGCCCGGACGACCCGCCTTCCCTGCGCCTGGTGCGCAGAATGCTCGAGGGACGGGTTCCGGCGTGCCCGCCCTTCGGAATGGGCTACGTGGATGTGCGCGACGTCGCCGACCTGCACGTGCGCGCGATGACCGATCCGGCGGCCGCCGGCGAGCGCTTCCTCGCCGTCGCCGGGCACAGCCTGCGCGTCGTCGAGATAGCCCGCATTCTGCGTGACCGCCTGGGTGAGCGCGCGGCGAAGGCCCCGACCCGCGAACTGCCCGTCCGGCTCACCCGCGCGCTGGGTGTCGTGAACCCGGAACTGCGACTGCTCAGGCACCAGCTCGGCCGCGATCTCGACGCCACGAGCGCCAAGGCCGAGCGACTCCTGGGATGGCGGGCCCGTCCGATCGAGGACACCATCGCCGAGACCGCCGAGAGTCTCCTCGCACACGGCATCGGCCGATGACCGGGACGGCGGCGCGCTTCCCCACGTTCACTGGGTGATGCGGTGCCGGATCGCGGCCCGGTGTTCCAGGGCCCAGGGGTAGTCGGGTTGCAGCGCGAGGGCCCGGTCCAGGTCGGCGAGGCCCTCTTCGTGGCGGCCCAGGCTGGACAGGGAGACGCCACGGCTGGCGTAGGCGTACGCATACCCGGGGTCGAGTTCGAGGGCGCGGTCGTAGTCGGCCAGGGCCTCCTCGTCGCGGCCGGTGACGCGCAGCGCGTCGCCGCGTTCGCAGCGGCCCCAGGCCCAGTCGGGCTGCAGGGCGAGGGCGCGGTCCAGGTCGGCGAGGCGGCGGGCCGGGTCGCCCAGGCCGCGCCAGACGCGGGAGCGGCGGGCGAGGGCCCAGGCGTAGTCCGGCTTGAGTCCCAGCGCGCGCTCGAAGTCGGCGAGGGCCGTGTCGAGGTCGCCGTGGCGTTCGTGGGCGGCGCCGCGGGAGGCCCAGGCGAACTCGCTGGTGGGGTCGCGCCGGATGCCCTCGGTCAGGTCGGCGACCGCTTCGTCGTGGTGGCGGGCCAGCCGGTGGTGCTCGCCGCGCAGAATGACGTTCCACGGGTTGTCCGGCTCCAGTTCGAGCACCCGGTCGAGGTCGGCGAGCGCGCCCTCGTAGTCGCCGGTCGCGCCCCGGGTGACGGCCCGGCCGCGGTGGGCCCGGACCAGGGCGGGGTCCAGGGCGAGCGCGTGCTCGTACTCCTCCAGGGCCCGCTCGGGCGCGCCGTCGCGGGCGAGCGCGTCGGCCCGCAGCGCCCAGGCCGTGGCCCGCCACGGCTCGTCGCCCCGGGCACGGCCGAGCAGCAGCCCGAGCAGTCCGGC
This sequence comes from Streptomyces sp. NPDC001507, assembly GCF_042894765.1. Taxonomy (NCBI): domain Bacteria; kingdom Bacillati; phylum Actinomycetota; class Actinomycetes; order Kitasatosporales; family Streptomycetaceae; genus Streptomyces; species Streptomyces sp. NPDC001507. The sequence goes on from NZ_JBIAVV010000004.1 coordinate 335,090, forward strand.
GAGCCCGCCACCGGCGAGCGCCCCGGAGAGATCGTCGCCCCAGGCCCGTACTGCCTCGGCGGCCGAGTCCTCGCCCGCCTCGGCCAGCAGCCGCACCCAGGGCCGTACGGCGTCGTCGCCGTAGCCGCAGGCGGTGACCACATCGGCCAGGGCCCCGGCGAGCGCGGCGCGGGGCCGCGCGCACAGCAGGTGGTACGACTCGCCGAGCCGCAGGTCCCGCCACCCGGCGTCCGCCCACAGTTCGTCGGGCCGCAGGCCGGTCCCGGCCTCGGCGCGCCGCCTGCCGTACGCCTCGGCGAGCCGGGTGTGCCGCTCGGTCCAGCCCTGGGGCGAGCGCAGTCGCTGGAGCCGGAGCATCGGCGCCCGTACGACGTCGTGGTACTGCAGCAGGCCGCCGCGCTCGCTGACGAACGGCATGCCCCTCAGCCAGGCGAAGAGCGCGTCCGCCTGCTCCTCCGGGCAGTCCACGGCGGAGCGGAAGACGTCCTCGTCGAGCCGCCGGGGCAGCGCGCCCGCCAGCGCCGCCGCCCTGCGCACCGGGTCCCGCTCCCACTTCAGAAACCGGTCGACGGCCGTGGCGCTCGGGTCGCCGACGTCCCCGGCGCCGACGGGCCCGGACTCGGCCAGGGTGGAGACCAGCACCGGAAGGCCGCCCGTCAGCCGCAGCACCTCGGTGACCACCGGTTCGTCCCGCACCCCCTTGTCGGCGAGCAGCCCGCGGGCCTCCTCCTCCGTGAACGGCCCGAGCGGCAGGTCCGTCCTGAAGTCCGCGAAGCTGCCCCAGCGGGCCGTGTCGAACGGGTGCTGGCCGGAGGTGACCACGACGACGTTGGCGGGCAGCGCGCCATGGCGGTCGGTGGTCATCACGTCGTGCAGCCAGGGGTCGAGGAACGGGCCGGTGCGCTCATAGGTGTCGAGGAGCAGGACGATCCAGGGCACGCCGTCGGCCGCGGCGGCCAGCTCCGTGAGCAGTACGGGGGTGAGGACCCGCTCGGGGGACAACACCAGCTGGGCGTCCTCCTGGCTGCGGAAGCGGGCCCGGAGCCGGTCGGCGCCCTGGGCCAGGCGGTCCGTGTCCAGGGCGGCGGCGAAGGCACCGGCCACCGGCACCATCCCCAGTCCCACCTGGGCCGCCCGGGCCACCGCGAGGCTCCCCGCCGAGGGCCCCTCCCGCTCCTCCGGCCCGACCGTCGCCAGGGCGGTCTCCGCCTCGTGCCGGCGCTCCCGGTGCGCGGCGAGCAGCCGCTCCAGCTCCTTGAACCGCCGCCCCTGGGCCGCGAACTGACGGGCCATCACCGCCAACGCCTCGGCCACGCCGGCCACACCCTCGTCGACGTACGCGGTCAGCGCCCCGGCCTCCCGGGCGATCTGCTCCAACTCCCGTACCAGCCGGGTCTTCCCGACGCCCGCGTCACCGTGCACATGGAACAGGAACCGGTGCCGCTCGTCCTCGGGCGGCAGCGAGAGGTTGCGCCGGAACGCGGCCCGCTCCTCGGCCCGCCCGACGAACCCGGCCCTCCGGCGCCGCCCGATCAGCTCCTGCATCGACGGCCGTGTCGACCCCATCCACGCCTCCCCCGCAGTCGGCCCACGACGAGTCTGGCAGAGACCCCCCTGCGCCCGGACGGAGCCGCCGGATCGACGGCTCGACGGGTGCCGATCACTGGCCGGTTTTGGTCTCTTGCCCGGGGCCTGTGGTGACTCCTATTTTTTTGAGCGACCGCTCAAACACTGGGAAAAGCGCCTCCCTCCTGGACATCTTCGAACGAAAGAAGAAGGCATGACCGGCAACAGACGCGCCTGGCTGCTCTTCACCGGATGGCTTCTGACGGGAGCCTGCTACCTGCTCGCCCTCATCACCGTGCTGTCGATCGGGATCTTCATCCTGCCGATCGCCGTCGCCGGCACCGTCGTGCTGGCCACGCGCCGGGACACCCGCCTGGGCCTGCCCGGCCTGCTGTCGGGGGCGAGCCTGCCGCTGTTCCTGCTCGCCTACCTCAACCGGCACGGCCCCGGCACCTACTGCACCACCTCGGCCGGCGGCAGCAGTTGCACCGAGGGCCTGCTGAACCCGTGGCTCCCGCTGGCTGCCGGACTGCTCGCCCTCGGCGCCGGCCCGGCGCTGCTCCTCAGGATCCGGCAACGGCCGGTGAACAGCTCCGCACCGAGCCCCTCCCGGTAGGCCGCACGCCCGGTCCGCCGTATCGACGCCTGGGGCTCCGGACGGCGCAGACCGGCCGGGGACCTGCCGGGCCCGTGCTCGTGGACCTGGGGTCAGGCGGGCTGGCCGACCGGCCGGATCGTCACCGTGTTGAGGTCGACGCCCGCCGGCTGGCCGAGCGCGAAGCCGATCGCCTCGGCCACCGAATCCGGGCTCATCGCGATGGGGGGAACCTGACCGTGCCAGAACGCGGTGTCGATCAGGCCCGGGTTCACGACCGTGACTCCGATGCCCCGGGCCGTGGCGTGCAGGCGGAGGTTCTCGGCGAGGCCGACCACCGCCCACTTCGTGGCGGAGTAGAGGTTGCCCGGACTGTTCTTGGTCCCGGCCACGCTGCCGACGAGCACCAGCCGGCCGCGGGACCGCTCGAGGTGGGGCAGGGTCGCCTTGGCCAGCAGAGCCGGGCCGAGCACGTTGGCGAGCACCATCGGTGCCCACAGCTGGGGATCGCCGCCGCCGTCCATGACGTCGGCACCGCCCGTCCCGAAGTGATCCGCGGACGCGCCGCCCGCGTTCGCGACGGCCGCGTCGAGCGACCCGAAGCGCTCCACCGTGCCGGTGACCGCCGTGTTCGTGGCGTCCCAGTCGGAGGCATCTGCCACCAGGCCCAGGACGCGGTCCGCGTGGCCGACCTCGTCGAGGAAGGCCTTGAGCCGACCGGGGTCGCGCCCGGTGACGGCGACCCGGTGGCCACGCCCGAGCAGGAGCCGGGCGGTCGCGGCGCCGATCCCGCTCGTGCCACCGGTGATCAGGACCGTCTTGCCGGCGGCCGGCGAAGAGCCGGAGTCGGTGAGTGTGTCGGTGAGTGAGGTGTTCATGGCCTCGACTCTGCGGGGCGGCGCGGGCCCGCGGCAGTTGCTTCCGAAGGTGGGGACGGCATCCCCTGGCATCGACGGCGCCGACCGGGGAGGCTGTGCCCATGCCGAACACGAGGTACTCCGAACTCGGTGGCTTCCTGCGTTCGCGGCGCGAGCGGATCCGCCCCGAGGAGGTCGGGCTCGCGCCCGGCCCGCGGCGCCGCGTCCCCGGTCTGCGTCGCGACGAGGTCGCCGTTCTGGCCGGCGCCTCGGTGGAGTACTACACCGAGCTCGAGCGCGGTGCCGGCTCGCAGCCCTCCGACCAGATGCTCGCCGCGCTCGCCCGCGCCCTGCGCCTCGGCCGCGACGAACGCGACCATCTGTACCGCTTGGCGAACCGCCCGGTCCCGCACCAGGACGGGAGGGCCTCACACGTCCACCCCGCGATGCTCGACCTGCTGGGACGCATCGACGGGACCCCGGCGATGGTGAGCACCGACCTGCACACCGTTCTGGTCCAGAACCCGCTCGCGATCGCGATGCTCGGCGACCTGTCCGTGCACCGGGGCCGCGCGGCGAGCTTCATCCACCGATGGTTCACCGACCCGGCCTCGCGGGAGATCTACCCGCAGGAGGACCTCGCCCCGCAGTCACGCTCGTTCGTCGCCGACCTGCGCGCGGCGGTCGGGCGACGCAGCGCAGGCGACGCCGAGGCGACCAGACTGGTGGACGAGCTGCTGCGGCGGTCGCCGGAGTTCCAGGCGCTCTGGGCCGACCAGGACGTCGAGGTCCGCAGAGACGAGCGCAAGCGGATCGTCCACCCCACCGTCGGCCTGCTCGACCTCAACTGCCTCAGCCTCTTCAGCGAGGACCACCGCCAGCGGTTGCTCTGGTTCACCCCGCGTGCCGGGACCGACACCGCCGAGAAGCTCGCGCTGCTGACCGTCGTGGGCACACAGGCGATGCGGACCGAACCAGTCCGATGAACCGATCGAGAAGGCACCGCTCGCGCGATGCACGCGACCGGCCGGCCGTCACCGTCCAGCACCGCCGGCCTTGGGTGCGTGCTGCCGCGATCGGAGCGGAAGCGGGCGGGCACCGCACTCGTCGGCCGACACGGATCCCGGACTCCCGCACCCGCGCCGGTCTGCCTCAGTGCCGGCCGGACGCCTGCAGGACCGTGGAGCCGAGGTACCGGACGGCGAGCAGGGCGACCTCAAGATCGGTACGTCGTTCCTGGACCGAGTGGCCCATGATCTTCTCCGCCTTGCGGATGCGGTAGTGCACGGTGTTCTTGTGCACGATCTCATTGCTCGCCGTAGCGGTGTAGTTGCATCCGGTCGCCAGGAAGTCGTGCAGGGTCTCGCGCGCCTGTGCGCACTGCTCGTCGTCGGCGGCCAGCGGCCCGAGGACGCTCCCCACCCAGTCGCGTAGATCCGGGAGGTTCCTGCACATCAACGCGACCGGGGCGACGTGGGGGTACGCGGTGAACCGATGGCCGGGACGCGCCGCCGCGGCAAGCTCCTGTGCGCGCAGCGCCTCCCTGTGCGTGCTGCGGAACCCCTCGATCCCGCGGTGCACGCCTCCGGCGCACACCTGCACGGAGGGTTCGCCGCCTTCCACCACCCTGGACAGCCGCTCCCAGGAGACCTCGCCATGCGAGGCGAAGGGCAGCCAGGCCCAGGCCAGTCCTTCGTCCCGCGGTATGAACAGCGGCCCGGCGGGGCAGTCGAGTTCTCTCGCGATCTTGTGGATGAGCCGGTCGAGACGGGCCAGTGCGGCTTCGCCACGCGTCAGCGCGGGCAGCCAGGCCACCAGCCCGAGGTGGTTCTGCCGGAGCCGGTAGCCGAGAGCGGCCTCCGCCGCGTCGGGATCCACCTCCTGCCCGGCGAGGATGTCCCGCACCCGCGCGGCACGCGTGGCGGTCCGGCTGAGCAGCCAGCGTTCCCGCTCCAGGTGGTACACCTCGATGACACGCTCGGTGACGCTGTCGATGTAACCGAAGCTCGCTTTCAGCATGCGCCGGTTGGCGGCGGCGGAGACGGCGGCATCGGCTTCCCGGCGGGCAAGCTCGTCCAGGCACCATTGCAGGAGACGCCAGTGCCCGATCCGGTAGGCCCGGATCAACGCGGTGACAGGGACATCCCTTTGAGCCAGCCTCCGGGCGTACTCATGGGCCGCGACCGGTCCTTCGAGATTCTTCAGGGAAATGTCGTTCTCAAAGATGTGCAACAACGTGGCGACGTTTTCCTGCACGCTCGCCAGCAAGATCCTTTCGGCGACGACGTCCCCGCTGATCTGCGGAATTTCGACGAGCAGGTACTCCCACACGTCGCGGCAGACCTCGGCGAGGTGCGACTCCACGTTCTCCGCGCTCACGGAAAGTTCCCGTGCGGGCTCCGGACTCTCCACGCCCATACCCCAAAAGCTACGCCCTGCCCCGGCACCGCCGAGCGGCGAGCGGCGAGCGGCGAGCGGCGAGCGGCGAGCGGCGAGCGGCGAGCGGCGAGCGGCGAGCGGCGAGCGGATTGTCTCCATGTCACAAACCACGGTCCGAAGGTGGTGCGCCGTGCCCGACGTCTGTCCCGTGTCCCCCTCCTACCGTCGTTCTTGCCGTCCGTCACGTGAGGGGAGAAATCCGGTGACCGAGATGCTTCAAGGCAGCCTCTGTGAACGACTGGCCCCCCGGGAGACACCCGACGCCGCCATCGCGATGACCGACGCCGAGGGGACGGTGGTGGGATGGACGAGCACGGCGCAGCGGCTCGTCGGTTACCCGGCCACGGAAGTTGTCGGCCAGGCCGTCTCCACGCTCCTGCCCCTCACCCGCGAAACGCTGCTGGACTGGGCGTCGGCCGAGGAGTGCCGTGCCCGGGGTGGCTGGTCCGGCACCGCGACCGTCCGCCACCGCGACGGCCACAGCCTCAAGGCGAGCCTGCGGTTCTCGCTGCTGTGGGGGAGGCACGGGGAGATCCACTGGCTCATCTCCGGCACCGACATCGCCTCGCTCTCCCCGGTGGCGACCACCGGATGGGTACGGGACTCGCTCCTCACCCGGACCCCGATCGGCGTCGTCGTCCACGACCAGGACCTGCACTGCGCCTGGACCAACGACGCGATGGAGCGGCAGGACGGCATTCCCCGCGGTCAGCGGCTGGGGCACCGTCTCTCGGACGTGCTGCCCGGCACCGAGGCCGAGAGGCTCGACAAGGTGATGCGACGGGTCCTGGACAGCGGCGTCAGCACGGTCCACGAGTACCGCGTGTGGCCGCCCTCCGATCCGCGTCATGAGCACGCGATCGCGGCCTCGTACTTCTGCCTGCAGGACGCCGACGGCCGGGCCATGGGGGTGTGCTGCACGAGCGTGGACGTCACCCTCGGCCGGCGGGCGCAGGAGCGCCTCGCCATCCTCAGCGAGGCCAGCACCCGCATGGGCAACAGCCTGGACGTGATGCGGATCGGCCAGGAGCTGGCCGACCTCGCGGTGCCCCTGCTGGCCGACTACGTCAACGTCGACCTGGCCGAGTCGGTCCATTTCGGCGAAGCTCCCTTCGCCCGCGTCGGCCCGCTGGACGACCGCCGCCCCGTCCTGCGGCGCGCGGGCCTGGCCTCGATCCGCCCCGGGGTCCCGGAGTCCCCCTGGGCGCGCGGCGAGCTGGTCGCCGTGCCGCGGGATTCGCCCTTCAGCAAGGTCCTGTCCTCCGGCCGCTCTCATCTGGAACCGGTCCTGGACGCCTCTCCCGGAACCTGGTTCGACCGTGACCCCGACCGGGCACGGACCGTGCGCGAGAGCGGCATGCACTCCCTGATGGTCGTCCCCATCCGGGCCCGGCAAGCCTTCCTGGGGACGGCCGTGTTCATCCGGACCGAGGAAACCGCGCCGTTCCAGGAGGACGACCTGCTCCTGGCCGAGGGACTCGTCAGCCGGACCGCGCTCTCGCTGGACAACGCCCGCCGGTACGCACGGGAACGCAGCGCGGCCCTGACGCTCCAGCGCAGCCTGCTCCCGCAGCGCCTGGTGCAGGGCACGGCCATCGAGACGGCCTCGCGCTATCTTCCGGCCGACGTGGACAACGGTGTGGGAGGCGACTGGTTCGACGCCATCCCGCTGCCCGGCGCCCGGACGGCACTGGTCGTGGGCGATGTGGTGGGCCACGGCATCAACGCCGCGGCGACCATGGGCCGGCTCCGCACGGCCGTACAGACGCTCGCGGACCTCGACCTGCCCCCCGACGAACTGCTGACCCACCTGGACGACACGGTCCGGCGGATGGCCGCGGAAGACGCCGACTCCCAGGACCCGACCCGCGTCACCGGCGCGACCTGCCTGTATGCCGTCTACGACCCCGTCACCCAGAGGTGCACCATGGCACGGGCCGGGCACCCGCCGCCCGCGGTCATCGACCCCCACGGCAACGTCACCTTCCCCGACCTGCCCACCGGAACGCCGCTCGGCGTGGGGGTGGGGGTCCTTTTCGAGGCCGTCGAGGTGGACCTGCCCGAGGGAAGCCGGCTCGCCCTGTACACCGACGGCCTGATCGAGAGCCGCGAACACGACATCGAAGCGGGCATGCGGCGCCTCGGCGCCGCCCTGGCGCATCCCGGCCGGTCCCTGGAACGCCTCTGTTCCTCGGTGATCGAGGCGGTGCCGACCCACCCTCCGGGCGACGACGTGGCACTGCTCGTCGCACGGACCCACGCCCTGAGCCCGAGCCGGACCGCGTGCTGGGAACTGGCCGCCGACCCGGCGGTCGTCCGCTGCGCCCGCACCCAGGTCACCCGGCAACTGGTGCGGTGGGGACTGGAGCGCCTGGCCCCGTCCACCCAGCTGATCATCAGCGAACTGGTCACCAACGCCGTCCGCCACGCCGCCGGCCCGATCCGCCTGCGCCTGATCCGGCACCAGGTCCTGACCTGCGAGGTGTCCGACACCAGCGACACCCTCCCCCGGCTGCGGCACGCGTGCCCCAGCGACGAAGGGGGCCGCGGCCTCTACATCGTCGCCCAACTCTGCCGGCGCCACGGAGCGAGGTGTCTGACGAACGGCGGCAAGACCGTGTGGGCCGAACAGGACCTCGACCCCGGCGCCTGAGACATCGCTCGGCACGGCTGCCGGACACCCCCTCCAGCGATACATCACGACAAAATGCGGGACTATGTCATGAAGAGGATGTTTCGACGTACGCGCGGGAGTCGTGGATGGACGCCTGGGACGAACTCCTCCGAAGAGCCGAGCCGGCGGCCGTGCTGACGCCGGACGGTGTCATCGAGGGTCTCAACGCTGCGATGGCCACGATGCTGGGCAAGCCGGAGGCACAGTGCCTGGGTCGTCGTTTCGGTGATCTGTGGCCCGCAGGCCAACGGATCACCGTCGAGAGCCTCCTGGACCACGCCGCCAAGACCAAGGCGGTCGCGATGCGGGTGCTGGAGTTCCCCGGGCGGGGCGAAGCCCCCATCGCCTGCCTGATCGAGGCGCGGCCGATCAGGGATCCCTCCGGTGACGATCGGCTGGTCTGGGTGCACGCACTGGATTCGCAGAACGACCTGACGAGCCTGCTCATCCCGTTCCGCCTGGTCACCACGGCCTCCGACCTCGGCCTGTGGATGTACGCACCCCAGCGGCGCCAGCTGGAGTGGCTCGGTGGCGCACCCGCGCTGACCGTGGCCTTTCCGGGGCCCAGCACCTGCCTGCCCGCAGTGATGTCGGCGGTCCACCCCGACGACCGGCCAGCCCTGCGGCAACTCCTCCGCTCGCCCTCCGTCCAGACCCCGTGGACCAAACTGCGGTACCTCACCGAGCAGGACGGTCTGCACCGGCTGGCCGTGCAGACCTGCCGGATCCAGTTGGGCTACGGCGGCCCCGAACGGACCTTCGGGGTGGTCCGCGACGACACCAAGCAGGAGAAGCGCAAGAAGAAGGCCCGGGCCGCGCTGGCCGCCGAGCGGCAGCGTGCCAAGGACACCGCCGACTTCTCCTCCGCCCTGATCACCGCGTCCACGGAGCAGGAACTGCAGCAGGTCGTCCTGACCCGGCTCGCCGCGACCTTCGGTGCCGGCGGCGCCATGCTCGCACTCGTCGACGAAGGCCGCCTGCGCGTCTCCACCGATGGCGGGATCGCCATGTCGGAGGTGGAGGTGCTGCAGGGCCTGCCACTGAGCGCTCCCGGCCCGGTACCCGAGGCGATCCGCACCGGAACGTCGCAGTTCGTTCCCGGCCGGAAGGACTACATCCAGCACTGGCCAGAAGCGGTCGACTATCCGCGGATCGAACGGCTCGGCCCCGACTACGCCGTCTCGATCACCCCCCTCAGCGAGACCGGCGACCAGCCACTCGGCGCCTGGACGACGTTCTACCACCGCGAATACCGGGCATCGCTGGACGAGCAGACCCTCATGGGGACCCTGGCCGACCTGGCGGGCCAGGCACTGCGGCGCATCAGGCTGCAGCAGGCACGGGTCGAGCTGGCGACGGCCCTGCAGCAGACCATGCTGCCCACGCTGCCCGAACATCTCGCGGGCCTGGAGGTCGCCTCCCGCTACCGGCCGAGCCGCGACGGGCTGGACATCGGCGGAGACTGGTACGACGCCTTCGTGATGCCCGACGGCACCGTCACCATCGAGATCGGCGACGCCCAGGGGCACGACGTGGACGCCGCCGCCTTCATGGGACAGGTGCGCTCGTTCATGCGCGGGATCGCCACCCACGAAGCGCGTCCGGGAGCCGTGCTGACGTCCACCAACGAACTGCTCGTCACGATGGGCGCGGCACGGTTCGCCAGCTGCACCATGCTGCGTCTCGATCCGCGCGACGGACGGGTCACCGGCGCCAGCGCCGGCCACGTTCCGGTGCTGCACGCGCGCAGGGACGGCAGCCACAGCGTGCGCGAGCTGCCGGGCGGGCCGGTGCTGGGAGTCGTGCCCGACACCGACTACCAGGAGGAGACCTTCACCCTCGACGAGGGCGGTGCGCTGGTCATGGTCACCGACGGCGTGGTCGAGGGGCCGGGACTCACGCTGGATGCCGGGCTGGAGCGAGCCGGAACCCTGGCCGGAGCGGCCCTCCACGACGGGCTGGACGCCGAGGGGACCGCCGACCGCATCCTCGACGCCGCGGTCGCGGTGGACCACCTCGACGACGTGGCCGTCCTGGTCATCCGGCGCGCGTGACGTCGCCCTTCCCTCACAGGGCGGAGTCGGGCCCCGTCGGCGGGCCCGCCTGACATGCTGCACCCATGTCGACACCGCACCCGCACCCGCCCGTCGGGGCCCCCGCCCCCTCCGTCAACGGCCTGCGCCTGCGGGCGCGTCGGGTGAGCCGGGAGGTCCGTGGGGGTGGGCGGATACTGAACGGCATATCCGTCGAGGTCGCTCCCGGGCAGCTCACGGTGATCGCCGGGAGCAGCGGTGCGGGCAAGACGGTGCTGTTGCAGACGCTGGCGGGGCTGAGCGCGCCGACCGAGGGCGAGGTGCTGCACGACGGGGCGCGCCCCGGGCCGCCGGGGCCGGACTTCGGGTTCGTCCCGCAGGAGGACATCATCCACCGCGAGCTGCCGCTGCGCCGCACGCTGGTGTACGCGGCGGGGCTGCGGATGGCTCCGGGGACCGCCGCCGGGACGGTGCTCGACACCGTCGACCGGGTGCTGGAGACGCTCGGCCTGGCGGAGCGGGCGGAGACCCCGGTGCGCGCGCTGAGCGGCGGCGAACGCAAACGGGCCAGTATCGCGGTCGAGTTGCTCACCCGTCCCCGGGTGCTCTTCCTCGACGAGCCGACGTCCGGCCTCGACCCGGTCACCGCCGCGGCCCTGCTGCGCACCCTGCGCACGCTCGCCGAGGACGGCACCACCGTCGTACTGACCACGCACGTCCTCGCCGATCTGCTCCGCGCCGACCAGGTGGTGTTCCTCTCCGCCGGCGGCGAGGTCGCGTACGCAGGTGAACCGACCGCCCTGTTCGAGGCGTTCGGGGTCGGCACCGTGGAGGAGGTGTACGAGGCGGTGGCGGGCGGTGCGCGCGTCGAACGGGCCGTACCCGAGGACGACTTGGCTGCTGACGCCACGTCACCGTCGGTGCGGCCGCCGCGGGTCGGCGTCCTGCGTCAGTGGACACTGCTGACCCGGCGCGGTACCGCGCTGATGCTGCACAACCGGCTCTCGGTCGCCGTGCTGGCGGGCTCGCCGGTGATGATCGTGGCGATGTTCGCGGTGCTGTTCCGGGCGGGCGCGTTCGATCCGGCGGCACCGGATCCGGGCTCCTCGGCGATGATCATGTTCTGGATCGCGTTCGGCGCGTTCTTCTTCGGGCTGACGTACGGCCTGCTCCAGATCTGCACCGAGCTGCCGGTGCTGCGCCGGGAGTGGCTCGCGGGGCTGCGGATCGGCCCGTACGTCGCCTCGAAGCTGACCACCATGCTGCCGGTGCTCGCGGTCGCGGACGGACTGTTGTTGGTGGTGCTGCGCGCCCTTGACCGGCTGCCCGCGGCGGGCTGGGACACCTACGGTTCGCTGTTCGCGTCGAGCGTGCTGGCCTCGGCCGCCGCCCTCGCGCTCGGGCTGCTCGCGTCGGCGGCGGTGTCGGAGCCGGGGCAGGCGACGCTGATGCTGCCGCTGCTCTGCTTCCCCCAGGTGCTGTTCTCGGGCGCCTTCGTGCCGGTGCCCCGGATGACGGTGGCCGGGAAGGCGATCAGCTGGGCGATGACCAACCGCTGGGCGTTCGAGGCGCTGGGCAGCGGGGTGGGGCTGGAGTCGCTGTGGCGGGCGGGCCGCTCGCCGCTCGGTCCGCCGCTGCTGGCGTCGTACGGGGACTCGTTCGGGCATCCGGCGAGCCGTGGGTGGGTGATCCTGGCGGGCTTCGCGCTGGTGTTCCTGGCCGGGACGTGGGTGATCCTGGTACGCAAGTGCCGGGACGGGGCGGCGCGGAGCCGGGCGCGGCACTGACCCTCGCACGGAGCCGGGCGGCGCGGTGACCCGGCGCGGTGGCCCGGACCCGGGGCGGCCCGGCGGCACCGGCTCCTCAGCAGCTCTCGCGTGCGGCCAGCCCGGTCGCCGTCGGTACCCGGTCCCGGTAGGTCTCCGCCACGAAGGTCAGGAACGTCTCGATGTCCCGGGGCTGGGACGAGACGCCCAGGGAGACCCGGACGGCGCCCGCCGACGGCAGCCCCAGCAGCTCCAGGTACTCGTCCAGCGAGGCGACTTGGGTGTCGGCCGCCGAGAGCAGCCGGGTCAGCGGCAGGTCGAACGCCTCCTCTCCGGCGCCCGGGTTGCAGAAGCAGCCCGTGCGCAGGGATATGCCGTGGGCGGCGCTGTCCCGGGTGACGAGGCGTTCGTCGACGATCCGGCCGTCCGCGCCGAGCACGTTCAGCGCGACCGTGCCGCCGCGGGCCGCGTCGGCGCGCTCGGTGCCGTACACCCGGACCAGCGGAGAGCCGTCGCTGTGCCTCAACGCGCGCAGGCCGGTGAGCAGTTGACGGGTGAGGGCACTGACGTGGGCGTGTATGCGGTCCATGCCGATGCCGTCGATCCAGGCCAGCCCGGCGGTCACGTCGGGCAGGGAGAGGAAGTTGACCGTGCCGTCCTCGAAGGCGGCCTCGTCGGCGGCGAGGACGTGCCACTGCGCCTGGGCGCTGACGGCATAGATGGTGCCGCCCGAGAACCAGGGACGGCGCAGCTTGGCGAGGGCCTCGCGGCGGGCGATCAGACTGCCGATGCCGGTGGGGTGGCCGAAGACCTTGTACCAGCTGACGGCGGTGAAGTCCGGGTGGTGGCGGCTCAGGTCCAGGACGTTGGTCGGGGCGAAGGCCGCCGCGTCGAGCAGGACGTCGTAGCCGTGCGACCGGGCGGCGGCGATCCAGTCCAGCGAGTGCTGCACGCCGGTGAAGTTGCTCTGCGCGGGATAGGCGAGCAGGCCGCCGGCGCCCCGGCCCGGGCCCGGCGGGGACAGGGCGGCGCGCAGCCGCCCCGCGTCGAGGTGCAGGCCCGGCACGTACACGGTCGCGGCTCCCCGCGCCCGCGCGTACTCCCTGAGCCCGTTGACCGAGTTGTGGTTGTCGAGCGACATGACGAGCCTGCTGTCGCGGGTGAAGGGGTACGCCTCGCCGACCAGGCGCAGGGCACCGGTCGCGTTCGGGGTGAAGATCGCGGCGTATTCGTCGGGATCGGCGTTGAAGTGGCGGAGCACCGCCCGCCGGGCCTCGGCCAGCAGGAGCCCGGAGGCACGGGAGGCCGGGCTCTCGGAGTGCGGGTTGCCGAACAGCCCGCCGGTGATCCGCCGGGCGCTGCCCATGACGAGGGAGCGCGGGGGAAGTCCGGCGCCGGTGTGGTCGAGGTAGGTGTGTCCGCCCTCGTCGAGGTAGCCGAACTCGCGCGTCCGCAACTCCGCGAAGCCGTCGGGAGCTTCCGCGCTCCCGCCGTGCCCGCGTCCGGTGACGTCAGCCGTAGCCATGTGAACCCCCCTCGCACGAACCTTCGACCAAGGTATCCGCGTGCGAGCCGTTCGCCGCCGCGGCACGACGTCAGGCCGCCCGGCCGCTTCCGAACAGGGCGTGTGAGCGGCCGGGTTGAGGAAGGACGGCGCCGGGGAAGGACGGTGACATGTCCACCTCCCACGCGCCTCGTGCGCTTTCGCTCGCCGCTGCCGTTCTGACCGGAACGGTCGCGCTCTACATCGCCCTCGTCGCTTTCGGGAACATCACCGACTTCGGCACCAACCAGGCCTTCGTCCAGCATGTGCTGGCCATGGACACGACGTTCAAGGACGACGACCTGATGTGGCGGGCCATCACGAACAAGGGGCTCGAGAACACCGCCTACGTCCTCATCATCGTGTGGGAGACGCTGGCCGCGCTCGTGCTGATCGCCGGCACCTGGCTCTGGGCCCGCCGTGACCACGTCCGCGCACGGCGCGTCTCCACCTACGGCCTGCTGATGCTCGTCCTCCTCTTCGGTGCCGGGTTCATCGGGATCGGCGGTGAGTGGTTCTCCATGTGGCAGTCCAAGACCTGGAACGGGCTGGACGCGGCGACCCGGGTGCTGGTCCTCACCAGCCTCGCCCTGATCGTCGTCCAGTTGAGCCCCTCGGACCAGGAGGCCTGATCAGGAGGGACAGGGAGCCGCCTCGCCGCCCGCGCGGAGGACGGCCGTCCACCAAGTCAGCTGGTCGAGAAGGGCCTTGGCGTACCCGGCGGCCTGCGGGTCCAGGGGGCGGCCGTCCTGCCACGCGGTGAAGTAGTTCGGGAAGGCCAGGCCGTCCCGCAGGGTCACCGCGTGCAACTCCGAGAACACGTTCTCCAGATGGAGCACCGCGTGCCGGCCGCCGGCCGCGCCACCGTAGCTGACGAAGGCCACCGGCTTCGCCGCCCACTGGGTGAAGTGCCAGTCGATGGCCGCCTTCAGCGATGCCGGGTAGCTGTGGTTGTACTCGGGGGTGACGACGACGAACGCGTCCGCCGCCGCCAGGGCCGCCGTCAGTCCGCTCATCCCGGACGGGCGGGGATAGGCGTCGCCCGCGTGCTTCGGCGACTCGGCCGGCAACGCCAACGGGATGTCGTACGCCGCCAGATCCACGACCTCCACCTCGAAGCCGCCGTACCCGCCCGCCTGTTCGGCCATCCACCGCGCCACCACCGGGCCGAACCTGCCCTCCCGGACGCTTCCCACCAGGATCACCAGCTTGTGCGTGTCGTTGTCCATGGCAGCAGCCTGCGGCCGGGTCGCCGGCACAGCCAGACCGTGCTCAGGCTGGCCCCCGCGGGGCCACGCTCAGCGCCGTCGGCCCTGCCTATCCTCGACGGCATGGGGACACCACTGGGGGACTTCGTCAGGGCCAAGCGGGACAGCGTCCAGCCGGAAGCGCTGGGACTGCCGGAGCGCGGGCGGCGCCGGTCGCCGGGCCTGCGCCGGCTGGACCTCGCCAACCGGGCCGGTATCAGCGTCGAGTACCTGACCCGCATCGAGCAGGGCCGGGACCGCAATCCGTCGGTGGCCGTGGTCAACGCCCTCGCGGACGCCCTCAGCCTCGATCCCGCCGAGCGCGCCCACCTCCGCTATCTCGCGAAGATCACCGGCGGTGAGTGCGTCGCGCACCCGCAGCCGGCGCCGCCACGGCGCCAGGTGCGGCCCACCGTCCTGGAGACCCTCGGTCTCCTCGAACCCGGCCTCGCCCTCGTCACCAACCGCCTCGGCGACATCCTCGCCCGCACCGGTGCGTACGAGGCGGTGATGGGCGGGACCGGACTGCTGGACGCCGAGATCCCCAACCTCACCCGCTACGTGTTCACCGACCCCCGTGCCCGGGACCTCTTCGCCGACTGGGACGCCGTCGCCGACGAGCAGGCCTTCGACCTCTGGCTCGGTCCGTCCGTCGAGAACAGCGAGTGGTTCACGGCCGAGCTCGCGCCCGTCGCCGGGGCCGACTTCACCCGCCGGGTGAACCGGCACGTGGTACCGGCCCGCGGGGTCCTGCGGCTGCGGCACCCTTCGGGGGCCGCGCTTCGGCTGCACCGCCAGACGCTCGACATCAGCGAGGACGCCCAGCAGCTGGTCGTGCTCCTGCCCGCCGACGAGGAGACGGCCGAGGCCGTGGAGCGACTCCGCGGGCACCGGAAACTCCGCGCCATCTCCTGACGACGGCCGGACGAGGCCTCACGACGGCCTGACGACGACCGGACGAGGCCACACGACCGCCTCACGACGGCCTGACGACGACCGGACGAGGCCACACGACCGCCTCACGACGGCCGGGCGGCCAACCGCATGACGGCTACTTGACCACCGTCACCTTGGTGTTGGGTTCCGTGCCGAAGGTCCACAGGGCCGCGCCGTCCGCCTTGGGCATCCGGATGCCGCTGGTCTGCTTGCCGGCGGCGGGCGGCGGCGAGGAGCCGTCGACCGCGTTGGAGAAGGCGACCGACAGCCCCGACTTGGACGCGAAGTAGAGGATGTGCTCGATCTGGACGCCGTCCGAGCCGGTCGTGGCCGCCAGGGTCCCGGTGATCGTGTAGGTGCCGGGGTCGGGGCTCACCGTCCCCGGCCACACCGTGAACGTGCGGGTCGCCTTGTCGCCGGCGTCGACCGTCCACACCCGCTTGGCGCCGAGCGAGTAGACGATACGGCGGCCGGTGCCGGAGGCCGCCGGTACGGCGGGGGCCTTCGCCGGGGCCTTTGACGCGGAGGGGTGGGCGCCCGCCGACGCGCTCGCCGACGGGCGGACCGCCGCGGCCGTGGGGTGCGGCCCCTTGTCGGCCTGGAGGGCGAGGACGACGACGGCGACCGTCGCCCCGGCCGTCAGGCCGGACACCCAGACCCAGGAGGGCAGCAGTCGGGCAGCCACGGGTACGCATCTCCTCCGCTGTGGGAGCTATGAGGCCCCCTGCCTGTTCGCACAGGGGTCGGATCATCGTACTGCGCGCTGCCCGACCGCCCGACGGCTCAGTCCAGCACCGGCAGCAGCTCCGGCAGGTGCCCGTCGGAGGCCTCGGCGGCCCGCTGCCGCTCCTCGGAGACCGGCCCGTACAGCGTGGTACGCGGCTTCGCCGGGCGCCCGGCGGCCTCGGCCACGGCGACCAGGTCGCGGACCGACTTGTAGGAGCCGTACGACGACCCCGCCATCCGCGAGATCGTCTCCTCCATCAACGTGCCGCCGAGGTCGTTGGCTCCCGAGCGGAGCATCTCCGCCGCACCCTCCGTGCCCAGTTTCACCCAGCTTGTCTGGATGTTCGGGATGTAGGGGTGCAGGAGGAGCCGGGCCATCGCCGTCACCGCCCGGTTGTCGCGCATCGTCGGGCCCGGCCGGGAGATGCCGGCCAGGTAGACGGGCGCGTTGGTGTGGATGAAGGGCAGCGTCACGAACTCCGTGAAGCCGCCGGTGCGCTGCTGGATGCCGGCCAGGGTGCGCAGGTGGCCCAGCCAGTGGCGGGGCTGGTCGACGTGGCCGTACATCATGGTGGAGGAGGACCGGATGCCCAGCTCGTGGGCGGTGCTGATCACCTCGATCCAGGTGGCGGCGGGGAGTTTGCCCTTGGTGAGGATCCAGCGCACCTCGTCGTCCAGGATCTCGGCGGCCGTCCCGGGGACGGTGTCGAGGCCCGCCTCCTTCGCCGCGGTCAGCCACTCCCGGATCGACATGCCGGTGCGCGTCGCGCCGTTCACGACCTCCATCGGCGAGAAGGCGTGCACGTGCATGCCGGGGACGCGTTCCTTGACCGCCTTCGCGATGTCGAAGTACGCGGTGCCGGGCAGGTCGGGGTGGATGCCGCCCTGCATGCAGACCTCGACCGCGCCGACGTCCCAGGCCTGCTGGGCGCGGTCGGCGACCTGGTCCAGGGAGAGGGTGTAGGCGTCGGCGTCGGTGCGGCGCTGCGCGAAGGCGCAGAAACGGCAGCCGGTGTAGCAGACGTTGGTGAAGTTGATGTTGCGGGTGACGATGTAGGTGACGTCGTCGCCGACGGCCGCCTTCCGCACGTCGTCGGCGATCCCCGTCAGCGCGTCGAGGGCCGGGCCGTCCGCGTGGAACAGGGCGAGGGCCTCGGCGTCGGTGAGCCTGGTGGGGTCGTCGGCCGCCGTCCTGAGCGCCGCCCGGACATCCGTGTCGATGCGCTCCGGTGCCATCCCGGGGGCGGCCGCCTCCCGCAGCGCGCCCCAGTCGCCATACACCTCGTCGAAGTCGTCGCGCCGGTCGGACGTACGGCCCTCGGAGTCGATGGCGGTGTGCAGATCGGTACGGCCGGAGGCGACGAAGACCTCCTCCGGCTCCTGCCAGGGGTGCCCCACGACGGCGGCGTCCGGCACCGCGAGGCCCGTCTCCGGGTCGGCCAGCGCGGCCACGTGCGGGCGCAGCCGCGGGTCCAGCCAGGGCTCGCCGCGGCGGACGAACTCCGGGTACACGCACAGCCGTTCCCGCAGCTCGAAGCCGGCGGCGGCCGACTTCTCGGCCAGTTCCTCGATCTGCGGCCAGGGCCGCTCGGGGTTGACGTGGTCGATGGTGAGCGGCGACACCCCGCCCCAGTCGTCGATACCGGCCGCGATCAGCCGTTCGTACTCTCTGTCGACGAGGTTCGGCGGCGCCTGGATGTTGCCGGCCGGCCCCATCACCAGCCGCGCCACCGCCACCGCGGCCACCAGCTCGTCCAGCTCGGCGTCCGGCATGCCGCGCATCGCCGTGTCCGGCTTGGCGCGGAAGTTCTGGATGATCAGTTCCTGCACGCCGTGGTACGACCGGGCCACCCGCCGGAGCGCGAAGAGGGACTCGGCGCGTTCCTCGTACGTCTCGCCGATGCCGATCAGGATCCCGGAGGTGAAGGGGACGGAGGAGCGGCCCGCGTCCTCCAGGACCCGCAGCCGGACGGCGGGTTCCTTGTCCGGGGAGCCGTGGTGCGGACCGCCGGGCTCGGACCACAGCCGGGTGGCGGTCGTCTCCAGCATCATGCCCATGGAGGGCGCGACGGGCTTCAGCCGCTGGAAGTCGGTCCAGGACATCACGCCCGGGTTGAGGTGCGGCAGCAGGCCGGTCTCCTCCAGGATGCGGATGGAGATGGCCCGTACGTAGGCGATCGTGTCGTCGTAACCGTGCGCGTCGAGCCACTCGCGCGCCTCCGGCCAGCGGTCCTCGGGCTTGTCGCCGAGGGTGATCAGGGCTTCCTTGCAGCCGAGGGCCGCGCCCTTGCGGGCGACGTCGAGGACCTCGTCCGGCGACATGAACATCCCGTGCCCGGCCCGGCGGAGCTTGCCCGGGACGGTGACGAACGTGCAGTAGTGGCACTTGTCGCGGCACAGGCGGGTGAGGGGGATGAAGACGCTCTTCGAGTACGTGATGACACCGGGCCGGCCGGCCTCCTCGAGTCCGGCGTCCCGGACCCGGGCGGCGGACGCGGCGAGGTCGTCCAGGGCCGCACCGCGCGCCTGGAGCAGGACGGCGGCCTCGGAGACGTCGAGGGCGACGCCGTCCCGGGCGCGTTTGAGGGCGCGACGCATGGAGTTCTCGGTGGGGCCGGTTCCGGGGGTCGCGGAAGTCGTCATTCCCTGAGCATACGTTCGGGTTCGGTGGGGTCCGTGGGGGTGGCCGGGGGGGTGGGCATGTGCCGGTGCGCTGTGGCCGGCCGCGCAGTTCCCCGCGCCCCTGAAAGAAGGGGGCGCCGCAGTGCGCCCCCTCAGGGGCGCGGGGAACTGCGCGAGCAACCCCCACGCACCCGCACCCGACCGCACAACCGCAGCCCCCTCACAAGTACTCCCCGTAAGCGTCCAGCACCCCCAGCACTTCGGCCTCCCCCGCCGGAGGCAACTGCACCACGACCTCCTCGATGCCCAGCTCGGCATAGTGCGCGAGCTTCCCGGGGCTCGGGAAGACGGCGTACGGCACCACCTGGAGCGCGGCCGGGTCACGCCCCGCGTCGGCCCACACGCCCCGCAGGACCGGCAGCGACTCGGTGAGACCGCGTCCCCCGATCGGCATCCACCCGTCCGCGTACTCGGTGATGTGCGCGAACAGCTTCGGCCCCGCCGCCCCGCCGACCAGCGTGCGCGGCCCGGCCACCGGCCCGCGCGGCTTCTGGACGGGCTTGGGGTAGGCGGAGGACGCCCGTACGCTTCCGAACTCCCCTGCGTAGGCGGTCGGTTCGTCCGCCCACAGGGCCCGCATCAGGGCCATCCGGTCCCGGGTCAGCTCCCGCCTCGACCGCCAGCGCACCCCGTGGTCCGCGGCCTCCTCGACGTTCCAGCCGAAGCCGACGCCGAGCGTGAGGCGGCCGCCGGACAGGTGGTCGAGGGTGGCGATCTGCTTGGCGAGGTCGATCGGGTCGTGCTGGGCGACCAGGGTGATGCCGGTGCCTAGGCCGAGGCACTCGGTGACGGCGGCGGCCTGGCCGAGGGCGACGAAGGGGTCGAGGGTGCGGCCGTACTCGCGGGGCAGGTCGCCGCCCGCCGGGTACGGGGTGGTCCGCTCGACGGGGATGTGCGTGTGCTCGGGCAGGTACAGCCCGGCGAACCCGCGTGCCTCCAGCTCACGGGCGAGCCGGACGGGGGCGATGGTCTCGTCGGTGAGGAAGACCGTGACGGCTATGCGCATGCCCCATCTGTACCGGGGGTGGCTCGATATGTCCATACCGACCGGTCGGCATCACACGCCCCACCTTTCACAGGGCTATGCACATGACAGACGGACGTCTGTGGATTGCCTCTCCTTCCGAGGGAGTTCACGTCCACAGGGGAGAGTGAGCGGCATGTGTGAGGACACGCACGGCATCGGCAGACGCGCGCTGATCGTGACGGGCGCGGCCACAGCCCTTACGTTGGGAAGCGTGAGCTTCGCGGCGGCGGACGGTCAGGACCAGGGGAACCAGAAGACGGCGACCGTGAGCGGCACCCTGCCGCCGGGTTGCCCGGACTTCGTGTACGTACCGGTCGAAGTGCCCACCGGCGTACGGGAGATCAAGGTCTCCTACACCTACGACAGGCCGGGCGTCCCGGCCGGCACCACCGGCAACGCGCTCGACATCGGCCTCTTCGACCAGCACGGCACCGAGCTGGGCGGCAGGGGCTTCCGGGGCTGGTCGGGCGGCGCCCGCACGGAGTTCTTCGTCCGCGCCGACGACGCGACCCCCGGCTACATCCCGGGACCGGTCCACGCGGGCACCTGGTACATCGCCCTCGGCCCGTACACGGTGGCCCCGCAGGGCCTGTCGTACGAGCTGACCATCACCCTGACGTACGGCGAGCCCGGCACCCCGGTCCGCCCCGTCTACCCGCCCGCCCGGGCCAAGGGCCGCGGCCGTGACTGGTACCGCGGCGACTGCCACCTGCACTCCTGGTACTCCGACGGCCGCCGCACCCCGGCCGAGATCGCGGCCCTCGCCCGCGCCGCCGGCCTCGACTTCATCAACTCCTCGGACCACAACACGCACTCCTCGCACCCGCACTGGGCGGACCAGGCAGGCGACGATCTGCTGATCATGCTCGGCGAGGAGATCACCACGAGGAACGGCCACGTCGTCGCCCTCGGCACCGACCCCGGAACCTTCGTCGACTGGCGCTACCGGGCCCGTGACAACCGGTTCGGCCACTTCGCCCACCAGATCCACAAGGCCGGCGGTCTCGTCGTACCCGCGCATCCGCACGCCACGTGCGTGGGCTGCGCCTGGAAGTTCGGCTTCGGGGACGCGGACGCGGTCGAGGTGTGGAACGGCCCCTACACCCCCGACGACGAGGTGGCCCTCAACGCCTGGGACGCCACCCTGGTCGCCTCGGTCCGCAGCAACCGGGAGTGGCTCCCGGCGATGGGCAACAGCGACGCCCACCGCGACCCGGACGCCGTCGGCTCACCCCAGACCGTCGTCCTCGCCGACGACCTGAGTCGCGAGGCCGTCCAGGAGGGGCTGCGGGCGGGCCGCTCCTACATCGCCGAGTCGAAGAACGTGACGCTCGGCTTCACGGCGACGGGCGGCCGCGGTGAGCGGGCGGGCATCGGCGAACGCCTCGCCGTCGCCCCCGACACCCCGGTGACCGTCCGGCTGGAGGCCTCCGGCGTCCCCCGCTGCACGGTCCGCCTCATCACCGACGAGGGCGTCCTCCTCACCAGCGACCCGCTCCCGGTGAACGGCTCGGGCGTGGTCGAGTGGCGGACGACGCCGTCGTACGCGGCGTACGTCCGCGCGGAGATCCGCCACGAGACGGCGGCGGGCCCGGTCCCCGGCGCCCTGGCGGCACTGACGAACCCGATCTTTCTGGGGAACTGAGGCGGCTACGCGGGCCGCCTCGGGCAGACCGTGACCGTATGACTACGGGAGTCTCCGCCGATCTTCCCTGCGTGCGCCGGGATCGCCTACCGGGCCTGATGGGGGTGCTGGGTGGCCACCGTTGCGGCGCTCCGCTGACGGGTGTTGCATGGCAGTGGAGAGGCCCCGGCGCGAGGGCCGCCCATGAGCGTCCCCGGCCGTGAACCCGGCGCATGCGGTTATCGCTCGCCCCGAATCTGTGTATCGCAATCCGTGGTCCGCCGGTGTCGCCTCGAACAAGGAGATTCAACCGATGGACATGCACGGACCCATGCACAGCCGTCGTCAATTCCTTGGTGCCACAGCCGCGGCCGCCGCGGCGGGCCGGTTCGGTATAAGCGGTAGCACCCGGGTGCCGCCCGAGTCGGGACAACAGTCCACACCCCCGACATCCTTCGGTCCGGTGAAGCAGATCAATGCCGGGGATCTGAACGTGGGGTACGTCGAGGCCGGGCCTGCGAACGGGCAGGCGGTCGTGCTCATGCACGGCTGGCCCTACGACATACACAGCTACGAAGTGGTCACACCGCTGCTCGCGGCGAAGGGCTACAGGGTGGTCGTCCCTTATCTGCGCGGCCATGGCACAACGCGATTCCTTTCGGATCGAACACCCAGGAACGCACAGCAGTCGGCGTTCGCCGTCGACATCATCGCCTTGCTGGACGCCCTCAAGATAGAGAGACCGGTCCTCGCCGGCTACGACTGGGGGTCGCGGACGGGCGACATCATTGCGGCGCTCTGGCCGGAACGATGCAAAGCGCTGGTCTCTGTGACCGGATATCTGATAGCGAACGTCGAGGCCAACAAGATGCCTTCACCTCCGAAGAGTGAATGGGCATGGTGGTATCAGTACTACTTCGCCACCGAAAGGGGCGTGCGCGGCCTCGACAGGTACCGTCGCGATCTGGCCGAACTGGTCTGGAAGTTCAACTCTCCGACCTGGCGTTTCGACAACGCGACATTCGATCGCACGGCAGCGGCTTTCGACAACGTGGATTACGTCGGTATCGTGATCGACAATTACCGCTGGCGGCTTGGTCTCGCCAAGGGTGAGCGCCGCTACGACGATCTCGAAAAGCGCCTCGCCGCAGCACCGGTCATCAAGGTACCGACGATCACCATCGACGGAAAGCATGATCCGTTCACGCCTCCGGGAAACGGATCTGCTTATCGCGACAAGTTCGGAGGCACGTACGAGCACCGGACCCTGGACGTGGGTCACAACGTTCCGCAGGAAGACCCGAGGGGCTTCGCGGCGGCTGTCACAGCGGCCAACGGGTTCTGACCGCGCCCGAAGCCGAGGCGCCAGGAGGCGTACCGCCGCGGACCTACCAGGTCTGCTCGGAAGCGCGGACGAGGATCTCGTTGACGGAGACCCGCCGGTCGCGAGTGACGACGAACGAGACCGCATCCGCGATGTCCTCGGGACGCAGCATCTCCATCCCGGCCAGCTGCTGATCCAGCGACGCCTTGACCTCGTCCCGCGAGTGTGTCACGAACTCGGTGTCCACCGTCCCCGGTTCGATCACGCTCACGCGCAGTCGCTGCCGCATGACCTCCTGACGCAGGGCCTCGGTGAACGCGTTCACGCCGAACTTCGTCATGCTGTACACCGCCGTGCCCGGCCGGGCCACCCGCCCGGCGGTGGAGCTGATGTTGACCAGGTCCGCCACCCGGCGGGGCGAGTCCTCCGCCGCGCGCAGCAGATGCGGCAGCGCCGCGCGGGTGACGTACAGGAGGCCCTGCACGTTCACCGCCAGCATGCGCTCCCATTCCTGAGCAGGCGCGTCGAGGACCGGTCCGGCCATTCCCACACCGGCGTTGTTGACCAGAATGTCCAAGCGGCCGAGTTCGGCCACCACACGCTCTATGACGGCAGTCGCCTGTCCCTGCTCCGTGATGTCGGCCTCCACCACGAGTGCCGCCCCGCCCTCGGCGAGGATCTTTCCGGCCAGCGCCTCGAGCCGGTCGCGGCGCCGGGCGACGACTGCGACGGTGGCGCCCTCGGCGGCGAGGCTCAGGGCGGTCGCCTCGCCGATGCCGCTGCTGGCGCCGGTCACGAGGGCAACGGTGTTCTGCAGACGTGCGGACATGACTGTCTCCTTGATCCAGATCAGGATGGTTCGGTTCGGGTCGCTCAGATCGAGCTGCTTCGGATCGGGGTACGTCCGGGCCGGTGACTGCGCCGGCGGAGAGGCCGGTGGCGCACGGGCAGGGGTCGTCGTACCCTCATATCCGGAACCAGTTCCGGTTCGCGTTCGAGAGTAAGCGGAACCAGTTCCGCTTTGCAAGTGGGACAGGAAGAGTGGGACAGGAAGGGGGGGTCGGCGTGACCGGCCACGAGGGGGACACGGCGCGGCCTCGCAGGCCGCTGCGCCCCCTGGGCGTGGCCGGGCCTCCGGCGAGTGAGGTCGCGCGGCCCATCGCCCGGTGGTTAGCCTGAATTCGTACCGTGGTACCGACGAGGCGCTCACCGCGGTGTGCGAGGCGGGCCCGCCGGACGGTGTCCGGCGAGGAACCGCCCACACCGGCGGTCGTCCTCAAACCTCCATATTCCGCCGGACGACCCGGGGCCGCTCCGGCCTTCGCAGGTTCCGATCAAGGCCGCACCCTCGGCGATCTCTGCCGCGATGGTCCGCGTAGTCACCCCGGTCAGAGCCGACTGGGCATTCGCACAGAGGGAGAATCCCATGACCGCGAATCATGCGCGGACCCCGGCCACTCCCAGCATTCTCGTCGACCCGTTGCGCAATCGCGGCGTGGCCTTCACCCCTGAGGAACGGGAGGCCCTCGGCCTCACCGGACGCCTGCCTTCGGGAGTGCTCACGCTCGACCGGCAGGCCCAGCGGGCCTATCAGCAGATGCAGGTCCAGAGCGGCGACCTCGCCAAGAACGTGTATCTGGAGCAGCTGCACGACCGCAACGAAACCCTGTATTTCAGGGTTCTCGCCGACCACCTCGCCGAGTTGCTGCCGATCGTCTACGACCCCACCGTGGGCGAGGCGATCGAGAAGTACTCCCTGGAATACCGGCGTCCGCGCGGCATCTTCCTGTCCATCGACCGGCCCGACGACATGGAGAAGGCCTTCGCCACCCTTGAACTCGGGCCCGAGGACGTCGACCTGATCGTGTGCACCGACGCGGAGGAGATCCTGGGCATCGGCGACTGGGGCGTGGGAGGGATCCAGATCTCGGTCGGCAAGCTCGCGGTGTACACGGCGGCCGCGGGCATCGACCCGCGCCGGGTCGTGCCGGTCTCGCTGGACGTGGGAACGGACCGCACAGCGCTGCTGGAGGACCCGCTGTACCTGGGCAACCGGCATCCACGCGTCCGCGGCGCCGCCTACGACGCCTTCATCGAGAAGTACCTGGAGACGGCGTCGTCCGCGTTCCCCGACGCTCTCCTGCACTTCGAGGACTTCGGTCCCAGCAACGCGCGGCGGATCCTGGAGCAGTACGGCGGCCGCTACCGGATCTTCAACGACGACATGCAGGGCACCGGAGCCATCACGCTGGCCGCCGCGCTGTCCGCCGTCAAGGTCGCCGGTGTGCGGATGCGTGACCAGAAGCTCGTGGTCTTCGGCGCCGGGACCGCCGGGGTGGGCATCGCCGATCAGCTGCGCGACGCGATGGTCCGCGACGGCGCGGATCCGCAGCAGGCCGTCGCCCAGGTGTGGCTCGTCGACAAGCAGGGGCTGCTCACCCGGGACATGACCGACCTGCGCGACTTCCAGCAGACCTACGCACGCGATCCCGCCGAGGTCGCGGGCTGGACGAGGGACGGCGGCGCGATCTCCCTGCTGGAGACGGTCCGCCGGGTCAAGCCGACGATCCTGCTGGGCACTTCCACCGCGCACGGCGCGTTCACCCGCGAGATCGTCGAGGCCATGTCCGAGGGCGCCGAGCGGCCGATCATCCTCCCGATCTCCAATCCCACCTCGCGGATCGAGGCCATGCCCGCAGACGTCATCGCCTGGTCCAGGGGGAAGGCGCTCGTCGCGACGGGCATCCCCGTCGCGCCCGTGGAGTACGACGGCGTCACCTACCAGATCGGGCAGGCCAACAACGCGCTCCTCTACCCGGGCCTGGGCCTGGGCACGATCGTCTCCGGCGCTTCCCAGGTGACCGCGGGCATGCTGCTGGCGGCCGCGCAGGCCGTGGCGAACCAGGTCGACCCGTCGGGGCCGGGCGCCTCGCTGCTGCCGCCCGTGGACGACCTGCGGGAGTCGTCCGCGATCACCGCGACCGCGGTGGTCAAGGCGGCCCTCGAAGACGGCGTGGCGACCTCCAAGCCGGTCGACACCGCACAGGCCGTCCGGGATGCCATGTGGCAGCCGGTCTACACGGACGGAGCCGCAGCGTGAACACCCACACCCCCCACCCCGCCGCAGGCGGGACCGGGTCGGCCGGTCAGGGCGCAGCCCCGAAGATCCTCGACATCCCCGTCGGCCTGCACGCGACGGGGACCCGGCGGGAGACCGACTCCATGGGAGCCGTCGACGTCCCCGCGGACCGCTACTGGGGCGCCCAGACACAACGCTCCCTCATCCACTTCTCGATCGGGGACGACCGGATGCCCAAGGCGGTCTACCACGCCTACGGCTACGTCAAGAGGGCCGCCGCCGCCGTCAACGGGCGGGCCGGCCGACTCCCTTCCTGGAAGTCCGAACTGATCCGGCGAGTGGCCGACGAGGTCATCGCGGGCGAACTGGACGATCACTTCCCGCTGTACGTGTGGCAGACAGGGTCCGGCACGCAGTCCAACATGAACACCAACGAGGTGATCAGCAACCGAGCGATCCAGCTGGTCGGCGGCGAGCTGGGCAGCAAGTCCCCGATCCACCCCAACGACCACGTCAACATGGGGCAGTCCTCCAACGACACCTTCCCCACCGCCATGCACATCGCCGCGGTCAAGGAGATCCACGAGCACCTGCTGCCCAGCGTGCAGTCGCTGCGGCACGCCATCGAGACCAAGGCACAGCAGTGGCACGACGTGGTGAAGATCGGCCGCACCCATCTGGAGGACGCCGTTCCGCTCACCGTGGGGCAGGAATGGTCCGGCTATGCCCACCAGTTGGAGCAAGCGATCGAGAGGTGCACCAGGTCCGCCGAGGGGCTGCTCGAACTGGCGATGGGGGGTACCGCGGTGGGCACGGGGCTCAACGCCCCACCCGGGTTCGGCGAGCAGGTCGCAGCCGACATCGCCGATGCGACCGGCTACCCGTTCACCACCGCGCGCAACAAGTTCGCCGCGCAGGGCGGCCTGGACGCCATGGTCGGCGCCTCCGCCGGGCTGAGAGACCTGGCCGTCCCACTGATGAAGATCGCCAACGACATCCGCTGGCTGGCCTCCGGACCCCGCTGCGGCCTCGACGAACTCCTGCTCCCCGCGAACGAGCCCGGCTCCTCCATCATGCCGGGCAAGGTCAACCCGACCCAGTGCGAGGCCATGGTCATGGTCTGCATCCAGGTGCTGTCCGAAGACCAGGCCATCGGCTTCGCCGGCACCCAGGGAAACTTCGAACTCAACGCCATGCGCCCGGTCATCATCAACAACTTCCTGCACGCGGCCGGCATCCTCGCCGACGCCTGCACCAAGTTGCGCGAGTACTGCATCGAGGGCACCCAGCTCAACCGGGACCAGATCGACAGCTACGTCGACCGGTCCCTCATGCTGGTCACGGCCCTCTCGCCGGTGATCGGCTACGACAAGGCCTCCGCGATCGCCCACAAGGCCGACGACGAGGACACCACCCTGCGCGCAGCGGCCCTGGCCTCCGGCTACATCAGCGCCGAGGACTTCGACCGCATCGTCCGACCGGCCGCCATGGTCGGCCAGTCGTAGGGCCGGTACCGTTGCCCGGCCACCGGCCTTGCACCGCCTTCAGCTCGACTGACGAACAGGACATCCCTCTCCCGCAAAGCCTGGGGATCCTGCTGATACCCCGCTGCACCTGCTCCCACCACCGCTACACCTCCCCCGGGTGACGACCCCTCACCTCCGCCCCGACCGGGGCTCGTCGACGAACCACCGCTGGGACACCGAAGCCCGCCAAACGCCGTGACAGACCCGCGGCGGGTGGCGGAGCAGTGTGGAGTGAGGAGCCTGCAGAGCCCCTCGTCGCCGGGAACCGGCGAATCACCGCTGCCCGGCGGCTTCGTCAACCACGTGGTGCGCGTCGGCGCCACCGTGCGCCGTCCCGCGTCCGCCGGTACGCGGTTCGTCGGAGAGTTGCTGAGGTTGCCGGAGGCCGCCGACCGGCCCGGCGCACCGCGCCGCCGCGGCCTCGACGAGAAGGGCCGCGAGGTCCTCACCTACCTCGACGGGCATGTGGCCCGGGAACCCCGGCAGCCGCCGGAGGTGCACTCCGACGGGAGCCTGGTGCGGGTCGCCCGGCTGGTGCGGGAGTTCCACGACCTGACGGCGGGCACGGAACTGGCGGGTCCGCACGAGGTGGTCTGCCACAACGACCTCGCGCCCAGGAACACCGTCTACCGGCCGGCCGGCGGCGTGCTGCGCCCGGTGGCCTTCATCGACTGGGACCTGGCGGCGCCGGGCGCACGCATCCACGACGTCGACCACGTCTGCTGGCGGTACCTCGGGCTCGGCCCGGGCGTCGGGGACCCCGCCGAGGCGGCGCGACGGCTGCGCCTGATCGCCGACACCTACGAGCTCACGGACTGGCGCGAGCTCGTTTCCGTGATCCTGTGGTGGCAGGGCCGGTGCCGGCGTGGCATCGAGGCGGCGGCCGGATCCGGAGACCCCGCGGTGATCCGTCTCCGTGACGCCGGGGTGGTGGCGAAGGCGCAGCGGGCGTACCAACGGGTCTCCGGGCACCGGGCCCTGCTGAATCGTTCCTTGTAGTGAACGGCCGTACGCCTGCGCATAGTTCCCGCCGGAAGTGTGACATTCCACCCCACCGCCCGCCCTGTCGCCGCAGGCCCTGACCGGCCCATACTCCAGGACCTGACGAACCGGCAGGACGAACCGACAGGCGGAGGAGCACGATGAGCGCGGCGGCCGCGGCAGGGACCTGGAAGCTCGGAGACCTGGAGGTGAACCGCATCGGCTACGGCACGATGCGGCTGACCGGCAACGGCATGATGGGGAACTCCGACGGCCCGCCGATCGACCGCGAGGCCGCCGTCCGCCTGCTGCACAGCGCGTTCGAGCAGGGGGTCGACCACGTCGACACGGCCGCCTTCTACTTCTCGCCGCTGCGGTCCGCCAACGAGCTCCTCAACCGCGCCCTCTCGTCCTGGCGCGGCGACGTCGTCGTGGTGACCAAGGTGGGCCCGGCACGCGCCCCCTCCGGGGAGTGGCTCTACCGGGGCGGCCCCGACCAGCTGCGCGGCCAGGTCGAGGAGAACCTGCGGCAGCTCGGCCGGGACCACCTGGACGTGGTGAACCTGCGTGTCAACGGCCCGAGAACACCCTCGGTCGCCGAGCACTTCGGCGCCCTCGCCGAACTGCGCGAGGCCGGTCTGATCCGGCACCTCGGACTCTCGGGCGTCCTGCCCGAGCACCTGATCGAGGCCCGGACGATCGCGCCCGTGGTCTGCGTGCAGAACGCCTACGGCCTGGACTGGCGCCGCGCCGACGAGCGCGGGCTGGTGGACCTGTGCGCGGAACTCGGCATCGCCTTCGTCCCGTTCTTCGCCGTCTCCGGCCTGCGCCGCGAGGCGGCCGCGGACCAGGAGCGCGACGCCCGCGTCCACGCCGTCGCCCGCGCCCACCACGCCACACCGGCGCAGATACGACTCGCCTGGACCCTCCACCGAGGCCCACATGTCCTGGCCATCCCCGGCACCGCCGACCCGGCCCACCTCAGGGAGAACATCGCTGCGGGCGCCCTGCGCCTGACGGAGGAAGAGCTGGCCGTACTCAACGGGCAGGGCGTGCCCCGCTAGTCGGTGGCGCCGGGCCCGGTCCGGGGCGACCGGCTCCCGCCGCCGACCCGCTGAGCGACCCCCATCATGCCGAGGCCGGCAAGGGCCACCACCGTGGTCACGACGGTCGCCACCAGCTCCACCGACGGTTCGACACGCACCAGTTGGACCACCGCGTGGTACAGCACGACCGCACCGAACAAGGCATACCCGGCGCCCCACAACCGGGGCCTGACCACCTTGCCGGCCAGCCAGGGAAACACCCGGAACGACGTGGCGGCCGCGACGCCCGCGCCGATGCAGAAGAAGGCGGTGGCGAACAGCATTACGTTCATGGCTATGCGCACCGGCCGATCATCGCACCGCTGGGGCTCCGTGGAAACGGCTCAGTCCACGATGTGTGGATCACGGAAGTAGTACACGACGGTCACCCCCATGCCCGGAGTGTGCGTGTACACGACCGTACTGCTCGACGCCGAGGCCCACTTGGAGAAGTACCGGCGGCTGCTGGACGTCGTCGAAGGCATTGCCCTCAGCCCTGCGAAGTCCCGGGACCTGATCCACGCCATCATCCAGAACCTGTGAAGGACCCGGTATGTCCACGCGCCGCTGGCGGAAGTCGTCGTACTGCCAAGAAGGCGAGGCGTGCGTCCATGTTTCCCCCACCCCCACCGTCGTCCACATAGCCGACGACGACCCGCCCGGGCCGTCCTCACCGTCGCGTGGAGGCCTTCGGGGCTCTGCTCGGTCTGGTGAGGTCACCCGACGGACGGTGATCCCGGCGGGCCGCCGTCCGCCAGGTCCGCCACCACCGCCGCGTGGTCCGAGGGCCACACCCCGTCGACCGGACCGTCCCCGGCCCGGCAGGCAGCCAGTACCGTGCCGATGCCGTCGGGGCCGGCCGGGGCGCCGACGTGGATGTAGTCGACGCGGACGCCGGGGCCGAGGCCCGGGTGGACGTACGGGTTGGCGTGGTCCCAGGTGGCGGAGGGGGCGGCCGGGTCGGCGTACTCCCAGGCGTCGAGGAAGACCTGGCCGGGTACGACCGGCGCGGTGCGGACCCCGCCGAACCTGCGGACCTCGTCGGAGTCCGGCCAGGCGTTGAAGTCCCCGGTGACGACGGGCGGGAAGTCGGTGCCCGCGCGGTGGGCGGCCACGAACTCGGCCAGCGCGGTGACCTGCCGGCCGCGTACGGCCGACAGGTGCAGCTGCGAGGTGAGGTGGACGGTGAAGAAGGGGACGGGGTGGGCGGGGGCGGCGAGACGGGTGTAGAGCGCGAGGCGTCCGTCGTCGAGATCCGGTGGCGCCGGCAGGCGCAGGGCCTCGCTCTCCAGCACCGGCCACCGGCTCAGCACCGCGTTGCCGATCTCGACGCCGGGCTCCCCGATCCGCCGCTGCCAGCGCTCGGAGGCCGGGGAGGCGGCCCAGGCCCAGTGCATGCCGAGTTCGCCGGCGAGCCACCCGGCGAGGTTCTCGCCGCCCGCCGCCCACACCTCCTGCAGGCCGACCACGTCCGGCCGCAGCTCACGCAGCACGGCGAGGATCGCCTTCTGCCGCTCGGCCCAGGGTCCGAACCGCCACCACAGGTTCCAGGTCATGATCCGCACGGGACCCACCGTCTCTCGTCGGGTATGCGTGAGGGACATTGAAGAGGACACCGGCGCCGCACGACGGCGAAAGAGAGAGCCGAGGAATCATGTCCGACCGCAGATTCCGTGCCACCACCGCGTTCCAGCGGCACGTCGCCAACCCGCTGACCCGCCTGATGCCCTTCCAGACCCTGCTGGAGACCACCGGCCGGGTCTCCCGCCGGCCGCGGCGGACGCCGCTGGGCGGGCGTCGGGTCGGGGACAGTTTCTGGCTGGTGTCGGAGTTCGGGACGAAGTCCCAGTACGTGCGGAACATCCAGGCCGACCCGCGGGTCCGGGTACGGATCGGCGGGCGGTGGCACTCCGGCACCGCCCACCTGCTCCCCGACGACGACCCGGTCGCCCGCCTGCGCACCCTGCCCAGGGGCAACAGCATGGCCGTGAAGGTCCTGGGCACACAGCTCCTGACGATCCGGGTCGACCTGACCGACTGAGCGCCCGGAAGGGGCGCGAGGAACTGCGCGGCCGGCCACGACGGCGCCGCGGTCGACGGACGACGGGGCGCGGCATTTCCGCCGAGCGGTCAGCTCGCCTTGTAGAACGCGTACGTGGCCGAGTACGGCACCGAGATCTGGTCCGTGCCGGTGCACGCAGCCGCCGGCGCCACGCCACCCTCGGTGTCCAGGCGCTGCACGTAGGTGACGCCCTCGAACGTCCCGGCGCCGCGGGTGGCGGTGGCCTTCAGGAGCAGCTCGGGAACGGCGCCGTCCTTCGCGGAGGTGGCGACCGCGGCGGCGTTGACGGCGCTGCCGTCGACCGTGGAGACCCAGACCGGGCCACGGGAGTGCAGCGCGACCGGGCGGTGGGCGCGGTCCCGCTTGTCGGAGAGGGTGGCGGCGGGCTCCAGGAGCTTCCAGGCGCCGTCGGTGCAGGTGTAGGTCTGCACGCCGTGCGCGGAGTAGACGCCGGTCAGCTTGTTCCCGTCGGGCACGGCGAGCGCGGCGGGCGCGTGCACGGCCGGGAGGCGGGCGGGCCGTGCGGAGTAGGCCTGGACGGCGGTCGTGCCCAGCAGGGTCGCGGCGGACGCGGCGGCGACGGCCGTGGTGGTCAGGGCGATTCTCTTGACGTGCTTCATGAGGGGGGTCTCCGAACGGGGTCCGTGCGTGCTCAGGGAAGGGGCGGACCGCGTCGAACCGGAAACGGGCCGTCCCCCTTGTCCCCCGGACGCTACGGACGCGCTGCCCCGCCGCGAAGCGGGTTGCCCGTTCTTTGTCCCCCCGTAAGGTTTCGCCGCCCCAAAGGGCAAGGAGAACAGCCCGAGTTGACGCCTCACCCCGGCCAGACGACCGCCTGCACCTCGCTGTAGGCGTGCAGGGCGTAGGAGCCCACGTCCCGGCCCACCCCGCTCTTCTTGAACCCCCCGAACGGCGCCTCCATGTTCCGCCCCACGGTGTTGATCCCGACGCCGCCCGCCCGCAGCCGCCGCGCCACCCGGAAGGCACGGGCCACGTCCCCGGACCAGACGTAGTCGACGAGGCCGTAGTCGGAGTCGTTGGCGAGGGCGATGCCCTCCTCCTCGTCGTCGAAGGGGACGACGGAGACGACCGGGCCGAAGATCTCCTCGCGGGCCACCCGCATGTCGTTCGTGCAGTCGGCGAGGAGGGTGGGCGCCACGAAGAACCCACGCTCCAGCGGCGGGCGTTCGCCGCCGGCCACCACCACCGCGCCCTCCTTCCGGCCGAGTTCGACGTACGACTCGACGCGCGCCCGGTGCTCGGCGGTGATCAGCGGCCCGACCACCGTGTCCGGCGCGGCCGGATCACCCACCTTCAACCGGCGGGCGTAAGCCGCCAGTTGCTCCACGAGCCGCTCGTACAGGCCGCGCTGCACCAGCACCCGGGTGGGCGCCGTACAGATCTGCCCGCTGTAGAAGGAGAAGGTGGTGCCGATCCCGGCCACCGCCGAGCCGACGTCCGCGTCGTCGAAGACGACCGCCGCGCCCTTGCCCCCCAGCTCCATCAACTGGCGTTTCATGTCCCGCCCGCACACCTCGGCGATGCGCTGTCCGACGGCGGTGGAGCCGGTGAAACTCACCATGTCGACGTCGGGGGACGCCACGGCGGCCTCGCCGACATTGGCGGACCGGCCGGAGACGACGTTCACCACGCCCGGCGGGGCGCCCGCCGCCTCCAGCGCCTCCGCCATCCGGTAGACGGAGAGCGGGTCCTGGGGGGCCGGTTTCACCACGACCGTGTTGCCCATCGCGAGCGCCGGGGCGATCTTGCCCGCGGGGTTGGCCCACGGGTTGTTGTACGACGTGATGCAGCTGACCACCCCGACCGGCTGGCGCACGGCGAGCGCGCCCATCACGCCCGCCCTCCCCATCGGCCCGGCCTCGTTGATCTGCGGCGGGATCGCCCACTCGGCCGGTTCGACGGTCGCGTACCGGCGGAACCGGGCCACCGCCACCCCCACCTGCATCGCACGGGCGGTGCCGGTGGTGGCGCCCGTCTCGGCGCGGGCGAGGTCCGCGTACGCGCCCAGCCGGCCGCGGATGAGGTCGGCGGCCCGGCCCAGCACCGCGGCCCGCTCCCCCGCGGGCGTCCGCGACCAGCCGTCGAAGGCCTCCCTGGCGGCCGCACAGGCCGCCAGCACCTGCTCCCGGGACGCCTCAGGGGCCCGGCCCACGGTCTCCTCGGTCGCCGGGTCGACGACGTCGTAGTACCCGTCGTCGGGCACCACCCACCGGCCGCCGACGAACAGCCGCTGCCCGTCCGCCGCCTCGCCCGCCTCGCTCACCGGGTGCTCACCGTCCTGGTGTCCCGCCCGGAGCGCAGTACCTTCCCCGGT
Organism: Streptomyces sp. NPDC001507; assembly: GCF_042894765.1. Classification (NCBI taxonomy): domain Bacteria; kingdom Bacillati; phylum Actinomycetota; class Actinomycetes; order Kitasatosporales; family Streptomycetaceae; genus Streptomyces; species Streptomyces sp. NPDC001507. The sequence continues at coordinate 369,197 of NZ_JBIAVV010000004.1, forward strand.
ACGGTGCCGCTCACCACGTCGTCCCGGATGGCCTCGACGCCGTTGACCCAGACCGCCCGCACCCCGATCGCCTTCGAGTCCAGGCGCGGGCTGTCTCCCGGCAGGTCGTGCACCAGGGTGGCCGGGCCGGCGGCGATCCGCTCCGGGTCGAAGAGCACGAGGTCCGCATGCCAGCCCTCCGCGATCCGCCCGCGCTCCCGCAGCCCGAAGAGCCGGGCGGGATCGTCGGTCAGCATCTTCACGGCCTGCTCCAGGCCGAGCAGCTTGCGGCCGCGCAGGCAGTCGCCGATGAAGCGGGTGGTGTACGGGGCCCCGCACATGCGGTCCAGATGGGCCCCGGCGTCCGACCCGCCGAGCATGACGTCCTCGTGCTGCCAGGTCTCGGCGCGCAGCGCCCAGGAGGCCGGGTCGTTGTCGGTGGGCATGGGCCACAGGACGGTACGGAGGTCGTCGGCGGCGCAGATCTCGACCAGGGTGTGGAAGGGGTCCTGGCCGCGCTCCTGTGCTATGTCACATACCACCCGCCCCGACAGCCCGGCGTTCGCCTCGCTGTACGTGTCCCCGATGACGTACCGCCCGAAGTTCGCCAGCCGCCGGAAGACTCCGGCCTCCTTGCTGTTCGCGCGCGCCAGCATCTGGGCCCGTACGTCCGCATCGCGCAGCTTCTCGATCCGCTCCCGAACCGGCAGCCCGAGGATCGGCCCCCACCCGGGGATGAGGTTCAGCGCGCAGAAGGTGCCGAGCGACATGTTCATGGGCGTGAGGATCGGCATCGTCAGCGCCACGACCCTGCCGCCCGCCTTCCGTGCCCGCTCACTGGCCTGGAGCTGCCGGGGCACCCGCTCGGGCACGGCGGCGTCGACCGTGAGCACGTTCCAGTTCAGGGGCCGCCCGGCCACCGCGCTCATCTCGGCGAACAGCTCGATCTCGGCGTCGCTGAACTGGTCGAGGCAGCCGGCGACGATCGCCTCGATCTGCGTCCCCTCGTGCTCCCCGACGGCCTTCGACAGGGCCAGCAGCTCGGCGGGCAGCGCATGCCGTGAGGCCACCGGCTGCCCGTCCCCGTCGGAGTGCGTGCTGGACTGCGTGGTGGAGAACCCCCACGCCCCCGCGTCCATGGCCTCGTGCAACAGCCTTACGATCTCCTCCAGTTGCTCCTCACTCGGCTGCCCGCCCACCGCGTCGGGCCCCATCACGTACCGGCGCAGCGCGCAGTGCCCCACCATGAAGCCGGCGTTGACGGCGATCCGCCCTTCGAGTGCGTCCAGGTACTCCCCGAAGGAGTTCCAGCTCCAGGGCGCCCCCTCCTCCAGCGCGACCAGCGACATGCCCTCGACCTTGGACATCATGCGGCGGGTGTAGTCGGCGTCGGCGGGGCGTCCCGGGTTGAGGGGGGCGAGCGTGAACCCGCAGTTCCCGGCGGTGACCGTGGTCACCCCGTGGTTCAGCGAGGGCGTCGCGTACGGGTCCCAGAAGAGCTGGGCGTCGTAGTGGGTGTGCGGATCGACGAAGCCGGGGGAGAGGACGAGGCCGGCGGCGTCCTCGCTGGTGCGGCTCTCCTCGGTGACGGTGCCGACGACGGCGATCCGGCCGTCGCGGATGCCGACGTCGGCGACGAACGCGGGCGCTCCGGTCCCGTCGACAACCGTCGCCCCTTTGATGACGTGATCGAGCATGAACCCTGCCTCCTCGAACTCCGGCTCGGTGGAGAGACTCAGGGGCGCGGGGAACTGCGCGACCGACCACAACGCATCCGCACCCCGCAACGGCGACTACGCGGCACCCCGGAACCGGGTCGTCCGGTGAACGGGATCCGTGTCGATCTTCGGAATCACGTGCTCCCCGATCAACCGGATCGTCTGCAGCGTCTCCTCCTTCGGCACCCCCACCGGCAGCCCGAAGCTCAACTGATCCGCCCCGGCCTGCTCCCACCGCTTGCACTGCCGCAGCACCTCGTCGGGGTCGCCGCAGATCAGCAGCTCCTCCTCGACGAGCAGCTCCACGAACTCCGGCGTGTACTCCGGCAGCGTCTCCGGCCACACCGGGAACCCCTCGGGCCGCGGGAAGGTGTCGTGGTACCGGAACACCAGCGAGGGCAGGTAGTGCAGCCCGCCGGACGCCGCGATGCGGATCGCCTCGTCGTGCGTGGGCGCACAGATCGCCGTCGTCGTCACCATCACGTTGTCGTTGACGAAGTCCCCGACCGGCTCGGCGTTCACGATCGCCGTCTTGTACTGCTCCAGGACCCACTCCATGTCGGAGACCTTCTGGATGCTGAACCCGAGCACCCCGAGCCCCTTCCTGGCCGCCATGGCGTACGACGGCGGCGACCCGGCGGCGTACCACATCGCGGGGTGCGACTTGCCGTACGGCTTGGGCAGCACCTTGCGCGGCGGCAGCTGCCAGTGCTTGCCCTGGAAGCCGGCGTACTCGTCCTGGAGCCACATCTTGGGGAACTCGGCGATGGTCTCCTCCCAGATCTCCTTGGTGTAGTTCATGTCGGTCACACCAGGGATGAACCCGAGGATCTCGTGGGAGCCGGCGCCGCGTCCGCTGCCGAACTCGAAACGGTTGTTGGTGAGATGGTCGAGCATGGCGACCTTCTCGGCGACCTTCACGGGGTGGTTGACCTGGGCGAGGGGGTTGAAGATCCCGGAGCCGAGGTGGATCCGCTCGGTCGCGTGCGCGAGGTAGCCCAGGTAGACGTCGTTCGCGGAGAGGTGCGAGTACTCGTCGAGGAAGTGGTGCTCGGACGCCCAGGCGTACTTGAAGCCGGACTGGTCCGCCTGGATGACGTACTCGGTCTCCTCCATCAGTGCCTTGTGCTCGGCCAGCGGGTCGGTCTCGGCCCGTTTGCCCACGTATCCCTGTACAAAGAGCCCGAATTCCAAGGCGGTTCACCGTCCCATATTTTCTGACGCTCTGTCAGATACCGTTCGTTGGCCGACTGTCGCACCGGCCGTCGCCATCGTCAATAGCTGACGATCCGTCAGATGACACTGACCCCCGCCAGCCATCCGCCGTCGATCACGAACGGCTGGCCGGTGATGTACGACGAGTCGTCCGAGGTCAGGAAGAGCGCCAGCCTGGCCACCTCCTCCGCCCGCCCGATCCGGCCCAGCGGGACGAGCTTGCGGTACAGCTCGTCCAGCGCCCGGCTCATCTCGGCGGGGTCGGCGGCCGGGTCCAGCCGGGCCGGGTTGGACATCGCGGTGTCGATGGCGCCGGGGCAGATCGCGTTGACGCGGATGCGCCGGCCGGCGAGTTCCAGCGCGGCGACCCGGGTGAGGCCGAGCACGGCGTGCTTGGTGGCCGCGTAGGTGCCGACCGCGGCCATCCCCGTCAGCGCCGTGTAGGAGGCCGTGTTGACGATGGTCCCGCCGTCGTCCAGTTCGGGCGCGACCGTCTTCATGCCCAGGAAGCAGCCGACCTGGTTGACCTGCACGACCTGCATGAACTCGTCGAGGGGCGTGTCCACGAGCGCGTTGAACCGCAGGATGCCGGCGTTGTTCACCAGCCCGTCGAGGCGGCCGTGCGTCCGCTTGGCGGCGGCGACGGCGGCCTGCCACTCCTCCTCCACCCTCACGTCCAGGTGGACGTAGGCCGCCCCGATCTCCTTGGCGAGGGCCTCGCCCAGGTCGTCCAGCACATCCGCCACGACCACGCTCGCACCCTCCGCGACGAAGAGCCGCGCCTCCTGCTCGCCCTGCCCGCGCGCCGCCCCGGTGACGATGACGACCCGCCCGTCCAGCTTGCCCATGCCACTCCCTCAGGTCAGAAGGGGCGCGACGTCCGCCCCGAACGCCTCGATCTGGTCGATGAGTTCGGCCCGGCTCCGGCTGCGGAACCGCACCTGGATCTGATGCACGCCCATCGCGCCGTACGCCCGCAGCGACTCGGCGAGGGCCTCGGGGGTCCCGCTGAGCGTGCGGCGGCCCACCGCCCAGTCGGGCGTGCCGACGTACAGCGGTTCGGTGATCGCGCCGACGGTGACCGGCACCTCGATGCCCGCCTCTTCGCGCAGCCGCCGCAACCGCTCGATCTGCGCCGGGAGCCGGTCCCGCGGGTCGCCCTGCGGCAGCCAGCCGTCGCCCTTGAGCGCGGCCCGCCGCACCGCGGCGGGCGACGACCCGCCGACCCACACCGGCACCCGCTCCTGGGCGGGCCGGGGCCGCTGCCCGAGCCCCTCGAAGTCGTAGAACTTGCCGTGGTGGGAGGGGAACTCGTCCGGCCCGAGCGCGGCACGCAGCGCGTCGACCGCCTCGTCAAGGACCGCCCCGCGCTGCCCGAAGTCCACCCCCAGTACCTCGAACTCCTCCCGCACGTGCCCGGCGCCGACGCCGAGGATCAGACGGCCGCCGGAGAGGTGGTCGAGGGTCGCGTACTGCTTGGCGGACAGGAGCGGGTGCCGCAGCCCGACGACGGCGACATGGCTGAGCAGCCGTACCCGTTCGGTCACGGCGGCCAGGTGGGCGAGGGTGGCCACCGGGTCGTACCAGACCGTGCTCATCGCCCCGGCCAGCCGGTGCGGGATCGCCACGTGGTCGCAGACGGCGAGGTAGGCGAAGCCGGCCCGCTCGACGGCCCGCGCGATCTCCACCAGGTCGGCGGCGCCCGCCCCGGCCTCCCAGTCCTCGGCGTAGATCGTGGACTGGGACTGCACCGGGAGCTGGATGCCGTGGTCGAGGCTCACCGGGGACCGCCCCACAGCCCGTCCGCCGTCAGCCCCAGCAGTTCGATCGCGTTCCCGCGGACGATCCGCTCCACCACATCCGGCGCCAGGTGGCCCATCTGCGCCTCGCCGACCTCCCGCGACTTCGGCCAGGTGGAGTCGGAGTGCGGGTAGTCGGTCTCGTACAGCACATTGCCGAGGCCGATCGCGTCCAGGTTCTTCAGGCCGAAGGCGTCGTCGAAGAAGCAGCCGTAGACGTGCTCGGCGAAGAGTTCGGAGGGCGGACGGTGCACCTTGTCGGCGACCCCGCCCCAGCCCCGGTTCTCCTCCCACACCACGTCGGCGCGCTCCAGGATGTAGGGGATCCAGCCGATCTGGCCCTCCGCGTACATCACCTTGAGGTTCGGGAAGCGCTCGAACTTGCCGCTCATCAGCCAGTCCACCATCGAGAAGCAGCAGTTGGCGAAGGTGATGGTGGAGCCGACGGCGGGCGGGGCGTCGGCGGAGGTGGAGGGCATCCGGCTGCTGGAGCCGATGTGCATGGCGACGACCGTGCCGGTCTCGTCGCAGGCGGCGAGGAAGGGGTCCCAGTCGTCGGTGTGGACGGAGGGCAGCCCGAGGTGCGGGGGTATCTCGGAGAAGGCGACGGCGCGGACCCCGCGGGCCGCGTTGCGGCGGACCTCGGCGGCGGCCAGCCCGGCGTCCCAGAGGGGGATCAGGGCGAGGGGTATCTGACGGCCCTGCGCCAGTGGGCCGCACCACTCCTCCACCATCCAGTCGTTGTAGGCCTGGACGCAGAGCAGGGCCAGCTCGCGATCCTTGGCCTCGGTGAAGGTCTGCCCGCAGAAGCGGGGGAAGGTCGGGAAGCAGAGCGCGGACTGGACGTGGTTGACGTCCATGTCGGCGAGCCGCCGCGGCACGTCGTACGACCCCGCCCGCATCTGCTCGTACGTGATCACTTCGAGTTTGATCTCGTCGCGGGAGTAGCCGACGGCGGTGTCCAGGCGGGTGAGGGGGCGGTGCAGGTCCTCGTAGATCCACCAGTCGCCGACGGGACCGTCGTCGCCGGGCCTGCCCATGACCGGCTTGAACCGGCCGCCGAGGAAGGTCATGTCCTTCAGCGGGGCCCGGACGATGCGCGGCCCGGTGTCCAGGTACTTCTTCGGGAGGCGGGACTGCCAGACGTCCGGCGGCTCCACGGTGTGGTCGTCGACGGAGATGATCAGCGGGAAAGTGCCGTCCTGGGTGTCCATGGCGCTCACGGTAGCGCCGATCTGACGAACCGTCAGCTAGTGGGATGACGGTTCGTCAGGCGTCGGCGGCGCACGGCGCGGACGCGTTCCGCGGCCCGGTGCGGAGGACGCCGGCCTGCCCGCGGAATCGTTACGCCAGGAGTCGGGCCTGCTGAGGCGGGACGCCGCCGTGTGAAGACCGTGTGGACCACCGCGTGTCGCCCTGTGATCGGCGTCTCCCCCGGCTGACGCGACCCGCCCGGACAAGGCAGACTGACGGGGTGAAGCGGGATGTCTAGGGGGACGGGCATGGACGGTGGACCGCGGGTGCCGGAGCAGCGGCGAGCCTCCTCCGCGACGGAGGCGGCGGCGTTGCGCTTCACCGTGCTCGGTCCGGTGCGCGCCTGGCGTGCCGGGGAGCCGCTCAACACCGGCTCCCCGCAGCAACGCGCCCTGCTCGCTGCCCTGTTGCTGCGTGAGGGCCGCACGGCGACCGCGGCCGAGCTGATCGACGCCCTGTGGGGCCCCGAGCCGCCGTCGCAGGCGCTGGCTGCGGTGCGCACGTACGCCTCCCGCCTGCGCAAGATCCTGGACCCCGGGGTCCTGGTCAGCGAGTCCGGCGGGTACGCGGTGCGCGGGCTCGGCGAGGGCGCCCTGGACCTGGCGGTCGCCCAGGACCTGGCGGCGGACGCGGAGAAGGCGAAGAGCGCCGGGGACCTGCACCAGGCCCGGCAGGTGCTCGCCCGGGCGCTGGCCCAGTGGGACGGCGAGCCGCTGGCCGGAGTGCCGGGGCCGTACGCCGAGGCCCAGCGGGCCCGGCTCGAGGAGTGGCGCCTCCAACTCCTCGAATCCCGCCTCGACATGGACCTGGAGCAGGGCTGCCACGCGGAGGCCGTCTCCGAGCTGACGGCACTCACCGCGGCCCACCCGCTCCGCGAACGCCTCCGTGAACTCCTCATGCTCGCCCTGTACCGCAGCGGCCGGCAGGCGGAGGCCCTCGCGGTGTACGCGGACACCCGCCGCCTGCTGGCGGAGGAGCTGGGCGTGGACCCGCGCTCCGGCCTGCGCGACCTCCAGCAGCGGATCCTGCAGGCCGACCCGGCCCTGGCCGAACCCTCCTCGCCCGCGCCCGACCCCCTGCCCGCCTCCGTGCGTCCCGCCCAGCTCCCGGCCACGGTCCCGGACTTCACCGGCCGCTCCGCCTTCGTCACGGAGCTGAGCGAGGTGCTGGCGTCGGCCGAGGGCCGGGTGATGGCCGTCTCGGCACTGGCGGGCATCGGCGGCGTCGGCAAGACGACCCTCGCCGTACACGTCGCCCACCAGGCCCGGTCCGGCTTCCCGGACGGCCAGTTGTACGTGGACCTGCAGGGGGCGGGCCCGCGGGCGGCGGAGCCGGAGACGGTCCTGGGCTCGTTCCTCCGCGCCCTGGGCACGCCGGACTCGTCGGTCCCCGACTCCCTGGACGACCGGGCCGCCCTGTACCGCTCGGTCCTGGACGGCCGCCGCGTCCTGGTCCTCCTGGACAACGCGAGGGACGCGGCACAGATACGTCCGCTGCTGCCGGGCACCGAGGGCTGCGCGGCGCTGGTCACCTCCCGCGTCCGGATGGTCGACCTGGCCGGGGCCCACCTGGTCGACCTGGACGTGATGTCCCCGGACGAGGCGCTCCAGCTGTTCACGAAGATCGTCGGCGCGGAGCGGGTGGCCGCGGAGCGCGAGGCGGCCCTCGACGTGGTGGCGGCCTGCGGCTTCCTCCCGCTCGCCATCCGCATCGCCGCGTCCCGGCTGGCCGCCCGCCGCACCTGGACGGTCTCCGTCCTGGCGGCGAAGCTCGCCGACGAACGCCGCCGCCTGGACGAACTCCAGGCCGGCGATCTCGCGGTCAAGGCGACCTTCGAACTCGGCTACGGCCAGCTGGAGCCGGCCCAGGCGCGGGCGTTCCGCCTCCTGGGCCTCGCGGACGGCCCGGACATCTCGCTGGCGGCGGCCGCGGCCGTACTCGGTCTGCCGGCCGAGGCGACCGAGGACCTGCTGGAGGCCCTGGTCGACACCTCGCTGCTGGAATCGGCGGCTCCGGGCCGCTACCGCTTCCACGACCTCGTACGGCTCTACGCGCGTGCGTGCGCGGAACGCGACGAGCAGCCGCCCGGCGAACGGGAGGCGGCGATGTCGCGGCTGCTGGACTTCTATCTGGCCACGGCGGCGGCGTTCTACGCGATCGACCGGCCCGGGGACCGGCTGGTGGACCACCTCGAGGCCACCGGGTACCCGGGGCTGGCGTTCCGGGACCGCCACGAGGCGCAGGACTGGTTCTACGCCGAGGCCATGCCCGTGCTGGCCTGCGTCCGGCAGTCGACGGCGCCCGGACTGCTCGGGCGCGCCGTGGACCTGCTGTGGGCGGCCGTCGACCTCGCGGAGTCGGGGGCCAACTCCAGGGAGTACGAGACCACGGCGGTCTTCGTGCGGGACGCGGTGCGCACCTCGGCGGACGTGCGGGCGCAGGCCCGCGCACACGTCGTGCTGGCCAACGCCTACCACCTGATCGGCCGTTTCGGGCCGGCGAACGAGCAGGCGACCGAGGCGGTCCGGCTCGCGGACGTCGCGGGCGACCCGCTGCCGGGGTGCTGGGCGTCCAACATGCTGGGCATCATCGCGCTGTACCAGAACAGGCTGGAGGACGGCGAGGCCCACCTCACCCGCGCGATCGACAGCTTCCGCGCCTGCGGCGACGGCCCCGGCGAGGCCAGCGCGCTGTGCAACCTCTCCCGGATCCACCTGGCGATGGGCCGGACCGCGAGCGCGGTCTCCCTGGCACAGCAGGGGACCGGCATGTACGACGCCATGGGGCACGCCCTGAAGGGTGCCAACGGCCGGTACGCGCTGGGCCTCGCGCTCACCCAGGGCGGCCAGTACGACCAGGCCGCCGAGCGGCTCCAGGAGGCCCTGGAGGTGTTCCGGGACAGCCGGATGCGGCTGTGGGAGGGGATGTCCCTGTTCCGGCTCGCCGAACTCGACCTCGCGGCGGAGCGGCCCGCGCAGGCCGCGACCAACGCCGAGTCGGCCCTCACCCTGCTGCGCGGGATCGGCGGCGACTGGCGGCGCGGGAACGTGCTCACGGTGCTCGGCCGGGCCCTGACCCTGATCGGGCATCCGGGCCGGGCCCAGGTCTGCTGGCGGGAGGCGCTCGCCATCTTCGAGGGGCTCGGGGCGACCGAGGCCGACGAGGTGAAGGCCCTGCTCAGCCCGAGCGCCGTCGCCTGAGGCGGGGCGCCCGGCAGGCGTTCATCATTCGTTTATCGCGGCACGGCACTCTCGTCCTGTCGATCCGCCGCGTCGGGGGGCAGACGGTTCGGCTCGGGCCCGCGCCTTAAGGTGTAGCGGCCCGGAAGCGTCCGCCCGGCGGCCCTACGGGGGAGCCGCCGGGCGGGCCTTCCTGCCCACAGCGTCAAGGACATCCAGGGGAGCGAACCATGAGCGACGAGACGAAGACGACCGAGGCCGAGGCGGCCGTCGAGGGCACCGAGATCACCACGCTGAACAGCCACGCCACCAGCGAGCCGCTCAGCGCCACGATCCTGAAGGCGGACGACGAGGACACCACCGTCACGCCGGACAACTCGCACGCCACGGACGAGAAGGCCTGACAAGAACCACACCGGGACGGGGACGGCCGCGGCGGCGCGGAGGGGGAGCCGTCGCGGCCGAGGTGTGTTCGGGGAGAGGTCCGGGTCAACTCGCCCGTGTACGAACGCGAGACCGGGACTGGCGCGAGGCGCTGACCGAGGCGTTCCGCGTGCCTCACGCCTTTGTGCAACCCAAGGCCGCTCCCAGCGGTCCGAGTGGGCATGAAGAGAGCTCTTGGCGCGGGTGCCGTCCTGCTTCTCCTGCTGTCGGCCTGCGGGTCGGGCGGGTCGGAGGAGAGACCGGCACGTCATCCGGGGGTCCGGTCCGACTTCGACGGGGACGGGTACGGCGATCTCGTGGTCGGTGACACGACCGCGACCGTGAACGGGAAGTACGCCGCCGGATTCGCGGCCGTCCTGCGAGGGTCCGCACGGGGCCCGCGGTCCGGGAAGCCGCAGGTCGTCACCCAGAACGATCTGGGATTGGGCAAGGCGGGCGAGGGAGGCTACTTCGGCAGCCCGGCCACGAGCGTGACTGCCGACCTCGACGGTGACGGGCGGGCCGACTTCGTCACCCAGGCGGGCCGGAACACGATCTTCGTCGTCTGGGGGAGCGACAAGGGGCTGACCGGTGCCGCGGCCGCCCGGCTGACGGGCTCGGCGCCCCTCGCGGGCGACGTCGACGGCGACGGACACACCGATCTCGTGGTCGGCATGGGCGTCGGCATGGGCAAGGACAACGCCGTACGGGTCCTGCTGGGCCCCTTCAGCCGCAAAGGCACACCGCGCCGTACCGTCCCTCTCGACCTGACGCCCAGCGACCCGCGCTACGCCGTCGGGGTGCCCGCCGCCCTGGGGGACGTCACGGGGGACGGCAAGGACGATCTCCTGGTCAGCTGGTCCATCCTGGCGGACTACGCGCCCGTCGCCCGCGCCACCGTCGTGTACCGGGGTACCGCCGACGGGAAGCTGGTCAAGGGCCCGCGGCTGGCGGCCGGCTTCTACGGTTCGACGCTCAGAACGGCGGATGTGAACCACGACGGTTACGCCGACGTCGTGGCGGGGCTGCCCTGCGAGATGCTCGGCGACACGATGGTCCCGGAGGGCGGCAGCCGGCTGATGGTCCTCTACGGCGGGACGCTGAAGACGTCACGCTTCACCGAGGACACCGCGGGCCTGCCGGTGAAGGGGCCCTTCCAACCCTGCACGTTCGGCAGCGCGCCGGCGGTCGGGGACCTGGACGGCGACGGATACGCCGATGTGGCGTTCTCGGTCCGGCCCAGAACGGGACCGGAGGAGGTCATCCTGCTGAGAGGGAGCGCCGGAGGGCTGACCACCGAGGGGGCGCGGTCCGTGCCCGGCGGCTCGGCCGAACTGCTCGACACCGACGGCCGCAGGCCGGCCGAGCTGGTGGTCACCGGCCAAGAGGGGATCGAGGTGTGGCGCGGCGGATCCCGGCTGCTCTCGTTCAAGGAGACCGACCTCGACCTCGGACCGGAGATATCGCGCGCGGGGAACGGCCTCTGGCTGGTCGGATGACGTGCTGAGGGGGCAGGCCTCACACTAGCCCCGCCCCCGCAGCTCCCCCTTCACCACCTTCCCGCCGGCGTTCCGCGGCAGCTCCGCCACGAACTCCACCACCCGCGGGACCTTGTAGTTCGCCATCTCGCGGCGGGCCCAGGCGATCAGGTCGTCCCCGGTGAGGACCGCGTCCGGGCGGCGGATCACGAATGCCTTGCCGACCTCGCCCAGGCGGGCGTCGGGTACGCCGATCACCGCCACGTCCGCCACATCCGGGTGCAGGCCCAGCAGTTGCTCTATCTCCGCCGGGTAGGCGTTGAAGCCGCCGACGATGAACATGTCCTTCAGGCGGTCGGTGATGCGCAGGTTCCCGGCCGGGTCCAGGACGCCCACGTCGCCCGTGCGCAGCCAGCCGTCCCGTGTGAGCGTCTCGGCGGTCGCCGCCGGGTCCTCGTAGTAGCCGCGCATCACGTTGAAGCCCCGGACCAGCACCTCCCCCGCCTCGTCCACTCGCACCTCCGTCCCCGGGATCGCCCGGCCCGACGTCGACGCGATCACCGTGGGGTCGTCGCCCCGGCGGCACATCGTCACGATGCCGCTCGCCTCCGAGAGGCCGTACGCCGTCAGGACCGTCTCGACGCCGAGTTCGCCGCGCAGGCGTTCCACGAGAAGCAGGGGGACCACCGCCGCGCCCGTCACCACCAAGCGCAGGGCGGAGAGGTCGTGGGCGTCGCGGGCCGGGTGGTCCAGGAGAGACTGGTGGAGGGTCGGGGGGCCGGGGAGGACCGACACCCGTTCCGACGCCAGGTTCGCCAGCACCGTCGCCACGTCGAACACCGGCTGCGGGATCATCGTCGCTCCCCGCATCAGGCAGGCGATCACCCCGGCCTTGTAGCCGAACGTGTGGAAGAAGGGGTTCACGATGAGGTAGCGGTCGTCCGTGCGCAGGCCTGCCAGGTCGGCCCAGACCTCGTAGGCCCGGAGGGTCTGGGCATGGGTGATCATCGCGCCCTTCGGGCGGCCCGTCGTGCCGGAGGTGAAGATGATGTCGGAGAGGGAGTCGCCGTCCACCTCGGCCGTGCGGGACACGACTTCGCGAGCCGATACCCCCTCGCCGCCCGCCAGGAAGTCCTTCCAGGTGCGGAAGTCGGCCGGCGCGTCCTCCGACAGCACCACCACGTCCCGCAGGGCGGGCAGCCCCGGCAGGGGTCCCGGGCCGTGCCCCTCCCCCGCCGCCCTGCGCAGCGACGCCACGTACGACGTCCCCAGGAACGTCCCCGTCACGAACAGCAGCCGGGCCCCGCTGCGGCGCAGTACATCCGCCGCCTCCGCCCCCTTGAAGCGGGTGTTCAACGGAACCAGTACCCCGCCCGCCGACACGGCGCCGAGGGCCGCGACGATCCAGTCCAGGGAGTTCGGCGCCCAGATGCCCACCCTGTCGCCCGCCCGGACGCCGGAGGCGATGCAGGCCGCCGCCGCCCGTTCCACCCGGGCGCCCAGTTCGGCGTAGGTGATCCGGGTACGGCCGTCCACCACCGCCTCGACGTCCGCGTACCGCTCCGCCGCCGACCGCACCAGTCCCGGAACGGTCCCCCACTCCATGTCACCGCGCACAACCGGCCTCCCCGGACGCATAGCTGACTGACCGTCAGATTAGCTGTAGCCTGACGACCTGTCAGCAAACCGTGACAGCCGTGGAGGTGCGGGGACATGGCCGGTCTCAGAGGCGTCAAGGACGCCACCGCCGTCGTCGGGATCGGGCAGACCCGCTTTGCCAAACGGCTCGACGAGGACGAGCGGACCCTCGCCTGCCGGGCCGTCCTCGCCGCCCTCGACGACGCCGGCATCGCGCCCGGCGAGGTCGACGCGCTCGCCTCCTTCACCATGGAGGAGACCGACGAGGTGGAGCTGGCCAAGGCGGTCGGCCTCGGCGACCTGACCTTCTTCAGCAAGGTGGGGTACGGGGGCGGCGGCTCCTGCGCCACGGTCGCGCACCTCGCCGCCGCGATAGCCAGTGGGCAGGCGAGCGTGGGCGTGGCCTGGCGGTCGCGGAAGCGCGGCTCCGGCCCCCGCCCCTGGACCAACACCACCGTCCAGCTCCCGACCCCCGCCCAGTGGACCCGCCCCTTCGGCCTGCTCCGGCCCGCCGACGAGATAGCCATGCTCACCCGCCGCTACATGCACGAGTACGGCGCGACCCGCGACCACCTCTTCAACGTCGCCCTCGCCTGCCGCAACCGGGCCAACCAGAACCCGGCCGCCGTCATGTACGACCGCCCCCTCACCCGCGAGATGTACATGACCTCCCGGTGGATCAGCGAGCCCCTCTGCCTCTTCGACAACTGCCTGGAGACGGACGGCGCGCTGGCCTGTGTGGTGGTCGGCAGGGAGCGGGCCCGGGACTGCCGACGGCCCCCCGTCTACGTCCACGCGGCCGCCCAGGGCCTCCCCGCCCAGCACCACGGCATGGTCAACTACTGGAACGACGACCCCCTGACCGGTCCCGCTTGGACCGCCGCCCGCCACCTGTGGAAGCACGCCGACCTCACCCCCGAGGACGTCGACGTGGCCCAGATCTACGACGCGTTCACCGCCCTCGTCCCGCTCTCCCTGGAGGGGTACGGCTTCTGCGGCCGCGGGGAGGGCGGGGCCTTCACCGAGCAGGGTGCCCTGGAGATCGGCGGACGGCTGCCGGTCAACACCGGCGGCGGGGGCCTCAGCGAGGCCTACGTGCACGGGTTCAACCTCATCACCGAGGGCGTCAAACAGTTGCGCGGCACCAGCACCGCCCAGGTGCCGGGCGCCGCCACCTGCCTGGTCACCGCCGGCGAGGGCGTCCCGACCTCCGCCCTCCTCCTCACCAACCGGAGCTGACATGCTGCGACCGGTCACCGACACCGACGGCACCCCCTTCTGGGAGTACGCGGCCCGCGGCGAACTCCGCGTCCAGGCCTGCGCCGACTGCGGCGAACCCCGCTTCCCGCCCCGCCCCTGCTGCCCGCGCTGCCAGTCCTTCGCGAGCGAGTGGCGGCCGACGAGCGGGCGGGGCCGGATCTGGTCGTACGTCGTCCCGCACCCGCCGCTGCTGCCCGAGTACGCGGCGCAGGCGCCGTACAACGTGGTCGTCGTGGAACTCGACGACGCGCCCCGGATACGGCTGGTGGGCAACGTGGTGACGGAGGCCGGGGCGCCGCTCGGCTCCCTGCCCCCGGACCGGATCCGGATCGGCGCCCGGGTGCAGGCGGTCTTCGCCGACGGTCTGCCGCAGTGGGTCCTGGAGCGGCCGTGAGCCTGCGCCTGGACACGGACGAGGAGAGCGGCGTCGCCGTCGTCACCATCGACCGCCCCAAGCGCCTCAACGCCGTCGACCTGGCGACGGCCGACGAACTCGCCTCCGCCTGGCGGGCGTTGCGCTTCGACGACGCGGTACGGGCCGTCGTGCTCACCGGGGCCGGCGGGCGCGCCTTCAGCACCGGGCTCGACCGGGACGCCGTCGTGCCGCAGCCGGCCTCGCCCTACAGCCAGGACGACCCGCTGATCGCCGTCGGGCCGAAGGCGAACGACCTGTGGAAGCCGGTGATCGCCGCGGTGGCCGGGATGGCCTGCGGGGGCGCGTTCTACCTCCTGGGCGAGTGCGACTTCGTCGTCGCCGACGAGACCGCGGCCTTCTTCGACCCGCACACCTCCTACGGCATGGTCAGCGCGTACGAGTCGGTGCTGATGGCGCAGCGGATGCCGTACGGGGAGGTGGCCCGGATGGTGCTGATGGGCAACGCCGAGCGGGTGGGGGCGCGCAGGGCGTACGAGGTGGGGCTGGTGTCCGAAGTGACGCCCGCCGGGGAGGCGTTGGCGGCGGCCGTGCGGTGCGCGACCGTCATCGCCGGGTATCCGACGGAGGGCGTGCAGGGCAGCGTGCGGGCGCTGTGGGCGGCGAAGGGGGCGGACCGGGAGCGGGGGTGGGCCCAGGCGCCGCACCTGATCACGCTGGGCAACCTGCCCGGCGAACGGCAGGCGGAGCTCTTCGCCGACCGCACACGCACGACACCGCGCACCCGCTGATCCGCCGAGCGCCCAAGAAGCTGCCAGCGGCTGCCGCCGGGCGACTGCAGGTGCGTCGTGGCCGATCGCGCAGTTCCCCGCGCCCCCGTCCTTCAGGGGCGCGGGGAACTGCGCGACAAGCCCCCACGGCGCCGCAGGGGCCCCGCGACCCGCACGCCCACGGCGCTCCCTGAAGGGGCGCTGGTGCAGCTCCCCTGTCTTTCAGGGGCGCGGGGAACTGCGCGGCGAGCCCACACGGCGTCGCAGTGGTCCTGCGAACCGCACCCCCGCGGCGCTCAGGCGGTCCGGGCCGTGCCGGTGCCCTTCTCGGCGTCCAGGGCGTACACGCACCGGTCCTTGCTGCACGCGTACACCACCCCGTCCCGCACCACCGGCGACCCGGTGATCTCCCCGCCGGTGGCCAGCTTCCACCGCAGCCGGCCGTCGTCGGCCTTCAGCGTGTACAACAGGTGGTCCGTGGATCCGAAGTGGATGCGGCCCTCGGCCACCACCGGAGAGCCCACCACGTCGCCGCCCGCCTGGAAGCGCCACTTGGGGGTGCCGGTGACCGCGTCGAGCGTGTACAGGCCCTTGCCGCTGCCGACGTGGACGTGGCCGGCGGCCACGAGCACCGGCTCGATCGAGGCGCGGGCTTCCGTCGCGATGCGCCAGCGGTCGCGGCCGTCGGTGGCGTCGAGGGCGTAGACGGTGCCGAGGTAGTCGGCCAGGTAGATGCCGCCGCCCGTGACCGCGGGCCCCGGCACATACGTGGGCGGGGAGAGGAAGACGGCCGGCGCCTCGAAGTGCCAGCGGACGCGGCCGCTCGTGGTGTCGAGGGCGATGACGCGGGTGCCCGCGGAGGCGTACACGAAGCCGTCGTCGGCGTGGGTGAGGCGGACCGGGACGCCGCCGCATGAGGCCGCGTCGCCGATGGGGTAGGACCAGCGTTCGTCGCCGCTACGGGCGTCCAGCGCCCGCAGCCGCGCGTCCTGCCAGACGTAGACCGTGCCGTCGTGGAGGGACGGCCCGGACTCGGGGGCCTCGAAGTCGGTCTGGGCGCCGGACAGCTCCCAGAGCTTCTGCCCGTTGGACGCCTCCCAGGCCTGGACGCCGCCGCCCCGGGTGCCGGTGACGAGGGTGCCGCGGTCGGCCTTGAGGGAGTACACCCAGGCGTCGGTGGACAGCCGCCACAGGTCGCCGCCCTCACGGGCCTCCAGGGCGAACAGGGTGGGGCCGTCGGAGGCGTGGACACGGCCGTCGGCGACCGCCATGGACCAGGCGACGTCGCGGGTCTTGAAGCGGCGGCGGCCGGTGGCCACGTCGAGGGCGTGCACCTCGAAGGAGGTGACGTAGACGAGGTCGCCGTCGACGGCCGGGGTGCCCCAGACGTCGTTGGACATCCGGAACCGCCAGGGCCGCCAGCCGGAGGCCGTCTCCGGGGGCAGGGCGGGGGCCGCCGGTACGACGGGGTCGGCGCCGTTGACACCGGGGCGGGGGCGGGACCAGCTGGCCACCAGGCCGGCCTCGGGCGGAGGTGCCTTCACGGCGGCGGCGCGGGCGTCGGCGACGCGCGGTCCCGGGCCGATCGGCACCGGGGCGCCGGCCAGGCGGACCGGACCGGTGTCGGGGGCGCCCACCGGGACGGGGGCCGGGACCACGGGGTCGTAGGAGGGCGGCGGGGGGACCGCGAGGCGGCCCGCGCTGCGCCCGCCGGAGGGGCTGGCGGAGGGTTTGACGGCGGGGCGGCCGCCGCGGCGGGACTCGATCAGCCCGACCGCCTTCTCGGGCAGCCAGGCGGACGCCGTACCGCTGTCGTCGGAGCCGGAGCCGAACAGGTGGGGCGCCAGCTGGGCCTGGAGGTCGGCCGGGTTGGGGCGGGCGGTGGCCTCCATCTGCATGCAGGACTCGATGAGGGGGCGCAGCTCGTCCGGGAGGCCTTCGAGGTCCGGGCCCTCGCGGAGCAGCATGAAGACGGTCTCGACCGGGTTGGCGCCGTGGAAGGGCGGGTGGCCGGTGGCGGCGAAGACGAGCATGGAGCCGAGGGAGAAGACGTCGCTCGCGCCGGTGACGCTGCGGGAGTCCTTGGCCTGCTCCGGGGACATGTAGGCGGGGGTGCCGACCGCGACGTTCGTCATGGTCAGCCGGGTGTTGGAGACGCCGGAGGCGATGCCGAAGTCGATCACCCGGGGGCCGTCCTCGACGACGAGCACGTTGGACGGCTTGAGGTCGCGGTGGACAAGGCCGGCGCCGTGGATCGACTGGAGCGCCTCGGCGACGCCCGCGGCGAGCCAGCGGACCGCCTGGGCCGGGAGCGGCCCGCAGTCGTTCACTATCTCTTCGAGGGAGGGCGCGGGGACGTAGGCGGTCGCGAGCCACGGCACCGCGGCGCGCGGGTCGGCGTCGACGACGGCGGCCGTGTAGAAGCCGGAGACCGCGCGGGCCGCCTCCACCTCGCGGGTGAAGCGGACCCGGAACAGCTGGTCCTCGGCGAGCTCGGTCCGGACCGTCTTGATCGCCACGCGCCGCCCGGACGCCGAGCGCGCCAGATAGACCAGCCCCATGCCGCCGGCCCCCAGCCGTCCCAGCACCTCGAACGGCCCGATCCGCCGCGGATCGTGCTGCGTCAGCTGATCCACCACTTGCCTGCCACCTCCCCGTACGGGCCCCGTCCACCCACATATGTACGCGACCCCGTGCAGCGTCTCACCACCGCACCGCCATGGCGGCACGCACCCCGATTCTTCCTGGCCCGGGCACAGGTTGCGAACCCGGCGACGAATCGGGGTGTCACATGACAAAGTGAGACATTTATCCGCGGAGAGCCGCCCGTTTCCGGCCTCAGCGTTCCAGCAGCGCGAAGAACGCCCCTTGATTGTCGGTCACGACGGCCACTTTTCCGTACGACGTCTCGAAGGGCGGCGTCTGGACCCGGCCGCCCAGCTGCTGCACGGCCAGGGCCGCGGCCGCCACGTCCCCGGTGCGGAAGTGGACGACGAACTGGGAGGGCATCCCGGCCGCGAACACCTCGGTCACCGGGGCGCGGCCGAAGTCCGGCCTGGCACCGGCGCCGAAGAGGGCGGCGGTGAAGAGCCGGCCGTAGAAGGCGTTGGCCGCTTCGGGGTCGCTGGTGTACAGCTGCGCCCAGGCGAAGGTGCCGGGGGCGTGCCGGACGCCGAAGCCGGGGTGGCCCGCGGCCTGCCAGAGCCCGAAGACGGCGCCCGTGGGGTCGGCGGCCAGGGCGGCGGTGCCGAGGTCGCGGACGGGCACGGGGTCGTTGACGATCTGTCCGCCGATGGCGACGATCCGGCGGGCGAGGTCCCGGGCGTCCGGGGTCGCGAAGTACACCGTCCAGACGGTGGGCATCCGGCCGTCCCGCTTCCGGGCCAGCCGGGCGACGGCCGCGCCGTCGAGGCGGGCCCACACGGCCTCCGGTCCCGCGTCCTCGAAGGTCCACCCGAAGAGCCCGCCGTAGAACCGCTTGCCCGCCTCCACGTCGGGGAGCTGCGCGTCCACCCAGCAGGGGACGCCCTCCGCGTATCCCGCCGTGTATCCGGATGCCCTGTTTTCGGCCATGTCGTCAAAGTAACCGCCCGGCCCGTACCGCGCAGACCAGCCGCACCGGCCCCTATACACCCGCGCACCCCATTTGCAGTCGGCCGAATCGCGCTCCGATCACCCCTCGGTAAGCTGACGGCATGACAGGACAAGTGCGTACCGTCGACGGCCGCGTGGCCGGCCGGCGTGGGCAGGCGACCCGGCAGAAGCTGCTCGACTGCCTCAGCGAGATGCTCAGCTCCTCCCCTTACCGGGACGTCAAGGTCATCGATGTCGCCCGGAAGGCGGGCACTTCGCCCGCGACCTTCTACCAGTACTTCCCGGACGTCGAGGGCGCCGTCCTGGAGATCGCCGAGCAAATGGCCACCGAGGGCGGCCAGTTGACCGAGCTGCTGGCCGGACGCTCCTGGGTCGGCAAGGCCGGCTGGGCGACCGCGCAGGAACTCGTGGACGGTTTCCTGGAGTTCTGGCGCAAGAACGACGCGATCCTGCGCGTGGTCGATCTCGGGGCCGCCGAGGGGGACAAACGGTTCTACAAGATCCGGATGAAGATCCTGAACTCGGTGAACAACTCCCTGACCGACTCCATCGCGGAGTTGCAGTCCAAGGGCAGGGTCGACAAGGACGTCAACCCGGCCGCGGTGGCCGGTTCGCTGGTCGCCATGCTCGCGGCCGTCGCCGCGCACCAGAAGGGTTTCCAGACCTGGGGCGTGAAGCAGGCCGAACTCAAGCCGAACCTCGCGCTGTTGGTGCATCTGGGCGTGACCGGGAAGAAGCCCACGAAGTAGTCGCGCCCTGGGTCCTGTCTGGCGGGCGGTGGTTCCCGTACGGCGGTGAACCACCGCCTGCCGCCCTAAGCCGGCAACGGCCGGTCCCGCACCACGTGCTTCATCACCAGGGTCGAGGTCAGGCGCTGCACACCCGGCAGGGTCGCGAGCCGCTCGTCGTAGAGCCGCTGGAAGGCGGCGAGGTCGGCGGTGGCCACCCGCAGCAGGTAGTCGGGTTCGCCGAACAGCCGCTGCGCGTCCAGCACATGGGGGATCTCCGCGAGCGCCCGCTCGAAGTCGGCGACCGTGTCCCGGTCCTCCTGCCGCATGGAGACGAAGACCAGCGCCTCGAAGGTCAGCCCCACGGCGGCCGGGTCCACCACCGCCCGGTACCCGCTGATCGCCCCCGCCCGCTCCAGCTCGCGCAGCCGCCGGTGGCACGGCGAGACGCTCAGCCGCACCCGCCCGGCCAGCTCGGTCACGGTCAGCCGCCCGTCCTGCTGAAGCTCGGCAAGGATTTTCCGGTCCACGTCGTCCATGAGCAAGATTCTCCCCCGGAACCGGCACTCCCGAGCAAATTTCGGGAACACTTTCGGGACAATCGAGCCTAATGTCCCTTCCATGGACACCGGACTCCTGCTCTCCTTCCTCGCCGTGGACCTGCTGCTGGTGTGCGTGCCGGGCGCCGACTGGGCGTACGTGATCGCCGCCGGGGTGCGCGGCCGCTCGGTGCCACGGGCGGTCGCGGGCCTGATCGCCGGGTACGCCCTGCACACCGCGCTGGCGGTCGCGGGGCTCGCGGTGCTGGTCGCCCGGTCGCCACGGCTGCTCACGGCCCTGACCGTGGCCGGCGCCGGATACCTGCTGTGGCTGGGCTGGGGGGTGCTGCGCCGCCCGACGGTCCCGCGGGAGGCCGAGGAGGCGGGGGCCGGGGCACAGGGCTTCTGGCGGGGCGCCGCGATCAGCGGCCTGAACCCGAAGGCGCTGCTGCTCTACCTCTCGGTGCTCCCCCAGTTCCTGGTCACGACGGGCGCCCACCTCCCCGTGGCCGCCCAGACCGCCGTCCTCGGCGCCCTGCACATGGCCGCCTGCGCCGCCGTCTACCTGGCCGTCGGTGCCCTCTCCCGCGCCCTGCTCGCCGCCCGCCCGCGGGCCGCCCGCGCGGTGACCCGCACCTCGGGGGCGGCGATGCTGGGCATCGGGGCGCTGCTGCTGGGGGAGCGGCTGTTCTAGCCGCTCCCCCGGCTTCTCAACGCCGGTCCAGGACGGTCCTCGACTGGGCGGCCAGGTCGGCCGGCACGCTCGTCCTGGTCTCGCAGGAGGCGTCCGCGCCGGGGGCGGCGGCGGTGTCCGGGTAGGCGCAGACCGTGCGCTCGGTGCCCGGGGCGGGTCCCTTCTGGTCGAAGGACTCGGGGGCGCTGCCGTGCTCGGTCCACGCCTCCAGGGTGTTCAGGAGCTGCGCCCGCGGGTCGGTGCTGCCGGCGAGGGCCGGCTCGGTGTGGCCGACGCCGGGGAAGTAGAAGGTGCGGACGAAGGAACGGGTGCCCGGGACGCCGTAACGGTCGAACAGGCGCTGCTGGTAGTTGTAAGTGTTGAACGGCAGGATCAGGGGGTCGCCGGTCCCCGCGTAGTAGAGGATCTTGCCGTTGTTCTTCCGGACCTTGGACAGGTCGGTGCTGTCGGTGGCGGCGGTCTTCTCGAACTTGCGGTACGACGCCTCGAAGAACCGCGGGAAGTTCTCCATGGTCATGTTCTTGCGCCAGTCGTAGTCCGGGTCCTGCTCCAGCCAGTTGCGGACGTAGGTCTCGATCAGCGGGCTCATGGTGTTCCCGCCGGGCAACAGCACCGAGAAGGTGGTGCCGCGGGTGACGCCGCCCCACAGCCGGTTGCCGTCGGCGTCGCGCGGGCCGTCCCAGATGAGGTCGATCGCCTCGGCCTCCGCGGGGGTGAGGCCCTTGACCTGGCGGGCGTCGAAGGTGCAGCGGCGGGGGTCGGCGACCACCCCGTCGGTGACGCCGTCCTCGGGGTCGCAGGCGGCGACGGCGGCGGCGTTCGCGGCGTCGCTCTTGGCGGGTGACAGGCCGGCGGGGCCGAGGAGTTCGTTGACGACGACCGCGGGCCAGGCCTCGCCGATGATGAACCGGTTCCAGTTGACCGCCGGGTAGCCGATCAGGAAGCCGTCGTACTCGTCGCCGTACTTCTGGGCCATCTGCCAGCCCTGCCGGCCGCCGGTGGAGCCGCCGACCCAGTAGTTGCGCCGGGCGGCCCGGCCGTAGTAGCTCTTCGCGAGGGAGAGCGCCCAGACCGTCTGCTCGTGCAGGCTGCGGTCGATGAAGTCGTCGATCTGCCCGGTGTTCAGCTTGCCGGCGGGGGACAGCACGAAGCCGCCGCCGGCCTCGCCGCAGCCGGGCTGGGCGTTGGCCTCGCCGGTCCTCGGGTCGGTCGCGTCGCACCAGGCCGAGCTGTGGCCGGTGTCGGTGACCGAGCCGACCTCACCGCGCTGGACCGCCACGCTGAGGTCGCCGAGGTTGCCGGCGTACCCGCCGCCGCCCATGTTGAGGACGCGGCCGTTCCAGGCGCCCGTGTAGCTGCCGCCGGCGCCGGCGTCGGCGGTGCTGAGCGGGAGGGTGACGCGGACGTTGACGGCCCGGGTGGGCACGAGGTCGACCTGGCAGTACGCCGGGAGCGTGCCGGAGGCGGGTACGACCTCGGAGCTGATGCTCTTGACGTGGGAGCGGGCGAGCACCGTCTGCGCGAGGTCGGCGCAGGCGGGCCCGGACGCCCGGCCGCCGTTCTCGGCGCCGGCCGGCTGCACGGCGAGCGCGGACACGGTCACCGTCACGGCGCTCACGAGGCCGGCCGCGAGCCGCAGCCGGCGGGCGCAGGAGCGGGCGGGCCGCTGGGACGAGAGCGGTTCACGTGTGGTCATTCGTCGGCCTTTCGGAGGCGGGAATGCTCAACGCGCCATTCCAGCGTCCGGTTACGCACCCCGGCACCGCGTGTGCCGCTCCGCGGAACACCCGACACGAACCCCGACGGCCGTACGCCTTCGACCGCGGGCCGGTGCCGGCTTGTCGCGCAGTTCCCCGCGCCCCTTCTCTCCACGGCAGCGGTCCGGCAGCAGTTCGGCTGCAGGTGCGTGGGGGCTGATCGCGCAGTTCCCCGCGCCCCTAAAGGGGCGCTACGGCAGCGCCCCTTCTTTTAGGGGCGCGGGGAACTGCGCGACAAGCCACGACGGCGCCGCAGACGGCAGACGGCAGTCGGCAGACGGCGGGGTGCTCTACCGGCGGGTCAAAGAAAAGATGCGGATCTGCCGGTCCACCCGCTTCTGGTAGGCGGCGTACGGGGGCCAGAACTCCAGGAGCTGCTGCCAGGCGTCCTCCCGTTCCGGCCCGTCCAGCAAGCGGGCGGTGACCTGGATGTCGCGGCCCTTCCAGCTGATCTCGGCGTCGGGGCGGTGGAGGAGGTTGTAGGTCCAGGCGGGATGACCGGCGCGGCCGAAGTTGGAGCCGACGAGGAACCAGCCGTCGCCCGAGGGCATGCACGCCAGGGGCGTACGGCGCGGCTGTCCGCTGCGCGCACCCGTGGAGGTGAGGATCACCCCGGGCAGCATCCGGTCGCTGAGCAGCATCCGGCCGCCGCTGAGCCGGTGCACGGCCCGGTCCAGGGCCGGGATCACATGCGGGGCCACCTGGGCGAACCCCCGGGTCGCGGACACCCTCTGCACCAGCCGTTCGCCGATCACACCGCCACCTCCCGCCCCGTGAACAGCCCGGCCGCCTCGGCCGCGTGCGCGCGCAGCCGGTGCCCCGGCCCGAACAGCAGCTCGTCCCCGGCGCCCCGCTTGAAGTACAGGTGCGCCTCGTGCTCCCAGGTGAACCCGATCCCCCCGTGCAGCTGGATGCCCTCCCCCGCGGCGGTGCGCAGCGCCTCCAGCGCCTGCGCGAGCGCCAGCGCGCCGACCGGTTCCCCGTGCGCCGTCGCCCAGGCCGCGTAGTAGGCCGCCGACCGGGCCGCCCGCACCGCCACGTACACGTCGGCCAGCCGGTGCTTGACCGCCTGGAACGACCCGATGGCCCGCCCGAACTGCTCGCGCTGCTTCACGTACTCCACGGTCCGCTCCAGCGCCCGGTCGGCGGCTCCCACCGCCTCGGCCGCGAGCACGGCGGCCACGGTGTCGCCGAGGGCGGCGAGGGCCGGCTGGATGTCGGCCTCTTCGTCCGCCCCGACCAACTCGGCCGGTGCATCGCGCAATTGCACACACGCCTGACCGCGCGTGGCGTCGAGGGCGGTCCGCCGGGTCCGTACGACCCCGTCGGCGTCCCCCGCCACCAGGAAGAGCAGGACCCGCGGGCGGGCGTACCCCCCGGTGTGCGCGGGGACGAGCAGCAGCCCGGCGCTGTGCCCGTCCAGCACCTGGTCGGCCTCGCCGTAGAGCCGCCACCGGTCCCCCCGGTGCCGGGCCTGGACGCCGCCGGCCCGCCCGCCGCCCGCCCAGTCGCCGCCGGGGGGACCCGTGAGCGCGAGGGCGGTGCCGAGCCGGGTGCCGGGGACGGCGAGGGCGGCGGTGAGGCTGCCGTCGGCGATCCTCGGGAGCAGTTCGGCGCGCTGGGCCCCGGTGCCGAGGGCGAGCAGCAGCGGGGCCGCGAGCACGGCGGTGGCGAGGAACGGGGTGGGGGCCAGGACGCGCCCCAACTCCTCTGCGGCGAGCACAACTTCGGTGCTCGTGCAACCTGTGCCGCCGTACGCCTCGGGGAGGGCGAGGCCGGGCAGGCCGAGTTGTTCGCCGAGGGCGGTCCACAGGCCGGGGTCGTATCCCTCGGGCCTGTCGACGGCGGCCCGCACGTCCTCCGGGCCGCAGCGCTTGTGGAGCAGTTCACGCAGGGCGCGCCGGATCTCGTCCTGCTCGTCGGTGAAGCGGGCGTCCATGACCGGACCTCCTGACGATCTGACGGTCCGTCATGCTAGGGGCGATGGATGCAGATGCACAGGGGCGGAGTCCGGTGTATCTGATGTACCGTCAGATCCATGACTGGACCCCGCAAGGTCGCCGTGGTCGGAGTGGCCCTGTCCGACTGCGGCCGGGTGGACGAGGCCACCCCCTACGCCCTGCACGCCCAGGCGGCCCGCCGCGCGCTGGCCGACGCCGGCCTCGGCCGTGAGGTGGTGGACGGCTTCGCGTCGGCGGGGCTGGGGACTCTGGCACCCGTGGAGGTCGCCGAGTACCTGGGCCTGCGCCCCACCTGGGCCGACTCCACCTCCGTCGGCGGCTCGACCTGGGAGGTCATGGCGGCCCACGCCGCCGACGCGATCGCGGCGGGCCACGCCAACGCGGTCCTGCTGGTGTACGGCTCGACGGCCCGCGCCGACATCAGGGCGGGGCGGCGCACCGGAAACCTGTCCTTCGGCGCCCGCGGCCCCCTGCAGTTCGAGGTCCCCTACGGTCACACCCTCATCGCCAAGTACGCGATGGCCGCCCGCCGCCACATGATCGAACACGGCACCACGGTCGAGCAGTTGGCCGAGATCGCGGTCCAGGCACGGGCCAACGCGGCACTCAACCCGGACGCGCTGTTCCGCACCCCGATCACCGTCGACGAGGTCCTGTCGGGACCGATGATCGCCGACCCCTTCACCAAACTGCACTGCTGCATCCGCTCGGACGGCGGCGCGGCGGTCCTGCTGGCGGCCGAGGAGTACGCACGGGACTGCCGCACCGCCCCGGTGTGGGTCCTCGGCACGGGCGAGTGCCTCTCCCACGCCACCATGTCGGAGTGGGAGGACTTCACGGTCTCCCCGGCGGCGGTGAGCGGGCGACTGGCCTTCCGCCGGGCCGACGTCACGCCCTCCGACATCGACTTCGCCGAGATCTACGACGCGTTCACCTACATGACCCTCGTCACCCTGGAGGACCTCGGCTTCTGCCCGAAGGGCGAGGGCGGCGCGTTCGTGGAGAAGGGGCGGCTGCGGGTCGCGGGCGGAGAGCTTCCGGTGAACACGGACGGCGGCGGCCTGTCGGCCCAGCACCCGGGCATGCGGGGGTTGTTCCTCCTCGTGGAGGCGGTACGGCAGCTGCGCGGCGAGGCCGGGCAGCGGCAGGTGCGCCGAGCGGACGGGGGGCTGCCGGAGCTGGGGGTGGCGTCGGGGACGGGGGGCTGGTTCTGCTCCTCGGGGACGGTGGTGCTGGGGCGGGGGTGAGCGGGCGGACGGATTCCCCGACGAGCGGCGGCAACCTTTCCGGCTCCGGCGGCGACTGCCGTACCGGAAGCTTCGAGTCGTTCGAAGGACGTGCACCGCCGAACCGCGTAAGGATCCCCTCCGTGGCCTCCTCCTCACATCGCCGCCGTACGCAGCCGAAGCCGGACCGGGACTTCGAGTGGCGCCCGGTCCGCGGCCCGTTGCTCGCGGTCGCCGCCGTGGCCGCCGTCGTCCTCGTCGTCACCCTGGTCGTGGCCTTCCGGCCCGGTGCCGCGGCCGGTACCACCGGACAGGACCGGGCGGCGTCCGGCCCCCCGTCCGAAGCCGTGACGAGCGCGGCGGCGACCCCGAAGGAACCGTCACCGAAACCGTCCACGGCGTCACCCGCCCCCACCGCGAGCAGGCGGACCACGCCGTCGCCGAAGCCCTCGGCGACGGCGTCCGGGACCCCTTCCCACACGGCGGCGAACGGCACCACCCGTACCAGCACGGCCCCTGCGGCCGGCCGGATCCGCCCCGGCACCGCCTACCAGGGCGTCGCCACCTCCTACGACGCCGGCAACGGCGACGGCGCCTGCTCCTTCGGCCCGACCTCCGACGTGCTGACCGCCGCGATGAACACCGCGGACTACGAGACGGCGAAGGCCTGCGGCGCGTACGTCGCCGTCCGCACGGCGAGCGGTACGTCCGTCACCGTACGGATCACCAACGAGTGCCCGGCCCCCTGCGCGGCCGGCCAACTCGACCTCAGCCACCAGGCGTTCGCCAGGCTCGCACCGCTCTCGGCGGGCCGGATCGCGATCACCTGGAGCCTGCTGAGCCCGGCCGTCTCCGACACCGTCTCGATCCGCTACAAGACCGGTTCCAGCCAGTACTGGTGCGGCATCCAGGCGATCGGCCACCGCAACCCGCTGGCCCGCCTCGAGGTCCGCACCGGCGGCGGCTGGCTGGCGCTGACCCGCACCGATTACAACTACTTCCTCTCCGAACGGGGCGCCGGCTGCGGCGGCGAGATCCGCCTCACCGACATCTACGGCGAACAACTCACCGTGCCGGCCCTGGCCGTACGCCCGGACGTGGTGCAGCGGACCGGGGTGCAGTTCTCCCGCCACTGACGGACAGCGCCCCGAGGGGCGCGAGGAACTGCGCGACCAGCCCCGCCGGCCCGCGGTGAGCGACCGGCCCGGCCCGCGAAGCGGCTACCGCACCGGCACGATCCGGTGACCGCGCCGCGGGGCGGGCCCGTCGAGCAGCGCGACGCCGATGTGGTGGCGGCTGCGCACCCACGCCGTGGGCGCCATGACGAGCCCGACGACCGCGAGGCACACGCCGGCCCAGAAGAGGCCCGCCTCGTGGACGGCGTAGCCCAGCGCGGCGACGGACACGAGGAGGGACAGCACCGACACCGCCGCCCACCCGTTCCGCACCCGCCGGGTCCGCGCGTGGTCGGCGACCTCGGCGAGGACGGCCGCCGTACAGACGGGGCACTCCAGCTCGACCCGGTCCCGGCCCTCGGCCGGCCGCACCAGCCGGAACTCACGCGCGGCCCAGCTGACGGCCCGTGTCCTGCGCCGCCCGGCATCACCGCTTACGTGGCGTACGGCCACGTTCACGGTCTTCGGTCCCCTCATGCCGGACAGTGTGGGGCCGGGGCACAGGTGTTCGCAGCGGTTCGCCCGGTTGTGCCCCGGGGTTTGGCCGCAAGGCCCCCGGACAGGCCGCACGAGGTGGCTGATGACGCGGGTACGGGAGGTACCGAGTGATACTCGGCACATGGCAGCAACGGATCTTCACGCGCTCCTGAAGTCGCTCCGCGTCTGGTCCCCCGAGACCACGGAGCTACGGCCGTTCGACCCCGAGTCGGCGCCCGACGCCCCGCTTCCGCTCTTCACCGCCTGGTTCGCGGAGGCGGTGGCGGCCGGACAGCCGGAGCCGCACACCGTGTCGCTGGCGACGTCGGACGACGAGGGCCGGCCCGACGTCCGGATCGTGATGCTGCACGGCGCGGACGCGGACGGCTGGTCCTTCGCGTCGCACGCGACCAGCCGCAAGGGGCACCAGCTGAGCGCCCGCCCGTACGCGGCCCTCGCCTTCTACTGGCCGGTGCTGGGCCGCCAGGTCCGGCTCCGCGGCCCCGTCACCGCGGCTCCCTCGGAGGAGAGCCAGGCCGACCTGCACGCCCGCTCGACGGGCGCCCTGGCGGCGGCACTCACCGGCCGCCAGAGCGGGCTCCTGTCCTCGCTGGAGGAACTGCGGGAGGAATCGGAGGCGGCCTGGGAACGCGCCCGCGCCGACCCGGACGCCCCCTCCCCGACCTGGACCCTCTACCGTCTGCGCCCGCAGGAGGCGGAGTTCTTCCAGGGCGACCCGGACCGCCGGCACGTCCGGCTCCGGTACGTCCCGGCGGGGGACGGCAGGTGGCGCAAGCACCTGCTGTGGCCGTGAGCGCCCACCCTCAGGCGGTGAGGCCCTCGATGGCCACGGGAAGGTGCCGGGGGCCGCGCAGCACCGCGTTGGCCCGGTACGGCGGCGGGTCCTCGAGGAGCCCGGTGAACCTGACCCGTCTGAACAGCTCGGGCACGGCCGCGTGGAGTTCGATCCGGGCGAGCGGGGCGCCGAAGCAGTAGTGGATGCCGGTGTAGAAGCCCAGGTGCTCGTTGTCCTTGCGGTCGGGGTCGAACCGGTCGGGGTCGTGGAAGCGCACGGGGTCGCGGTTGGCCGCGGCCAGCATGAGCCAGACCGGCGAGCCCTTGGGGATGGTCGTGCCCGCGACGTCGATGTCGGCCAGGGCGGTGGTGAACGGTATGAACTGGACCGGGGGCTCGTAGCGCAGCACTTCCTCGATGAGCGGGACGGCCAGCTCCGGCTCCTTCCGGAACCGCTCGAGGACATCGGGGTGGCGCAGCAGGGTGAGGGTCGTGTTGGTGATCGCGTTGACGGTGGTCTCGTGGCCGGCGACCAGGAGCAGCACCGCGGTGGCCTCCAGGTCCGCCGGTGTCATGTCGTGGGCGAGCGCGCTGAGTATCCCGGGGCCGGGGTGGCGGCGCTTGGTCTCGATCAGGCCGTTCAGGTACGCGCCCAGCTCCTGGCGGGCCCGCTGTGCCTCCTCCTGGCCGGCGCCGCCGGAGGCGGGATCGAGTGACGACGCCAGGGCGTCGGCCCATCCGTGGAAGCGCGGTTCGTCCTCGCGCGGCACGCCGAGCACCCGGCAGATCGCGGTGACGGGCAGGGGGTAGGAGAAGTCCTCGACGATGTCGACCTGGTCCTTGCCCTCGAAGGCGTCCAGCAGCCCGCTGACCACCTTGGCCAGCTCGCCGCGCAGGTCGTCGAGGAACCTGGGGCTGTGCGGGGGCCCGAACGGCCGGTTGATGGTGTCGCGCAGCCGGTCGTGCACGGGCGGGTCGGTGAAGATGAAACTGGGCGGCAGGCCGGTCTCCTCCGCCGGCTGCCCGGTGCGCGCGTACCCGGGCGGCCGGTTGCTCGTGTCGTTGCTCAGCCGCGGGTCGTTCGCCAGGCTCCGCACCTCGTGGTAGGTGCTGACCAGGTAGGTGCCGTCGTCCTCCCGCCTCACCGGTGTCTTGCGCAGCTCCGCGTAGAGCGGGTACGGATCGGCCCGGTTGGCGTAGTCGACGATCTGCGCGGAGATGGGGTCGGGCGTCATGGCGTCTCCTCGGGGCTCCGGGCGGTACCGGGCCGGTGCTCAGGCGTGCGACGGGACGAACTCGACCCGTCGTTCGCTCGGCGAGTGCCCCGTCAGCGTGACGGTGGCCCCATGGGTGGGCAGGTGCGGATCGGGGAAGGCGGGGTCGACCGGCTGCAGCGTCTCGGTCCGGCGGTCGACCGTGCGGTACTCCGGCGGGAAGGGCGCACCGGACGCGATCTGCTGCTCGTAGAACCCCAGCCACTTGGCTCCGTCGAAGGCCACCGCGGCGATGCAACGGCCGCGGTACCCGTACACCGCCACGAACCGCTCCTCGGCCAGTGTCCCCTGTACGACGGCCAGCTGGTCGCCCAGCGAGGGCACACCCACCGACTTGATGTTGACGCCGAACTGGGAGGACCAGAACATCGGCAGCCACAGATGCGGACGGCGCTCCGGGCTCGCGCAGATCATGTTGTGGGCGGCGATCTCGGCCTGCTCGACCGCGTTCCCCCAGTGCTCCAACGCCAGGAACTGGTAGTCGAACAGCGGGTGCGGGCTGCGCGCCACGTCTCCGGCGGCGTAGATGTCGTCGGTGACGATGCCGTTGACGTCGAACACCCGGCACCCGGCGTCGCACGCGATCCCCCGGGGACCCGCGGCCAGTCCCGACCCGGCCAGCCAGTCCGTGTTCCGCATGGCGCCGAGCGAGACGACCGCCACCTCCACGTCGACCGTCGAACCGTCGGACAGATGGGCCCGCCTCAGCCGCCCCACGTCGTCGCCCTCCAGGGCGGTGACACTGATCCCACAGCGCAGGTCGACGCCGTGCTTGCGCTGCAGCCCCTCCGCGACCGAGCCGATCACCCCGCCGAGCGCGCCCACCAGCGGCGCCGGACCACGTTCGGCGACCGTCACGTCCAGGCCCAGCTCCCGGCAGGCGGAGGCGACCTCGGAACCCGTGAAACCGGCGCCGATCACCAGCACCCGCGACACACCTGAGGCCAGCTTCCGGGTCAGACGCGCGGAATCGTCCCGGGTACGCAGCACGAACACCCCGTCCAGCGCGGCCTCCTCCGGGTGGAACCAGGGCCGCGCCCGGGTCCCGGTGGTGATCAGCAGCCGGTCGTAGGGGACTCGGTCGCCGTTGGCCAGGACCACCTGCCTGGCGTCCCGGTCCAGCTCCTCGGCGGCGACGCCCAGCCGCCACTCGGCGTCGACGTCACGCCGCCGCGGCAGCGCGGTGTCCTCCGGCCGGACCCGCCCCAGCAGCGCCCCCTTGGACAGCGGCGGCCGGTCGTAGGGCTCGTACGGCTCGTCGCCGATCATGGTCAGCGACCCGGTGAAGCCCTGCTCACGCAGGGTCTCGGCCGCACGCAGGCCGGCCAGCGAGGCGCCGACGACGACGATGCGGCCCTGGCGCCGCAGGACCTCGACGTCCGCGTCAGCCGGCATGGGACTCCACCCGCTTCGTCGGCTCGTCGGAGTAGTCGACCAGGATGGCCTGGACGGGACAGGCGGCAGCGGCCTTCTCCACCCCGTCACGGTGCTCCTCGTCGAAGCGAGGGGAGAACAGCAGCGCCTCCTCGCCGTGCAGGGCGAAGACGTCCGGGGCGAGAAAGACGCACTGCGCGAATCCCTGGCACCGGTTGAGATCGACGACAAGCCTCATCGGGCACCCGCTCCCTGCGCGGGCCACGGACCCCACGGGCTCCGCACCCGTCCGCGCTCGGTCCAAACAGTGGTCGGCACGCCTCCTCCCCAGCGTGTGCCTCCCCAGATCCCCTCGCAAGTACAGCACCCGCAAGGGCCCTACCGAACCCACCCGAGCGCCATTCCGGCAGCGCCCAGCAGTCCGGTCCCGGGACCCGCCCGAGCAACGGTCCGGCAGCACCCCGAATCCCCACCCCGGGACCCGCCCGAGCGACGGTCCGGCAGCGCCCCCGAAGGGGCGCGGGGAACTGCGCGACCAGCCACGACGGCGCCGCGGACGACCGACCTCAGGTCCCGACGACGCCGCGGACGACCGACCTCAGGTCCCAACGGCGCCACGGACGACCGACCTCATCCCGAACTCGTACACCGCCCAGTCGGCCACCTCCCGGTAGCCGATGCGCTGGTAGAGCGCGTTGCTCGTCGGATTCGCGAGGTCCGTGAAGAGCAGCACCTCGGCGGCCCCCGCGGCCCGCGCCGCCCGGCTCACCTCCGCGGTCACCGCCCCGGCGTACCCGCGGCCGCGCAGTTCCGGCGGGGTGTAGACCGGCGCGACCCGCACCTGGCCGGCGACCGCCGGGGTCAGGCCGGCCAAGGAGACGGGGGTGCCGTCGGGGGTCTCCCAGAGGGTGACGCCGCCGTACGAGAGCCGGAAGTCGGCCCACTCCCCGGCATCTCCGCCGACCCGCAGACCCGCGTCGGCGACGAACCCCTCGTACCAGCGGACCAGCAGGTCCCGGTCGGACGCCTCGGCCACCCGCGCCCGACCCTCCGGCGCCGGTACGGGGGACGTCAACTCGGCGAGCCGGTACAGGCGTTGCAACTCGTGCAGCTTTCCCGGCACCCCCGTCCGCCGTTCCCATGCCGCCGCGAACGCCTCCGCCGTGGCGCCGTCGGCGCAGATCCCGGACACCGGGTGGCCAAGGGCGAGGAGGCGCTCGGCCAGCGTCTCGGCCTCGGCGGCCGTGAGGCGGGTGACGTTCAGGGCGTACGGGGGTGTGTGGAGCAGCGCCGCGGCCACGCCGCCGTCGCCGCGGGTCAGGACACCGAAGAACGGTGGGTCGCCGCCGTACGCCCGCGGACCCCGCCGCCGGAGCTGCTCGGTCACCGTGAGATGGACGGTGTACAGGTCCGGACGGGAGTGAAGGAAGTCGCGGCCACGGGCGAGGAATTCGTCGACATCGTCGGTGAAGTGCCATTGAGAGGACCGAAGTTGTGAATTCATGGTCCATGGTCGCGGCGGACCGCCAGGCTCCGCACCCGAATTAACCCCGCTTGATCGGTCCGGCCCGATCGGTCGGCCTGATCGGTCGGCCTGTCGGTCCGGCTCAGTCCCGCGCCGGGACCCGGTCCAGGTCCGGGCTCGGGTCCGTGGCCAGGCGGCCGTGCAGGTGGACGTCCCGGAAGGCGTCCTGCCGGCCCGCCTCGAACATGGCCCCGCGCAGCGTCCCCTCGTAGCCGTAGCCGCACGTCAGGGCGATCCGGCAGGACGCGTCATGGCCGAGGGCGTGGCCCAGCTCCAGGCGGTGCAGGCCCAGTTCGGCGAAGGCCCAGTCCGTCGCCAGGGCCAGCGCACGGGTGGCGACCCGGCGGCCCCGCGCCTCGGGCAACACCCAGTAGCCGACCCGGGCGGTCCGGAACGTGTGGTCGATCATGTTGACGCCGACGTGACCGAGGGTCGTACCGCTCGCCGCGTCCGTGATCCGGAACGGCGCACAGGTGCCGTCCGCCGCCTGCTTCCGCTGCGCGGCCAGGGCGGCACGGGCACCCGCGAGGTCGTTCACCACGGTGAGCGGGGTGTTCCAGCGACGGAAGTCCGGGTCGGTACGGGACCGCAGCCACGCCTCCACCTGCACCTCCGCGTCCGGGTCCCAGCGGTCGAGCCGCAGCCCGTGACCGTGCGGGGTGGCTTCGGGGCGGGGGACGGCGGGCTGTTCATCGGTGAGGGCCATGAGGTCATTGAAACCCGTGCACCGGGCGGAACACCGGCACCCCCTCCCGGAAGGCGACCTCCAGGTCCAGCCCGGCGCGAAGGCTCTCCGGGTGGGCGGCCACCAGTTCCGTCATCATGCGCGGACCCTCGGCGAGGTCGACCACGGCGGGCACGTACGGGACGCGGTCACCGAAGGGCGCAAGGTCGTTGCGGTGGACGACGGACCAGGTGTAGAGGGTCGCGCGGCCACTCGCCCGCTCCCAGGCGACGTCCTCGCTCCAGCAGTGCGGGCAGAACTCGCGGGGATAGTGGTGGGCCCGGCCGCAGGAGCCGCAGCGGCGGAGCAGCAGCCGCCCCTCGGCCGCCGCCTCCCAGTAGGGCCGGGTGAAGGCGTCCGGTTCGGGGCGGTCGTATCGCGGGCGCTCGCCGCGTATGCCCTCGGCACCGGCGTCGGAGCCGCCGCCGGAACTCCTCGTGTCCGCTCTCGTCGCATCCATGAACCTGACGTTATGTCAGATCCTGAAGCGCAGCCCAGACCCGGATGGGCAAAACCTGTGCATTTCCCGTGACCCTGTGGGCCCCCCGTGAGTTCCCGGGAAATTGTTGACGATTTTGTCGGGCCAAGATTACGTTCGCAGCCGCAAGGCCAAGGAGCCGACACGAGAGGCAGCAACGTGAAGCACAGGGCAGTGAAGCGCAGGACCGTGGTCATGGGGATCGGCGCCACGGCCGGTGTCGCGGCAGTCGGCGGTGTCGCTCTCAGCGCGCAGGCGTCGAGCAGCTCCCCCTCCTCGTCCTCGGACTCCCTGACGTTCGACCCGGACGGGTACTCGAAGCTGACGACGACGATCACGGACACCGAGGGCACCGAGCACAATGTGACATACCACTTCTGGAAGGCGATCACCTACGTCGCCAACCCGGTGGACGCCACCTACCAGTCCCTGATCGTCAGCGCCCCCGTCGAGATCGACGGCACCGCGGTCGATCCGACGAACGCCCCGATCCTGCTCGCCAACTCCATCGGCGGCTACCTGCCCGCCTCCGTGGCCGACGCCACCGAGGTCGGCGGCGGCGGTTCCGCGGCGGGCGGCGGCACCCCGCCGAGCGGCGCGGCCCCGAGCGGCGCGGCCCCCAGCTCCTCCGCGAGCGCGGCCTCCAACGCCAACGGCAACACCAACGCCACCGGCGGCGCCACCGCCAGCAACCAGCTGCTCGCGCTGGCCGCCGGGTACGTCGTGATCGAGCCCGGCGCCCGCGGCCGTACCCTCAAGAACTCCGACGGCGAGTACCACGGCACCGCCCCCGCCGCGATCGTCGACCTCAAGGCCGCCGTCCGGTACATCAGGGCGAACAAGGGCCTGATCCCGGGCAACGTCGAGCGAATCGTTTCTGCAGGCACCAGCGCGGGCGGCGCCCTCTCCTCGCTGCTCGGCGCGTCCGGCGACAGCCCGATCTACGACAAGTACCTGAAGGAGCTCGGCGCGGCCGACGCCTCCGACGCGATCTTCGCGGTCGGCGCCTGGTGCCCGATCACCGACCTGGAGCACGCCGACGGCGCCTACGAGTGGAACTGGGGCACCAACGCCCTCTCCACCGGCAAGCAGGTCGACCAGACCGTCTCCAAGGACCTGAAGGCCCAGTTCGCCGAGTACCAGGCGGGCCTCAAGCTGCGCGGCCTGGACGGCTTCGGCCCGCTGACCGCCCGCAACTACGACGACTACCTGGTCGAGCAGTACCTGCAGCCGTCCGCCACCAAGTACCTCGCCGCCCTCTCGGACTCGGACCGCGAGACGTACCTGGCGAAGAACACCTTCATCACCTTCTCCGGCGGCAAGGCCACCTTCACCTGGGACGACTTCCTCACCCACGTCGGCGCCCGCAAGAAGGACACCCCGGCCTTCGACGCCTTCGACCTGTCGGCCGGCGAGAACAACGAGTTCGGAGCGGGTACCACCGAGACCCGCCACTTCACGGCGTACGGCGCGAAGAACGACTCCACCGGACTCAGCACCAAGCGGGTCGCCGCCGACATCCCCGAGAAGCTGAACCTGATGAACCCGATGTTCCACCTGGTGGAGAAGGTCAACGACCGCCGCTCCAAGCACTGGTGGATCCGCCTGGGCACCAGCGACTCCGACACCTCGCACGTCATCTCCGCGAACCTGGCGGCCCGCCTGGACAACCTCGGCGACGACGTCAACCACCTCTACTACTGGGACGAGGGCCACGGCGCCAACACCGACCCGGGCGACTTCATCACCTGGATCGCCACCGTGACGGGCTACGGCACGAGCAAGAAGAGCAAGCGGAATTGACAGGGTGCCGCGAAGTGAACAGGCGACCGCGGAACTGACAGGCCCCCGCGGAAACAAGAAGCTCTCACTTTCGTGATGGCACTCTCGAAGCCACGACAGCCTCCCTGAACGTGGTGCCCTTTTCCCGTCTGTCCAAGGGCACCGCCCACCCGTGACGTCGGGCTCCAGCGCACCGGGGCCCGACGTCACGGGCTTTCGCTTTCCGGCCGGTTCACAACGGATTCGCTACCGATTCCGTCAGATGAGGTGGCCTACGTCACAAGCCCCACCCACTTCTCCTACGGGTGTGATCAATCCGCAACCAATTCCGGTCTTGACCGAGACCCATCAACGTGACGCGTGATTACGCTCCCGCTCATGGCCGCATTTCCCCCCACCGTTTCGCCCGTCTACGTCATCGGCGCAGGCCCCGGAGGGCTCGCCGCCGCGTACGCGCTGCGGGCCCGGGGCGTCCGTGCCGTGATCCTGGAGAAGTCGGACGGCGTCGGCGCGTCCTGGCGCCGCCACTACGACCGCCTCCACCTGCACACCACCCGGCGCCTGTCCGCGCTCCCCGGGCTGCCGATACCGCGCCGCTTCGGCCGCTGGGTCTCCCGGGACGACGTGGTGCGCTACCTGGAGAAGTACGCCGAGCACCACGAGCTGGAGATCGTCACCGGCGTCGAGGTCTCCCGCGTGGAGCGCTCACCCGAGGGCGACGGCTGGCTGCTGCACGCCTCCGGCGGACGGGAGCTGACCGGCTCCGCGGTGGTGGTCGCCACCGGCTTCAACCACACCCCGCACATCCCCGACTGGCCCGGCCGGGACGGCTACGGGGGCGAGTTCCTGCACGCCGGCGCCTACCGCAACGCCGAGCCCTTCGCCGGCCGGGACGTCCTCGTCGTCGGCACCGGCAACACCGGCGCCGAGATCGCCGTCGACCTGACCGAGGGCGGCGCCTCCCGGGTGCGGCTCGCCGTCCGCACGGTCCCGCACATCGTGCGCCGCTCCACCGCCGGCTGGGCCGCCCAGTACAACTCCGTCCTGGTACGACGGCTTCCGACCGCCTTCGTCGACCGGCTGGCCCGCACCATGGCCAAGGTCAGCGTGCCCGACCTGGCCGCGCACGGCCTGCCCCGCCCCGACAGCGGGCTCTACAGCCGGGTGAAGCAGGGCGCCATCCCGATCCTGGACGTCGGGCTCATCGAGGCGGTGCGCCAGGGGAAGGTCGAGATCGTGGCCGCCGTCGACGGTTTCGAGGACGGCCAGGTCACCCTCGCCGACGGCACCCGCGTCTCCCCCGACGCGGTGATCGCCGCGACCGGCTACGTCCGCGCCCTGGAGGGCCTGGTCGGCCACCTCGACGTGCTCGACGACCGCGGCCGCCCGGTCACCCACGGCCCCCGCGCCCCGGAGAACGCCCCCGGCCTCTACTTCACCGGCTACACCAATCCCATCAGCGGCAACATCCGTGAGCTGGCCATCGACGCGGAGAAGATCGCGAAGGCGGTCGCCAGGAGAGCCGCGAAGACGGCCGCCGAACGGCAGCGGCGTCAGACCCGGTCCGAGCGCCAGCCGACGGCGTAACCAGCCACCCCCCTGCACATCGACCCCTGCACATCAACCCCTGTACACATCAACCCCTGTGCCCATCAAGCCCGTTGCTCATGTGACGCATGCGACGGGCGCCGTTTGTTACCGGCGGTAGCATCGCGCCCGTGCCCGGGACCAGAATGTGAGCCCTGCTCAACTTTCCGGTTCCACCCCTCTCGCCCAGCACGGAGGACGCACGTGGCACGCGAAAGACAGCTCTCTCCCCGGCCCGCCCCCGAGCCCTCTCCCCGGCTCTCCCGCCGCTCCCTCCTCGGCGGTGCCGCCGCCGGGGCCGCCGGCCTCACCGCGGTCTCCGCGGGAACCGCCCAGGCGGCCACGGCCGCCGCAGCCGCCCCGGCCGCCGCCTCCCGGACCGTCGACGTCGCGATCGTCGGCGGCGGCATCGCGGGGCTCACCGCGGCCCGCGACCTGGTGGCCGGCGGCAGGTCGGTGGCCGTGCTGGAGGCGCGGGACCGGGTCGGCGGCCGGGTGGTGAACCTGAAGCTGGCGAACGGCGGTTTCACCGAGGGCGGCGGAGAGTTCATCGGCCCCACCCAGAACCGCATCAAGGCCCTCGCCGACTCCCTGGGCGTGGCCACCTTCACCACGTACAACACGGGGAACAACCTCCTCTACAAGGACGGCAAGCGCACCCCGTACGACACCAGCGGCCTGCTCGGCTCGGTGCCGCCGGTGGACGCGGCGGGGCTGGCCAACGCGGCCATCGTGCAGTCCGAGCTGGACAGCATGGCCGCACAGGTCCCGGTGGACGCGCCGTGGACGGCCGCCAAGGCCGCCGAGTGGGACAGGCAGACCTTCGAGAGCTGGCTGAACGCCCACGCGATCGTGCCCTCCGCCAAGTTCCTGCTGGACCTGGCCTGCACGTCGATCTTCTCGGCCCAGCCCCGCGAACTCTCCCTGCTCTACGTCCTCTACTACATCGCCGCCGCCGGTGACGAGTCCACCGCGGGCACCTTGGAACGCCTCACCGACACGGCGGCCGGCGCCCAGGAGTCCCGTTTCGTGGGCGGTTCCCAGCAGGTCCCGATCAAGCTCGCCGCGACCCTCGGCGACCGGGTGGTGCTGAGCGCGCCGGTGCGGTCGATCGTGAGGTCCGGCAGCGGGTATGTCGTCACGGCGGACGGCATCACGGTCGGCGCGACCCGCGTCGTCGTCGCCCTGCCGCCCCCGCTCGCCGCCCGCATCACCTACGACCCGCTGCTCCCGGCCGCCCGCGACCAGCTCACCCAGCGGATGCCGATGGGCTCGATCGGCAAGGCCATCGCGGTCTACGACACGCCGTTCTGGCGGGCCGACGGCCTCAACGGGCAGGCGGTCAGCGACTCCGGCGTGGTCCGCTCGACCTTCGACAACTCCCCGCCGGACGGCTCCTACGGCGCCCTGATGGGCTTCATCGAGGCCGACGAGATGCGGGCGTACGACGCGGCGGCCGAGGCCGACGTCAGGGCCGCCGTGCTGGCCGACTACGCCAACTACTTCGGGGACAAGGCCAAATCCCCCACCTCCTTCGTGCTGCAGCGCTGGGACGATGAGGGCTTCTCGCGGGGCGGTCCGGTGGCCTACGCGCCGCCCGGGGTGCTGACCGAGTACGGGGCCGCGCTGCGCGAGCCGGTGGGCGGGATCCACTGGGCCGGGACGGAGACGTCGACGTTCTGGACCGGGTACATGGACGGGGCGGTGCGCTCGGGCGAGCGGGTGGCGAAGGAGGTGCTGGCCGCCCTCGGCTGAGAAGAAGGGCTGCTTCGGCCCTCAACTTTGCGTGCAGAGCAGTTCCTGACGCAGCGTCAGTTCAGTAATCTGACACTGCGTCAGGTAATTGTGCTGTCACACAGGAGCGGGCGGAACGATGCTTGGATCAACCCACGGCACCCTCACCACCGACTCCCGCCGGGCCCGGGTCATCGCCTGCGGTGAGCAGCGTCCCGGGCCCGCCGTCCACGGCCGCGCGGCCGAGGCGGGCGACGCGGACGCGCTGGACGTCAGCGGACGGCCGCTGTACGCGGACGTACCGGATCTGGACAGGTTCTTCCGCCCCGAGTCCGTGGCCGTGATCGGCGCCTCGGACGCGGAAGGGCGGCCCAACACCGGCATCACCCGGCAGCTGCTCGACTGGGCCGGGCGGGTCGGGGCCCGGGTGCACCCGGTGCACCCGACCCGGCCGTCGGTCTTCGGCATCGCCTGCGTGCCCTCCGTCGCCGACCTGCCCGAAGAGGTCGACCTCGCCGTGCTCCTGGTCGCCGACCCGCTGCCGGTGATCGAGGAACTGGCCGAGGCCAAGGTGAGGTTCGCCGTGGCCTTCGCCTCCGGGTTCGCGGAGACCGGCGAGGAGGGCGCCGCGGCCCAGACCCGCCTGGCGGCGGCCGTACGCAGGTCCGGGCTCCGGCTGCTCGGCCCGAACACCAACCTGAACGCCTTCGAGCGGTTCCGCGACGACCTGGAAGGACCGGCGATCGCGCTGATCACCCAGTCGGGGCACCAGGGCCGGCCCGTCTTCGCCGCCCAGGAACTCGGCATCCGGCTCTCGCACTGGGCGCCGACCGGCAACGAGGCCGACCTGGAGACCGCCGACTTCATCTCCTACTTCGCCGAGCGCCCCGAGGTCGGCGCCATCGCCTGCTACGTCGAGGGTCTCAAGGACGGCCGCGCCTTCCTGCTCGCCGCCGACCGCGCGGCCCGCCGCCGGGTGCCCGTGGTCGCCGTCAAGGTGGGCCGCACCGAGGCCGGCGCCCGCACCGCCGCCTCCCACACCGGCAAGCTGACCGGGGCGGACGACGTGGTGGACGCGGCGCTGCGCCAGTACGGCGTGATCCGCGTCGACGGCCTCGACGAACTCCAGGACACCGCCGCCCTGCTGGCCCGGGCGCGGGCGCCGCGCGCCGACGGGGTGGTCGTCTACTCGATCTCGGGCGGCACCGGCGCGCACGTCGCCGACCTGGCCGCCGGCCTGGGCCTGAGGCTTCCGGTGCTGTCGGCGGCCCGGCAGGCCGAGCTGCACCAGTGGATACCGGAGTACCTGAGCGTGGCCAACCCGGTCGACAACGGCGGGCACCCGGTGGGCGACTGGCGTGGCCGGAAGATCATCGACGCGATCCTGGCCGACCCGGAGGTCGGGGTGCTGGTCTGCCCGGTCACCGGTCCCTTCCCGCCGCTGAGCGACAGGCTCGTGCAGGACCTGGTCGACGCGGCCGAGGCGAGCGACAAGCTGGTGTGCGTGGTGTGGGGCTCGCCGGTCGGCACCGAGGCCGCCTACCGCGAGGTCCTGCTCGGCTCCTCCCGGGTGGCCACCTTCCGCACGGTCGGCAACTGCCTCACCGCCGTCCACGCCTACCTCGACCACCACCGCTTCGTGAGCGACTACCGCTCCCCCTTCGACGAGGCCCCGCGCACCCCCTCCCCCTCCTACCGCAAGGCGCTCGCGCTGATGCGGCCCGGCCGGCAGCTGAGCGAGCACGCGGCGAAGCAGCTGCTGCGCGCGTACGGCATCCGGGTGCCGCGCGAGCAGCTGGTGACCAGCGCGGCGGCGGCCGTGCGCGCGGCCGGGCTGGTCGGCTACCCGGTGGTGATGAAGGCGTCCGGCGGCCAGATCGCCCACAAGACCGAGCTGGGCCTGGTGAAGATCGGCCTGACCTCGGCCAGCCAGGTCCGGGACGCGTACCGGGACCTGACCGACATCGCCCGCTACGAGGGGGTCGCCCTGGACGGCGTGCTGGTCTGCCAGATGGTGGAGCGGGGCGTGGAGATGGTGGTCGGGGTCACCCACGACGACCTGTTCGGGCCGACGGTGACCGTGGGGCTCGGCGGGGTCCTGGTCGAGGTCCTGCACGACGCGGCCGTACGCGTGCCGCCGTTCGGCGAGGACCAGGCCCGGGACATGCTCGCGGAGCTGCGCGGGCGGGCCCTGCTGGACGGGGTGCGGGGCCGCCCGCCGGCCGACCTGGACGCCCTCGTGGAAGTGATCCTCCGCGTCCAGCGGATGGCCCTGGAGCTCGGCGACCAGCTCGCCGAGCTCGACATCAACCCGCTGATGGTGCTGGAGCGGGGCCAGGGCGCGGTGGCGCTGGACGCGCTGGCGGTGTGCCGCTGATGGACACCGTCCGGTACGTGACCGCGGAGCGGGTCGCCCATCTCACCCTCGACCGCCCCGACGCCCTCAACGCCCTCACCCCCGACCAGCGCGACCACGTCATCCACCTCCTCGGCGAGGCCTCCGCGGACCCCGGGGTCGGCGCGGTGGTCATCACCGGCACCGGCCGTGGTTTCTGCGCGGGCGCCGACCTCCGCGGCAGCGGCACCACGGCCGAACGCGTGCCGGGTGACGTGGCCCGCACCATCCGGCTCGGCGCCCAGCGGCTGGTCGCCGCCGTCCTCGACTGCGAGAAACCGGTGCTCGCGGCCGTCAACGGCACCGCAGCCGGCCTCGGCGCGCACCTCGCGCTCGCCTGCGACCTGGTGCTGGCCGCCGAATCGGCCCGTTTCATCGAGGTGTTCGTGCGGCGCGGCCTGGTCCCCGACGGCGGCGGTGCCTACCTCCTCCCCCGCCTGATCGGCCCGCACCGCGCCAAGGAGCTGATGTTCTTCGGCGACGCGCTCTCCGCCCCGGAGGCCGAACGCCTGGGCCTGGTCAACCGGGTCGTCCCGGACGCCGACCTGCCCAAGACGGCCCGCGACTGGGCCATCCGCCTGGCCAGCGGCCCCACCCGCGCCCTGGCCCTGACCAAGCACCTGGTCAACACGTCCCTGGACACCGACCGGACAACCGCCTTCGCCGCCGAGGCCGCCGCCCAGGAGATCAACATGACGACGCGTGACGCCCAGGAAGGGGTGCGGGCCTTCGTGGAGCGCAGGAACCCGGAGTTCCGGGGCCGGTGAGCCCGGCCGGCGGCGGACGGTCAACCGGTCGTCGCGCGCCTGAGGATCCGCAGGGTGCCCGCGTCGGGGTCGCCGAAGACAACGAACAGCTGGGGAGCGTCCTCGCTGCCGCCGACCGACCACTGGGTGTCCTGACCGCAGTCCCCGTCCAGTTTGACCAGCACACCGTCGCGCCAGGTCCTCCGGGGTGCCCAGGTACCGGGTCCCGCGCACACGACGTAGTCACTGAAGTCGTCGTCCGTGAAGGGCGCCGGTTCGGTGGGCAGCTTGACGGCCTCCGCGCTGCCGTCGGCACGCAGCCGCAGCTCGGCGCCGCTTCCGTCCCGCCAGACGCCGGTCAGCTGGGCGGCGGTCAGCCGCGGTGGCTCGTACTGCGGGACCAGGCCCGCCTCGGACGCCAGCACCCCGCCGACGAGGGTGAGAACGGCCAGCCCGAACGAGCCGGCGGCGGCCCGCCACCAGACGCCCGCCGGCCGCAGGGCGCGCCGCCGGACCCAGCCGACGCCGAGCGTCGGCAGCACGCCCAGCCCGGCCAGGACCGCGAACGTCGTGGTGAACGGCCAGGACCCGAGTGACGCGACGAGTGCGCTCCAGAAGGCGGCCGGCACCACCGGCGTCACCAGGTACCACGGCCAGGAAGGGCCGCCCAGGCGCCGGCCCGCGAGCCGGGCCGCCACCACGGAGGGCAGGGCCAGCATGAACGCCTGCGCGACGCCCAGCAGCGGCAGCAGGACCGGCGCCAGGAACAACAGGAACACCGCGCCCAGGGCGCCGCCGTTCCCGGCGCCGTAGTCGTCACGGCCGGAGAGGTCGATGAACGTCAGCAGTCCGGCCGCCGGCAGCTGGGCCGTGGCCAGCGCGACCGCCGTGCTCAGATCACCGCCGGACCAGACGGGCCGCTCACCGGTCCGCTCCCGCGCCCCGCCCCGCCCCCGTACGCTTTCCCACCCCATGGGCGCAGCGTACGAAGCGGTCGTACGGTGCCCCGTACCGCCCTTCCCATCTGACGCCACGTCAGCTTCAATGAAGTGGTGATGGGACACGCAGGGGCGGCCGCGGCTGCCGTCCGTTATCTCAGGTCGGTCCCCGCGGCGGGGCCCGTGGAGTCGCTGCCGCGCCCGGAGTTGCGGTGCGTGCGCGCGGACGAGCGGGCGCCGGTCGACCAGACGGAGTTCCGGCGGGTGCTCGGCACCTTCGCGACCGGGGTGACCGTGATCACCGCACCGGCCGCCGAGGGCGAGTCCGCCCCGGCCGGCTTCGCCTGCCAGTCGTTCTCCTCCCTCTCCCTCGACCCGCCCCTGGTCTGCTTCATGGTCGGCCGCACGTCGGCCACCTGGCCGCGCATCGCGCGCGCCGGCGTCTTCTGCGTCAACGTCCTCGGCGCGGGCCAGGGCGAGCTGTGCCGCGCCTTCGCGGTGAGCGGCGCGGACAAGTTCGCCGGCGTCACCCACGACCCGGCCCCGGTCTCCGGCTCCCCCCGGCTGACCGGCGCCGCCGCGTGGATCGACTGCACGGTCCACGCGGTCCACACGGGCGGCGACCACCTGATCGTGGTCGGCCGGGTCGACGCGCTGGGCACGGGCGAGGCCCCCGGCGGACCGCTGCTGTTCCACCGGGGGCGGTTCGGCACACTGGGCGCCTAGGGGTCGCTGCCCGGTCCTAGACGGCCAGGGCCGGGACCGCGGTCACCGGCCGCCGCCGGATCACCAGGGCCATCAGGGCCGCCGCCGCGCACAGCGCGCCGGAGGCGTACCAGACCATGTCGTAGGTGCCGAAGACGTCGCGGGCGACGCCGCCGAGGTAGGCGACGAGGGCCGCGCCGACCTGGTGGGAGGCGAGGACCCAGCCGAAGACGATGGCGCTGTCCTCGCCGTACTGCTCCCGGCACAGGGCCAGGGTGGGCGGAACGGTGGCGACCCAGTCGAGGCCGTAGAAGATGATGAAGAAGATCATCGAGGGGTGGACCGACGGGCCCAGCAGCATCGGCAGGAAGAGCAGGGAGATGCCGCGCAGGGCGTAGTAGACGGCGAGCAGGCGGCGCGGTTCGAAGCGGTCGGTGAACCAGCCGGAGGCGATCGTGCCGACGACGTCGAAGACGCCGATGACCGCGAGCAGCGAGGCCGCCGTGGTGACCGGCAGCCCGTGGTCGTGGGCGGCGGGCACGAAGTGGGTCTGGATCAGGCCGTTGGTGGACGCCCCGCAGATCGCGAAGGTGCCGGCGAGCAGCCAGAACGGCCCGGTGCGGACGGCGGAGAGGAGCACCCCGACCGTCCTGCGCGCGGCTCCGGTGACCGGGGCCGGCTTCGGGACGAACTCCGTCGCCCCGTACGGCTTCTGCGCCACGTCGGCCGGGTGGTCGCGCAGCAGCAGCCAGACGAAGGGGACGACCGCGAGCGCGGCGAGGGCGACGGTGACGGCGGCCGGGCGCCAGTCGTACGTCTCGACCATCCAGGACAGCAGAGGCAGGAAGATCAGCTGGCCGGAGGCGGAGGCGGCGGTGAGGATGCCGCTGACCAGGCCGCGGCGGGTGGTGAACCAGCGGTTGGTGACCGTGGCGGCGAAGGCGAGCGCCATCGAGCCGGAGCCGAGGCCGACCAGCAGGCCCCAGCAGAGCATCAGCTGCCAGGCCG
Organism: Streptomyces sp. NPDC001507; assembly: GCF_042894765.1. Lineage (NCBI taxonomy): Bacteria > Bacillati > Actinomycetota > Actinomycetes > Kitasatosporales > Streptomycetaceae > Streptomyces > Streptomyces sp. NPDC001507. The sequence goes on from NZ_JBIAVV010000004.1 coordinate 413,499, forward strand.
CGGTCATCCACACGGTCAGGCCCGAGCCGATCGCGATGACGGTCAGCGCGACGGCCACCACCCGGCGTATGCCGAAACGGTCCATCAGCGCGGCCGCGAAGGGCGCGGTGAGCCCGTACAGCGCGAGGTTGACGGAGACGGCCGCGCCGATCGTGCCGCGCGACCAGCCGAACTCCGCGTGCAGGGGGTCGATGAGCAGGCCGGGCAGGGAACGGAAGGCGGCCGCGCCGATGATCGTGACGAAGGTGACGGCGGCGACGAACCAGGCGCGGTGGATGCGCGGCGACCGGGTCGGCTTCGGGCCCTCGGCGAGGGCGGCTGCGGCTTCGGTTGTCTGGGTCACGCCACAAATATCCGGCCGATCGGTCCACTCCATCGAGTGGCCGAGAGGACAGCATTCGCTAGGATCGGGCCATGAGCAGTGACCCCGGCCCCGGCTTCCGCCCGCACCGCGTCGTCGTCCTCGCCCTCGACGGCCTGCTCCCCTTCGAGCTGGGCATCCCGCACCGCATCTTCGGCCGCCCCAAGGACGCCCGGGGGCGCCACCTCTACGAGGTCGTGACCTGCTCGGTCCGCCCGCCGGGCCCGGTCGACACCGACGCCGACTTCGCGATCCACGTGCCCAACGGCCCGGAGACGCTGGCCACCGCCGACACGGTGATCATCCCGGCCTCGTACGAGCTGGGCCCGGTCTTCGAACAGGGCGTCCTCACCCCCGAACTGGCCGCCGCCCTCGCCCACATCCGCCCCGGCACCCGGCTCGCCTCCATCTGCACCGGCGTCTACGTCCTGGCCGCCGCCGGCTACCTCGACGGCCGCCCGGCGACCACGCACTGGGCCGAGGCGGACCACCTCCAACGCCTCTTCCCTCAGCTCGAAGTCGACGCGGACGTCCTCTTCATCGACGACGGCGACATCCTCACCTCCGCCGGGGTGGCCGCCGGCATCGACCTGTGCCTGCACATGGTCCGCCGCGACCACGGCACGGCCGTCGCCAACGAGGTGGCCCGCCGTACGGTCGTCCCCCCGCACCGGGACGGCGGCCAGGCCCAGTACATCCACCGCCCGGTCCCCGACCTTCAGGCCGCCACCACCACCGCCGCCCGCGCCTGGGCGCTGGGCCGACTCCACGAGCCCATCCAGCTGCGCGACATGGCCGAGCAGGAGGCCATGTCGGTACGGACCTTCACGCGCCGCTTCCGCGAGGAGACCGGCGTCAGCCCCGGCCAGTGGCTCACCCAGCAGCGCGTCGAACGCGCCCGCCACCTCCTGGAGTCCACCGGCCTCTCCGTCGACCAGGTGGCCCGCGACGCCGGCTTCGGCACCGCCCAGTCGATGCGCCAGCACCTACAGGCGGCGCTCGGCGTCACCCCGACCGCCTATCGCCGTACCTTCCGCCCCGGGACAGGCGACACCGACAGCCCCGGCCCCGTCACCACCCCGGGCTGACACCCGCGTCCGCCCCACCTCGCCCCACCACCCGACCGCACTGAGCACCAGGGTCACGCCGACCCCGGCCAGCACGGCCGTGGACGGGGCGACCACCCGCAGCAGTGCCCCGGCGAGGGAGCCGGTCACCGCGTAACCGGCGCTGGCGGCCGCGTACATGACCGCGTAACCGGCGGCCAGGGCACCCGGCGGCAGGGCTTCGCGCAGCGACAGGTTGCGGGTGAGCATCGCGGCCGACTGGAACATGCCCCCGAGCACGAGCACGGCCGCGATCCCCGCGGTGTGGGGTATGAGCGCCGCGAGCGCCACGCAGCACGCCGTGCCGGTCATCAGCAGCACGCTGCGGGTACGCAGCCGTCCCGGCCAGGCGCGCAGGCCGTGCAGGAACGCGCCGAGCCCGCCGCCGACCGCCATCCCGGTCAGCAGCGGACCCGACCAGCCGACGTCGATCCCGCGCTGTTCGAGCAGGGCGGGCAGGACGAGTTCGGACAGGCCGAGCAGGGTCAGGCTGGCTGCGCCCGTGACGTACACCGGCCATGCGCCGGCCAGGACGCGCACGAGGGGCGCGGCCGTCCGCCCGGCCGTGCCCCAGGCCGCCGGCAGGAACCACAGGCCGGCCACCGACGCGGCCATGAGGGCGGCGGCGAGCCGGAGCGGGACGGCGGGGGCGGCACCGAGGGCCAGACCGGCCACCGCGGCCGGAGAGACGGCCCACACGGCGGACGTCAGCATCGACTCGACGGAGAGCGCCTGCGCCGCCGCCCGCTCCGGGACCAGCGCGGTGAGCAGCGTGCGCAGCCCTCCGGTGGCGGCGGCCGGCGCGGCACCGGCGACCCACGCGAAGGCGGCGAGGACGGCCGGAGGCGCGTCCGGGAGGCCACCGAGCCCGGCGAATCCGGCGGCCCCGACCGCGAGGCCGGCGGACAGCTGTGCCCGCGCCCGCTCCGGACGCAGCCGCATCCCCAGCACCGGCGCGCCCACGATCTCGCCGAGCACGTAGGCCGCCGCCAGCAGCGCGCCCAGCGAATAGCCGCCGGGCCGCTCGCGCACCAGGAACACCAGGGCCAACGGCGCCATGGCGACCGGCATGCGGGCGCCCACGGCGGTCCCGGTCCAGACCAGGAGGTGCTTGGACGCGACGTCACGGTAGGTCATGGGATGACGGTAGGGGGCGGGACCGACAACGCCGAGAGGTTTTCCCGGGGCTGTGGAAACCCCGTGCGCGCCTCCTAGAACGTGAGCACCCCCCGTGCCACTCGCCCCGCCTCGGCGTCGGCGCGGGCCTTCTCGAAGTCCTCCACCGGGTACGTCTCGGTCACCAACTCGTCGAGCAGCAGGCTGCCCTGGCGGTACAGACCGGCGTAGAGAGCGATGTCGTGCTGCGGGCGTGAGGAGCCGTAGCGGCAGCCCAGGATGGACTTGTCGAGGAACATGGAGGCGACCGCGAAGGACGCCTCGGCGGTGGGGGCGGGCATGCCGAGGAGGACGGCCTGGCCGTGCCGGTCGAGGAGGTCGACGGCCTGCCGGACCAGTTCGACCCGGCCGACGCACTCGAAGGCGTGGTCCACCCCGGTCGGCAGCAGGTCCTTCACCCCGTCCGTCGAGGTCAGGAAGTCGGTCGCGCCGAACTGCCGGGCCGCCTCCTCCTTGGCCGGGTTGGCGTCCACGGCCACGATCCGCAGCGCGCCCGCGATCCGCGCACCCTGGATGACGTTGAGGCCGATCCCGCCGGTGCCGATGACCAGAACGGTGTCGCCGCGGTCGACGCGGGCGCGGTTCAGGACGGCGCCCACCCCGGTCAGCACCCCGCACCCGATAAGGGCGGCCGACGTCAGCGGGATGTCCTTCGGGATCCGCACCGCCTGCACGGCCTTGACGACCGTGCGTTCCGCGAAGGCCGAGTTGCAGGCGAACTGGTACACGGCCTGCCCGCCGCGCGTGAACGGCTTCTGCGGGCGCCCTATGGCCTTGCGGCACATGGTGGGCCGCCCCCGGTCGCAGTCGGCGCAGGCGCCGCAGTTGGCGAGCGTGGACAGGGCCACATGGTCCCCCGGCGCCACATGGCTGACGCCCACACCGACCGCCTCCACCACGCCCGCCCCCTCATGCCCGAGCACCACGGGAACGGGGAAAGGTATGGTCCCGTCCACCACGGACAGATCGCTGTGGCACAGCCCGGCCGCGGACACCGCCACCAGCACCTCACCCGCCCCCGGCTCCCGCACGTCCAGATCGTCGACGACCTGCACCTGTTTCCCGTCGAACACGACTCCGCGCATCACGACTCGACCCCCTTCGGTTCCCTCGGCAGACCGAGCACCCGCTCGGCGATGATCGTGCGCTGCACCTGGTCCGAGCCGCCGTAGACGGTGTCGGCCCGGGAGAAGAGGAACAGGTGCTGGGCGGCGTCCAGTTCGTACGGCGCGACAGCGGACCAGCCGGCCGGGCCGACGCTCGCGGCCGCGCCACGCACCAGCACGGCGAGCTCACCGAGCCGCTGGTGCCAGCCGGCCCACAGCAGCTTGGCCACGCTGGGCGCGCCGGGCTCGGCGGCCGAGTTCCCCAGCGTCCGCAGGGCGTTCCACCGCATCACCCGCAACTCGGCCCACAGCCGCACCAGCCGCTCCCGTACGACGGGATCGTCGGCGGCCCCGCTCCGCACGGCGTCCCGCACGACCCGCCCCAGTTCCTCCGCGAACCCGATCTGCTGGGCGAGCGTGGACACGCCGCGCTCGAACCCGAGCAGGCTCATCGCGACGCGCCACCCGTTGCCCTCGCCGCCGACGACGTGCTCCACGCGCGCGTGCGCACTGTCGAAGAAGACCTCGTTGAAGTCGCTGGTGCCGGTCAGCTGCCGGATCGGGCGGACCTCGATGCGGCCCGGCTGGTCCATGGGCACGAGCAGGAAGCTCAGCCCGTGATGGCGCCGCGAGCCCGCCTCGGTGCGCGCCAGCACGAAACACCAGTCGGCCTCGTGGGCGAGCGAGGTCCAGATCTTCTGCCCGGTGATGCGGTACCCGCCCGCCTCCCGTACCGCCACCGTGCGCACACCGGCCAGGTCGGACCCCGCGCCGGGCTCGCTGTACCCCTGGCACCAGAGCTCGTCCCCGGCGGCGACGGCCGGCAGAAACCGCGCCTTCTGTTCACTGCTGCCGTGTGCGATGAGCGTCGGAGCGAGCAGGTTCTCCCCGATGTGGCCGGACCGCGGCGGCGCGACCGAGCGCGCGTACTCCTCGGCCCAGGCGACCTGCTGAGTGAGCGTCGCGGTCCGGTTCCCGTACCCGCCCTCCGCCCACCCGATCCCGATCCACCCGTCGGCCCCGAGGGTGCGCTCCCAACTGCGCCGGTCCACAGCTGCGTTGGCATGCGCATCGAGCCAGGCCCGGACTTCGGTGCGAAACACCTCGTCCTCCGGCATGACGCCGAACTCCACGGTGACCTCCAGAGATGCGTCGGGGTTGGGGCCGTACGAAAACCGCCGGACACCACCGTCGCGGCTGATCGCCATCGCGGCGGAGAAAGGAGAGGGACCGGCAGGGGGGCGAGAAGAGCAGGGAGGAGAGAGGGAGGAGGGAGGAGGGAGGCAGGGAAGCAGGTAAGCAGGGAAGCAGGGAAGCAGAGAGGCAGAGAGGCAGAGAGGCAGGGACCCGAGCTTCTGAACTCCGCCGGGCACAACCCCCCAGGGGCGCGGGGAACTGCGCGAACAACCCCGACGGCGCCGCACCCACACACGCACCCCGCCCCCCCAGGGGCGCGGGGAACTGCGCGAACAACCACGACGGCACCGCACCCAGGCACGCACCCCGCCCCCCAGGGGCGCGGGGAACTGCGTGAACAACCACGTCGGCGTCGCACCCGCGCATGTTCCGCACCCCCCTGCCCACTAGGCGTTCGGCCGGCTCCCCGTGCGCGCGGCCGCTTCCATCGCCGCCAGTCGCGCCAGCATCGGCATGGGATCGACCCCCACGCTCCCCGGCAGCGCCGCCGCGATCCGCTCCGGCGTCCACGCACCCCCCTCGGCGTACGCGGCGCGCAGCTCCCGCGGCTGGGCCCAGACCGCGATCTTCGGTCCGGCCACCGTGTAGACCTGCCCGGTGATCCCCGCGTCCCGCGCCGCGTCCGACAGCAGGTAGACCACGAACGCGGCCACGTCCTCCGGCTCGCCGATCTCGGTCAGTTCCGTCGGCACACCCGCCGACATCCGGGTCCTGGCCACCGGCGCCACCGCGTTCGCGGTCACCCCGTACTTGTGCAGGCCGAGCGCCGCGCTCCGGACCAGGGAGATGATCCCGCCCTTGGCCGCGCTGTAGTTGGCCTGCGAGACCGACCCCTGGTGGTTGCCGCTGGTGAAGCCGACCAGCGTGCCGGCGCGCTGGGCGCGCATCACCGCCGACGCCGCCCGGAACACCGTGAACGTGCCCTTCAGATGAGTGGCGAGGACCGGGTCCCACTCCTCCTCGGCCATGTTGAACAGCATCCGCTCGCGCAGGATCCCCGCCACGCACACGACCCCGTCGAGCCGGCCGTACGACGACAGCGCCGTGTCCACGACCCGCTGCCCGCCCGCCATCGTGGAGATGTCGTCGGCGACCGCGACCGATTCCCCGCCCGCCGCCTCGATCTCCTTGACGACGGCCTCGGCGACCTCGCTGGTGGGCGAGGCGCCGTCGACCGCGACGCCGTAGTCGTTGACGACGACCTTCGCCCCCTCGGCCGCCGCCGCCAGCGCCACCGCCCGTCCGATACCCCGTCCCGCACCGGTCACGGCGACGACCTTGCCTGCCAAGAAGTTCCCCACGCCCGGCCCCTTCCCGCGGTTTCTGACGGACCGTTAGATTTTATGACCCGTCAGATGTGCGGACACAAGGCCTGGGGAGGACCCAGATGTCACTGCCGGCGCTTCACCCCGCGTTCCACGACATCGCCAAGCGCGTCAACAACTGGGGCCGCTGGGGGGCCGACGACGAGATCGGCACGCTGAACCTGATCACCGACGAGGTGGTGCGGGAGGCCGCGGCGACCGTCCGGAGCGGGCGGCGCGTGCCGCTCGCCCTGCCGCTCCGGGAGGACGGGGTGCAGACCGGGATGATCCCCGGGCGGGTCAACCCGCTGCACGCCATGGTGCAGATCAACCAGGAGCTCTTCGGCCCGGGGACGGTCGCGTGCAGCGACGACGCCGTGACCATGGGGCTGCAGGCCGGCACCCACTGGGACGCACTCACCCACGTCTCGCACTCGGGGAGGCTCTACAACGGCCGTCCGGCGGGCACGGTGACCGCGCACGGGGGTGCCGAGTTCTGCGGGATCGACAAGGCGCGGCACATCGTCTCGCGCGGGGTGCTGCTCGACGTGGCACGCGCGCGTGGCGTGGACCGGCTGGCCGGCGGGCACGCGGTCACCCCGGAGGATCTCGACGCGGCCGAGGAACTCGCGGGGACGCGCGTCCGGGGCGGTGACATCGTCCTCGTGCGGACCGGGCAGGTGCAGGTCTACCTCGCCGGGGACAAGCACGGGTACGGCTACCCGTCACCGGGTCTCTCGGTGCACACCCCGGAGTGGTTCCACGCGCGCGACGTGGCCGCCGTCGCGAACGACACCCTCACCTTCGAGATCTTCCCGCCCGAGATCGAGGACCTGTGGCTGCCCGTGCACGCCCTGGACCTCGTGGAGATGGGGATGCTGCAGGGGCAGAACTGGAACCTCGAAGAGTTGTCCACAGCCTGTGGAGAAACCGGCCGGTACGCGTTCCTGCTGTCGGCGATGCCCGAGCCGTTCGTCGGGGCGACGGGCACTCCGGTCGCCCCCGTGGCCGTCCTGTGAACGGCTCCCCGCCGGAAGCCGGTGTCACGCCCGAGGGGGCGTGACACCGGCCCTCCCCCATTCCCCCCACATCCGGACGGCTGCGCGCACCGGCCCGCCCCGAGCCCGGTCCCGCGCGCCGCCGTCCGGCTCGACCCACACTCGACGAGGGCGTCCGTCAGCCAGACCCTCGCCGTCCCCTCGCGGCGAATCGCAGACCTCAAGCGTGAGCAAACGGTCACAAGGCGTCAACACCCGCACGGGCTTTTACGACTTATGCCCCGGTTCACGATGGGCGCGCACGGATGCAAACCCCCGGCGCATGACCGCACACTGGGATCACACCGCCTCGAAGGCCAGCCCTTCGTACGAGGCAAGACCGCCCCCGTACGCCACCGCAGCGCCCTGCCTGGTCTCGGAGCAGCGGTCGAGTTCGCACCAGATGCGCTTGCCGGCGCCTTCGGGGCTCCAGCCCCAGCGGTCGGCGAGCCCGTCGACGAGGGCGAGGCCCCGGCCGCCGGTCGCGTCACCGTCGGCGCACCGCGGCACCGGCGCGCGGTCGCTGGCGTCGGCGACCTCCAGCCGTACGGTGGCCGACGCGTCGTCGGCACCGCCGCGGTCCGTGCCCGGCAGCGAGAGCCGCAGCACGGCCGGACAGCCGGTGTGCACCACGGCGTTGGTGACCAGCTCCGAGACGAGCAGGATCAGCGTCTCGGCCAGCGGCTCGTCCGCCGCTATACCGGACCCGGCGAGGCGCGAGCGAGCCCACCTTCTGGCCCGCCCCACCTCCGTGGGGTCGGGCCGGATCTCCAGCTGCACTTGAAGCACCTGCACCGCTCACACCATCCGAACCGGCGGACACATGAACCCGCGCCGAGCCAGGGCCACGACGAGGGTCGCGACCACAAGGACGGCGAGGGCCACGATCGTAGCCATTTTCTGCATGGCCAGAACAACGGCCAGAGCTAGGCTCACGGAACGTGATTCCCTTACGAGACAGCATGGTTGACGTACAGTCACCCCAACAAGCGCTTCGGGCATATTCCAGCGCGAAGGAGTACGCCTGCGGCATACTGTGCGACGCTCGCGGCGGGGAGTCGAACAAGCGGGGGCGCAAGCCCTTACCGCCCTGCGAGCGGCGGTGCGCACCCCGAGCGGCGGGGCCGCTTCGACGGCACCGCCGGCATGGCTCGTCCTCGGAACCATTCGCATCCCACAGAAGGTACCCGAGGGGACAGTCGACTCCAGGGCGTGACGAGTCACGCGTTGGACACAACCCGGTATCAACGCTCAGTGATGTCGGTATGCCACAATCCGCGACATCACGGTCGCCCAGACCCATGATTCCGCAGGCCAGAGCCGTTTCGAACGCTCAGCCGAGCAGCTCCGCGGCGAGCATTTCCTCACTCTCCGTATTCACTCCTCCACGCTGCGCCCGCACCCATGTCCGTTTCAGATGCAGATGCACCTCCGACTCCCACGTGAAGCCCATCCCGCCGTGCACCTGGAGGCAGTCCCGGGCGCCGCGCACCGCGGCCTCGTCGGCGAGCAGCCGGGCCGTCGCGATGTCCACGGGGTCGGCGGTGACGGCGGCGGCGTAGACGGCCGCCCGCGCGGTCTCGGCGCGCACCAGCATGTCGGCGCACAGGTGCTTGACCGCCTGGAACGCCCCGACGGGCTGGCCGAACTGCACGCGTGTGCGGGCGTGTTGCACGGCCAGCTCGCACGCGCGCGTGGCCGTGCCGAGCTGCTCGGCGGCGGTGAGCAGTACCGCGACCGGGTCGGCCGGTCCCGGGACCGGCCCCGGTACCCGGTGCAGGGGCGTCAACGGGTCCGCCGAGCGCACCGGTACGGCTTCCGACGCGTCCCCGGTCACCGCGTCCGCCTCGGCCAGCCACTCCACCAGACCGCCGTCCACGCGGGCCACCACGGCCTCCCCGGTGGCCGCGCCGGGCACGTCGGCCGCCGCGAGATGGGTGGCCACCAGCGGCCCTGGCAGCAGCGCCCGCCCCGCCTCCTCGAACACCAACACGGCTTCCGGCAGACCGAGTCCGACCCCGCCGTCGGCCTCCGGCAGCCGCAGCGCGAAGAACCCGGCGGCCCCCAGCTCCCGCCACAGGCCCCGGTCGAGACGCGCCGGCCCGCCGGCCGCCGCCCGCAGCGCCGCGCCGTCGAACCGGCGCCCGAGCAGCTCCCGCATGCCCTCCCGCACCGCCTCCTGGTCGCCGGTCAGTCGAAAGCGCACGTCCGCTCACCGCCCCTTCGGCAGCCCGAGGATCCGCTCGGCCACGATGTTCCGCTGGATCTGCGAGGTCCCGGCCGCGATGGTGTACGAGAGCGAGGAGAGCCGGTCGAGGACCCACGGCCGGTCCAGGTCGAGCGCGTCGGGCCCGAGCACGTCGGCCGCCGCGTCGTACAGCTCCTGGCGGGCGTGCGAGTAGCGCAGCTTGAAGACCGAGCCCCCGACGCCCGGCACGCCCCTGCCCTCCGCCTCGCTGACGTTCCACTGGGTGAGCCGCCACAGCGCCCGGAACTCGGCGTGCAGGCGGCCGAGGCGGCGGCGCAGCTCCGGGTCGTCCCAGCTGCCGTTCGCGTGCGCCGCGCGCGCGAGGTCGCCGAGGACCCGGCGGCAGGCGACGACCTCGCCGACGAAGGCGGTGCCGCGCTCGAAGGAGAGGGTCACCATGGTGACCCGCCAGCCGTCGTTCTCGGCGCCGACCCGGTTGGCCACGGGCACCCGTACCTCGTCGAGGAACACCTCGGCGAACTCCTCGGACCCGGCGAGCGTGCGCAGCGGCCGTACGGTGACGCCCGGCGCGTCCATGGGCATGGCCAGCCAGGTGATGCCCCGGTGCCGGGGCGCCTTCGGGTCCGTGCGCACCAGCAGCTCGCACCAGTCGGCGACCTCCGCGTGCGAGGTCCAGATCTTGGACCCGCTCACCACGTAGTCGGCGCCGTCGCGCCACGCGCGCGTGCGCAGCGCGGCCAGGTCCGACCCGGCGTCCGGTTCGCTGAAGCCCTGGCACCACACCTCGTCGCCGCGCAGGATCGGCGCCAGCCAGCGGGCCCGCTGCGCCTCGCTGCCCTCGGCCGCGATGGTGGGGCCCGCGTGCAGCAGGCCGACGAAGTTGGCGCCCACGTAGGGCGCGCCGGCCCGCTCCGTCTCCTCGAGGAAGATCAGCCGCGTGGTGGGCGACGCGTCCCAGTGGACGTCGGCGTACCCGGCGTCGTACAGCGTGCGCTGCCAGCCGAGATCGTAGGCGCGGCGGCCCGGCCAGTCCTCGGGTTTCGGCTTCGGCGGCAGACCGGGCAGCACCTTGGCGAGCCACTCCCGCAGCCGCGTCCGGAAGTCCTCCTCCTCGGGTGTGTAGGACAGGTCCACCGGCAGACACCCCCACGGAACTGATGGTTCGTCAGGTCTCGCAGGCTAACCCCGCACCCCTGGACCGGCAAGGTGCCAGGACCTACGATCTGACGAGTCGTCAGTTCCGTTGTCAGGGGGACTCCATGGACGCCACCGCACACGAACTGAGTGCCTCCCGCACCCTCTGGGACCTGGTCGTCCGCCGCGCCGAACTCACCCCGGACCGGCCGGTGTTCCTCCAGGGCGACCGCACCCTGTCCTTCGGCGGGCTGCGCGCGCGTGCCGAACGCGTCGCGGCCGGGCTTCACGGCATGGGCGTGCGCCCCGGCACGGTCGTCGCCTGGCAGCTGCCGACCCGGATCGAGACGGCCGTGCTGTCCTTCGCGCTGGCCAGACTCGGCGCCGTGCAGTCCCCCGTCATCCCCTTCTACCGGGACCGCGAGGTCGGCTTCGCGCTGCGCGAGTCCAGGGCCGAGTTCTTCGCCGTACCGGGCGTGTGGCGCGGCTTCGACCACACGGAGCTGGCGCGGCGGCTGGGCGCGAAGGGGATCTTCGAGGCGTACGACGAGCTGCCGGACGGCGACCCGGGCGTGCTGCCCGCCCCGCCCGCCGAGGGCACCTCCGTCCGGTGGATCTACTGGACCTCGGGCACCACCTCGGACCCCAAGGGCGTTCTGCATACGGACCGGTCGCTCATCGCGGGCGGTTCGTGTCTCGCGCACGCGCTGCGGCTCACGGCGGACGACGTGGGCTCGATGGCGTTCCCGTACGCGCACATCGCCGGCCCCGACTACACGGTGATGCTGCTGTTGTACGGCTTCCCCGCGGTGATGTTCGAGCAGTTCGCGCTGCCGGACGCACTGCCGGAGTACCGCAGGCACGGGGTCACGGTGGCCGGCGGGTCGACGGCCTTCTACTCGATGTTCCTGGCGGAGCAGCGCAAGCGGCCCGGGGTGCCGGTGATTCCGTCGCTGCGGCTGCTGGCCGGCGGCGGGGCGCCCAAGCCGCCGGAGGTGTACCACGCGGTGGTGCGCGAGATGGGGGTGCAGCTGACGCACGGGTACGGCATGACCGAGGTGCCGATGATCACGATGGGGGCGCCGGACGACACCGCGGAGAACCTGGCGACGACCGAGGGGAGGCCGCCGGAGGGCATGGAGATCCGGATCGCGGAGGGCGGCGAGGTGCGGCTGCGCGGGGAGGCGGTGTGCCAGGGGTACCTGGACCCGGCGCAGTCCGCCGCGGCCTTCGACGAGGACGGCTTCCTGCGCACCGGCGACCTGGGCCGGGTGACCGCGACCGGCCATCTCGTCCTCACCGGACGGCTCAAGGACGTGATCATCCGCAAGGGCGAGAACATCTCCGCGAAGGAGATCGAGGACCTGCTCGCCGCGCACCCGGCGGTGGCCGACGCGGCGGTGGTCGGACTGCCGGACGCGGAGCGCGGGGAGCTGGTCTGCGCGGTGGTCGAGCAGCCGCCGGGGGCGGCCGCGTTGACGCTCCCGGCGGTGGTGTCGTACCTGCGGGCGGCGGGGCTGTCGGTGCACAAGCTGCCCGAGCGGCTGGAGGTGGTGGACGCCCTGCCGCGCAACGAGACGCTGCGCAAGGTGCTCAAGTACAAGCTGCGCGAGCGCTTCTCCGAGGCTCCCGCTCCGGCTCCCGCCTCCGGGAGCTCTACTCCGGGATCGTGAAGTAGCGGGCGAACGCCGGGACGATCTCGGTCTCCGCCACGTTGCCGTCGCCGTCGGTGTCGAGGCCCGACGCGATCGCCTGCGCGAGCTCGGGGGCGACGCCGAGGACGCGCAGCAGGCGCGCGGTGTCGGCGACGGTCGCCGTGCCGGTGCCCGCGGGGTCCGCGAGGGCGAGGGCCGCGTGCAGGAAGGGGCGGGCGATCTCGCCGAACCGCTCGGGGTTGTCGTGCAGCCGCTTGACCGCGCCGCTCACGAACTCCTGGCGGGTGATGCGCTGGTCGCCGTCCCGGTCCGCCATCCCGGCCATGCCCTGCCAGAAGGCCTCCGCGCCCGCGTACAGGGCCTGGCCCTTGTCGGAGCGGGCGGGCGCGCCGAACTCGGCGAGCAGTGCCTTGGCCGCCGAGTTGAAGTCCTCGCGGTCGATCCAGCCGTTGCCGTCCTGGTCGAAGGTTGCGAACCGGGCGGCGATCCGTCGCTCGTACTCGGTGCTGACCATGTCTGTTCGGGCCGCCTTACGTGACGTGGGGGTTCATCTCGCATCGGAGCGTACGACGCGGCGGCGGCAGGAGAGCGGGAAAACGACGGTTGTGCCAAGACCGGGGGAATTCCGCGACAACAACGTGGCACTGTCGTGATCGTCGGCTATGGGCGTGCGCTGCCCGGCTAGGCGGACAGCGGGTCCTCCTCGTCGGTGGTCGCGCTGTCGATGTCGGCGTAGACGTCGAAGAGGCGTCGTACGCCGAGGGCGCCGAGGACCCGGTTGACGTGAGAACCGTCACTCGCACCCTGGGCGGGCAGTATCAGCCGCAGCCGGCCCCGGCAGGAGCGGATCAGACGGCGGACGGCGATGAGGACGCCGACCCCGCTGGAGTCGCAGAAGAAGACGTCGGACAGGTCGAGGACCAGGCTGTGGTGCCCCTCGGCCACCACGTCGTGCACCCGCTGGCGCAGCGCCGGCGAGGTCACCAGGTCCAGTTCGCCCGACACCTCGAGCACGGCCCACTCGCCCTGTTCGCCGCCGGTCACCTTGAAAGCCACGGCTCAGCCCTCCGCTCGCCGGATCTCCGGAACCGCCCGGAAACGGAGCGTGTTCCTACGCTTCTTCTCGCGCGGCTGCCCAGCGGCCGTTCCCCGAAACCCCGAACGACAAACGAGCACCGATCGAGAAGGGGCTTGTTTCGGTCATGGTCAGTCCTGTTCGATCAGGAACGGAAGGTTTGACCGGAGACGAGGGTGAGAGCCGAGAGGTACCGGGAGCGGACCGAACGCCCACTACCACCCGCGGCCCGCCAGGGGGCGCGCATTGCCATAAAGGGGCGTGCGTCCTCCGACGTGCCGACTACATTCGAGGTGACGGTGCAGACACGCTGGACACGGACACGGGGAGGGGGCCGTATGGCGAAGAAGGACGCACCGCCCCGCTGGGACCGCAAGATGCAGCAGCGGCTCGCCCGCGGCGAGGCGGCCGCCCTCGGTGAGCTGTACGACCGCTTCGCCTCGCTCGTGCACGGTCTCGCGCACCGCGTCCTCGGGGACGAACGGGCCGCCGACGGCATAACCCGCGAGGTCTTCGCCCAGGTCTGGGAGCACCCCGACGCCTACGACCCCCGGCAGGGGCCGTTGCGCTCCTGGCTCGCCGCGCTGGCCCACCGGCTCGCCGTGCAGCGCCTGCGGGCCACCGAGACCGCCGCGCTCGCCCCCGGCGACAGCGGCTCCCCGGAGGCCGCCCAGGAGCTGGAGCACAAGGTGCGGCGGGCGTCGGTCGCGGCCCGCGCCGACTACATCGTGCACTCCATGCCGGCCCCGCTGCGCGCCGCCCTGGATCTCGCCTACTTCCAGCGCCGCGACTACCGGCAGACCGCGGTGGACCTCGGCGTCACCGAGGACGAGGCCCGCCGCCGGCTGCGCCTCGGCCTGCAACTGCTGTCCACCGCGCACGACGCCGGGACGCCTCCCGGGTACGGAGGTGGCCGGTGACCGGCGCCGAGTTCTCCGGGGCGCACGACGGCACCGGCTCCGGGGACGGTGACGTGCCCAGGGACGGCGGCGGCGCCTTCGGCCGGCCGCCGCGCATACCGCTGCCCCGGGCCTCCGTCGAGGACGGCGGGCAGCCACTGTCCGAGCCGGCCGGCCCGCCGCCCGTACCGCTGGAGCTGTCGCACGACGTCCTGAAGTCGCTGCTCGGGGCGTGGGCGCTGGCCGCGTGCTCGGCGGCGGAGTCCCTCACCGTCGAGGCCCACCTCGGGGACTGCGGGGCCTGCGCGGACGAGGCGCGGCGGCTGCGCGAGGCAGTCGGCCTGCTGCACCAGCCGGAGAGCCTGGACCTCGACCCCGGCCTGCGCACCCGGGTCCTGGAGGCCTGCCTGGACCGCCGTCCGGCCAGGATCCCGATCCCCGCCTGGGCGGCGCCCTACGACGCGGAGACCGCCCGCCTGGACGCCCTGCTCCAGGACATCGGCGACGCGGAGTGGCACACACCGGTGCGGCTGCGCTGGTTCGACGGCGAGGCGGCCGCGACCCGCCGCACGACGGTCGCCGGGGTGATAGCCCACCTGCTGACCGTCGACGGGCTGGTGGCGACCGCCCTCGGCCTCGAGGACCCGCTCGGCGAGGCCCGCGCGCAGGGTCCGGCCGCCCGCACCGAGGCGTTCTGGCAGGCCTCGCACTTCCCGCCGACGCGTGCGGTGCGGGCGCCCTGGCGGGAGCAGAGCCACCGGCTGGTGCAGACCGTCTCCTTCACCGGCGGCGGCGCCGGGCGCCTCGGGGTGTCGTACGGCGACTTCGAACTGCCCCTGCACGACGCGATGCTGGACCGCGCCTTCGAGTGCTGGGTGCACGCGGAGGACATCGCGGAGGCCGTGGACTATCCCTACGAGCCGCCGGCCCCCAGACACCTGCACCGGATGATCGACCTCGCGGCCCGGATGCTGCCCGCTGCGCTGGCCGAGCGCCGACGGGCGGGGCTGGCGTCGCCCGGCCGGACGCCCCACCTGGTCCCTGCGGGACGGCCCGGCCGCAGCCTGCGGCTGGAGATCGAGGGCCACGGCGGCGGCGAGTGGCTGATCCCGCTGGACTCGCCGGGGGCGGTGGGCTCACCGGAGTTCGAGGTGGCCCATGTGGCCCTCGACGACGTGGAGTTCTGCAGGCTGGCCGCGGGCCATGTGCCGCCGGAGGAGGCGGCCGCGGGCCAGCTCGGCGACCGGGCGGCGATCAGGGACGTACTCTTCGCCGCCGCGAGCCTGAGCCGGATGTAGGGACGTTCACCCAAGGGGCGGGGTGGTTCCGTGCGACGGCGGCCACAGGTGGTTCGTCGCTGGTCGCGCAGTTCCCCGCGCCCCTAAAAGCGAAAAGCGGGGCGCAGCCCCGTCTTTTCCAGGGGCGCGGGGAACTGCGCGAACGGCCCCCACTCGGCCGCACCCGCCGACGAACCGGACCGTCCCGCCCCTGAGGCGAACGGAAACGAACCGTCAGGCGAAGACGACCGTTCGTCGGCCGTTGAGGAGGATGCGGCGTTCCGCGTGCCACTTCACCGCGCGGGCCAGCGCCTGGCACTCCACGTCGCGGCCGATCGCGACCAGTTGGTCGGGGGTGACGTCGTGGCCGACCCGCTCGACCTCCTGCTCGATGATCGGGCCCTCGTCCAGGTCCGCCGTGACGTAGTGCGCCGTCGCACCGATCAGCTTCACGCCCCGCGCGTGCGCCTGGTGGTACGGCTTCGCACCCTTGAAGCTCGGCAGGAACGAGTGGTGGATGTTGATGATGCGGCCGCTCAGCTGCTTGCACAGGTCGTCCGAGAGGACCTGCATGTAGCGGGCCAGCACCACCAGCTCGACGTTCTCCTCGCGGACGAGGGCGAGCAGTTGGGCCTCGGCGTCGGCCTTCGTCTCCTTCGTCACCGGGATGTGGTGGAAGGGGACGTGGTACGACTCCACCAGCTCCGCGAAGTCGGTGTGGTTGGAGACCACGGCCGCGATGTCCACCGGGAGCGCGCCGATGCGGGCGCGGAAGAGCAGGTCGTTCAGGCAGTGGCCGAACTTGCTGACCATGAGGACGATGCGCATCCGCTCGTCGGCCCGGTTGATCTGCCAGTCCATGTGGAAGGAGTCACCGATCGCCGCGAAGCTCGCCCGCAGCTTGTCGACCGTCACCGGCGCGTCGGCCGAGAAGTGCACCCGCATGAAGAACAGGCCCGTGTCGTGGTCCCCGAACTGCTGGCTGTCCTCGATGTTGCAGCCGGTCATGAACAGATAGCTCGACACGGCGTGCACGATGCCCTTTTTGTCCGGGCACGAGAGCGTGAGGACGTACTGGTCGGCCGGGGCGGCCTGGACTCGGGTGGACTGATCGGTCATGCCCGACAGAATCTCACGCCTCGCCCGCCCCGGCGTTTCCTGTCCGCGACGCGGACCGGCGGCTCAGGCGGCCCGCGTCATGATCCGCAGCACGTCGAGGCTGCGCGGCGGGACGTCCGGGTCGTCGCCGTCGCTCGCCGCCAGGCGTATGTGCGCGTCCCGGGCGGCCCGGACCGCGTCCGGCCACCCCTGGTGCTCCAGGTAGGCGGAGACGTGCGCGTCCGGCCCCACCTGGTGCATGATGCGCAGCACCCGCAGCACGGCGGTGTCGACGAGCGCCGCCTCCTGCGAGTCGCGGAATATCGTCCCGACGTACTTCTCCGCGGACCAGTTGTCCAGCCAGGTGTCCTCGACCAGCCGGTAGACCGCGTCGGTCACGTCCCCGTACCCCTCCTGCCCGGCCAGCCAGACGTTCCGCTGGAAGTCCGGGTCGGAGAGCATGTGCAGCGCGGAGCGCACATTGCTGCGCCAGCGCCACCACGGCATGTCGTTGAGTGGCATGCCGCCCATGGTGGAGGAGCGACGGCCGCGACGGGAAGAGTTCTCCGAACCTTGCACGGTCGTCGATCGTACGTTCCTCGTCACACCCCTTTAACAGAGCCCCCGTAATTCACCTGTACGTCACTCTTCGTTGAGCATGGGTCACTTCCGGGTTAGTGATGTGACGGAATCGTGCGTGTCCATGACCGGCAGGCGCCCCATCCTCAGCACCGCCCCCAGCAGCATCCTCCCCGCGGCCCACCGGCGCGTCAGAGCCACCGCTCTGTCCGCCCTGGCCATGACGGCCTGCGTCTCGCTCGCGGCCGGCTGCGGCGTCGTCCCAGGACTGTCCACCTCGACGGACGACTCGATCAAGGTCATGACCTGGGCGCCGCAGGGAACCAGCGCCACCAACAAACCCGGCATGCCCGCCATGGCCGCCGCCTACGTGAAGTGGATCAACTCCCAGGGCGGCATCCACGGCCACAAGCTCAAGCTCCTCACCTGCAACGACCACAACACCAGCGTGGGCGCCGCGACCTGCGCCCAGCGCGCGGTCGACGAGAACGTCGTCGCCGTGGTCGGCTCCTACAGCCAGTTCGGCGACTCCTACTTCGCTCCGCTGGAGGGCGCGGCCATCCCCTACATAGGCGGCTACGGGGCGTCGAACGAGGAGTTCACCAGTCCCGTCTCCTACCCGGTCAACGGCGGCTCGCTCACCCTGCTCGCCGGACTCGGGGAGGCACTGGCCGACTCCTGCGGACCGGTCACCCTGGTCCGCCCGGACAGCATCGCCGGCGACCAGCTGCCCCAGCTGCTCGACTCGGGCCTGCACGCGGGCGGCCACGCCAAGGCGATCGACCAGCTCGCGGCCGAGGACCTCACCGAGTACGACCAGCAGTCGCAGAACGCCCTGGAGAGCGCCACCTCGGACTCGGCGAAGACGGGCTGCGTGGTGCCCGAGCTCGGCGACCGCACGGCCACCTTCATGGACAACTTCCAGCGGGCCCGCCAGGACTACCCGAAGGTGAAGACGGCCGCCGAGGTCGGCAGCGTCGACCAGACGGTGATCAACTCCACCGGCGGCGCGGCGGGCCCGTACGAGGGCTCGTACATCACCGGCTGGTACCCGGCGGCCTCGGACCAGCGCTGGGACGAGATGAAGAAGGTCATCAGCAAGGAGGCCTTCGGCGACAACCGGATCGACCCGGCCGACGCCGGGGTGCAGACCACCTGGATCGCCTACCAGGTCCTCACCGCCGCGCTGGAGAAGATCGGCGACGGCGAGGTCAGCTCCGACAGCGTGCGGCACACCCTCAGCGACGGCCTGAAGGTCTCCACCGGCGGCCTCACCCCGTCCCTGTCCTGGCCCTACCAGGGCAAGCTGGCCGCGGCCGGCTTCGCCCGGCTGGCCAACGCCGACGTGAACGTCCAGACGGTCAGGAGCGGCCTGCTGCAGTCGGCGAACAAGCAGGCCCTGGACATGACCAAGATCCTGGAGAACGCCGACCTCAGCTGACCCCGGCCGACAGCTGTCCCGACCCGGCCGTGGTCACAGCTGGGTCGGCTGCCGCTGGGTCAGTCCGTACTTGCTCGCGATCGTGTTCCACAGCGCGGCCGCCTTCACCTTCTGGCTGCTGGCGGTGCCGCTCTCCCGGTTGCCGGCGGCGGTCTGGCCGGTGGTGCGGGCCTGGTCCTTGTGGCAGCCGTGCTTGCCCTTGGCCTGGTCGGCCCAGGCCGCGTAATGGTTGTCGGCGTTCGCGGAGGCCTGCCAGGCCTGAGTGAGCGAGGCGGTCAGCTCGGCGTTGCCCGGCAGCTTGTCGACGGACAGCTTCGACAGCCGGGTGACCAGGTCGGCGCGCTGCTGAGCGGCGTTGCGCAGGTCGGAGGCGGCGCCGTCGAGGTTCTTGCACTGCTTGACCTGGGCGACGGCGTTGATCACCGAGGCCCGGCTGCTGCCGCTGTCGGCGAGCAGCTTGTCCAGGGCGACGGCCTGCGCCTTCGCGGGGTCGGCCGCGCCCGCCGTGGAACCGTCGGAGGCCGGGGCGGACGCGGCCACCGTCTTGTTGGCGTCGTCCGAGCTCCCGCCGCCCCCGCTGAACAGGGCCCCGGCGCCGATGCCGAGCACCGCGATGCCGATCCCGACGGCCGCGATCAGCGGCACCTTCGATCTGCCGCCGCGGCCGCCCCGGCCGCCGCCGTCGTCGTCGTGGTCGTACGACGCCGGGGGCGGGGTGTACGCGGGCGGTTGCTGGTAGCCGCCCTGGGGCTGCTGCTGGAAGCGCGGCAGCTGGGTCGTGGACGCGGCCGGGGGCTCGCCGCCGGGCGCGCTGCGGAAGAGGTTGTCGAACTCGGCGGGCGGCTGGCGGTCGCCGCCGTCCTGCCCACCGGCGGCCGGGTACGGCGCGATGTACTGCGTGGCCTCGGCGTCGGAGTGCGCGGGCCGGCCGCCGAGGTAGGCGGTCTGCTCGTGCGACATCTCGGGCGGCAGCGCCCCGGGGCCCACCGGCGGTATGAGCTGGGTGGCCCCCTCGGAGCCCGCGGGCACCGGCGGTATGAACTGTGTGGCGCCCTCGTCCGCCGGCGCGGCGGGCACCGGCGGTATGTACTGGGTCGCGCCCTCGTCGGCGGACGGCAGCGCACCGCCGTAGCCGCCGTGCGGCCCGGCGGGCGGCAGGGCGGCGCCGGAAGCGCCGTAGGGGTCCTGGCCGGCGGCCGGGGGCAGCGGGGCGCCGTACGACTGCTGGGGCTGGGCGGCGCCGTAGCCGTACGACTGCTCGTAGCCGCCGCCGTACGACGGGGCGGGCGCTCCCTCCGGCGGGAGCGGACCGGCACCGGGGGCCTGGGCCGGCTGGTCGGTGTGGGCGCGGGGCGCGTGCGACTGGGCGTTCCAGGCGGCCGGGAGCTGCTCCGGCGCGGACCACTCCTGGCCGGCCGCCTGCGGCCAGCCCTGGCCGGCCTGCTGGGGCTGTGGGCTCTGCTGGTGGCTCTGGTGGCCGGGGCCCCACGGCTGGCCCCAGGACTGGCCCTCGGGCGGCGCGGCGGCCGGGGCGGGCGGCTGCGCGGCGGGGACCGGGGTGCCCGTCATACCCGGCAGCAGCGGCTCGCCACCGTCGGAGGGCAGCACGATGCCTTCGCGCGCGGGCTCGCCCTGTCCACTCTGCGTCACCGGGACTCCTACTAATGGGGGACCTTGTGAATCGGGCTCACGCTACCGGGTCCCCTCAGCAAGGTGCCACGCAGCCAAGGGCGCGATCTTGTTCCCTGCCGCAGCAGTAACGGATCGGCCCCGCGGTGCGCTGTATATGCCGCTTCCTGCGCGGCAACGTATGGTTTCCCACACGTTCACGCGACCGCGGGGCAGGAATTCATGCGGCCGCCTGGAGGTCCAGGCGCGCTCCGAACTCCCTGACCACGGGTTCGTCCCGGAACGGCTCCAGCCGCTGCTGGAAGTCCTCCAGGTATTCGGAGCCCCGGTTGGAGCGGACCGTCTCCAGCAGCTCGACGGCCTTCGTCCCGGTGGCACAGGCCTGTTCGATCTCGCGCTGCTGCACCTGCGCTGTGGCGAGGAGCACATAGCCGATCGCCCGGCGCCGCGCCCGGGTCTCCGGATGCCCGTCCAGCGACTGCTGCGCGCACCTGGCGGCCGCCTCGGCCTGGCCCAGGTCGCGGTGGCAGTGTGCCAACTCGTCGGCCAGATAGGCCTCGTCGAAGTGCCTGATCCACGCCGGGTCGTCCCCGGACGCCGGGTCGGCCGCCTCCATCGCCGACACCGCCCGCCCGGACGCCAGCTGCGCCGACCGCACATCGCCCAGCAGGGCGTGGCCGCGGGCCTCGGCCGCGAAGAACATCGCCTCCACGCGCGGCGTCACGCGACCCCGCGCCCCTTCCTGCGCCGCCCGCGCCAGCTGGGCGATCTCGCGCGGGTTTCCGAGCTGCGCGGCGAGGTGGCTCATGGAGGAGGCGAGCACGTAGCCGCCGTAACCGCGGTCGCCCGCCGCCTGGGCGAGGCGCAGCGACTGGATGTAGTACCGCTGGGCGAGCCCGGGTTGGCCGGTGTCGACGGCCATGTACCCGGCCAGCTCGGTGAGCCGGGCGACCGCCGCGAACAACTCCCGCCCCACGGACTCCCGGTAGGAGCCGGCCAGCAGCCCGGAGACGACACTGTTGAGGTAGTGCACGACGACCGGGCGCACATGCCCGCTGCCGAACTGGTGGTCGAGGTCGGTGAGCGCCTGCGTCATCGCCTTCACGGCCGCGACGTCCGACTGCCCGACCCGCGGCCCCGCCTGCCGCGCCACCTGCGCGTCCGGCGCCGAGATCAGCCAGTCCCGGCTGGGCTCCACCAGCGCGGACGCGGCGACCGAGGAACCGGACAGGAAGTCCCGGCGCCCCACGTCACTGCGCCACAGCTCGCAGACCTGCTCGATGGCCCCCAGCACGGTCGGCGAGAACTGGAGACCGACGCCCGAGGCGAGGTTCTTGCCGTTGGCCATGCCGATCTCGTCGATCGTGACCGCACGGCCCAGCTTGCGGCCCAGCGCCTCGGCGATGATCGCGGGCGCCCGGCCCCGCGGCTGCTGGCCGCGCAGCCAGCGCGCCACGGACGTCTTGTCGTACCGCAGGTCGAGACCGTGCTCGGCGCCGCACATGTTGACCCGGCGGGCCAGCCCGGCGTTCGAGCACCCCGCCTCCTGGATGAGCGCCT
Source organism: Streptomyces sp. NPDC001507 (assembly GCF_042894765.1). Taxonomy (NCBI): domain Bacteria; kingdom Bacillati; phylum Actinomycetota; class Actinomycetes; order Kitasatosporales; family Streptomycetaceae; genus Streptomyces; species Streptomyces sp. NPDC001507. The sequence goes on from NZ_JBIAVV010000004.1 coordinate 435,342, forward strand.
GCAACCGTTCGTTCGGCTGCCGCGCGACAAGCGGCCTTGCGGCCATGGCGTACCCCCTGCGAACTCCCTGTAGGGAAAAGATCCGGCCTTTGCGATCACTGCCCAGCGGACATACCGAAAATGCGGGACATGCGAGGATTGCCGGGTAAAGGCAGCGGAATCGCGGGTACGGCCGCCGCCAACCCCCCACGTGTGACTACCCGCTCACGCCCCGGTTCCTCCTGCGCGCCCCCACACATGCATCCATGCGCCCCAGTTGCGGAGAAGATGCTCCTCCCCCGCGCGCGTTACGCCCGTAACTCCAGGTGGGTGCGGGAGTTGTGTTGAGCGTGGAAGAGACGATCGCCGGCGCCGAAGCCGCTCAGATTCCGAAGCAGCGCGGGGAATCGCTGCTGGAGACCGCCGTACGCTACGCCGAGGAGCGCCACTGGGACGTCTTTCCCGGCACCTGGCTGGAAGCGGTCGAGGGGGTGCAACGCTGTTCCTGTGGTGAGCTCGCGTGCGGCGCGCCCGGCGCGCACGCGGCGCGCCGGGACTGGGCGACGCAGGCCACCGGTAGTGCGACGGTGGCGCGCCGGATGTGGCAGAAGCAGCCGACGGCGTCGATCCTGCTGCCGACGGGACGTACCTTCGACGCGCTGTCCGTCCCGGAGACGGCGGGGTTTCTCGCGCTGGCGCGCATGGAGCGGATGGAGCTGACGCTGGGGCCGGTGACGCTGACGCCCGACCGCCGGATGCAGTTCTTCGTTCTTCCCGGGGCGGCGGTGAAGGTGCCGGACCTGGTCCGGAAGCTGGGCTGGTCGCCCGCGTCGCTGGATCTCACGGCGCTGGGTGAGGGGGCGTACGTCCCCGCTCCGCCTACGCGGTACGGGTCGCGGGGGGCCGTGCAGTGGGCGTGCCGGCCGACGGCCGCGAACCGGTGGCTGCCGGACGCGGAGGAGTTGATCTCGCCGTTGGCGTATGCGTGCGGGAGGGATCGGTAGCGCCCATTGGGCTGCCGGGTGCGGTGTGTGCGCGAGTACAGGTCGCGTGTGGTTGCTCGCGCAGTTCCCCGCGCCCCTGACGGGACGCTTCACAGCCGTGTCCTCCAGGCACCCTGCCAGCGCCGGTAAGCGTCCCCACCCCCACCTCGGCCCCCACCCACCGTAGGGTTCATCCATGACCGATGCCGTACGTGTTCGTGGGCTCTGGAAACGGTTTGGGCAGCAGGTGGCCGTCGGCGGGATCGACCTGTCGCTGCCCGCGGGGAAGTTCGTCGGGCTGGTCGGACCCAACGGCGCCGGCAAGACCACCACCCTCTCCATGGTGACCGGACTGCTCCGCCCGGATCAGGGCTCCGTCGAGGTCGTCGGCCACGACGTGTGGCGGGACCCGGTGGCCGTGAAGGCCCGCATCGGCGTCCTCCCCGAAGGCCTCCGTCTCTTCGAACGGCTCTCCGGCCGCGAACTGCTCGGCTACTCCGGCCGCCTGCGCGGCCTCCCCGGCGCCGAGGTCGACAAGCGGGCCACCCAGCTCCTCGACGTGCTCGACCTCGCCGGCGCCCAGCACAAACTCGTCGTCGACTACTCGACCGGCATGCGCAAGAAGATCGGACTCGCCGCCGCTCTCCTCCACAACCCCGAAGTCCTCTTCCTGGACGAGCCGTTCGAAGGCGTCGACCCGGTGTCCGCGCAGACCATCCGGGGCGTCCTCGAGCGGTACACCGCCTCCGGCGCGACCGTCGTCTTCTCCTCCCACGTGATGGAGCTCGTCGAGTCGCTGTGCGACTGGGTCGCGGTGCTGGCGGCCGGGCGGATCCGCGCGACCGGCACGCTGGAGGAAGTACGCGGGGCGCATCCCACCCTCCAGGCCGCGTTCCTCGAACTCGTCGGGGCGGGCGGCCGGGACACGGCCTCCGACCTGGACTGGCTGGGCGGCGGGGCGGCCCGATGACGGACGTGACCGGCACCGTCGTACGGCTGAAGCTGTCGCTGCTGCGCAACGGGCTGCGGCAGTCCGGCGGCCGGCGGGCCGCGTTCGTCGCGTCGGCGGTCGTCGCGCTGCTGTTCGCCGCCCTGCAACTGCTCGGCCTGGTCCTGCTGCGCGGACACGCGCACGCGGACGCGGTGGCCGTCCTGGGCGCCGCCGTACTGGCCCTGGGGTGGGCCTTCATGCCGCTGTTCTTCCCGAGCGGCGACGAGACCCTGGACCCGACCCGGCTGGTGATGCTCCCGCTGCGGCCCCGGCCGCTGGTGCGGGCACTGCTGGCCGCCTCGCTGGTCGGCATCGGCCCGCTGTCCAGCCTGTTGCTGCTGGTGGGCTGTGCGGTGGCGGTGGCGCACGGTGCGGCCGGCTACGGCGTCGCGGTGGTCGCCGTGGTCCTCGCGCTGCTGGTCTGCGTGGCCCTCGCGCGGACCGTGGCCACCGCGAACGTACGGCTACTCAGCAGCCGCAAGGGGCGGGACCTGGCCGTCCTGAGCGGCCTGGTCATCGCCGTCGGCGCGCAGCTCGTCAACTTCGGCGCCCAGAGCCTCGGTTCGGCCGGACTCGGGCGGCTCGCGCCGGTGGCCGACGTGGTGCGGTGGCTGCCGCCCGCGTCGGCGATCGGCGCGGTGCACTCGGCGAGCGAGGGGTCGTACGGCACGGCGGTCCTCCAGCTCGGCCTGTCGCTGGCCGCGCTGGCGCTGCTCGTCGGCGCCTGGGCGCGGACGCTGACCCGGCTGATGACCTCACCCGACGGTTCCACGCTCCAGGCACCCGACGCGGCCGCCCGGGGCCGTTCGCCCAGGGCCGGCGGTCTGGGGCAGCTGCTGCCGGGCGGGCGTACCGGCACGGTCATGGCGCGCAGCCTGCGCTACGTCTGGCGCGACCCCAAGACCAAGGCCGCCTGGGTGACCTCGCTGGCCATCGGCCTGATCGTGCCCGTCTTCAACGCCCTGCAGGGCACCGGGTCGATCTACTTCGCCTGCTTCGCCGCCGGGATGCTCGGCATCCAGATGTACAACCAGTTCGGGCAGGACACCTCCGCCTTCTGGATGGTGGCGACGACCATCTCGTCCCCGCGGGACGCCTACGCCGAACTGCGCGGACGGGCGCTGGCCCTGCTGGTGATCACCCTGCCGTACGCCACCCTGGTGACCGTCCTGACCACGGCCCTGCTGAGCGACTGGCGCCGGCTGCCCGAGGTGCTCGGCCTCTCCTTCGCCCTGCTCGGCGCGATGCTGGCGACCGGCGCCTGGACCTCCGCCCGCTTCCCCTACTCCATCCCCCAGGAGGGCCACAAGAACGTCGCCCCCGGCCAGGCCGGCCTCGCCTGGATCGCGATCTTCGGCGGCATGGTCTCGGCGGCCCTGCTGTGCTCGCCCGTCATCGCCCTGACCATCGCGCTGAACGTGAGCGCGGGCGGCGAGGACTGGACGTGGGTGCTGCTGCCGGTGGGGGCCGGTTACGGGGCGGCCATCACCTGGGCGGGCCTACGCCTGGCAGCCCCGCGCACGGCGGCCCACCTGCCGGAAATTCTGCTCGCTGTGAGCAGGGGCTAGGCCGGCCGCGAGGCCCCTTCGGGGGGCGGCCGGGGGTGGGGACGCTTACCGGCGCCGGCAGGGTGCCGCTGCGGCACGCCTGCCCGCCAGCTGTGTAGCTGCGGCGGGACAGCGCCCCGGAAGGGGCGCTGGAGGCACCCCCGGCCGAAGGCTGGGGGGTGAACTGCGCGACCAGCCCCCACGCACCCGCGGCCGCGAGACGACGGCGCCGCCCCCTCCGGTCGCGTTGCTCACTCCCCCACCCGATCAAGAAACGGCTCCACAGCCGCCCGCCAGGCCTCCGGCCGGTCATAAGGCAACAGATGCCCGGCGTCCGCCACCTCGGCGTACTCCCCCCTCGGCAGCACCCGGACCATCTCCTGCGCCTCGGCCCGCCCCAGCTCCCCGTCCACCCCGCGCACGACCAGCGTGGGGCACGGCACCTGGGCCAGCTCCTCCCAGTGCGCGTCGTACACCCAGGTCTCCCGGGACCTCAGCATGCGGTCGGGGTCGAAGACCGGGCGCCAGCCGTCGGCGCACTCGTGCATCACCTCGGCGTAGAACTCGCCGCGCGCGGGGTTCGGCCGCTCCACCCAGGGGTCGTCCTCGCCGAACCACTTGCGTACGTCGGCGAGCGTCGCGAAGGGAACGGGCCAGGCGCTGAACCAGTCGGCCCACTCGCGCTGCGAGGCCGCGCCGAGCGCGGAGGCCCGCATGTCGCAGATGATCAGGCCCCGCACCAGTTCGGGGCGCTTCGCGGCGAGCTGCCAGGCGGTCAGCGCGCCCATGGCGTGGCCGATGAGCACGGCCGGGGCGAAATCCAGCTGCTCCACGGCGGCCGCCGCGTCCTCGACGTACGCCTCGCGGGTGTAGGCGGCCTGCGGGGGCTTGTCGCTCTGGCCGTGGCCGCGCTGGTCGAGGGCGACGGCACGGTGCCGGGCGGAGAGCCAGCGGGCGGTGGACGCCCAGTGCGAGGCGCGGCCCATCAGGCCGTGCAGTAACAGCACGCCGGGAGGCGAGTGGTCCGGATCCTCCGTCTTGGGCGGGTCCGCGAACTCCCAGGCGGCGAGGTGTACGCCGCCGGCTCCTGTCACGTCGATGCGCCGTGCCATGGGCCTGGCACCCCCCTAGCTCCGCGTGCCTAGTGTCGCCTCGTATCGCTTCGTGGTGCTCCGGTACCACTGCAGAATATCGAACCCTTATTCGAAAATGGGGTTCCTGCGGGCAACACCCCTCATTCGAGTGACCCCTCGCCAGGCATGATCGGCGGCGCCGGGGGGATTTGTTCTGCGGGGGGCGGGCCGCTCGGGGAAAACGGTCCGCGGGGATGACCCTGGGAGCTCGGGGCTCCGGGTCAGCACTGGGGAGGACAGGCCCCGGCACCGAAGGGTGCCGGGGCCAATCCCATGTCTTCTTCGGCACATCCTCCCCGCCCCCTCAGGTCATATGCCTCTCGCGACAGCCTCGCACGCGAAACGTTCCGGCGCTGCGATTCGGCGCACTGAATCTTGGATTCGACGCGTTCGACACACCGGCGAGAGAGGCCGACGGCAGCTGCCAACTTCCCCACGAGCCAAGGAAGTTGAACGACCGCTTCAGGCACTCAGCGCTTGGCGACGAACACGTGGGAGGCGACGTCCGCCTCCAGTTCGGCCGCCTCGCCGCCGCTGCCCACCAGCACCCCGCCGGCCGCCTCGGTCACGCTCACCACCGAACCGGGCTGCACACCCGCCCGCCGCAGCGTGTACATCAGCTGCGCGTCGGTCTGGATGGGCTCACCGATCCGGCGTACGACCACCGTCTTGCCGTCCGCGCCCGGGTCCAGGTCGGCCAGCGACACCATGCTCTCGTCCAGGAACGGATCCGCGCCGTCCTTCTCGCCCAGCTCCTCCAGCCCGGGAATCGGGTTGCCGTACGGCGACTCGGTCGGGTGCCGCAGCAGCTCGAGCACCCGCCGCTCCACGGCCTCGCTCATCACGTGCTCCCAGCGACACGCCTCGGCGTGCACCTGCTCCCACTCCAGACCGATCACGTCGACCAGCAGGCACTCGGCGAGCCGGTGCTTGCGCATCACGCGCGTCGCCAGCCTGCGCCCCTCGTCGGTCAGCTCCAGGTGCCGGTCGGTGGCGACGGACACCAGACCGTCCCGCTCCATCCGCGCCACCGTCTGGCTCACCGTCGGCCCGCTCTGGTCGAGCCGCTCCGCGATGCGGGCGCGCATGGGGACAACGCCTTCCTCTTCGAGCTCGAGGATGGTGCGGAGATACATCTCCGTGGTGTCGATCAGTCCGGACATTCGTGCCCCTCGGTTACCTCTGCCGGAAGCCCCGGCGGCGTGCGCTGGCCCTGCAACCAATTCTGCCGGATCCCACTGACAACCGGGGGACACCGGACGAACGGGGGGTGCGGGCCCATCCTGCACCTGCGGGCCGGTGGTGTTGCCCGCACTGTTCCCCGCGCCCCTCGCAGGGCGCTGCGGCCGCCGCGGCCTCGTGGCCCGGCACGCTTCGGCGAAGGCCGTATTGACACCACCATGGTCCAGACCTGAGGGTGATCCGCGACACAGACGCTGACACAGACGCTGACGCTGCGAAGGGGCACCGCATGAGCGACGGCACGCCCGCCGACCTGTTCTTCGACGCCGCCATCGGCCTCCTGCAACGGGTCCGGGACGAGGAGGCCGAGACCATCGCCGCCGCCGGCACCCTCCTCGCCGACACCGTCGACGCCGGCGGCCGCCTCTTCGCCTTCGGCGCCGGGCACTCCTCCCTCGCCGCCCAGGACGTCGTCTACCGCGCCGGCGGCCTCGCCCTCATGAACCTCCTCGCCGCCCCCGGCCTCGTCGGCGTCGACGTCATGCCCGCCACCCTCGGCTCCCGCCTCGAACGCGTCGACGGACTCGCCACCGCCGTCCTCGACACCTCACCCCTGCGCGCCGGCGACGCCCTTGTGATCATCTCCCTCTCCGGCCGCAACGCCCTGCCCGTCGAGATGGCCATCAGCGCCCGCGACCGCGGCGCCAGGGTCATCGGCGTGACATCGGTCGCGTACGCCACCGAGACCACCTCCCGGCACGCCTCCGGCACCTACCTCAGGGACCACTGCGACGTCGTCCTCGACTCGAAGATCGCCGTCGGCGACGCCGAACTCACCCTCGACACCATCCCGGCACCCTTCGCGCCCGCCTCCACCGTCGTCACCAGCGCCCTGCTCCAGGCGGTCCTGGCCACCACCGCCGCCACCCTCGCCGACCGCGGCACCGAACCCCCGCTGCTGCGCTCCGGCAACGTCGACGGCGGCCACGAGTGGAACGCCCGCGTCTTCGAGCAGTACCACGACCGGATCTTCTACCAGCACTGAAGCCCGGGAACCGCAGCCGCGCCGCCCGGCGCCTAGGTACCGTGGCTTCGCGTGACCGGTACCGAGATCGAGATCAGCGCGGACCTGGTCCGCGGCCTGCTGCGGGAGCAGCATCCGGACCTTGCGGGGCTCGCCATCCACGAGGTGGCGGGCGGCTGGGGCAACCAGATGTGGCGGCTCGGGGACGAGCTGGCCGTACGCATGCAGCGCATGGACCCCACCCCGGAACTCCAGCTCAAGGAGCGGCGGTGGCTGCCCGTGCTGGCCCCGCGGCTGCCGCTCCCGGTGCCGACCCCGGTGCGGTTCGGCGCACCCTCCGAGCGTTTCCCCAAGCACTGGACCGTGATGACATGGGTTCCCGGCGAGCCGCTGGACCACGGCTCGATCAGCCGCGGCACCCACGCGGCCGACACGCTGGCGGGCTTCCTCAGGGCGCTCCACGTGCCGGCGCCCACCGACGCCCCGACCGCCACGGACCGCGGTGCCCATCCCGGGAACTACTCGGACGGCTTCGAGAACTACCTCCAGGCCGTCGCCCCCCACGACATCGCCGCCGGCGTCCGGGCCGTCTGGGACGACGCCGTCGCGGCCCAGGCGTGGCAGGGCCCGCCGGTGTGGGTGCACGGCGACCTCCATCCCGCGAACGTCGTCGTCTCGGACGGAACGCTCGCGGGCATCGTCGACTTCGGTGCCATGTTCGCCGGCGATCCCGCGTGGGACCTCGCCGCCGCGTGGGTGCTGCTGCCCGCGGGCACGGCCGCACGGTTCTTCGACACGTACGCGCATGCGGACGAGGCGGCGATCCGGCGCGCCCGCGGACTGGCCGCGATGAAGAGCCTCTTCCTGATACTCATGGGCCAGAGCGGAGAGCGCGGACTTCCCGGCGGCAAGCCGCACTGGGGGCCCCTGGGACGGGCGGCACTCGACCGCGTCCTGAAGGGCGTCTGACGACCGGCTCAGCCCGCGGGACGGTCCTTCGCGAGGTGGGCGAGATCCAGCGCGGTGGCGATGCGTACGGCCACGTCCTCGGCGTACGTCGCGTCCGCCCGCTCGAAACGGCTGCGGCCCGCCCCGCGCAGGAACGTCACCACACCCAGCGTCCGACCCCGGCTGCGCAGCACCGCGCACAACGCGTGCACCGCGTCCCCGGGCCACTGCCGGTCCAGCGCCCACGCCCGCGCCCGGTCCAGCGGCACCGGACCGGCATCCGCCCGCACACTCCCCGCCCGCGCCACGCACTGCAACGCCGGATGCCCCTCCTCGTACCGCACCGGCAGCCCCGCCGCGCCCGTCAGCATGCTCGGCCCCGGCGTCCCCGACGGCGTGGCCGCGATCCGCACCAGCCGCACCGGCCCCACCTCACCGTCGGCCCGCGAACCGCCCACCACCCGGTCGATCACCGCATGGTCGGCGAACCCCGCCAGCGCGAAGTCCAGATGGACGGTGGCCGCCTCCGCCGGGTCCTCGCACTCCGCGGCCGCACGGGCCGCACGGTGCAGCTGATTGGCCCGGAAGCGCAGCATCGCCGCCTCCTGCTCGGCCTGCCTGGCCTCCGTGACGTCCGTGAACAGCCAGCCCACCCCGAGCGGCACCGGCTCCTCCGCCAGCGGCGACGCCAGCCGCAGGAACCCCGACCGCCAGCAACGCCGCTGCTCGCCCTCCGCCGTCCGCACGCTCACCCACATCTCGGCCGGCGCGGGCGGCGCCCCCTCGGCCAGCACATGCGTCAGCGCACCCTCCAGATCCTCCACACCCAGCGCCAGCAACTCCCCCAGCGGCCGCCCCAGCGCCGACGTACGCCCGATACCGAGCGCCCGCGCGGCATACGCGTTGACGACGGCCGGCCGCAGATCCGCGTCCACGACCACCACACCCCAGGCCGCGTCCTCGAACAGTGCCTCGCTCAGCGCGATCGACCGCTCCAGGTCGATCTGCGCGTGCACCTCGCTGAACGCGCAGTACACCCCCGCGGGCTTCCCGTCCGGCCCCCGCACGGCCGCCGACTGGGTCCGTACGAGCACCCGCCCGCCGTCCTTCGTGAGCAGCGCGAACTCGTGCACCTGACGCCCCGGAGCGTGCATCGCGGACAACAGCCGCCCCTCGACCTCGTCCGCGTCCGCCTCACGTACCGCCCACCCGGCGAACCCGTGCCGGCCCACCGCCTCTGCCGCCGTCCACCCCAGGATCCGCTCGGCCTCACGGTTCCAGTGAGTGACGAAACCGTCCGCGTCGAAGGCACACAGTGCCGCGTCCATGCCGTCGAGCAGCGCCGCGAGCAGGTCGGACCCGCCCGAGTCCTCCGGAACATCCCGCTCCCGCTCCGGCTCGGGCTCGTCGGGCCCCAGCTCGTCCGTGGCCCCACTACGCCGGGAAGCACTCACCTGGACCCCCATCAGGCTCACTCACTGCCCTTCATTCAACTCGAACGTGACGCAGCCCACACTGTGTTCCCGCAAGATTGAAGGAATCGTTGCAACCCGCCGCCCGCCACCGCCTCACAGCACGAGCCGCAGATCCACCCACTCGTCACGCTCCCCGTCGAGCACATACCGCTCCACCTCGGCGAACCCGTACCGCGCGGCGAACCGCAACCCGTCCCCATTGACACCCAGCACACACGTCTCGACGACCTCGGCCCCCTGCCCGCGCGCGTACCCGAGCGCATGCTCGTACAAGGCCGCCCCGAACCCCCGCCGCCGAAACTCCGGCAACACCCGCACGATCACCGTCACCACCCCACCGACGACAGGCCGCACGGTCGAACACCCCACCAGCACCTCCCCGTCGTACGCGTTCTCCAGCCGGTACCCCCGCGCAAGCCGCTCCCGCGCCTCCCCGACCGACATCGCAGCAGGCGGCACCACGACGTTGTGCACGTACCGCCACTCCTCCAGCGCGTCACCGTCGTCGTCCACAAGGCCGATCCGAAGCCCGCCCGCAATCACTCGCCGCTCTGTCATGGTCGGGAAGCTAGGGGGTGCCGCCGTGGCACGTCATCTTCAAATAAATCCCTTGAGCACCTTCGACCGGCTTCGTAGGGTGTGAGGTACACGAGAAGGGAGGTGGTTCGGCAGATGTATGACAACCGGACGCGTGAGGTGGCTGCGGGCTAGCGGCCCGTCACCACACCGAGTGCGGTGCCGGACCAGCATGCGACCGATGCATGCAGCCGGCCCAATCCCAAGCAGTCACCCGACCCGCGAGCTCGCCGGTGCGTCCGGCCGGCTTCTCCGCCGATTGGCGGAGGGACCTGAGCTCGCGGGTCGTCTGCGTTTTCGGGCGCTGTGGGGACGTCAGGGGCTGAGGCGTTCCACGTGCCAGGTGCCGGCGGGGTCGGCGACGTAGCGGAGGCGGTCGTGGAGGCGGTTCTGGCGGCCCTGCCAGAACTCGACGGTCTGGGGGGCGATGCGGAAGCCGCCCCAGTGCGGGGGGACCGGGACCTGTTCGCCCTCGGGGTAGCGGGCGCTGAGCTCCGCGTAGGCGGCGTCGAGTTCGGCGCGGGAGTAGATGACCGTGGACTGGGTGCTGGCCCAGGCGCCGAGCTGGGAGCCGTGCGGGCGGGTGCGGAAGTAGGCGGCGGTCTCGTCGCGGCCGGTGCGGCGGGCGGTGCCGGTGACGACGACCTGGCGGGCGATGGCGTGCCAGGGGAAGACCAGCGAGACGTACGGGTTCGCGGCGAGGTCCTGGGCCTTGCGGGAGTCGTAGTTCGTGTAGAAGACGAAGCCGCGGCTGTCGTACTGCTTCATCAGGACCGTGCGCGAGCTGGGGCGGCCCTCGGCGTCGGCGGTGGCGACGACCATCGCGTTGGGTTCGTAGATCATGCCGTCGGCGGCGGCCCGCGCGGCCTGTTCGAACCAGCGGGTGAACTGGTCCATGGGGTGGGCGGCCAGATCGTGTTCTTCGAATCCCTCGGCCCGGTAGTGCTTGCGCATCGCGGCGGGGTCGAGGATGGGGTCGTCGGAGGCGGCGGCGTCGCGATCGGTCACGCGGTCATCCTGCCGTATGCACATATGGGTCCGGGGCACATGTGACGCATACCCGCCGTGGCACTGAGTGCCGCTGGGGTCCCCAACTGTGGCACTCGGAGTTATGGTGCAGTTGCCTCCGCCTACACCCATGAGGAGCCGCCCCATGTCCGACTTCGTGCCTGGGCTCGAAGGAGTCGTCGCGTTCGAGACGGAGATCGCCGAACCGGACAAGGAGGGAGGGGCCCTGCGGTACCGGGGCGTCGACATCGAGGATCTGGTCGGGCACGTCTCGTTCGGGAACGTGTGGGGGCTGCTGGTGGACGGGGCCTTCAATCCGGGGCTGCCGCCGGCCGAGCCGTTCCCGATCCCCGTCCATTCGGGTGACATCCGGGTGGACGTGCAGTCGGCGCTCGCGATGCTGGCGCCGGTGTGGGGGCTGAAGCCGCTCCTGGACATCGATGCCGAGCAGGCCCGGGAGGATCTGGCGCGGGCCGCGGTCATGGCGCTGTCGTACGTCGCCCAGTCGGCCCGCGGGCAGGGGCTGGCGATGGTGCCGCAGCGGGAGATCGACAAGGCGCACTCGGTGGTCGAGCGGTTCATGATCCGGTGGCGTGGCGAGCCGGATCCCAAGCATGTGGCGGCCGTCGACGCCTACTGGACTTCGGCCGCCGAGCACGGGATGAACGCGTCCACCTTCACGGCGCGGGTGATCGCCTCGACCGGTGCGGATGTCGCCGCGGCGCTGTCGGGTGCGGTGGGGGCCATGTCGGGGCCGTTGCACGGGGGTGCGCCGTCGCGGGTGCTCGGGATGATCGAGGAGATCGAGCGGACCGGGGACGCGGTGGGGTACGTCAAGCGGGCGCTGGACCGGGGTGAGCGGCTGATGGGGTTCGGGCACCGGGTGTACCGGGCGGAGGATCCGCGGGCGCGGGTGCTGCGGCGGACGGCGCGGGAGCTGGGGGCGCCGCGGTTCGAGATCGCGGAGGCGTTGGAGAAGGCGGCGCTGGAGGAGCTCCACAACCGGCGGCCGGATCGTGTGCTCGCCACCAATGTGGAGTTCTGGGCGGCGATCATGCTGGACTTCGCGGAGGTGCCGGCGCACATGTTCACGTCGATGTTCACGTGTGCGCGGACTGCCGGGTGGTCGGCGCACATTCTTGAGCAGAAGCGGACGGGGCGGTTGGTGCGGCCGTCGGCGGAGTATGTGGGGCCGGGGGCGCGGAGGCCTCAGGACATCGAGGGGTATGCGGATATCGCCCACTGAGTTGCCCCTTGGGGTGCGTGGGCGGGTGCGGGTAGGTGGGGGCTGGTCGCGCCCACGCGGCGGCAGCCGCACATCGTTTGCCCCGCGCCCCTGGAAAGCGGGCCCTTCGGGCCCTGCTTTTCAGCCCAGCGTCTCGTCCAGTAGTGCCGCCCACTGCTCGACTACCCGCTCCCGCCTCGCCCTGTCGTCCGTGAGGAGGTTGGCGAGGCCGAGGCCCCTCGCCATGTCCAGGAGACCCTGGACCGTCTCCCGGGTACCCGGGTGGGACTCGTCCGCGCCCAGGAGGTCGACGGCGATGCGGTGGGTCTCGCGGCCGACTCGGGCCTCCAGTTCCGTCACCCGGGGGCGGAGCTGGTCCTCCTTGGAGGCGGCGACCCAGAGGTGGAGGGCGGCGCGGAAGAGGGGGCCGGTGTAGAGGTCGACGAGGGCGGAGACGACTGCTCTGCGGTCGTCGGCCGCGCCCTGCGGGAACAGGGCGCGCAGGGCCGTGGAGCGTTCCTCGGCGACGTATTCGACGGCGGCCGTGAAGAGGTCCTCGCGGGTCGGGAAGTGGTGCTGGGCGGCGCCCCGGGAGACGCCGGCGCGTTCGGCGACGACGGCGACCGTGGAGCCGCTCCAGCCGTGTTCGGCGAGGCAGGCCACGGCGGCCTCCAGGAGCCGCTGCCGGGTGGCCCGGCTGCGGTCCTGCTTGGGCGCGCGTTCCGCCGTGCTCGCCCCCGTGTTCACACCACCCACGCTGCGTCCCGTCGTTCGAGGAAGGCCGTCATCCCCTCGCGGGCCTGGTCGGAGGAGAACAGCCGGGCCGAGAGTGCGGTGAGGGTGGCCGCGTCCCGGTCGAATGTCTCCAGCACCCTAGCTGTGAGCAGCTGTTTCGTCTCGGCCAGGGCCTGGGGGGCGGAGCGGCGGAGGCCGTCGAGGATGGGTTCGAGAGCGGTGTCGACGTCGTCGGCGGTGGTGGTGAGGAGGCCGAGGCGGACGGCCTCGGCGGGGGCGAAGCGTTCGCCGGTGAGGTAGTAGCGGGCGACGGTGCGGGGGTCGGTGCGCGGCAGGAGGGGCAGGGAGATCACCGCGGGGGCGACGCCGATGCGCACCTCGGTGAAGGCGAAGGTGGAGTCGGTGGAGGCGGCGGCGATGTCGCAGGCGGCGAGGAGGCCGAGGCCGCCGGCGCGGACGTGGCCGGTGACGCGGGCGACGACGGGTTTGGGCAGTTCGACGATCTGCCGCAGGAGCCCGACGAGGGCGTCCGGGTCGGGCGGGTCGCGCAGGTCGGCGCCGGCGCTGAAGGTGTTGCCGGTGTGGGTGAGGACGACGGCGCGGACGTCGGGGTCCTTGGCGCTGTCGGTGAGGGCCTGGGCGAGTTCGGCGACGAGGGCGGCGGACAGGGCGTTGCGGGTGGCGGTGGCGTCGAGGCTGAGAGTGGTGACGGCCCGCGCGTGTGTCTGTCCGATCAACGTTCCGGTCGGCGTTCCGGCCGGTGATCCGGGCCGTGTTCCGGGCGATGTCATGGTCGCTCCTCGGGTTCCGCGGTCTTCGCGAGGGCGCGCAGTTCGCGGCGGAGTATCTTCCCGGAGGCCGCGCGGGGCACTCCGGCGATGAAGGTGACCTTGCGGACGCGCTTGTAGGGCGCGACGTGTTCGGCGACGTAGAGCATGGTCTCGTTCTCGGTGAGGTCGCCGGCGGTGGGCTGGCGGACGACGAAGGCGTGCGGGATCTCGTTGCCGTCCTCGTTGTAGGCGCCGACGACGGCGGCGTCGGCGATGCCCGGGTGGGTGAGCAGGAGGGCCTCCAGTTCGGCGGGGGCGACCTGGAAGCCCTTGTACTTGATGAGTTCCTTGACCCGGTCGACGACGAACAGCCAGCCGTCGGCGTCGACGTGGCCGACGTCGCCGGTGTGCAGCCAGCCGTCGGTGTCGATCATGTCGGCGGTGGCGTCGGGGCGGCCGAGGTAGCCCTTCATGGCCTGGGGGCCGCGGATGAGGATCTCGCCGGGTTCGCCGGTGCCGATGTCCTTGTGCGGGTCGTCGAGGGAGACGATCCGCATCTCGGTGCCGGCGATGAGCTTGCCGACGGTGCCGGGCGGTGCCTGGTCCAGGGCGTCGAGCGGGGTGACGTGGGTGCCGGGCGAGAGTTCCGTCATGCCGTAGGCCTGGGCGACCGGCGGCAGGCCGAGGCGCTCGGAGCAGGCGGCGGCGAGGCGGGCGTCCAGGGGGGCGGCGGCGCTCATGACGTACTTCAGGGAGGACAGGTCGTACGCGGCGACCGCGGGGTGCTTGGCGAGGGCGAGGACGATCGGCGGGGCGACGTACAGGCCGGTGATGCGGTGGTTCTGGATCGCGGCGAGGAAGGTCTCCAGGTCGAAGCGGGGCAGGACGACGACGGTGGCGCCCTTGCGCAGCGGCGCGTTCATGAGGGCGGTGAGGCCGTAGATGTGGAAGAGGGGGAGGACGGCGAGGATCCGGTCGCCGGGGCCGGCCGGGACGGCGGGTTCGAGCTGGGCGAGGTTGGTGGCGATCTGCCGGTGGGTGAGCATCACGCCCTTGGGGACGCCGGTGGTGCCGGAGGAGTACGGCAGGGCGGCGACGTCCTCGGCGGGGTCGATGTCGACCTCGGGCTCCGGGGCTTCACTGGCCAGCATGTCGATCAGCGAGCGGTGTCCGGGGGCGCTGTCGCAGACGAATATCTCCGCTATGCCGCCCGCGAGTTCGGCGGCCCGGCGGGCGGCTGCGAGGAGCGGTGAGACGGTGACGATCCAGCGGGCGGCGGAGTCCGTGAGCTGTTTGGCGAACTCCTCGGGCGTGGCGAGCGGGTGCACGGTGGTGACGGAGGCACCCGCGCGCGTGGCCGCGTAGAACGCGGTCGGGAAGGCGACCGTGTTGGGGCTGTGCAGGGCGAGGACGTCGCCCTTGCGGACGCCGGCGTCGGCGAGTGCGGCCGCGATCCGGCGGTGGAACCGGTCCAGTTGTGTGTACGTGAGGGTGGTGCCGTCGGTGCCGTCGATCAGGGCGGGTGCGTCGCCGAACTCGGCGGCGCGGCCCAGCACGGCTTCGTGGATGGGGAGTTCTACGGGTGGAACGTCTGCGTACTCACTGCGGAACACGGTTCCTCCAAGGCGGCCTTGGGCCTCGTCACGGCCTCGGTTCGGCCTGCGTGCGACCTCAGTACGACTTGGGCAGGCCGAGGGTCTGGTGGGAGACGTAGTTGAGAATCATCTCCCTGCTCACCGGAGCAATACGAGCCACGCGCGCGGCCGTTATCAACGAGGCGAGCCCGAATTCCCGGGTGAGGCCGTTGCCGCCGAGGGTGTGCACGGCCTGGTCGACGGCCCTGACGCAGGCCTCGCCGGCCGCGTACTTGGCCATGTTGGCGGCCTCGCCTGCGCCGGTGTCGTCGCCCGCGTCGTACAGGTGGGCGGCCTTCTGCATCATCAGGCGGGCGAGTTCGAGGTCGATGTGGGCCTGGGCGAGGGGGTGGGCGATGGCCTGGTGGGCGCCGATGGGGGCCTTCCAGACGGTACGGTCGCGCGCGTACTCGATCGCCCTGGAGAGCGCGTAGCGGCCCATGCCGATCGCGAACGCGGCGGTCATGATCCGCTCGGGGTTGAGTCCGGCGAACAGCTGCAGCAGGCCCGCGTCCTCGTCGCCGACGAGCGCGGCGGCGGGCAGCCGTACGTCGTCCAGAGTCAGCTCGAACTGCTTCTCGGCGGCGTTCAGTTCCATGTCGATGGGGCGCTTGTGGAAGCCCTCGGCGTCCGTGGGGACGATGAACAGGCAGGGCTTGAGGCGGCCGGTGCGGGCGTCCTCGGTGCGGCCGACGATGAGGACGGCGTCGGCCATGTCGACGCCGGAGATGAAGACCTTGCGGCCGGTGAGCAGCCAGTCGCCGCTCGCCGGGTCGCGGCGGGCGGTGGTGGTGATGCGGTGGGAGTTGGAGCCGGCGTCGGGCTCGGTGATGCCGAAGGCCATGAGGCGGGTGCCGTCGGAGAGGCCGGGCAGCCAGGTCCGCTTCTGTTCCTCGGTGCCGAAGCGGGCGATCACAGTGCCGCAGATCGCGGGTGAGACCACGAGCATGAGGAGCGGGGAGCCTGCCGCGCCGAGTTCCTCCAGGACGATGGAGAGTTCGGCGATGCCGCCGCCTCCGCCGCCGTGCTCCTCCGGGAGGTTGACGCCGAGGTAGCCGAGTTTTCCGGCTTCCTGCCAGAGTTCGGTGGGGTGGCGACCCTCGGCGACGGTCCGGGTGATGTAGTCGCGGCCGTACTTCGCGCCGAGGGCGGCTACCGCTGCGCGGAGTGCCTTGTGTTCGTCGGTTTCGATTTGGGGGGGCATGGGGGCTCCTTCGAGTGCGGGTGCGTCGTGGTTTCTCGCGCAGTTCCCCGCGCCCCTAAAGGGGCGCTTGTACTACTGCCAGTAGGGAGCCGGGCTCTACCTGTTGGCCGACTACGACCCGCAGCTCGCTGAGGGTCCCCGTCACCGGCGCTGTGATCTGGTGCTGCATCTTCATCGCCTCCAGCCAGAGGAGGGGCCGGCCGGCCTCCACGGCGGCGCCCACCTCCAGGCCCTCCGCCATCCGTACGACCGTCCCCGGCATCGGGGCCAGCAGTGAACCCGGTGCCAACTGAGCCTTGGCATCGGGGAAGCGGGGCAGGGCGGTGAGGGTCGTGTTGTTGACGTGGACCTGGTCGCCGTAGCGCGACACCTCGTACTTGCGGTGTACGCCGTCGATGTCGAGTACGACGAGACGCGCGTCGGCGTGCACGACGCGTACGCCGTCCGTCGTGAGGCCCTCGCGGGTGTGCCGGTAGTGGGCCTCGTGCTCCTCGCCTGCCATCAGGTAGCGCTTGGCCTGGGGCTGGGCGGGCAGGTTGCGCCAGCCGCCGAAGCGGGAGCGGCCGTGGGCGTCGGCCAGGGCGGCGGCGAGGGGGGCGTGCGGGTCGGCGGTGGGCGCCGTCAGTTCGGTGAGGTGCCGGTCGTAGAAGCCGGTGTCCATGCGGGCCGTCGTGAACTCCTCGTGACGCAGGGAGCGGACGAGGAGGTCGCGGTTGGTGGTGGGGCCGTGCAGGGTGGCCTGTTCGAGGGCGTGGGCCAGTTTGCGGAGGGCCTCCGCGCGGGTCGGGGCGTGGGCGACGGCTTTCGCGAGCATGGCGTCGTAGTGGACGCCGATCTCGTCGCCGTCGGTGTAACCGGTGTCCAGGCGAACGCTGCCCGGTACGGCAAGGCGGTGCAGGGTGCCGGCCTGCGGGGCCCAGTCGCGGGCGGGGTCCTCGGCGTAGAGGCGGGCCTCGATCGCGTGGCCGCGCGCGGGTGGCGGGTCGAGGGGGAGGGTGTGGCCCTCCGCGACGCGGATCTGCTCGGCGACCAGGTCGAGGCCGAACACGGCCTCGGTGACGGGGTGTTCGACCTGGAGGCGGGTGTTCATCTCCAGGAAGTGCGCGCGGCCGTCGGCGACGAGGAACTCGACGGTGCCCGCGCCGACGTAGGCGACGGAGCGGGCGGCGCGTACGGCCAGTGCGTGCAGCTCCTTCACCAGGCCTTCGGGGAGGCCGGGTGCCGGTGCCTCCTCGATGACCTTCTGGTGTCTGCGCTGGAGTGAGCAGTCGCGGGTGCCGAGCGGCCAGACCGTGCCGTGGGTGTCGGCGAGGATCTGCACCTCGACGTGGCGGCCACGCTCGAGGTAGGGCTCGACGAAGACCTCGCCGTCGCCGAAGGCACTGGTGGCCTCGGCACGTGCGCCCTCCAGAGCGGCGGCCAGTTCGTCGAGGCGGCGCACGATGCGCATGCCGCGCCCGCCGCCGCCGGCGGCCGCCTTGACCAGCACCGGCAGGTCGGACTCGGTGACCTCGCCCAGCGGGGCGATGCCCATGAGCTCCTTGGCGCGGGTCTTGGACGCCATCGCCTCGATCGCCTCGGGGGGCGGGCCGATCCAGACCAGGCCGGCGTCGATGACGGCGCGCGCGAAGTCGGCGTTCTCGGAGAGGAAGCCGTATCCGGGGTGCACGGCGTCCGCGCCGGCGTTCACTGCGGCCTTCACCACCAGGTCGGCGCGCAGGTAGGTGTCGGCCGGGGTCGAGCCCGGCAGCCGTACGGCGGTGTCGGCCACGCGCGCGTGGAGCGCGTTCTCGTCGGCGTCGGAGTGCACGGCGACCGTGCGGATGCCGAGGTCGGCGCAGGTGCGGAAGATCCGGCAGGCGATCTCGCCGCGGTTGGCGACGAGCAGGGTGGAAATCACGTGGTCCCTCACATCCGGAAGACGCCGAAGCCGCCGCGTGCGCCTTCGTAGGGGGCGGTGTGGATGGCGGACAGGCACAGGCCGAGGACGGTGCGGGTGTCGCGCGGGTCGATGACGCCGTCGTCGTAGAGCCGTCCGGACAGGAACTTGGGCAGCGACTCGGACTCGATCTGCTGCTCGACCATGGCGCGCAGGGCCGCGTCGCCGTCGTCGTCGTAGGGCTGGCCCTTCGCGGCGGCCGACTGGCGGGCGACGATCGAGAGGACGCCGGCGAGCTGCTGCGGGCCCATGACGGCGGACTTGGCGCTGGGCCAGGCGAACAGGAAGCGGGGGTCGTAGGCGCGCCCGCACATGCCGTAGTGCCCGGCGCCGTAGGAGGCGCCCATGAGGACGGAGAGGTGCGGGACGCGGCTGTTGCTGACCGCGTTGATCATCATGGCGCCGTGCTTGATGATGCCGCCCTGCTCGTACTCCTTGCCGACCATGTAGCCGGTGGTGTTGTGGAGGAAGAGGAGGGGGATGTCGCGCTGGTTGGCGAGCTGGATGAACTGGGCGGCCTTCTGGGACTCCTGGCTGAACAGCACGCCCTGGGCGTTGGCGAGGATGCCGACCGGGTAGCCGTGCAGGCTCGCCCAGCCGGTGGCGAGGCTGGTGCCGTACAGCGGCTTGAACTCGTCGAAGTCGGAGGCGTCGACGAGGCGGGCGATCACCTCGCGCGGGTCGAAGGGGATCTTGAGGTCGCCGGGGACGATGCCGAGGAGTTCCTCGGCCGCGTACTTGGGGGGCTCCGCGGGACCCGGATCCGGGTGTGCCTTGCGGTGGTTGAGGCGGGCCACCACGCGGCGGGCCTGGCGGAGCGCGTCCGGTTCGTCGACGGCGAAGTAGTCGGCGAGGCCCGACACACGCGCGTGCATCTCCGCGCCGCCCAGCGACTCGTCGTCGCTCTCCTCGCCGGTGGCCATCTTCACCAGGGGCGGTCCGCCCAGGAAGACCTTCGCGCGCTCCTTCACCATGATCACGTGGTCGGACATGCCGGGGATGTAGGCGCCGCCGGCGGTGGAGTTGCCGAAGACGACGGCGACGGTGGGGATGCCGGCGGCCGAGAGGCGGGTGAGGTCGCGGAAGATGGCGCCGCCCGGGATGAAGATCTCCTTCTGGGAGGGCAGGTCGGCGCCGCCGGACTCGACCAGGCTGATGCAGGGCAGCCGGTTGGCGAGGGCGATGTCGTTGGCGCGCAGCGCCTTCTTCAGCGACCAGGGGTTGCTGGCGCCGCCGCGCACGGTCGGGTCGTTGGCGGTGATCAGGCACTCCACGCCCTCGACGACCCCGATGCCGGTGACCAGCGAGGCGCCGACGGCGTAGTCGCTGCCCCAGGCGGCCAGCGGGGACAGCTCAAGGAAGGGGGTGTCGGGGTCGAGGAGGAGTTCGATGCGCTCGCGGGCCAGGAGCTTGCCGCGCCCCCGGTGCCGTTCGACGTACTTCGGACCGCCGCCCGCAAGGGCCTTGGTGTGCTCGGCCTCCAGGTCCGCGAGCTTGGCGAGCATGGACTCCCGGTTCGCCCGGTAGTCGGGGGTGTGGGGGTCGAGGGTGGTCTCGATGACCGTCACAGCAGGGCCTCCGGGATGTCCAGGTGGCGGGAGCGGAGCCATTCGCCGAGGGCCTTGGCCTGGGGGTCGAAACGATGCTGGGCGGCCACCCCCTCGCCGAGAATGCCCTCGACGGTGAAGTTGAGGGCGCGGAGGTTGGGGAGCAGGTGCCGGGTGACCGGCAGCTCGGCGGTCTCCGGCAGGAGGCGGCGGAAGGTGTCGACGGTCAGGGTGTGCGCGAGCCAGCGCCACGCCTCGTCCGAGCGCACCCAGACGCCGACGTTGGCGTTTCCGCCCTTGTCCCCGCTGCGGGCCCCGGCGACGAGCCCGAGCGGCGCCCGCCGGGTGGGACCACCGGCCGGGTACGGCTCGGTCAGCGGCTCTGGCAGCGGTGGTTCGGGCGGGTCCTGGAGTACGAGGGTGTCCTGGGCGGGCGGCACCGGGATCCGTCGCCCGTCATGGAGGACGGCCACATGGGGCACCTCGCCATGGGGGACGTACACATCCTCGAAGACCCCATAGGGCGCGCCCTTTCCCGGTGGGGCCAGCACATGGAATCCGGGGTAGCTGGCGAGCGCGAGTTCCACGGCGGCTCCGGTCAGCGCCCGGCCGACCGTCTCCTGGTCCCGGTCCCGTACGACGAGCCGGAGCAGCGCGCCGGCCGTCTCCTCGGTGTCCGCGTCGGGGCGGTCGGTGCGGACCAGCTCCCAGCGGATCCCGGCGGGCGGTGACTTGGCGAGCGCGAGCGCGTCGGTCATCTGCTCGCGCACCAGCGCGGCCTTCGCCTCGATGTCGAGTCCGGTGAGCACGAAGACGACCTCGTTGCGGAAGCCGCCGAGCCGGTTGCGGCCGACCTTGAGGGTGGGCGGCGGGGCCTCGCCCCTGACACCCTCGATCCGCACCCGGTCCGGGCCGTCCTGGCTCAGCCGGACGCTGTCCAGCCGGGCGGTGACGTCGGGGCCCGCGTACCGGGCTCCCGCGGTCTCGTACAGCAACTGGGCGGTGACCGTGCCGACGTCGACGAGGCCGCCGGTGCCGGGGTGCTTGGTGATGACGCAGCTGCCGTCCTCGTGGAGTTCTGCGAGCGGGAAGCCGGGGCGGCGCAGGTCCCGGCCCGCGGCCGCCGCCTCGGCGAAGAACGCGTAGTTGCCGCCGGTGGCCTGGGTCCCGCACTCCAGGACGTGCCCGGCGACGACGGCGCCCGCGAGCCGGTCGTACTCCCCCGGCAGCCAGCCGAAGTGGGCGGCGGCCGGGCCGGTGACCAGGGCCGCGTCGGTGACCCGGCCGGTGACCACGATGTCGGCGCCGGCCCGCAGGCACTCGGCGATCCCGAAGCCGCCGAGGTAGGCGTGGGCGGCGAGGCTGCCGGGGTGGGCGGCGGTGAGGTCGTCGCCCTCCACATGTGCGACGCGCACAGGTATGCCGAGCCGGTCGGCCAGCCGCCGTACGGCGTCGGCGAGTCCGGCCGGGTTGAGGCCGCCGGCGTTGGTGACGATCCGCACGCCCCGCTCCCGGGCCAGGCCCAGGCAGTCCTCCAGCTGGCTCAGGAAGGTGCGGGCGTATCCGGCGCCGGGGTCCTTGAGGCGGTCGCGGCCCAGGATGAGCATGGTCAGCTCGGCGAGGTAGTCGCCGGTGAGGACGTCGAGTTCGCCGCCGGTGAGCATCTCGCGCAGCGCGTCGAAGCGGTCGCCGTAGAAGCCGGAGGCGTTGCCTATGCGCAGGGTCACGGAGTGCCGCCCTTAGGGGCGCGGCCGGTGCCGGGCGGGCCCGCGAAGGCCTGGGCGAGGTCCAGCCAGCGGTCGGCGTCCGGCCCGGCGGCTTCGAGGGCGAGGTCGGCGCGGTGGGCGCGCTGGGTGACCAGGAGGCAGAAGTCGAGGGCGGGGCCGGTGACGCGGTCGTCGGCGTCCTCGGGGCCGTACGTCCACAGCTCGCCGGAGGGGGCGGTCAGTTCGACGCGGAACTCCTCGAAGGGCACGGGCTGTCCGTGCACGCCGAAGGCGAAGTCCCGGGTGCGGACGCCGAGCCGGGCAATGTGCCGGAGCCGGTCGGTGGGGGTGCGGGTCACGCCCAGCGCGTCGGCGATGTCGAGGCCGTGCGCCCAGGTCTCCATCAGGCGGGCGGTGGCCATGGAGGCGACCGACATAGGGGGGCCGTACCAGGGGAAACGCGCCCGTGCGGGCGCCGCGCGCAGTGCCTGGTCCAGGGCCTCCCGGCCGGCCCGCCAGTCCGCCAGCAACCGGGC
Source organism: Streptomyces sp. NPDC001507 (assembly GCF_042894765.1). Lineage (NCBI taxonomy): Bacteria > Bacillati > Actinomycetota > Actinomycetes > Kitasatosporales > Streptomycetaceae > Streptomyces > Streptomyces sp. NPDC001507. The sequence goes on from NZ_JBIAVV010000004.1 coordinate 457,484, forward strand.
GGGGGGCTTGGCGGCGCCTTCCTCCGCCCCGTTGTCCACGAAGTCCCCGGGCTGGGCCAGCGCCTTCTCGACCTCGCGGGAGAAGGCGTCCTGGTCGGTCACGGCCAGGAGCGAGGAGTGGTCGGTCCAGGCGAGGTGCGCGATCTGGTGGGCGACGGTCCAGCGGGGTGCGGGGGTGGCGAGAGCCCACTGGTCGGCTCCCAACCCGGCTACCAGCCGGTCGAGTTCCGCACTTTCCTCACGCAGGTCGTCGATGACGGGCGTCGGATCGGACATGGGGGGAGCATGGCAGCGGCACCGAAAACAATCAAGCACGCTTGCATGAATTTGGGAGAGCCGTGGCCGGGAGCACAGCTCTTGCTGCGCGGCCGACGCGCAGTCCGTGAGGGTGCGGATCTACGGCGACAGCATCCCGGCCGCCAACACCTGGGTGTCCGTCACCGGGAACTGGCATCCGAACGGGAAGCCGGGCGCGAGGTCGGCGCAGGTCGCGCTGGACGCCCAGACCGTGAAGAAGATCCGGCGGCCGTCGAACGGCTGTCAGGACGCGCCGCCGTTCCCCTCCGGCTGAGCTGCGGCCGCCGGCTCCGGCCGGACCCCGCCCGCCGAGTCCGGTTGCGCAGCGACCACCGAGCCCGGCTGTGCGGCGACCGCCTGCCGTCGGCCGCGTCCCACCTGGGAGCGGACCGCGCCGACGCTCGCCGCGATGACGAGGGCGACGGCGGCCGCCTGGGGGGCCGACAGGGCCTGGCCGAGGACGAGGAAGCCGGCGGTGGCGGCGATGGCCGGTTCCAGGCTCATGAGGACGGCGAAGGTGTGGGCCGGAAGGCGGCGCAGGGCGAGGAGTTCGAGGGTGTAGGGCAGGACCGAGGAGAGGACCGCGACCGACGAGCCCAGGGCGACGGTGGTCGGGTCCAGGAGCCTGCTGCCGGCTCCGGCGATGCCCAGCGGGAGGAACAGCAGGGCCGCGACCGCCATGGCCAGGGCCAGACCGTCGGCCTGTGGGAAACGGCGGCCGGTGCGGGCGCTGAAGATGATGTAGGTGGCCCACATGGCGCCGGCCCCCAGGGCCAGGCCGACACCGACGGGGTCGAGGCCGCTGAAGTCCCCGCCGCCGAGCAGGAAGACGCCGCCCAGCGCGAGTCCTGCCCAGAGGGCGTTGATCAGGCGCCGGGAGGCCAGCACCGACAGGGCGAGCGGACCGAGCACTTCGAGGGTGACGGCGAGGCCCAGCGGGATGCGGTCGACGGCCTCGTAGAAGAGACCGTTCATCGCGCCCATGGTGATGCCGAAGACGATCACCGTGCCCCAGTCGGTGCGGGAGTGGCCGCGCAGCCGTGGGCGGCAGACCACCAGCAGGATCACGGCGGCCGCGAGGAGCCGCAGAGTCACCACGCCGAGCGCGCCCGCCCTGGGCATCAGGGTCACCGCGAGGGCGCCGCCGAACTGGACGGAGATCCCGCCGGCGAGGACCAGCCCGACGGGACCGAGCGAGCCGAGCCGGCCCGGGAGGCCGGAGGCGGCGGGCGCGGACACCGGGGCGGCCGTGGACGTCGGCGCCGACTGCGAGGTGCTGGGGGTGGTCACGGGCGGTCCAGGAGGTCGGCTGTTCATTACGGTGCACTTCTCAGTCCAGGGTAATGGACTCCGACAGGCGCGTGAACCCCTTATGGAACTGTCCTGGATGCTGAGATGCGAGCCACATCAAGCGCGGGGCCCCGGTACAGCTGGTTGCCGTACCGGGGCCCTGTGCGTTGCCGCGAGCCGCGCCTAGGGCACGGCCGGGACGACGTGGAGGTAGCCCTCGTCGACCAGGTCCGGGTAGCCGAACCGTTCGCCGACCGCCAGGAGCGCCTGGTGCTCATGCGGGCCGACGGGTAGGGCCAAGGCCTTCAGAGCCCGCAGGAAGAGCCGGAAACCCAGGTCCGCGTCAACGCTCTCGACCACCTCGGTCAGAGCGGGCACCAGGCCCGTGACCTTGGGAGGCCAGGCGCGGTTCTCCGTCGCGTCCGCCAGCCGGGGCGCCGCCCCGTCGATGACTTCAAGGACCACCGCGCGCAGACCCGGATCAGGCGCCGGCGCCGGGGGAGGCGGGACGAAGCCCGGGTCCGCCAGCCGTTCGGCATCCAGCCACGCCGCTTCGATCCCGGCCAGCCAGTCCCGCATGCTCTGCTCGTCCCACCGGGGATCGAAGGCGGTGTCCGTGCCTTCGGCCCACACCGTGCGCAGCACGGTGTCGTCGAGCGGCGACTCCAGCAGCCGTCGTACGTCCCGCCCGAGCAGGGTGTGGCCCGGCGCGGGCACGTCGGTCACCGAACGGGCAGCGATCATCAGCAGGGCCGGCCTGGGGCCACTCTCCACGAGGCAGTCCAGCTCCGCCAGGGCCAAGGTCTGTTCCAGGCCGTCGCACTGCATGGACAGCCAGGAGAGTCCGAACTCCGCCGTCATGATCATCCCTTCGGATAGGCGGTGTAGACGACCCACTTCTCGTAATGGCGCGGGGTCTTACCAATGTATTTGAGGGTGACGACCACCTTGGTCCCGGCGGCCTTCCCCGCGAGATCACCGCCACGTACCCAGACCTTGCCCAGCGAGGGGCCCATGTCCCGGACGTCCCAGGTGAACGTCTTCGTCTCCAGCAGGCTTCCCTCCCTCATGAGACGCGCCTGCCTGGTCTGCCAGTTCTTGAGCTGGACGGCGTTCTTCTTCGTCCAGGCGGTGACGGCCTTGTCCACCGCTTCGGCAGCCGTCGCCTTGTCGGTCCACCGGGTGGCGACGCCGTTCGGCTCGTCTTTCGCCTTGTCCAACATCTGCTGGTCCGACGGGTCGACGTGGTCCGTGATGGTGTGTGCGCCGCCCAGCCCCTCATCTCCGATGATGTCGGTGCAGTTGTGGACGAGGACGTCCCGGGACCGGGATCCGTCGGCACGGACGTAGAAGGTGTGCGTGCCTTGGACGGTGAGGTCGTACACCTCGCGGGGCGCCAGGACGCCGTGCTCGCGCAGGGCGGTCACGGGGCTGAGCGAACCGTCGGGTGCCCGGAGCAGATCCCCGACGCGCAGGTCCGACACCGCCGTCCAGCCACGCCCGTCGACGTAGAAGCGGTGCCCCGTCGTGCTGGTGACCAGCGCGCCGCCGACGGTGACGTCCGTGAGCGCGGAGGTGTCGTGCCGGTGGGTGGAGATCACCGGTTCGGTGACGGTCCGGCCGGTGGCCGGATCCGTGGTGCGCAGGAGGTCGCCGGTGCGGACCGCGCGGATGCTCTTGACGGTACCGTCGGCCAGCAGCACGCCCGTGCTCGCCGTGAAACTGTCCTTGGTGCAGACCGAGATGACATCTTCGAGTTCGTCGACGGCGTCCTCGATGTGCTTCAGCGTCGAGGGGTCGAGGCCGTCGATGGTCTTCAGGGCGTCGAGCGCGTCTCGGATGCCGGTGCCGGCCTCCATCGCCGCGTCGAGGGCCCTGAACCCCTCGGCGATCTTCTCGAGAGTCTTGCCGGGGACGAAGTTGGAGGCGGCCCAGGCGCAGCCGCTGGCGCTGCCGTGCCAGCAGTCCACGAAGTCCTGGACCAGGATCTCCTTGCCGACGGTCTGGTAGGTGTTCAGCAGGCCCTTGAGGATGTCGAGCTGGGTGAAGGTCTTGGTGTCGTCCTTCGTGAGGCCCTTGAGCTGCTCGGTCTTGAGGAACAGGGTGTCCTCGTCGGGGCAGCCGGCCGCGGTCGCGGGTACGTCGGGGTTGACGCAGAGGTAGAAGTCGACCGAGACGTCGAACGTGTAGGTGAAGGTCACCGTGCAGCTGGTGCCGAAGCCCGGCGGGATCTCACAGGGCTTGTCCTGCTTCACGTCCGTGACGTTGAGGGTGTTCTTGTCGATGACGTAGAAGGTGCCGCCGATGCCCGTTCCGGCGCCGGAGCCGACCTGCTGGTTGGCCTGGGCATTGGCTGCCTCCGTGGCCGCCTGCTGGGCGGATTCGGCGTACTTCTGGGCGTCCTTGGCCGCTTCCTCGGCGGCGGTGGCCTGGGCGTCGGCGTCCTTGGCGGCGGCCCGGGCGTCCGCGGCGGCCTGTTCCGCCTGGCCGGCCGCGGTGCGGGCGGCGTCGGCGTCGCGGGCGGCGGCGTCGGCGGAGTCGCGGGCCTGCGTGGCGTAGCCGTCGGCGCGGCCGGCCGCGTCGTCGGCGGCTTTGGCGTCGGCGGTGGCCTGGTTGTCGTAGGCGACGGTGCGGGCCAGGGACTGGGCGGCCTGGGAGGCGTATCCGGCGGCTTCGGCGGAGTAGTCCAGGGCCTGCTTCGCGGAGGCGCGGGCGTCGGCTGCGTAACCGGCGGCTTCGGCGGCCAGGGTGTACGCGGCCTTGGCGTCGCCGGTGGCCGCGTTGGCGGTGCTCGTGGCCTGGGCGGCAGCCGCCTGGGCGTTCTGGGCGTGGGCCTCGGCGACGGCCTGCTGCTGCTCGGCGATCGTCTTGCTGGACTGCCCGGTCAGTACGGCGAGGCCGGCGGCGGAGTCGGTGGTGACGTACGGGGCGCCCAGCTGGACGGCGTCATTGGCGGGAGCAGCCACCTGGCGGGCGGCGTTGCCGGCGTCGACGGCGGCCTGGGAGGCGGCGTAGGCGTGCCCGGAGGCGACGTTGGCGCCGGCGATCGCGGTCTTGGCGGCCGTGTTGGCCGCGTCTGCCTGGGACTTGGCGTCGGCGGCGTGCGCCTCTGCCTCGTCGGCGAGTTTCACCGCGGCGCTCGCAGCGGTGGCGGCTGTCCTGGACGCGGCGATGGCGTCGGCGGCGCCGCTGGTCGCGGTGGCGACGGCGGCGTCCGCGTCCTCCTTGGCGGACCGGGCGGCGTCGGCGTCGGCGTGGGCCCGCTTGGCCGCGGCCTCCGCGCGGGTGGCGGCCGCGTCGGCGTCGGCCGCGGCCTGGGAGGCCGCATCCGCCTCCGAACGGGCCGAGTCGGCGGCGCTCTCCGCGTCGTCGGCCGCGTCGGCCGCGGCGTCCGCGGCCTGCCGGGACGACTGGGCCTGGTCGTCGGACTCGTGTGCCTCGGCGAAGGACTCCTTGGCATACGACTTCGCGCGGGCGGCGTCCGCCTTCTGCTTGGCGTCCCAGGCCTTGTCGCTCAGGTCCTTCGCGTGGTCCGAGGCGGTCTCGGCGGCCTGCCGCTTCTGGGTGGCGGTGGCGTCGGCCGCCTGGGCCTTGTCCTTGGCATCCTCCGCCTGGCTCGCGTACTGCTGGGCGCTGGTCTTGTGCTCGGCGGCCTCCGACTGCTTCTGGGCGGCGGTCTCCTTCTCCGCCTTGGCGGTGGCCTCCTCGGCCTCCGCGTCCAGTCGGCGGGCGTGCGCGGTGGCCGCGGCGGCCTTCGCGTCCGCCTCCGCCTGCGTGACCACGGCCAGCTTGGCCTTGGCGGTGTCCCGGGCGGCTTTGGCGTTGCCGGCCTGGACCGCGGCGGCGTCGGCGGCGGCCTTCGCCTGCTCCTTCGCCGCCTCGGCGGCCGCGTTGCGGAACGCCGCCGTGGAGGCCGCACCCTGGGTCACGGCGCGGGCGGCGATGGCCGCGCTGTCCGCCGCGGACGCCTTGGTCGCCGAGAGCGCGGTCTGAGCGGCGGCCTGCATCGCGTTAACCGCGGCCGACGACGCCTTGGTCACCTGCGCCTTCTGCAGACCGACCAGCAGACCCCGGCCACGGGGCGCGCCCGCCTGGTCGGCGATCGTGTAGGCGGCGTTGAGAGAGGTGTCGGTGCCGGTGACGGCGGAGGTGGCGGTCTGCGCCTGCTTCTGGATCAGCGTCAGCTGGGTCTGCGCGGCGGACTGGGCGGCTGCGATGCCCTTGGTGGCCTGGAGGAACTGGGCCGAGGTCGGGTAGCCGAGGTCGTCGGTGCCGTTGTGCCCTGCGGGGACGATGTCCAGCTTCTGGGGGGTGCCGCCGGTGCAGGTCGCCAGGGTGGTGTCCTGGCTGTTGGTGTAGGACGGCAGGTTCAGGCACTTGCCGTTGGCCAGGTTCGTGAGCGGCGTGGTGGCGTGCGGGTTGTACTTCCACCGGTTGGCACTGGTGCCGGTGACGGTGCAGGAGCCCTGCACCAGCGCCGTGCCGTCCGCGCTCGCGGAGGCCTTCGGCACCAGGCACTTGCCGGAGTTGACGTTGACCAGTGTGTCGCCGGAGATCCGCCACTGCTGGTTCGCGCCGCCGTTGCAGGTGTAGATCTGCACGACGGCGGCGTTGGCGGTCGAGTTCCCGCCGACCTCAAGGCACTTGTCGGAGGACCCGTGGACGTGGATGGCCATCGGGCTGTCGCCGATCCAGCCGGCTCCCCCGGCGGACCAGTAGTCCTGCCAGCGGGCCAGGTGGTCGGCGATCCAGGACTGGCCGAGCACCTCACCGAGCGCCTGCGCGGTCGTGGTGAGTGCCTTGGTGGCGGCGGTGTTCGCGTCCAGGATCTGGTTGCGCTGGGCGGCCTGGGCGGCCAGTTCCTGCTGCCACTCCGCCGAGGCGGTGGCGACCTCCTGCCCCAGGACCTTGTTCGGGTCGATCGGGTTGCGCCAGGCGCAGGCCGCGAACCGGGCCTTCAGGTCCTCGACGGCGATCCGGAACTCCAGGCTGCCCGGTTCGGCGGCGGTACGCGGGAAACCGCCGGAGGACAGGAAAATCCGGGCGTCGTCGGCACCGGTCCCGCCGGAGCCGCTGACCAGCTGGTCGAACGCCTGGTGCTCGGCATAGGCCTGCTGCCACTGCTGCGTGGGCAGCGACGGGTCGACGGTCCCGTACAGCGGCGTGCCCAGGTCCTTCACGGCCTGGACGGTGGCGTCGTCGGCCTGCGCGGTGGGGTCCTTGTAGAGGTCGCCCTCGGTCTTCCACCACTGCTCGCCGAGCCACTTCCGGTAGCCCACCTGGTCGAAGAAGTCGTCGCCCGTGGAGGAGACGCCCGGCGGCCAGTGGAACTCGGCGTCGGTGGCGAAGCCGGCGGGGACGGGCAGGCCCTTGAGCGGTGTCTGCCAGGCCGCGAGCCTGGTGGGCAGCACGCCGCTCGCCGCGTCGATGGCGTCCCGGTCCTGCTGGAACGCGGTCGACAGCGGTGTGTCGTCCCAGTACTCGCGGTCGGCGGCGGTGTGCAGCTGGTCGGCGGTCTGGTTCAGCGCGTTCTTCGCCAACGGCACGGTGGACGTGCCGCCGATCCGCAGCGCGTCCGCCATCAGGCACTGGTCCTGGCGCAGTTGCTCGGCCGCCGCGGCGTCGAAGCCGTCGTAGCTGTCTGCCACGTTCACGGTGGCAGGCTCCGTGGATGCCGGCCGGGCACCCAGTAGTCCGCCGAGAACCGCGGTGATGACGAGCAGCGGGACGGCGGAGCCGTTGACGCGGCGTCGCCGCGCGAGCCGGTTACCGGGCGAGGCGCCCGAAGACGGCTCCGGCTCGGCCGCGGGAGAGCGGTGAAAGGGTCTGTAGGGACGTCTGCATCGCAAGGAAGTGCCCTTCTCCATGACGGAGGCGGACAAGAGACCCGGTCAGGCGCGGAGCGCGAGACCGACAGGTGTCACGGCACGACGAAATCCCCCGCCTGCGGCAACAAGCCCCCCGTCGCCCACTTGGCACCCCAGGAGGGCTCTGTCGCAGCCGAACCCGAACCGGGGTCTGATCATGGTCACGACAGGAGGTGCAGTTCGGGTGAAGAAATGGAGGCCAAGGGGAGACCGGAAGATGTCCTGCGGGTGCCGACCCAGTCCTGACCGGCCAGTTCGCGTCACCATGTCGTCTTCACGCCACCCGGCCCCGGACAACACGTCCAGGAACCCGAGTTACGGCCCGCGCGGGGCCGCGGTTCAGATGCCCGGCCAGGGCTCCTCGTCGCGGAACAGGGGGCGGCCGTCGGGGAGTGTGGTGGGCACATCGGTTCCGTCGGCGGCCTGTATGTGGGCCTCGTACACGGGCTGGGGCCACAGCCCCGCGGCCGCGTAGGCGTCATAGTCGTACATGTTCCCGTACGGCTGCTGGTAGGTGTAGCCGTCGCTCTGCGCGCCGGCGTAGGAGGCCTGGGGCATCCCCGCCGCCATGGCCTGCGCAGCCGCTGCCGCCGGGGTTGCACCGGCGTGTTCGGCGAACAGGGGCAGCCGCAGTTCGCCGGTGTCCATGACCGCGTTGTTCTGGGAGCGGTGGAGGCGGGAGTAGGCGCCGCCGCGGGCGAGGAGTTCGTCGTGGCGGCCGGTCTCGACGATGCGGCCGCGGTCGACGACGAGGATGCGGTCGGCGTCGGGGGCGAGGTTGAGGTCGTGGGTGATCATGATGGTCGTCCGGCCGGCCATCAGGCGGCGCAGCGGCTTGACGACCCGGCGGGCGGCCATCGCGTCCAGGCCGGTGGTCGGTTCGTCGAGGACGAGGACGGGGGCGTCGCGCAGGATGGCGCGGGCGATGGCCAGGCGCTGGAGCTGACCGCCGGAGAGCCGGGCGGAGTTGGGGTCCACCCTGGTGTCGTATCCGTCGGGGAGCCGGACGATGAAGTCGTGGGCGTCGGCCGCCCTGGCCGCGTCCTCGATGGCCTGCACGCTGGCGCCGGGACGGCCGCACGCGATGTTGGCGCGGACGGTGTCGTGCAGGACGAGGGTCTCCTGGGGGAGGAGCGTGATGTATTCGCGCAGGCGGGCCAGCGGGAAGTCGCGGATCGGGACGCCGTCGAGGAGGACTTCGCCGCTGTCGGGGTCGTAAAAGCGGAGCAGCATCTTGGAGACGGTGGACTTGCCGGCGCCGCTGGGGCCGGTGATGATCACGAGTTCGCCGGGGCTGACGGCGAAGGAGAGGCCCTCCAGGGCTGTCCGGTCGGCGCCCGGGTAGCGGAAGCCGACGTCGCGGACCTCCACGGCGCCGTCCGGGCGGCCGGCGTCGGTGCCGGAGCCGCGGCGCGGGTCGGTGACCGACGGCCGCACGTCCATGATCTCGATCAGCCGTTCCGCGCCCGCCGTGGCGGCGGTGACGGTGAGCCCGAGCTGGGCGAGGCCGCGCACGGGCGGGTAGAGGTAGCCGAGGAAGGCGGAGAAGGCGAGGAGCTGGCCGAGGGTCATGCGGCCGCTGGAGATCTCCCAGGCGCCGATGCCGATGACGGCGAGGACGCAGATCGTCTCGATGACCTGGACGAGCTGCTCGTAGGCCTCGTTGAGGCGGGTGGAGCGCACCGAGGCGCGGAACCAGGCACTCGCCTCCTCGTTCAGCCGGCGGCGTTCGGCGTCGCGGCGGTCGTACGCCTGGGTGAGCACGATGTTGCCGAGGGACTCCTCGACGACGGAGGTGATCGCGCCGTCGGCGACCCGGCCCGCCCGGGACACGTCCTTGATCGAGCCGGAGAAGCGGCGGGCGGCCAGCCAGAACAGGGGCGCGAGGACGAAGGTGGCGGCGGCCAGGTCCCAGCGCAGCCAGAACGCGGCGGCCGCGTAGAAAATGGCGCTGAACAGGGCGGACGCGGCACCGACGAGCCCGGACACGACCATGGTCTCGATGGCCTCGACGTCGCTGGTCAGGCGGGAGAGCAGGTCGCCCTGGCGGTGGCGCTGGAAGAAGTGCGGGGGCAGCTGCTGGACGTGGTCGAAGACGTGCTCGCGCAGCCGCATGACGAAGCGTTCGGTGACCCAGGCGGCCAGCGAGTTCCCGGCGTACGCGACGATCGCGCCGACGATCGCGATGCCGAGCCATTTGGTCGCCGGACTCCAGAAGGCGCTGAGCGAGCCCTGCTGCAGGGCGTGGTCGGTGAGGTCGCTGAAGAGCAGGATGGCCTCGGTCTCGGCGAGCGCGGCGATCACCGTGCACACCCAGACGATCACCAGCCAGCCGCGCAGGCCCCTGGTCAGCGGCCAGAATCGGCGGAAGGCGACGCGGGCCGGGATGGTGGGCGTGTACTCGTCCTCGTCCTCGTCGTACTCCTCGTCATCGCTCTCGTATTCCGAGCCGGCGACTTCGTACTCGAATTCCGCTTCTTCGCTCTCCTTCGCGCGCATTTCCCACCGCCTCCGTCCTCCGACGCCAGAACCAACGAATTACCGACATTCGCGAGCGAAAAAGGACCGACGGCGAACCGTCGGTCCTTTTTACGGCCGGCTCAGTTGTCCTGGCCGCCGGGGATCGGCTTCGGAGCCGGCTTCGGAGCCTTCTTCTTGGGCTTCGGCGGCGGGGGCGGGGGCAGCTGCTTCTTGGGCTTGGGGGGCAGCGGGGCGAGCTTCTTGAGGCTCATTCCGACTCCTTGAGAGTTCGAAGTGCAAGTGGTGCGGGATGGTACGAGAATTCTCTTGGGGCAACGTCCGGGGATTTCGGATCGTCATCCTCGGCAATCCCCGCCGCCCGACACCGAGAAACTTACACGGCCCAGCTCCCAAGCAACGGCAAAGTCGGCTTCCGAACGGCAAACAGGTGCTGTGAATACCTGGGTAACAGCTGTATAACGACCCCGAACCTGAGAGTTCTCTTATGAACCTGAGAGCCGGCTTATGAAGCCGGGCCGGCCGAACCCCGCAGAGGCGTCAGCGGCGGGCCATGTACAGGTCGAACGCCTTGTGGAGCAGCTTGTTGAGCGGGAAGTCCCACTCCCCGGCGTACTCGACGGCCTCACCACCGGTGCCCACCTTGAAGCGGAGCAGCCCCAGCAGGTGATTGGACTCCTCCAGGGTGTCGGTGATGCCCCGGAAGTCGTAGACGGCGGCGCCGAGTTCGTGGGCGTCGCACATCATCCGCCACTGCATGGCGTTGTTGGGCTGGACCTCGCGCCGACGGCTGGTGGAGGCGCCGTAGGAGTACCAGACGTGGTCGCCGACGGTGAGCATGGTGGCCGCGGCGAGGACGTCGCCGTCGTGGTGGGCGAGGTACAGGCGCATGCGGTCGGGGCGTTCGGCGGTGAGCGCGGTCCACATGCGCTGGAAGTAGGAGAGGGGGCGCGCGATGAAGCGGTCGCGCTCGGCGGTCTCCGTGTACAGGCCGTAGAAGGCGGGCAGGTCCTCGTACCCGCCCCGGACCACCTTGACCCCGGCCTTCTCCGCCTTCTTCACGTTGCGCCGCCACTGCTGGTTGAGCCCGCGCTGGATGTCCTCCAACGACCGCCCCGCGAACGGCACCTGGAACACGTACCGGGGCTGCCCGGCCGCGAACCCCTCCTCGCCGCCCGCCTCGGCCTGCCGCCACCCCGTCCGGCGCAGCCGCTCGGCGAGGCCGGCGCCGAGGGCGTCGTACGACGTCGGCTCGGTGTCACCCAGCCGCCGGGCGGCCGGATCGGCGATGGCTTCCTTCACGGCCTCCGCGCTCCACCGCCGTACGGCGACCGGCGGCCCCATCTTCACCGCGAACGCCCCGCGCCCCTTCAGGTACGCCAGCAGCGGGTCGAGCCACCGCTCCAGCTCCGGGTCGTGCCAGTCGATGGCGGGCCCCTCCGGCAGGTACGCCAGATACCGCTTCACCCTGGGCACCGCCCGCAGCAGCACCAGCCCGGCCCCGACGATCCGCCCTTCCCCGTCGAACCATCCCAGGCTCTCCGCCTCCCAGTCGGGCTTCACGTCTCCCCAGGACGGCAGCTGCATATGGCTGACGGAGGGACGGGACCCGGCGAAGGCGAGGTGCTCGGCACGGGAGATGGGCTGGAGGCGGAGGGCTGCGGTCATGGGCGGTGCTCCTCGGCAGGTCGGCGACGGCTCACTGGCGACGCTCACCGGCCGGGACGGCGGACGGGGCTGCGGACGGGGCCGGTGGCGTCGGCTTCCAGGACAACAGACGCACGCCTGCCGGGAATCGTTTCGGCGCGCAGGTGGGCCAAGGCGTGTCGGCGGAGTGCGGGGACGGCGGGCACCTGGTGCGGGCACCCGGCACCCGACGCGGTCCGCGTTCGCCCGTCGGCGCGGGCGACGTCCTCGGGCAGCGCGGCCACGGCGAACCCGTCCTCCGGTGCGCCCCGGGCGTCCGGGGCGTCCGGGCCGTCATCCCAGCTGTGCGAGCAGTTCCTCGGTCGTGAGGATCGCGTGGGCGAAGGTCGGGCCGTTGATGGCGTGGGCGGCGTGCATGCCCTCCTGGGCGAAGGCGGCGGTGGCGTCCTTGACCAGGGTGACGTGGTACCCGAGCTCCATGCCGAAGCGGCCGGTCGCCTCGATGCAGGTGTTGGCGATCAGGCCGATCAGGACGATGCGGCGGATGCCGTGCTGCTTGAGCTGCAGATCGAGGTCGGTGTTGGCGAAGCCGCTCGATCCCCAGTGCTCGTGGGCGACGACGTCTCCGGGCTGGGGCTGGAAGTCGTCGCTGAACGTCCCGCCCCACGTGTCCTTGGCGAAGACCTCCCTCTCGGCCGATACGAGCTGGTAGGGGGTGGGGAAGTCGAAGGAGACGTAGTCGCCGGGCTCCCAGCGGTGGTGCGGCACGAAGACGATCTTCAGGCCGCGGACACGTGCGGCCGCCACCACTTCCCGCAGGTGGTCGAGGAGGTGCACTTCCTCGGCGACCGCCTTCACGCGGGGCCAGATCTTGCCGCCCTCGCTGAGGAAGTCGTTGTAGGGGTCGACCAGCAGAATGGCGGTGGTCGAGGCGTCGTAGCCCATGGCGGTCTCCTGTTCGGTCTGTTCCCAGGTCACGAACTCCCAGGTCACGAGGGGCTCGGCCCGCGCGCGATCGCCGCGCTGCCGGGAACTCACCCGAATGAGGATGACGCTCATCATCCTCAGAGTCAAACGCGGACAGATCACGCCCTTCCATGGTGCAAGCGGCCGGCCCGGGACGCCTCCGGGTGCGCGCCCCGCGGTACGGCAGGCGCCGCGCCGGTGCCTGCCATCCTGGAGTCATGGGCGAACTGGTCGATCAGGTGGACGAGTCGGACCGAGTGGTGGGCGTGGTGGAGCGGGGCGAGGCCGTCCGGCGCCGGCTCCTGCACCGGATAGCGACGACCGTGTGCCGGGACGCCGACGGGCGGTTCCTCGTGCACCGCAGAGCCGAGACCATGCCCCGCTTCCCCGGACAGCTCGACTGGATGCTGGGCGGGGCCGCGGGCACCGGTGAGTCCTACGAGGAGGCCGCCGCACGGGAGCTGGCCGAGGAGCTGGGGGTCCGGGCCCGGCCGCGCTTCGTGCTCAAGTTCCTGTGCCGGGGCGCGATCTCCCCCTACTGGCTGGGCCTGCACGAGGTCGTCGTCACGGGACCGCTCCGGCCGGATCCCGAGGAGATCGCCTGGTACACGTGGGCGACGGAGTCCGAACTCTCCAGCTTTGCCGCCCGCGACTCCTTCGTCCCCGACGCCCGCGAGGCCCTGACCCGCTACCGCGATCTCGCCCCGAACACCCCGAGCGCCTCCCCGTCCGACGCCCGGGCCCGCAGGAAGTAGTCGGCCCATTCCCCGATGCCGGGGTAGGCGCACTCCGCCACGAGACGGGCGACGGCCGCCGGGACGTCGTACCGCGTGACGCGCAGGTCCGCTCCGGGACCGAGGAGGCACCAGTGGGCGCCCGGGCGGCCGTACGGCATGCCGACGCTGCCGGGGTTGACGATCAGGCGGCCGTGGGCGAGACGCAGGTAGGGCATGTGGGTGTGGCCGCAGACCACGGTGCCGACGTCGGGCGGGACGGCGGCGAGGACCTCCGCCCAGCGCTCCAGCGGGGAGTCGACCAGGACGATCTCCTCGTCGTCGCGTGGTGTCGCATGGCAGAAGAGGACGCGGCCGAGGCCCCGGACCGCAAGGGTGGCCGTCCCGGGGAGGGCGGCGAGGAAGTCGACCTGGTCGTCCCGGAGCGCGTCCGCCGCGAACGGGCCTATCGGGTCCGGGATCCCGGCGCGCTCCCCCCTGCGGTACTCCACCAGTTCCCGGTCGGCGTTCCCCGACAGCCACAGGACCCGGTCGCCCAGGGCGCGCAGCGCGTCGATCGTCTCGGCCGGCTGCGGGCCCGCCGTGATGTCGCCGGTGAGGACGATACGGTCGGCCGCCGCCACCTCCGGCTCCGCCAGCACCGCCTCCAGCGCCGGGAGCACCCCGTGCACGTCGGAGAGCACCGCCACCCGGCCGAGCCCCGCCTCGTCCCCCGTCACTCGCCCTCCCCCTCCAGCGCCTGGGCCAGCACCTCCGCCAGATGCCTCCCCCGCACCCCCGCCAGCTGTTCCAGCTGCGTCCGGCACGAGAAGCCGTCGGCCAGGACCACCGTGCCGGGCTCCGCCTCCCGTACCGCGGGCAGGAGCTGTTCCTCCGCGCACGTCCTCGACACCTCGAAGTGCCCCTTCTCGAATCCGAAGTTGCCGGCCAGGCCACAGCAGCCGCCGGCGAGGTCGCCCGTGAGGGCGGCGGCCTCGCGGAGCCGGCGGTCTGCGGCATCACCGAGGACCGCGTGCTGGTGGCAGTGGGTCTGGCCGGTGACCGGGCGGTCCAGGCGGGGCGGGGTCCAGTCGGGGGCCAGGCCTTCCAGCGCCTCCGCGAAGGTGAGCACCCGCGCGGCGAGCCTGGCGGCCCGGGGGTCGTCCGGGAGCAGCTCCGGCAGGTCGGCACGGAGGGCCGCGGCACAGCTGGGCTCCAGGACGACGAACGGCGGCGGGTACCCGGCCCCGTCGGCCGGGTCCGGATCCGGGTCCGCTGGCGGCAGGAGGGGTTCCAGCAGGTCCAGCGTCCGGCGCAACACCGAGCGGGCCCGGTCCAGTTGCCCCGTCGACAGGTACGTCAGCCCGCAGCAGGCGCGCACCCGGCGGGTCCGCCACGGGAACGCCCCGATACCCCGCGCCCGCCGCCGGTCCGGCAGCGGCACGACCGCCACGCCCGCCGCCTCCAGGACCCGTACGGCGGCTCGGCCCACGGACGGCGACAGGTGCTCGGTGAACGTGTCCGGCCACAGGTACGCCGTCCGTTCCAGGGCGTCCGGCCGCCGTCCCGTGCGCACGTCCGCCGTCCGCTCCCGTGGGCGCCCGCGCTCCCGGCGCCGCTGCCAGCGGCTGAACGGCTGCGCCGCCAGGCGCGGGATCCGCCGCTCCGGCGCGATCCCGCCCAGCCGCTTGGCGAGCGCCGCCAGCGGCCGTACCGAGGCGAGCGCGTTGGCCAGCCACGCCGTCCGGGTCCGGGCCGCCCAGCCCAGCCACTCCGGCAGCCGGCCCATGCTGTAGTGGGCGGCCGGCCGGCGCCTGCCCGCGTAGTGGTGGTGCAGGAACTCCGCCTTGTACGTCGCCATGTCCACCCCGACCGGGCAGTCCGACCGGCAGCCCTTGCAGGACAGGCAGAGGTCGAGGGCGTCGCGGACCTCCGTCGAGCGCCAGCCGTCCGTCACCAGTTCGCCCGCCAGCATCTCGTGCAGCAGCCGGGCCCGGCCGCGCGTGGAGTGCGCCTCCTCGCCCGTGGCCCGGAAGGACGGGCACATGACGGATGCGCCGGACGGCCCGGTCGTGCGGCACTTCGCCACGCCCACGCAGCGGCGGACCGCCGCGGCGAAGTCGCCGCCGTCGGAGGGGTAGCCGAAGGCCACGGGCACCGGCTCGCGCGGGAGGACGGCGAAGCGGAGGTTCGTGTCCAGGGGCGCGGGCCGGACCACCATGCCCGGGTTCAGGAGGTCGTCCGGGTCCCAGACGCCCTTGGCACGCTCGAACAGGGTCACCAGCTCCGCGCCGTACATCTTCGGGAGCAGCTCCGCCCGTGCCTGGCCGTCCCCGTGCTCCCCGGACAGCGAGCCGCCGTGTGCCACCACCACGTCCGCAAGTTCCTCCGAGAACCGCCGGAAGCGGGCCACGCCCGCCTCGCTCAGCAGGTCGAAGTCGATGCGGACGTGGATGCAGCCGTCGCCGAAGTGGCCGTACGGCGTGCCGCGCAGGTGGTGGGCCGTCAGCAGGGCACGGAAGTCTCGCAGGTACGCGCCCAGGCGGGCCGGTGGCACCGCGCAGTCCTCCCAGCCCGGCCAGGCCTCTGTGCCGTCCGGCATCCGGGTCGCCGTACCGGAGGCGTCCTCGCGGACGCGCCACAGCGCGCGCTGCTCCACCGCGTCGGTGACGACCAGGGCGTCCAGGACGTCCGCGGCCCGGACGATCGTCTCCGCACGCGCGCGTGCCTCCGCCGCCGTCCCGCCGCCCGTCTCGACGAACAGCCAGGCGCCGCCCCGGGGCAGTCCGGCCGGGGACGGCACCAGGTCGGCCCCCATGCCCTCGACGGTGAGCGGTCCGTACGGCAGCAGCCCGGCCGCCGCCTCCGCCGCCGCGCTCTCGTCGCCGTAGCCGAGCACCGCCAGCGCACGCGCGCGCGGCGCGTCCACGAGCCGTACGGTCGCCTCCGTGAGGATCCCCAGCGTGCCCTCGCTGCCGCAGAAGGAGCGGGCGACGTCCGCGCCCCGCTCGGGGAGGAGGGCGTCCAGGGCGTAGCCGGAGATGCGGCGGGGGAGGTCGGGGAAACCCGTGCGCAGCCGCGCCAACTCCCCCTCGACCAGCTCCCGCAGGCCCTCCGGAGCCCCGGCCCAGTCCCGCCCGAGCCGCAGCCGCCGCCCCCGCGCGGTGAGCACGTCCAGCTCCCGGACGTTGTCCGCGGTCGTCCCCCAGGCCACGCTGTGCGCGCCGCAGGAGTTGTTGCCGATCATCCCGCCGAGCGTGCAGCGGCCGTGCGTGGAGGGGTCCGGGCCGAAGCGCAGGCCGTGCGGGGCGGCGGCCTCCTGGAGGCGGTCGAGGACCAGACCCGGCTGGACGACGGCCGTACGGGTGGCCGGGTCCAGGCCGACCAGGCGGTTCATGTGACGGGTGAAGTCCAGGACCACGCCCGTGCCCGTCGCCTGGCCCGCGATCGACGTGCCGCCGCCACGCGCGACCACCGGCACCCCGTGGCCGCGGCACACCTCCAGGGCGGCCGCCACGTCGTCCGCGTCCCGGGGGGCCACCACCCCCCGCGGGACCCGTCGGTAGTTGGACGCGTCCATGGTGACCAGGGCCCGGGACGTGACGTCGAAGCCGACCTCGCCCCGGACCGCCCCCCTCAGCTCCGCCTCGAGTCCCGCCAGATCCGTCATGCGTCCAGGATGCATCCGATCACGCTCAGTCACCGATCCTTTTCCACAACCACGCCAATATCGTCGTACAACCTCACGAGTCCAGGGCTTGGTGATCTCGTCTCATCGAACGGACACGGTTCCGTCCCGTTTCGCCCAACGGCTACCC
Source organism: Streptomyces sp. NPDC001507 (assembly GCF_042894765.1). Lineage (NCBI taxonomy): Bacteria > Bacillati > Actinomycetota > Actinomycetes > Kitasatosporales > Streptomycetaceae > Streptomyces > Streptomyces sp. NPDC001507. Next base: position 474,560 of record NZ_JBIAVV010000004.1, read on the forward strand.
TCCGACTCGTGGCTGACATCCAGATTCCTGCTGACATCAAGCCCGCGGACGGTCGGTTCGGCGCGGGTCCCTCCAAGGTGCGGGTGGAGGCGCTGGACGCGCTGGCCGCCACCGGTACGTCCCTCCTCGGTACCTCCCACCGTCAGGCCCCGGTCAAGAACCTGGTCGGCCGGGTCCGCGAGGGCATCAGCTCCCTCTTCTCGCTCCCGGACGGCTACGAGGTCGTCCTCGGCAACGGCGGCTCCACCGCCTTCTGGGACGTCGCCACCCACGGCCTGATCGACGCCAAGTCGCAGCACCTCAACTTCGGCGAGTTCTCCTCCAAGTTCGCCAAGGCCGCCAAGCTCGCCCCCTGGCTGGCCGAGCCCACCGTCATCGCCTCCGACCCGGGCACCCACCCGGAGCCGCGGGCCGAGGCGGGCGTCGACGTGTACGCGTTCACCCACAACGAGACCTCGACCGGTGTCGCGATGCCGATCAGGCGGGTCGCGGGCGCCGACGAGGGCGCACTGGTCCTCGTGGACGCCACCTCCGGCGCCGGCGGCCTCCCGGTCGACATCGCCGAGACCGACGTCTACTACTTCGCCCCGCAGAAGTCCTTCGCCTCCGACGGCGGCCTGTGGATCGGCGTCTTCTCGCCGGCCGCGATCGAGCGCGCCGAGCGCGTCCACGCGTCCGGCCGTCACGTCCCGGAGTTCTTCAGCCTCCCCACGGCGATCGACAACTCCCGCAAGAACCAGACGTACAACACCCCGGCCCTCGCCACCCTGTTCCTGCTCGACCAGCAGCTGCAGTGGCTGAACGGCCAGGGCGGCCTCGCCTGGTCGACGGCCCGCACGAAGGACTCCTCGACCCGCCTGTACACCTGGGCGGAGGAGTCCAAGTACGCCACCCCGTTCGTCGCCGACCCGGCCCAGCGCTCGCAGGTCATCGGCACCATCGACTTCGCCGACGAGATCGACGCGGCCGCCGTCGCCAAGGTGCTGCGCGCCAACGGCATCGTCGACACCGAGCCCTACCGCAAGCTCGGCCGCAACCAGCTCCGCGTCGCGATGTTCCCGGCGATCGACCCGGCGGACGTCGAGGCGCTGACGAAGTGCGTCGACTACGTCATCGAGAAGCTCTGACCTGTACCCCGGGCCGACCCGCCCCGACGGCAACTCCCGTAACAAGCTGCTGGTTTACGCGGACGGCATGATCAAGGCAAAGCCTTCCGCGAGCCGTTGAGTCCCCTTCGTCGCACACCGGACACTATGTGCCCCCTGCGCCCCCGCCGGGCCGTGCGACGAAGGAGATCCACGCGTACATGAACAGACCGATACCAGGCGCCGTCGAGGTCGCGGTGCGCCACATCCTCAGCGACAAGGTCACCGGCTTCCTCGTCCGGACCCGCAGCATCACCTGGAAGGACAGCGTCTTCCGGGTGCGCCGCCCGCAGTCCGGCAAGCAGACCGTGGAGCTCACCTGCCCCGTCTGCGACGCGTCCCTGCTGGCCGAGGTCCGCACCGAGGCCCACGCCCGGAAGGCCAGGGTCGTCTTCGGCGTCCTGGCCGCCCTCTGCGTGATCGCCTTCTTCGCGGCCCTGGCCTACGCCGTCCACGAGGGCGGCAGGACCCTGCCCGAAGGCCAGTCGCTGCCGGCCCTGTTCCCGATCAGCATCGTCTCGGTCTTCGTCACCTTCGCCGTCACTCCGGCGCTCGCCATCCGCAGCCGCGTCTACAACGGCGTCAGCCTGCTGGACGCCCCCACACCACGCCGCAGGCACGCGATCAGACCCGTGAAGGGCTGAGCACCGGGCACGCCGAGGGCGCCCGCGGATCACCGCGGGCGCCCCTCATGCCGTCACTCCCCGATGAGCTTCCGGTACGCCTTGGCGTCGAGCAGTCCGTTGGAGGACGCCCCGCCCTTGGTCTTGATCCTGAAGAGCCACGTCTCGTAGGGATCGGAGTTGACGTACTCGGGGTCCTCGACCGCCTCCTCGTTGATCGCGGCGATCTCGCCGTCGACCGGACTGAAGATGTCGGAGGCGGCCTTGACCGACTCGACCACGCCGATGGCGTCACCCGCCTGGACCTTCCTGCCGACCTTGGGCAGCTCGAAGAAGACGATGTCACCCAGCGTGTTCTGGGCGTGGTCGGTGATGCCGACGGTCAGGCTGCCGTCGGCCTCGGTGCGGATCCACTCGTGTTCGTCGGTGTAGCGCAGGTCGGCGGGCACTAGGGACATGTCGGGGCTCCTTCGCCGGTCGCGGTGCGATCGGGAACAGCCTGACGCCACATATCCGCACATCCGTGCATTTCCGGCGCCACGGTCGACCATGCAGGTGACGGCGCCTCCCGTGCGGCACGGGAGGCCGCCGCCCGCCTCAGGCCGCCGTACAGGTCACGCTCGGCACGGCGCCGCCGCCCGGCGCGCCGCCGAACCCGAAGCTCACCGAGCCGCCGGCCGGGACCGACCCGTTGTGCGCGGCGTTCACGGCGGTGACGGTCCCGCCGCTCTGGGTGTACGACGCGTTCCACATGTTCGTCACCTGCTGCGACCCGCTCCACGTCCAGCTCACGCGCCATGAACCGATCGCGGCGGTACCGGTGTTGGTGACCGTGACGGCGGCGTTGAAGCCGCTCCCCCAGTCGCTGCTGACGGCGTATGAGGCCGCGCAGGAGGCCGTCGTGCCCCCGCCCCCGCCACCGCTCCCGCCGCCCCCGGTGCCCGGGAACAACGGCGCCTTGACGCTAGCCAGGTACCCGTCCTTCGCCGTGTCCACGGTCACCCAGTCGTCCTTCAGGATCCCGCCCGTGTCACCGGAGTCGGGGTTCCACGACCAGAAGGTCCACTGGAAGGAGTCCGCGCCGTACGCCGAGGTCGGCCGGAGGTAGTCCACCAGCGCCGCGAGCCACTTCTGGTCCACGGTCGAGACGAGCGTCGTCCCGAACTCGCCCACCCACACCGGGGCGATGTTCTGCTTGAAGATGTAGCCCCAGTACGCGTCCCACACCCCCGGCATGTTGGCGGGGAACGCCGGATCGCTGAACCAGCTCTGCTGGGCCACGCTGGTGGCGTAGTCGTGGGCCGAGTACACCACCCGGTTCGGCACGGACAGCTGCACCGGATACTGGCCGACGCCCATCAGGTTGCCGCCCCACCAGCCCGAGACGCCGTTGTACGTCTGCACGCCCTCGACGAAGACCAGCAGGTCGGGGTTGACGGACAGGACGGCGTTCCCGGCGCGCTGGGCGGCCAGCCGCCAGTCCACGGAGACGTCCCCGCAGCCCCAGCAGGCGGGATCGTGGGGCTCGTTGTGGAGGTCGATGCCGATGACCGCCGGGTTCGCCGCGTACCGCGCCGCGAGTGCCTTCAGGTCGGCGATCCAGGTCGACTCGGGGACGGCCGAGGTGTACCAGAGCGCCGACTGGCCACCGGCGTCCGGCCGGTGCCGGTCGAGGATGACCTTGAGTCCGTCCTGCCCGGCATAGGCCACGATCCTGTCCATCACCTGGAGCGAGTTCAGCCCTCGCAGGTCGGCGTTCTTGCCGTTGCTGAAGTCGATGCTGTCGGGCACGGTCGTGCTCTTGAAGATGTCGTCGCTGTAGGGCAGCCGGACGGTGTTGTAGCCCAGCGACCTCATCTGGTCGATCATGCTCTTGTAGTCGCGCGACCAGAGGCCGTGCACCACGTGGTTGGCGGTCTCGAAGCCGAACCAGTTGATCCCGGCGATCCGGACCGGCTGCCCGGCCGCGTCCAGGATCTGCCGGCCGCTGGTGTGCCAGTAGCCGGCGCCGGGGGCGTCCGCCGCGTGCGCGGCGTCCGTCGCACCGGCGAGGCCGGCGGACAGGGGCAGCAGGAGCGCGGCGGCGGCAGCGCACAGCGCCCTTCGCAGGCTGCGTAAGCGGAACATGTGTCTGTTCCTCTCGGAGTCTCATGGGGGAAGCGCGGTCCCGGAACGCAATGGGAGCGCTCCCATTCACCGCGCACCTCCCAGGAAACTGACACACCGTCATTACGTCAAGACGTACGGCCCCCCGGCCTGCCCCGCGCCGGACGTCAGGGGCCGGGGGTGCCGACCGCGCCGGACGTCAGGTGCCGGGGTGGCCTACCGCGCCGGACGTCAGGTGCCGGGGTTGCCTACCGTGGCGGTGACGGCGCCGATCGCGCCGGTGCTGGCGAGGGTGACCGAGACCGTGACGGGCCGGATCGGGTTGGGCGGGACGACCGGGTTCGGCGGCACGATGGGGGAGATCAGCAGGAACCGGGGATTGATCTTGAGCGTCGTGGTCGCCGCCGCCGAGAAGGGCAGGCTGCCCCGGTCCGCGCCGACGAGGTCGTACGTCCCGCCGCTCGGGTTACCGGTGCCGGAGGTGTCGTCCAGGCTGCTGATGATCTGCGCGGTACCGCCGCCGGCGGCGTTCGGGACGGTGATGACGGAGACATCGAGGGTGCCCGTGACGGCGATGTTCTCGGCCGGGCCCTTGAAGGTGCCCCTGATCGGCAGACGCACCGAGCGGACCTGCGGGACGGCGACGGCGACGGCCCGCTCCGTCCGGGCGGGCCCGGCCGCGGCGGGGCCCGCGGTGGCGGGGACGGTCAGGGCCAGGGCGGCCGTGAGCAGGCCGACGTGGGCGGTCAGGCGCGGGGCGTTACGGCGCATGGGTGCTCCCGTTCCGTGCGGCGGGACCCGGTGCCGCCTGGTTGCCGCTCCGTCCCGCGGGACGGTTCCCAGCCTGCCCGGCCCGGTGCGGGGGCGCCCGGCCGGTGGGCCGGACGAGTGACATCCGGCGGCCGTGCGGGGTACGCCCGGTCAGTGCCTGCGGGCGGACGGGCGCCGCAGCCGCCGCAGCCCGAAGAGGGCGAGCACCGCGACCCCGACGGCGACGGCACCGACCTTGGCCCCGGCGCTCGGGGAGCTCCCGCCGTCCCCTCCGGCGGCCGAACCGCTGCCGGCCGACGGCGACGACGCCCTGCCCGACCCGCCCGGCACGTCCTCGGCCTGCACCGGGCTGTCGACACCCTCGCTGCCGTACAGCAGCTTGGTGCCGTCGGCCGAGTAGGTGACCGACTCGCCCTGCTTCTGGAGCGGCACGTCGAGCCGGCCCTCCCGCTTGATCTTCCCGCCGTTCCAGTCGTAGTAGATGCCGCCGAAGTAGCCGCGTACGGCGAGCTGCTTCCCGTCCGGCGAGAAGGCGGCGTCGGTGGCCCAGAGGTCGACGGAGGCGACGGGCCTGAAGATGTTCGTGGCCGTCGGGGAGAGGGCCGCCGGGCCCTCGTACAGGTGCCCGCCGTCCTCCTTCTTGTCGATGATGTACACCCGCCCGGTCTTGGGCTGCACGACCAAAGACTCGGCGTTCCGGGCGCCGTTGGAGTACTTGACGACGTACTGCGTGGCCCGGACGGTCTGGTCGGCCAGCCTCTTCGGCTCGGGCAGCCGGTAGATCCAGACGTACGGCCAGCTGCCGTCGAGGTTGTCGCCGATGTCGCCGACGTAGATCTGGTTGTCGGGGCCGATGGAGATGGCCTCGACGTCCCGGGGCCTGCCGACGCCGCTGAGCGTGATCCTCGCGACGGTCTTCCCGGTCGCGCTGTCGACGGCGTAGATGTACGGGCCGTCGCCGCTGTCGTTGTGCGTCCAGTAGATGCCGGGGTGCAGGTGGGAGGCGGCGAGACCGCTGGACTCGGCGATCCGCGGGTCCGTGATCGTGAATCCCTTGTCACCGGCGCCGTCACCGGCGGCGGATGCGGGTGCGGCGGCGAGGGCGCCCGTGAGCAGGACACCGGCGAGGAGCGCGAGCGATCGTGGACGCATGGCCCCAAGCCTGCCATCCCGCCCTGTGTCCGAACGCGGCGGACGTGGCGGTCCTCACACCCCGCCGCTCCCGCTGATCCTCCATCATGAGCGGATGCTCAGGTTCATGCCCGTCGGGGACTCGATGACGATCGGCAGCGCGGGCGAGCACACATGGCGGTACCGCATGTGGCAGCACCTGTGCGCGACGTACGGCGGCCCGTTCACGCTGGTCGGCCCCCGCGAGACGCTGTACGACAAGGCGGCCGAGGCGCCCACCTCGTACGCCTACGCCGACCCCGGCTTCCCCCGCGCCCACCTGGCCGGCTGGGGCGAGGGCTGGCTGCACATGGCACCGCTGATCGGGGAGGCGGTGCGCTCCTGCCGCGCCGACGTCCTCCTCGTCTCCCTCGGCCTGATCGACCTGGGCTTCTACACGAACGCGGAGCAGACGGCGGCGAACGCACGGGCCTTCGTCGCGGCGGCGCGGGAGGCCAACGCGGGCATCCACATGGTGCTGCTGCCGGTGATCCCGAACATCCGCGCGATGACGGACGAGCCGTTCGCGGAACAGGTGGCCCTCTTCAACGAACTCCTGGCGAAGACGGCGGCCGACCTCGACGAGCCACGCTCCCCGGTCCTCGTGGCCGCGCCGCCGGAGCCGTACGACATCGACACGGACACCTACGACGGCACGCACCCGAACGCGAACGGCGAGCACCGGATCGCGGCGGCGTTCGCGGAGGCGATGTGGCAGGACTGGGACCTGGGCGGGGAGTACGCGGCCGGAAGCAGTTGACCGAATTCGGCCGCTTCCCGGTCACCCTGCGTATCGTTGAACCGCGCGGCTGCACTCGTGCGGAGAGCAGCCGGGGAGGAGCGCCAGGATGACCGTCCTCGAAGACAGGATCGCGATGGCCAAGAGCGACGACGAGATCACGCTCGACGAGCTGTTCGAGCAGATCGAGAAGATGCCCGCCCCCGAGGGATACAAGGTCGAGATCGTCGAGGGGACCGTCTTCATGTCGCCACAGCGGGACACCCACTGGGAGATCATCGCGGACATCTACGAGCAGTTGCGGACCAAGTATCCCCGGAAGCGGGTCAAGTCCGACGTCCGTATCGACTACCCGGGACACCTCAACGGGTTCGCGTCGGACGTGACGGTGATGGCCGAGGACGCCGCCAAGACGGACAGCGGCCTCTGGCGGCATCAGGACGTCGAGTTCGTCGCCGAGGTCATCTCCAAGGGCACCGCGGCCAACGACTACGGCCTCAAGAAGACCGCGTACGCCGTGGCCGAGGTCCCCGTCTACCTGATCGCCGACCCCTACCAGCGCCGCTGCCACGTCTTCACCAACCCCAAGGGCGAGGACTACGCGACCGAGACGAGGGTCGCCTTCGGCACCGACGTCGACCTGACCGGCACGGTGGTCGGCCTCGTCCTCAGGACCGACGAGTTCCCGACCGACTAGTTCCCCCCGGCCGACCGCCCCGAAGCCCTTGCCTAGAGCGCACTCCACGCCGTTGGCTGGGTGACCATGAAGTACACGCAGCTCGGACGTACCGGACTCAAGGTCAGCCGACTCGTCCTCGGCACCATGAACTTCGGCCCCCAGACCGACGAGGCCGACAGCCACGCGATCATGGACGCGGCCCTCGACGCCGGCATCAACGCCGGCATCAACTTCTTCGACACCGCCAACCGGCAATTTTGACGCCAGGTTCCGAGTGCAAACGACGAAGCCGCCGCCTCCCACTCGCCTTGAACGCAAGCAGAAGGCGACGACTCCGACACAGACCCGCTACCTCACCATGCGAAGGCTTCGGGAGACGGTCCGGGACCGGGGAAGATCTCGTCCAGAGACGTCAGCAGTTCCTCGCTCAGCTCCAGTTGTAGGGCGCGCAGCGCCGAGTCCAGCTGCTCCTGCGTGCGAGGGCCGACGATCGGGCCGGTGACGCCGGGGCGGGTCAGCAGCCAGGCCAGTGCCGCCTCACCGGGCTCCAGGCCGTGCTTGTCGAGGAGGTTCTCGTACGCCTGGATCTGCTCGCGTGTCTTGGTGTCCTTGAGCGCGTCGGCAGCGCGACCGCTCGCCCGGCGCCCCTGTGTGGCCTCCTTCTTGAGGACGCCGCCGAGCAGTCCTCCGTGCAGCGGAGACCAGGGGATGACACCGAGGCCGTAGTCCTGCGCGGCCGGGATGACCTCCATCTCGGCGCGGCGCTCAGCGAGGTTGTAGAGGCACTGCTCGCTGACCAGGCCCATGCGGCCGTGCCGGGCGGCGGTCTCGTTGGCCTGGGCGATCTTGTAGCCGGGGAAGTTGGACGACCCCGCGTAGAGGATCTTGCCCTGCTGGACCAGGACGTCGATCGCCTGCCAGATCTCCTCGAACGGCGTCGACCGGTCGATGTGATGGAACTGGTAGATGTCGATGTAGTCGGTCTGCAGCCGCTTGAGAGAGGCGTCGACGGCCCGTCGGATGTTCAGCGCGGAGAGCTTGTCGTGGTTGGGCCAGACGTCCCCGTCGCCCGCCATGTTCCCGTACACCTTGGTGGCGAGGACGACCTTGTCGCGCCGCCCGCCACCCTGGGCGAACCAAGTTCCGATGATCTCCTCGGTGCGGCCCTTGTTCTCACCCCACCCATAGACGTTGGCCGTATCCAGAAAGTTCAGACCCGCGTCGAGAGCGGCGTCCATGATGCCGTGGCTGGTTGATTCGTCTGTCTGCGGACCGAAGTTCATCGTGCCGAGAACGAGTCGGCTGACCTTGAGTCCGGTACGTCCGAGCTGCGTGTACTTCATGGGCCACAAGCCAACTGCTTCGAGTCCGCTCCAGGCAAGGGCATCAGGTTCCGCCGTCAGGAGTCGTCTCCGAGGTGCCGGTACAGCGTGGCCCGGGAGACGCCCAGAGCCTTGGCGATGGCACTGACGCTCTCTCCCTTCGCCTTCCTCGCGCGGGCCACGGTCAGCACGTCCTCGTTCACGGCGGACGGCCGTCCGCCGGTACGCCCCTGCGCCTTGGCTGCGCCGAGTCCGGCGCGGGTGCGCTCCATGATGAGGCTGCGCTCGAACTCCGCCATGGTTCCTACCACCTGGCGCATGAGACGGCCATCGGCCGTGCTGGGGTCGATGTTGGCCAGTGCACCCGTGAGCACCTTGAACCCGATACCACGCTCCCGAAGCGTGTCGACCATGGTCACAAGGTCGATGAGCGACCGGGCGAAGCGGTCGAGCTTCCACACGCACAGAGTGTCGCCGGCGCGGGCGTAGTCGAGTGCTGACCGCAGCTCCGGCCGGTCGGTGTTCTTGCCCGATGCTCTGTCCTCGAAGATCCGGGCGCAGCCTGCGGCCGTAAGCGCGTCGCGCTGCAACTGCGCTTCCTGGTCATCGAGCGGCCGTTACTGGTCACACGGCGCCACGGTCGGGTGTCGCACCTCTGCCCGGTGTCGGACAGTGCTGCGCCCCGGTCGCCGCGGCAAGGGGCTGTGGGCTTGTCTGCCGGTCTGTCGCTTCGCTCTCGCCCACTACCAAGGGCGCAGCCTGTCGACCGCTCACGCGGGTGCACAGCCGTTCGCCTTCCATGGGATGCAGGGCCAGCCTGTCGACGGCGGAGCGAAGGCAGGGGCTCACGCTTGCCGGATCGACAGTGAAGAGGAGGGCCGAGACAAGGCGAGAGGCCAACAGCGGAGAGGGGTGGGGTATGACCCCTTGGCGGGCGCTTGCCGACCGCCGGGTCTTACCGGCTCAAATTCTGCCACGGTTTCAGGGTCCTTCAGGTCGGCCCCTCCTCCAGGCAGTACGTGGCTGACCACAGACCACCACCGCGATCATGCACCGCGCGTCCCACCGGACCGGACCCGGACCAGCACCTGGTCGGCAAGCTCCTGCGGAGTCAACTCGCCGTCCAGAAAAACCGTGTCGCTGGGCAGGGCGTCGACTGCGGCCATGCACGACTCGATCCTGTCCTTGCACCAGCGCCGTACCCGTTCATCCTGCTCGGGGTCGTCTGGAGTGAAGCTCCGGCCCTCGATCCGCTTCTCCAGGACCTCTTGGGGGACCTTGAGGAAGAAGTGGTGAACACCGATGCCGGCATCCTCCAGAGCGTTGAAGATCTCATCGGCATACCCGGAGTTGACCAAAGTCATGGGGACAAGGATCGGACGGTGGTACTCCTCAACCAGCCCCACCGCCAGGTCGGCCACCTGCCGTCGCCACAACCGAAGATCCTGGAAGTCGCCGGTCGGCACCTCCACGATCTCCCGCAGCACAAAGCCGATCATCTCCGGGTCCTAGACCAGCGCCTCCGGCCAGCGCGGACGCAACTCGTCCACCAGCGTGGTCTTCCCGCTGCCGAACGCACCGTTCACCCAAACGATAAAAGCGATCTTCTCCCCCGTTGCCATGCCCGCGCGTCGGACCCCGGTGTGTTGGATCAGCATCCCGCTCGGATGGCTGGGGGTAAATTCCATCGGCGGAACATGCCCGAAAGATCGCTCAGCGGTGCCGAATCCCACCGTCAAGCGGGACCGGTTCACGGTGTCGAGGCCACTTGTCCTGCCTCCTTGGCGACGGCGGGGGAGAGCAAGGAACGGAGCCTGACGGCCCTGCCTGTGGGGGCGCGGCAGCGCCTCCCTTGGTCTTGCTCCTGTCGGCCCCGGCGGGGCCGCTCTGTCGTAGCAGCTTCAGACTGTGGCGGCCGTTCGGCCGCCCATGCTCTCTACCGCTTCGCCGATGCCCGTCTCTTCGGGGCGCTACCGCGCCCCTACTGCGCTTGCCGTAGATCGAACGAGGCTTCCCTCCGTCGGCCCCCTTCGGGGCCGCAAGTGAGGACAAGAAGAAGAGAGAGGAAGCGAACGTTTCCGCAGGCCACTGGCAATGCCGGTACACGCCTGGCGTGTGCTGGCTACACGTACGGTGTGTTGTTCACCGGTCTTGATGGACGCGGCACGGCACCGGAGCGCCCTTCCCCTTCTGGAAAAGGTGAGAACCAAGAACAAGGCAAGCGGCTCCCGACCGGGGGCGATACAAGGTCGAGCCTCTTGGCGCGTGCGATCGCGTTGTTCGTGCTCTGGTCAGACAGGGGTTTGCCGTCCTTGCCGAGGAGGGTGGCCAGCTTCCCAGGGGCGAAGGCTGCTTGCCCGTGACTGTCGGCCCATCCGATGGCGGCGAAGTGGACACGGTAGGCCAGCGGGTGTAGAGGGTCCTGGGCCCTGCGCTGGTATTCGCGCTGGGAGACTCCGCCCCACGGGCGGTCATGACCGAAGCTGATGGCCACTGGTTCGCGGCTCCTTCCTGTGAGGCGCACGAGGGTGCGCCGGCGACCCCGCCGGACGGCGGGACATGTGTCTCCCTTCTTCGCGGGGGTGCCGTGCGGGAGGCACGGCACTTCACAGGTTGGGCGCCCAGGGCATCGGGCCTGGACTCGGTCTCTTGCGGTCGGGAGCGACGGCGGCGACACCTGCCGGGCATCCTACAAACGCGCAGGAGGGCCCCGACCACAGGGCCCTCCTCGTCGCATGCAGTTGTCGGTCAGCCTTCGCTGTGAACCGCCGCCATGTTGCGCAGACGCTGCTTGAAGTCCATGGGGATCAGAACCTGAACCCTCCCGACTGGGTGTTGCCACATCCCGTCATGGCCATCGGGAGCCATGAGCTGCGCGGCGGTCATCCCGGGAATCGGCTCGGCATGGATGACGGCCTTGACCCCTGCGGCGCGTAGCTCCCTGCCCTTTTCGTGCTGGGTCGACAACGTGCTCCACCGTTCCCGGTAGGTCTCTCCTGTCGGGATCTCCTCCCAGGAGTCCGGGCGCGTGGGCTGCGCGATGAGCTGTTCACGTCGCGCGTCCAACCGCTTGTACGCCTCCCGGTACTCCTGCTTGCCCAGCTCACTGGAGTAGAGGCCCGCCTCGCGGTCCTCCATCAGGTCCGAGAGGGCGCGGTTCACTTCCTCGATGTCGCGCGTGTAGTCCACGCCCGGCCGGAAGACCTTCCGGACGATCTCGACGTCCCCGGCAGCGAGGAGGAACGCTTTCCCCACGGCGTCCTCCAGCGTGTGCGCCGCGATGCCCTTGCTTCCGGTCGGACACGGCTTGTGCGTGGTACGGGAGGCGCAGCGGTAGTAGGGCCAGTTACGGCCAGGGGCGAGATACGCCGGCTCCCCACATGTGCAGAACGCGACCTGGAGCAAGGGCGACCCACCCTTGCGGTTGCCGTTGCGCTTGCTGGTGTTCTCGTCCAGCTTCTTGTTGGCCAGCTCCCACTCCTCGTGCGTGATCAGAGGCTCCACGCGCTGGAGGGGCCGACCGTCCGCGTCCCGGACGACCCGGCGTCGTGTCGTCTTCTCCCCGTCGACCATCACCTCCTCGGACACCTCCATCTGCCCCAGGATGCAGCGGGAACGTACGACCTTGGCCGTGTTCGCGGCGGTCCAGCGGCTTCCCTTCGGGGTCTTGCCGTTACGGATCGTCTGGGCGTCGAGTGACGTCGGGGTCTTCGACACGTCCTCGTTGAGCCACTGCGCGATGCTGTTCGCCGACTCGCCCGCGATGAGACGGCGGACGATCTCACGGAGCGTCCCGGCCGTGTCGGTCCCGTAGTCGTCCGGGACGAGCTTCCATCCGTCGCCGGTCTCCTGTTTCTCCTCCCGGTAACCGTACGGAGTGCGGCCGCCGCGCCAGCGCCCCTCCTTCACCAGGTGGTTGTACGAGGACTTGGCCCGCGCCTTGATGGCTTCGAGCTCCCCTTCCGCGAAGGACGCGATCAGGCTGAGGAGGAGCTTCCCCATCTGCGTGTTGAGGTTGATCCCGTCCTCGACGGTGGCGACCTCCTTGCCGTTCTTCTCGCACCACTCCAGGAGGGCGTGCACGTGGAGCACGCGTCGCGAGAGACGGTCGATCTTCAGCGCGCAGATGATGTCGTACTCGTCGGCGCGCGACTCCTCCACCGCGATCCGGTGCTCGATCGCGCTGACCTCCTTCCCGATGGTCGAGGGAAGCCACTTGACGAACTCGGGACGCTTCCACGGCTCTACCCCGCCGGACACGTCGATGTCCTCGACCCACCCCACGACGACGTGCCCCTCCTGATCGGCCCATCGCTGGATGGACCGACGCTGACGCTCCGGCGATGTGGTCTCGTCCGACACCCTCGACAGTCGGATCACACCCAGAACTCTCGCCATGCTCGCTCTCCCTCTCCCCTGTGTCACGCAGCGCGCACAAGGGATGACGGTATGCGGTTCGGATCATGGCGACAAAATGGATCTTTGAACACCGCCAACGTGTACGGCTGGGGTGAGAACAAGGGGCGGACCGAGGAGATCATCGGCAACTGGTTCGCCAAGAGCCCCGTCCACCGCGACAAGGTCGTGCTCGCCACCAAGGTGTACGGCAACATGGCCGCCGACGGGGACGCCTGGCCCAACCACGACAAGCTCTCCGCGCTGAACATCCGGCGCGCGGTGGACGCCAGCCTCAAGCGGCTGCAGACCGACTACATCGACGTCTACCAGTTCCACCACGTCGACCGCCGGACCCCCTTCGAGGAGATCTGGCAGGCGATCGACACCCTCGTCACGCAGGGCAAGATCCTCTACGCGGGGTCGTCCAACTTCCCCGGCTACAAGATCGCCCAAGCCAACGAGATCGCCGCCCGGCGCGGCGGGACCATCGGCCTGGTCAGCGAGCAGTGCCTGTACAACCTCGCCGAGCGCCGCGCCGAGATGGAGGTCATCCCGGCCGCGCAGGAGTACGGCCTCGGGGTCATCCCCTGGTCGCCGCTGCACGGCGGGCTGCTCGGCGGTGTGATCAAGAAGGAGGTCGAGGGCGGGCGCCGGGCCAGTGGCCGCGCCGCGGACTCCCTCGCCAACACCACCATCCGCGCCCAGATCCAGGCCTACGAGGACCTGCTGGACAAGCACGGCGTGGAGCCGGGCGAGGCCGCCCTGGCCTGGCTGCTCACGCGTCCGGGTGTCACGGGCCCGATCGTCGGCCCCCGGACCGCGGAGCAGCTTGAGTCGGCACTGCGGGCCGTGGAGCTCGAGCTGAGCGAGGAGCTGCTGTCCGGACTGGACGAGATCTTCCCGGGCCCGGGCCCGTCCCCGGAGGCCTTCGCCTGGTAGTCCCGTCAGGGAGAGCGCCCCGTCAGGGGCGCTGGGGGTCCCCCCGGCCGAAGGCTGGGGGAGGAACTGCGCGACCAGCCACCGCCGGCCCGCGGCCGACAACGGCGGCCGCAGTTCCCCCTCCACCCGGCCCTCACCTCATGGCGGAGGCCACGGCAACCACCACGAACAACAACACAAGCGCACCGGCCATGATCCGGTTCCGGGTCTTCGGGTCCACGGCAACGAGCCTAACCGGCCGCCCCCAGCTCCCAGCGGCCGACCACCTCGTACCGCGGCTGCTCCCCCGGCACCCCCGACGTCGGCAGACTGCTCCGCACCAGCGCCAGCTCCCCGACCGTCCAGGTCCGGCTCGCGAACTCGGCGAGCAGCGCCACGTACGGCCGTACCTGCACCGCGTCCCGGCTGCGGGCCACCGTCAGGTGGGCCTTGTAGCGGCGGTGCTCCCCCATCGGCAGGCCAGCCTTCCGGGCCGCCGCCTCCACGCGGTCGGCCAGCAGGCGCAGGGTGTCCAGGTCGCCGTCGGCCCCCGCCCACAGCGCCCTGCCGTGTCCGAACTGTCCGCCGCCCGCGACGGCCAGCGCGAAGGGCGGGGTGCGGTGGGCGGCGCGGGCGAGGCGGTCCGAGAGGTCCGGTACGACGTCGTCGTCGACCTCGCCGTAGAACGCGAGGGTGTAGTGCCAGCCGGGGCGGCCGGTCCAGCGCAGCGCCCCCGCACCGGGCAGCTTCTTCAACTCGGCCACGCGTTCGGCGAGTTCGGCGGCCACGTCCTCCGGGGGAAGCACGGCGGCGAAGAGTCTCATGCGGACCACCCTGCCATCATGGGGCGATGCGGATCACCATCAGGGAAGCCGGACCCGACGACATACCCGTGATCCTCGGCATGCTCGACAGCTGCGTGGAGTGGCTGGTGGGGCAGGGGCGGACCGAGCAGTGGGGGACGACGCCGCTGTCGGCGAACGAGAAGACCGCCGAGTCGGTCGCCCGGTACATGGCCGAGGGGGTCACGTACCTCGCCGAGGCGGACGGGGTACCGGCCGCCACGCTCACCCTGACCGACGCGCCCGGCGCCTACCTGGCCCATCTGCCGCCGCCCGGTGAACCCGAGCGGTACATCCACTGGCTCGCCTCCGACCGCCGCTTCAAGGGCCACGGCATCGGCAGCGCCCTGCTGGCGCACGCGGCCGAGGAGACCCGGCGGGCGGGCGTCGCGCTGCTGCGGGTGGACTGCTACGCGGGCGCCGACGGGAAGCTCGTCCGCTACTACGAGAGCAACGGCTTCACCCGTACCGACACCTACACGGCGATGCGCGACTGGCCGGGACAGGTGCTGGCCCGGAGGCTGTAGTCGCCTCCGGGCCGGCAGTCGCGGCTTCCCGTGTCTCAGGCCGCCGGTGCGAGCTCTTCCTGCTGCTCTCTCGGGACGAAACGCACCCGCGGGTGGCCGCCGTGCCAGCCGACCGAGAGGCGGAGGTTGCCGACCCGGGCCAGGACGAGGCCGATGCCGATCGCCGCGGCGGCGGCGATCGCACCGCCGACGGCGAGGCCCGCCCGGACGCCGTAGGTGTCCGTGATCCAGCCGGCGATGGGCGCGCCGATGGGCGAGCCGCCCATGAACACCATCATGTAGAGGGCCATCACCCGGCCCCGCATGGCCGGGTCGGTGCCCATCTGGACGGTGGTGTTGGCGGTGACGTTGACCGTCATGCCGAACATGCCGATCGGGACCATGAGCAGGGAGAACAGCCAGAGGGAGGGGGCGGTCGCGGCCACCAGCTCCAGGCCGCCGAAGGCGACCGCCGCCGCGAGCATCACGCGCAGCTTGGCCGTGCCGCGTCTGGCCGCGAGCAGGGCGCCGGCCAGCGAGCCGACCGCCATCAGGGTGTTGAAGAGGCTGTAGGAGCCGGCGCCGGCGTGGAAGACGTCGTCCGCGAAGGCGGAGAGGTAGACGGGGAAGTTGAAGCCGAAGGTGCCGACGAACCCGATCAGGATGATGGTCCAGGTCAGGTCCGGGCGTCCGGCGACGTAGCGCAGGCCCTCTCTGAGCTGGCCCTTCCCCTTCGGGGCGCGCCGCACGACGTGCAGGTCACGCCCGCGCATGAGCAGCAGGCCGACGAGCGGGGCGACGAAGGACAGGCCGTTGAAGAGGAACGCCCAGCCGGTGCCCACGCCGGTGATCATGAGGCCGGCGACGGCCGGGCCGACGAGGCGGGCGGACTGGAAGTTCGCGGAGTTCAGGCTGACCGCGTTCTGCAGCTGGTCCGGGCCGACCATCTCGGAGACGAAGGACTGGCGGGCCGGGTTGTCGACGACCGTGGCGAGGCCGACGACGAAGGCGGCGAGGTAGACGTGCCAGACCTGGACGTGGCCGGAGAGGGTCAGCAGGGCCAGCGCGACGCCGGTGAGGGCCATCGAGGTCTGCGTGACGAGGAGGGCGCGCCGCTTGTTGAGGCGGTCGACCAGGACCCCGCCGTAGAGGCCGAAGAGGAGCATCGGCAGGAACTGCAGGGCGGTGGTGACGCCGACGGCGGTCGCGGAGCCGGTGAGGCTGAGGACCAGCCAGTCCTGCGCGATGCGCTGCATCCAGGTGCCGATGTTCGAGACGACCTGGCCGGCGAAGAACAGCCGGTAGTTCCTGACCTTCAGCGAGCTGAACATCGAGGACTTGCGGGCTGCGGGGGTAGTAGGGGCGGTCGGTGCGGGGGCGGAAGGTGTTCCGGGTCCCGTACTCAAACGGATTCGCCTCCTCCTTCTATCGGCTGTTACAGGTGTGCGAGCTTCTCCAGCACGGGGGCGGCGGCGCGGAGCTTCGCCCACTCGTCCTCGTCGAGTCCGTCGACCAGGCCGGCCAGGAACGCGTTGCGCTTGCGACGGCTCTCTTCGAGCATCGTCTCGGCCTGTTCGGTCCTGGTGACGACCTTCTGGCGCCGGTCCTCGGGGTGCGGCTCAAGCCGGACCAGTCCCTTGGCCTCCAGCAGCGCCACGATGCGGGTCATCGAGGGCGGCTGCACGTGCTCCTTGCGGGCCAGCTCACCGGGGGTGGCCTGGCCGCAGTTGGAGAGGGTGCCCAGCACCGACATCTCGGTGGGGCTCAGTGACTCGTCGACCCTCTGGTGCTTGAGCCGTCGCGAGAGTCGCATCACGGCGGAGCGGAGGGAGTTCACGGCGGCCGCGTCGTCGCCATGGGTAAGGTCCGGCATGTTCTTTAGAATAACTCATTACTCTTCCTAAAGACCACCCGGACACGCCGATATGCCCGTGACCTCGGCCACTGAACCCCTCTCATCACCCTTCCGGGTGAGTCATCACCGGAAAGTGACGCATCGGGCGCACGGATGTGGCGCCCTCGTATCCATGGGGACCAGTGTGCTCAGCCTGCGGATGGACGGGGAGCTGCTCGACCGGCTCCGATGCCACGCGGCGAAAAGGGGAATGAGCGTCCAGGACTACGTGGTCCGGACGCTCATTCGGGACGACTTCGACGAACGGTTCTCGGCCGCCGTCGAGGAGACGGAGAGGTTCTACGGCGACCAGGTCAAGGTCACGTGAGACCCAGCGCCGGCATCAGGTAGTAGAAGGCGAACACCGCCGAGACCACGTACATCGCGACCGGGATCTCCCGGGCCCGGCCGGCGGCCAGGCGCAGCACCACGAAGGTGATGAAGCCCATGCCGATGCCGTTCGTGATCGAGTAGGTGAACGGCATCATCACCATGGTCACGAAGGCCGGGATCGCGAGCGTGTAGTCGGCCCAGTCGATCTCCTTGACCGAGCCGGCCAGGATCAGGAAGCCGACCGCGAACAGCGCCGGGGTGGCCGCCTGGGACGGGACCATCGTGGCGACGGGGGTGAGGAACAGCGCCACGGCGAACAGGCCGCCGGTGACGACGTTGGCGAAGCCGGTGCGGGCGCCCTCGCCGACGCCCGCCGTGGACTCGACGAAGCAGGTGGTGGCCGAGGAGGAGCTGGCACCGCCGACCGCGACCGCGACGCCGTCGATGAAGAGGACCTTGTTGATGCCCGGCATGTAGCCCTGGGCGTCGGTCAGCTTGGCCTCGTCGCTGACGCCCATGATCGTGCCCATGGCGTCGAAGAAGCAGGACAGCAGGACCGTGAAGACGAAGAGGATGCCGGTCAGCACACCGACCTTGCCGAAGCCGCCGAAGAGGCTGACCTTGCCGAGCAGGCCGAAGTCCGGGGTCGCCGCGGGGTTGCCGGGCCAGGTCGGGACGGTCAGGCCCCAGGTGGTCACGTGCGCCACGGCGTTGATGACCAGCGCCAGCACGGTCATCGCGACGATCGAGATCAGGATCGCGCCGGAGACCTTGCGGACGATCAGCGCGAGGGTGAGCAGCACGCCGAGCACGAAGACGAGCACAGGCCAGCCGTTGAGGTGACCGTCGGTGCCGAGCTGGAGCGGGACGGTGGTCTGGGCGACGTCCGGGATGCGGGTGACGAAGCCGGAGTCCACCAGGCCGATCAGCATGATGAACAGGCCGATACCGATGGAGATCGCCTTGCGCAGGCTGTAGGGGACGGCGTTCATCACGCGCTCGCGCAGACCGCTGGCGACCAGCAGCATCACGACGATGCCGGCCAGCACCACCATGCCCATGGCGTCCGGCCAGGACATCCGCGGGGCCAGCTGGAGCGCGACGACGGAGTTCACGCCGAGGCCGGCGGCGAGCGCGATCGGGACGTTGCCGATGACGCCCATCAGCAGCGTCGTGAAGGCCGCGGTGATGACCGTGGCGGTGACCAGCTGACCGTGGTCGAGCTGGTGGCCGTACATGTCCTTCGCGCTGCCGAGGATGATCGGGTTCAGCACGATGATGTACGCCATCGCGAAGAACGTGGCGAAGCCGCCGCGCACCTCGCGGGCCAGGGTGCTGCCCCGCTCGGAGATCTTGAAGTAACGATCCAGCGCGCCGTACGCGGGGGTCGCACCCGGCTGTTCGGGGGCGGGGGCCTGAGTGGAAGCCGGGGTCGACATTGGAGTTTCCTACGATCGAAAGTGGTCAAACACAAACGGTTTCAGTATGAACATATGATGCCGAGATCGCTATCTCCGCGCGTAGACCTTGCGAGTGCGTAAGCTGAGCGCCATGGCGAAGTGGACCCCCCAGCACGAGGCACCCGAGCCCCTTGAGGGCCCTGTCGTCCCGACGATCATCGGCGGCACGATCATCTGGTTCGTCCTCTTCCTGGCCCAGCTCCCCTTCTACGGCTGGTACTCCGACCACGGCCACACCTGGTGGATCTGGACCTGCCTGGCCGGCGGCGGCCTCGGCCTGATCGGCGTGTACTACGTGAAGCGACGAGACGCGGCGATCAAGGCGCACCTGGGGGCGACCGAGTAGGGACCTCGCCCTCGGACGCCGGACGGGCAGCGCCCCGTAAGGGGCGCTGGGGGTCCCCCGGCCGAAGGCCGGGGGAGGAACTGCGCGACCAGCCACGACGGGCGCGGCAGTCGGCAGATCGCGGCACTTCCGGCGGAGCGCCCGGGCCTCCTGCTCGAACGCCGGGCAGGACGGGGAGTGCCCCGGCTTTTCAGAGGACCGGGTCGGGCGGGCGGGTGGGCAAAGGCCTCGGCGTCTACAACCTGCGCACGAGTTCGGTCCTCCCCTGGTCGGATCTTCCGGGCACTCGGCAGGTGAACGCGCAAATCCGCACGTACCGTCGAATGCATGCAGCACATCGACGCGGGCGCCGAGCTCGACCCCGTGCATCCCGTACCGCTGCCGGTGCCGCCGGGCGGGGCGGCCGGCCTGACCACCGCCGAGGTCGCGGAGCGGGTCGCGCGCGGCCAGGTGAACGACGTACCCGTTCGCAGCAGCCGCTCGTTCGGCGAGATCGTGCGCGCGAACGTCTTCACCCGGTTCAACGCGATCATCGGCGTGCTGTGGCTGATCATGCTGGTCGTGGCGCCGATCCAGGACAGCCTGTTCGGCTTCGTGATCCTCGCCAACACGGGCATCGGCATCGTGCAGGAGTGGCGGGCGAAGAAGACCCTGGACTCGCTCGCGGTGATCGGCGAGTCGCGGCCGACCGTGCGCCGGGACGGAGCCGCCGTCGAAGTGAGCACGAGCGAGATCGTGCTCGGCGATCTGATCGAGATCGGCCCCGGCGACAAGATCGTGGTGGACGGGTTGTGCGCCGAGGCCGACGGCCTGGAGATCGACGAGTCGCTGCTCACCGGTGAGGCCGACCCGGTCGTCAAACGCCCTGGCGACCAGGTGATGTCGGGCTCCTTCGTGGTGGCCGGCGGCGGCGCGTTCGCGGCGACGAAGGTCGGCCGGGAGGCGTACGCCGCCCAGCTCGCCGAGGAGGCGTCCAGGTTCACGCTCGTCCACTCCGAGCTGCGCACCGGTATCTCGACCATCCTCAAGTACGTGACCTGGATGATGGTCCCGGCCGCGATCGGCCTGGTCGCCACCCAACTCGTGGTCAAGAACAACGGGCTCAAGGACGCCGTCGCCCGTACCGTCGGCGGCATCGTCCCCATGGTCCCCGAGGGCCTGGTGCTGCTCACCTCCGTCGCCTTCGCGATCGGCGTGATCCGGCTGGGCCGCCAGCAGTGCCTGGTCCAGGAACTCCCCGCGATCGAGGGGCTCGCCCGCATCGACACCGTCTGCCTCGACAAGACCGGCACCCTCACCGAGGGCGGCATGGACGTCACCGAGCTGCGGGCGCTGGACGGCGTCGACGAGACGTACGTACGCAAGGTCCTGGGCTCGCTCGGCGAGTCCGACCCGCGTCCCAACGCCTCCCTCCAGGCGATCATCGACGCCTACCCGGACAGCGAGGACTGGCGGTGCGTGGAGTCGCTGCCCTTCTCCTCCGCCCGCAAGTACAGCGGGGCGACCTTCAGCGAGGGCGACGGGGAGACCAGTACCTGGCTGCTGGGGGCCCCGGATGTGCTGCTGGGCGCCGACGATCCGGCGCTGGCCGAGACCGTGCGCCTCAACGAGCAGGGACTGCGGGTGCTGCTGCTCGCCCGCGCAGGCCGGGACCTCGACGACCCGAAGGTGCCGCAGGGGGCCCGCGCCACCGCGCTGGTGGTCCTGGAGCAGCGGCTCCGCCCGGACGCCGCCGACACCCTCCGCTACTTCGCCGACCAGGACGTCCGCGCCAAGGTCATCTCCGGTGACAACGCGGTGTCGGTGGGGGCGGTGGCGGCCAAGCTCGGCCTCAGCGGTACGACGGTGGACGCGCGCCGGCTGCCGGCCGAGCGGGACGGCATGGCCGAGGCGCTCGACGCGGGCACCGTGTTCGGGCGGGTCACCCCGCAGCAGAAGCGGGACATGGTGGGGGCGTTGCAGTCACGCGGGCACACGGTCGCGATGACCGGCGACGGCGTGAACGACGTACTCGCCCTCAAGGACGCCGACATCGGGGTCTCGATGGGCTCGGGCTCCGAGGCGACCCGGGCGGTCGCCCAGATCGTGCTGCTGAACAACAGCTTCGCCACGCTGCCCTCGGTGGTGGCCGAGGGCAGGCGGGTGATCGGCAACATCACCCGGGTCGCCACGCTGTTCCTGGTCAAGACGGTGTACTCGGTGCTGCTCGCGGTGCTGGTGGTCTGCTGGCAGGTCGAGTACCCGTTCCTGCCGAGGCACCTGACCCTGCTCTCCACCCTGACCATCGGCATCCCGGCCTTCTTCCTCGCCCTGGCACCGAACAAGGAACGGGCCCAGCCGCACTTCGTGCGCCGGGTGATGCGCTACTCGATCCCGGGGGGCGTGGTGGCCGGTGTCGCGACCTTCGTGACGTACCTGGTCGCCCGGCACTACTACACGGGGGCGGGATCCCTGGACGCCGAGACCAGTGCCGCGACCCTGACCCTGTTCCTGATCTCGCTGTGGGTGCTGGCGATCATCGCCCGCCCGTACACGTGGTGGCGGATCGCCCTGGTGGCCGCGATGGGCGTGGCCTTCGTGTTCGTGCTCGCCGTGCCCGCGCTGCAGAGCTTCTTCGCGTTGAAGCTGGTAGGGGTGGCGATGCCGTGGACTGCCGTCGGCGTGGCCGTGGCGGGGTCGGCGGTGCTGGAGTTCATCTGGAAGTGGGTGGAGCGGAAGTACCCGGTTTGATGCGGTGGTGACGGTGCCGGGGAACCGCGCGGGCCGGTGGTGGCTGGTCGCGCAGTTCCCCGCGCCCCTTACGGGGCGCTGCAACTACTGCACGTCGACGTAGTCGCCCGTGGCGCTGACCGCCTGGGTGGTCGAGGTGCCGGCGAAGGAGTAGCGGTAGTAGCCGTCGACCGACGCGGTGGTCGTGGTCTTCAGGGCGCCCGTGGAGGACGACTTGACGGTCTTCAGCGTGGTGTAGGTGGTGGAGCCCTTCTTGCGGAACTGGAGCTTGACCGACTGGCTGCCGTAGCCGGCGTACTTGCCGGATTCCCAGTTGGCGCGGGTCAGGGAGCCGGTGACCGTGATGGTCTTGCCCTTCTTGACCGGCTCGGGGGTGGCGTTGACCGTCAGCTTGGACTGGCGCTGGACCAGGACCTTGCCCATGGCGTCCTGGAAGGTCGGGTTGCCGTCCTTGTCGAAGGCGATCCCGCCCTTCTGCCACGTGCCGGCGATGCTGTTGACCAGGTCGGCGCGGCTCACGTTGAGGGTGGCCTTGCAGCTCTGGACGGTGGACGAGGTGTTCGTGCAGGTCGGGTCCGTGTCGGGGGCGACGCCGTACTCGGAGGTCTTGATCGAGGTGCCGTGGTAGATGACCGGGACGGCGTAGAAGTCGCTGGTGCTCAGGCTCGCGGCGTGGGTCACCTTGTAGGTGACCGGGACCTTCACGGTGCCCGTGGCGGGCACGACGATCGCCTTGCCGGCGTTGACCGTCATGTTGGAGAAGGTGATGTCCAGCGTGGTGCTGCCGGCGGCGTGCGCGGCCGGGGCGACGAACGCGGAGAGGGCCAGGGCGCCGGAGACGGCTGCCACGGTGGCACGAATGCGCATGGATTCCCCAGTGGGAACAGTGGGCGCGGGGCCCAAGGATCTAGGGAGTCTGTTGACTCGGGTGATCAGATCCACGAGGGGCGAGCAAGGTTGTACGAGTGAGACGCAATCCGGCCAGATTTTTTTCTTTTGCGACCGCATTACGTCGCCTTGCTGCCCCGCGACTCAGACCCTCGGCCACATGGGCTCGCCCGCCGTCGGTGCGCCCTTGCCCTCGCCCGCGTACCAAGCCCGCGGACGGAGCCCGGAAGGTGACCCCATGAAATACCTCGCTGCTGGCGGTGCCCGCGGACCGACTCACCGGCGTGTACCCGCTGCGGCCGGAAGCGGACTGAGCCGAGGCCCGGACGTGGCCCGGGCCTCTCGCAGGGCCCGGGCCACGTCCGTTGGTCTCCGCGGTCTCGTCAGTCGAACCAGCGGTCCCGTGCCAGTTCCTCCGTCCGGGACGGGTCCTCGAGGAGGGCCGCCACCTCGAAGCGGCGCGGCCACTGGCCCGCCGCCCAGGCCAGACCGGCCGCCACGCCCTCCAGGGTCGCGGCGTGCAGGACGCCGTCGCCGGTGAGGCGCCAGTCGATCTCGACGCCGTCGACGACCAGTTCCTCGTGCTCGACGTACGTCCGCGGGGTGCGCGGGCCGAGCAGGACGTGCACCGGCTCGGGGACGTCGTGCTCGGTGCCCTCCGAGTCGACCGACCCCGTCACCGACTCGCTCAGCCGCCGCACCTGGAACAGCTCGGCCAGCTCGGCGGCCCGGGACGGGCGGACGGGCAGCAGCGGGACACCGGCCGTGAACGGCAGCAGGTCGGGTGAGTCCACGACCACCGCGTCCGCCGCGTCCACGACCTCCACCCGGCCGTCGGTCACCGCCCGCAGCTCGTCGGGGAGCGTCACCTGCTCCGGGTCCAGCTCGGCCAGCGCGCCGTACAACGCATGGAGTTGGGCGCCGGAGACGGAGCGGTCCGGGTCGGCGAGCCGGTCGAGGAGTTCGGCGGCGCCGCCCGGCTCGTCCAGGAGGGCGGCCACCGAGGTCCGTACGCCCAGCGCCCGCAGCACCTGCTCGTCCTCGAAGCCGGTCGCGTCGGCCTCCTCGTAGAGGCCGCGCAGCAGCGGGTCGCCGCCGGCCGCGAGCAGCCCGGCCGGGCGGCGGCCGTCGAGGACCGGGTGCCCGCGCAGCCACCACGCGGTGTACGGCCGTACCACCTCGTGCGTGCCGTCGGGCAGCAGGATGCGGACCGGCTGGGTGAGGGCGTCGCGCAGCGGCGGCTGGGCGAGCAGGGCGAGGGCCTCGGGCCAGTGGTCCTCGTCGACGAGGTCGAGGTCGCGGACTGCGATCAGCTCGGTGGCGACCGGCGGGACGGGGGTGTCCGGGAAGCGGTCGAGGATGTCCTCGCACCAGACGTCGACGGCGTCGAGCAGGCCCGCGTCGTCGGGTTCCGCGAAGTCTCCCTCGCGGGGCTCCAGTTCGTCGGGGTCAAGGACGACGTCGGTGGCGCGGACGAGCGCGAAGTTCGCGAGCACCCCACAGGCGGCGAGCGGCCCCTCGCCCCACTTCTCGGCCAGCTCGGCGTCCACCGAGGCCAGTTCGTCCTGCCTGATCACCCGGGCGAACGGGCTGCCGGGGAAGACCAGTTCACTGGCCGGGGCCAACTCGCCGTCCTCGTCCGGGAGTGCGAGCGCGCCCAGCCAGGGCTCGTCACCGGGTTCGAGACCGGCGTCCCGGACCAGCGCGAGCACGGTGTCCGCCAGTTCCTCGGCGTCCGGGGCGTCCTCCTCCCAGAGCGCGCCCCCCTCGTCGTCCAGCGAGGCCGCGACCGCGGCCCGCACCTGCGGGGTGGTGAGGACCGCGCGGGGGCTCGCGGGCAGGGCGCCCAGCTTCTCCAGGAGCGGGTGGGCGGCGTCCTGGTGGGCGACCTTGAGGCCGAGCCGGGCCAGCACCTCGGGGTCGATGGCGGCCGCGTCCGCGGTGGGGAGCAGGACCTGCCGGGGACCGATGGTGGTCCTGCCGTCCGCTAGCGGCACCGGCAGCCCCGAGAGCCGGTCGGGGTCGACGCCGGCGAGGCTGTCGTAGAGCCGCCACCACCAGTCCGGGTCCTTCTCCAGCCCGGCCAGGCGGTCGACGGCGTCGGCGAGCGGCAGCCGGGCGACGGAGAGGGTGCGCAGTTCGACACGGCGTTCGAGACCGGCGGGGAGCAGCGTGGGCAGCACCTCGGCCAGGACCCGGACGGTGTCCGCTCCGGCCCCCTCCACGATCTCGGCGTCGCGCGGCCGCAGCGCCTCCGGGAGGTCGGAGTCGTCGCTCGCCACGGCGGGCGGCAGGAAGGCGGTGCGCGGCAGCCGCTCCAGGATCGCCTGGCGCAGCGCGCCGTCCAGCTCGCCCTTGCCGAGCGGGCCGGGCACCAGGTGGATGATCCCCTCCCCCACCGGCCGCCAGTCGGCGAGGAGTTCGGCGTACGCGTCGGCCGCGCGCTGCACCAGGAAGTCGGTGAGCGGGCCGGGGGCGGCGTGCCGGCGGGTGGTGTCGAGGGGGAAGGAGGCGATGAGCAGGGCGGGCACGCCGAGCGGTTCGTCGCTGGGGGTCGGGGCGTGCACGACGGGGGCGGTGCGCGGCCGGTCCGGGGCGCCCTGGCCGTCCGTGGGCACGGCCCAGGTCAGCGACCAGTGCGGGCGCAGCCGCTCCTCGACCGGCCGGTCGGCGAGCAGGTCGGGGGTGAGCGGGCCGTGCGCGGAGACGGTACGCCAGCGGGTGGTGCCCTCCCGCGAGTCCGCCACGACGGTGAGCGCACCGTCCGTACTGCGGCGCAGGGTGCGGGTGGTGTCGGCGTTCTCGACCACGACCTCCTCAAGACCGGGGAGGGCCAGGAGCAGGGCGTCGTCCACGGCTTCGAGGAGGCGCTCGGCGAGATCGGCGGCGGCGGTGTCCCGCAGCGGCAGGATCACGACCGTGTCGTACGGGTCGGGGGCGGTGCCCTCGGCAGCGAACGGGAGCCGGAGGAGCGGGACATGACCGTCCCGCCGGCGGATCTCGTCGCCCAGCCCCGGGCTGTTCCGGGCGGTCTCCTCGGCCAGTTCCCGCCCCTCGGCGAGCGACCAGCGGACCCCGCCGTGCCGGCCCACGACCGCGGGTTCGTCGGTCACGGCCAGCACGGCGGCGAACCCGACGCCGAACCGTCCCACCGCGCCGTCGCTGTCCCCCCGCTTCGCGGAGGCGCGCAGGGTGGAGAGGGACTCGACGCCGGCCGCGTCCAGCGGAGCACCGGTGTTGGCGGCGAACAGGACGCCGTCGCGGAGGGTGAGCCGGAACCGTCCGGGCACCCCGGCCCGGGCCGCCGCGTCGGCCGCGTTCTGCGCGAGTTCCACGACGAGCCGGTCCCGGTACCCGCCGAGGACCAGGTCCTCCTCGGCGTTGGCGTCCTCCCGGAACCGGGCGGGGCTGGTGGCCCAGGCGTCGAGGACACCTCGCCGAAGACGAGCGGTCCCGAACGGGTCGGCACCCTCGGCTGCGGGCCGCACGAACTTGCTCACGTTGTCTCTCCTCGTCGACGTGAGCACGAAGGTACCGCCTCACCGAAGGAGCGTCGGCCGGAGGACGCCGACCGTGGCCGGGAGCTTCGGGAGCGTGGCGACCGGGACGTCCGGCCGCTCCGGGTCCACCGGCTCCACCGGGTGCTGCAGCTGGTACAGGTCGCCCCGTGACGGGTACCGGGTCAGCTGGGCGACGAGCCTGGCCGGATCCCTGGTGGTCATCACCTGGACCCCGCCTTGCCCGGCCGGTCGGCGGGGGCAGGCCGGGCGCGGGTTCTCCTTCGCGGGAGAGCCACTCACATTCGCGGGAGAGCCACTCACACGGACGGGGGCCGCCCGGCCCGGGCACCTCGGCTCGTGGTTACGAGTGGCCCAGCTCCGCCGACGTCTCGTCCTCCGTCGTCGGTACCGAACCGGAGTCGGAGGCGGGGCGGAGGGGGAAGGGGTCGACCCTGGTCTCGTCGATGACCGGCGGGGCCGGCTGGGGGGTCTTCGGCATGACCGCGGCCTCCGAGTGGCCGCCGCAGCCGTAGGAGAGGGAGACGACCCGGCCGTCGGCCGGGGAGAACTCGTTGGCGCAGACGCCGAAGGCCTGGCCGAGAGAGCCGCCGATGGGGCTGAGGAAGCCACAGCTCACGCAGGTCGCGGGGGCGGCCTGGGCCATGGGGGTCTTGGCGCCGTACGCCTCCTCCCAGCGGTCGGCCGCGGTGTGCAGGCCGTAGCGGGACAGGACCCGGGCGCGCCGCATGCCGAGTTCCTCGGCGACCGAGGCGATCGTGCCGCGGGCGGGGACCGTCGGCAGGTGCGCGGGCGTGCCCGCGGTGACCTCGGCGTCCTCCGCCTCCGCCAGCTCCTCCATCTCCTCGGAGATCGGGGAGTTCGGCTCCGGCTCGTCCTCGCCGGTGTAGCCGGGCTCCAGGCGGAGGTCCTCGGCCTCGGTCGGCAGCAGGTCGCCGGGGCCCATGTCGCCGGGGCGCAGCCGCTCGCTCCACGGCACCCACTCGGGGGCGAGGAGGGCGTCGGGGCCGGGGAGGAGGACCACCTCGTCCAGGGTGACGACCTTGGCGCGGGAGGCACGGGCCACCGTCACCGCCCAGCGCCAGCCGCGGTAGCCCAGCTCCTTGCACATGAAGAAGTGCGTGACCACGCGATCGCCCTCGGCCACTGCTCCGGCGTGCTCGCCGACCACCCCCGGTGCGGCGGCCTCCTCGGCTGCTCCACGGGCGAGGTCGACGGCCTCGGCGCACAGGCGGTCGGGGGTGCGGCTTCGCGTTGTCGCTGCGCTCACAGGTATCGCTTCTCTCCTACGCCGTCTCACGAGTGCGGTTGCCTCCGGCGGTGGGGCGGACGGAGCGGACCTGTGGGCCGCATCGACGTCCGCGTCCGATCGCGCTCGGGCGCACCTATGCCATCCATTCTGCTTTATGGCTGAGATACGCACGCTACCCCGTCGCCGGTGGTGGGGGACAGTCCGGCGTGCGAGCGGGGAGGGGGGAGACCCGACGGGGGTGGGGCGGGTCGTGTTTCGGGTGCGGGTGGGTGGGGTTGCTCGCGCAGTTCCCCGCGCCCCTTACGGGGCGCTCCCCAGCCGCGTCCTAGGTGCATAGCCGCGGGCAGTCGTGCCGCTGGGGCGGCACGGGTGGGCGCTGGGGGTCCCCCCCGGCCGAAGGCTGGGGGAGGCACCCGGCCAGCGCCAGTGAGCGTCCCCACCCCCCGCCGACCGGGTCAGGGCGCCCCTTCCGACTCGCTTGGCCACAAAGTGCACTAGGAACAGCACTCTCAGGGCACTATGAAGCACGTGGCAACCGCGAGGTCACCCCACCGCGCTGTCGGGGTCGGTAGCGGTGCGGGCCGGATGCGCGGTGCCGTCCGCTCGGTCGGGCGTGCCCTGCACCTTCCGGTGACCGGTACCGCCCGCTCCATCCGCAAGGCCACCCACGCGCACGGCGCCGGCGAGTCCGGGCTGGGGAAACTGATCGAGCTGCATGCGGTCAACGGCGCCGGCGATGTCATGATCACCGTTGCTCTCGCCTCCACCGTGTTCTTCTCGGTGCCCACCGACGAGGCCCGCGGACGCGTCGCCCTCTACCTCGCCATCACCATGGCGCCCTTCACCGTCCTCGCCCCGGTCATCGGCCCCCTGCTCGACCGGCTGCCGCACGGGCGGCGCGCCGCGATGGCCGGTGCGATGCTCGCCCGGGCGCTGCTCGCCCTGATCATCGCGGGCGCGGTGGCCGGCGGCGGCCTGGAGCTGTATCCGGCCGCGCTCGGGGTGCTGGTCGCGTCGAAGGCGTACGGCGTGGTGCGCAGTGCCGTCGTACCCAGACTCCTGCCGCCCCGGTTCTCGCTGGTGAAGGCCAACTCGCGGGTCACCCTGGCCGGGTTGCTCGCCACCGGGGTGGCCGCCCCGGTCGGGGCCGGGCTGCACGCGATCGGCGACCCGTGGCCGCTCTACGGCGCCTTCGTGATCTTCGTGGCGGGAACCTTTCTCTCCTTCTCGCTGCCACCCAAGGTGGACTCCGCCAAGGGCGAGGACGTGGCACTGCTCGCCGCCGACGAGGAGCATCTGCACGGCCCGCTCCGGAAGGAGACGCGGCGGCCGGGGCTGCGGACGGTCGGACCCGCCGTCACCCACGCCCTCGGCGCCAACGCGGCCCTGCGCTGCCTCTCCGGCTTCCTGATCTTCTTCCTGGCGTTCCTGCTCCGCGAGCACCCGCTGACCGGCGAGAGCGCCGCCGTGTCGCTCGGCATAGTGGGGGTCGCGGCGGGCGCGGGCAACGCGCTCGGTACGGCGGTGGGGTCCTGGCTGCGTTCCCGGGCGCCGGAGATCATCATCGTGGCGGCGGTGGCGCTGGTGCTGGGTACGGCGATCGTCGCGGCGCTGTTCTTCGGCGCCTTCCTGGTGGCGGTACTGGCGGCGACGGCCGGTTTCGGACAGGCGCTGGCCAAGCTGTCCCTGGACGCGCTGATCCAGCGGGACGTGCCGGAACTGGTGCGCACGTCCGCGTTCGCCCGCTCGGAGACGCTGCTCCAGGTGGCCTGGGTGTTCGGCGGCGCGGTGGGCATCGTGATGCCGCTGAACGGCACCCTGGGGCTGGTGGTGGCCGCCGCGATCGTGGCGGCCGGCTGGCTGGCCACCCTGCGCGGCCTGATCGGCTCCGCCCGGCACGGCACCCGCCCCCGCCCGCGAGTGGCGTAACGAACCGGGCACGCCGTACCCCACATGGGGAGACGGCCCGGACCGCCCGATAGCCTTCGGCCATGACCACGCTGCACTCCCGCTCGCGACGCCGCCGCGTCGTCGCCGCCGCCGGCGCCGTTTCCGCCGGACTGCTCGCCCTGTCTGCCTGTGACAAACCGACGCCGATCGCCACGATCACGGTCGGTACGTCCTCGGTCAACTCCGAGGCCACCTGCTACAACGACGGCAAGGCCCTGGACACGGCCTCCCTCACGAAGTGCCTGAAGGACACCGGGATCAAGTCCATCAAGGTGGACCCGGACGACACGGTCCGTTTCGGCGTCGACCCGAAGATCGCGGACAACGGCTGGACGATCCTGATGAACGGTCAGGCGCTCACCGACTCCAGCACCAAGACCTACCGCACCATCCCGGGCAGCGTGTTCTTCAACGCCCAGTACGGCGCCTCCGGCAACTCGACCCTGGTCTCCATCAAGGAGGGCGACAAGTCGGTGCTGGGTCTGTGGTCCTTCAAGCTCAAGAAGGACGCCTGACCACGTCCGCCGCGCGGATCCTCGTAGCCACCGCGGTCCCGGCCGAACGGGACGCGGTGGCAAGGGCGTTCCCGGACGGTACGGCGGAGGAGGTACGGCTGCCGGCCGCGACGCTGCTGCGCACCGCCGCCGGGTACGACCTGCTCGCCGCTGGCGTGGGTCCGGCCCTCGCCGCCGCCGGCACCGCGACCGCCCTCACCGCCGCCGCGCTCGACGGCCGCCCCTACGCGCTGGTCGTCTCCGCCGGGATCGCCGGCGGTTTCCAGCCGGAGGCCCCCGTGGGCTCCCTGGTCGTCGCCGACGAGATCACCGCGGCCGATCTGGGCGCCGAGACGGCCGACGGATTCCTCCCGGTCACCGAACTCGGCTTCGGGGCCGTCAGCCACCGCCCGCCAAATTCACTCGTACGAGTGACAGCCGAGGTCACCGGAGCCCGCCCGGGAGCGGTACTCACCGTCTCCACGATGACCGGAACCGCCGCCCGCGCGGCCGTCCTGCGGACCCGGCACCCGGGCGCCCTCGCCGAGGCCATGGAGGGCTTCGGCGTCGCCGAGGCGGCCGCCGCGCACGGTGTGCCCGTGCTGGAGATGCGCGCGGTCTCCAACCCCGTCGGCCCCCGCGACCGCGCCGCCTGGCGCATCGGCGACGCCCTGGCCGCCCTGACCGAGGCCTTCGGGAAGCTCGTGCCCGCCCTGGAGAGTTGGAACCAGCATGACCAGTGAGCCCCTGCAGATCGCGTACTCGCCCTGCCCGAACGACACCTTCGTCTTCGACGCCCTCGCCCACGGCCGGATCCCGGGCGCGCCCGCGCTCGACGTGACCTTCGCGGACATCGACATCACCAACGGCATGGCCGAGCGCGGCGAGTCGGACGCGCTGAAGGTGTCGTACGCCGTGCTGCCGTACGTCCTCGACGAGTACGCCCTGCTGCCCTGCGGGGGTGCGCTGGGGCGGGGCTGCGGACCGCTGGTGCTGACCCGGGAGGCCGGAGCGGACCTCACCGGCCGTACGGTCGCCGTGCCGAGCGAGAAGTCGACGGCGTACCTGCTGTTCCGCCTCTGGGCCGCGGACACGCTCCCCGGCGGTGTGGGCGAGATCGTGGTCATGCCCTTCCACGAGATCATGCCGGCCGTGCGGGACGGGAAGGTCGACGCGGGGCTCGTGATCCACGAGGCGCGCTTCACCTACCAGAACTACGGCCTGCACAAGCTCGCGGACATGGGCGAGCACTGGGAGAACACGACGGGCCTGCCGATCCCGCTGGGCGCGATCATCGCGAAGCGCTCGCTGGGCGCCGAGGCGCTCACCCGCCTCGCCGACTCGATCCGTACGTCCGTCCACGCGGCCTGGGACGATCCCGAGGCCTCCCGGCCGTATGTCATGGCGCACGCCCAGGAGATGGACCCGGCCGTCGCCGACCAGCACATCGGGCTCTACGTCAACGAGTTCACCTCGGAACTCGGCGAGGACGGTTACGCGGCGGTGCGCGGACTGCTCACCCGTGCGGCGGCCGAGGGACTCGTCCCGCCCCTCGGCCCGCACGCACTCGATTTCCCCTGAAAAAAAGCACGGGACTTACCCGCTTCCGAGAGGCATATGCCGCTTGCGCGGTCACCCGGCTTCCCGGCTACACGTCCAGCTGGTCCGCGACCGCGCGCAGCAGCCCGGCGATCTTCGCGCCGGCGGCCTTGTCCGGGTAACGGCCGCGCTCCAGCATCGGCGTGATGTTTTCGAGCAGGGTCGTCAGGTCCTGCACGATCGAGGCCAGCTCGTCCGGCTTCTTGCGCTGGGCGGCGGCGACCGACGGGGTGGGGTCGAGCAGGACCACGGACAACGCCTGGTCACCGCGCTGACCGGCGACGACACCGAACTCCACGCGCTGGCCCGGCTTGAGAGCGTCGACCCCGTCGGGGAGAACCGAGGAATGGACGAAGACGTCACCGCCGTCGTCGCGGGAGAGAAAGCCGAAGCCCTTCTCGCTGTTGAACCACTTGACCTTGCCGGTAGGCACGTCTGTCCTCGTCCTCGTATCTCGTCGGAAACTGCTCGGAAAACTTCTGAATGCAACAGCTCTGGAACGGGCCTTGATAGCACTCGGGCGGGTCGACCACGACCCGCCGGTACCAAGGCTAATGGTCTTCGGGCGCGTGACAAGACGTCGCCCGGTTGTTCCTTCGGGCAGGGAACTACCCTGGTCGAGTGCGTGACAAAACCCAAGCGAATTCCGCCGGGCCCGGTGACCGACTGGTCCGTGCCGGAGCCGTGGTCTTCTTCATCGGTACGGTGGCCACACTCGTCACCGTGATACCGCTGTTCCTCGGTGCGAAGCCTTTTCCGACGTACATGTACCTGCTGAGCATGCTCATGGGCGTCGGCTTCCTGGTCGCGGCCGCCGGAGTGCTCCAGTCGGTCGCGGCAGGCCGCCGTCAGGCGCGGGAGGCGTCCTCCCGGTAACCGTCCTCGCGGTAGCGGGCCAGCCAGCCGGGCAGCTCGGTGAGGTCGGCGAGCACCACGTCGGCACCGGCCGCGCGCAGCTCCTCGGCGTCACAGGGCCCGGTGGCCACCGCCACCGACAGGGCTCCCGCCTTGCGTGCCCCGCGGACGTCTCCGACGTGGTCGCCGACGTACGCGCCCGCGGCGTGCTCGCGCAGCGCCACCGCCTTCTGCTCGGCCCACAGGTCGCCTACGACCGCGTCGGGGACTATGCCGAGGTGGCTGAGGTGCAGCTTCGCGTTGGGCTCGTACTTCGCGGTGACCACCACACTCTTGCCGCCGGCCGCCCGCACCGCCGCGATCGCCTCCCGCGCACCCGGCATGGCGGGCGTCGCCGTGATGGCGATCTCCGGATACATCGCCCGGTACAGACCACTCATCTCCGCGATCCGCTCGGCCGGGAACCAGTGCACCAGCTCCTCCGCGAGCGGCGGCCCCAGCCTGGTCACCGCCAGGTCGGCATCGATGAACGTCCCGGTCCGCTCGGCGAGCGCCACGTAGGTGGCGTGGATGCCGGGCCGGGAGTCGATGAGCGTCATGTCGAGATCGAAGCCGACGGTGAGCGGGCGAGAAGTCATATGGGTCATTGTGCAGGGCGGCGTGACCGGGGGTGGAGGGTGACTGGGGGGTGGGGGGCTGGGGTGGGCTGGAAGCGCTTGCGCGGGCGGGGGGTGGGGCTGGTGGGGACGCTCACCGGCAAAGGAACGGCTGGACAGTGCCCCGTCAGGGGCGCTGGGGGTCCCCCCGGCCGAAGGCTGGGGGGAGGAACTGCGCGACCAGCCCCCACCGGCCCGCAGCCACCCGGCAACAGGCCGCCCCACCCCCTACCGCGACCTCTGCGACCGCCACACCACGTACACGGCCGAGGCCAGCGCAGCGCCCCGTACCACCCACGGCCAGGTCTCCCCCACCGCACCGCTCATCTGCCCCTGGGCGATCGGTGCACCCCAGCGGCCGGCGCTGCGCCCCCAGAGCCAGACCAGACCGGCCGCCACGGACAGCCCCGGTATCCACATCACCGCCAGCTTCGTCTCCGCGGGGGTGAGCCGCCGGGAGCCGTAGGCGATGGCCCAGCCGAGGACGAGCGCGAACCAGTTGCCGAGGACCGCGCCCACCACGAGCGCGGCGGCGGCGAGCAGGAGGAGGGGGTTGCTCCAGCCGACCGCGGGCCGGAACCGGCGCCGTCCGGCCGGCGGAGCGGCCTCCTCCACCACGGGGGCCACCTCCGGCTCGGCCTCCGCCGGTTCCGGCTTCCGCAGCCGCGGCCTGCTGAGCAGTTCGGGAATCTCCACCCCGCCGACGAACCCGGGCACCCCGTCGCCGTCCCCGAACGGGCTGCTGTCCACCCGCCACCAGTCCGGCGGCGCCGTCGCGCCGCCGCCGTCCGGCTCCGCGGGCCGTGGGCGCGGTACGACGCGCCGCAGGTCCTCGGCCGGCGCCGAAGGCTCCGCGTCCCGCTGGACGGGAACCGTGCCCGGCGGCGGTTGCGGTGCCCTCGCCGGCGTCGTACCCGTACCGCCCGCCGCCTCGACGACCTCGTCGGGCGTGCCCAGCCGGTCCAGGATGCGCCGTACCGCGGCCGGACTGTCGACGGTCGCCTTCGCCCGCTGCCGGTCGATGTCGTTGCGCAGCCCGGAGACCAGCCGCATCCGCTCGGCCGACGACAACTGGCGCTGGTGCGCGATGTCCCCGACGCGGCTCAGATACTCGTAGACGACCTGATCGCTCTCGATACCCACGAAGTCCCCTCCGGGGCCGGTGCGTTGCCCTGGACAACTTGGATTACCCCGTCGGGACGACGGTAGCGCAGGCCACGGCTCATGTCGGCCGGCACACCAGCGGGTAGCGGGTCTCCGAGCAGGGGCGGTTGCCGTACTCCCGCAGGATGTCCTTGCCGCCCTGGTCGGTGAGGTAGCGCAGGAAGGCGGCGGCGATGGAGCCGGCGGGCGGTTCGCCGTACGTGTAGGCGTACTCGGTCTGCCAGTACGGGTACGTCCCCTGCTCGACGCCGACCAGGGTGGGCGGCATGCCGTCGATCTCCAGCTTGACCAGGTTGCCGGACGGCACGCTGCTGACCTCGCTGTAGCCGAGGCCGCCGGGATCCCTGCTCACGGCCTGCAGCAGGTTGTCGGTACCGGTGACCTCGCAGACGCCGTAGTGGTCGTCGTCCAGGGCCGTGCAGTCGGCGACCTTCGCCGACGGCACGGGCTTGTTCCCGAGGACCCGCTGTTCGAGGGCGTTGCGGGTGCCGGATCCGACGTTGCGGTTGATCAGGTGGACGGGGAGGTCGGGCTTGCCGCCCACCTGGGACCAGTACGTGATCTTCCCCGCGTAGATGTCGCGGACCTGCTGCAGGGAGAGGGTTCTGACGTGCGCGTCCTCGTTCACGACGAGGGTGAACAGGGTGTAGACCACCGGCCGGGGCAGCAGTTGGGGGTGTTTGCCCTGCGACGGCCCGTCGGAGAAGGCGATGTGGTTGCCGAGCCCGTCGTCGCCCTTGATCCCGGCGTCCGCGCCCGCCTGTTCCAGCCTGGTCACGCCGTCCGTGCTGTTCACGAACGTGCCGTCGCCGATGGGGATCCGCGCGCCCTTGGCCGAGCACAGCTTGGTGTACTCCTTCGCGGCCGCCGTGACCGCGGGCGCGAAGGCGGTGGAGCCGGACAGGTAGAGCGTGCCGCCGACGCAGTCCAGCGGGGCGGGCTTGGTGGGGAAGAACAGGGTGAGGCTCGCCTGGACGAGGACCGCAGCCGCCAGCAGGACCAGACCGCCCACGGCCGGACGGGAGGCGAAGGTGTGGCTCTCGGTGTGGGCCAGCTTGAGCCGGGCCAGCCAGCGGACCCAGGCGAAGGAGTGGTCCATGCCCCCGGTCACGGCGGCCTGGAACTCCGGCGGCGGGAAGGGCGCGTGCTCGCTGCCGCCCCGCCGCTCCAGGACCGCGAGGATCTTGTAGTGGGCGCCGGGGTTCAGCGTCACCTTGGGCAGCCGGATGACGCCGACGCCGTCCTCCCAGTCCTTTCCGAAGCCGTCGGTCTCCTGGGTCCGGCCGTCGCGGGTGGTGACGAAGAAGTGCCGGAGGGTGGGCTGGCTGAGTTCGGTCACCGCCATGCCGACGACCCGGCGGTCCCGGAACAGCACCCGGATGCCGGTCTTGTCGTCGGGCGGGGTCAGGTAGTCGCCGGAGACGATCTCCCGCCAGCCGGCGTTCTCGATCCGCACCAGCACGAACGAGGGTTCCACCAGCTCGTGGCCGTCGTCCCGCATCCGCGCGAGCACGTCGGCGCTCGGCGCGTGCGCGGTGTCCGTGGCCAGGGTGTCCATCTGGAGGCGGTAGCCGAGCCGCTTGCGGCGGATGACGACGAACTCCCAGAAGAACGCCAGCACCGGGATCACGACACTGAAGATCGCGACGACGTTGTTGAAGTTGAGTTCGACACCGAGCGTTCGCACGACCGCATCCCCCGAATCGCCGTGTCACAGCGCATAGTTGACATCGCGCGGTGGTCAGGGAGCCCAGGGTGACGACCGGGTGCCGAGTGGTGCCAGCGGTGCCGCGATCCTCCCGCTGAAATTCATTCGCCGGACATCTGCGCAACGTCCTGTTCGCCGGGCGGCTGCCCCTTGCACAGAAACGGCCGTGGGACAGGTGATCCCGGTGCCCGCCCCGCACCCGCTACCGTGGGTCGGATGAGCAACCCGGCCACCCCGCCGCGTTCCCTCGCGGAGGCGCTCCGGGCCAGGGACGACGCCTCCCTGGCCGTACTGCTGCGTGCCCGCCCCGACCTCATCACCCCCGTCCCCACCGACCTGACCCAGCTGGCCACCCGGGCCGGCACCCGCGCCTCGGTGCTGCGCGCCCTGGAACGCCTCGACCGCTTCGCCCTGCAGACCGCGGAGGCGCTGGCGGTGGCCGGCGACCCGGCGTCGTACCAGGAACTGCTGGGCCTGATGGCCGGGGACGGCGGGGACGGCCGGGACCCGGCCGTCGCAAGCGAGCTGCCGCGGGCCGTCGCCGCGCTCCGCGACCAGGCGCTGGTGTGGGGCGGCGACGACCGGCTGCGGCTGGTGCGGACCGCCCGCGAGGTGCTCGCCCCGTCCCCGCAGCACCCGTCGCCGACCGGTCTCGGCCCGACCGTGCGGGAGGCCACCTCGGGGATGTCGCCGGGCCGGATCCAGGAGATCGTGGCCGCCGCCGGGCTGCCCTCCACGCACGACTCGGTCTCCGCGGTGGACGCGCTCACCAAGCTGTTCGGGCACCGGAAGAAGATGGCGAAGCTGCTCGCCGCCGCGCCCGCCGAGTCCCGCGAGGTCCTGTCCCGGCTGGTCTGGGGGCCGCCGTACGGGCAGATCACCCCCGAGCCGGCCGCCCATCTGCGCTGGCTCCTCGACCGCGGCCTGCTGCTGCCGACCGCGCCCGGCACCGTGGTCCTGCCCCGCGAGGTCGCCCTGCACCTGCGCGAGGGTCGCGCCCACCGCGAACCGGAGCCCGTGCCGCCCGCCGTCGAGCCGGCCGCCGTCCACCGTCCACAGGTTGTGGACGCGACCGCCGCCGGGCAGGCGTACACCACGCTCGCGACCGTCGAGGAGCTGCTGAAGGACTGGGACGAGGGCGGTCCGGCCGTGCTGCGGGCGGGCGGGCTGAGCGTCCGGGACCTCAAGCGGACCGCCGTCGCCCTCGACGTGCCCGAGCCGATCGCCGCGTTCTGGGTCGAGCTGGCCTACGCGGCCGGGCTGCTCGCCTCCGACGGCGAGGCCGACGAACGCTACGCCGCCACCCCCGCCTACGACGAGTGGCTGGACCGGCCGCCCGCCGAACGCTGGGCCCAGCTGGCCGAGGCCTGGCTCACCGCCACCCGCACCTCCGGCCTGGTCGGCGGCCGGGACGCCAAGGACCGCGCCCTGTCCGCACTCGGCCCCGGCCTCGACCGCTCCGCCGCCCCCGAGGTACGGCACCGGGTGCTGTCCCTCCTCGCCGCGCTCCCGGAGGGCGCCGCCCCCGCCCCCGACTCGGTGCTGGCCCGGCTGCGCTGGGAACGCCCGCTGCGCGGCCCCCAGCAGCACGGCGACGACCTGCGCACCCGGCTGGCCCGCTGGACACTCTCCGAGGCCGAGCTGCTGGGCGTGACCGGGCGCGGGGCACTGTCGGCACACGGCCGCGCGCTCCTCGGCGCACCGGCCGCGGAGAAGGCGCCCGGCGGACAGGCGGCTGAGCCGTCCGGGCCCGGCGACAAGCTCCCGGTACGCCATCACCACCTCTCCCCCGCTCTCGAACCCCTCTCCCCGCCCGAGCAGGCCGTCGCCACCGCCACCGCCGGCCGGCTGCTCGCCCCGCTGCTCCCCGAGCCCCTCGACCACGTCCTGCTCCAGGCCGACCTGACCGCGGTCGCCCCGGGCCCGCTGCGCCGTCCGCTGGCCGACGCGCTGGGCGTCCTCGCCGACGTCGAGTCGAAGGGCGGCGCCACGGTCTACCGCTTCACGCCCGCCTCCGTCCGCCGCGCCCTGGACGCCGGCCAGACCGCCGCCGACCTGCACGCCTTCCTCACCACGCACTCCCGGACACCGGTCCCGCAGCCGCTCGCCTACCTGATCGACGACGTGGCCCGCAGGCACGGACACCTGCGGGTGGGCGCGGCCTCGGCGTACGTCCGCTGCGACGACGACACCGTCCTCAACGAGATCATGGCGGACAAGCGGGCCTCGGGCCTGCGCCTGCGCCGCCTGGCCCCGACGGTCCTCGCCACCCAGGCCGATCCGGCCGCCCTCCTGGAAGGCCTGCGCGCGATGGGCTACGCGCCCGCCGCCGAGTCCGCCGAGGGCGACGTCCTGATCACCCGCGCCCACGCCCACCGCACCCCGCCGCGCACGGCCCCCGAGCCGGTCCCGGAGGGCCCGCCGCCACCGGACCCCACTCTCCTCGCGGCGGCGATCCGCGCGATCCGCGCGGGCGACCTTGCCGCCACCACCCCGCGCAAGTCCGCGGGTGCCGCCGTCAAGGGGGGCGAACTCCCGCGCACCACCGCGGCCGAGACCCTCGCCACCATGCAGGCCGCCGTCCTCACCGGCGACACCCTCTGGATCGGCTACGTCAACGCCGAGGGCACGGCCAGCCAGCGCGTCATCGCCCCCATCCGCGTGGAGGGCGGCTTCGTCACGGCGTACGACCACACGGCCGACGAGGTACGCACGTATCCCTTGCACCGGGTGACGGGGGTGGCGGAACTCGCGGAGGACTGAAGCGTCCCGGTGGACAGGCCGCGGCCGCGTGGGCCGTCGTCCGGGTGCGGCGCCGTGGGGGCTGGTCGCGCAGTTCCCCGCGCCCCTTTCGGGGCGCCTCAGTTCGGGGCGCCTCAGTTCGGGGCGCTTCAGCGTTCGGGGCGCTTCACCTGGGCAGGCCGCGAGGGGCCGTCGTCCGACTGCGGCGCCGTCGTGGCTGGTCGCGCAGTTCCCCGCGCCCCTTTCGGGGCGCTTCACCGTTCGGGGCGCTTCACCTGGGCAGGCCGCGAGGGGCCGTCGTCCGGGTGCGGCGTCGTCGTGGCTGGTCGCGCAGTTCCCCGCGCCCCTTTCGGGGCGCTTCAGCGTTCGGTGGGTCGGCTAACAGTCTCGTACCGGTGCCCCGGCCGGCAGGCCGAAGTGGGTGCGGGCCGCGGCCCGGAGGGCGGTGGACGTCATCCCCCGGTCGAGGCGGGACGCCGCGTAGTGGCTGAAGTGGTGCTCCTCCCACTCGGCGCTGTCGTCCTCCGGCGCCTGTTCCTCGGAGACGACGCGATAGCCACCGTCGGCCGGGTCCCTCTCCAGCCGCACCACCTCCGGTATCTCCGCACCGCTGCACAGCACCAGCGCACCCGCACGCTCCCCGTACTCCTCGCACAGCGTGTTGATGCCGGCCCGTACCCGGCCCCCGCTCGCCTCCAGGTCCAGCGCCTCCGCCCGGCAGAACCACCGCGATCGGAGAGCGGGCTCGCTCTCCCCCTCCCCGGTCCCGGCGGACTGCGTCACGAGCCGCGCCTCGATCGCGGGACGAACCTCCGCCCACAGGCCGGCGTCGACCGCGCTCGACCCGCGCGCCCACACCCCGGCCGCCACCAGCACGACCACGGCCCCCGCGCCGGTACCCCAGATGCGTACGGACGTCACCCCAGCCTCCCCACCGAGCCGCGCCCATCCGCGGCTCCCTCGGACATGACACCCGAAACCGACCCAAGGTTGCACCGGACGATCAGGCACCTCCTGAAGCCGGTCGCTGGCGGTGCATGTTCTGTCGAACGGCGAAGGTGATCGCTCGCCCATGAGGCACACTGGAACTTTGGTCCATGACGAAAGGGTGCAGCGCGTGAACGGTCCGCTGATCGTCCAGTCCGACAAGACCCTGCTCCTGGAGGTCGACCACGAGCGGGCCGACGACTGCCGCCGGGCGATCGCGCCCTTCGCCGAGCTGGAGCGGGCGCCGGAGCACATCCACACCTACCGCGTGACCCCGCTCGGCCTGTGGAACGCGCGGGCGGCCGGACACGACGCCGAGCAGGTCGTGGACGCGCTCGTCGAGTACAGCCGCTACCCGGTGCCGCACGCGCTGCTGGTCGACATCGCCGAGACGATGGACCGGTACGGGCGGCTGACGCTGAGCAAGCACCCGGCGCACGGACTGGTGCTCACCACCACCGACCGCCCGGTCCTGGAGGAGATCCTGCGCTCCAAGCGGATCGCCCCGCTGGTCGGCGCCCGGATCGACCCCGACACCGTCGCCGTGCACCCCTCCGAGCGCGGGCAGATCAAGCAGACCCTGCTGAAACTGGGCTGGCCCGCCGAGGACCTCGCCGGGTACGTGGACGGGGAGGCGCACCCCATCGAGCTCGCCGAGGACGGCTGGGCGCTGCGGCCCTACCAGAAGCAGGCCGTGGAGAACTTCTGGCACGGCGGGAGCGGTGTCGTCGTCCTCCCCTGCGGGGCCGGGAAGACCCTGGTCGGGGCCGGGTCCATGGCGCAGGCGAAGTCGACCACGCTGATCCTGGTGACGAACACCGTCTCCGCCCGGCAGTGGAAGCACGAGCTGGTGAAGCGGACGAGCCTCACCGAGGACGAGATCGGCGAGTACAGCGGGACCCGGAAGGAGATCCGGCCCGTCACGATCGCCACCTACCAGGTCCTCACGACCAGGCGGAAGGGCGTCTACCCGCACCTGGAACTCTTCGACTCCCGCGACTGGGGTCTGATCGTCTACGACGAGGTCCATCTGCTGCCGGCTCCTGTCTTCAAGTTCACCGCCGATCTGCAGGCGCGCCGGCGGCTGGGGCTGACGGCCACCCTCGTGCGCGAGGACGGCCGGGAATCGGACGTGTTCTCCCTCATCGGGCCCAAGCGGTTCGACGCTCCGTGGAAGGAGATCGAGGCGCAGGGCTACATCGCGCCCGCCGACTGCGTGGAGGTGCGGGTGAACCTGACGGACTCGGAGCGGCTGGCGTACGCCACCGCCGAGACCGAGGAGAAGTACCGCTTCTGTGCGACCACCGCGACCAAGCGGAAGGTCACGGAGGCGATCGTGAAGCGCTTCGCCGGGCAGCAGATCCTCGTCATCGGCCAGTACATCGACCAGCTCGACGAACTGGGCGAGCACCTGAATGCCCCGGTCATCAAGGGCGAGACCTCCAACGCCCAGCGCGAGAAGCTCTTCGACGCCTTCCGCGAGGGCGAGATCAGCGTGCTGGTCGTCTCGAAGGTCGCCAACTTCTCCATCGACCTGCCGGAGGCGACGGTCGCCATCCAGGTGTCGGGCACCTTCGGGTCGAGGCAGGAGGAGGCCCAGCGGCTGGGACGGGTGCTGCGCCCCAAGGCCGACGGCCACCAGGCCCACTTCTACTCCGTCGTCGCCCGCGACACGATCGACCAGGACTTCGCCGCCCACCGGCAGCGGTTCCTGGCGGAGCAGGGGTACGCCTACCGGATCATGGACGCGGACGAGCTGCTGGCGGAGAGCTGAGAGCCGCCCGGCAGGGCGCCGCCGGGCCGCCTGTCCGCCAGGCTGCCGCTCCGCCGCCGTAGAGCGAGTGCGGCGCCCGCCAGCAGCGCCAGCCCCAGGAGGGGGTAGGGCGCTGCGCACGCCTGCTGCCACCACGGCAGGTGAAGGTCCAGGTCGCCCTGGTGGGGCACCAGCCACATCGTGCGGGCCGTGAACAGCAGTGCCGCCGTGGCCGCGAGGAGTGTGCGGCCCTCGGCCCGCAGGACCGCCAGCAGCGGGACGCACCACACCCAGTGGTGGGACCAGCTGATCGGGCAGACCAGCAGGGCCGTGAACGCGGTGAGCAGGATTCCCCAGCGGTCGGAGCCGTGGACGCGGCGGGCGCGGGCTGCCAGGAACAGGCCCGTCACCGCCACCGTCGCCGCCGGAAGCATCCAGGCCAGGCCCGGTGCCGCCGAGTCCGTCGCCCTGGCCACCAGGCCCTGGAGCGACTGGTTGTCGACGATCCAGGCCTTGCCGACCCGGCCGGTCTCGAACAGGCGTCGCGTCCAGAAGTCCGCGGTGGCCGCGGGCAGGAGAAGGGCGCCGAGCAGGGCCGTACCCGCGAAGGACGCCGTCGCGGTGGCTGCCTCCTTTCTGCGTGCGGTGAGGAACAGGTAGGCGATGAAGATCGCCGGGGTGAGTTTGACGCCCGCCGCGATGCCCAGGGCCAGGCCCCTGGCGCGGGCGCCGGGCGGGCGGGTGAGGTCCCAGAGGACCAGGCCGGTGATCGCCAGGTTGACCTGGCCGAAGAGCAGTGTCTGGAAGACCGGCTCCAGCCAGAGCGCGAGTGCGGTCGCCGCACACAGCAGCGGGAGGGGTGCGGTGCGGCCGGACAGGCGGGCGGAGAGGGCGATGAGCCAGGCGAGCAGGAGCGCGTTGCCCGCGAGGAACAGGCCCTTCAGGGCCGGGACGGGGATCCAGGCCGCCGGGGCGAACAGGACCGCCGCGAAGGGCGGATAGGTCGCCGGCAGCCGCCACTCGGTGACCGTGAAGCCGTACAGGTCACCGCCGTGGACCACGGCTTCGCCCTCGGCCCGGTAGACCAGCAGGTCGGCCATCGGGGCGCGGAGCAGGATGCAGAGGGCGGCGAAGGAGCAGA
The DNA here is from genome assembly GCF_042894765.1 of Streptomyces sp. NPDC001507. Taxonomy (NCBI): domain Bacteria; kingdom Bacillati; phylum Actinomycetota; class Actinomycetes; order Kitasatosporales; family Streptomycetaceae; genus Streptomyces; species Streptomyces sp. NPDC001507. The sequence continues at coordinate 517,249 of NZ_JBIAVV010000004.1, forward strand.
GGGAGACCGTCAGTAAGGAGAGGGGCAGGAGGAGGGGGAGGCGGGCGGGCGGGGCAGGGGGTGACGTCACCGTCCGGTTCGGCACGGGGGCGACCCTATGCCGTTACTTGCGGCGTATGCCCGCTTCCTCGCCGTATTCACCGAGTATCGCGACGCTGAACGCCGCGCTGACGAAGACCTTGACGGCGCGCAGGGCGTCGCCCAGGCGGTGGTGGGGCTGGGGAACTCCGTCGAGGGCTGTGGCGCCCGGGGGACGGCTTGGGGCTGGGTGGATGGTTGCTGCGCTCATGTCTCAATGGTGGAACTTCGGGCCCCGGTACGGCATCGGTCCACGGGTCCAATTTCCGGCATCCTCCGGTCCACCCCCCGATGGACCCCACCCCCGACCCCGGCCCCACCCTCCGGGTGACGCTCCCCCTAGGGGACGCGGCCGTCCGGGCCATGCGAGACACGGCCGGGGGGAACTGCGCGACCAGCCCCCACCCACCCGCACCCCCGGCCCACACACCCGCACCCCCGCCCCACAACCCGCCACCACCCCAGAGGCCACCCCTGCCCGCCTCCGGGAAATCCATTGGCCTCCCCCACCCCCACCTCACTACAATCTCCGCTCTTGCCCGCCTCCGTCCCGGAGTGCCGCCGCCCGGACGGAAACCGGTCGGCTGATCGCCACCTGTGCGCCACCCACACCTGAGCGCCATCGACTCGCAGGCCTTCGGAGGCACCCCCTTGTCCACGCCCGCCCACGACCCGCTAGCGGACGCTCTCTCCGACCCGCACCCCGACCCCCTCTCCCGCGAACGGTCGCACCTCGCCGAGTCGCGCGCCGCCCTGCGCGCCATGCGCGAGGACGTCGAGTCGCTGGACATCAGCGACGTCACCGCGAACTGGGTCAACGCCGAGGTCCTCGCCCGCCAGATGGAGGAGCGCATCAAGGCGCTCGCCGACCTCAGCGACACCCCGCTCTTCTTCGGCCGCCTCGACTACCTGCACGCCCCCGGCGCCGACCAGGCGGAAGGCGCGTACGGCGAGCGCTTTTACATCGGGCGCCGGCACGTGCACGACCACGACGGCGACCCGATGGTCATCGACTGGCGGGCGCCGGTCTCGCAGCCGTTCTACCGGGCCTCCAAGAAGGACCCGATGGACGTCGCGCTGCGCCGCCGTTTCGGGTACACCCGCGGTGACATCACGGCGTACGAGGACGAGCACCTCTCCGACCCGGCCGAGGCGGCCCGCACCAGCAAGCTGCTCCAGCAGGAGATCGAGCGCCCGCGCGTCGGCCCGATGCGCGACATCGTGGCGACCATCCAGCCCGAGCAGGACGAGATCGTGCGCAGCGGGCTCGGCGGAACGGTGTGCGTGCAGGGTGGCCCGGGGACCGGGAAGACGGCCGTCGGCCTGCACCGGGTCGCGTACCTCCTCTACGCCCACCGGGAGCGGCTCGCCCGCACCGGCACCCTGGTCATCGGGCCCAACCGCTCCTTCCTGCACTACATCGAGCAGGTGCTGCCCGCGCTGGGCGAGCTGACCGTGCAGCAGGCGACGGTGGACGACCTGGTGGCCCGTGACGTCGGCATCCGCGGCACCGACGACGCCCCCGCCGCGGTCGTCAAGGGCGACGCCCGGATGGCGGAGGTCCTGCGCCGGGCCGTGTACGCGCACGTCACGCCGCCCACCGAACCGGTCGTGGTGGTGCGCGGCTCCCGGCGCTGGCGGGTCCCGGCGTACGAGCTGGCGGACATCGTCCAGGAGTTGCTGGACCGGGACATCCGGTACGGCGCCGCGCGCGAGGCCCTGCCGCAGCGCATCGCGCATGCCGTGCTGGTCCAGATGGAACGCTCGGGAGAGGCGCCCGACGACCGCGTGCAGGACTCGGTGGCCCGCAACGCGGCGGTGAAGGCGGCCGTCAAGCAGGTCTGGCCGCCGGTCGATCCGGCGAAGCTCGTGCTGCGCCTGCTCACGGACGCGGACTTCCTCGCGGAGCACGCCGCCGGCATCCTCGACGAGGACGAACAGAAGACGATCCTGTGGGCGAAGCCGGTGCGCAGCGTCAGGGCGGCCAAGTGGTCGGCCGCGGACGCGGTGCTGATCGACGAGACGACGGACCTCGTGCAGCGTACGCACTCGCTCGGCCATGTCGTCCTGGACGAGGCACAGGACCTCTCCCCCATGCAGTACCGCGCGGTCGGCCGCCGGTGCACCACCGGGTCGGCGACCGTCCTCGGCGACCTCGCGCAGGGCACCACGCCGTGGGCGACGCGGAGCTGGGCCGAGGCGCTGGCCCACCTCGGCAAGACCGACGGGGTCATCGAGGAACTGACGGCGGGTTTCCGCGTCCCGACCGACGTCATCACCTACGCCTCCCGGCTCCTCCCGCACATCGCGCCGGGCCTCACCCCGGTCGCCTCGGTCCGGGAGAACCCCGGGTTCTTCCAGGTCCGCTCAACGGAGGGCACCGCCGAAGTGGTCGCCGCCTGCGAGGAGTTGCTGGGCAACGAAGGTTCGACGGGCCTGATCGCGGCGGACGCGCGCGTGCCCGAGCTCGCGGCGGCGCTGACGGCGGCTGGCATCGGCCATCTGGCCCCCGGCGAGGAGACCACGGCCGAGACCCGCCTCACCCTGGTCCCGGCGTCCCTGGCCAAGGGCCTGGAGTACGACTACGTGGTCCTCGACGAGCCCCAAGCCGTGGTCGACGGCGAACCGGACGAACGCACCGGCCTGCGCCGCCTGTACGTGGCCCTGACCCGGGCGGTGTCGGGCCTGATCGTGACGCATGCGGCCCCGCTGCCGCCGCAGCTGACCTGAACCGACCGGCTCCCGCTCCCTTCCCCGGCGGCTAGAGCACCTCCGGCAGCGCCTTCAGCACGGCGTCCAGCAGCCCGGGGAAGCGGGCGTCCAGGTCGGCGCGGCGCAGCTGGACGTACCGGTTGCGGCCGACCACGCGGGTCGAGGTGATCCCGGCCTCGCGCATGATCTTCATGTGGTGCGAGACGGTCGACTTGTGCAGATGCCCGACGCCCAGCGCGTCGGGCGCACAGCTGAACTGCTCACCGCCCGCGTACTTCTTCAGCAGCATCAGCCGCACCGGGTCGCCGAGCGCGTGCAACACCCTGACCAGCTCGATCTCCGCCACTTCCGGTTGCGGCAGCCACTCGCCACCCTCGCTGTGCCCGTCACTCACAGGCGCGACCTCCTCCACCCCACCCGACATTACCGTTTGACAATCATCCAACAATCTCTATTGTTTGACGAGCGTCAAACCGTCATGCGCACTCTCGTATCGACGCACCTGGGGGACTCGTGCGCCTACGCCTGCTCCTGCTCGCTCTCGGCACCTTCGCCGTCGGCACCGACGGCATGGTGACGGCCGGCATCCTGCCGCTCGTCGCCCGCGACCTGAACGTGTCCATCTCGGTCGCCGGGCAGATGGTGACCGTCTTCGCCCTCACCTACGGCGTCCTCGCCCCGGTCCTGGCCACGGCCACCGCCCGTTGGCCCCGCCGCCACACCCTGCTCACCGCACTGGCCGTCTTCACGGCCGCCAACGCCCTTACGGCGCTGGCCCCGTCGTACGGCGCCCTGCTCGGCACCCGCGTGCTGGCCGCCGTGGGAGCCGCCCTCTACACCCCCACCGCGAGTGCGGTGGCGACCTCGCTGGTCCCGCCGGAGCGGCGCGGGCGGGCCATCGCCGTGGTGATGGGCGGGCTGACGGTCGCGACGGCGCTCGGGGTGCCGCTGGGCACCTGGATCGGCCGTACGGACTGGCGGCTGACGATGTGGCTCGTGACGGGGCTGGGCGCGGCCGCCTTCGCCGGACTGGCCGCCCTGTTGCGGGAACTCCCGCAGCCGGCCGCAGCGTTGGGCCTCCGGGAGCGACTGGCCCCGCTCGCCGACCGGCGGGTCGTGGGTGCCGCGGCCACCACGTTCCTGATCTTCGTCGCCTTCCAGACGACCTACATCTACTACACGGTGGCCACTTACCCCGCGACGGGCGGCTCCCCGGACAAGCTGACCCTGCTGCTCCTGGTCAGCGGCCTCGCGGCGGTGCTCGGTTCACAGCTGGGCGGGCGGCTGGTGGACGCGTGGGGACCGCGCGCGGTGGTGCTGTCGGCCCTCACGGCCTACGCCGCGGTGGCGGCGGCCGCGCCCTGGACGCTGCGCACGATGCCGACGGCACTCGCCGCGTCGGTGGTCACGCCGGTGATCGGGTGGGCGCTGGCGGTCGCCCAGGTCACCCGGATCACGTCGATCGCCCCCGCCAACGCACCGGTCCTGGTGTCGCTGAGCAGCAGCGCGACGTACCTGGGCATGGCAGCGGCGGGAGGTACGGGAAGTCTCGCGCTGTCCCTGTTCGGGGACCGGTGGTTCTTGCTGACGGGAGCCGGGATCGCGGTCCTGGCCCTGTGGGTGGCGGCGGCGACCACGGCCCGCGAGGTGCCTCTTGAGGGCCCTCGCCCAGGGCGCGTGCGAGCCGACTCGGCGCGCCCCCTCGGCGGACCCCCGCGTTGACGGCGGACCGCTTACGGCGGACGGCGGACCGCTGACGGCGGGCTAGGCGGATTCCGCGCGGGATCCTCCCGTCCCGCCGTGACCGCCGGCCCGCGTCGGCCTCGCCGGCACCGTCGGCACTGCCTTGCACCGCCGCGAGCGGCCCCAGATGCTGCGCGGCGCTGTCCAGCAGGTAGAGGTCGGCCTTGGTGTGGCGATGGCGGCGTCGATCAGGACGGCGACCAGTCGGAGGACCCCGCCCCGTCCAGCACCCGGCGCCAGGACCGCACCGCCGCCTCCGACACCGCCCCGTCCCAGCCCGTCGGCCGGGCCGCGCCGCCGATGTGGAAGGCGTCGATGTCCGCCGCCAGGAGCTCGGGCACGTGGTCGAGCCGCAGGCCGCCGCCGACCAGGAGCGTCTGCTCGTACCCCGGCTCGCCGCGCCGTCCCGCCTCGGCGAGCAGTCTGGGCAGCCCCTCGTCCACGCCCTCCGCGGCCCCCGCCGTGAGGTAGGTGTCGAGGCCCGGCAGGTCGGCGAGCTGCTTGCGCAGGGCGTCCCGATCCGCGGCCCGGTCGATGGCCCGGTGGAAGGTCCAGCGGCAGCCGTCCAGCCCGGCCACCACCCGCTCCACCGTGTCCAGGTCCACCCCGCCCTCCGGGTCCAGGAACCCGAGCACGAACTGGTCGGCCCCGGCCGCCCGCAGCTCTCCGGCCACCCCCACCAGACGGTCGGCGTCGCCTGCGGCGAACCCGTCCGCCAGGCGCAGCATCACGCGCAGGTCGATGTCGACGGCGGCCCGGATCGCGGTGAAGGTCCGGGGCGACGGGGTGAGCCCGTCGGCCGCCATGTCGGTGACCAGTTCGAGGCGGTCCGCGCCTCCGGCCTGGGCGGCGACCGCGTCCTCGGCGTCGAGGGCGATCACCTCCAGGACTGCACGCGTGCTCATAGGGCCCCTTCCGTGGTGTTCCCCGTGCACCCCGGACATCTCCCGCAAGAGGTCTAGTCCGGAGGTCTAGTCCAATCCAGGGTACGCGGGGACCAGGGACGGCCGCGAGACCGCCCCCGTCGCACAGGGTCCGTATTCAGCCGCGGAGGTTCAGCCGTGGAGATTCAAGCCGTAGAGGTTGAGCGCAGAGGCTCAGCTGTAGAGATTCAGCCGTAGAGGTTCAGCCGTAGAGGTTCAGCTCCGCCGCCTCCGCCCCCATCAGCTCGTACGACGCCCCGTCCGGCGACCGCCCGGTGTACAGCCTTACGAGCGTCGCCGCGTCCCCCATGAAGCGGGCCGGGGTCCGGGTCCCGCTGGTCTCGCCCAGGTGCAGCGGGTCGTCCACGTCGTCCAGGTCGGCCTGGAGCCGCAGGTGCCCGCGCACCCGGGTCACCCGGGTCAGCAGCGAGAGCGCGTGGGGCAGGCCCGGGCCCGTGTAGGCGCCGGGTTCGCCGAGGGTGTCGCGGACATCACCGGCGTGCACCCATTCGCCGAAGGCGACCGGGTCGAGGCGCCCGTCCGTCCGCCCCGCGATCGCGTCGCCGGCCTCGGTCATCCCGCGCTCCAGCTCGTCGAGGACCCGGGAGTTCGTCCAGTCGGCGCGCTCGGCGATGTCCCGGTCGTTCGACTCGGGCGAGAACACCCCGGGCTCGAAGCGGCCCTCGACCACCCGGATCAGCGCGGCCGAACAGTGGGCGAGCACGTCCCGGACCGTCCACCCCGGACACGCGGCGGTCGGCAGCGCGAAGTCCGCGTCCGGCCGGGAGCGGAGGAGCGGGATGAGCGCGTCGCGCTCGACGGTGAGGAGGCGGCCGGGGAGGAGGGGGTCGCGTGTGTCGTCAGCAGCAGTCATGACTCCCACGCTAGGGGGATGTCGGTGGCGGGCGGGAGAATGGGCGCATGGACGATCTCCAGGAAAGGGATCTGCGCTCCCGCTGGCTCAGCGCCTTCCTCGGCGCGCGGGACGACGACTCCTGCGTGCCCTCCCCGTACCGGTACGCCGACGAACTGCTCCGCCGCTGGCAGGAGCCCCAGCGCCGGTACCACACGGTCGCCCACCTCGTCGCGGTCCTCGACCGCATCGACGTACTGGAGGAGTACGCGGACGACCCGGACCTGGTCAGGCTCGCCGCCTGGTTCCACGACGCCGTGTACCTGCCGGACCGGTCGACGAACGAGGAGCGCTCGGCCCGCCTCGCCGAACGCGCCCTCCCCGAGGCCGGGCTCCCGGCGAGACAGACCGCCGAGGTCGCCCGCCTGGTCCGGCTCACCGTCAGCCACGACCCGGCCCCCGGCGACCGCAACGGCGAGGTGCTGTGCGACGCCGACCTCGCGATCCTCGCCGCACCGCCCTCCGCGTACGCCGCCTACACCGCCGAGGTGCGCGAGGAGTACCACTTCGTCCCGAACGACGCCTTCCGCGCGGGCCGTTCCGCGATCCTGCGCCAACTCCTCGACCTGCCCCAGCTGTTCAGAACGCCGTACGGCCGCACCGAGTGGGAGCCGACCGCCCGCTACAACCTCGCCGCGGAGCTGGAAATGCTGTCGACCGCGGAGGATCCGGCGTCCTAGGGTGCGGTCCATGCGTGCAATGGGCGGGGATCAGGTAGAAGAGGCCGTCGCGGGCTGCGTGGCCGCGCTGCGGCCCGCGGTGACGAGGGACTGGACGGAGGTGACGGCCGGCCGGCTGGACTGGAACTGCCACGAGACGGCGGTCCATGTCGCCGACGACCTCGTCGCGTACGCCGCGAACCTGGCCGGGCGCGCCCAGGACGCGTACGTGCCCTTCGAGCTCAGGCTCGACGACGGGACCGACAACTCCGGGCTGCTGCACGTGATCGAGACGACCGGCGCCCTGCTCGCCGCCACCGTCCGCACGACCCCTCGCGACGTCCGGGCCTTCCACCCCTACCCGTTCCGCAGCGCGGACCGCGCGGGCTTCGCCGCGATGGGCGTGGCGGAAGTCCTGCTCCACACCCACGACATGACGCTGGGCCTCGGGCTCCCCTACCGGCCCTCCGAAGAGCTCGCCGAGTCCGTCCTGGCCTGGCTGTTCCCGCACGTCCAGCCCGGCCCCGCCGCCTGGCCGACCCTCCTGTGGGCCACCGGCCGCGGCGAGCTGCCCGGCAGGGCCCCGGTCACCGAGTGGCGCTGGCGCAACAACCTGGTCATCCCGGCCGAGCGCCTGGACCTCGTCGGCATCCGCCCCGCCGAAGCCCGTGACCTGCGCCTCGGCGGCGACGGCGGCTTCGAGTGGGTCGACGGCGGCCCCTACGAGGGCACCCGGGAAGCCGCCGGCTTCCTCCTCAAGGCGTACGAAGGGGGCGTCCACCGGCCGGAGTTCGGCGTCTTCGCCCTGGTCCGCCGCGCGGACGGCCGGGCGATCGGCGGCATGGGCTTCCACTCCGCCCCGGACGAGGACGGCCGGGTGGAGATCGGCTACGACCTGACCGAGGCCGCCCGCGGCAACGGCTACGCGACGGAGGCGCTCCGCGCCCTGGCCGGCTGGGCCCTGGCCCGCGACGACGTACGCTCCCTGTTCGCCACCGTCGAGTCGGCCAACACCCCTTCCCAGGCGGTCGTCGCACGCGCCGGGTTCGTCAAGGTGAGCGAGGACGAGGAGCGGCTGGCCTTCGCGCTGCGGGCGAAGTAGGGGCCGAAGGGGCGGTTACCGGCGGGGCACGTCGCTCTTGCGCCGGCGCAGCCCCGCCCCGTGCAGCAGCCGTACCACCTCGCGGCTGCTGACCTCCACGGCGCCGGCCCGGACCGCGTCCGGGTAGCGGTGCGAGGGGATGTCGTAGTGGTCGCGCTCGAAGGCGCGGCGGAGCACGCCCATGTCCTCGGCGAAGGCGTGCAGTTCGGCGTACGAGACGTCGCTGACCAGGTGGGACCACATCCGGCCGTGGCCCGGCCAGTCCGGCGGATCGATGTACACCGTCATGAGAACTCCGTCACGAGGAGGGCATCCCGCCGCCCAGGGACCCGCCCAGTGAGCCGACCGAGGCGACCTTCACGCCTGCCTTGTGGCACACCCAGTGCGGGTTCGGGCCGAGTTCGGGTTCGACGTCCAGGGCGTGCGGGTCGCCGGAGCCGCACACCGGGCACAGCGGCCAGCGGCCGTACCGCTCCAGCAGCGCGTCCTGTACGTCCTGGGCCACCAGCCCCGCCACGTACCCGGCGCCCTCCGGCCACTGCTCGACCCACCAGCGGCGCTGTACGACGGAGTCCTCGACCAGCGAGACGACGTCCGCCTCGGCGACCTCGCCCGCGACCAGGTCGGCGAGCACGAGGGCGCGGGCTGCGTGCAGCGCCTGTTCCAAGGGGCTTACGGGGTCCATGGTCCTATTGTGCGCGGTCTTGACCGAGTACCCGAACCGAAAATATCTTTCAAGGGTGACCGAGAATGTGAAGGAAATTTTCGGGGGCCACGGAAGTGGCCGAGGAAGCAGCCATGGCAGCGGTGGTGCGCCGCCGGCTCCCGCCGCGCTCGCGGCCAAGGTGCGGACTTTGGCGCCCTCCATGACCCGCTCCATGCAGCGCGTCGCCGAGGCCGTCGCGAGCGACCCCGCCGGCTGCGCCGCCCTCACGGTCACCGGGCTCGCGGAGCTGACCGGCACCAGCGAGGCGACCGTCGTCCGCACCGCCCGGCTGCTCGGTTACCCCGGCTACCGCGACCTGCGGCTCGCCCTCGCCGGGCTCGCCGCCCAGCAGCAGTCGGGGCGGGCGCCCGCCATCACCACCGACATCGCCGTCGACGACCCGATCGCCGACGTCGTCGCGAAACTCGCCTACGACGAGCAGCAGACCCTCGCGGACACGGCGGCCGGCCTCGACACGGTGCAGCTGGGGGCCGCCGTCAGTGCGCTTGCCGGGGCGCGGCGGACCGATGTGTACGGCATCGGGGCGTCGGGTCTTGTCGCCCAGGACCTCACGCAGAAGCTGCTGCGGATAGGGCTGATAGCGCACGCCCACAGCGATCCGCATCTCGCGGTCACCAACGCGGTGCAGTTGCGGGCCGGGGACGTGGCGATAGCGATCACGCACTCCGGGTCGACCGGGGATGTCATAGAGCCGTTGCGGGTGGCGTTCGAACGGGGGGCGACGACCGTCGCGATCACCGGGCGGCCGGGGTCGTCGGTGACGCAGTACGCCGACCATGTGCTGACGACGTCGACGGCGCGGGAGAGCGAGCTGCGGCCGGCGGCGATGTCGTCGCGGACGGGGCAGTTGCTGGTGGTGGACTGTCTGTTCGTGGGGGTGGCGCAGCGGACGTACGAGGCGGCGGCGCCGGCGTTGGCGGCGTCGTACGAGGCGTTGGCTCACCGGCACCGGAGTGTGCCTCGATAGACCGTAGGACTTGCTGTTGTGGGACGGCTGCGGGCCCGTAGTGGCTGGTCGCGCAGTTCCCCGCGCCCCTAGGGGGCGCACTGGATCGCGTCAGAAAGAGCCGTATCCGAATGACCACCGAACACCGCTCCCTTCGCAGCGAGCTGGAAACGCTCACCACCGAGGCCTTCCGGCCGGAGCTCGCCGAGATCGACACGCTGCCCACCCTCGACATCGCCCGCCTGATGAACGGCGAGGACGCCCAGGTGGCCGGCGCGGTCGCGCAGCGGCTGCCGCAGATCTCGGCCGCCATCGACGGCATCGCCGCCCGGATGGCCCAGGGCGGCCGGCTGGTCTACGCCGGGGCCGGTACCGCCGGGCGGCTCGGGATCCTGGACGCCTCCGAGTGCCCGCCCACCTTCAACACCCGGCCCGGTCAGGTGGTCGGGGTCATCGCGGGCGGGCCTGCGGCCATGGTGACGTCCGTGGAAGGGGCCGAGGACTCGGCGGAGCTGGCCCGCACGGACCTCGACGCGCTCGGCATCGGCCCCGCCGACTCCGTCGTCGGCGTCTCCGCCTCCGGCCGCACGCCCTACGCCGTCGGCGCCGTCGAGCACGCCCGCGCCCTCGGCGCCCTGACCGTCGGCCTCTCCTGCAACGCGGGCAGCGCGCTCGCGGCCGCCGCCGAGCACGGGATCGAGGTCGTCGTCGGCCCCGAACTGCTCACCGGGTCCACCCGGCTCAAGGCCGGCACCGCCCAGAAGCTCGTCCTCAACATGCTGTCGACGATCACGATGATCCGGCTCGGCAAGACCTACGGAAACCTGATGGTCGACGTCCGCGCCTCGAACGAGAAGCTGCGGGCCCGTTCGCGGCGGATCGTGGCGCTCGCCACGGGTGCGCCGGACGCCGAGATCGAGGCGGCCCTCACCGCCACCGACGGAGAGGTCAAACCCGCCGTCCTGGTGATCCTGGCCGGGGTCGACGGGCCCACCGCCGCCCGCCTTCTGGAGGAGTCCGGCGGCCATCTGCGCGCGGCGCTCACCGCGACGGGCGGCTGACGCGCACCCTCGGGGGGTGCAGAGATCGTCGTACGACACCGCCGCCGCGCTGCTGCCCCTGGTCGGCGGCCCCGGGAACGTCACCTCCGTCGCCCACTGCATGACCCGGCTGCGGCTGGGCATCGCCGCCCCGGAGCGGGTCGACGCGGAGGCGGTGCGGGCGGTGCCCGGGGTGCTGGGGGTGGTGACCGACGGGGACACCCTCCAGGTGGTGATCGGCCCGGGTGCGGTGGTGGCGGTGACCGCCGAGTTCGAAAAGCTGCTCGACGCCGCCGCGACGGCCCATCGCGGGCCGGACGACGACCGGCCGGGCGACTTCGGGTCGGGCGCTCCCCTGCCAGACGGCCCGGCTCCGGACGGCCTCCGCGCCCCGAAGGGGCGCGGGGAACTGCGCGAGCAACCACGACGCACCCGCACCCGAGGACGTCGGCCCGATCACGACGCCGCGGACCTCGCCGCGGACCTCGCCGCCCGTGGCGCCGAACTGAAAGCCGCCCACGCCCGGCGCAACGCGACGCCCGTCAAGACCGCCCTGCGCCGCATCGCCGACGTCTTCGTGCCGCTCATCCCCGCCCTGATCGGCTGCGGAGTCCTCGCCGGCCTGGGCGGGCTGCTCGTGAACGCGGGTTGGCTGCCCTGGCTGACCCCCGCCCTCGCCGCCGTCGCCTCCGGCTTCATGGCGCTGATCAGCGTCTTCGTCGGATACAACACGGCGAAGGTGTTCGGCGGGACGCCCGTGCTCGGAGGCGCGGTCGCGGCGGTCGTGGTCTATCCGGGCGTCGCGAAGGTGACGGCCTTCGGGGTGGCGCTCGCGCCCGGACAGGGCGGGGTCCTCGGGGCACTGGCGGCGGCGCTGCTCGCCGTCGGCGTCGAGAAGTGGTGCCGGGGGCGTGTCCCGGACGCCCTCGACGTGCTCCTCACGCCCACGGTCACCGTCCTCGTCGCGGGCCTCGCCACGCTCTACGGCCTCATGTACGCGGCCGGTCTGATCTCCTCCGCCATCGGCACAGCGGCCAACTGGCTGCTCGCCACCACCGGCCCGCTCGCGGGCCTGGTCCTCGGCGGCCTCTTCCTCCCCCTCGTCATGCTGGGCCTGCACCAGGCCCTGATCCCCATCCACACCACCCTCATCCAGCAACAGGGCTACACCGTCCTGCTCCCCCTCCTCGCCATGGCGGGCGCCGGCCAGGTGGGCGCGGCCCTCGCCGTCTACGCCCGCCTCCGCCACGACACGCAGCTCCGTACGACGATCAGGTCGGCGCTCCCGGCCGGCCTGCTGGGCGTCGGCGAGCCCCTCATCTACGGCGTCTCGCTCCCCCTCGGCCGCCCCTTCCTCACCGCCTGCGCGGGCGGGGCGGCGGGCGGCGCCTTCGTCGGGTTCTTCGCGGTCCTCGGCGACCGGGTGGGCGCCACCGCCATCGGCCCCTCGGGCTGGGCCCTGTTCCCCCTCCTCACGGGGAACAGGGGCCCGGCCCTGGCGGCGGCGATCTACGCGGGCGGCCTGCTGACCGGCTACGCCGTCGGCTTCCTGGCGACGTACGTCGGCTTCAGCGCGGCAGGTGTTCCGGGTGACCCGTCACCGCGGCGATCCGGGTGACGAAGTCACCGGCGCCCGAGTGACGGCTCGCGCCGTCACCGCGCGGCGGCGTCCGCGAGGATCGCCCGGAGCCGCGCCATACATTCGGCGACGAAGGCGGGGAAGGTCCGCCAGTAGTAGGCGACTCCGCTGACCCCGACGGCGATCGCCCACGCACGGGCCCGTGCCCAGGTCGGATCGTCGATGCCCATGGCGTCCCAGTAGGCCTGCCGGGCGTCCTGCGGCAGGTCCCAGAGCACGGAGTGCTCGGCGTCCGGATGGCCGACCGAGAGCGACCCGAAGTCGATGACCGCGTGCAGCCTGCCCTGCCGGACCAGGAGGTTGGTGGGCTTGAGGTCGCCGTGCAGCCACACGTGCGGCCCCCGGGGCTCGGGCAGCGCGAGCGCCGCCCGCCACAGCCGCTCCAGGGTCTCGACATCGAGTTCGTCCCCGGCGACCTCACGGCACTCCTCGACATACGTACCGACCCAGTCGGCACAATCCCGCAGGCTGCCGCCGCGGTACCAGCTCAGGTCGTCCGCGCGCGCCGCCCCCATGAGGCCGATGCCGTGCAGCTCCCGCACGACGGCCGCCAGGTCGGCGCCGAAGGCGGCCCAGTTCCGGACGGTGTCCGGACCGGCCTCGTCACCGTCGATCCACCGGTAGACGGACCAGCGGGCCGGGTAGGCACCGGTGGGCATCCCGGCGTGGACGGGCTCGGGAACGGGGCACGAAAGGGAGGGCGCCAGGCGCGGCAGCCACTCCTGCTCCTTCCGCAGAGCCCGGCCCTTCTCCACGGTCCGGGGCAGACGCACCAGCAGGTCATCGCCCAGCCGGTACATGGTGTTCTCCGTACCCGCTCCGACACGCGACAGCGGCAGACAGGCCCACTCCGGGCGCTGAGCCGCCAGCAGCTCCCGGATCAGCGTCTCGTCGACCGGCACCTCGTCCTCATGCAGGGTCACGCCGACAGTCTCGCTTCCGGGCGGCGCCCGGAGCCAACGAGATTTCCTCAACCCGGCAGCCGCGCAGCCGCGTTCGCCCGCCGCACCTGCGCCCGCAGCACGTCGTCCGGTGTCGCCGGCTCCAGTGCCCCCGCCGGGCAGTCCCACTCCCGCCCACCCGCCACGGGCCGCAACTGCACCCTCCCGCCGACATGCCCCCTGACCTCGCCGATCCGCCCGTCCCGTACATCCGTCACGTACGTCCCGAGCGGCGGCCGTTCCCCCCGGACCACCGACGCCAGCCGCTCCGCGACCCGCACGTTGCACCGCCCCAACTCGACCAGGGCGAACGGCTCGTCGCTCGCCCCGGTCACCGGGTCGACGCACAGCGACGGCAGCACGACACCGACGCCCCGCAGGGCCGACCGCAACGTCTCCACGACTTCTTCGGTGGTCCGCAGCACCATTCCCTACCTCCACGCTGAGTTTCCGGTTCGCGACACAGCGTGTCGGGCACGCCTCTAACCTGGCCAGATACGGCATCCCAACAACTTCGGCTGTTGAGACAGGGAGTGGCCCATGTCGGGACCCAAGGACCTGGACCCGTCGTCGTCGCCGCGCGCCTTGCTGGGTGCGGAGTTGCGGCATGCGCGGGAGCAGAAGGGGCTGAGCCAGGCGGAGTTGGGCCAGCGCGTCTTCGTGAGCGGGTCGTTCATCGGGCAGCTGGAGGCGGGGACGCGGCGGATGCAGCCGGAGTTCGCTCGAATGCTGGACGAAGTCCTGGGGACGGGGGGCTTCTTCATGCGGAACTGCGGTGCGGCGGCCAAGTCGAAGTATCCGCAGCACTTTGCGGAAGTGGCCGAGTCGGAGGCCCAGGCCACGGCGATCAGGGAGTACGCGCCGCTCCTCATCCCGGGGTTGTTGCAGACGGCCGCGTACGCACGGGCCGTGAACCGCGGCTACGACCCGACCGCGCCGGAAGAGACGATCGAGGAGTGGGTGGAAGGCCGGATGGCACGGGCCAGTCTGCTCGCCCATCCGACAAAGCCCTTGTTGTGGGCGGTGCTTGACGAGGCAGCGCTGCGCCGGGAGACCGGCGGCCGGGCGGTGATGTCGGAAGCCCTGCGCCACCTCACCGCTCTGGTCCGACGAAGCCGGGCCATCGTGCAGGTGCTGCCGCTCGACGCGGGTGCCCACACGGCGATGCAGGGCGCCCTGAAGCTGATGGACTTCGAGGATGCCCCTCCGCTGGTCTACCTGGAGGGGGTCCGCAGCGGACGGCTGGAGGACGACCCGGCAACCGTCACCCAACTGAGGTTCGTGTTCGATCTCCTCGTGGCATCCGCACTCTCGCAAGAGAAGTCCCTGGCCTTGATCGAGGCGTTGGCGGAGGATTACGGCCATGCGGAACATCCCTGACCACGTCCTGAGCACGGCCGTATGGATCAAATCCAGCTACAGCGGCGGCGGCGGAGACAACTGCCTCGAAGTAGCCGCCGCCCACCCCACCCTCATCCCCGTCCGCGACTCCAAGACCGCCCCCCACGGCCCCACACTCACCTTCCTGCCCCAGACCTGGTCGGCCTTCGTCGACGGTGTCAAGAACCGTGGTCGTGGCCCCGAGGGCGCTGCGCCAACGCCTGGGCGCGGGCGGTGACGTCGTCCGGGGAGACGACGGAAAGGCCGGCGAGTACGTCCTCCAGGGCGCCCAGCCACAGCTGGTAGTAGCGGTACGGCTCGTCGCGCGGCGCGGCCGCGATGCGGGCGATCAGCGCGCTCTGGAACTGCGCCCAGGTGAACGCGCCCGTCTCGCACAGGGTGACGGCCATGCCGAAGGCGCGGCTCTCCCACGGCTCGGCGAAGGTGAGTTCGCCGTTGGAGCGGGGCGGGGCGGCCGGGCCGTCGATGTCGAGCGGCGCGGTCACGGTGCCGTCACCTTGGCCACGCCGACCATCGCGTCCCGGGTGACCAGCGGCACGAGTTCCTCCTCGGACAGGTGGCCGGTGCCCGCCGGCCGCTCGGGCAGGACCAGCCAGCGGACCTCGCTGGTGGAGTCGTGGACGGTGATCCGCACGTCGTCGTCGAGTGCGAGCCCCATCTCGGCCAGCACCCGGCGGGGCTCCCTCACGACGCGGGCGCGGTAGGCGGGGTCCTTGTACCAGCTGGGCGGCAGGCCGAGCACCGGCCACGGGTAGCAGGAGCACAGCGTGCACACGACCACGTGA
Source organism: Streptomyces sp. NPDC001507 (assembly GCF_042894765.1). NCBI lineage: Bacteria > Bacillati > Actinomycetota > Actinomycetes > Kitasatosporales > Streptomycetaceae > Streptomyces > Streptomyces sp. NPDC001507. Next base: position 532,858 of record NZ_JBIAVV010000004.1, read on the forward strand.
TGCGTGGTGGGGGTGTTCTCCACGACGACGATGTGCTCGCCCTGGGGTCCGGAGAAGCCGAGTTCCTTGATGGCGGCGGTGCCGTCCCGGAGCAGCCGGTCCCGGTACTCCGGGTCGGCCCAGGCCCTGGCGACGACCTTGGCGCCGTTGAGGGGGCCCACGTTGGTCTCGTACTCGGTGATGATCCCGTCCATCGCCTTCGGGTCGATCAGGCCCCGTTCGGTGAGCAGTTGCTCCAGCGCCTCGGTGCGCAGGGCCGGGGGCGGGCGTTCGCCGGATCCGGCGGTGGTCATGCGGCGGCCTCCAGGTAGCTCTCGTACATCTCCAGCGTGACGGCGAAGGGTTCGGCGTCGGCGCCCCACAGTTCGCGGGAGTCGAACCGCACCGAGTAGACGTGCTGCGGGTTCTCGCCCTGGAAGTGGGCGTTGGTGTCGGGCAGTACGGCGGCGGGCTGTACGGCCTGGACGGTGCCGGGGTGGCCGCGGGCGTAGCGGGGCAGCCGGGTGTGTCCGGGCACGGAGGCGGCGCGGGCCCGTACCCGCGCGCCGACGGTGAAGGCGGGGGCGGTGTCCACCGTGCGCAGCGAGCCCTGGGCGGTCGGCGTGTAGTCAGGTCGGTGGGGCTCGGGGCTCGGGGGCTCCGTGACGCGCTCGCCGCACAGGTTGCGGGCGCGGGCGTCGACCGCGCCGGGCGCGAGGACGGCACGGTCGTGGAGCATCAGCTCCCCGGCGTTGAGCCAGCGGCCGTAGTAACCGTCGTCGAAGTAGGCCGCCCGGTCCAGCCGCTCCAGCGCGTGCCGGAAGGCGTCCGTGTTGACACCGCCGGACGCGACACGGCTGGAGAGGATCGCCAGCGCGAAGGCCCGGCGCTGCCAGGCTTCCGCGAAGACCGGTTCGTCACGCATCGGGGGACGGACGGGACCCCATCCGGGCGTGCCGCCCAGGTCGGCGATACCGTCCACGACAGATCTCCCCATACGGAACAAAAGGGCTATATGTGCAGCGTAGGCGAGAGGCCTCGTCCGCGCCGCCCCACGGCCGACCAACCCGGAGGACCGCCCATGACCAGCACCGTCGCCGACCTGATGCGCCGCAACCTCCTCGACGTCTTCAACGAACCGGACACCGGGCGCCGGAACGCGGTCATCGCCGAGACGTACGCCGAGGACGTCGTGTGGCACGAGCCCGACCGCGTGAACCGGGGCCGCGAGGCCTTCGCCGAGCGCGCCACAGAGCTGCTCGCGGAGACCCCGGGCTGGGTCTTCCAGCCCCACGGCCCCGTCTCCGCCCTCGACGACCTCGGCCACCTCGGCTTCCGGTACGGCCCGGCCGGCGAACCGCCCGTCGTGACCGGAATGGACATCGCCCACTGCAAGGACGGGGTGATCGTCGAGCTGTACACCCTGCTCACCGAAGCCCCCTGAGCCCGAGGTGCGGTCCTGGCTGGAGCTTCTCCCCGGCAAACAACACCGCAAAGTGGAGGAGTACGCCGAGCTGCTCTCCGCCCTGCTCATCCCCATCAGCGATCTTGAGGAACTTCAGCAACTTCGTGACGAAGCGGATGGCGCACGACGAGTTCATGGCGCAACTGGAGGAAGAGGACCACTGAGGGGTCGCTTTGCCAAGTCGGTCGCACCGCTGACATCTCTTCCGGCAGGGTTGTCAGCGCCGTATGCCACGCTGGACCCCATGAACCACTCCCAGCTCACCACCCTGGGCCGGGCCCTTCGTCTGCTCGGTGAGCACGGGGAGGCCCTGACCGGCCAGACGACCGATGCCAAGCTGCACGAGGTGAAGGACGACCTCCGGCGCGCTCTGGACCTGCTGGAGGAGAGCGTCAGCAGTGCCGCGCCCACCACCCGGTGTGCCGAGCATCCGCAGGGGCCCGTGGACGAGAGCGCCCCCGATCTGTGCCTGCTGTGCGAGACGCGGCGGCGGGCCGCACGGCGGTCGGAGTTCGCGGGTGGGCCACGGCCCGTGCCGGAGGAGACCGCCGGGCCCGCCATGTCCCGGTACGGCGTGCGGGCGGACCGGCCTCAGCCGCAGCAACGCTGGCTGCCCGAGGCGTGGAACGGCCGGGAGTGGGAGCTGTGCGGCACCCCCCGGCGCGACCGGCGCGAGGCCGAGCTGTACCTCGCCGCCCAGCGGCGCGGCTCCCGGCCGGCCATGGCCTACCGGCTGGTGCACGAGTTCACCGACTACGAGGTGCTCCGGGTCTGGGGCACTCCCGTGCACGTGGACATCGAGCCGCTGGGCAATCTGTAGCGGCCGGTGCCGCCATCCAGGCACTGAACGCCCGAACCCTTTGTGTCGGAGCGCCCTCCCGGGTACCTGAGCGGAGACACACAGGCGGAAGGGGCTCGACGGGATGAAGATCGATCTGACGGGGCGCACGGCACTGGTCACCGGCTCCACGCAGGGCATCGGCGCGGCGATCGCCGTCGGCCTGGCCCGGGCCGGGGCCCGGGTGGGTGTCAACGGCCGGGACGCGAAGCGCGTCGAGGAGAGCGTGGCCCGGCTGGCGGAGCAGGTGCCCGGGGCCGATCTCGTGCCGGTCGCGGCCGACGTGACGAGCGCGGAGGGCGCCGACCGGGCGGCCGACGCCCTGCCCCAGGTGGACATCCTCGTCAACAACCTGGGGATCTTCGGCGCCGAGGACCCACTGCGGATCACCGACGACGAGTGGCGGCGCTACTTCGAGGTGAACGTCCTGGCCGCGGTGCGGCTGACCCGCCTCTTCCTGCCGGGCATGACCGAACGCGGCTGGGGACGCGTCCAGTACATCGCCAGCGACTCGGCGGTCGTCATCCCCGCGGAGATGATCCACTACGGCATGTCGAAGACCGCACTGCTCGCCGTGGGCCGCGGCTTCGCCAAGCAGGCCGCCGGCACCGGCGTCACGGTGAACTCCGTGATCGCCGGCCCCACCCACACCGGAGGCGTCGAGGACTTCGTCTACGAGCTCGTCGACCGCGACCTGCCCTGGGACGAGGCCCAGCGCGTCTTCATGCGCGAGCACCGGCCGCAGTCGCTGCTGCGGCGCCTGATCGAGCCGGAGGAGATCGCCAACATGGTCGTCTACCTCAGCTCCGACCAGGCCTCGGCCACCACCGGTGGCGCCCTGCGGGTGGACGGCGGCTACGTCGACGCCATCCTGCCGTGACCGGCCGGCCCCCGCGGCTCACCGGCCAGGCCCGGGCCGACCGGGCCTGGCCCCGCCGCGGTCAGCCGAGCAGCGGTGACGGCCCGAACTCGTACCCCTCCCACAGCCGCCTGCTCGTCTCCTCCGGGTACGCCGTCACCGTCGGTGCCGTGTCCAGGACCTGGGTGGTGCGGGCCTCGGTGTCGTAGGCCGGCCAGCCCGGGTCGCCGGTCCTGGCGAAGGACGTCCACGCGGCGCGGAATCGGGCGGAGAGGGCCTCGGCCTCGGGGGTGACGCCGGTGCCGGCCCAGAGGAGGTTGGCGAGGTCCGCCTGGAAGGTGCCGAACAGGAGCGGGATGTCCAGGCCGTGGCAGGCGCCGAGGAGGCCGCCGTTGCCCGGAGCGCCCCAGGTCAGCTCGTAGAGGTGGGCCCGGCCACCGCCCGCGGTCTGCGCCTCCGCCAGCCGCAGGGACGGTATGGCGAACAGCCAGTCGGTCTGGACCCGTTCGTACAGCTCGCTCGGCGAGGCGTCGGGGTGGGCGGCGCGGTAGGCGTGGTCGCCCGCCGCGCCGCCCGGAGCGAACAGGCGCAGGGCGCCGGTCGCCTGCTCCTCCGTGATCTTGCCGTACATCCCGCTCATGACGAGGAACAGGCGGAACTCGTCGCGGTTGTGGCCGACGAGGAGGTCCACGTCGCGGGCGGAGCCGGCGGCCAGGGCCTGCCAGGGGGTGGTGGGGAGCACCTCGCCGTCGACCACCGGCGAGAACGGGGTGACCGTCGGCGCGATCCGGCCCCAGCGGTCCACGTACTGGGGCATCTTGGCGCCGAGCGCCTGCCCGGCCTCGGTCAGCCGGCGCGGATCGGTCGTCGCCAGGTCGGCCGCCGTGGGGCGCAGGCCCGCCTCGGCGGCGAGGGCCCTGCCGATGTCCTCGGCCAGGTCGAGGGAGAAGAACGTGCCGGGGACGCTCTGGGCGATCGCCCGCCGGAACAGCCCGCGCGCCCTGTCCATCGCCAGCAGGGACGCCACCGACCCGGCGCCCGCCGACTCGCCGAAGACGGTGACCTGGTCCGGGTCGCCGCCGAACGCCGTGATGTTCTCCCGCACCCACTCCAGCGCCGCCACCTGGTCCAGCAGGCCTCGGTTGGCGGGTGCTCCCTCGATCTGGGCGAAACCCTCCATGCCGACGCGGTAGTTGAGGGAGACCACGACCACGTCGCCGTCACGGGCGATGTGCTGGGCGTCGTACCCGGGGCTGCCGGAGTGGCCCAGTTTGTAGGCGCCGCCGTAGATCCACACCATCACCGGGCGGCGGGCGGCCGGGTCCGGGGCGGGTGTCCACACGTTCACCGTCAGCCAGTCGTCGCCCTCGGGAGCCTCCAGGACACCCGTGCGGCCCTGGATGCCCAGGTCCTGCGGGGGCGGCGGGCCGAAGGCGTACGCCTCGCGCGTGCCGTCCCAGGGCTGCGCCCGCTGCGGCGCCGCGAACCTGGCCGCTCCCACCGGGGGTTGGGCGAACGGAATCCCCCGGAAGACCGCCAGACCGTCCTCCCGCCGGCCGCGTACGGCACCGGCGGTGGTGCGCACGACGGGGCCCTCGGCAGCGGAAGCCGGCTCGGGGGACTCGGGGGACTCGTTCGTGATCATGATCGCTCGCTCTCGACGGCTGGGTGCTGCCACTTCCGACGACTGACCGCCCCGGTTTCACGGCCGGTCACCGATGAAACGTCCGGCCGCTCGCACGAGTGCCGAACACCCCTCACCCGTTGGAGTGAATCCAGACAGTCCAGGTCAGCCGGGCCGGGCCACGAACGCCCTGGCCTCCGCCTCGTCGATCCCGTACACCGTCTCACGGGCCCGCGGATCCCGCGCAGGGAACACGTGTCCGCCCGGCCGGAACGGCACCGGTGACCTAGGCGGCCGTCACAAGCCGATAGCACGGATGCGGACGCCGGTTCGTACGGCGCCCTGATCTTCGGTGTCGCGTCCTTGCCGGTGCAGGGTGTGGTCGCCATCGTCATGGCGATCCTGAGGTGACCATGACCATGTCCGAGGACACCGGCGCCATGTGGGCCGTCCTGCTGACGCTCGCGGGGCTGCCCGCGGTGGGGTACGCGCTCGTCACCCGGCTCACCGGGCGGGGGCGCAAGGGGCGACCGCCCTGGCGGCCGGGGGACGATCCGGTCTGCTGGACCTGCGCGGGTGCGGCCCTCGCCGGACACGCGTTGGCCGCAACCACCGTGGTCGGCGACTGGGGCGGGATGTCCGGAGTGTTGTGGACGATGTTCGCGGCCGGGTGCTGCGCCGGCGCCGTCGTCCATGCGTACGACGCCTTCGCACGCCCAGCCGGGTCCGGATCCGGACCCGCCCCCCGCTGGCCGCGGCCCGCCCTCCTGCTCGTCGCACCCTACGCGTTCGCCCTCGGGTTCTTCTGGCTGGTCGCCGGCTGACCCGAGGGCGAACCGCCGGGTCAGCTCAGGGTCTTCAGCGCCGCCGCGTCGTACGACGTGAGTTCGTCCGTGCGGCCGGTCAGGATCTTGGCCGCCCACTCGGGGTCCTGGAGGAGGGCGCGGCCGACGGCGACCATGTCGTACTCGTCGCGCTCCAGGCTGTCGAGGAGGTCGTCGATGCCCCTGGTCCCGGAGCCCTCGCCCGCGAAGGCCTTGATGAAGTCGCCGTCGAGGCCGACCGAGCCGACGGTGATGGTGGGCCTGCCGGTGAGCTTCTTGGTCCAGCCGGCCAGGTTGAGGTCGGAGCCGTCGAACTCGGGGATCCAGTAGCGGCGGGTGGAGGCGTGGAAGACGTCGACACCGGCGGCGGCCAGCGGGGTGAGGATCGCCTCCAGCTCCTCGGGGGTCTCGGCGAGGCGGGCGTCGTAGTTGTCCGACTTCCACTGCGAGTAGCGGAAGATGACCGGGAACTCCGGGGAGACCGAGTCGCGTACGGCGGCCACGATCTCCGCGGCGAACTTCGTACGGGCGACCGGGTCGCCGCCGTAGGCGTCGGTGCGGCGGTTGGTGCCCGCCCACAGGAACTGGTCGAGCAGGTAGCCGTGGGCGCCGTGCAGCTCGACGCCGTCGAAGCCGATGCGCTCGGCGGCGGCCGCGGCCTCGGCGAACGCGCGGATGACGTCGTCCAGGTCCTGCGCGGTCATCGCCTTGCCCTCGCCCTCGGTGCCGTCCAGGCGGATGCCGGAGGGACCGACGGCGGGGGCGTCCGCGACCGGTGCCTGGCCCTGCTTGCGGACCATGCCGATGTGCCACAGCTGCGGGACGATCGTGCCGCCGGCCGCGTGCACACCCTCGGCGACCTTCGCCCAGCCCGCCAGCTGCTCCTCGCCGTGGAAGCGCGGGACGCGGCTGCTGCCTCCGGCCGAGTCGTGGCCGACGTACGTCCCCTCGGTGACGATCAGACCGACACCGGCGGCGGCCCGGCGCGAGTAGTACGAGACCACGTCCTCGCCGGGGACGCCGCCGGGGCTGAACTGGCGGGTCATCGGCGCCATCACGATCCGGTTGGGGACCGTGAGCCCGTTCAGGGCGACGGGACGGGAGAGGATCTCGGCCGCGCGGGAGGCGGGGGGCGTGGTGACGGTCACGTGGGGGGCTCCTCGTGAATAGGACGTATACCGGATGGTATGTGCACGCGCATTGAGTGCACGTCTGTGCACAACGGCCTGCCCGGTCGCGCGCATTCCCGCTTCCGCGCGGACGGCCGTGTGACCCACGACACAGGCACAGGCCTTCGCCGGAGCCACGCCCCGTCAGGGGCGCTGCCCTCTCCGGCTGCGGACACGCCGAAGGGCGGCACCCCCTGTCGAACAGGGAGCGCCGCCCTCGGTACTGCGTCGGAGCTGCCGAGCCGTCAGGCTCAGAAGTCCATGTCACCGCCCGGCATGCCGCCCGGAGCGGCCGCGGCGGCCTTCTCCGGCTTGTCGGCGATGACGGCCTCGGTGGTGAGGAACAGCGCGGCGATGGAGGCGGCGTTCTGCAGGGCAGAGCGGGTCACCTTCGCCGGGTCGATGATGCCCTCGGCGACCAGGTCGACGTACTCACCGGTCGCGGCGTTCAGGCCGTGACCCGGGGTGAGGTTGCGGACCTTCTCCACCACGACGCCGCCCTCGAGGCCGGCGTTGACGGCGATCTGCTTCAGCGGGGCCTCGAGCGCGAGCTTCACGGCCTGCGCGCCGGTCGCCTCGTCACCCTCCAGCTCCAGCTTCTCGAAGACCTGGGAGGCCTGGAGCAGGGCCACGCCACCACCGGCGACGATGCCCTCCTCGACGGCCGCCTTGGCGTTGCGCACGGCGTCCTCGATGCGGTGCTTGCGCTCCTTGAGCTCGACCTCGGTCGCGGCACCGGCCTTGATGACGGCGACGCCACCGGCGAGCTTGGCCAGGCGCTCCTGGAGCTTCTCGCGGTCGTAGTCCGAGTCGGACTGCTCGATCTCGGCGCGGATCTGGTTGACCCGGCCCTGGACCTGCTCGGTGGAGCCGGCGCCGTCGACGATGGTGGTCTCGTCCTTGGTGATGACCACCTTGCGGGCGCGGCCCAGCAGGTCGAGGGTCGTGTTCTCCAGCTTGAGACCGACCTCCTCGGAGATGACCTCGCCGCCGGTGAGGATGGCGATGTCGTTCAGCATCGCCTTGCGGCGGTCGCCGAAGCCCGGAGCCTTGACGGCGACGGACTTGAAGGTGCCGCGGATCTTGTTGACGACCAGGGTCGACAGGGCCTCGCCCTCGACGTCCTCGGCGATGATCAGCAGCGGCTTGCCCGACTGCATGACCTTCTCCAGCAGCGGGAGCAGGTCCTTGACCGAGGAGATCTTGGAGTTGGCGATCAGGATGTACGGGTCGTCGAGGACGGCCTCCATACGCTCCATGTCGGTGGCGAAGTACGCCGAGATGTAGCCCTTGTCGAAGCGCATACCCTCGGTGAGCTCCAGCTCCAGACCGAAGGTCTGGGACTCCTCGACGGTGATGACGCCTTCCTTGCCGACCTTGTCCATGGCCTCGGCGATGAGCTCGCCGATCTGGGTGTCGGCGGCGGAGATGGAGGCCGTGGAGGCGATCTGCTCCTTGGTCTCGACGTCCTTCGCCTGCTCCAGCAGGGCACCGGAGACGGCCTCGACGGCCTTCTCGATACCGCGCTTCAGGGCCATCGGGTTGGCACCGGCGGCCACGTTGCGCAGGCCCTCGCGGACCAGGGCCTGGGCGAGCACGGTCGCGGTGGTCGTACCGTCGCCGGCGACGTCGTCCGTCTTCTTGGCGACTTCCTTGACCAGCTCGGCGCCGATCTTCTCGTACGGGTCCTCCAGCTCGATCTCCTTGGCGATGGACACACCATCGTTGGTGATCGTGGGGGCGCCCCACTTCTTCTCAAGGACGACGTTGCGGCCCTTGGGGCCGAGGGTGACCTTGACGGCGTCGGCGAGCTGGTTCATACCGCGCTCAAGGCCGCGCCGCGCCTCCTCGTCGAACGCGATGATCTTGGCCATGTGAAGTGGTCCCTCCAGGACTGGGGGTGAGTCTTCGGACCGCGCCCGCGCCCGCGACGGACGGCTCGCCGACCCGTGGGTTCCTTGCCCCACCCGGTCCGCGGGCCTCACCGACCCGGTCCTTCTTTGTCACTCTCACCTTCAGAGTGCTAACGCCAATGATTAGCACTCGACCCAGGAGAGTGCAAGGCGCGCTCGCGAAGCGAGTGCTCGTTGGGGGGTGGTGGTCGGGCGACGGGCGGGCGCAAGCGGCTCTCGAGGACCGGGGCCCGGGAACATGGCCCGGGACATGCCGAAGGGCTCGTGCCCCGGGAGGCACGAGCCCTTCGAAGGAGTACAGAAGAACGTCGCTGATCAGTCGGCGCGTGCTTCAGCTGGTCGCCAGCCGGACCATGTCCGCCTGCGGCCCCTTCTGGCCCTGCGAGATCTCGAAATCGACCCGCTGGCCCTCCTCCAGGGTGCGGTAGCCGTCCATCTGAATCGCGCTGTAGTGGACGAAAACATCCGCACCACCGTCGACCGCGATGAAGCCGTACCCCTTCTCCGCGTTGAACCACTTGACGGTGCCCTGAGCCATGCCTAACTCCCCTATTACTGGCCCTTGCACAGATCCACACTTCGCGGATCCGGGTCAGACCTCACCCCCCATTGGTTGGGGGCGTGCGCCGGAACGCGTCGACCGCGGCTGAATGTATCTGTCCAACTGCCGTCTGCAACAGGTCAATCGGACGAGAATTCTGGACGGAAGGGGTCCGGAATGTAGCAAGAATTCGGCCGAATTCAGGGCAAGTCGGACCCCGCAAAGGCCACAAAAGCCGCATATAACCTGCGCACTTTGGCTACTTCTTGCCGGGCTCGCGGTATCGAATACGGGGCTCCCGACCTGGAGATCGGGACCGTGTTCCCCAACTGTACCGCGCTCAACCACACAGAATTGCCCCCTCCGCTTCTCTCACGGAGGGGGCAATCGGATGAACAGTCGGTGATCGGCGTTACCGAAGGTAATGTTCGGTCATTCGATCAGCCTGTCAAGCGGGGCCGCAGGTCAGCCGCCGGCGACGGCCGGGATGATGGAGACGCCGGCGCCGTCCGGGGTGGCGGTCTCCAGGCCCTGCTCGAAGCGCACGTCGTCGTCGTTGACGTACACGTTGACGAACCGGCGCAGCTTGCCCTGGTCGTCCAGAACCCGCGCGGAGATACCGGTGTGGTTCTTCTCCAGGTCCGAGATGACCTCGCCGAGGGTGGCCCCTTCGGCGGCGACTTCGGCCTGGCCCCCGGTGTAGGTACGCAGGATGGTGGGGATGCGAACGGTGACGCTCACGTTTTTACCTCCGGTCCGGGCGGCAGCTCTGAGCGGCGCCCTATTTCTCGGGGGACTCAGGCGAGCCCGGCCTCGCGGAAAGACTCCAGATTCGGGCGAATGGTCGCGGTGAGCCCGGTCCCCGCCACCGCGTCCAGCGTCTTCAGTCCATCACCGGTGTTGAGTACAACGACCGACTTCGCCGGATCAATCAACCCATTCTCAATGAGCTTTTTGGTGACTCCAACCGTCACTCCGCCGGCGGTTTCCGCGAAGATTCCCTCGGTCCGCGCGAGCAGTTTGATGGCGTCGACGACCTGCTCGTCGGTGACGTCCTCCACCGCGCCGCCGGTGCGCCGCGCGATGTCGAGGACGTACGGCCCGTCGGCCGGGTTGCCGATGGCGAGGGACTTGGCGATGGTGTTCGGCTTCTGCGGGCGGACCACGTCGTGGCCCTCCTTGTACGCCACCGACACCGGCGAGCAGCCCTCGGCCTGGGCGCCGAAGATCTTGTACGGCTTGTCCTCGACGAGACCGAGCTTGATCAGCTCCTGCAGCCCCTTGTCGATCTTCGTGAGCTGCGAGCCGGAGGCGATCGGGACGACCAGCTGGTCCGGGATCTGCCAGCCGAGCTGCTCGCAGATCTCGTACGCGAGGGTCTTGGAGCCTTCCGCGTAGTACGGCCGGAGGTTGACGTTGACGAAGCCCCAGCCCTCGCCGGCCGGGTCGCCGATCAGCTCGGAGCAGAAGCGGTTCACGTCGTCGTAGTTGCCCTCGATGCCGACGAGCTCGCCGCCGTAGATCGCGGCCATGACGACCTTGCCCTGCTCCAGGTCGTGCGGGATGAACACGCAGGAGCGGAAGCCGGCCCGGGCGGCCGCGGCACCGACCGCGCCGGCCAGGTTGCCGGTGGAGGAGCAGGAGAGGGTGGTGTAGCCGAAGGCACGGGCGGCCTCGACGGCCTGGGCGACGACGCGGTCCTTGAAGGAGTGCGTCGGGTTGCCGGAGTCGTCCTTCACGTACAGGCCGCCGGTCACCCCGAGCTCGCGGGCCAGGTTGTCGGCCTTGACGAGCTTGGTCCAGCCGGGGTTGATGTTCGGCTTGGTCGCCACGTCCGCGGGGACGGGCAGCAGCGGCGCGTAGCGCCAGATGTTCGCGGGACCCGCTTCGATCTGCTTGCGGAGTTCCTCGGTGTCGTAGGCCGAGAAGTCGTAGGCGATCTCCAGCGGGCCGAAACACTCCTCGCAGGCGAACACCGGGCCGAGCGGCACCCGGTGACCGCACTCGCGGCAGCTCAGGGCGGCGGCGGGACCGAGGTCGACGGCGGAATCCGTGGTGCTTGCAACAGTCTGCACAGCCATTGAGGCGAGGCCCTTTCTCCTCATCTTCCTCACGACGCATCTCGTCGTGAGACGGATTTGGCACCTTCCCTAGCCGGGAGCCTCGCGGTGATCGACAGTGATCTACGAGTACCGACTGGAGGGTTGCCGGGGCTTCAACGGGCCGTTTCCCTCTGCCCCTCTGGATGAGCGGTATGCGGTTGTCAACGCCGGGTGACCCCAGGACATGCGATGGTCATCGGCGTTGTTCAAGACTGTAACCGAAGGCCAGGACAGTTGAGTGAGTCGTCCGAACCGCGAGATGGATCACACCTCGTCGTGTGACCGTGACAGTGAGGAGCCGCTGACCGTGCTGGAAGAAGTCGAGCGCTGGCTGGCCACCCGCTCCTGGTCCGTAACCGATCGTCCCCTGCACCGGGTCATGGCCGCCAAACGGTCCTCCGGACAGACGGTCAGCGTCGTGCTGCCCGCGCTCAACGAGGAGGAGACCGTCGGCGACATCGTCGCGATCATCCGCCACGACCTGATGCAGCAGGTGCCGCTCGTCGACGAGATCGTGGTCGTCGACTCCGGCTCCACCGACCGCACGGCGGCCGTCGCCGCGGCGGCCGGCGCCCGCGTCGTGCACCGCGACGCGATCCTGCCCCGCATCCCCCCCGTCCCCGGCAAGGGCGAGGTCCTCTGGCGCTCCCTCCTGGTCACCACCGGGGACATCGTCTGCTTCATCGACGCCGACCTGCGGGAGTTCTCCTCCGACTTCGTCACCGGCATCGTCGGCCCGCTCCTCACCGACCCGGGCGTGGACCTCGTCAAGGCGATGTACGACCGCCCGCTCGGCGGCGCCGCCGGGCAGGGCGGCCGGGTCACCGAGCTGATGGCCCGCCCGCTGCTGAACATGCACTGGCCGCAGCTGGCCGGCTTCGTCCAGCCGCTCGGCGGCGAGTACGCGGCCCGCCGCTCGCTCCTCGAACAGCTGCCCTTCCCGGTCGGCTACGGCGTGGAGCTGGGCATGCTGGTCGACGCCCTGCACCTGGTGGGCCTCGACGCCCTCGCCCAGGTCGACGTCGGCGTCCGCAAGCACCGTCACCAGGACGGCCAGGCCCTCGGCCGGATGTCCGCCGCGATCTACCGCACGGCCCAGCTCCGGCTGGCCCGCGGCCACCTGATCCGGCCCTCCCTCACCCAGTTCGAACGGGGCGAGGACGGCTTCGAGCCGCGCACGTACTCCGTGGACACGGAGGAACGGCCGCCGATGGTGGAGATCACGGAGTACGCGGAGCGCAAGGTGGCGTGACGTCGTGGCGTGACGTCGCGGCTCGACGTCGTGGCGTGACTTCGTCGTACGGCCGTATACGGCGGCGCGTCGGGCGCGGCCGTACGTTTGAGCGTTTACGGGCCGGGCTAGGTTGTGGCGTATGGCTTTCCCCATCGCTTCCACCGGCGGTGCCGAGGTGCTCGTCGCCTCGAACCGCGGCCCGGTCTCGTACGAGCGACGCGAAGACGGTTCCCTGTACGCCAAACGGGGCGGCGGCGGGCTGGTCTCGGGTCTGTCGGCGATCGGCCCGGACGCGAACGCGGTGTGGGTGTGCGCCGCGCTCGGCGACGGCGACCGAGAGGCGGTACGGCGGGCCGAGGGCGGCCGGCTGCCGGCCGGGGACACCGGCGGGCAGCAGGTCCGGATGCTCGACATCGACGCCGACGTGTTCTCCGACGCGTACAACGGCGTCGCGAACTCGGTCCTCTGGTTCGTCCACCACATGCTGTACCAGACCCCGCTGGAACCGGTCTTCGACGCGGAGTTCCGGCGGCAGTGGGCGTCCTACCAGGCCTACAACCACGCCTTCGCGCAGGCGCTGGCCCAGGAGGCGGGCCAGGGAGCGGTGGTGGTCATCCAGGACTACCACCTGGCGCTCGCGCCCCGGATGCTGCGGCAGCTCCGGCCGGACCTGCGCATCGGCCACTTCTCCCACACCCCCTGGGCGCCGCCGGACTACTTCCGGCTCCTCCCCGACGACATCGCGGCGGAGCTGCTCAGCGGGATCCTGGGCGCCGACCACGCGGCGTTCCTGACGCGGCGGTGGGCGGACGCGTTCGTGGACTGCTGTCATGCGGTGCTGGGGCCGGGCATCCCCTCCTCGGACACCCGGATCGGGGTGCACGGGCTGGGCGCCGACGCGGACTTCCTGCGGAAGCGGTCGCACGAGCCGGACGTGGACGAGCGGATGCGGGCGCTGCGGGAGGAGATCGGCGGCGAGGGGCGCAGGACGATCGTCCGGGTCGACCGGACAGAGCTGTCGAAGAACATCGTGCGGGGGCTGCTGGCGTACCGGCAGCTGCTCGACGACCACCCCGAGTGGCGGGAACGGGTGGTGCACGTCGCGTTCGCGTATCCGTCGCGGCAGGACCTGTCCGTGTACCGCGACTACACGGCGGAGGTGCAGCGGGTCGCGGACGAGATCAACTCCACCTACGGGACGGCGGGCTGGACGCCGGTGGTGCTGCACGTCAAGGACGACTTCGCACGGTCGCTGGCGGCGTACCGGCTCGCCGACGTGGCGCTGGTGAACCCGATCCGGGACGGCATGAACCTGGTGGCGAAGGAGATCCCGGTGGTGTCGGACGAGGGGTGCGTGCTCGTGCTGTCGCGCGAGGCCGGGGCCTACGAGGAGCTGGGTGAGGACGCGGTGGTCGTGAACCCGTACGACATCGGGGGGACGGCGGAGGCGCTGGCGCTGGCGCTGGCCATGCCGGTGGCGGAGCGGGCGGAGCGCTGCAAGAGGCTGGCCGAGGCCGCTACGGCGTTGCCGCCGGCGGCCTGGTTCCTTGAGCAGCTCGGGGCGTTGGGCGGGTAGCCCCGGGTAGTGGTTCGGCTGCGGGCCGGTGGGGCTTCTCGCGCAGTTCCTCCCCCAGCCTTCGGCCGGGGGGACCCCCAGCGCCCCTAAAGGGCGCTTTCGCTCAGCGCGGCCAGGCTTCTCAGCAGTCGTACGACTCCCTCCGGACCGTCCACCACCACGTCCGCCCTGTCCGCCAGCTCTGTCACCTCCGTGCTGCCGCTGCACACCAGGAGGCCGGGGACGCCCTCCTCGCGGAGTTTCTCGACGGCGGCGAAGGCCGGGATGTCACCCAGGTCGTCGCCCGCGTACAGGATGGCGCCCGCGGAGATGTGGCGGGCGTACTCGCGCAGGGCCACGCCCTTGTCCATGCCCGGGGGGCGGAGTTCCAGGACCAGACGGCCCGGTTCGACGATCAGGCCGTGCCGGGTGGCGAGATCGGTGAGGGGATCACGGAGGGTCTCGAAGGTGGCCTGGGGGTCGGGGGCGCGGCGGGTGTGGACCGCGATCGCCCGGCCCTTCTCCTCGATCCAGGTGCCGTGCGAGGCGCCTGCGCGGTCGAGGAGCGCGGGGAGTTCGGCGCGGACGGCGGCGATGCCGGGGTGCGGGGGCGGTGCGGTGAGCTCGCCGGTCGCCGCGTCCCAGCGTTCGGCGCCGTAGTGGCCGAGGACGACCAGGTGTTCCAGGCCGGGCACGCCCGCGAAACCGCCGTAGCGGACGGCCACCTCGGCCGGGCGGCCGGTGACGACGGCGACGGCGGCCACCTTCGGGGCGAGCGCGGCCAGCACCGGCACGGCGTCCGGATGCGCCCGAGCCTGCTCGGGGTCGGCGACGATCGGCGCGAGGGTCCCGTCGAAGTCGAGCCCGACGAGGGCGGTGCCGGGACGTGCGAGGAGCGCGGCGAGCCCGTCGCGACCGGCGGCGGTGCGGGGCGTCGGAAGGGGTTCCGTGATGTGGGTTCCCATGAGCCCGACACTATCCCGTCAGGGGTCCGGGACAGCGCCCCGCCAGGGGCGCTGGGGGTCCCCCCGGCCGAAGGCTGGGGGAGGAACTGCGCGACCAGCCCCCACCGGCCCGCAGATCCATTTCCACCGATGGGGGCCGAAGGGGGCGCAGCCCCCTGGAGGACGGGACGGGTAGGGGCGGCGGGGGCGAAGAACCCCCGGCTCAGCGCTCCGAGCGCCGCGCCTCCCGCACCCTCCGCAGCCGGTTCACCGTCACCGGATCGTGGGCCAGGGCCCCCTCGTCGTCCAGCAGGGCGTTCAGGAGCTGGTAGTAGCGCACCGGAGCCAGGTCCAGTTCCTCGCGTATCGCGCGTTCCTTCGCGCCGGGGCTCGGAAAGCCCCGGCGTTCGAGGGCGAGGATGGCCTGCTCGCGCGCGCCCAGTTCGTGCCGGTCCATGGCGAGAACCGTAACGCTCAGCGGGTCCCGAGCGTACGGCTGTCGGCCGTCGCCGCCTCGGCCTGGATACGGGTGAGGACACCGGTGGGGTCGCCGGCCGGGCTCACCGCCGCACCGATCTGCTTCTTGATGTCGGCGCTGATCGCGGCCCAGGAGGTCTTGCCCGCCGGGTAGAGCTGCGAGGTGGGCAGCTGCTCCAGGAAGGGACGCAGCTGCTTGTCCTCGGCCCGGGTGGAGTCGGTCATCGCCTGGGAGGCGGACGTGGTGACGGGCAGCAGGCCGTACTCACGGGAGAAGGCGAGGACGTTCTTCTGGCTGTAGACGTAGTTCAGGAAGTCGCCGACCTGCTCGGCGTGGCCGTTCTGCTTGAACGCCGCCATCCAGTCGGCGACGCCCAGGGACGCGGTGCCGGTGCTCTGCCCGGCGCGGGCCGGCATCGGGACCGTGCCGAACTTGACGCCCTTCTTCTCGGCCTGCTTGATCAGCGTGGGGTGGCCGTTGAGCATGCCGACCTGGCCGTCGGCGAAGGCGGCGAACGCGGCCGCGCGGTTCAGCTTGCCGGGGGCCACCGGACCCGTCAGGCCCTTGCCGACGAGGTCGTCCTTGAGCCAGGTGAGGGTGTCGATGTTCTGCGAGGAGTCGATCGTGTACGTGCCGGTGTCGTCGGTGTAGCCGCTGCCGCCGCTGAGCAGCCACTGCATGGTCTCCGCCTGCGCCTCCTCGGGGCCGAGCGGCAGCGCGTACGGGTACTTCACGCCGTCCGCCTTGAGCGCCTTCGCGTCGGCTTCGAGCTCGTCCCAGGTGGTGGGCGGGGTGGTGATGCCGGCCTGGGAGAAGAGGGTCTTGTTGTAGAAGAGGACGCGCGTGGAGGCGGCGAAGGGTATGCCGTACTGCGCGTGGTTCCACTGGCCCGCCTCGGCGAGCTGGGAGGGGAAGTCGGCCTGGACCGGGATGGAGAGCAGGTCGCCGGCCTCGTACAGCTTGCCGGCGGCCGCGTAGTCGGCGTACGCGCCGATCTGCGCCAGGTCGGGGGCGTGGCCGGCGTCGACCATGTCCTTGACCTTGCGGTCGACGTCGTTCCACGAGTAGACGGTGACGTCGACCTTCACGCCGGAGTGCTGGGCCTCGTACGCCCTGGCCAGCTTGTCCCAGTACTTCTGGGAGCTGTTGGCGGCGGAGTCTCCGTAGTCGGCGGCGACGAGTCTGAGGGTGACGTCCGAGGATCCCGTCGTCCCGCACCCACCGAGGACCGCCGTCATGCCCGTTGCGGACACCACCGCGATCATTCCTGCCCTACGCCGCCGCACGTCTACTGCCCCTGTCCAACTGTCTCGCCGTTCAATATGTCTGACCTATAAGGTCTACACCACGCAAGTGGACTAGACCTCTTGCGGGTCGACGGGCCACACTGTTCCCGTGAGACATGTCATCGCCCTGGACGTGGGCGGCACCGGAATGAAGGCCGCACTGGTCGGCCCGGACGGCGAGCTGCTCCACCGGGACCGCCGGGCGACCGGCCGGGACCGCGGCCCCGACGCCGTCGTCACCGCCATCCTCGACTTCGCCGCCGAGCTGCAGGCGTACGGCGCGCAGCACCTCGGCGAGCCGGCGTCCGCGGCCGGCCTCGCGGTCCCCGGAATCGTGGACGAGCAGGCCGGAGCCGCGGTCTACTCGGCCAACCTCGGCTGGCGCGACGTCCCGCTGCGCACCCTCCTCGCCGACCGCCTCGGCATCCCGGTCGCCCTCGGCCACGACGTCCGCACCGGCGGCCTCGCCGAGGGCAGGCTCGGCGCGGGCCGGGGCGCGGACCGCTACTTCTTCGTGGCCCTCGGCACCGGGATCGCGGGCGGCTTCGGCCTGGACGGCCGGGTGGAGCCGGGCGCGCACGGCTTCGCGGGCGAGATCGGCCATGTCGTCGTACGGCCGCAGGGTGCCCCCTGTCCGTGCGGGCAGCGCGGCTGCCTGGAGCGGTACGCGTCGGCGGCCGCGGTGAGCGAGGCGTGGGCGAAGGCCGCCGGGGCCCCGGACGCGGACGCGGCGGACTGCGCCAAGGCGGTCACGTCCGGCGACCCGAACGCCGTCCGGGTGTGGGGCGACGCGGTGGCCGCCCTGGCCGACGGCCTGGTCACGGCCCTCACCCTCCTCGACCCACGGGTCCTCATCATCGGCGGCGGCCTGGCGGAGGCGGGGAGCGTCCTCTTCGACCCGCTGCGGGAGGCGGTGGAGCGGCGGGTGACGTTCCAGAAACTGCCGACGATCGTCCCGGCCGAGCTGGGAGACACGGCCGGCTGCCTGGGCGCGGGCCTGCTGGCCCAGGACTTGTTGAAGACGACGACTACTGCGGAGGTAACCCCCTGATGGCTGCGAAAGAGCCGCACTACAGCGCCCCTGCAGGGGCGCGGGGAACTGCGCGACCAGCCCCCACGGACCCGCAGCCCGCAGACCACGGACTGGTCCTCTCCGGCGCCCGGGCAGTCCTGCCCACCGGAGTCGTCGAAAACGCCCGGATCTCGGTCGAGGGCACCCGGATCACCGCTGACGCCCCCGAGAACGCCCAGGTCGTCGACCTCACCGGCCACTGGCTCCTGCCCGGCTTCGTCGACATCCACAACCACGGCGGCGGCGGAGCCTCCTTCAGCTCCGGCACCGCCGAGCAGGTCCTCACCGGCGTCCGTACGCACCGCGCACACGGCACGACCACGCTCGTGGTCTCCACCGTCACCGACGACATGGACGTCCTGGCCCGCCAGGCCGGTCTCCTCTCCGAGCTCGCCGAGCAGGGCGAGATCGCCGGCATCCACTTCGAGGGCCCCTTCATCTCCCCGTGCCGCAAGGGCGCGCACTCCGAGGCGCTGCTGCGGCACCCGGACCCGGCGGAGGTCCGCAAGCTGGTCGACGCGGCGCGCGGGCACGCGAAGATGGTCACGCTGGCCACCGAACTCCCCGGCGGCATCGAGTCGGTACGGCTGCTCGCGGAGCACGGTGTGATCGCCGCCGTCGGCCACACGGACGCGACGTACGAGCAGACGGTGGCGGCGATCGACGCGGGCGCCACGGTCGCCACCCACCTGTACAACGCGATGCCGCAGATCGGCCACCGCGCACCCGGCCCGATCACCGCCCTCCTGGAGGACGAGCGGGTGACGGTGGAGCTGATCAACGACGGCACCCACCTGCACCCCGCCGCGCTCCAGCTGGCCTTCCACCACGCGGGGCCGGACCGGGTCGCGTTCATCACGGACGCGATGGACGCGGCCGGCAGCGGTGACGGCCGCTTCCTCCTCGGCCCCCTGGAGGTCGACGTCACCGACGGGGTGGCCCGGCTGGTGGACGGCGGTGCCATCGCCGGCTCCACGCTGACGCTGGACCGCGCGCTGCGGCGGGCGGTGACCGTCGACAGGCTGCCCGTCGAGCACGCCGTCGCCGCCCTGTCCGCCAACCCGGCGCGGCTGCTGGGCCTCTACGACCGGGTCGGCTCCCTGGAGCCCGGCAAGGACGCCGACCTGCTCGTCCTGGACGCGGACTTCACGCTGAAGGGCGTGATGCGGAAGGGTACTTGGGTGGTCGCACCCGAACTGGCCTGACTGCGACCATCTCTTGGGAGACGGCGACCTAGGCCGGTCGCCGTCTCTTTGGCATGATCGTGCCCCCACCGATGGCACGGACATGCACGAGGGAGGTCGCCCGGTGATTCTGACCGTCACCCTGAACACCGCTCTCGACATCACCTACCGGGTCGGCGCCCTGCGCCCGCACACGTCGCACCGCGTCTCGGACGTGACGGAACGGCCGGGCGGCAAGGGGGTGAACGTGGCCCGGGTGCTGGCCGCGCTCGGCCACGAGACGACGGTGGCCGGCTTCGCGGGCGGGGGCACCGGCCGGGCGGTACGGGAGCGCCTCGCGGACACCCCGGGCATACGGGACGCGCTGCTGACGGTCACCGGCCCGACCCGCCGCACCATCGCCGTCGTGGACGAACGGACGGGTGACACGACCCAGTTGAACGAACCCGGCCCGCAGATAGCGCCCGCCGAATGGGGCGTCTTCCTCGACCACTACGGGGAACTGCTCACCGACGCCTCGGCGGTGGCCCTGTGCGGCAGCCTGCCGCCCGGGGTCCCGGTGGGCGCGTACGCCGGCCTGGTAAAGGCGGCCCGCTCCGTCGGCGTCCCCGTCCTCCTCGACACCAGCGGTGAGCCGCTGCGGCGCGGGGTCGCGGCCCGGCCGGACCTGGTCAAGCCGAACGCCGACGAACTGGCCGAACTCACCGGCTCCCACGACCCGGCCCGCGCCACCCAGGACGCGCGGCGCCGGGGCGCCCGCACGGTGGTCGCCTCCCTGGGCGCGCAGGGCCTGCTGGCCCTCACCCCGGAGGGCCGCTGGCGCGCCACCCCATCCACCCGCGAACACGGCAACCCGACCGGCGCCGGCGACTCGGTGGTCGCCGGCCTGCTCTCCGGCCTCGTCGAACACCTCCCCTGGCCGGACCGCCTGACCCGCGCGGTGGCCCTGTCGGCGGCGACGGTTCGGGCCGCGGCGGCCGGGGAGTTCGACCGCATGGCGTACGAGAAGCTGCTCGGCCAGGTCACGGTGACCGGTGGGCCTGCGGCCGGTTAGTCCTTGTTCGTGTGCTTGCCCTGCCTGAGCCACATCTGGTCCAGCAGGACGTCGCACTTGTCGCCGCTCTGGCAGGACAGGGAGATGACGTTGGTGCCCTTGGTGAGGGTGGGGTACGTGTAGCTGGTCGTCCAGGCCTTGGTCGGGTCGCTCTGGCCCGTGTAGTTGTTCAGGGGGAACTTGCTGCCGAACGTCTTGCCGTTGATCGACAGCGTCATGCTCTGGTCCTGTACGGCGCTGTAGTGCGCGTAGACGGTGTAGAGGCCGTCCGACGGGATGCCGTTGACCGTCCAGGTGACGCCGGCGCCCGTCTGGCTGAAGTTGGTGACGTAGATGCCGCCCTGGGACTTCGCGCCCTTGACGTCCGAGGCCGTGCTCGCGCCGCCGTCCAGGTGGAAGGTCTTCGCGTCGACCGGCGCGACGTCGCCGGACGCCGACACCGAGCTCGTGCTCGACGGGCTCGGGGACGCGCTCTGGGACTGGGTCGGGGAGGTGGAGGCTCCGCCGCTTGCCTTGTTGTCGTCCCCGTTGCCGTTCATCATCGCGACGCTGATGCCTATGACGACGGCGGCCACGACCGCGACGGCGCCGATGAGGAGGCCCTTGGTGTTGGGGCCGCGGCCGCGACTCGCGGGCGGCATCGGCGTACGGGTGGTCGGGGCGCCCGGGAAGGTCTCCGGGGCCTGGTAGGCAGCGGTCGGCTGCTGGCCGTAGCCGGCGCCGGGCTGCTGGGGGATGGTCTGGCCGCCGTACTGCGGCTGCGGTGCCTGCTGCTGGCCGCCGTAGGTACGCTCGCCGACCGAGCGCACCCTGCTGACCTGATGCGGGTAGCCGTAGCCACCGCCACCGGACGGCGGCTGGGCTCCTCTGGCCTGACCATCGGCGTACAGGTAGCCGAACGGGTCGTCGTCCTCGGGCGTGCTCGCGCCGTTGTCGCCGGGCGTCATCCCTTGGTACTCCTCAACAGGTGCGGGCGGATGCGGTACAGGTATTGAGAGTCGAGCCTACCCGGTCTGACTGAGCCAAACGGGTGACTCGGATCGCATCAGCACGATGACCTGCGGATCATCCGGCACGGCGATGTGCTTTGGGACGAGATCGTTTCTCTACGTACATCCGCTCGTCGGCGGATTTCAGGACTTCGTCCGCCGTCATGCCGCAGTGCGCCCATCCGATGCCGAAACTGGCGCCCACCCGGACGGCCCGGCCCTCGGCGCGGATCGGCTGGATGATCTCGTTGCGCAGGCGTACGGCCAGGTCCTGGGCGTCGGCCTTGCCCAGGCCGTCGGCGAGGATCACGAACTCGTCGCCGCCGAGGCGGGCCACGGTGTCGCCGTCCCGGACGCCCCGGGTGAGCCTGCGGGCGACCTCGATGAGGACGGCGTCGCCCGCGTTGTGGCCGAACCGGTCGTTGATCGACTTGAAGCCGTCGAGGTCGCAGAAGAGCACCGCGAGCCCCTTGGCACCGTCGTCGCGGCCGTCCTCGGGGGCGACGGTGTGCACGTGGTGGTCGTAGCCACCGTCGTACGACTGTGCCGTGCCGGCGAAGTCGAAGCCGTGGCCGTTGGCGTCGTAGGCGGGGTGGCCGTAGGCCGCGTCCAGGGACTCCAGCTCCCCGGCGTGACCGGCGCGCCGGCAGAGCCGGGAGGAGAGCCGGGAGCGCAGCTCCGCGGAGTTCGGGAGGCCGGTGAGGGAGTCGTGGGAGGCGCGGTGGGCGAGCTGGAGCTCGCGGCGCTTGCGTTCCTCTATGTCCTCGACGTGGGTGAGGAGGAAGCGGGGGCCGTCGGCCGCGTCGGCGACGACGGAGTTGCGGAGCGAGACCCACACGTAGGTGCCGTCACGGCGGCCCAGGCGGAGCTCGGCGCGGCCGCCCTCCGCGGACGTGCGGAGCAGCGTGCCGATGTCCTCGGGGTGGACCAGGTCGGAGAAGGAGTAGCGGCGCATCGCGGAGGCGGGGCGGCCCAGCAGGCGGCACAGGGCGTCGTTGCTGCGCAGTATTCGGCCGTGCTGGTCGCCGCCCATCTCGGCGATCGCCATGCCGGAGGGGGCGTACTCGAAGGCCTGCCGGAAGCTCTCCTCGCTGGCCCGCAGCGCCTGCTGCTCGCGCTCCAGGCGGACCAGGGCGCGCTGCATGTTGGCGCGCAGCCGGGCGTTGCTGATCGCGATCGCGGCCTGGAAGGCGTACATCTGCAGGGCCTCGCGGCCCCAGGCGCCCGGGTGCCGCCCGTTGCGCGGGCGGTCGACGGAGATCACACCGAGCAGTTCGCCGCAGGAGCTGCCCGATATGCCGGGCGTGTACATCGGGGCGAAGAGCCGGTCGGAGGGGTGCCACTCGTCCTCGAAGCGCGGCGCGGGGCCGTCGGTGTACCACTGCGGGACGTCGTCGTCGTCGAGGACCCAGCCCTCGGTGTGCGGTATGAAGACGAGGTCGCCCCAGTTCTCGCCCATGTTCAGCCGCCGCTCCCAGGACTCGCGGGAGCCGACCCGGCCTGTGATCAGGGACTCGGCGGCGGAGTTGCCGGAGAAGGCGGCGACCACGAGGTCGCCGTCGGGGCGTACGAGGTTGACGCACGCCATCTCGTAGTTGAGAGCGGTGATCACGCCGTCGGCGACGGTCTGCAGTGTGTCCGCCAGGCTGCGGGCCGTGTTCATGTCGGCCATGACCTGGTGCAGCTGTCGCAGGGACGCAAGACGGACGTACGGCTCCGACTCGGTCTCCATGCTCGCCCTCCCCCCGAGACCTCGCAGCGAATCAAGGGTCTGCTTCGGCGCCTACTTTTCCCCGCCACTGAATCACAGCGCGCTGCCCACCCGGTACACAGGGTCAACAATTAACGCCCCTTGTGACTCAAGTCACAGGAGAACGTGAACAATTGCGTGGAGTTTCCGCGTTTTCCCTGTGTGCTTACTGAACGCAGCCTTTGCGGATGTGCGCACATGATGCACGTTACGGGTTTTCACCGCACCGCACCCCGCCCTTGGTCCTAGGACCCGGCTCGGGCCGATGGCCGATGCGGCCGTGCCGGGTCCGACACTAGCGTTTCCGGCGTGCTGAAGACTCCCTCCCTCACCGCCGCAGAAGCCACCGGGCATGCTGTGGGGGTGAGCAACGAAGCGTTCAAGGCCGCCCTCTCCCGGCTCGCCGCCGGCGTGGTCCTGGTGACCGCGCAGGAACCGCCGCTGGATCCGGACGACCCGCTGGCGCCGGCCGGCGAGGACGTCGGCATGACCGCCACCGCGTTCATGTCGGTGTCGCTCGACCCACCGTTGGTGCTGGTCAGCCTGCGCGAGGGCTCCCGGATGGACGACCTCCTTGACGAGCAGCCGCAGTGGGCGGTCTCCGTGCTCACCGAGAGCCAGCGCCACATCGCCGGCCGCTTCGCGATGAAGGGCCGCATCAGCGATCGCCTGCTCTTCGAGGACATCCCGTACGTCCGCGGCCGGGCCAGCGGCGCCCCGCTGGTCGGCGGCGCCCTCGCGACCCTGGAGTGCCGCACCGAACAGCGCGTCGCGGCCGGCGACCACACCCTCGTCATCGGCCGCGTCCTCACCGCCGAACTGCCGAGCGCGGAAGGCGGACCCCTGATGTATTTCCGGGGGCGGTACCGGCAGCTGGGATGAAACCGCGCGGTCCGTTTCCGTAAATTCGGTGGGCGGTTACTGAAAGCCCCTTCTAGAGTGCGCGGATGTTCTCCGCGCCCCGCCTCGAAGAAGTGACGACCGCAAATTTGACGGCGGCACTCCGCATTCGCGTCCGGCCCGGCCAGGAACAGAACGTGGAACCGGTCGCCGAGTCCCTCGCCGAGGCGTACGTCCACCCGGCGGGGGTCGCCTGGCCGCGTCTGATCGTCGACGGAGACCGCACGGTCGGCTTCCTGATGGCCTTCCTCGACATCGACTGGCGCGCCGACGGCAGCCTCTTCCGCTCCGGCCTGTGGCGCCTCACCATCGACGCGGCGGAACAGGGCAGGGGCTACGGCCGGTTCGCGGTCGAGGCGGTGGCCGCGGAGATCCGCCGCCGGGGCGGCAAGGAGATGTACGTCACCTGGCACGCAGGACCGGACGGCCCGGAGGGGTTCTACCGGCGGCTGGGCTTCCGGAGGACCGGCGAGACGAGCGGGGACCAGCCCGTGGGCGTGCTGGTCCTCCAGCCCGGTCCAGGAGCCTGCCTACACGGACGTGACGGACCGGCCGGCCATCAGGTGGTCCACGAGCGCCAGCAGCACGTCACGGCCGTCCGCGCGGTCGCGGGCGTCGCAGAGCACCAACGGCACCTGGGGGTCGAGGGCGAGTGCCGCGCGGACCTCCTCCGCGGTCCGGTCGCGGACCCCGTGGAAGCAGTTGACGCCGACGACGAAGGGGATGCCGCGGCTCTCGAAGAAGTCGATCGAGGCGAAGCTCACCTCCAGCCGCCGGGTGTCGACCAGGACCACCGCGCCCACCGCCCCGTTGACCAGGTCGTTCCACATGAACCAGAAGCGCTCCTGGCCGGGGGTGCCGAACAGGTAGACCACGAGGTCGTCGCTGATGGTGATCCGCCCGAAGTCCAGCGCGACGGTGGTGGTGACCTTGCTGTGCACGCCCTCCAGGTCGTCCACGCCGACGCCGGCCCGGGTCAGGTACTCCTCGGTGTGCAGCGGGGCGACCTCGCTCACCGCGCCGACCAGAGTCGTCTTCCCGACGCCGAACCCGCCGGCGACCAGGATCTTCACCGCCAGCGGAGCGGTGTCCGCAGGGCCCGCCGTGTGGTCCGCGGCGCGGCCGGGCACATCGTCGGACACGCGGCCGGACGCGTGCTCAGAGCTTGCGTAGTCCATCTCTCACCGCCTCGAGGGTAGTCATGTCGGGAAGGCCGCCGGCCCGGGTGAGCGGCTGCGGTGAACGGGCCCGCATATGACCGGAGTCGACCAGATCGCCGATGAGGATCTTGGTCAACGACACCGGGAGGCCGAGCTTGGCGGCGACCTCCACCACCGCCTTGGGCTCCCGGCAGAGCCCGAGGATCGTGCGGTGCTCCGGCTGCATCCTGCGCACCGCGAGCGCCGCCTGCGTGGTGACCTCGGGCAGCGTCGTCACCAGCGTGATCAGCGTCAGATCCGCCCGCTCGGGGGTCGTACGCCCGCTGGTGATCGTGTAGGGGCGGACCAGTTGCTCGTCGGCGTCGTCGTCGTCGAACCCCTCGGTCCAGTGCCTCATCCGGCTCTCCCCGCGTCATCGGGTAGCGGAGTACGCGCGTCGGTGCCCAGCCGCTGGCCGACCTGCTGGACCAGGGTGTGCATCGCGACGCTCATCAGCTCGGCGTCGACCTCCTGGGAGGCGGTCACCGCCAGGTGGGTGCCGCGGCCGGCGGAGATCACGAACAGCCACAGGCCGGCCATCTCGACGATGACCTGGTGCACCGGGCCGCCGCCGAAGAGCTGCCCGGCGCCGCGGGCCAGGCTCTGCTGGCCGGTGGCGATCGCTGCGAGCCGTTCGGCGTCCGAGCGGTCGATGGTCCGCGAACGGCTCACCACCAGGCCGTCGTCCGACAGCACGATGGCGTGCCGGGTGCCCGTGACCTGGTCGACCAGGCCGTCCAGAAGCCAGTCCAGATCCACGTCGGTGGCCGTCGTTCGCTGCGTCATTCTCGATCATCCGTCCTAGGAGAGCCGGACCGGTCGGACGAGGCGGGTCCTTCACCCTTGCCTCCGCCGGAGCCGGCACCGTCACCGCTGCCGTTGCCGTCGCTGCTGCCGTCGTTGTCGCGGTGGCCGTAGACGTGGTCGCCGCCGAGGTCGTGGCCGGTGGCGCGGCCCCCGCCGTCACCGGTGCCGCAGTCCGGGTCGCCGCCGACGTCGTGACCCGTGCCATGACCGGTACCGGCGTCCGGGTCGCCGCCGACGTCGTGACCGGTGCCGGCGTCCGGGTCGCCGCCGCCGCGGGCCGCTCTGGACTGCCGCTGGAACGCGCCGATCGTGGCCCCGGACCGGCCGGGCCGGTCGGGGAGGGTCCAGAGATCCGGCTCGTGCGGCTCCTGCGGTTCGGCCGGGACCTGGAGTTCGGGCGCCAGGCTGGCCTGCCGGACCCGCTGGGGCAGCGGCCGTGCCGCGGCCGGCGGGGCCGCGGATGCCTCGTTCTCGTCGGGCGGCCGGATACCGGAGGCGGTGACGTTCGCCATCGCGTGTCCCTTGGCGCGGGTGGGCAGCCGCCCGCCCTCGCGGTCCGCCCGCGGACCGGTCCCGGCGTCGTGCGGGTGCGGCCGCGGACCGGGCAGGTACGGCAGCGCGTCCGGCACGGGCGCGTCCGGCCGGGGCGGCGCCGCAACGGGCTCTTCGACCACCACCTGTTCCGGCAGCAGCACGACCACCCGGGTGCCGCCGAAGGCGGATGGCCGCAGCTCCACCCGCAGGCCCAGGCCCGCCGACAGCCGGGCGACCACGTACAGGCCGAGCCGCACGTCGTCGGCCTGGGTCATCACGTCGAGCTGCGGCGGCGCCTCCATCAGCGCGTTGGCGGCGGCGTAGTCCTCGGGCTCCATGCCCAGGCCGCGGTCCTCGATCTCGACCGCCACGCCCCGGCCGACCCTCGCCGCCCGTACCTCGACCGGGGTCGGCGGCTTGGAGAAGGCGGCGGCGTTCTCCATCAGCTCCGCCAGGATGTGCACGAGCTGGCCCACCGCCCGCTCGGACACCCAGGGCTCGTCCTCGACGTCGATCGAGATCCGGCGGTAGTCCTGCACCTCGCCCTGCGCGGCGCGCAGCACGTCGAGCAGCCGGACGGGCTTGCGCCAGCGGCGCTGCGGCTGGCCGCCGCCGAGGATGACCAGGTTCTCCTCGTAGCGGCGCAGCCGGGCGGTGAGGTGGTCCAGGTCGAACAGGCCCTCCAGCACCTCGGGGTCCTCGTGCGTGCGTTCCAGCTCGTCCAGCTTCCGCAGCTGGAGCCCGATGAGGATCTGGGTGCGCCGGGCGATCCGCTGGAGCAGCCGCTCGAAGCCGCGGTGCTGTTCGGCCTGCCGCACCGCGGTGGCCACCGCGCTCCGGCTGGCCGCGTTCAGGGCCCGCCCGAGCTCGCCGAGTTCGTCGGGCGTGGGCTCGACCAGCCGGACCTCGCGGTCCACGTCGACGTTCTCGCCGCGCTCCAGCCGGGACACCACGTCGGGCAGCCGCTGCTGGAGTTCCACGGCTTCCTCGCGCAGGGCGTGGATGCGCCGGCGCAGCAGGACGGTGAGCCGCCAGCTGGTGAGGATGACCAGGATCACCGCGAGCAGGCCGATGGCGCTGACGATGAGCAGGGTCCGCTGGAGCCGGTTGACGCTGTCGGCGGAGACCTTGTCGAGGTGTGCGACCCGGGCCAGCACCAGGTTCAGCAGCATCGGGCGGTTGGCGTCGACCGAGGCGCGCCACTGGGTGTGGATCCGGCCGAGCTCCAGCTCGCCCTGCGAGTGGTGGGGGCCGGCGACGATGACCTGCTCCTCCAGGCTCTGCTGGGTCTTCCACGACCTGGCCGAGGTCATCTTCGTGTACGCGTCGCGTTCGGCGCCGGTGAGGCCGAGGGCGGCCCGCTTGAGCAGGTACTCCTGCGCACCGACGGCGTCGACGAACACGTCGTACTCGTCGACCTTCAGATGCCCGGTCGTCCAGTCGCGGCCGAGCAGGGCGTCCTCGCGCCCGATGTTGTCGGCGGCGCCGTAGAGGTCGACCAGGGTGGCGGCCAGCAGGGCCGCGTCGGCGTTGCTGCGGTGGCCGAGCGCGGCGAGGACGGTGATCAGCGAGTCGATGGTGCCGCTGTAGTAGTCGAACGCCGGCTTCTGGCCGGCCGCCCCGGTGTCCACCGCCCCGCGCTGTGCGGCGAGCAGGCCGAGGTCGCGCACGGTGCCGGACAGGGCGGTGCCGAGTCCCTGCTGCCCGTGCGAGGTGCTGCCGTCCGCGGCCGGGCGGAAGCCGGCGACCGCCTTGTCGGTCGCCGCGCGCGCGGCGACCAGCCTGCCGCGGGTGCGGGTGCCGGGGTCGGCCAGCGCCTCCGCGGTGAGCCGCCGTTCCTCCTCGAGGGACTGGAAGAGGACCGCCGACGGCCGGCCCAGCGAGGCGGTCAGGTCGTTCTGCGTCCGCTCCGACTGCCAGCGGGTGGCCAGCTGATACGTGCTCAGGCCCCACAGGGGCGCGAGCGCGAGGCTCGGTACGACCACGAGGATGATCAGAACGGTACGCAGGGGCAGTCGCCCGGAGCCGCCGCCCGGCCTGGCGGGGCGTGCGGGGGAGTCGGCCGGCGCCGGCGCGGCCGCATCCGATGGCTGGTTCCCGGCGACCGTGCTCGCGGTTCGCCTCCCCCCAAACCTGCCAAATCCGGTCACCTTAGGGACACTCCCCCCACCATTCGGCGCATCCATGAGGAAATAATCGCCAAAGTCCGGCGACTCGGTGGCAGATAGTAGCCACATTCAACGACGCCCGTAAGCGTTTCGTCTCACCCTGCGGAACGGCCACATGGCGGAGCGGAGTTCCGTCCGGCCGGTATGGAACCGTCACCCGGCCGCGACTGCGAACGACGAACGGCGACCACCGCGCCCAAGGCGAGGGCGGCATGTTCCGCCCGCCGCCCGTCCGGCACTCCGGTCAGCCGTCGCCGTACGGCCGACAACCGGCCGCCCGACGGGATTTCAGCAGCTCAGCGGCTGCCGACGATGCGCGCTCATGGTCGCGCCAGCCGTCGCCGCCTTCATCGCCTGCGCCGCCGAACGTGACGCACAGGCCTTCGTTCCCGACTGCGTACGCCGGACGGAGGATCGGCTGCGCCACGGCGTCTTCCGAGGTTTCGGCCGGAGAGCCGCGGGACGGCGCGCGGGGGCGCGGAAAGGGCGTTACGACCAGTCGCGGCCGGTCCGCCCCCGCTTGGTCTCCGACCGCTGCTTCTTCTCCCGCAGCCGGCGCTCGTTGATACCGCGCGGGATCCGGGTCGGCCTGCGCGGCTTGGGCGGCGGCGCGGTGGCCTCCGCGAGGAGCGCGGCGAGGCGTACGGCGGCGGTCTCGCGGTTGCGCCACTGCGAACGGTGCTCGGACGCCCGTACGACGATCACCCCGTCGACGAGCCGCCCCGCCAGCCGCTCCAGCGCCCGCTCCTTCCACACCGGCGGCAGTGCCTCGGTGTTGGCGAGGTCGAAGCGGAGCTCCACCTGGGAGTCGCTGGTGTTGACGTGCTGGCCGCCCGGCCCGGAGGACCGCGAGAAACGCCAGTTGAGCTCGGCCTCGGGGAGCGAGACGGAGCCGCGGATGACGTAAGGACCGGACATGTCCCCATGGTCGCGCGCCTGACCGGCGCACGTCACGCGAATATCGTGCATCACCCGTTCGGTAAAGAAAGTAAAGCGAGGTGGAACCTTCGGTACCCCTCGTGGCGTTCATACGGGTAGCTGTAGCTTCAAGCCCGTACGCGCCGCACGGCCGTACGCGAAACGAGGGAAAGGACTCCCGACCATGGCTGTAAGCCTCTCCAAGGGTGGCAACGTCTCACTCACCAAGGAGGCTCCGGGCCTGACCGCCGTCACCGTGGGCCTCGGCTGGGACGTCCGCACCACCACCGGCACGGACTTCGACCTGGACGCCTCGGCCATCGCGGTCAACGCGCAGGGCAAGGTGTACTCGGACGCTCACTTCGTCTTCTTCAACAACAAGCAGACCCCGGACAACACGATCGTCCACACCGGTGACAACCGCACGGGCGAGGGCGCCGGCGACGACGAGGCGATCAACGTCAACCTCGCCGCCCTCCCCGCCGACATCGACAAGATCGTCTTCCCGGTCTCGATCTACGACGCGGAGACCCGCTCGCAGAACTTCGGCCAGGTCCGCAACGCCTACATCCGCATCGTCAACCAGGCCGGCGGCGCCGAGATCGCCCGCTACGACCTCTCCGAGGACGCGGCGACGGAGACGGCCATGGTCTTCGGCGAGCTGTACCGCAACGGCGCCGAGTGGAAGTTCCGCGCGGTCGGCCAGGGCTACGCGTCCGGCCTCGTCGGCATCGCCCAGGACTTCGGCGTCAACGTCTGACAAGCGCGGCACGCTGCGCTGTGCGGGAGCCCCTGGTCGTGTGGTTGCGGCCGGGGGCTCCTGGCTTGCGCTCAGTGCGCCGACGCGTAGGGCAGGAAGGCCGACCAGGCGGAGGGGGCGAGGGCGAGCTGGGGGCCGCCGGGGGTGGCGGGGGTGTGCGTGTACTTCCGCAACTGGCCCACCTCCAGCAGATGTTCGAGTTGCTGCCGCCAAACCATTGTGCCTCCGACCGGCCGACGTAGCGTCGCCTCCTCCTGGACGAAGCTGAGTGCTGGTGCAGGAGAGCGCTCGAAGATTGACTTTCGGGCCATACGAGCAGCTACTCGTCGCTCCGCCTCCTCAGGCGAGTACGCCGGCTGCCATGCATCGAACAGAGCTCGCGTGTGCTCCGGCGTCTGCAACAGACCATGAAGACTGAGCCCGACATACACCCCGATCTCAACAGCCTGCCCCTCCAACTTGGCAAGCTCCCGCACCTTCTTCGGATACCGGACCCTCTTCACGTCCTCCCACGTCGCCGAGATCAGCCCGCCCGCGCCGAGGACCTCGTCCGCCCGGTGCAGGTACTCCTGCCGGGGGATCCGCTTGCCGCCTTGTAGACCATGTCCTCCCCGTAGCCGACCGCCTCCCCGAACTCGGCGGCCCGCATCCCCACCGCCTCCCGCCGCAGCTTCAGCTGCCGCCCCACCGTCGCGATGACCGCCACGCCCCAGTCGTCGTCCGGGTCGACCTCCCAGCCCGGCTCGGTCACCTCGCCGCCGTCCACGCTCATCCCACGCCCCTTCGTGCCGTACGCCCGAACCCGCGCCCCCGCCCCTACCCGTACGAACGCTCCCGACAGCCAGGACAGCACCGGACAAGCGCCGGACAGTCACCGTACGCAAGGGCTTCGTCACTGTTCACGGTATGCGGACCCGGCCACGCTGAGTGACGTGAACGATGAAATCTCCACCCCCGTCCGCAACATGAGCCTGCGGTTCTCGCCCACGCCGCGAGGCGCCCGCCTGGCCCGTCTGCTCGCCACCGAGCAACTGCGTGCGTGGGGGCTGCCGCTGGATCCGGCGAGGCAGATCGTGGCCGAACTGGCGGCGAACGCGGCGACGCACGGGCGGGTGACGGGACGCGACTTCGGCCTCCTGCTGTACGTCATCGGGGACACGTTGCGGATCGAGGTCACGGACACCCGCGGTGACCGCCTGCCGCATACCCAACCCCTCGCGCCGGACGCAGAGTCGGGCCGGGGCCTGGTCCTCGTGGCGGCGCTCGCCGACAAGTGGGGCGTGGCACCGGGGCTGTCGCCGCGCAAGACGGTGTGGGCCGAGATCAGTGTGTCGCCGTAGCCCGGGAACGCGGGTTTCGGTCTCGAGGGACGTCACCACGAAAGGAACGAAACGAGGAGAAAGAACCCCACCAAGCCCCACCCCTCCCGCCCGTCGCGCAGAGTCACTCCCGCGAGTGAATATGCCAACTGGGCTGGATTTGAGAGGGGTTGCGTGTCCTACGCTCAGCGCGACAACCGCAGAAAAACTTCGGCCCCCGCCGGGACGGCAATCCCAGTGCGAGGGCCTGACCACCCAGGAAGCAGCAACCTTCCCGATGGATACGAAAAACCCTAGCGCGCCCTCGTGCGCCAAGCCCCGTCTTGCCGCCAACAAGCACCCGAACCGGGGGTCCGGTGGTGGGCTCATTCACGAGAACACCCGCCACACCTCGCACTTCGTGGTGATCGGCAACGACCTCGCCCAGCACCCCGACCTGTCGGGGCTCGCGGTCGGGATCGGCGTACACATCCAGTCGCTCCCGACCGGTGCCCGGGTCGACATCAAGACGCTGGCGGAGCGCCTGAAGGAGGGCAGGACCCGTATCGCGGCCGCGCTGCGCGAGCTTGAGGCGGTCGGGTACCTGCGCCGCGAACGCGTACGCCTGCCCGACGGCCGCATCATCACCCGTACGGTCTTCTGCAACCGACCCGGCCACAGCAGCCGCGCCCGCCGGCCCGAAGCCGCGGCACGACCGAAGCCACCGCAGAAGGCCGCCCGCAAGGCCCTCCCGCCCGTGCCGCGCCCGGCCTGCCCCTCCCCCGCGCTCCTCCAGAAGGCCCTGGACGTGCTCGCGGACCTCCGCCGCCACGACTCCCGACTGCTGCTGTCGGCCGTCGAAGCCGACCATCTGGCCCCGGGCGTCGCCGCCTGGCTGGAGCGCGACATCGCCCCCAGCGCCGTACGGCACGCCCTGACCACAGGTCTGCCGGCCGAACCGCTGCACAGGCCCGCCGCTCTCCTGGCCCACCGCCTGACGGACCGGCTGCCCGCGCCACCGCCCTTCCGCGCACCGGCTCCGCCACCGGCCGTGCCCACCCGGATCCACAACTGCGACAGCTGCGACCGAGGCTTCCGCGCCCCGGCACCCGGCCTCTGCCGCGACTGCCGAACCGATCTCCCGGAGGGGACCTAGCATGAAAGCGACGATCCTTGCCCCTGGGCACAGACGAGGAGCGAGCGCCATGACCATGGCACCGGACGACGCACGGCAGGACGCCTCCCTCTTGTACCGGGCCATGCGCGACTTCGTGGAGTCCACGGACGGCACCCTCCCCGGCAAGTTCGAGATCACCAAGGAAGGGATCGTCCTCGACATGATGTCGCCTGTCCGGCAGCACGAACTCACCGCGCTGCGTCTCCGGAAACGTCTGGAGAAGGTCATGCCCGAGGAGATCGTGGCCCACACGGGCGAGCCCGATGTCGAAGTGGCACCGGAAAGGATCATGCGTCGCCCCGACATCATGGTGATCGCAGAGGTGGACATGGAGGGAGACGGGTCCTTCGACCCACGTACGCTGATCGCCGCTGTCGAGATCGTCTCCCGTTCCAATCCCGACAACGACTGGGTCAGCAAGGTCCGCGACTACCCCCTGATCGGCATCCCCGTCTACGCGATCTTCGATCCCCGCACCGGCACCGGTGCCGTCCTCACCGACATCCACCCCACCCCTGACGGACCTCGCTACGCGACCCGCAAGGACTTCGTCTACGGCGAGGACGTGACCATCGGCGACTGGACCATCGCGACGGACGGCCTGCCCCGCTACCCGCCTGCGGGTGAGTAGGGCCGGATAGGTTGCCCGCATGATCCTCGCCCCCGTCCCCCTCACCCCCGACCATGACATTCCGGCCCCGGTGCTCACCGAGCTCACCGCCCTGTACGCCTCCAACCGGGAGTTCCACGCGCTGAGCGGTGACTTCCCGGACCCGGACGGCATCCGGCCCGAGCAGGTGGCCGCCGCGCTGGCCGACGAGCTGGCGAACCCGGACGCGGAGGTGCTGCTCGCGCGGGCCGAGGGGCGGCTGATCGGGGTGGTCGTCACGCTGGCCCGGCACCCCGACCCGGCCGACCCGGACCCGTGGATCGGGCTGCTGATGGTGGACGCGGCGGCGCAGGGCCGGGGATACGGGCGGCGAATCGCGGAACGCGTCGAGGAACGGTTCCGGGCGGCGGGCCGGAACGCCGTGCGCCTCGCCGTACTGGAGAACAACCCGAAGGGCCTCGCCTTCTGGACCGCCCTCGGCTACGAGGTGACCACCCACCGCCCAGACCGCGAACGGGGCCGCCCGTGCGCCGTACTCCGCAAGCGACTGAGCAGCACCCAGTAGACGCGCCCCCGTAGACGCGCCCCGAAGGGGCGCGGGGAACTGCGCGACCAGCCCCCACGCCGCCGCACCCCGCAACCGGCCGGCAGCCCAACGGCGACCACCGGCAGCCCGGCACCGCCGAACAACACCACCGCGGCTGAGCACCGTCGCGGTAGAAAAGAGGAGGGCAGCGCCCCCGAAGGGGCGCGGGGAACTGCGCGACCAGTCCCCACGGCGCCGCACCCCGCAACCGGCCGGCAGCCCAACGGCGACCACCGGCAGCCCGGCACCGCCGAACCGCACCACCGCCGCTGAGCACCGTCGCGGCGGAAAAGAGGGAGGGCACCGCACCCCGCAACCGGCCGGCACACCAGCGGCGCCCACCGGCAGCCCGGCACCGCCGAACCGCACCACCGCGGCGGAAGGCGTGGCGTCGTGACACCATCGGCAGGTGCTCGACATCGGCTATGCCCTTTCCAACCGCTTTCCCGACCCGCCCCAGACGGACTACCGCCGCGTGGACGTCCACGCACTGCGCCACGACCTGTTCTGCGGGGACGTCTACCTCGCCGACACCAAGGCGGACCGGGAACTGTCCACAGCCTGGGGATGGGTGCCGGTGCTGGACTTCGCGTGGGCGCTGTGCGACATCGTGGAGCGGCTGGACAGGGACCCGGCGGGGTCCCGGGCCGCCCGGCCCCAGCACGCGGAACTCGACTTCACCGAGTCCACCGACCGCATGCTCTTCGAGCGCCGCTTCGGCTGGGTGGACATCGAGGCGGACTGGATGCCGGCCGAGGAGCCGCCCCTGACCTTCTCCCACACCGAACTGCGCCGCGAGGCAAGGGACTTCCTGCACGACCTGATCGCCGACCTCACCGACCTGCACGAGGACCTGGCGGACAACCCGGCGATCTGGACGCTCCAGGCCCGTTTCCCGAGGGTGCCGTAGCCGCTCCGGATGGTTGAACGACCGTACGGTGTACGGAGGTTGACCACCTGCCGAGGCCGGGGTGACAAGTGGTGCGGAAGGCGTCACCGCCACCCCGGCCGCGCCTACGTTGACTCCGTGCGGACGCAGCAAAAGGCAGGCGACAACGGAAAAGACGCCTCTTCCGAGGCCTCCCGGGCCCCGGCCACCGCCACGCCCGTCGACTCCACCGTGCCGGTCGGACCCCCGGAGCACGCGATGCGCGCCCTCCAGGGGAAGGCGGGGAACACGGCCGCCACGCTGGCCCTGCAGGACGCGAAGGGCAAGGGCGTCGCGCGGCCCCCCACGGTACGCAGCCGGCCGGTGGCACCCGTGGCGACCGTCGAGGAGGAGAACACCGCACCCGGCCTCGTACTGCCCCCGTACCTGATGGACTTCCAGGCCGCCGGGCTGTCCACGGCGTACGGACTGACCGGGCACGAGTTCGTCCGGAACGCGGTGGCCGCCGTCGTCGGGCACGGCGACGGCACGGTCGCCGAGATCGGCGCCGAACTCGCCGGCCGCCCCGAGTCGTTCTACGGGCAGGGCCGCGCCTTCGCCGTCAAGGGCAGGACCGGCAAGGAGTGGTACGACGTCACCGTCACCGTCTCCCGGGCCCCCGACGACCGGCCGCCCGTCTTCCACCCCAAGGACCTGCTCGCGAACACCGTGCCGGATCCCGACGGAGCGCCGCTCGCCGCGGTGGACGACGCGGAGGGCAAGGACACCAAGGTCGACGTCCAGCACAACACCGCCACCACCGTCGCGACCACCGCGAGCGGCAGTTCCGGTAAGGGCGCCGGCGGCATGGCCTTCGGGCTCGCGCCCGTCGCACCGGGGCTCTGGCTGGGCGGCGCCGGCCTGGTCAACGCGCAGCCCTGGCAGTCCTCGCGGGAGTCCCGCAGCCAGCGCAACGTGGCCGAACCCCGGGTGCTGCGCAGCGAGAAGGGCTCGGTCGAGGCACCGCGCAAGGTGCGGTACGGCGTCCGGGTCAAGAAGCAGGGCACCCGGCACGCGCAGACCTTCCACGGCTCGGGCGCCCTCACCCAGCGCGTGCCGACCGAACACCTGGTCCCGGCCGGCACCGAGGCGCCCGCTGCTCCGGAGGGCGTCGGCGCGGACACCGCCCGGCGCGTCTCGCTCGCCGACTCCATGGCCCCGGTCGCCGTCACCGACACCGCCGCCCCGCACCAGGGCGGCGGCGGGCTCTTCGACGCGGTCGCCGCCGTCCTGCACCCCTCGCTCACCGCCCCCGGCGCCCCCGGCCGCTCCCGCCTCCACGAGGCCACCTCCACCGCGACCGTCCTGGAGGACCTGCCCCGCCTGCTGCGCGACGGCGTCACCGGCGAGGACCTCGCCTCCAAGGACGGCAGCAACGTGGGCAGCTACCGCCTGCACGCCGAGATCACCGGCATGTCCCCCGCCTGGGGCACCGGCGGGACCCAGCTGCGCACCCATCAGCAGACCCAGCACACGGTCACCGAGAGCGCCGGCAAGGGACGCGCCCTCACCGGCGGCCTGGGCCCCGCCATCGGTGTCGGCGCGGTCGGCAACGCCGCCGTCCTGCGGGGTACGGCCATGCCGGTCGCGGCGGCCCGCAAGGCGCGTTTCACCGTGGCCGAGCAGACGGTCTCCAGTCGCCAGGGCGCGGAGGTGCGCGGCGACAAGGTGCTCTACCTCACGACCGTCCTGTTCACCGCGGAGGGCACGGGACCGCGCTCGGCCGAGATGATCCTGCGCCCGGGGACCCGGGTCGCCCGGCACTCGATGCGGGTGTGGATGAGCCTGCGGGCCGACGAGGCGCAGTCGCTCGGGCTGCCGCTGCCGCCCGGCACCGAGGCCGGGGAGTTCGTCAAGAAGCCGAAGCGGACCGATGCGGACGGCAACGAGACCGACGTCGAACGGCACCTCCCGTTCGGCGCCATGGGCTCCAGCGTCACCCTCAGCCAACTCGACACCCGTCCCATGCTCCGGGCCGTGCAGGAGCTGTTCGCGACCGACTCCCGACTGGCCGGCTACCTGCCCTCCTTCGGCTCCGACGCGCGCCCCACCCCGCCGTCCAAGGAGGAGGCCGCGCTCCAGCGGCGCAACCACCGCGAGCTGATGGCCGCCCTGTCCGAGACCAACCTGCGGGTCAACAAGGACCAGCTGACCACGACCGGCATCCGGGTGCGGCTGCGCCGCAAGACCACCCTGCACTCCCACGACGTGCAGATCCGCGTCCGCGGACAGCTCCGCGAGACCGGCTACCTCGGCGACACCGACGACTGGCTGGTCCGCAGCCACTCCGGCGTCGCCGGCAACACGCAGAGCGGACGCGGCAGTTCGCGCTCCATCGGCGGTCTGGTGCTCGGGCAGGCCAGGATCGTCCCCGGCGTCCTGACCGCCTCGGCCCGCTACGAGAGACACAGCACCGGCACCCGCCGCAACCAGGCCGGCCCCACCACCCGCACCGACGTCCTCACCAACGGCTCCGACAAGGCCAGCACCTTCGGGGCGGCCCTGCGCCTCGACGTCGACGTCACCATGACCTCCCGGCAGCGCAAGCTGGGCCGCGCCCTCACCCCCGGCTCCCCGGGACAGCAGGCGCCCGAGGCCCGGCAGCTGGCCGACCTGCACCTGGACGAGCAGGACGTACGGCTGGTCACACCGGCCGAGTTCACCCTCGACGAGGAGGGCAAGCGGCGCCAGGACGCGGTGGGCGACCGGCGCCGGGGCCAGGCCCCGCGCCCCGAGTACGCCGTCACCGCCGAGGGCATCGGCGACCTGGCCGGCCTCGTGCCCCGGCCGTCCGTCGGGCAGCCGCTTCGGGACTGGCAGCTGGTGGAGACGGTCGGTGACGGCCAGGCCGTCCGGGACCTCGCCTACCAGCTGCTGTCCAGGGCCGCCGCCCGCAACAAGGGCGTACGCGAGGATCCCGCGCTGCGGACGGAGGGGCTCGCGCCGCGGCTGGCGATCGAGGAGCGGTTCGGGCCGCAGGCCATCACGGCGTCGCTACGGCAGGCCGCGTCCTCGGGGTGGGTGGTGAAGAACCTGCGCTATCCGCGCCGGCTCGCCGCGCTGAACGGGGCCGTCGGCACCCGGCTCACGCTGACCAACCCGAAGTTCCTGCACCAGGGCGCCGGGCCCGGCACGGAGACCTTCGTGCTCGGCGGCCACCAGGCGGCCGGCCAGGAGGGGCAGGGCACCACCAGCACGTGGCAGTTCGGGGCCACCGGTTCGGAGAACGCCGTCGAGTGGCGGCTGGGCCAGGGCCTGTCCGGGAACCGCACCACGAGCCGGGGCGACGCCCGGTCCGCGGCGCTGTCCGGCACGGTCGAGCGCAACGCCCACACCCCGAAGAAGGCGCCGCTCTACCTGGTCCAGTGCGACCTGCTCGTCACCATGGTCGCCGAGGTCAAGGTCACCGGCGGCGGCCCCTACGTGGCGACGGCCGCCCGCACCCTGCCGGCCGAGGCGGCGGTGTGGCTGACGGAGGCGCAGCTGCCGGCGGCGATCCGCAGGCAGCTGAAGCTGGACCCCGAACCGGACCTGATGACCTCGCCCCGGCCGCCGGGCCGAAGCCCGGCGGAGACCTCCCGGGCGGCCGAGAACTCCCGGGCGGGTGCCGAGCGCGAGGGCCGGGAGCAGGCGCGCGCCGCGGGCACCGCCGGATCCTCGACCTCCGCGCCACCGCGCACCGGCCCGTCCTTCGCCCGCACGCTGCCCCTCGGCTTCGGCATGGTCGAGGACCTGCCGAACTTCGTGCCGCTGCTGGCCCGGCTGCGCACCCGCCTCGCGGAGAGCGGGCAGCAGAGCCTCGCCGACGACCTGCTGCCCCGCCGGCAGCTGGCGGACCGCAACGACAACGTGCAGCGCCTGCTGCGCGTCCTGGACCGCGACGGCAGCGCGGGGCTGCTGTCCGGCGCGATGGACGGCGGGGTCACCGTCGAGCTGTTCGACGGCCGCAAGACCCCGTACTGGGCGGTGTTCAAGGTCAACCGGCTCGCCGACGGCAGCTACGACGGCGCGGCGGACGACGGCCGGGACATGGAGTACATCACCGCGGCCGTCGCCCAGCAGGCCGCCACCCACGACGAGGGGGTGTCGTACGGCCTGGAGGGGATCTTCGCCGGCTCCGGCAAGCCGGACGGCGGAGCCGGGCAGCTGAAGAGCACCGGCGGCGCGGCGGGCCTCGGCGTCGGCGCGGGCGGCTCTCGGCGCTCCGGCACGGCCGGCCGCGGCCAGCTCGGCATGAAGACGGTCGCCGAGGCGAAGACCGCGAAGTCGTCGAAGATGCGGGTACCGGTCGAGGCCACCCTCGAACTGCACCGCGGCGACCGCCGGCTGGCGCTGGCCTCGCTGGGCCGCCAGTCGGTGACCCACCGCGTCCTGGACAAGGACCTCGCCGCCCTCGGCCGGCTGACAGCGCCCCGGCGGCAGCAGGTGGCCCCGGCGCCAGGCCCCGGGGACGGCCGAACGGCTGCCCTCGGCACGTGGCGCTCCGGCGGTGTGCGGCTGCCGATGGAGGCGCAGGTGAACGGCTTCCAGGGGGCGCCGCAGGTGCGGGAGCTGGTCGGCTCCGCGGTCCGGGAGGCGGGCGGCGGCGACCGCTTCCGGTCCAAGGGCCAGGCCGCCGCGTACACCCTCCAGGAGGCCGTCTCCACCGAGTGGCTGATCGCGGCGCTGCCGCTGCTGACCTCGGCCGGGGCGGAGCTGCCGCCGGTGCACGCCACCGGAGTGGAGGGCCAGGACCTGCGGGCGTCGGTGCACGCGCGGCTGCGGGACGGCCGGGTACTGGGCGTCGGCGACAAGATGACCTTCGAGACGGTGGGGCAGAGCCACCTGGACGCGCCCCGGCCCACCCAGACGGACGGCCTGAGCTCCGCCGACCACGGCCGGTCGGCACGCGGTCTCGCGGGCGCGGGGCTGCTCAACGCCGACGAGTTCCGCCTCAACCAGCTGATGGGCAACGCCGGAGGGGCGGGCGGCGCGGCCGACGCGGCGGTGAACGCGTCCGGGTCGATGCCGCTGCACAAGCCCAAGTCCGCCGCGGTCCTGGTGCAGTTCACGCTGGACGTGCGGGTGGTGGCGAGGGTGACCAACCGCGTCCGCTCCGGCCGCACCGGCACCGCCGTGCGGGAGCTGACCCTGCCCCGGCCGGTGGTGATCCGCATGCCGGAACCGGCGGTCCGCCGCATGCTTGCCGCGCAGCCGGACCGGCTCCAGGATCCGGACGACCATCTGGGGCTGCGGAAGAAGGCGGCGCCGGTGCCTCCGGCGAGTTGAGGGCCGGTTCACGGCTGCGGGCCGGTGGGGGCTGGTCGCGCAGTTCCTCCCCCAGCCTTCGGCCGGGGGGACCCCCAGCGCCCCCCTACGGGGCGCTGTCCCTGGAGTTGGTCAGTTCTCCACGCGGATGCCCAGCTGTGCCGCCAGTACCGGGGCCAGGTCGAGGAGCTGGGACATGCTGATCACCGCCCCGGACAGGCGCTCCACGCCACTCGCGATGCCCAGTTCCGCGGCGCCCCGCAGATCGACGTCCTTCATCGTCACCCCCCGGAAGTCGGCCCCCTTCACCGTGCAGCCGGTGAACTCCACGCGCTCGAGGACGGCGCTGCCGAAGTCCGGCTCCACCAGGACGCAGCCCTCGAAGACCACGTCCCTGAGCTTCGCGGTGCGCAGGTTGAGGTAGTCGATCTTGCCGCCGCGGATCACCACGCGCTCCAGGACGGAACCGTGCAACTGGGTACCGCCCAGCCGGGCGTCGACCAGCTCGACATCGCGCAGGGTCGCCTCGGCCAGATCGGTGCCGACGCCTCTTATCCCGGTGAGGACCGTGTCGAGCACACGCGCGTGCCGCAGCCCCGTCTCGTCGAAGGCGCAGTCGGTCAGCGCGCAGTCCATGAAGCGGGCGCCCGCCCCGTCCTGCCCCGCGAAGTCCGCCGCCCGGAACGCCTGCCCGTCGTAGTCCCCGTCCGGCTCCAGCTCGCCCCCGCCCCAGGGCTCCAGCTCGGGCAGCCGCACCTCCGGCCGCCGCGCGCCCTTCACCCTGCCTCCGCCGGCCCCACCGGCCACTGTCCTCGCCATGCCCCCATAGTGCAGGCCGCCACTGACAATCACCGCTCCGCACGACTTCGGCCCTTGCGCGATCAGCCCATCCGGAATGTCAATCACACACCCGGCGTTGCCGTCGTGCATGAATCGCCTCATGGGACTTCTCCGGGGACTCGGCGGCACGGTGTGGGCGTACGTCCGCAGCGCCCCCGGTACGTACGTCTGGCTGGCGATTCTCTTCGTGACGACCGTGGCGCTGCACCACATGTCACCGGAGTTCGAGCAGCAGTTCCTGCGGCAGCGGTCCACCAACATCCGGGAGCTGTCGGACAACCCGGTACGGGTGCTGGTCGCCAGCGCGATGTGGATCGAGGGCGGGCACTGGGTGCCGTACGCCTTCCTCTACACCGTCTTCCACGCGCCGGTGGAGCGCTGGCTGGGGACGGTCCGCTGGCTCGCGGTGTGCGTGCTCGCGCACGTGCTGGCCACCCTGATCAGCGAGGGCGCGCTGCTGAAGGGCATCCACGACGGCATCGTCCCGCACTCCGCGGTCAACACCCTGGACATCGGGGTGAGTTATGCGCTGGCCGGGGTGATCGCGGTGCTGGCGTACCGGATCGCGGCACCCTGGCGGTACGCGTACCTCGCGGCCGTCCTCCTCGTCTACGGGCTGCCGCTGACCGAGTCGCCCACCTTCACCGACCTGGGACATTTCGTCGCCGCGCTGATCGGTCTGGGCTGCTGGCCGCTGGTCAGAGGGCGCGGAAAAGCATGGAATCCGAAGGAGACACTGGCTGCCCTGAAGGGTTAGCGTCCAGGTCATGAGCAGATCGGCGAGCGGTGTCGTCAACGGCGGCATCTCCTTCTGGTACGCGGACGACGGCCTCCCGGCGGTGCGGGAGCCGCTCGCCGGTGACGCCTCGGCGGACGTGGTGATCGTGGGCGGCGGGTACACCGGTCTGTGGACCGCGTACTACCTGAAGAAGGCCGCGCCCTTCCTCCGGGTCACCGTCCTGGAGCAGAAGTTCTGCGGCTACGGCGCCTCCGGCCGCAACGGCGGCTGGCTCTACAACGGCGTCGCCGGCCGCGACCGGTACGCCGCGCTGCACGGCCACGAGGCCGCCGTACGCCTGCAGAAGGCCATGAACGAGACCGTCGACGAGGTGGTGGCGGTCGCCGCCGCCGAGGGGATCGACGCCGACCTGCACAAGGGCGGGGTGCTGGAGGTCGCCACCACCCCGGCCCAGCTGGCCCGCCTGAAGGCCTTCCACGAGCACGAGTTGTCGTACGGCGAGAAGGACCGCGAGCTGTACGGCGCGGGGGAGACCCGGGAGCGGATCCGCGTCGCCGACGCGGTGGGCGGCACCTGGACCCCGCACGGCGCCCGCCTCCACCCGGTGAAGCTGGTGAAGGGCCTGGTGGCGGCCGTAGCAGCACTCGGCGTCGACATCTACGAGTCCACTCCGGTCACCGAGATCCGCCCCCAGCACGCCGTCACGCCGTACGGCACGGTCCGCGCCTCCTACGTCCTGCGCTGCACCGAGGGCTTCACCGCGAACCTCAAGGGCCAGAAGCGCACCTGGCTGCCCATGAACTCCTCGATGATCGCCACCGAGCCGCTGACGGCGGAGCAGTGGGCGTCGGTGGGCTGGGAGGGCCGGGAGACCCTGGGCGACATGGCGCACGCGTACATGTACGCGCAGCGCACGGCCGACGGGCGGATCGCGCTCGGCGGGCGCGGGGTGCCGTACCGCTTCGGTTCGCGGACGGACAACGACGGCCGCACGCAGGAGGCGACGGTCGAGGCGCTGCGCGAGATCCTCGTGCGGTTCTTCCCGTCCCTGGCCGGGGTCGCGGTCGAGCACGCCTGGTCCGGGGTGCTCGGGGTGCCGCGGGACTGGTGCGCGACCGTCACCCTGGACCGCTCGACGGGGCTCGGCTGGGCGGGTGGCTACGTCGGCTCCGGGGTCGCCACCACCAACCTGGCCGCCCGCACCCTCCGCGACCTCGTCCAGCTCGACTCCGGCCAGGCCGGCCGCACCGCCCTGACCGAACTGCCGTGGGTGAACCACAAGGTCCGCAAGTGGGAGCCGGAACCCTTCCGCTGGCTCGGCGTCCAGGGCATGTACGCCACCTACCGCGCCGCCGACCAACGCGAACGCCTCCACCCCAGCACGGAGTCCTCACGGCTGGCCCGCGCCGCGGACCGGGTGGCGGGACGGCACTGAGGCCACCGCGGGAGGGAACGGAGCCCCCTGTCGGATTCGAACCGACGACCTTCGCTTTACAAGAGCGGCGCTCTGACCAGCTGAGCTAAGGAGGCGTGCGCGCACCCAGGGGTGCGTGCCAGTGCAGTGTACCCAGGTCCCGGGCGGGGCCTGTCGAAAATTTTCCGCGAAGTTCACAGGGCTCCAGGTACTGACATACAGGGTGAACGCCGGGTACCGTCCTGATCCAGTTCACTCGCGTGGACTACCCGAGTGGACTACACCAACCACCTTCCTACAACGGATCGTCCGGCACGTTCCTGCCGGTAGAAGGGGGCCTCTGAGCCATGGCCACTGTCACGTTCGACAAGGCGACCCGGATCTACCCGGGCTCCACCAAGCCCGCCGTCGACGGCCTCGACATCGCGATCGAGGACGGCGAGTTCCTCGTCCTGGTCGGCCCGTCGGGTTGCGGCAAGTCCACCTCCCTGCGGATGCTCGCGGGCCTGGAGGACGTCAACGGCGGTTCCATCCGCATCGGCGACCGCGACGTCACGCACCTGCCGCCCAAGGACCGGGACATCGCCATGGTGTTCCAGAACTACGCGCTCTACCCGCACATGA
The DNA here is from genome assembly GCF_042894765.1 of Streptomyces sp. NPDC001507. NCBI lineage: Bacteria > Bacillati > Actinomycetota > Actinomycetes > Kitasatosporales > Streptomycetaceae > Streptomyces > Streptomyces sp. NPDC001507. Next base: position 576,467 of record NZ_JBIAVV010000004.1, read on the forward strand.
CGGTCGCCGACAACATGGGCTTCGCGCTCAAGATCGCCGGCGTCAACAAAGCGGAGATCCGGCAGAAGGTCGAGGAGGCCGCGAAGATCCTCGACCTCACCGAGTACCTGGACCGCAAGCCGAAGGCGCTCTCCGGCGGTCAGCGCCAGCGTGTCGCGATGGGCCGCGCGATCGTGCGTGAGCCGCAGGTCTTCCTCATGGACGAGCCGCTGTCCAACCTGGACGCCAAGCTCCGCGTCTCGACCCGTACCCAGATCGCGTCGCTCCAGCGCCGCCTCGGCATCACCACCGTCTACGTCACCCACGACCAGGTCGAGGCCATGACGATGGGCGACCGGGTCGCGGTCCTCAAGGACGGTCTGCTCCAGCAGGTCGACTCGCCGCGCAACATGTACGACCGCCCGGCCAACCTCTTCGTCGCCGGCTTCATCGGCTCCCCCGCCATGAACCTGGTCGAGGTCCCGATCACCGACGGCGGCGTGAAGTTCGGCAACAGCGTCGTCCCGGTCAACCGCGAGGCGCTCAAGGCCGCCGCCGACAAGGGTGACCGCACCGTCACCGTCGGCGTCCGCCCCGAGCACTTCGACGTCGTCGAGCACAACGGCGAGGCCGCCTCCGCCCTGTCCAAGGACACCGAGGACGCCCCGGCAGGTCTCGCGGTCTCCGTGAACGTCGTCGAGGAGCTCGGCGCCGACGGCTACGTCTACGGCAGCGCCAAGGTCGGCGACGACCTCAAGGACCTGGTCGTCCGCGTCAGCGGCCGCGCGGTCCCGGAGAAGGGCGCCACGCTGCACGTCGTGCCGCGGCCGGGCGAGACCCACGTGTTCTCGACGTCCACGGGCGAGCGTCTCTCCGACTGACCGATCCGATCGACCGATCTGATCGACCGATCTGATCGACCGATCTGATCGAGCGATCCGATCGAGCGATCCGGCCGGTCGATCAAGCAGAGAAACCTCTGACCAGGGTGAATTCACCCAGGTTGACGGAAAGGGCCCCGCGACCTGCTGCGGGGCCCTTTTCGTTGCCCCGATTTACCCCGGCAAGCGGGTGGTTTTCGAGCAGCGTGCGTCAACCCCGTACCCGAAACACGGCCCTTCTCCGTCCCCCGAACCGGTGACTAAATGTCGCCAAATCATTACCGCACGCTACCCTCACACGCGTGAAGCACTCCACCACCCCTCAGACGCGACGCGGCCACCGGGGCGGCCCTGCCCGCCGGATCGGCCGCACCCTCGCCCTTGTCCTGCCCGTCGTCCTGGTGCTCTCCGGGACCCTCGCGGTCACCCGCGTCAACTGGACCGGGTCCCCGCGGAGCTCGGTGCTCACCGCGACCGACGTGACCGACGCGCACGTCTCCTCCAAGGCCGTCACCCAGGCCCCGCAGGACGCGCTGCGCGAGCAGCTGATGACCGAGCTCCAGGACAAGAACCCGGGCCAGGTCCTCACCCACCTCCAGCAGGCGGTCAACGGCCACCCGGCGCTGGCGAAGCACTGCACGTCCATCGCCCGCGCGCTGGGCCGGGCCGCGGTGCGGATGTACGGCGCCTCGCGCGCCCAGTCGTACGCCCGCCCGGTCTGCGACACGTCCTTCGCGTCGGGCGTCCTGGCCGCGCACAGCTGAACGCCGGTTCGGAAGCAGGTAACGGCTCCTTAAGGGGGAGCCTGCTGCGTGCAGCCGTCCCCGGGGCGCGTCGTACAGTTCGGGCATGACCCATCCGAATGCCGCGTTGCGCCCCACCCAAGCCGTGGTCCTGGCCGGTGGCCAGGGCTCACGGCTTCGTCCGTACACCGACGACCGGCCCAAGCCGATGGTCGAGATCCCGGGTACGGGCACGCCGATCATCGGCCACCAGCTGACCTGGCTCGCCGAGGAGGGCGTCACCGACGTGGTGGTCTCCTGCGGCCACCTGGCCGAGGTCCTCCAGAAGTGGCTGGCGTCGGCCGAACTGCCGCTCTCGGTCACCACGGTGGTGGAGACCGAGCCGCTCGGCCGGGGCGGCGGCCTCAGGTATGCGGCCGCGCACCTTCCCCACACCGACCGGCCCTGGTACGCCACGAACGGCGACATCTGGACGCGGTTCTCGCTGCGCGACATGGCCGACTTCCACACGGAGCGGGACGCGGTGGCGACACTGGCGCTGGCCCGCCCGCGGATTCCGTGGGGCGCCGTGAAGACCGACGGCTTCGGTCACATCACGGACTTCATCGAGGCACCGCCGTCGACGTTCGAGATCAACGCCGGCGTCTACGTCTTCTCTCCCGAGTTCGCCGCGATGCTGCCGGAGCGGGGGGACCACGAACGCACCACGTTCCCGTACCTGGCACGGAGCCGGCAGCTGGCCGGGTTCCCGATTCCGCAGGGGGCGTACTGGCGGGCGATCGACACGGCGAAGGACCTGACGGAGGCCGCGAAGGAACTGGCCTCGCTGGGGCGGTAGCCGAAAAGGGGGGGTACGGCCGGCGATTCGTCGACCGCGGCTGCGTGGGGCTCTTCGCACAGTTCCTTGCGCCCCTTACGAGGGGGGTACGACCGGCCGTTCTCCGACCGCGGCTCCGTGAGAGCTCTTCGCGCAGTTCCCCGCGCCCCCTACGAGGGGGGTACGACCGGCCCTTCTCCGACCGCGGCTCCGTGAGAGCTCTTCCCACAGTTCCCCGCGCCCCTTGCGGGGCGCTGCCGGATCGCCCCTTCAGGGGCGCGGGGAACTGCGCGATCAGCCACGGTGGCGGCGCGGACGGCAGACGGCGGAGGGCACCCCTTCGGCACCCCGTCTCGGTACGCCGCAGCCCCGCGCCTCAAAAGCGCGGGGCTGCGTCAGTGTGCAGCGGATGTCAGCCGAGGAGGCCGCCCACCAGGCCGGGCTGGCCCGAGGAGGAGGCGCCGCCGGAGGTTCCGGAGCCGGTGCCGGTGCCGCCGCCGCTGGTGGAGGCGCCGCCGGTCGCGGTGCCGCCGGAGGTGGGACCCGCGGTGGTCGGCGCGGGCGCGGTGTGCTGGGGCGGGGCCTGGCCCGTCGTCCCCTGGGTCTCGCTGGGCGTCGTGGTGGTGGCGCCGCTCGTGGTGCGGTCGGCGCCCGGTGTGGTGGCCGCCTGCGAAGGGCTCGCCGTGGCGCCCCCGGAGGGAGCCGTGGAGGCCGACGGAGTCTTCCGGTGGGGCTTGACCGACTCACCGGGGAGCGGGGAGCCGGGGAGGTTGTTGCGCGGGGCCTCGCCGGGGCCGGGGACGACCACGCGGCTGGAGTCGCGGACCGCACCGCCCAGGAGCGAGCCGACGAGGAGGGTGAGGCCGATGGTGACGGCCGTGATCAGGGCGCCGCGGCGCAGTACGTAGGCGCGCAGATCCCAGATGTCGGAGTGCGGGCCGAGCCGCCGCCAGGCGCTGCCCGCGAGGCGGCCGTCCACGGAGTAGACGGGGGCGCCCGCGATGATCAGCGGGGACCAGGCGGCGAGGTAGATGATGTCGGGGGCGTCGTAGGCCGGGACGGTCTTCCAGCTGACGGTGACGATGAGCGCGGCGGAGAGCAGCGCGCCGACGACCGCGGCGACCCGCTGCCAGCAGCCCAGGACGGTCAGGACGCCGACGATCACCTGGAAGAACGCGATGACGAGGCCGGAGCCGACCGGGTGCTGGAGGGCGAACTGGCGCAGCGGCTCGGCGACCTCCCACGGGTGCAGCGTGTTGAGCCAGGTGACCATGGAGCCGCGCTTGCCGCCGTCGAAGTAGACGGGGTCGCAGAGCTTGCCCATGCCGGCGTAGATGGAGATGAAGCCGAGGAAGATGCGCAGGGGGAGGAGGACCACGCCCAGGTTCATCCGGCGGCCGGGGTAGTAGGCGTGCCGGGCCGGGTCGCCCTCGCCGGCCCGCCGGGCCGACCGCGGTTCGTCGAAGTCCTCGAACTCGTCGTCGCCGTAGGGCGGTTCGTCGTAGGCGGGGTCGTCGTAGGCAGATTCGCCGTAGGCCGGTTCGTCGTAGGCGCTGCCCACCGCCGGCAGGTCCGGGAGCAGCCGCCTCTCGCCGGACGCCGGGGAGCGCGGGTGGCCGACCAGCGGGGTCTCGACGGTCTGGTCCAGCGCGTCGTAGCCGTCGCCGACGCGCGGGATGACCTGGGTCGCGCCTGCCTGTTCGGCGGGCTCCTCACCGTGCCGGACGCTGCCGCCCCGGACGGCCTGGAGCAGTCGGTGGGCGCCGGTGTCGTCGGGCGCGGACCTGCCGCTCCAGACGACCGGGCGGCGCCGGCCGGGCGCCGCCCCCGCTCTGCCCGCCGTGCCGACGACCGGGATGCGCGCGGTGTCCTCGGTGGCGTTCAGGTGCCGTGCGACCCGGGGGGATTGGGTACGCCGTGTCGATACGCCCAGCTGCACGCGGAAACTCGCGTGGTTGACGATGACCTGCGCCGGATCGCTCGGCACCTTCACCATGCTCAGCGCGGGAGCGTCGTCGAGTCCGGAATCGAATCCGGAGCGGAATCCCGACGAGCGGTCCCCCGTGGGCGTGCGGGGTGTTCTGGTGTCCACACTCATCTAACCGAGTGACGTGGAGTTAGGACACTGCTTTGACCGGCCGGATGTGTCCGGACCCCGTCAAGGATGTCCCGGACGCCGGAATTAACCCGCCCAGGTGAGGTTACGGACGCTTGTTCACCCGCGTCGGCGCGCCGCCTCGTACAGCACGATCCCCGCCGCGACACCCGCGTTGAGCGACTCGGCGCCGCCCGGCATCGGGATCCGGACCCGGAAGTCGCAGGTTTCGCCGACCAGTCGGGACAGGCCCTTGCCCTCGCTGCCGACGACGATGACGACGGGCCCGCCGAGGGCCTCCAGGTCGCCGATCTCGTGCTCGCCGTCCGCGGCGAGGCCGACGACCACGATGCCGGCCTTCTTGTACGACTCCAGGGCCCGGGTCAGGTTGGTGGCGCGGGCGACGGGCGTACGGGCCGCCGTACCGGCCGACGTCTTCCAGGCACCGGCGGTCATGCCGGCCGCGCGGCGCTCGGGGACGACCACGCCGTGGCCGCCGAAGGCGGAGACCGAGCGGACGACGGCGCCCAGGTTGCGCGGGTCGGTGACCCCGTCCAGGGCGACGATCAGCGGGTCCTCGCCGTCGTCGTAGGCCGCCTCGGCCAGGTCCTCGGGGTGCGCGTACTCGTACGGCGGGACCTGGAGGACCAGGCCCTGGTGGTTGAGGCCGTTGGTCATGCGGTCCAGCTCGGGGCGCGGGGCCTCCATGAGGTTGATGCCGCCGCGCTCGGCCGCGAGTTGCAGGGCCTCGCGGACCCGCTCGTCGTTGTCGATGAACTGCTGGACGTAGAGGGTGGAGGCGGGGACGCCCTCGCGCAGCGCCTCGACGACCGGGTTGCGGCCGACGACCATCTCGGAGGTGCCCCTGCCGCCGCGGCCGCGGGCCACCGGACGGCGCTGGGCCTGCTTGGCCTTGGCCGTGGCGATGCGGTTCTTCTTGTGTCCCTTGCGCATTTCGGCGGGCGGGGTCGGTCCCTTGCCCTCCAGGCCCCGGCGCCGCTGGCCGCCACTGCCGATCTGCGCGCCCTTCTTGCCGGACATGCGGCGGTTGTTGGCTGCCATGAGTTACCCGTCTCCGTGAGCTTCGTGTCGTACGTACGTCTTATGCAGTGTGCCGCCCGGGGGGCCGGGCGGCACAGTTGATCTTCAGTCCGGGGCGGCTAGGACTTGAGGGTCCAGCGCGGGCCGGACGGACTGTCCTCGATCGCGAGGCCGGACTGGTTCAGCTGGTCGCGGATGGCGTCGGCGGTCGCCCAGTCCTTGCGGCCGCGGGCGGACTCGCGCTGGTCGAGGACGAGCCGGACGAGCGCGTCGACGACCCCGTGCAGGTCCTCGCCCTGCTCGGCGCCGCCGGACCAGTGCGGGTCCAGCGGGTCGAGGCCGAGCACGCCGAGCATGGCGCGGACCTCGGCGAGGCGGGCGACGGCCGCTTCCTTGTCGTCGGCGGCGAGGGCGGAGTTGCCCTGCCGGACGGTGGTGTGCACGACCGCGAGGGCCTGCGGGACGCCCAGGTCGTCGTCCATCGCCTCGGCGAACGCCGGCGGCACCTCGGCCGAGGGCTCGACTGCTCCCCCGGCCAGCTCCACCACGCGCTGCACGAACCCCTCGATCCGGGCGAACGCCGACTCGGCCTCGCGCAGCGACTCCTCGCTGTACTCGATCATCGAGCGGTAGTGCGGGGTGCCGAGGTAGTAGCGCAGCACGATCGGGCGCCAGTGCTTGACCATCTCCGAGACGAGCACCGAGTTCCCGAGGGACTTCGACATCTTCTCGCCGCTCATGGTGACCCAGGCGTTGTGCACCCAGTACCGCGCGAAGTCGTCGCCGAAGGCCTTGGCCTGGGCGATCTCGTTCTCGTGGTGCGGGAAGATCAGGTCGAGGCCGCCGCCGTGGATGTCGAAGGCCGCGCCGAGGTACTTGTGGGCCATCGCCGAGCACTCCAGGTGCCAGCCGGGCCGGCCGCGCCCCCACGGCGTCTCCCAGCTGGGCTCGCCCGGCTTGACGGCCTTCCACAGGGCGAAGTCACGCTGGTCCCGCTTGCCGGTCTCGCCCTCGCCCTCGGGCTGGCGGAGGTTGTCCAGCTCCTGGTTGGAGAGCTGCAGGTAGTCCGGGTAGGAGCGCACGTCGAAGTAGACGTTGCCGTCGGCCTCGTAGGCGTGACCGCGCTCGATCAGCCCGCGCATCATCTCGATCATCTCCGGCACGTGCCCGGTCGCGCGGGGCTCGTACGTCGGCGGGAGGCAGCCGAGCGCGGTGTAGCCGTCGTTGAACGCGCGCTCGTTCTCGTAGCCGATCGCCCACCAGGGGCGGCCCTGGTCGGCGGACTTGGCGATGATCTTGTCGTCGATGTCCGTGACGTTCCTGATGAACGTCACGTCGTAGCCCCGGTATTCGAACCAGCGGCGCATGATGTCGAAGTTCAGGCCGGAGCGGATGTGCCCGATGTGGGGCGCCGCCTGCACGGTGGCACCACAGAGGTAGATCGAGACACAGCCCGCGGTGAGCGGGGTGAAGTCACGGATCTGCCGGGCGTTGGTGTCGTACAGGCGAATAGTCACGGGACCTAGGGTAGTGGGCCGAGGGTAGTGGATGGCACCGGTATGTGGAGGCGCCGCGGTGGTGTGCGCCCCTTGGGCGGGACCGCCGGTCACCCCTGTTTGACGACCAGCGCGGTTGCGACGGCCATCAGGCCCTCTCCCCTGCCCGGGAACCCGAGACCGTCCGTCGTGGCCCCCGAGACCGAGACCGGGGCGCCCGCCGCGCCGGAAAGGATCTTCTCTGCCTCGTCCCTCCGCTTGCCGATCTTCGGGCGTGGTCCTACGACCTGCACGGCGACGTTCCCGATGGTGAAACCGGCGGCCCTGACGATGCGGGCCGCCTCCGTCAACAGCGTCACCCCGGACGCGCCCGACCACTGCGGGCGCCCGGTACCGAAGTGCTGCCCCAGGTCACCGAGGCCCGCGGCGGAGAACAGCGCGTTGCACGCCGCGTGGGCGACCACGTCCGCGTCGGAGTGGCCGGCCAGGCCGGGGCCCTCACCCTCCCACTTCAGCCCGGCGCACCACAGGTCGCGGCCCTCCTCGAAGGCATGGATGTCGGTGCCGATGCCCACCCGGGGCAGGATCACCTCAGAAGCCATCGTTGAGCCTCCTGCGCGCCAGGACCGCCTCCGCGAGGACCAGGTCGAGGGGGCGGGTGACCTTGAAGGCCTCCTCGTGGCCGGGGACGACCACGACCCGTTCGCCGAGCTGCTCGACCATGCCGGCGTCGTCGGTGACGTTCGAGGTGACCGTCTCGTGGGCGCGGACCAGGGTCCGGCGGTCGAAGCCCTGGGGGGTCTGGACGGCGCGCAGGCGGGCCCGCTCGGGGGTGGCGAGCACCGGCTCGGGGTCCCCCGGGACGGCGGCCGGCTCGACCTCCTTGACCGTGTCGGCGAGCGGGAGCGCGGGGACGACCGCGGGGGCGCCGTCGCGGACCGCCTGGATCACGGCGTCGACCGTGTCGACGGGGACGAGGGGGCGGGCTGCGTCGTGGACCAGGACGATGTCGTAGTCCGGGGGCAGGGCGTCCAGGCCGAGCCGGACCGACTCCTGGCGGGAGTCGCCGCCGGGCACGACGAGGAAGTCGGTGCGGTCGGGCAGCGCGTGGGCGTCGAGGAGGGACTTGACCTCGGGCGCGCCGTCGGGCGGGGCCACGACGACGACCAGGGAGACGGCGCGGGAGGCGGCGAGGGCGCGTACGGCGTGGATGAGCATGGGCGTGCCGTTCAGCGCGCGTAGCGCCTTGGGGGCGCCCGGACCGAGCCGTACGCCTCGGCCGGCGGCGGGAATCACGGCTGCCGTGCGCAGTGCGGTACGCGGTTCCGTACGCGAAGGACGCGAATCGTCAGACATCGGTTCCTGTCAGGTTTGTGTGCGGGCCTGGCGTGGGTATGGCCTGGGAAGTGCCGGGCGCGACGCCTTGACCGGACCCTTCCGTGACACTGGTCGAGCCAGCAGCCCGGGCCCGGCACGCCTAGTATCGGGGGTTCCCCGAGGGCGTACGCAAACATGCCGCAGCGCCCGGCGACAGAGAATGTGTCATCGGGCACCACGGCATGTCGGGTGTGCGGAGCTTCAGCGTGTCGAGCCGGACAGCGTCTGCGTCAGGACGCGAGGACCTCGTCGAGCAGGGCCTCGGCCTTGTCCTCGTTCGTGTTCTCCGCGAGGGCGAGCTCGCTCACCAGGATCTGGCGGGCCTTGGCGAGCATGCGCTTCTCACCGGCGGAGAGTCCGCGCTCGCGCTCACGACGCCACAGGTCACGCACGACTTCCGCGACCTTGATGACATCGCCGGAGGCCAGCTTCTCCAGGTTTGCCTTGTATCGACGGGACCAGTTCGTGGGCTCCTCGGCGTACGGCGCGCGCAGCACCTCGAAGACCCGGTCCAGCCCGTCCTGACCGACCACATCACGCACGCCGACGAACTCCGCATTGTCCGCTGGCACACGTACCGTCAGGTCACCCTGGGCGACCTTCAGCACCAAGTAGGTCTTGTCCACGCCTTTGATCTGGCGAGTTTCGATGGCCTCGATCAGCGCGGCCCCGTGATGGGGATAGACCACGGTGTCGCCAACCTTGAACGTCATGTGACAGGTACCCCTTCCGTGGCTATCCAGGGTAACACGGAAACCGGCGGTTCTGAATGGCGTTTTCGCAGGTCAGGGCATATCTCGGGGCTTGACAACAGCAACAGGAACGTGCTGCGCAGGCTGTCCGGAAGCAGGTATTCGCAGGTGGGAGCGGCTCTCCGGGCAAGGTGAAACGCCCACGTTACACACGTCAGGACACCTTCCCGAGTGGCTGAACGTCCACATATGTCCGGTTCCAAGCGTGCGACTTCCGCTACTCCGTTCGGTTGTCGGCGCCGGATCCCGGACGTTTCAGGAATTGATCACGGGTACGGCCGAACGCCCGACTGAACGGTACGTGAAGCCGCACCTGAAGCAGTAGTGATCAATTTTCCCGGCGGTCGCGCATTCCTTCACGGAAATTTTGCGCGTGGTGTTGCGGACGGGTTATGTGAATGCCGGACGAGGGTCGCTCCAAAGTGACCGAAGGGGCACTTGCGGATGCCCGCGCGTACCCCCTGCCCGAGGGAAGCGAGGGGCTTGGGGAGGGTCGGGTGCGGCCTCGCGGGAACGGCTCGGTAACCTAAGGCCGCTGACAGACACTTAGGGCGGCTTTATAAGGGGGCCGCCCGTGCGTTCAAGGAGTTGCCGCCGCCGTGAGCAGCAGCCTTCGACGCGGCGCCCTCGCCGCCTCCGCCATCGCCTTCTCCGTCGCCGCGCTCTCCGCCTGCGGCGCGGGCAACAACTCCCAGACGCTGGAGATCAAGCCGGACAACGCGGCCACGAGTGTCGGCGACATCAAGGTCCAGAACGCGACCGTGATCACCCAGCCCGACCTCACGTCGACCGGGCCGGCCGTGGTCTCCGCGACCATCTTCAACACCGGCACCGAGCCGGAGACCCTGCAGTCGATCGTCGTCGCCGGCACCGGCAAGACCGCCGAACTGCACGCCACCAAGACCCAGCCGCTGACCATCCCGGGCGGTGGCCGGCTGATCCTGGGCGGCAAGGACAACGCCTCCGCGGTGCTGGGCAGCAGCCGCGAGGCGGTCCAGGACGGCAACGCCCAGAAGATCACGTTCACCTTCAGCAGGACCGGTGACGTGAGCCTGCGCGCCTTCGTCGTGCCGGCCGAGAGCTTCTTCACCGGCTGGGGCCCGAGCGCGGTGCCGTCCGCCTCCGCCTCGGCGTCCGCCTCCGGCTCCGGCTCCCCGGCCGCGGGCTCGACGGCGAGCGAGAGCGCCAAGTCGGGCAAGAAGAACAAGGAGTCCGCGAGCGCCACCCCGAGCGACTCGGCCTCGGCGTCGACGAACGCGGGCTGAGCCGACCACACCGGCAACGCGAGAAGGGCGGTACCCCCGAGGGGGCCGCCCTTTCGTCGTACGGTCACCACCGCGCGCCTACGACACGGTCGTGACCGAACGTCAGCCGTACGGCCGTACACGTCAGCTGTGAACGTCAGCCGTACGGTCGTAACGGCAGGTAAGCGGCTTACGGCTCGAACACCCCTCCTCGACGCACCCCTCGCACCGCTGCGCGGGCTTCGGCGTGCTGCGCCGGACTCCGTCCGCCGACCGACCGCCAGGCCGGTTTTTACGGCTCGAACTTGTAACCGAGACCACGCACCGTCACCAGGTAGCGCGGGGCGCCCGGGTCCGGCTCGAACACCCCTCCTCGACGCACCCCTCGCACCGCTGCGCGGGCTTCGGCGTGCTGCGCCGGACTCCGTCCGCCGACCGACCGCCAGGCCGG
>NZ_JBIAVV010000004.1:587440-728376 GCF_042894765.1 Streptomyces sp. NPDC001507
GGTTTTTACGGCTCGAACTTGTAACCGAGACCACGCACCGTCACCAGGTAGCGCGGGGCGCCCGGGTCCGGCTCGATCTTGGCGCGGAGGCGCTTCACGTGGACGTCGAGGGTCTTGGTGTCACCGACGTAGTCGGCGCCCCAGACGCGGTCGATGAGCTGCATGCGGGTGAGGACGCGGCCGGCGTTGCGCAGGAGCATCTCCAGGAGGTCGAACTCCTTGAGGGGGAGGTCGACCTTGGAGCCGGAGACCGTCACGACGTGGCGGTCGACGTCCATGCGGACCGGGCCCGCCTCCAGGGCGGCCGGGGTGACCTCCTCCGGCTCGCCGCGGCGGCGCAGGACGGCCCGGATACGGGCGACCAGCTCGCGGGAGGAGAAGGGCTTGGTGACGTAGTCATCGGCTCCTATTTCGAGACCGACGACCTTGTCGATCTCGCTGTCCTTGGCCGTCACCATGATGACGGGGACGTTGGAGCGGCCGCGCAGCTGGCGGCAGACCTCGGTGCCCGGCAGGCCGGGCAGCATCAGGTCGAGGAGGACGAGGTCGGCGCCGTTGCGCTCGAACTCGTCGAGTCCGTCGGGGCCGGTGGCCGCCACGGCGACCTCGAAGCCCTCCTTGCGGAGCATGTACGACAGGGCGTCGGAGAAGGACTCCTCGTCCTCGACGACGAGCACTCGGGTCACGGAAGGACCTCCGGGGCGGGAAGCGGTTCGTACGGGGATGACTCGGTGGTACCGGCCTCGTCTTCGAGGTCGGGGTCGGGGTGCTGCGATGCGCGATCGCGGGCCACGCCCGCCTCCGGCAGCCTGAGGGTGAAAGTGGAGCCCTGGCCTTCGGCGCTCCACACCGTGACCTCCCCGCCGTGCGAGGCGACCACGTGCTTGACGATGGCGAGGCCGAGGCCGGTGCCACCGGTGGCCCGTGAGCGGGCCGGGTCGACGCGGTAGAAGCGCTCGAAGATGCGCTCCTTGTCCTTGTCGGTGATGCCGATGCCCTGGTCGGTCACGGCAAGCTCGATCATGTCGCCGCCGGTCGCGTTGATCCGGCGGGCGGCTATCCCGACCCGGGTGCGGGCCGGGGAGTAGTTCACGGCGTTCTCGACCAGGTTGCCGAGGGCGGCCGCGAGCTGGCCGCGGTTGCCCCAGACGTGCAGGTCGGCGGTGCCGCCGGCGGCCATGGTGATCTGCTTGGTGCCCGCCTGGTGCCGGCACCGGTCGATCGCCTCGGCGACCAGCTCGTCGACCCGGACGGGCTCGGCGTCCTCCAGTGGGTCGTCGTTCTGCACTCTCGACAGGTCGATGAGCTCCTGGACCAGGTTGGTCAGGCGCGTGGCCTCGATCTGCATGCGACCGGCGAAGCGCTGCACGGCCTCCGGATCGTCCGAGGCGTCCATGACGGCCTCGGAGAGCAGGGAGAGCGCGCCGACCGGGGTCTTCAGCTCGTGGCTGACGTTCGCCACGAAGTCCCGCCGTACCGCCTCGATGCGGCGGGCCTCGGTGAGGTCCTCGACGAGGAGCAGCACGAGCCGGGAGCCGAGGGGTGCCACCCGCGCGGAGACGGCCAGGGCCTCGCCCCGTCCGGTCCCCCGCCTGGGGAGATCCAGCTCGACCTGTCGTATCTCACCGTCCCGCCGGGTGTCGCGGGCCATGCCGAGCATGGGCTCGATGGCGAGTTTGCCACCGCGCACGAGTCCGAGGGCGTACGCCGCCGAGCTCGCCTTGACAACCGTGTCTGCTTCGTCGAGGACGACCGCGGAGGAGCGCAGCACGCTCAGTACGGTGTCCACGCCCGGGGGCAGTACGGGGTCGGTGTGCAGAGAAGTCCTGGTCGGTCGCTTCTGGTCGCGTTCGCTCCAGCGGAACGCCAGCATGGCGATGACACCGGTGAGCACCCCGGCGATCGCTGCCGCTGCGGCGACCGCCGCGTTCACGTCCATGCAAACAGGTTAAGCAGGGGGTACGACATCCCCACAGTCCGCGAGGTGTCAGCTCGAACACTCGTCGCCCAGAGTTCACCTGGGAGCCAGTATTGGTTCATTTGGGGTGGCAGAAACGGTCGCGTTGGGACCGGAACGTGGAAGCGTGGGGTTCGCAGCTGGATTCGGCCACGGGCCCCGGCCCCCGGAGCCCCATGGAACACACAGTAGGAGAGGGAACCCTGATGCGGGACGCGTACCACGAGGAACTCGACTCGATCGGCGACAGCCTGGTCGACATGGCCCGGCTGGTCGGATCGGCGATCGGGCGCGCCACGACGGCGATCCTCGACGCCGACCTCAAGCTGGCCGAGAGCGTCATCGAGGCGGACCAGAAGGTGGACGAGCTCCACCACGACCTGGAGGCGCGTGCGATAGCCCTGCTCGCCCGCCAGCAGCCGGTGGCGACCGACCTGCGGATAGTCGTCACCTCGCTCCGTATGTCCGCCGACCTGGAGCGCTCCGGCGACCTCGCCCAGCACGTGGCGAAGCTGGCCCGGCTGCGCTACCCGGCGAACGCCATCCCCCACGACCTGCACGCGACCGTCCTGGAGATGGGCCAGCTCGCGCAGCGCCTGATGGCCAAGGCCGCCGAGGTGATCATCACCAAGGACGTCGACCTGGCCCTCCAGCTGGAGCAGGACGACGACGAGATGGACCTGCTGCACCGCACGATCTTCCAGCACCTGCTGGACGACCGCTGGAAGCACGGCATCGAGACGGCCGTCGACGTGACGCTCCTCGGCCGCTACTACGAGCGGTACGCCGACCACGCGGTCGCCGTCGCCAAGCGCGTCGTCTTCCTGGTCACCGGCGAGCACGCGGACGAGCTGCAGCCCGACATCCAGCCGGTGACGGGCGCCGAGGGGGCGTGACCCGCCGGGCGGCCGGGGGCTCGCGGGGTACGGCTCAGGCGTACGGGCGCCACTGTGCGCCGTTGATGCGCCCAGTGAAATGGGCATGGAATGGGCAAGGCCCTACCTCTAGGGCATCTAGGGACCTCTAGGAGGGATCCATGGCCGAATCCCCCAGCACCACGCCCGACCCCACGCAGCAGCACGAGACCGACCAGCCCGTCGAGATCAAGAACCTCCTGGTCATCGGCGCCTGCGGGTGCGGCTCGGGCTGCGGCTGCGGCTGCCAGTCGGGCAGCCCCTGCCAGTGTGGCTGAGCGAACCCGTCAGCACACGTCAGTACAGCGAAGGGCCCCGGACTCCGGTCCGGGGCCCTTCGCATGCCGCGCCGCGGTGACGGGCGCAGCATGGTGGTGAGACGGGGAGGACGGACAAGGCGAAGGAGGTGGCAGCCATGCCGCACTACATGGACGTCCACCACGGGATGAAGGGCATCACCGCCGACCAGCTGAAGGAGGCCCACGAGGCCGACCTCGCCGTCGAGAAGGAGGAGGGCGTGCACTTCGAGCGCGCCTGGGCCGACCCCGCCTCCGGCAAGGTCTACTGCCTCTCCGAGGCGCCCTCGGCCGAGGCGGTCAAGCGCGTCCACGAACGCACGGGCCATCCGGCGGACGAGATCCACCCGGTGCCGCTGTCGCTCTGACGAAGCCGTTCTGACCGGCGAAGCCCTTCAGGCCGGCGAAGCCCTTCAGGCCGGTGAGGCCTTTCAGGCGGAGGGCAGCGCGGCGAGCCAGTCGACGAGCAGCCGGTTGACCTCGTCGGGCCGCTCCTGCTGGATCCAGTGCCCGCAGCCGTCGAGGATGTGGGCGGAGACCAGGCCGGGGAGGGTCACCGGGTACGCCTCGATGGCGTCGGCCAGCCAGGTCGTGGAGGCGTCGAGGCCGCCGCCGACGAACAGGGACGGCTGGGTGATCGGGGCGCCGTCGTAGGCGGCGAGGTCCTCCCAGTCGCGGTCCATGTTCCGGTACCGGTTGAGCGCCCCGGTCAGTCCGGTGCGCTCGAACTCCCCGGCGTAGACGTCGAGATCCCGCTCACTCAGCCACCCGGGCAGCCGTCCGGCGGGGAACCGCTCCCGGAGCGTGCCCCCTTTGCCGACGAAGTGCGGGTCGGGGACGCCGGGTCCGGGCATGGTGTCGCCGGACAGGGCACCGTAGAAGCCCGCGAGCCAGCCCCGTACATCGGGTTCGATCTCGGCCTCGGCACGCCCGGCCTCCTGGAAGTACGAGACGTAGAACTCCTCGTCCCCGCCGCTCATCCCCGCGAAGACGTCACTGGGCCGCGGCCCGCCGCGCGGGGTGTACGGGACGCTCAGCAGCCCCACGGCCCTGAACACCTCGGGCCTCAGCAGCGCGGAGTTCGCGGCGACGGCCGCGCCCCAGTCGTGCCCGACGACCACCGCCGACTCCTCGCCGAGGGACCGCACGACCTCGGCGTTGTCCGCCACGAGTTCGGTCATCCGGTACGCGTCCGGCGCGACCGGCCCGGACGAACGCCCGTACCCGCGCACGTCGACGGCGACCGCCCGGTACCCGGCCGCGGCGAGCGCCGGCAGCTGATGCCGCCAGGAGTACCAGCACTCGGGGAACCCGTGCACGAGCAGTACGAGGGGGCCCTCCCCCTGCTCGACGAGATGGATTCGCCGTCCGTCCGCGACGACCGACCGATGCCGCGCTGCCATATGCCCTCCTCGACTTGCCTGCCTTGCTTGCCGTGCCAGCTCTGCCAGCCCTGCCGGCAGGGCTGGCCCTGCTTGCCCTTCGGGACCGTCGCCAATCGGCGCCGGTCCTCCACCGATCATGCGAAACCGCGCGCCGGGGGGCCGAGCCCGTTTGCCGGTTCGGCAAACCGCGGCCGGGTGTCGGCGCCCGGTGCCACCAAGGGGGCGACGGGGAGCGAAAGGGACGGAAGCTCACGTTCTATGACGTCCATCACAGCCATTCGCGTACCTACCGGCATGCTTAGTAGATCCGATGTGGCGGACATCTGAGTATTTGTCCGTCTTGGGACTTATGCGGACCCCGACGGGTTTCCCGGAATTCCGCCCGGCCGACAGCCGCGCCCATTCCCTTGCACCGCACGCTTTCTGACGTCGTGACAGCTTGCCCGCACCCCGCCGAATGCGGACCGGAGCTCCGTGCGCCGCCCCGGCGAGGTCCCGGGACCTACGAGGCGACGTAGTTGTGGGGGCCCTTTGCGCTCCCTGTCAGGCCGTTCTAAGAATTCGACCCACAGGACGTCGCCGCAGTTCGGAACCGGTGTTCACGCAACGTCGACCACGCACCGGACGCTCGGCGTCACCGAGTGAGTAGGAGCCCCCCACATGAAGTCGTCCCGAACGTCCGCGAGACTCCTCGCCCTCGGCCTGGGCCTGGCCTCCGGCGCGCTGGGCACGGCGGTGCCGGCGAGTGCGCAAGCGTCCGCCGCCCCGTCCGCCCCCCGCTCCGCCGCCACCGGTTCCTCCGTGGCGCGGTACGACGGGACGGGCGAGGAGGCGGCCGGCAACAAGGCGTTCTTCGAGGCCGTGCTCAAGTCGGTCGCCGCGAAGCGCGCGGCACAGTCCGGCGCGCAGGCGGTGACCGTCTACTACAACGCCTCCCAGGCGCCGAGCTTCCGTTCGCAGATAGCGAGCGCGGCCTCGATCTGGAACAGCTCCGAGTCCGACGTCAAGCTCAAGGAGTCCTCTGCGAGCGGCGCCGACTTCTCCTACCGCGAGGGCAACGACTCGCGCGGGTCCTACGCCTCGACGAACGGCCACGGCAGCGGCTACATCTTCATCGACTACTCCCAGGCCCGGCAGTACGACTCGGTCCGTGTCGTCGCCCACGAGACGGGGCACGTGCTGGGTCTGCAGGACGACTACAGCGGGCCGTGCAGTGAGCTGATGTCGGGCGGCGGCCCCGGCCCGTCCTGCACCAACCGCTACCCGAACGCCACCGAGCGCTCGCGTGTCGAGCAGCTGTGGGCCGGCGGAGGCGGGCAGCAGACCACGGGGGGCACGGCGAACCAGCCCGGCACCTCGGTGAACGTCGCACCTCAGACACCGCAGATGCCGCAGACACCTCAGATGCCGCCGCAGACACCCCAGATGCCGCAGACACCGCAGGTGCCGCAGATGCCGCAGATGCCGAACACGGCACCGGGCCAGGTTCGGGGAGGCCCGCTCATGGGCATCCTCTGGGGCTGACCGCGTTCCAGGCCGCAGCCGGCTACGGGCGCCGGATCGTGCCGTTCGCCGAGATCCGGGCGGCGTGCGGGCCGAAGTCCTCCTCCGACATGGCGGAGACGAGGTCGATCGCATCTCCGCCCGGTTCCGGCGTACCGGGCGCCACGATCAGGGTCGGGCGCAGCCGCCCGGACACGTAGGTGCCGTCGGTGCCGAGGGTGACCTGCAGCACTCCGCTGGTCGAGAGGGTGCCGCCGAGGCCGAGCACCTTGTAGCCGGAGAAGTTGCCCAGGCTGTAGGCGATCAGGCGGCCCTTGTAGAACTCCATTCCCCGCATCACGTGCGGGCCGCTGCCCACCACGAGGTCGGCGCCGGCGTCGATCACCGCGCGGCTGAAGCGGTAGCTGTCGCCGCGGTCCTCGCCGAGGAAGTACTCGGTGCCGGGTTCCACGTGGGTGCGGTCCGGGCCCTCCGCGCCGGCGTGCATGACGACGATCACGATGTCCGCCATCGCCGCGGCGCGGGCGGTGAGTTGCCGTGCCGCGGGGATGTCCGTGAGGTCGTTGGCCCCCCGGTCGGGAGCGAACCCGAGCACCGCGACCCTGATGCCGCGTACCCGCTGCACGGTGATCTGGCCCAGACGGCCGGTGAACGGCAGGTTCGCGGAGCGCAGCGCGGCGAACGTCTGGCGCCGCCCCTCCGCCCCGAAGTCGTCGATGTGGTTGTTCGCCGTGTTCAGGACCGTGAACCCGGCCTCCTTGAGCAGGCCGCCGTAGGACGGCGGGGCGTGGAACGCGAAGCAGTTCGGGCCGTCGATGTGGTCGCACTTGCTGTCACCGCCGGTGGTGAGCGTCCCCTCCAGGTTCCCGAGCACCACATCGCCGGTGAGCAGGTCGTCGACGGGATCGAAGAACGAGGCGCCGTCGTCCGGCGGCAGGTCGTCCGGCAGCGAGCCCATGACGATGTCTCCCACGGCGGAGATCCGCACGTTCCCGACCGGACGCGGCGGTGCCGCCGCCCCGGACGGCGCCGCCGCCCTGGTCGCCCGTAGGGAGATCCGGGCACCGCCGCCGGAGTCCGAGCCCGCGACCCCGGCGCGGAACGCGAACGCGAACACCGCGCTGGCCACCACACCGCTCCCGACCAGGCCGACGAAGAACAACCGCCACACACGCCGCCGCCCGGAGCACCGCCCAACGAACCTGATCATTCACTCATATTACGAACTGTGAATCATCTACCTACGGAGGGTCACCACCTGGCGTGTTTCCCAGCCCAGCCCAGCGGCGGCGGACTCGTGCACCCGCTGACCGTAGTGGTTGGTGTCGACTGGCTTCGTAACGCTTTGTCAAGGGAGGCTCAGGCGGACGCTTCTCACTGCCTGACGGTGAAGTACTGCCAAGTCCCCCATGTGCTGAGGTTGCCGGTGTCCTTGGTGCTGTGGACGTACTCGGCCCGTACCCGGAACTTGCTGTTGACCGTCATGGCCAGGCTCGGTGTCGCGTCGGCGGTGCTTTTGGTGTTGAGCGTGCGGCATGAGGAGGTGCTCTGCGTGTGCCAGGTGCCGCCGTAGTACCGCTGAGTTTGGAACTGCACGCACTGGCCTGCCTTGTTGGGGGCGACCGTGGCGTTCAATGCGGCCTTGGCGGTGTGGTGGTAGACCCGATACAAAATACGGCCGTAGTGGGTGCTCCCGTAGTAGCCACTCAGTGCCTCGGATACCTGCGCGTAGCTGGACGCGCTCCTGACGGCCGTGGCTGGGGCGTAGCGGTCGTCTCCGGCGAATGCTGCGGTGAACGTGGTCTTACGGGTGATTCTGTAGCTCGTGGCAAGGTTGCCGTGGCTGTCCACCGTGCCGGTCTTGAGCAGCGTCTTCTTGCCACCGTAGGGCTGGGCGTAGATCGCGAGGGTCCGGCCGTTGTAGGTCGTGCCGAGGTGGGCGGTGACCTTGGCGGTCGCGCCGTACGAGTACGACGTGGCGTTGGTGGTCATGGACACCGCAGTGGCGCTGCGGGAGACCTGGACGGTCGTAGATGCGGTGACGGTCTGGTGGGTGGAGTCACCCGGGTAGGTCACGGTGTAGGTGTTGGCTCCCCCGGTCTGCGGGACATCGGTGATGCGGAAGGTGCCGTCGGCGGCGAGCAGCGCATCTGGCAGTGCCACCCCCGCGGGGTGGGCCAGGTCGCTCTTGACCACGTGGACTGCCTCACCAGAGGGGTACGGAGCTGCCGACAGCTGGCCGGACACGGTCAGTTGGACCGCCCGGGCCGCTGTCGCCGGGCGGGTGAGGTCGATTGTGGTGGGGTTCGGCGGCGGGAGCTGCCACGGAACGGTGAACGTGTACGCCGCCGGCGACTGAGACGCGTTCCCGGCCGCATCAACGCCGACGACGTAGAGGGTGTGAATTCCCTGGGGCAGGGCGGCCGTCACGCTGCCGTTGCCCTGTGCGTCCGCTGGAACCCTGGCGGCTCCGATGCCGGGCTCCTGGTCCCACGCGTACTCGAAGTGATCCAAGCCGCTGGACTGGCAGTCCGGAGCTCCCGCCTGCGTGCATCCGGCGGGCAGGGGGTCGCCGCTGGAGCTGAAGCTGAAGGTGGAGGGCTGCCCGGCAGCCTTGGTGGGCGTCCCCGGGCCGCCTACCGGGGGGAAGTCCGGGTTGGTGACGACCGGCGTGACGGGCGGGCTTGCGTCCATCCTGAAGTAGCAGGGCGCGGTCGCCTCCGAGTACGCGGTCCCGTTGTACGTCGACGCGTCCCAGGCGTAGGTGTGCCCGTCCGCCAACGGCAGGGGGACGTAGACGGATTGGTAGCTCGCCGACGTCCCGTCGACGGACCCGTCCGCCGTCTGTGAACCGTCCACGTCCCACGCGTGGACGACTCCCTGATTGGTCACCCCGTTGACCGTGGACCGCGGTATGCCTATGGAGACGGTCATGCCCTCGGGGGTGCGGGCGGATGGGCCACGCCAGGCCGGGCTGCCCTCGCTGCCGCAGTCTGTGCCTGTCGGCACGGTGGGAGTCGGCAGTGCCGGGTCGATGGGGGTCCCGTCCGCGACCGCTGCCGCCGGGAGCGCTGCCACGAACGCGCCGGCCAGGAGAAACGGGAGCCAGCCGCGTCTGTGCGCGGTTCGATTCACAGGTGTCTTCTTTCCGGGGCGTGCCCGTCCGCATGGAGTGCCTGTGCTTGCCACGGGGGCAGCGCGTGCATCCAGAAGTGCGCGCGGCGTATTCCAGAACGGCATGCGTCCGACCGGCGCGCCCGGCCACCTTCCCCCGATGCTGCGGCATGGAGCCGCAGAGCGCGCCGAGCTTAGCGCCGCCTGGGACGGCCCCGATTCTTCTTGATCAACTTTTTGCTCTCGTTAGTCCACAGCGACGGCCGCGACTAGACCGATCTCCGACCACGACGTTCAGCTGTGTACGACACACGACGTCAGGGCGTATGGGGCAGATTTCCACCCCTCTTCACACTCCAAGCGGAGCGAAACTACGTGCCCCTGGGCGGCTGTGGGTCCGCCAAGGCGAGATCACCTTGCCGCGGAAGGTGGCCCACGGGCCTCCGGTGACCAAGCAGCTGATCTTCACCGGGCAAGGCCCTCGCCGAGTACCTCGGCCACTCGGACCCGGATCAGACCCTCCGCGTGTACGCACACCTCATGCCGTCCAGCCAGGAATGCACCCGAAAAGCCGTGGCTGCCGTCTTCGGGGGCGCATACGCTCCCGTTCGCTGAGGCAGGAGGGCGAGATGTCCGACGAAGAGTCCACCGAGAACTACACGCTGGTCTGCGACGACCCGTCCCACGAGGTGGTGCTCGTTGACTGCGGCCCCCGCGAGATGGATGTGATCCTTGCAGTGCGCAAGGTGACCGGGCAGAGCTTGTGGCACAGCCGGGACCTGGCGCGCCAGGCGCCCGTCACCCTCCGTGGGGGTCTGTCTGCTTACAGGGCCCAGTCGGCTGTCGCTGTGCTCCAGAGCGCCGGCGCCAGAGCGGAGTGGAGACAGGAGCCGGAGCCCGGAGAGCGCGCGGCCCCATCGCCTTGACGGACCAGAGGCAACGACAAGC
This sequence comes from Streptomyces sp. NPDC001507, assembly GCF_042894765.1. Classification (NCBI taxonomy): domain Bacteria; kingdom Bacillati; phylum Actinomycetota; class Actinomycetes; order Kitasatosporales; family Streptomycetaceae; genus Streptomyces; species Streptomyces sp. NPDC001507. The sequence goes on from NZ_JBIAVV010000004.1 coordinate 597,558, forward strand.
CCCCTCCCGGCGAAGAAACCGCAGGCAGGGGGCTTACCGTGGGCGCTTACTTCTTCTTGCCCTGGGTCTTTCCGGAGATCTTGGTGAGCTGGGTTTTCGCTGGTCGGGGGTGGTGGGCTCGTGCGCCTGGTGGTCGTTGTTGGTCGTCATCGGGCACTGTTGAGCAGCGTCGGACGGCCCAGGGACGGCCCAGCCATGGGGCCAATGAACGGCGTCAGCCAACGGATGCGGCCCGCCATTCGGCGGTGATACACCCCTCTTCCGACGGGGTGATCTCAGCAGCCGCGAGCCGGGCGTTTTCGCGCACCTTCGAGGCGGTATTGGCGGACAACAGCGCGGCGGTAGCCCTCAGCGTGACAACATCAACGTATGGGCATCTTCAACTCCATCGCGCGTGGCCTCGGTAGCCTCCGCCCGCTGTCCGACGCGGAACTCGCAGACGAACGCGAGGCGCTGCGAAAGCGTTACGTATCCGCTGGAGATGTCAACAAAGCGGATAAACTGTACGACGAGCTGCACCGCTACGACGCAGAGATGATTCGCCGTGCAAACGAGGCCTATGCCCGCGAGAACCCGAACCCACCAGAGCCCAGGCATCGCGAGCACGGGTGGTACCTGCCGAACGACGACTAGTACTCCAGTTGTAAATCGCGATCTTGCTGGTTGGGTACCGGGTCCCGGGCGAACTGATCCCCGCCTCGATCGGTCCGGTCCGATGCGCTTGCTGTCTCAGCTGGACTGGTCAGTGGAGGGGCTGGTGGCGCTGTCCGTCCCGTAGAAGCGGCCCTGGTCGCACAGGGCGTCGATCTCGGCGTTGTCTTCCTCGCTCAGTTGTGCATCCAGCGCGACGCTGATGACGCGTCGGGCGCGGGCCAATCGCCGAGCGACATCCCAGTCGGCGATGAACTTGCCGACGGTGTACTCGTCGGTGGCTCCGGCCGCCTGGCGGGATCCGAGTCGGTCGAGGGAAACGACGAACTCGTTCAGGTCCTGCAGTACTGCGACGACCTCGCTGAGGGGCATGCGGATCTCTCGGGAGGACATGTCCATCAGCCGATTCAACTCCAGAGCTGGCGCTCGGGCGACCATTTATCTTGCTGGTCGGGACTGGTCCGGGAACGGGTGCGGCCACCGGTGATCATCGGTGTGTGAAGACAGAAGATCAGGCAGTGGCCGCAGGTCACAGCATAGATCCTGCCCGCTGGCAGAAAGCGTTCGAGGTCCTGATGGGCCGTATCGCGGGACGCTTCGTCCGGGTGGAACCCCGGCGCCGGGCACGGGCGTTCGTGCTCGGACTGTTGTCGGACCTGCCGCGCAAAAACTGCTGGACACTCGCCGAGCAGGCCGGGGACGCGAACCCATACGGTCTGCAACACCTGCTGTCGAGGGCCAAGTGGGATGCCGACGCAGTACGCGATGACATCCGCGGCTTCGTCGTCGAGCATCTGCACCACGAGGATGCGGTGCTGGTCGTGGATGAGACCGGCGACCTGAAGAAAGGCACGGCCACGGTTGGGGTGCAGTGCCAGTACACCGGCACCGCCGGGCGCATCGAGAACTCTCAGGTCGCCGTCTACCTTGCCTACTCGACTCCGCTCGGGCACGCGGCGATAGACCGGGAGCTGTATGTCCCGCGCTCGTGGACCGAGGACACAGCCCGCTGCCGGGCCGCCGGGATACCCGACAACGTCGCCTTCGCCACGAAACCCGCCCTGGCAGTCCGTATGATCACTCGCGCGCTGGACGTCGGCGTCCCCGCATCATGGGTGGCCGGCGACGAGGTCTACGGAGCCAACCCGCACCTGCGCACCGCCCTTGAGAAGCGGCAGGTCGGCTACGTACTCGCCGTCGCCCGTGACCACCAGATCACCACCCACGCGGGCACCTTCCGCGCCGACGCCCTGATCAAGAAGCTGCCGCGGAAAGCCTGGCAGAAACTCTCCGCCGGCGCCGGAGCCAAGGGGCACCGCTTCTACGACTGGGCCCTGGCCGACCTCGCCGACGACAGGCCCGGCCACCACCAGTTGCTCGTCCGCCGCAACCGACGCACCGGCGAACTCGCCTTCTACCGCTGCTACTCAGCCGCCCCGGCACCGCTATCCACCCTGGTGCGCGTCGCCGGACGCAGATGGACCGTCGAAGAGACCTTCCAGTCCGGCAAGGGCCTGACCGGACTGGACGAACACCAGGTCAGACGTTGGACGTCCTGGCACCGCTGGGTCACCCTCGCGATGCTCGCCCACGCCTTCCTCACCGTCGTCCGCGCCGACGAACACGCCCGCCACCCGAAGCCCGACGGACTGATACCGCTCACCTGCAACGAGATCCAGCGCCTGTTCATCGTGCTCGTCGTCCGGCCCGTCCACGGAACGGCCCACCGGCTCGACTGGTCCCACTGGCGACGCCGTCACCAGGCTCGATCCCAGGCCAGCCACTATCAGCGACAAGCCGCCCAGACATGAAGATCGCGGTCTACAGCTGGAGTACTAGGCCACTCGGACCCCGGCCTGACTCTTCGTGTATACGCGCACCTCATGCCGTCAAGCCAGGAACGGACCCGGAAGGCGATCGCCAGCACTTACGAGAAGAGCGATACGTCCGCAAAGTAAACAGGGAAGCCGTAAAGCCGTTAGCGTAACATCCAACCCGTAATACCAAACCGGTAATGTCGAACCGATAACGCCGAACCGGTAACGCCGTAAAGCTGATCCAGCAAAGCTAGCCGGTAAGGCCTAACAACTAATCGGACTCCTCTCCCCTTACGAGAAGCAGGGGTCCTTAGTTGGCGTGCAACAACATCCGCGGCCTGGAGGCTTAGACGGCCGAGGTTACGCAGGACGGCACCGCACGCCGAGGCGGCACGGAGCGGCACAGGGCGACACGAGGCTACTCCTGGAAAGATTGGAGAGTCTTTGAAAGATTCCAAGAATATTGGAACCCTCCAGCCGTCCACGACGGTGGACAATCCGTCTACGCAAACGAACAAGGCGGCTCTTAGCTGTGCGTTTGTCTGGCGCGTGATGACTATGGGAAAGTTTCCGCGGCATGCGAATGCCGCCCTTGGCCGGGCGGCATTCGTCTCCCTTGCCACGCCCCAGAAAACACCTTGCGAAGTGAACCGAGCACAGCTGGAGGGCTTCATGGTCCCACGCGTCGGCGTAACCGTCGACATCCACCTTCGTGATCGACCGATCGCGCTCATCGGCACGGCGGGCGGGACACTCGCCCTCTGGGCCAACGTTCCCGCCGGGATCGCCATCCCCACGGCCGCGCTGATCGTCCTCGACGTCCGCATCCAACGCTGGCGTCGACGCACCTGACGGCCCGATCAAGCGCCTGACGGCCCACAGACGGCCCCAGGCCACCAAAAAGCCCCTCACCCGCAGAGAAACAGCAGGTGAGGGGCTTGATCCTTCAGGCTTACTTCTTCTTGCCCTGGGTCTGGCGGGCCCGTTTTCCGGCCCTGGTCAGGGGGGTGCTCACCTCAGCTGACCTGCGGTTAGGCCGTCGTTGTTGGTCGTTGTTGGTCGTCGTTGATCGACCTCGGAGGGCCCAGAGAGGGCCCGGCGGCGTCGCCCCGGTCTCACTCGCGAAGAGGAGCAGCCCCACCCCGGCTTGCGAGCGCAGTCTTCTCTTCACCCGCAGGTCCGCGCCAGCACCCGTCTCTCTGTCGTCAATAGTTGCGATCCACGGCGAGGCCCTGCTTGTCGTTTGTCTCCCCGTGGATCGTCAGAAAGACTGCCGGCGGCTCGTCATCTTCACTACGGGCCGTCTCTTCCAGAAGAGTCAGCAATTGCTCGGCCGCGTTCAATTCGAACCACTCACTCCTACCTGTGGCGACAGTCAACCACTCATCAGCAGTGGGTAGACCCGGGACGAAGACCTCTAGGACGAACTGTCCATCCGCGTTGTCGTCACCTTCGCGCACGCGGGCGCTCACGATGTCCTCGCCTCGAATCCAAGTGTTGGCCGCCGAGCATCGCGTATCCAACCAGACACGCGGCCTCTGAGCCGTGAATGCGCCCTGCAGCACTGCGTACGTGACAGCCGCGAGACCCTCTCCAACCGCGTCCGTCAACAGGGCTTCGCCTGTACGGCTCGCGGCACGCTTGGCCTGTTCTGCCGCTTTCTTCTCCCACGCCGACACGAATCGTCCCCTCCGTTGTGTGTCTGTCGGTCCTGCTCTCCCCACCACCGCGACCGACACACCTGTCGGGCGGAGGAAGTCACTAGAGCCCTGGCGCCACGACGGTTTTCAGGACCGGCGACCAGCCCATCCATGAACGCAACTGACCTGCAAGTAGTCGTAGGGGCATGCTCCTCCGCTGACTTCTGGCCAGAGGTTGACCAAAGGACAGGCGCTTCGACCGATTCGCCAGTCTTCGCCACCCCCCACAAGACGCTCACCAGGGGCTTCTAAATGATCTACATTGGATCAGCCTCGCGCCACCCCTAAACGCCATGCTTCACCATGGACTCCGCCATGATTTTGGATCATGAAATTCGTTCCGAAGCTTGATGCTCCAAGTGACTTGAGGTTTCCTCGTGGTGGAGCCCGAGGCTCCACCACGCCGCATGAGGCCTGGCCCCGGGCAGCACCCCGGAGCCAGGCTCGCATGCGGGGTCAAAGGCGGGTCCGGCCGGCTAGGTAGCGGCCGGGCTCGCTTACCGCCCAACCAACCGTCCGGACTTCCTCTGGCGCATCACACAAAGTGCTGGACGCACCCCGCGATGGCAGTGACCGCAGTCAGGACTACGGCCGCAAACTCAACCCATTCCGGTAACGGGCTTCGCCTGCGACTCCGGCTCCGCCGTGTCGATCGCTCCATCTGGTCCGATCTCCCATCTCTCAGTGCTCCCAACAGCGTTGGGGCCCACCCGGTAGAGGTGGGCGTCCAGGGAGAGATGTGGCGGACCCTCCGCAAGTTAGCCGGCACCGCAGTAGCGCGACTGGTGGTTTTGGGGTGGCGAATGTTGGCGAACGACGAACGCCAACTAGGACTCTCGGTCAGGCCAGCGGCATATGGCGGAGCCGCCCCCACTGTCAGTGCGTTGTTTTACGGTGTCACTCATGGCAGCTTCCGAGATCACGCGTGCAGGGATCCTGCACGCGATTGCAGAGTGCGACCGGCTTGGACAGGAGGCGTTCCGCGACACCTACCACTTCCGGGCCGCAGCCTCCTACCTTCTCGTTCATGAGGGACGGCAGTACGACTCCAAGGCCATAGCCGGTGTAGCGCACCTGTATGACTTCGGGCATGCCCTCAAGCCGTCGGAGCTCAGTGGCGGTCTCAAGCACGCGGTGTCCTGGTTGCGGCGGGAGGGCTTCACCGTCATAGAGCAGCCGAAGACCTTCCAGCGACGTGTTGGCGACGTCCGGCCGCCCCGTCGTGTAGCCGGCACGTCGTTGCATCGGCCCGTGCTCTTGCTGTGGGCGATCGGGCAAGCCGCTGCCGGAGCACCGCGGATGCAGTCATGGTCGGCCACACGCGACGCTGTGGCCCCGCTGTTGGAGAAGTACGGCCAAGTCGAGGACGGCATGGACGGCGCTCGATATCCATTCTGGGCCCTTATGCGCGACGACTTGTGGACCGTGGAACCGACTCAAAGCCTCAGCCTCACCAGTCGCGGGCGTCGCCCCACCCTGGAATCTTTGAACCAGGTCGATCCATCAGGTGGCCTCCGCGAGGACGACTACGCACTGGTGCAGTCGCACCCCGAGGTCGCAGCCGGAGCTGCCGCCGGACTGATCCTGCGGTACTTCTACCCCCTCCCCGGCGGTTTGTTGGAGGACTTCGGCCTACACGACCTGCTTGCCGGCAGGTGGGCAGATGCCCTACGCCCCCAGATCGGTGAGAGCTTCAAAGACCGAGACGCCATCTGGCGCACCTACGGTGGTCAAAAGATGGCGGGCATCGGCTGTCTCGCTGACGGCATCCTGAGCGCCTTCTCAGACGACAAGGGCCCCTACGCAGACGGTCGTATCCCAGACACGGACTGGATCGCCTATGTTGGCGACGGACTTTCGGGCGACCAGACCCTCACCGACGGCAACGAGATGATGGCGGAGTACCAGGCCGCGCAGCGTCCCCTGCGCTACTGGCACAAGCCGTTCCAGAAGCAGTTCAGCTTTGAAGCCTGGGCCGTCATCACGCAACGCCGGATGCGCTGGGGTGTGGGGGAAGATGGCCAATGGCGCCGCGAGTTCTTGTGGGTACTCGCACCGGTGCCTTCGCCAGAGCGTGAGACCTGGCCTCAGGAAGTGCTGGACGCGCTGGACGGCGATAGAGGCGCCCTGCACGACGACACGGACTCCTACCGCCCAAGCGACGTAGACCCAGACGTACGAGACGACTCCGAGAGCGACAAGGACGCCTACGAGCGTCTGGCCCGGAACGCCGAAGCCAACGCCGAGCGGCGTGGGCAATTGAAGAAGCCCACGCAGGCCGATCGTTTCGTACGTGACCCAAGCGCGAGAGCGGCAGTCGTGCGGCGTAGCAAGGGCAACTGCGAAAGCCCCCAATGTGCCGGCCACCCCAAGGAGCTCACCACCGCGGGGAAGCCCATCTTGCAGGTCGATCATGTCCACGACTTGGCCCAAGGCGGGCCAGACCTCCCATGGAACATGATCGCCCTGTGTCCCAACTGTCACGCCCTCAAGACATACGGCGTCAACAGGAAGAAGCTTCGTCGTCTCCTCGCAGACACCGCTCGCCGCCTGCACGAAGAGGCGCTCGGCTAGACCCTCCTACGGTGCTCCCCCTTGGCCAGAAGGGCGAGCGCCGTGCGTCATCCGAGACAGGACTCCCTCTTCCGGCCGACCTACGCACTACAAGCTGTCCGATCTCGATCCAAAAGCGTACGTACGTGCTTGCGACAGCAGAGTCGATCCAGCTCAGATGGCCTGCAAGAACGTCACGGATCACGCTGGACGCCATCGGATTGTGGGGGACCCGACGCCGGAGACGAGCGCAGCCGGCGTCAGGTCTGGGTGGTGCCGCTCAGTCGAGCGCATACCCACGGCCTTGTACCGGAGGAGTCACGGCGGCTCCGGCGCTGAGCACTTCGCCGACCTAGTACGTAGTGAGTAGGGAAGTTTCATCTCACCCACCCAGTTAACACCAAGGTGTCATGTTCTCCCGTTGCCTTCACCCAGCCAAGGTTGCCCGCTACCGTGGCGGCCTGGTCACTTCGCGTGGCTTCGCTTGCACGAGGGTATGGAATGACGGAGGGTGACGAACGCTCATCCTTGATCGGCTTAAGCCCATGGGCCGGTTGGGTAACGATCACCCGCCCGTCTTGATGGCTCTTGGGGTGGGGGGTACAGTCATAACTGGACTGAATCGTCAGGAGTGTTCGGACTGTAGGCGCATATATTACGAGCGCGGACGCCGGCAAATGGTCGAAGCTGCCCGTATAACCGACGGCGTTTACCTGTGCGACGAATTTCTTCGCAAGCTGGAGGAATCAAAGGGGAAAAAGGATCGTGCGCGACTAGCGGTAATCTTGATGGTTCTGGAAGATTTCGCCCATCGTCGGGAATTGATGTTCCCGCGAGAGATCAACGATCTTGAGGATGGGATCCGAGAATTGAAGCCGGGCGATGTTCGACTTCCGTTCTTTGACGTTCCTGGAACTAAGGTGGGTGCAGTACGTCTCACTCACGGCTTCATCAAGAGAACCAGATGGGCTCCTATGGGCGAGATCCGTAGGGCCCGGTGGGTGCGAGAGGAGGACGCCAAATCATGAAGTCTCTCTACGATCGGTTTGCGAGCAGCGAAGACGGCGCCCAGTTGCTGGCAGCGACAAGGCTCCGCCGAGAAGTTCTGCGAATCCTCCATCGCGCCCTTACGGCTAGCGGTCTGACGCAATCGCAGCTAGCCGAACGCCTTCACGTGCGAAAGTCGGCCGTCAGCCAAGTTTTCCGTGGGGACGGAAATCTACGTGTTAACACTCTGGCCCAATATCTCGGGGCTATGGGCTACGAGCTGGATGTACGAGTGGTCGAGGCCGGCGAACCGCGCAACGCGATCCTTGAGGGCAGGGAAATGATTCCAGCCATCAAACAAGACTGGGTCGAGCCAGAATCCGCTGAGCTCACCAGCGAAGTGCAGCATGAGGCTACCTCACAGGAAGCATATTTTCACCTTGCAACAACAGCCCTGAAACTGCATTTCGTCCCGGACCATCTGACCACCACACTGGTAGAGATGCGCATGAATCATGCGCATTCCTCCGGAGGGTCACTTTGGGATTTCCGAGGGGCTACGGAAGAGGTAGCACTTCCGTCCATTTCAATGGACCAAGAATTTCACCCGATCCGAAGTGAGGCTACTTCGTGACTGAGCAGCAAGGTAGCCTTGCACAGCTTAGCGATTTTGTTGCACGCGTTGACCTGCGCGGGATAGTCGCCCAAGAATGTCATGCCGTCCGGCATTCCGGAGCCGCACCTGAGCGAGCTGCTGTTTCGCTGGATACCGCACTTTCATTTCGACCTGGCGCGGTCGACTATCGCTTTACAATGACCTGCAAGGCCTATGATGTCTCCGAAGATCCCGTGGCCGACCTGTCGGTAGTGCTACTTACTAGCTTTACCTTCGAGGGCGCCGAGGCAAGCGAACCGGTGTATCACGCATTCGGCACTAATGTTGCGATTATGACTGCTTACCCCTACCTTCGCCAGCACGTCCATGACCTCGCAGCGCGGATCGGTCTTGTGAATTTCACCTTGGGTCTATTGAAGCAACCCAATAAAGAGCAGGGATTCTCCATCATTGCAACAGGCTCCACCCAGCAAAAAAGCACGCCATAATCCTCGAGCGGCCTGGATGCGGTCGGCTCTGTCCCGTCCGCGCGCCTGGAAAACCATTACCCATTGACGCCAGGCTGTCCCGGCGCCGTCCACCTGTATGAGGTGTGGTCCGTAGCCTTCTAGGCAACGTTGATGCCCAGTGCCATGTCCGGTCGACAGGCCGGACATGCCTTGGCACCGACCGCGCGCTGGCTGAGCGCCAGTTCCGCCTGCCGGAGTGTGCACTCAGACGCTGGCCGTTCGATGGCGGTGCAGCCACCGATGTGGACGTACGCCGGCCTCGGATGGTCAGGCTGGATCTTGGGCTCCAGCATGTACGTCCCGGGCTTCAGCTTCATCCGCCTCGGACCTTGCTGGGGCTGCACTGCGTGAGGCTTCCGCCGTGTCTCAGCCTCGGCGATCGCCGCCTGGACGGCGTCGCGCTGGAGACGCAGGTAGGTACCGACGGTCTCATGATCGGCCACCTGCTTGTCGAGGTGCGCGAGGATCACGCGCAGTCGCACGGGGTCCGGAGGCAGAATCTCGCTCACACGTTCGATTCTAGAGCGAGAGTCCTGCGTCAGCACCCCGCCGGACTGAGCTGTGCTGTGTCGTGTTGTCACCGAATGTTGACGGATGCGAGCTTGTGCCATCGGAGATTGATCGCCCTGGTCAGTGCGCGGCAGGTCAGTTTGGACGCTGGGTCGGGTGCCTTGGCTGCGCGGCGGCGCCGGTGCAATCTCTGGGGGATTTCCGCTTTCCTGTCCGTCTCTCTGCCTGAGGTCTCACGATTGACGGCGTGACAACGGTGGATGACACGCAGGCGGCTCCGGGGCCGCAGGGCATGGTGCCGCGAGGCCGGGAGTGGGTCAGCACGGTACGAGCACGGTTGCTGGCTCGTTGGAAGCGTCCCGCGCTTGAGCGAGCACGGAGCGCTGCGCTGCACGTTCGCGAGAACACTGCCGGGATCATGGCAGTGCATGAGGAGCTCGGGGTCCTCCGGCCAATGACCGCTGGGCTACGGGCGGCAGTCCGCGTGTACTTCCGGGAGCGGGAGGTCCCGAGCCCGTATAAGCGGCTGGGAGCGCTGTATGTGATCATGGTGTGCTTCGTGGCTTTGATCAACGCAGTCCGCGCTGCGGTGCCCGTGGTACCTGGACGCTTGGAGAGGCTCACGGAACGCTTCACCACCGGAATAGCAAACGCTCCGACCTTCTTCGTGCCCATCCAGATCGGCGTCGCGGCCATGATGGTGCTGGCGGCTCTGGTGGCTGCGCTACTGGGCTGGCTGATCGTGGCCCGTATGTTCGTCATCATCTTCCGGGTGGAGTTACGCACTTTCAGACTGGCCGCGGCGGCTCTAGACGCGGTCAGTTGCTGTGGAGCCGTGTTCAAGACCATGGGGCCAGAACGGACTGATGGTCTGCGACAACTCGCCCTTTCTATGGGCGGCGTCAGAAGGGCGTTGAGGCGTGCCCACCGGAACCGGGGGACCCTTCCTCTTCGCAGTGACCGACGGAAGGAGGCGCGTGCACACGTACGGCGGGTCGTGCAGTGTCTGAATGACGCGGAGAAGCAGATCGACGTGAAGGGGGATCAGGCTCTTCCCCTGTTGGTCGACCATCTGAGTCGGATCGCCGATCAGTACGCCGATGGACGTCTCGGTGCGCTCCTGGACGAAGATTCACTGCGTGACTACCAGGCCGGACGGGACTGGGAAGCGCTGCGCCTCGCGGGCCTTGCCGTCGTCATCGCAATCGGGGCCGCCGCCACTGGGTTCCTCGCGCTGTCCGATCCGGTGACGGTCATCTTGATCTTCAGCGTGGCTGTCCTGGGTGTCGCGTTGCTGTACAGAAAGAACCTGACGCGGGGACTCAGCTTCCTCGAACTCTGGCGGCCGTGACCGTCAGGCTGGCGAGACGGACGAGCGCATCACTCAACCATCGGTGACAACGCTCAATCTTCGATGACACAGGACATGAGCTGACAGGCAACACCTTGACGCCCTCCCCGGACGGGGGTGAATGAGACGGAAACGTCAGGTCCGTAGCGGGACGGTTACGCGGGCTTTGAGCTGCGGGTTCGCTCTCTCAGCGCCCCGCCCTGGGGGGACGCATGGGGGATCAAAGGGCTCATTCAGCCGTTGATGTCAGTGGGAGCCCTTCCCACGGCCAGTAGATGCGAACTGGCGGCGAGCAACTCCGGGTACGGCTCAGCCATGCGGGCCGCCTCCATGGCCGACGCGATCAACTCATCTGTGGGCCCCTCCCCCGGCTGCTGCTCGGCTGCCTTCACGAGCGACCACGCGGGCCCCTCGATCCCGAAAACCTGCACGTCAGTCAGCCCGGACGCCTCCAGCTCTGTGACCAATTCCTCGGCCCTGTGGAAGTAGGACAGGGTGAATCCGCGCGCACCGTCGTAGACGGCAGTCTCAAGAATCTTGGAAACGGAGTCACGGATTCGTTCCTTGTGCAGGTGGGCGTAGGTCACGTGTTCAAAGAGCGAGGCGTAACGGTTGATGGCTGCTGCTGCGACCAGTCCGCCGGGCTTCACAACGCGGCGAGCCTCCGCCAGAGCGGTACGCCGGTCCTGGAGGTCTGGCAGGTGGTACAGCGGCCCGAGGAGCTGCACGACGTCGAAACTGTCATCGGGCTCGCGCAGATCTCGGGCGTCTCCCACCACCGCAGAGCACACGGCTGACGCCTGCTCGACATGCCGAGGGACCGGGTCCACCAGCGTCACGTCGTAACCATCCTTGACCAGCCATTCGGCATGAATACCGGTCCCCCCGCCTACGTCGAGCACGCGGGCCGGAGCAAGGGGCAGAAACCGCCGGAGAAGTTCTTGAGTCCTGACCAGTTCCATCCGCCCGTCTGCCGAGCTGCGCAGACGGATGTCCTCGTTCACTGTCTCGCCGTAGAACCGCATCACAGAGGGAGCCAATTCGAGATTCGACATGCCGGAAGTATCGTGTGTACCGGTGGACCAGTCCAGCGTGCGAGGTAGAGGAAGCTATGGCTGTTCTGAAGTACGAGGAGATCGCCGAGTCACTTCGGACCCGCATCGCCGCAGGTGAATTCGGCCCCGGCGAGACTATCCCGTCCGGCCGAGACCTGGCCGAGCAGTGGGACGTGTCGCGTGCCACCGCCATCAAGGCAGTCGACGTACTCCGCAACGACGGCGTAGTGGTGGCCAAGCAGGGGACCGGCTTCGTCGTCACGGAGACGCCCGTAGCTCGCCCCGCCGGCGCCCGACGGGCCGGGTCCGCGCGCATCTTGGGCGGGATGCCGTTCTTGCGGATCGGGGCGCCCGACTGGGCCGAACCTCCCTTGCGCGTCGCCAACGCGCTTGGCCTGGCACCCGGCGTCCCGGCACTCCGGCGCGTCCGCGTCCTCCAGCTCCCCGACGGGAGTCCCAATAGCTGCGTGGAAGCATGGTTCCCGCCCGAGATCGCAGAGGCGGCCCCCCGGCTCTCAGACACCGCTCCCATCGCCGAGGGCACGACACGCTACGTCCGTCGGCAGACCGGACGCTTTCCAGTCGAGGGAGTAGACGTCACCACCGTGCGCCTGGCTACAGAAGTGGAGGCAGAACGGTTGGGAGTCGAAGAGGGCAGCGCGGTCGCAGTTCTCCTGCACACCGCGCACGACCAGGATGGGCGCCCGTTGGTATGCGAAGAGGGTGTCACACCTGCCTCGCTCTTTGAGCAGGTGGACACCTACCCGATGTAGAAAACCACCTCAAGCGAAGCTGGACCGGTCCGCCGGTCCAGCTTTTTTGACGCCTCGTAACATGCGCTGACCTGCGAAAACGAGTCGCCCCGCTCGACAACTCCAGATTCAACGGTTGACTGGACCGGTCCACCGGTCCAGTCTATGGATGCAGCGCCGCACCGCCTCAAGGTGGAGCGGTTCTGGTTCGGGATGGCCTGGCACAACGAGGGGCCCCGCGCTGGAAGTTGCTTGAGAACTGCATAGGTGGGCCCCGCCTCCCCGAGTCGAAAAGGCGGACCGCGCAGCGACTGTCTGCGCTTCCAACTCGCGGCGAGTGCCGCGCCGGTTGCCTCCGCTGCGCGTCTCGTACGTGCGGCGCTGAGGGGAGCCGGATCTACCGACTTCACGGCGCGCGGCCCCGGTGCTGGAACACCGGGGCCGCTGTTCAGGCCGTTCCTATCCGAGAGGAACACGACCCAATGGAGCACATCGTCACTGTTCAAGACGCTGTTACCGCGTTCGCCGACTGGATCGAGCCGACGGACGCGGAACTGGACGCGATCGAGCGCGAGATGCCCGTGGTCCTGGCGGACGTCGACCTGTTGGACGCGCACATCACGGCCTTGGACCGCACCCCGACCGAGCTGGACGTCCGCCGGATCCGCCGGGCCCGCCGCCGCGCGCTCGCCGCTCGGGTCGCCCTGCTCAACCGCACGACCAGCGAGACCCTGCCCGGCGGTGCCGCATGAGCACCCCGACAGGACAGAGCCTCACCGACGCACACGCCGACGTGCGGGCGGAGATCGCCCGCACCGACAGCAAGACCGCGCTCCTGCTCGCGTTCGTCGGCGCAGTCCTGGCCGCCGCCTGGACCATCGGCACCTCCCTCCCCCTCAACCCGCCGGCCGTCGTCGTCGGCGTGCTGGGCATGGCGCTGCTGGTCGGTGCGGCAAGCCTGCTGCTGACGGCGGTACGCCCGAACCTGAACGGCGGCCACGGCTTCCCGTTGTGGGCGACCCTGACCCCCGAGCAGGTCACCGAGAGTCTGTCAAGGGATCTCGCCGCGGACATCGCGGGCCTGTCCCGCCTCGCGGTCGTCAAGTTCACGTGCCTGCGCCGCGCGGTCGACCTCACCCGCGCCGGGGGCGCCCTGCTCGTACTCGCCGTGGCGCTTACGCTCGGGGGTGCGGCATGAGGCACCTCAACGCAAAGCGCCTGCTGACCGTGCTTCCGGCGGTCGCGATGACAGCCGTGTCCATGGTGCTCACCCTGGCCGTGGTCATGATGTGGCTCGGTACGGCCGTGCCCTGGTACGTCGCCCTGGTCGTCGGACTGGGCATCGACGGCGGATGGCTCGCCACCCTCGCCTACGAACGCCGCCTGGCCGCGCAGGGCGACCACAGCAACGCCGTGACCGCCGTCGGCTGGTCCTTCGGCGCGGTCGCCTCCGGCGTCCTGATCACTCACGCGGTGACTGCCGAGACGTCGATGGGGGCGTGGCTGGCGGTGGCGTGGCTCCCGCTCGCCGCCAAGGCCCTGTGGCTGGTCCACGGACTATGGGAGCGGACCGCGCTCACCCCGGCCGCGCTGGACATGATCCGGGGCATTCAGCAGGAAGCCCGGGACGACGCGGCCGTTGCCCGCGCCCGCCTGCGGGCGGAAGCGTCCACGGAGGAGACGCGGCTGACGGCCGTGACCGAGGCCGGTGCCCGCGTCGCACGGGTCCAGGCCAAGACCGCTGAGACCCTGGCCGGGGCGTGGTCGACGCTGGAGACGGCCCGTAAGGGCGAGAGCACTGGACGGGCCCTGACCAGCGTGACGGCCCGCGTCACACCCGACGTCACACCCTCGTGGGAGCTCCCGGTGTGGGGCCCCATCGAGCCGGTTGCGGCGCTGGAGCCGGTCCCGGCGCTCAGTGACGCGGCGCTGGACACGCTGGTAGATGAGATCCGGACCAGCGAGCAACCGCCGTTGTCATACCGGGAGATGGCCACCCGCTTCCGCACCGCCGGCCACTCCGCCTCCGAAGTCCGCCTCAGGGCCGCCTGGAAGCGCGTCATCTGATGGCCGCGCTGCCGGTCTACCGGTGGCACCTGGCGCCGGACGGCTACGCCACCCGCCGCCAACTGAGGGCCCGCAACCTGCGCCCCGGCGGTCAGCAGGTGGCCGCGCAACTCGAACGCCCCCGCCGCCGGCGGCCCCCGCTGGTCGCCTACCTGTACCGCGTCGACCTGGCCAAACCGGTCCGGCCCATGACGCCGGCGCGGTGGGCGGCGCTCGCCAAGGCCAATGCCGCCCGCCGCACCTGCCCCTCCTGCCGGCGTGACGCCGGATACGTCATCCCCCCGTCGCTCGGCACCTGCTCGCCGTGCGCCTACCCCGACCCGCATGGGTCCGAAGGGACTGCCTGACATGGCCAGTTCTGAGATCCGCCGTATCGACCGTGAGATCCGCAAGACGACCAACAAGCTGGAGGCGGTCCGCCGGGGCGAGTGGTGGCCGCTGACCAGCCGCGAACGGCTCGCCATGACCCGCGCCATGGCCGGTGGGGCCCGCAACGTCTACCGCGGCCGGAGCGCCGGCGGTGCCGAGGACCGGATGGACTCCATCGGGTCCGCTGCCGAGACCCGGCTGAACGCTGAGCTGAACGCCCTGTACATCGAGCGGCGCCGGCTGCTCACCGAGCAGGCGCGCGACAAGGCCGCAAAGAAGTCGTCGGGGTGGTGGTGAGCATGAACGCTCGTTGCCCCGCCGCTCACCCGGACGATCCGACCGGCTGTGTCGGTCCGGTCGTGGTGACCGTGCTGGACGCCTTCAACGCGGGCGCGGACGGGTGCGAGCACCACGGCGCCCGCCTTCTGGCCAGCCTGGAGCGGGCCCGTGTCTACCCGCTGCCCGACGCCCCGGCCGGCAGCGCGATCCGCGTCTTCACCGCCGCCGACACCCTGCGCCCGTTCTGCTGGGTCGACGGCCCCCGCACCCGCCCGTCCCAGCTCAGCCGTGCCGAGAACCGCGCGCGCTCCCGCGACCTTCCCTCTCTCGCCTCCCGCCCTGGAGACCTGCCGTCATGACCGAGAACGTCATCAGCCTGCACAAGCCCACCGACCCGCCGACCGGCGCGAACGCCCCGACCGTGCTCACGGTCGTCCCCGACCCGGCGCCGGCCCCGCGGCTGCCGCTGTGGGTGCGCTCCGGACGGGCCATCCGAACGGCCGTCACCCACGAGACCACGAAGACCGGCGCCCGCGCCGCGGCCCGGCACGCCCTCTACGTCTACGGCGGCACCCGGATCGTCGCCCGCCGCACCTGGGAGGCCCGCACTCCCGCCCGGTACGAGCGGATGATGCGGGCCGCGGAAGCCGCGGGGAACCTGGACGAAGCCCGCGAGTGGGAAGAGCGCGGGCAGCACTTCCGCGAGGCACGCCACCGCCGCCGCATGGACCTGCTCCACTCCCCCCTCGAAGCCGCCCGCGGCGCCGCCGTCTCCGCCGGCACCGGCGTCGGGGTCCTGGTCGCCCTCGGGGTGTGCATGGCGATCGCCACCAAGGACGCCACCGAGGTCATCACCCCGCTCATGGCGGTCATCAAGTTCATCAACCTGATGATCACCATCGTCCGCGTGGTGTGGGGGCCCGCGCTCACGATCGGCCCGTTCCTGGCCCTGCTCGCCCTGTGGTCGGTCGGCGCGCACCAGAAAGCCGCGCCCTCGTGGTCGATGCCGGAGCACCAGCGATCGAGCGAGGGAGAGCCCATCACTCCCTCCATCGTGGTCAAGGCCCTGCGCGACCTCGGAGTCCCGGCGCTGCGCAACGCCATCAAGGACATGGGCGACGCCGGCGCGTCCATGCTCGGACCGATCCGGATCGCCGGATGCGGCGTCGAAGTCGACGTCACCCTGCCCTCCGGGGTGTCCACGATCGAAGTGCAGCAGCGCCGCCGGAAGCTGGCGGAGAACCTGACCCGGCACGAGCACGAGGTGTTCATCACGATCCCCGAGGCCGCCCGCACGGTCCGCCTCTGGATCGCCGACTCCGGCGCCCTCGATCAGCCGATCGGCCCCTCGCCGCTGGTCACCGACGAGACCATGACCGCCGACTACAAGAAGGGCAAGGCGCCATGGGGTCAGGACCTGCGCGGCGACGCGGCGGCCCTGAGCCTGTACCAGCGCCACCTGCTCATCACCGGTCTGTCGAACCAGGGCAAGACCGCCAGCCTGCGCGCGCTCGCCCTGTGGGCCGCGCTGGACAAGACGGTGGAGTTCCGCCTCGCCGACCTCAAGGGCGGTGACTGGGTCATGATGGACGGCCTGGCCACGGTCCTGATCCAGGGACCGACCGACGACCACGTCATCGAAGCGACCGAGATGGTCGAAGGCGTCGTGGACGAGATGAACCGCCGGATCCAGGCGCGTCTCACCGACCCGAACATGGAGTTCCCGCCGCTCATCTGCATCGTGGACGAAGCGCAGGTGGCGTTCATGTGCCCGGCCGTCGATGACCAGAAGCGCCCCTACGGCGGGTCCAAGGCCACCAGCCGGTACTTCATGGCCGTCCGTACGATCCACAACCAGGGCCGTGCGGTCAACGTGCTGATGTGGCAAGGCACCCAGGACCCAACGAACGAGAACCTTCCCAAACTGGTCCGCGAGGGCGCCCACACCCGCGCCGCCCTCGCCCTGGGCACAGAGTCCCAGGCCCGCATGGCACTCGGGGACAAGGCCGTCGACGGCGGCGCCGCACCGAACCTGCTGCGCCCGGGCCTGGACCAGGGCACGTTGGTCGTCGCGTCCAGCGGAATCGACATCCCGAAGGGGCAGTCGTCCATCACGGTGCGCACGCACTTCATCGGCCACGACGAAGCAACCGCCATCGCCGACCGGGCCAAGGCCCTGCGCTCCGGCGTCCCGACCCTGCGCGTCATCGAGCAAGGCGAGCAGCGAGATGCGCTCGTGGACATCGCCTCCGTGCTGGGGACGGACGCGCGGGTGCTCACTCAGGACGTCCTCAAGCGGCTCGCCGTGCTGGACGCGGACGCCTACGGCAAGTGGTCCTTCATCGACCTCAAGCGCGTCCTGGACGGCACCGGCGCTGAGCCGTACAAGTCCGACGGACGCATGGTCATCGCCGCCGACCGCCTCGCCCGCGCGCTCGCCCACCGCGACGAGACGGATTCCGTTTCCGCCTCCGAGTGACAGGGAGCCGACCCGTGGCAGGTCAGGGAGGCAGGGAGAACTCCCTGAACCCCTCCCTGACCCGCCTCCCTCCCCCTGACCTGCACGAATGATCAGCCAGGGAGGCAGGGAGGCGCCCCAGGTCAGCCCCCCGAAACCCCCCTCACAGCGCCCCCGGCAGGGGGCGTCTTCGCCTCCCTGAACCGTGACCGGAAGGGATTCCACATGTACCCCGAGACCACCCCCGAAGCGCTCCACACGGGCGTCCGCATGAGCGACGACGTCGCCGCCGCCGAAGCCGCCCGGATCATCGCCGACGCCTACAAGCCCGCCCCCGAGACCCCGACCTCCTACCGAGACGACAGCCCGCTTCCCGCCTACGGCGACACGCCCCCAGTCATGCAGCCAGACCGGCGGATCGTGCCCGCGTGGGCCGCCGGGACCGCCGTCGCCGGCATTGGTGTCGGTGCCGCATTCGTCGGCGTCGGGTGCGGTGTCTGGCTCGCCTGCCAGGGATTCGCCGCCGTCTCCCTCACCTCCGTCCTGTTCGTGACTCTCCCCATCGCCGCCGTCGCCGGCGTCTTCGCCGCCATCGGAACCGCCCTGCGCTCCCTCAAGGGCGTCCAGACCGAAACCCACCACCACTACCGGGGCCCGGTCCGGCAGGAGAACACCACCACGAAGACCTACGGGCTCATCGCCCGGACCCGCAACGAGCACCACGGCTGACGGCGGCGCTTCCGTGCCTGCTCCGGCCAACGCTCAACAGCTGCACATCCGGCCCATGAAGTGGCAAGCCGCCTGCGCCTACGTCGAAGACCACCACCGCCACCACGCCCCTCCGCAGGGACATCAGTTCTCCCTCGGAGTCCGCACCGACGCCGGCCAGTTGGTCGGGGTGGCCATCGTGGGCAGACCCGTCAACCGACACTTCGACAACGGCCTGACCATCGAGGTCACCCGCGTTGCCACCGACGGCACCCCCAACGCCTGCTCCGCCCTGTACGCGGCCGCATGGCGCACCGCCCGCAGCGCCGGCTACACCCGCGCCATCACCTACACCCAAGACGGCGAAACCGGCGCAAGCCTGCGCGCCGCCGGCTGGCGCAAGGTCACAGACCTCCCCGCCCGCCCCGGCTGGAACACCCCCAACCGCCCCCGCCGCGCACTCGGCACCGAAAACATCGCCCGCGCCCTATGGGAAATCACCACCCACCCCGCACCCGCGCTGCCCGAACCGTGTGATGAAACCCGTGACGAAACCCGCACCGCGCGCG
Source organism: Streptomyces sp. NPDC001507 (assembly GCF_042894765.1). NCBI lineage: Bacteria > Bacillati > Actinomycetota > Actinomycetes > Kitasatosporales > Streptomycetaceae > Streptomyces > Streptomyces sp. NPDC001507. The sequence goes on from NZ_JBIAVV010000004.1 coordinate 616,509, forward strand.
GCCATAAGCGCTGCTCAGAGTGCCAGAACCCTATCCCGACAGCTGCTACAGGACGGCCCCCGCGCTACTGCTCACCGGCGTGCCGCCAACGCGCATACCGCCGCCGCCAACGCCACGGCTGACAGGAGACAAACACCCGTGATCGAGATCCGCATCATCTGCGACCCCGACGACATCGCTCCCGTCACCGCCGCCCTGACCAAGGCCTTCAACCTCGGGCCCGTCCGCCAGTACCCCACCCGCGACGGCAACTTGCGGCGCCTGTACGCCACCGCCGACCACCTCAGCCCCAACCCCGACCTGACCGAACACGAGCGCGCCGGCATCCACCCCGCCTACGCCAACGCCCCCGCCCAAGCCGACGAAATCAACTGGCTCATCCGCCGGGCCGACGAGGGGAAACGGAACCGGGAATGGTGGCTGCGCCGCGCCGCCCTCACCGACCGCTTCCACCCCGACGAGCAGGCCGAATACATCGCCCTCGCTCTGATCGCCCTGGACCGTGCCGACGTGGCCGGCAACCCCCGCGACTACGTCCGCGAGCAGTACGCCGCATGGCACGAGCAGACGGCACGGCAGGAACCCCACACCGGCGCCTAGCTACGCCAAGGGCGGCCCCCTCGTCTCGCCAAAGTCGCGGGGCCGCCCTTGTCCACCTGCCACGAACTGACCAGTGGAGGTTTTCCATCATGACCCACCCCGCGCACCTGCGCACCGCCCTGCACCTTGCGGCCGACGGTGTCCCGGTGCTGCCCCTCCGGGCGGGAAAGGTCCCCTTCGGCAACTGCCCCCAGTGCGCCACCAACGCGTGCGGCGGCCGGCCCCACATGAAGAGTGCGGGCCCCTGCCGGTGCGCGGCGCCGTGCCACGGATGGGCCGCCGCCACCACCGACCCGCACGTCCTCACCTCCCCGGCGTGGACGCCGGCCTGGCGGCACGCGGCCGCGGTCGCCTACCACCCCGGCGGCGCCGGCCTCACCGTGGTCGACCTGGACGACCCCGCCGCCATCCAGTGGGCCCGCGCCACCCTGCCCGCCACCCGGACCGTGACCACCACCCGGGGCGAGCACTGGATCTACCAGGGCACCATGCCATCCTCGAACGCGGTCCGGCCCGGTGTAGACGTCAAGTCCCTTATGGCGTACGCCCGTTGGCTCGGTACGGGCGTTGGCGCCACGGCCCCTCTCCCGGACGCTGTGCGCGCCCTGGCAGTAAAGGACCCGTCGCCCGCCCGCAGGGCGCCACAGACGCTCTCAGTGCCCCTGAGGGGCCATGAGGGCGAGTGCCCGCACCGCACGCCCACCTATCTGGAGCGCGGGATCACCATGGGCGTGCAGCGCATCACCGAGGCGTCCAGCGCGGTCCACGCGACCGTGTACCGCACGTTCCTCGCGGTGCTGTCGACGCACGGCCGGTGCGGCTGCCTCACCGACGCCCATGTCGGCCGGCTGTTCACCGCCGCGCAGGCCAAGGGTGAGTCTCCGCGGCACTGCACCGACGCGTGGACCAACGCCCTGACCACGTTGGGACTGTGACCATGCCCGAGGACGAGCAGGCTCCTGCCCGCAAGGTCATCACCGACTACGCGCAAGCGCACTTCCGATACTTCCGCACCGCCGACGGGACCGTGTACGCGCAGCGCAACGGCCACCCTGTCGCCCGTCCGATCCGCTCCCAGGGCACCACCGGCAGTCACCGCCAGGAACTCATGGTGGGACTGTTCCGGGACGGACTGGGCGTGTTCAACGGGACCGCGCTCAAGGAGGCACTCGACTTGATCGAAGCACTCGCCCTGACCGAAGACGTGCAGCCTGTGCATATCCGCGTCGCGCCCGGTTTCGACGGGGCGACATGGCTGGACCTGGGCCGCGCCGACGGACAGTCCGTCCGCATCCACCCCACCGGATGGGACATCGCTGTACCCGATCCGCGTGAGGTGTGCTGGCGGCGCACCCAGCTCACTGGCGAACTCCCGCTGCCGGTCAAGAACACGGACGGCAAGGGCATCGATCTGCTGCTGAGGCTGTGCAACTTCGCCACCGCGGAAACGGAGTGCCTGGCCATTGCGTGGCTGGTCGGGTGCCTCGGGCCATCCGTGCCCGTGCCGGCGCCGTTCCTCACCGGCCCGCAGGGTGCCGGCAAGTCCACCGGCGGGCGGATGCTCGTGCGGATCATCGAGGGTATGACCGGTGACTTGCGCCGGGCTCCCAAGGATGAGGAGAACCTCCTTGCCGCCGTGGCGGCCGGGTGGGTGACCGCGCTGGACAACCTCTCCCACATGAGCCCGGACCTGTCCGACGCGATGTGCTGCATCGTGACCGGCGCGGAGAACGTCAAGCGCGCGCTGTTCACGGACGGGGACGTCTTTCGCGTCGGCTACCGCCGGCCCCTGCTCCTGACCGGTATCGACGTCGGCGTGATCCGTCCCGACCTCGCGGAACGGCTCTTGCCGTTGCGGCTGGAGCGGCCCCGGGTGCGGCGCACGGAGGATGAGCTGTGGACGGAGTACGCGGAGGTGCTGCCGGTCGTCCTCGGCTCCCTCCTGGACCTGACCGTGAAGGTCCGCGCGGCTGAGGCAGAGACCCCGACCGACCTGCGGATGGCGGACTTCGCGCACCTGTGCGCGCAGTTGGACGCGGCCACCAGTCTGGGTGCGCTCGCCGCCTACCGGGCCAGCCTGGACGACCTGAACGACGACGTGATCGAGGGTGACCTGTTGGCTCAGACCGTCCTCGCGCACGCCGCCGGCCTGGACGCGGGCACGGAGCAGCGGATGACGTCCACGGAGTGGCTGCATTGCCTCAGCCGCGTCTACACCGGAGAGGACTTCCGGCCCCTGCCCAAGGGCTGGCCGACCACGGGCAAGGTGCTCTCCGACCGGCTCAAGCGGCTACAGCCCACCCTCGCGGCCCGTGGCGTTCTCATCGACTCGGGCCGCACCCGAGAGGGCCGCTACATCGAAATGACCCGCTCACCGGCCACGCCGTCGCACGAGCAGCAGACGTTCTGACCGGCGCTCCGGCCGTGCAAGCAAGAGGAGCACCACGGGCCGCGCGTGCTCCTCTTGCTGTTCGGCGCTCGCGCCCCCCAAGGTCGCGCCGCGTAGCGGCTCCTTCTTCACGCCTTGAGCCGCGCCACACACCACCACAGACGCCCCTTCTTTTTCCTAAGTAGGAGAACGCTGCGTCACAGCGTCACACGATCTTGGATAACGGCCGGTGACCTGCGCACAAGAGCGTGACGCAGACGGCCCCTCTCTGCGTCACGCCGCGTCACCTGCGTCACGCGTGACGAGAGCCTGCGTCACGCGTGACGCACCCCGAACTCTCTGCGTCACCCCAAACCTGCGGGTCAGAAGCCTGCGTGACGCGGGTGACGCTGTGACGCAGAAATCCCCACCTCGGACACACACGGGCTCCGAGAGGGCCCGCCAATGCGACTCAACCACTGAGGACCCCATGAGCCGAACCCGTTCCGCTCAACCCGACCCCCGCGCCACCCTCCGCAGCGGTCTCCCCGACCGGTACCTCACCCCCGACGACATTGCCGAGATCTTCGGCGTCCCCCTCGAAACCGTCTATCAGTGGCGCAGGAAGCGCACCGGTCCTCCCGGATTCCGTGTCGGCAAGCACGTTCGCTACGACCCCGCCGAAGTGGGGGCTTACGTCACTCAGCTCAAGAACGTCGACCGCGTCGCGGCCTGACGCAAGCACACACAACTTCAGGGGTGGCCGTTGAACGGCTGCCCCTGCTCCATGCTGGGAAGGGACCGCATCTCTCATGGCTGGCAGCATCCAAGACCGTTGGTACAGGACCGAAACCAACGCCGACGGCAAGACCGTCCGAGTCAAGACCGAGCGATACGGCACGGGCATGCGCTACCGGGTCCGCTGGTTCGCGCCCGACGGCAAGCGCAAGGGCAAATCCTTCCCCGATGGACAGAAGCGTCTCGCTGAACAGTGGCTGAGCAAAATCACGGCGGACGTCGCCCGCGGGGACTACATCGACCCGAACGCCTCGCGGAGGTCCTTCCAGGAGTTCGCGGAGGAATGGCTCGCGAGCCAGAGCGGCGACCCGAACACCCGGGCATCTATGCAGTCGCAGCTCAAGCTGCACGCCTTCCCGCGCATCGGGTCACGTCCGCTCGGGTCGTTCCAGCCGAGTCACATCCGTGAGTTCGTGACGCAGCTCGAAGCGTCCGGCATGTCTGGCGCGTACGCCCGTGTGATCTTCTCCAACGTCCGTGCCGTCCTCTCGGCAGCCGTAGAGGACGGGTACCTCCGCCGGAACCCCTTCAACTCCCGCACGGTGACGCTCCCCGAGATGGGCACACGCAGGGTCGTGCCCTGGCAGCCGGAACGCGTCTTCGCCGTGCGGGCCGCCATGGTGGAGCGCTTCCGCACGATGGTCGACGTTGGTGCCGGCTGCGGGCTCCGTCAAGGCGAGATCCTCGGACTGAGCGTCGATGAGCTGGACTTCGAGGGCGGCACCCTGCATGTGGTGCAGCAACTCAAGCTGAGCCTGAGCCAGCCCGTATTCGCGCCTCCGAAGGGCGGCAAACTCCGTGACGTGCCTCTGCCCGACCCTGTGGCGGAAGCCCTCCGGGAGCACATCAAGCGCTTCCCGCCTGTCGAAGTCACGTTGCCGTGGATGCGAGCTACCGGCCAGCCAGTGACCAAGCGGCTCATCTTCAGCGGGCCCAACGGTGGCCACGTCTGGCGTACCTCGCTGAACGAAGACCACTGGAAGCCCTCGCTCGCCAGAGCAGGCGTGATTCCCAAGGCGAAGAGCCGTGAGCATGCAGCCGCTCGGGAGCACGGGATGCACGCCCTGAGGCACTTCTATGCGTCGGTTCTCTTGGACGCAGGAGAAAGCATCAAGGCCGTCAGTGAGTACCTGGGGCACTCCGACCCAGGGCTGACGCTGAAGGTCTACGCGCACCTCATGCCGAGCAGCCGGGACCGCGCCCGGAACGCCATCGGTCGCGCACTCCGGCCGCACGAGTCGGGGCACTGAGGGCCCACAGTGGGCCCAGGCCGTGAGAATGCCCCCGCACCACGCCGTTTGCGCAGGTCGGGGGCATGATCACGGAACCTACTTCTTCTTGCCCTGGTTCTTGACCGCCTCGATGGCCGCTGCTGCCGCGTCCGGGTCGAGGTACCGGCCGCCCGGGGTGACCGGCTTGAAGTCGGCGTCGAGTTCGTAGGCGAGGGGGATGCCCGTGGGGATGTTGAGGCCGGCGATGTCGGCGTCGGAGATGCCGTCGAGGTGCTTGACCAGGGCGCGCAGGCTGTTGCCGTGGGCGGCGACGAGGACCGTGCGGCCGGCCAGGAGGTCGGGGACGATGCCGTCGTACCAGTAGGGCAGCATGCGGACGACGACGTCCTTGAGGCACTCCGTGCGGGGGCGCAGCTCCGGGGGGATGGAGGCGTAGCGCGGGTCGGAGGCCTGGGAGAACTCCGAGTCGTCCGGGAGCGGCGGGGGCGGGGTGTCGTACGAGCGGCGCCAGAGCATGAACTGCTCCTCGCCGAACTCGGCCAGCGTCGCCGCCTTGTCCTTGCCCTGGAGGGCGCCGTAGTGGCGCTCGTTCAGGCGCCAGCTGCGGTGGACCGGGATCCAGTGGCGGTCGGCGGCTTCGAGGGCGAGCTGTGCCGTGCGGATCGCCCGCTTCTGGAGGGACGTGTGGACCACGTCGGGGAGCAGGTCGGCGTCCTTGAGGAGTTCACCGCCGCGGACTGCCTCCTTCTCGCCCTTCTCGTTGAGGTTGACGTCCACCCAGCCGGTGAACAGGTTCTTCGCGTTCCACTCGCTCTCGCCGTGGCGGAGGAGGATCAGCTTGTACGGTGCGTCGGCCATGGGACAGAGCGTAATCCACGTATTCGGGGCGGCGGGCGGGCGGCCGGGCGGCGTCCCAGGGGGCGGACAGTTGACTGCATTTGTTAATTGACTGGCTCAGCCGAGCGGTCGGTAAGTAAGTTCCAGTAGCGGTCTGTGGCGCTTACAGAAACCGCATCCGCACCGCTTACGCCTGCCCTGGGGGAAACCATGCCGTCCGCCGCCCTGCGCCGCGCCGCCCGGGAGACCGTCTCCGGTCTGCCGCGGGAGTTCTGGTGGCTGTGGACCAGCACCCTCGTCAACCGGCTGGGTGCCTTCGTGGCCACCTTCATGGCCCTGTACCTGACCCTCGACCGGGGGTACAGCGCGTCGTACGCCGGGCTCGTCGCCTCCCTGCACGGGCTGGGCGGGGTGGTCTCGTCGCTGGGCGGCGGGGTGATGGCCGACCGGCTGGGACGGCGGCCGACCCTGCTCCTCGCGCAGGGGTCCACCGCCGCGGCCGTCGCGCTCCTCGGGTTCGTGCAGGACCCCGTCGCCATCGCCGCCGTCGCCTTCCTCGTCGGCGTGGCCTCCAACGCCTCCCGGCCGGCCGTGCAGGCGATGATGGCCGACATCGTGCGGCCCGAGGACCGGGTGCGGGCCTTCTCGCTCAACTACTGGGCGATCAACCTGGGCTTCGCCGTGTCGTCCATGGGGGCCGGGTTCATCGCCGAGGTGAGCTACCGCGCCGGGTTCCTGATCGAGGCCGGGATGACCGCCGTCTGCGCCGTCCTCGTCTTCCTGCGGCTGCCCGAGTCACGGCCCCGGCGGGCCGCCGCCGAAGTCGCCGAGGACAGCGAGGTCAGCCTGCTGACCGTGGTGCGCGACGGGCGGTACATGGGCGTCGTCGGGCTGTCGTTCCTGGTCGCCCTGATCTTCCAGCAGGGGTCGGTCGGGCTGCCGGTGGCGATGGGCGAGGCCGGGTTCACGCCCGCCGACTACGGCATGGCCATCGCCGTGAACGGCGTCCTCATCGTGGTGCTGCAGATTCCGGTGACCCGGGTCATCCAGCACCGGGATCCGCGGTCCCTGCTCGTCGTCTCGTCCCTCCTCGCCGGGTACGGGTTCGGGCTCACCGCCTTCGCCGGGTCGGTCGGGGTGTTCGCGCTCACCGTGTGCGTGTGGACGCTCGCCGAGATCGTCAACGCGCCGACCCAGACCGGGCTGGTGGTACAGCTCTCGCCGGTGCACGGCAGGGGCAGGTACCAGGGGATGTACACGCTGTCCTGGTCCGCCGCCGCGCTCATCGCGCCGCTGCTGTCCGGCGTCGTCATCGACCGGTTCGGGGCGAAGTGGCTGTGGGGGGTGTGCGCGGTCGTCGGGACTGCGGCCGCCTTCGGCTACGGGCTGCTGATGCGGCGGGTGCCGGCGGAACGGCCGGTGGCGGCGGCCGTGGCGGGGGCTGAGGCGGACGCGGGGGTGGGGGCCGGCTGAGCGCGCGGGCCCCGGCCCCCGTACGGCAGAGGGCCGGGGCGGCCTTTCCCATGGTCGTGGGTGGCCGTGGGCGGCGTCAGTCCGTGCAGCCAGGTACCAGGCCGGGCGAGCAGTTGGTCGGGATGTTGCGGGTGACGGTCGAGTCCGTCACCGAGATCAGCCTGTTGGTGAAGACCCCGCCGGGCGCCACCGTGGAGGCGTTGTTGCGGACGGTGCTGTGGTCGAGGGTGACCGTTCCGCCGTTGTTGTAGATGCCGCCGCCCTTGGATGCGCCGGGGCCGTTCGCGCTGTTGCGGAAGACATCGGTGTCTTTGAGACGGAGCCCGGCCATGTTGTAGATGCCGCCGCCCAGGCCCTCCACGCCGCCGACGACGTTGCCACTGACCTCGGACTTCGCCAGCCTGAGGTTCCCGTTGTTGTAGATCCCGCCGCCCCTGGTGCCCGTGTCGGTGTTGTTCGTGATCTTGCTGTCGACGATCTCCGTCACGTTGCTGCTGGCGACGAAGATGCCGCCGCCGCTCGCGGACCCGGCCGCGGTGTTGCGCCGGATCACACTCGAGCCGACGAAGATGCTGTCCCCGGACTGGTAGATCCCACCGCCGGAGTATTGGGCGTGGTTGCGGGCGAACTCGGAGTTCTCGACGGTCACGGTCCCCCTGGTGTAGAGGCCACCGCCGTTGTTCGCGTTGTTGAACGCCACATAGCTGCTTCTGATCTCGGCCGACCCGCCCGGCTCCACCGCGATGCCGCCACCGCCCCCGACGGCGGTGCTCTGCCCGGCGGTGTTGTCGACCACATCGACCTTCGACAGCCTGAGCGCGCCGCCGTTGACGCGGATGCCGGCGCCGTCCCCGGAGGTGAGATAGCCGCCGCGGACAGTGAGGTCCTGCAGACGCAGGTTGCCGTTCGAGGCGATGTCGAAGATCCGGAAGGCAGAGGGACTCGTCCCGTCCCGGAGGATCGTCGCACCATTGCCCCGGATCGTGAGGTCCTTGACGATGACCGGCAGAGCGGTGCTCAGGAGATAGGTACAGTCCCGGCGGAGATCAATGGTCTCGCCGTTCCGCGCGGTGGCGATGGCAAGGCTCAGCGCCGTCCCACTGCACGGCACCCGGTCCGGATCCGCCGCGGCCGCCCCTCCGCTCGTCAGCCCCGTGACGATCGCTGCCGCAACCGCGGCCACACTGCAGAGTCTGATGTATCGCATGACAGTCACATGCGACGTCCGGCCCCCGCAGCAACAATTACGATCATCAGATCACCCGGTCACCGGACGAGATTCCTCCGGTCGGAGGACCGCCGGGCGAAGAAGCGGGTCACGGATGCATCCGCGCCCCCTTCAGCACCTTGTCCACCGCGTTCCGCGGCCCGTACACCGAGAGCCCCACCAGGTCCAGCTCCGCCGTGGGTACGGCACGGACCGCCGCCCGGTTGTCGCGGTCGTTACCGGTCGCGAACAGGTCCGCGGTGAAGACGGCCCGGGGCAGGGCGCGGCCCAGCGCCCGTTCGTGCGCGGCCCTCAGGGTCTCCTTGCCGCCCTCGAAGACCAGTACCGGCTGCCGGAACATCGGCAGGTAGCCGACGCCGTCGGCGTCCTCGTACGGCTCCCCGACCACCTCGGGAAGCGTGGCGCCCAGGCCGCTGACCAGGAACGCGGTCACGTTCAGCCGCTGCCAGGGCTCCAGGTCGTCCCGCAGCAGCACGGCGATCTTCGTGTCGAAACGGACGGCGTCCGTACTGGGAGTGCTCATGCCCCGAGACTGCCGGACGTCTTTCATCCGGGTCTTGTACGTTCTTTGCATGGCCGCCCGGCAGTCCGACGCACAGGAAGTAACCGCCTGGCGCCCCAGTGTCCCGGGCGTCACCGAGGTCTTCCACGCCCGTTTCACCGAGTACGCGTACCCGATGCACGTCCACGACGCCTGGACGCTGCTCATCGTGGACGACGGCGCCGTGCGGTACGACCTCGAACGCCACGAGCACGGCACCCCGGCCGACACCGTGACCCTGCTGCCGCCGCACGTCCCGCACAACGGCTCCCCCGCCACCGCGGACGGCTTCCGCAAGCGTGTGGTCTACCTGGACGAGAGCGTCCTCGGGGAGGGCCTGATCGGGCCGGCCGTCGACGGCCCCGACCTGCGCGACCCCCTGCTGCGACGGCGGGTCGGCCAGCTGCACTCCGTGCTCGTCCGCCCCGGCGACGAGCTGGAGGCCGAGAGCCGGCTGACCCTCATCGGCGAGCGGCTGCGGGACCTGCTCCGCCCCCGGTCCGTGACCCCCGGCCCCGCTGACCCGGTCCTCGCCCGCACCCTGCGCGAACTCCTCGACGAGCGGGTCGCCGACGGGCTCGGCCTGGAGGAGGCGGCCCGGCTGCTGCACGCCCACCCCGCCCACCTGGTACGGGCGTTCAGCGGCGCGTACGGCATCGCCCCGCACCAGTACCTGACGTCGCGCCGGGTCGGCCGGGCCCGCAGGCTGCTGCTCGACGGCGTACCGCCCGGCGAGACGGCCACCGCCGCCGGCTTCTACGACCAGGCCCATCTCACCCGGCACTTCAAGCGGCTGGTCGGGGTGACGCCGGGGCGCTACCGGAGCAGCGCGCGCTGAGCCTCGTACAGGTTCCGCGGCCGTACCGCGTCCCAGGTGCCGTACAGCTCCAGGCGGGAGTGCAGGTCGCCGGCGAAGTCCGGTACGTCGATCTGGTCGAACTCGGTGACCTCGTTGAGGCCGACCGTCGCGGAGTACGGGGCCAGCCCGTCCAGGCGCATCAGGCCCGCGCGGCCGTTGGTCACTCGAACGTTCCAGTGGGTGAAGCGGGCGCCGAACAGCGGTCCCGCGTTGGCGTCGCCGCCGTGCCGGCCGTTGTTGTCCACGGTGATGTCGGTGCGGACGTTGGCGAACGGCAGGCCGCGGTGGGAGTCGAAGGTGCCCATCTGCATCTCGCCGCGCGACCAGACGTTGTGGGAGGAGAGCCCCTCGACGTTGATGCCGTGGAGTTGGGTGTCGGACGGGGCCGGGACCGTGCGTTCCTCGATGGTGAAGTCCTCGATCAGGTTGTCGTGCGAGCCCTCGCGGCAGAAGTAGGGGTGGTGCTCACCCCGGCCGCCGACCCGGGTGCGGCGCAGGGTGCAGGCGGAGGCGGCGACCAGGCCGAAGCCGTTGTCGACGTTGCGGACGGTGACGTCGTCCACCCAGCAGTCGTACGCGCACTGCAGGACGACCCCGTTGTAGCCCTTGTCGAGGAGGTGCGGGGACTGCGGGGTCTCCATGACGTCGAGGGTGAGGCCCTCGACGCCGGAGCCGGTCAGCTCCCGGACGTGGGTGGTGAACTGGGGGTTCCACTCCGGGCGGAGGTCCAGCGGCAGCGGGCGTTCCAGCGTCACCCGGCGGCCGCGCACCGCCGTGACCCGGACGGGCCACTCGTAGGGGACGTACGACAGCAGCTTGGTCTTGTCCTCCCAGTAGTACGACGCCGGTCCCGGGCCGCCGCCGGACATGTGCTGGAGGAGGGTGTGGGCGGTGTCGTCGGCGATCCGGAGCAGGACCAGGCGGCCGGGGCGGAGGCCGGAGGGGTCGGTGACGGTGACCGTCCGGTCGCCCTGACGGGCCGGTTCGACGGGGGTCAACTGCTCCCACTCGTCGCGCTTGTTGCCGGTCCAGCCCTCGAACGGCCAGGCCTGCGCCTTGATCGCGGCGACCAGGGAGTCCCAGCGGGGCTTCGGCGCCAGCCAGATGAGCCCGCCCGCCCAGGACCACGCCGACTTCGTGCCGCCGTAGCGCGAGCCGTAGGGGCCGATCAGCTCGGTGAGGTTCTTCGTCGCGTACAGGGTCGTACGGCCGCTGCCGGCGCCGCGCAGCACCACGTTGTCATGGCCGATGTGGATCAGGCCGTCGATGCGGAAGGTGCCGGGCGGGATGGTGACCGTGCCACCGCCGGCCCTGGCGGCAGCGGCGATGGCACGGTTGATCGCGGGGGCGCAGTCGGTGACGCCGTCGGCGACCGCGCCGTACGCGCGGACGTCGGCGACGACCGGGAGGCGCCGGATGCGGGCCGCTCCGGCCCGGCCGACGTAGGGGATCTGCGGGTGGGTGAAGGGGGTGCGCCGGAACTCCCGCCAGAGGGAGGGCACCTGGCCGTCGGAGGCACTGCCGTCGGAGGCGTGGGCCGTGCCGCCCGCCACGGCGGTCGCGGCCACCGCCGTGGCGCCGGCGAGCAGCAGGGTCCGTCTGGTCATACCGGCGGTCACGTCGTGGTGCGTGGTGCTCATGCCGTACGTCCTTCCCATGGCGGCTTTCATGGTTGTGAACGACGTTCATATGTGCGTCGGCGGTGAGCATGCCATGTCGGCCCGGTACCTCGAAAGAGTCGTGCAGGCCTCAATCAGGTAGGGACCTGCGGTCAGTCAGCGGGGCGTTCGATCAGGTGTGTGAACGCGTCGAGGTTCCGCGTGGACTCGCCCCGGGACACCCGCCACGCGTACTCCTTGCGGATCGCGGAGGCGAAGCCCAGCTCCAGGAGGGTGTTGAAGGCGCCGTCCGCGGCCTCCAGGACCTGGCCGAGGAGCCGGTCCAGGTCGGCGGCGGTGACGGAGGAGAGCGGGAGGCGGGCGGTGACGTAGACGTCGCCGAGGCGGTCGACGGCGTAACTCACGCCGTACAGCTTGAGGTTGCGCTCCAGGAGCCAGCGGTGGACGGCCGGTTCGTTCTCGTCCGGGTGCCGGATGACGAAGGCGTTCAGGGAGAGGGAGTGGCGGCCGACGATGAGGGAGACGGTCGTCCTCAGCTTGCGGGTGCCGGGGAGCTGCACGACGTAGGTGCCGGACTCGGGGCTCTCCCAGTCCAGTTCGGCGTCCTTCAGGACACCCTCGATGACCTGCCCGGCCTGCCGTTCCTGTGCGCCATCACCCATGGGCCGAGCGTACGCGACGGCGGTGGGACTGGGTCGCGCCCAGGTAGACCTCGGCGGTGGCGGCGGCCGCGGCGTCCCAGCCGAAGGACTGGGCGTGCCGGGCGGCGGCGCTGCCGAAACGGTCCGCCAGAGTGGCCTCGTCGGCGAAACGACGCAGCACGCGCGCGTAGTCGGCGGGATCGTGACCGCGCACCAGGAAGCCGGTCTCACCGTCCCGCACGGCCACCGGCAGGCCGCCGACCGAGGCGGCGAGGACGGGGGTGCCGGCCGCCTGGGCCTCTATCGCCACCAGGCCGAAGGACTCGCTGTAGGACGGCATGACCAGGACGGAGGCCGCCCGGAACCAGTCCGCGAGCTGCTCCTGGTCCACCGGCGGGCGGAACCTGACGACGTCCGCGATGCCGAGCCGCGCGGCCAGCTTCTGCAGCCCCTCCGGCTTGGCCAGGCCGCTGCCGCTGGGGCCGCCGACGATCGGTACGACGATCCGGGAGCGGAGCTCGGGGCGCTCCTCGAGGAGGACGGCGACGGCGCGGAGCAGCACGTCGGGGGCCTTGAGGGGCTGGATGCGGCCCGCGAAGAGCGGGACCAGGGCGTCCTGCGGAAGGTCCAGGCGGGCGCGGGCCGCCGCGCGGCCGTCGGCGGGGCAGAAGCGGTCGAGGTTCACGCCGGGGTGGACGACGGCGACCTTGCCGGGGTCGGCGCTGTAGTGGCGTACGAGTTCGTCGGCCTCTTCGGAGGTGTTCGCGATGAGGCGGTCCGCCGCGGCCACGATCTGGGTCTCGCCGATGACGCGGGCGGCGGGCTCGGGGGTGTCGCCGTCGGCCAGGTTGGCGTTCTTGACCTTGGCCATGGTGTGCATCGCGTGCACCAGGGGGACGCCCCAGCGCTGGGCGGCGAGCCAGCCGACGTGCCCGGAGAGCCAGTAGTGCGAGTGGACGAGGTCGTAGTGGCCGGGGCGGTGGCCGGCCCAGGCCTGCATGACGCCGTGCGTGAAGGCGCACAGCTGGGCCGGGAGGTCCTCCTTGGCGAGGCCCTCGTAGGGGCCGGCGTCGATGTGCCGGACGAGGACGCCGGGGGCGAGTTCTACGGTGGGCGGGAGGCCGCCGGAGGTGGCCCGGGTGAAGATCTCGACGTCGATGTCGATCGCGGCGAGGCGCTGCGCGAGCTCGACGATGTAGACGTTCATGCCGCCGGCGTCTCCGGTGCCGGGCTGGTGGAGCGGTGAGGTGTGCACGGAGAGCATGGCGACGCGGCGCGGCCGGCGGGCCCGGCGGAGCCGGGAGGCAGCCGACGGGGAGCGGCGCCCGAGCCTGCTGACGTACTGGCTCACGTGGCGGTCCTCTCTCGGGCGGGCATGCCGGTGGGAGGCATCGAGTGCCCTCCAACGGGGTGCAACACGGAGGGGAGGATTCCCATTCCGGGGGTGGTTGATTTTGCCGACACATTGCCTGATGTCGCTCAACCGTTCGAGGGTGGGACGCGTGGGGGCGGTGCTTGTGGGGTCGGGCGCGGGGGGGGTGGGGGCTGGGCGCGCAGTTCCCCGCGCCCCTTCGGGGCGCTTTACTCTCGTAGGCATGAACACCCGCGCCGCCTCCCGACCCGTGGGGAACGTGACGCGCGGGACCACGAACCCCAACCGGCTGCGTCGCATGGACCGGTGGATCGCAGCCACGCACGGTGGCGTGTTGCGCCGTGCGGCCGACCCGGTTGCCGTCGATCTCGGTTACGGTGCCGCGCCCTGGACCGCCGTCGAACTGCTCGGGCGGCTGCGTACCGTCGCGCCACGCGCGCGTGTCGTCGGGGTCGAGATCGAGCCGGCGCGGGTCGCCGCGGCCCGGCCGTACGAGCGCGAGGGGCTCGCCTTCCGGCACGGCGGCTTCGAGATCCCGGTCGCCGCGCGGCCGTTGCTCATCCGTGCGGCCAACGTGCTGCGGCAGTACGACGAGGGCGAGGTCGCCGAGGTGTGGCGGCGGCTGTGCGGGCGGCTGGCGCCGGACGGGCTGCTGGTCGAGGGAACCTGTGACGAGATCGGGCGGCGGCACGTGTGGGTCGCGCTCGGGGCCGAGGGGCCGCGGACGGTGACCTTCGCGACCCGGCTCGGCTCCCTGGAACGCCCGTCCGACCTCGCCGAACGGCTGCCGAAGGCGCTCATCCACCGCAACGTGCCGGGCGAGCCTGTGCACGTGTTCCTGCGGGACTTCGACCGCGCGTGGGCGGCGGCCGCGCCCTACGCCTCGTACGGCGCCCGGCAGCGGTGGATCCGGGCGGTGCGGGACCTGACGGCCGACTGGCCGGTGACGGACTCGGCGGCGCGCTGGCGGCAGGGCGAAGTGACTCTGACGTGGGAGGCGTTGGCACCCAGGGCCTGATGGGGCGAGCTGGGAACGATCTCGGTGAGTCGTACGTCACAAAGGCGGGGAGATCGTCATGCTCGGGGGGAAACCGGGGAGGAACCCACGTGCCGTTACCTCTGTCGCTTTGCGGCACGCCGTGGCACGATCCCCCACGTGCCATAAGTTACTGACGGTTAATCAGTTTTTCGGAGGGGGTCGGGCCATGGGACCGGACAAGCACACCGTCCGGCCGGGCGGGCGCGGGATCCTGGCGACGGCGGTGACCGTGGTCTGCGCGGTGACGGTGCTCGCGGCACCCGGCACGGCGTTCGCGGCCCCCGGACCGACACCCTCCCCCGGCGCCTCGGCCTCCCCCGGCGCCTCGGCCTCCGCCGGCGGCTCCACTTCCGCCTCCGTGACCGTCCCGCCGGACAAGGACCTGGAGGCCGTCCAGGCGAAGCTCGACAAGCTCTACCACGACGCGGCCGTCGCCACCGACGCGTACAACGCCGCCGAGGAGGCGGCCCACAAGCAGTCCGCCGAGATCGTCGGCCTTGCCAAGAAGATCGTCAAGGGGCAGCAGAAGCTCGACGAGCTGAAGGAGCGGGCGGGCCGGGCGGCCGCCGCCCAGTACCGCACCGGCGGACTGCCGGACTCCGCCAAGCTGATGCTGAGCGACAACCCCTCCGAGTTCCTGGACGGGGCCGGGCGGGTCCTCCAGGGCGAGCGGGCCACCAAGGCCCTGATCAGGGAAGTGACCCAGACCCAGCAGGACTTGAAGCAGTACGTGGCGGACGCGGCCGACCAGTGGAACAGACTGGAGGCCGGCCGCAAGGAGAAGGCCGCCGCCAAGAAGAAGATCACGCAGCGGATCGCCGCCGCCGAGAAGCTCGAGTCGACGCTGGAGAAGAAGCAGAAGGAGCGCCTCGCCGAACTGGAGCGGGAATCCGCGTACAAGGCACAGACGGCCTGGCTGGACACCGGGATACTCGACGAGATCCACAGCAAGGCGTCCGCGGCGGGCAGGAAGGCGGTCGCGTTCGCCACCGCCCAGCTCGGCAAGCCCTACGTGTGGGGCGCCGAGGGCCCGGACTCCTACGACTGCTCCGGGTTGACCTCACAGGCCTGGGCGAGCGCCGGGAAACCGATCCCGCGCACCTCCGAGGAGCAGTGGAAGCAGCTCAGGCACATCGACGTGAAGGACATGCGCCCCGGCGACCTGATCATCTACTTCGGCGACGCCAGCCACGTCGCGATGTACATCGGGGACGGCGCGATCATCCAGGCCCCGCGCCCGGGGAGGACGGTGTCGATCGGCGGCGCGGGGTCGATGCCGATCCTCGGGGTGGTACGACCGGACGCCTGAGCACCAGCCGGGCGGTTTAGGTGTGATGTCCCTTTCGTGAGCTGCATCATGTGACGCGCCGCACCGCAACACCCGCTCAAACTCAGGCGGCACGTGACCTTCGTCATCCCTGCCCGGCGGCCCTCTTGTCCAACTGCGGTACGGCACGCGGCATATGACGCTGGCCTGAGACAGGGCGACGCGGCTCACACCATTCCGTTGCGGTGGCCAGTACCGCTATGGTCCCCGTCGGGTGGGTCGAGGTCCCTCGCCCCGCCATGCCCTCGGGGGGAGGGAAGGAACCCAACACGATGCCCGTACCCGTACCGCGGCAGAGAGCGATCCCGGCCGTGGAGAGTGGTCAGGCGCCGGCCGCCGCGCCCGCACAGGGCGGCGGCCCCCTCAAGGAAGAGGCCAACCGCACGGAAGCCGCCACCCCGAACAGCGGCGGCACCACTCTCACCCTGCTGCTGATCGAGGACGATCCGGCCGGTTCGCCGGTCCTGCCCGAGTTGCAGGACGCGTCCGGCACCTCGATCCGCGTCCGCACCGCCCGCAACCTCACCGAGGCCGAGCGGCTGCTGACCGACGACGTCCACTGCATCCTGCTGGACCTGGCGCTGCCCGCGCCGGGCGGCAAGGAGACGGAGGGCGAGCTCGCCGTGCTCAAGCACGTCCTGGAGCTCGCGCCCCGGCACGCCGTGCTGGCCCTCACCGCCTCCGGTGACGCCGAGCGCGGCACCGAGGCCGTACGCGTCGGCGCGCAGGACTACCTCTTCCGGGACGAACTGGACGGGCGGCTGCTGAGCCGCGCCATCCGGTACGCCGTCGAGCGCAAGCGTTCGCTCACGACCGAGCGCAAGCTCGCGGAGGGGCGGCTGCGCGCCCAGGAGAACCGCCGCCTGGAGCGGGGCCTGCTGCCGACCCCGCTGCTGGACGGCTCCTCACTGCGCTTCGCGGCCCGGTACCGGCCCGGCCGCTCCCGTGCGCTGCTCGGCGGCGACTTCTACGACACCGTGCGCACGCCCGACGGGACCGTGCACGCGATGATCGGTGACGTGTGCGGGCACGGCCCGGACGAGGCCGCGCTCGGCGTGGAGCTGCGGATCGCCTGGCGGGCGCTGACCCTGGCGGGGCTGTGCGGCGACGAGCTGCTGTCCACGCTGCAGGAGGTCCTTGAGCACGAGCGCTCCGACGAGGAGATCTTCGCGACGCTCTGCACCGTCGACATAGCGCCGGACGGGCGCCGGGCCGGGCTGTGCCTGGCCGGGCATCCGGCGCCGCTGGTCGCCCGGCCGGGCCGGCCGGCCGAGCTGCTGCCGTACGAGAACAACGGCCCGGCGCTGGGGCTGCTGAAGGGTGCGCGGTGGCCGCGGATGCAGGTGGAGCTGGGCGCCGAGTGGAGCCTGATGCTCTACACCGACGGTTTGATCGAGGGCCGGGTGGGCTCGGGCGGGGAGCGGCTGGGGCAGGACGGGATGGTCGAGATGGTCCGCCGTCAGCTGGCCTCCGGCCTGACCGGGGAGGCGTTGCTGCGGGCGGCGGTGAACGAGGTGCGGCAGCTCAATGGGGGCGAGCTGACGGATGACGTGGCCGTCGTTCTTCTGGATCGGGGCGTTTGAGAGCGGCTGGTCGCCGTAGGGGCTTCTGCCGTCAGCCGGGTGCGGGTGATTCGTGGCTGGTCGCGCAGTTCCCCGCGCCCCCTACGGGGCGCCTAGCGGCCGCCGTTGTACGGGCCGTACGGGCCGTCGCTGCTGCTGCCGCCGCGGCGGCCCCGCCAGCCGCCGCCACCGCCGGAGACCTGCTTGACCGCGGGGCGGACGTCGACGAGGTAGACGATGCTCGCCACCACGCCCGCGATCGGGAGGATGGAGAGGATCGAGAAGAGGTAGCTGACGACCAGGGCGATGGCCAGGATGATCAGCCAGAACATCTTGTTCTGCTTGTCGGCCGCGCGGAAGGCGTCCTCGCGCCGGAACACGGCGTCGACCAGCCCGAACGCCGCCAGGGCCATCAGGACGATCTTCAGAAGTCCCAGGAACCCTGCGAACCCCAGCATCAGCATGCCGTCACCACCCGCTCTCTCCCGATCCCTACGCGGCCACCGTACCCGTAGAACGGACCGGGCACCCCCAAGGTGCCCGGTCCGTACGTTCCGCTGACGCGTGCGCCGGTTACTTGGCCGGCGGGGTGGTCTTCCTGACCGGGGTGGCCTTGCGCGGGGCCGGGGTCTTCTTGGCGGCCGGGGCCTTCTTCGCCGCGGCCGGCTTGGCCTCGGCGGCCCTGGGCTCGTCCGCCTTCTTCTCGCCCTCCTTGACCGTGCCCGTCTCGGGCTTGCCCTCGACGGCGATGGCCAGGTCCTCGATCTCTTCGGCGGCCTCGCCGCGCCAGGTCTTCACGGCCTGCTCGCCGTGCTCGGCGACCTTCTCGTAGGTCTCACGGGCCTTGACGGCGTACTCGGCGGCCACGCCGACCTGGCGCAGCGCGAAGTCCTGGGCGGACTCACCGAGCTTCTTGAGGTCGCCGTCGAGGGAGACGATGAAGTCGTTGACCTTGGACTGGAGGCTGGCCTGCGCCTCCTTGGCCTTGACGCCGGCCTCCTTGGCGCGGGCGGCGGCCTTCTCCTGGACGGCCTTCGGGTCGGCCTTGCGGACCGCCTCGATGCGGGCCGGGGCCTCGGCGCGCAGCTGCTCGACCAGGGCGGGGACCTTCTTGGCCTGCTGGAGGGCCAGGTCGGCGGTGCCGGCGGCGAAGTAGAGCGGAGTCGGGTCGCTGAGGGTCTTGCGCAGGTCGTCGGTGATGGCCATGGTGATGGTCCTCCCGTATTAAAGTTCGGCTGAGGGTTGTGTGGTCCGCGGCGTGGCGGCCGGCGCGCTTGGCCGGCTCATCCGGCCGTCCGCCGCGGACCGGTCTCTCTGTCTTCGGTGTCGCTGCCGTCGGTGTCGCTGCCGACGTCGCTGTCGGCGTCGTCGTCCTCGGCGACTGCCAGGGTGCCCGTTACGCCCGTCCGCTCCTCGCCCGACACGAAGCCGTTCTCTTTCCTGAACGACTCGTAGATCTGCAGCAGCACCTGCTTCTGCCGCTCGTCGAGGGTGGGGTCGGCGAGGATGACCGCACGGGTCTCCACCTCGTTCAGATCCCGCTCGGCGTCGAGGATTCCGGCGCGGACGTACAGCGTCTCGGCGGAGATCCGCAGGGCCTTGGCGACCTGCTGGAGCACCTCCGCGCTCGGCTTGCGCAGCCCGCGCTCGATCTGGCTCAGGTACGGATTGGACACCCCGGCGGCGTCGGCGAGCTGCCTGAGCGACAGCTGCGCGTTGCGCCGCTGTTCACGCAGATACTCACCGAGATTGCCGACGTTCAGCGATGCCATACCTCCACCCTGCCCCACCCTCGCTAACAATTGCAAGCACCTGCTTGCAAAAGTGTGCCGCGCCATACCCGGATGGGTGCTCTGCCGGCCCGGCCGGTTTGTTCAACCTCCTGCCCCGGTGATCTCGCCGCCCTATGGTGTGCCGATGGGTGCAGACCAAATCGACCGGCCGGCCGATCTCGACGTGGTCCGGGAGTCCTACGACCGGGTGGCCGACAACTACGCCGAGATGGTGGCGACGACGGGAATGGGCGACATCCGCCGCCATCCCTGGCTCAAGGCGTCGATCGACGCCTTCGCCGACAGCGTGCGCGGACTCGGACCGGTCCTCGACGTCGGCTGCGGACCCGGAACGGTCACCGCCTACCTCGCCGAACGCGGACTCGACGTGTCCGGCGTCGACCTCTCGGCCCGCATGATCGAGAACGCCCGCCGCCTCTATCCGCACTGCCGCTTCAGCGTCTCCTCCGCCACCGACCTCCGCCTCGAAGAGGCCTCCCTCGGCGGCGTGCTCGGGTGGTGGTCGCTCTTCAACCTCCCGCGCGCCGTCCTCCCGCAGGTCCTCGCCCTGTTCGCGCGCGCCCTGAAGCCGGGCGGACACCTCATCACCGCAACGCACGTCGGCGACGAGGACGCGGTGCGCACGGAGGCCTACGGGGGTGTGCCCGTCCGCTGGACGACGCACAAATGGCGGCCGGAACGGTTCGTCGCCCTGATCGAGCAGGCCGGACTACGCCCCGTCGCCGAACTCCGCCTCCCGCCAGACGAGTTCAGCGGCCCGGGCCTGGTCGTCATGGCCGAGCGCCCCGCCTGAGGACGAGGCGCCGGAGACGGCACAGGGGGTGCCGGGACTGACGAAGGCCTGCCCGAAGGCGACTCGTCCGTTCAGGCCCCCGCCCCGGGGACGGACGCACTCGTCAGACGCTCCGGACGAAGGTGCCCGCGCCTTCGGGTGCGGTGACTTCGTCCGCGGGTGCCGTGGCGTCGGTGACGAGGGTGTGCAGGACGTCTCCCCCGGCACGGAGCGCGGGTTCCTTCCGTCGCCCGGGTCGTACAACGGCTGCCGGTGCGTGGGGGTTGTCGCGCAGTTCCACGCGCCCCTGAAGGGGCGCGCCGACGGCGCCGCCCCTCAAAACGGCAACGGTCTCGCGTGGACCACGTCCAGGCGGGACACCGCCCTGGTCAGCACGACGTACAGCCTGTGCAGGCCGCGTTCCTCCCCCTCCGCCACCGCCGCCGGTTCCACGGCCACCACGTGGTCGTACTCCAGGCCCTTGACGACGCTCGCCGGGACCACGGCCACCCGCGCGCCCAGCTCGTCCGGGCCCGCAGGTTCGATGCCGGCGGCGGTCAGCGCCTCGCGTACGGCGGTCACCTGCGCGTCCGCCGCCACGACCCCCACCGACCCCGCGTGGGACAGGGCCTCCCGCACCGCGGTGACCGTCGTCGCGGGCACGTCCCGGGTCGGACGGATCGTCACCTCGCCGTCGCCGCGGTAGGACCTGGCCGGGGGCACGTCCGTGCCGAGGTGCCGCAGCAGCCGGTTGGTCAGGTCCACGACCGCTGCCGGAACCCGGAAGCCGGTGGTGAGCGGGACCACGGCCGCCTCCGGCTTGCCCAGGTGGCCCAGGACGGAGTCCCAGCTCCGCGCCGACCAGGGGGTGGTGGCCTGGGCCAGGTCGCCGAGGACGGTGAGGGAGCCGAAGACGGCCCGTCGGGCGATCGCCCTGCACTCCATGGGGGACAGGTCCTGGGCCTCGTCGACGACGATGTGGCCGTAGCCCTCGGGGTGTTCGACGAGCCCCGCGAGCTCGTCGAGGAGGACCAGGTCGGCGGCCGACCAGCGGGCGGACCTGTGCGAGCGCGGCGGCCGGGTCCAGAGCAGGTCCCGCTGTTCACCGGGGGTGAGGAGCCCCTCGGCGGCCGTCGCCAGTGCCGCGCCGTCCGTGAGGAGTCCGGCCAGCACCTCCTCCGGGCGCACCTTCGGCCAGACGGTGTCGAGGCAGGCGCTCATCGCACGGGAGCGTTCGAGCCGCCGCGTCCAGGCGCCGGGCTGCGGGCCCGCCCGCCGTTCGGCCTGGAGCTGTACGGCCCGCATCGCCCGGCCGCGGACGCGTTCCCGTCCGACGGCGTACGGCGGTTCCTCCTCCCGTACGCCCTCGACGATCCTCGCCAGCACGGCCGCGGAGACCCGCCAGGTGTACGTGCCGTCGGAGAGCGAGAGCGGGGTGACGGCGTCGGTGCGGACGTGGGCGTACAGCGCGCGGCGCAGGACCTCGGCCATCCGCGGGTCGTGCTTGAGCGCGGCGGTGCGGCGGGGGTCGGTGCCGGTGACCGGGTGGCGGCCGATCTCCTCCGGCAGGGTCCGCTGCCGTACGCCGGTCTCACCCAGGGCCGGGAGGACCTCGGAGATGTAGGAGAGGAAGGTGCGGTTGGGGCCGAGGATCAGGAGGCCGGAGCGGCGGATGCGCTGCGGGTGGGTGTAGAGGAGGTAGGCGGCGCGGTGCAGGCCGACGGCGGTCTTGCCGGTGCCCGGGGCACCCTGGACGCAGACGGAGTCGGCGAGGCCGGCCCGGACCAGGTCGTCCTGGTCGGGCTGGATGGTGGCGGCGATGTCGCGCATCGGGCCGACGCGGGGCCGTTCGATCTCCCGGGTGAGGATGGCGCTCCCGCTGCTCCCGCCCCCGCCCGCACCCCCGGGCTCGCCGCTGCTCAGGTGCTCGTCCTCCAGGCCCGTGAGGTCGGCGGAGTCGCCGCGGCTGCCGGGCGCCCAGCCGAACCGCCGCCGTACGGCCACGCCCTGCGGGTCGTCGGGGCCGGCCTGGTAGAAGGCGCGGGAGACGGGGGCGCGCCAGTCGACGACGAGGGGCGGGGCGGTCGGCTCCTCGCTGATCCGCAGCCGGCCGATGCGGTAGCTCTGCCCGGCGTGCTCCCCCGCCCCGAAGTCCAGCTTGCCGAAGAACAGCGGGCCCTCGGGCAGCTCGCGCATCTCCTTGGCCCGGCTGCGCAGCCGGTACCCGAGCACTTCGGCGTCGGCACCGGACGCGGAGACGTCCTCGCCGGTGACGACGTGCTCGACGGCGCCTTCGACCATGCGGGCGAGGGCGGCTCGGCAGGCGTCGTGGTAGGCGCGTTCGCGGTCGAGTTCCTGCTGCATGGGGGACAGCGTAAACGAGAAACCGTTACCCGGTTACATTTTTTACCTGTACTCAGCCGCGTCTCGGCCGTCGTCCGCCAGGGCCCGCTCCAGCCGTCCGAACGCCCGCTCCGCCGCCCGCACCGCGTCCGCCCGCACGTCCTCGACCCGCTCCCCCGCCGCGATCCGCCGCCAGTTGTCCTGCGCGAGGATCCGCTGTACGGCGATGATCTGGCCGGCGGCGAGCCTGGCCTCCAGGGTGCCGCCGAGGGCCTCGGCGAGCGCGGCCTCCGACCGCTCCAGGTAGGCGTACTGCCGGGCGACCAGGGTGGGGGTGCTGTTGAGCAGGGTGTGGAAGGCGAGCACCTGGGGGTGGTCGTTGAGCCCGGTGATCGGGTCGTTGCGCCCCAGCCCGTCGAGGAAGTGCGCCCGCAGCACGCCGACCGGCGACCCGGCCCCCGCGACCAGCCGCGCCGCCTCCGTCTCGTGGTCCGCGATCCGGTGCAGGACCAGGTCCTCCTTGGTCGGGAAGTACCGGAACAGCGTCGGCTTGGAGATCCCGGCCGCGGCGGCCACCTCGGCGACCGACACCGCGTCGAACCCCTTCGCCAGGAACAGCCGCACGGCGATGTCCGACACGTCCTCGTACATCCGCCGCTTCTTCCGCTCACGCAGGCCCATGTCACCCATGGGGCCGAGCGTAGGCACCTGGTTGGGGCGGAGTCACATGGCCTCGGTCGGGAAGCGCAGTCCGGTCGCCGGCCGATAGCGCAATCCCGGCATCCGGAGCAGCCAGGCCGGCGCGAGCGTGAGCAGCGCACGCCTCGGGGGTTTCAGCGGAACGCAGGCTGCGGACCAACCACCGACAGGGCCGCACGCGGTCACTCGGCGAGCAGCTTCCATCGGGAGTCGAACCACGCCTGGTGACTGGAGACCATCAGGGAGTTCTGGGAGTCCGGGTCATCGTCCTTGACGAAGTGGATGATCGATGCCCCGATGCCCTTCGCGTCGATCGCTTCGACGGGTTCCCCTCCGGCGGAGAGCTTGCGCTCGATCACCTCGTAGGGCGAGAGCACCAGTTGAGCGCCGTTGATGAGGTACACCTTGTGCCCCGGGGTGGCGGACATATGACGGACCGTCATCTCGACGGACGACACCGACCCAGCGGCCTCCACGTCGAGGAGAGCCTGCTCGATCAACCCTATGTGCATCCGGGCGAGCCGCAGCCACCGCTGCGCGACGGCAGCCTGGTGGTCCGGCTCCTTGGCCGCGGGATACAGCAGTCCGACGTTCTCGGCGGGGAGCAGCACACGAAGCCTGATGCGGTTCAGCTGCGGACGCTCTCCCTTGCCGGCTTCCCCGAGAATCCGATCGCACTGGTTCCTGATCGGGGTGACCAGTGACTCCGCCGTGAGGGAGTAGACGTCCAGCAGGACCTCTGTCTGCCGGAAGGCCGCGTCCATCAGGGAATCCACAGACACTGCCCGGCCACTGGGCGACCCGCTGCTCGGGGTCATGACCACCCGCGTACCACTGCCCCGGTGGGACTCGACCCAACCTTCCTGCCCCATGGCCTTCAGTACCCGCTGCACCGTGTCACGAGACACACCGAGGTCGTCAGCCAAGTCGCGCTGCGACGGCAGCTGAGAGCCGACCACCAAGACGCCCTCGTACATCTGGTCCATCACCCAGTCCCGCACCTTGAGGGCCGCGCCACCTTCACCGCCTTGTTCCTCACTCACACCGCGACCCTACCCCTTTCGGGCCAGAATCGATCCTTCCGGTCCGACAGTTCAGACCAACCGGCGAAGTGGTTAATAGATCAGTCCAATCGGGAAGATAGACGTCAGGCAACCCAGCCAATTGGCAGGACGATCGAAGGATATGCGGCAAGTGAAGGAGGGGGCGACCGTGTCCGCTTCCGCAAGCCTGCACCACTCAGCTCTTGAGCACTGTCAGCACCTCCTCCATGGAGGACACCAGGCATCCCACATCGACTCCGGCTTCGAGCAGCGCCTTCTGCTTCCGCTCGTTGCGGACGTAACCGACGAACTCCACACCGGCACTGCGCGCGGCCCCGTAATCCGACGGGGCATCACCGATCATCAGCGCGTCGGACGGGTCCGCCCGGAGATCGGCCAGCGCCCGTTCGAGGCAGTCGGGGTGCGGCTTCAGCCGGTTCAGGTCCTTGGTACGACCGTAGACGTGCGGCTCGAAGCAGCCCGCCAGTCCTCGTCCGGCCAGGTACTTCCGCGCTGCCTCCGGGGAGTTGTTGGTCGTCACCGCAAGCTTGACGCCCTTCTTCGCCCAGGTGCGCACGACCGGGTCCGCGAACGCGGTGGGCATCGCCGAGGAGGCCGCACGCAGTTCCTCCTCAGTGAGCCGTTTCTCCAGCTCCATGACCAGGTCGCCGCTCGGGTCCCGGCGTTCGACCGCACGCAGGACGTCCCAGGGATCGGTGGCCAGCTGCTCCTCACCGGTCAGCAGACCGCCCAGTCCTCTCTCCTCCAGCCAGCGGACGAGCTCCTGACTCACCCGGTCCGCCGCATGCCCCGCGAACAGGCGGCAGATCGGACCGTCGAAGTCGAAGAGCACAAAACGAGCACGCGTAATCAGGTCAACGAGGTTATTCGTGTACGAAGTCACCGCTCCAGTCTGCTCCAAGTGGCGTGGTTGTCGGTCACGCCAGGCCAGTTGGACCGTATTTACCGGCGGACTGGCCGGGTGAAAGAGAGGGTACGCATGGTGACGCAGGGAGTGACGTCATGTCCATAGAGTCCGTGTCCGCCTTCCTCACCACCCTGATCGTCGTCACGTCCGACCAGTTCACCGCGTGGAGATACGGCGTCGTCGGCCTCGTCGCGCTCGCCCTGCTCGCGATCGGCCTGAAGGCCGACAAGCCGGCATGCAGCGCCGTGGGCGCCACCATGCTCGCCCTCCTGGTCACCCGGCCCGCCACATGGTGACCGGGCTCTGATCCAAGAACGCCATTTCCGAAGGGGGACCCTCACATGCACCGCATACCGCTCGCCGCCGTCCTGATCGCCGCCCTCGCCATCGGGTTCGAGCAGCTTGTCCAGTCGAGGTTCGGCGCGATGGGGATCATCGCGTTCGTCCTGCTCTCCGTCGGCGTGAAGGCCAAGAGTGCCACGCTCAGCGGCCTGGGCGCCGTGATCCTCGTGATGCTGCTCGCCCCGTCGAGCTGACAGACCGGCCGACCGGGCTCCCATCCGGAGGGGAGCCGGGAGCCCGGTCGGTCACCCGAGGCCCTGCCGCCGGCAGTCGCGGAGGACTGATCCGGCTTCCCCGAGGGGGAGGTTCGCGCGGTGGTGCACCCGGCTCCCCTGACACCCCGGCCAATACCGCCAGGAACTAGTGCCTGAGAATCCCCAGTAGGGGCTCCAGAGAGCCGACGACGTGTGCCGCGCCGGCCTCGTACAGGGGCTTGGCCTTCCGCTCGTTGCGCGCGTAGCCGAGGAAGGAGACGCCGGCCCTCGCAGCCGCCCCCAGGTCCGAGGGGGAGTCGCCGATCATCAGAGCCGTGGCAGGGGCGGCGCCCATCGCGTCGAGGGCGCGGTTGAGGCAGTGCAGATCAGGCTTCAGTCGGTGCAGGTCCTGGGTACGGCCGTAGATGTGCGGCGCGAAGCACGGGGTGAGACCTCGGTCGTCCAGATAGGCACGGGCCGTCCGGGGGGAGTTGTTGGCGGTGACCGCCATCCGAGCGCCGCGCGCCCGCCAGGTCTGAATGAGGATGTCCGCGAACGCCGTGGGCATCGCCGTCGACGAGGCCCGCAGCTCCTCCCTGGTGAGACGTTCCTCCAACTCCGCGACCAGGTCACTGCCGGGGTGCCGCTTGTCCACGGCGCGCAGCAGCACCTGCGGGTCCAGGGAGTCGCGTTCGGTGTCCGTGA
Source organism: Streptomyces sp. NPDC001507 (assembly GCF_042894765.1). Taxonomy (NCBI): domain Bacteria; kingdom Bacillati; phylum Actinomycetota; class Actinomycetes; order Kitasatosporales; family Streptomycetaceae; genus Streptomyces; species Streptomyces sp. NPDC001507. The sequence goes on from NZ_JBIAVV010000004.1 coordinate 642,824, forward strand.
CCACGCCGCGCAGACCCCGGCTTGCAAGCCACTCCACCAGGTCCTCGGCGATCCGTTCCGCCGGGCGGCGCGCGAACAGACGGCAGATCGGGCCGTCGAAGTCCCAGAGGACCACGCGGGCGCTCCTGATCAGTTCCGTGACCTCTTCGGTCGTTCTCTCGCTCTTGGCTGCCGCCAGTTCGGTCTGCGCCGTATCGGAAGTCACTAGAAGAGTGTCAGGTCTGTGGTGATGGTTTCCCAGAGGGCGTTGAACCACTTCTGCGATTGCTCCACGAACGCCGCGTCCCGTTGGCCGGTTCGCTTCTCGAAGGAGAAGAGGAGGGACTCCGAGCCGACGGCGTCGTACATGTCGAGCAGACCGTCCTCGGTCTGCTCCTCGCGGCGGGTGACCGTGTAGTACGCGAACAGCGCCTCGGCCTCGTTGAGCAGGTACAGCTTGATCGGCGGGGTGAACGGCAGGGCCCGGAAGGTGACGTTCACGTCGATCTTGTGGGTGGAGCGCAGGCCCTGGAGGTTGTACTGGAGGACCTGGCCCTGGGCGTTGCGCATGCCGAGCCAGCGGTTGTGGACCGTGTCGTCGTCGCCGTCGACGGCCGTAGGGAAGGCGAGGGGGATGTCCCGGCTGGGGAGCAGGACGCGGACGTCGATGCGCTCGGGGCGGATCCGGCCCTCGTGGATCAGACGCAGGGGCTCGGCGAGTGCCGGCAGCAGGCTCTGGGCGGTCAGGCAGGCGGCGTCGATACGGACGTGGGCGGCCGCGAACGCCTCCGTCATGCGGGGGCCGAGGCCGACCATCGTCGGCTGGGGCTCGTCCAGCGCCGGGGGCCGCAGCGCGGCGATACGCGGCGGGCTGCCCTTGGTGACGTTGGTGAGGAGACCGTCGTCCTGCAGCACCCGCACGGCCTGGCGCACGGTCCCCCGCTCCACGCCGAACTCCTCCGCCAGCTCGGCCTGGGTGGGCAGGCGGTCGCCCACCCTGAGGTCGCCCGAGCGGATGCGTTTCCGCAGGTTCTCGGCAATCTCGTGAGCTGTGCTGCCGGCGTTCACTGCCGCGTTCTCCTGGGTCACAGCCAGACGCTTCCAACTTTCCATGAAGTTCATGATGGTGGTTCGCATCCGGTGACGGGTAGGCATTGACTCATGAGAGCTAGTCGCCAACTTTGCCCAATTGGTGGAAGGTGGCGAGCTACGACGTGAGTTGCAGGTCCGAACTGATCGTTTCCCACAGAGCGTTGAACCACAGCATGGACTGGCTTACGAACCCGGCGTCCCGCAAGCCTGCGCCCTTTTCGAAGACGAAGAGCATCGAGCGCGTCCCCTCGGTGTCGTACGTCTGCAGGTGCTCGTGGTCGATCTCCCGCTCGTGGCGCCCCAGCGTGTAGTACGCGAAGAGCGCCTCCGACCCGTTGAGCACGTACAGCTTCACCGGCGGGGTGAACGGCAGGGCCCGGAAGGTGACGTGCACGTCGATGCCGTGCGTGGCGCGCAGCGCCAGCAGGTTGTGCCGGAGCACCAGGCTCTGCGCGTTGCGCTGGACCAGCCAGCGGTCGTGCACCGCGTCCTCGGCCGAGGCGTCCACTGCCGTCGGGAACGCGAGATCGATGTTCCGGCTCGGCAGCAGCACCCGGACGTCGATCTTGGCCGGTTCCCGCCTCCCCGCGTGGATGAGCCGCAGCGGCCCGCCGAGCGCGAGGTTGAGCGACACCGAGGTCAGACAGAGCGCGTCGATCTCCACGTGCGATGCGGCAAAGGCCGCCTCTATGCGGGGGGTGAGGGCCACCATGGTCGGTTGCGGCGGCGCCTCCGGGCCCACCGCGGACCATACCGGGCCCTGACCCCGGGCCACCGTCGCCGGAGCACCCTTCGATACGTTGGTGAGCAGGTGCTCCGACTGCAGAATGCGCAGTGCCTGCCGTACGGCCCCCCGCTCAACCCCGAACTCATCGGCCAGTTTGGCCTGGGTGGGCATGCGCTGGCCCGGCCGCAGCACCCCGGACCTGATCCGGGTGCGCAGCTCATCAGCCACCTCGTGATGGGACGCCTGGGGCCGCTGTGGCCTCTTCCGCCCATTGACGGAGGCGTTTTCCGGGTCCACGGACAAACAGTACAACTTCGCGCCAACTTTGGGCAGGCCACGGAAAGATGGTCGCACCTGGCTTCCAAGTCCCTCCCAATCCAACTAAGTTGGCAACCAATCATCTGAATATGACTGAAGTTGCCTGTGACAGGACGAGTTCCCCTCCGGAGGGGAGCCGGGAACCCGGTCATCCAGGGCGGCCGTCGAGGCGCACGGCCAGCTGATAGCAGGTCCGATCAGCCACAATGGAACACGACAACTGAACACCGACAACCGAACACAGGAAGACCCGCACAGTCACAACTTCAGAGCTCGCTACGGATGAGCAGCACAGCACAGCCACAACTGAACAAGGTGATTCATGCAGGCACCGGGCGGAAGGAGACCCCTCTCAGAAGATGTCCGGGCACCAAGGACGCCCGGACGCGCGCAACAGGGCGTCGGCCTCCCGGGCGGCGCCCACTCGCTCTTCCTGGACCCGTCCGAGGGCGTGCAACCGCGCCACGGACTGGTCACCGAGCCAGACGCTCGCCAGCTCGGCGATGTCGAGGGCGACGTCGGGGGTGTCGGTGGTCGGGGTGCAGGACGCCCCATCGGGGGAGGCGTCCAGCCGGAACCGGCCGCCGGCCAGCCCCTGCCGGTCCGCCACCTCCAGGACCAGCGTCCCCGCCCTGTCGTACGTCCGCGCCTCCAGGGCCCGTACGACGTCCAGGATCCGCACCCACAGCCAGTCCGCCTGGTTGGTGACCCGCGCGGCCCGCGGGTCGGGCAGGTAGTGCGGCAGCAGGTCGTCCGGCGACCGCCAGCCGCTCTTCACCCGCGTGATCCAGTCGATCGAGCACAGGTAGTGCCACAGCGCCCGCTCCGCCGCCGGAGTCGTGCCGAGCAGCCAGTGCACATCGGCGGTGTTGTACGGCTGCTTGCCCTGCCAGTTGGCGTCCGACGCGTACGCCGCGATGCCCTCCACCTCGCCGGCCGCCGAGCGGTACACCGCGAAGTAGGGCTCCTTCCACTCGCTCTCGAAACGGACGGCGCCGGTGTGCAACTGCCACCACAACTCGCTGCGGCTGACCGCGCCCGGGGTGCTGCGGCGGACCCGTTCGTGCAGGTCGGGGCCGAGCTTGCGGATGTCCTCGCCGTCGACGAGGTCGATCCGGCCGCCGTCCTCGGGGCGCGACCAGCGCGGGTCCAGGCCGGCCCGCGGGACCTCGACCGTCCACTCCGTCAGCGTGGTCGCCGGGCCGAAGCCGTAGCGGCCGTAGATCCGGTACTCGGCGGCGAGCAGGGTGGCCACCACGTCTCCGCGCTCCTTCGCCGCGGCCAGGTCCTGGCTCATCATGCGGGTGAGCAGGCCGCGGCGGCGGTGCGTGGCGGTGACCGTGACGTTCGAGATGGCGTCGGCGGGCAGGATCGCGCCGCCGACCGCGGTCAGCTCCTGCTCGAAGGAGCGGAACGTCGCGACGCAGCGGGGGCCGTCGAAGGCGCCCAGAAGTCTGCCCGGCACGAACTGCCTGCGGCGGGCCTCGAGTTGTTCCGCCGGGATGGTGGGGCTCTGGAGGAAGCCGGTGGACAGGGCACGGTGCCAGTCGGCGAGCTCGGGTTCGGTTATGGGGCGGACTTCGACGGCGTCAGTCATGACAGCACGGTAGGTGCTGGGTGGGGGTGGTGCCGATCGAATTTCGGCTGGGGAGAAGACCGAAGGAAGGACCGACGACAGGGGCGCTTCGCCTCAGGTCAGCAGGTCGTCGACCTGAGCTTCGCCCTCCCGGTACCTGCGGGTGATCTCGCCGCTCGAATCGTCGGCCGTCCGCTGCAGCCGCTGCCTTCGTCGGGACACCTCCTGCTCGTAGCGGACCAGGCGGCCCATCGCCGTGTTCAGTTCGGTGTCCGTGCGGGCCTCCAGATCGGAGAGTTCGACCTCGGCCAGCATGTCGGCCGCCAGCCTGCCGTACTCCTCGTTGTGCGGCGTGCCCAGCGTGACGTGGCGGGCCGAGGAACGGTGGCGGGCCGGGGCGTCCGTGAGGATCTCCGGGAGCCGGTCCACGACGGCGGCGGCGCCCGCCGGGGACCGGCGGGCCAGTTCCGCGCGCAGGATGTCGATACGGCCCTGGAGCAGCCGTCGGACATAGCTGAGGTCGGCCTCGTCGCGCTGCGCGTCCCGGCGCAGGACACGCAGCTCTGGCAGGCTCAGGCGGGCCAGGTCGTGCTCCGGCGGCTCCGCCGGCAGCGGGATGTCCTCGCCACGCTGTGCGGGCGGCCTGGGCAGGCTCTGCACGCTCTGCGTGCCCTGCGTCTTCAGTCGCCCGGTGCTCGGTGTGCTCATACGTCTCAACCGTCCCCTCGACCGGCGTGTGGAAGCATGGTGCCACCCCAAGTGGCCGCAATGTGACCGAGTGCCCCCGAACGGCCCTAGTTGGGACGTTAAGGATCAATAATGGGCCCCTGTGGGGGGCATGTGGGCACCGGGCATGATGGTGCGCATGCGAGCGGTGGTACAGCGGGTGGACGGCGCGAGCGTCGTCGTGGACGGCGAGACGGTGGGCGCGATCGAGGGCGAGGGCCTGTGCGTGCTCGTCGGGGTGACCCATGACGACACCAAGGAGAAGGCGGCCCAACTCGCCAGGAAGCTCTGGTCGATCCGCATGCTGGCGGACGAGCGGTCGTGCAGCGACGTCGACGCGCCGCTGCTCGTGATCAGTCAGTTCACCCTGTACGGCGACGCCCGCAAGGGGCGCCGGCCGACCTGGAACGCGGCGGCTCCCGGCGCGGTGGCGGAGCCGCTGGTGGACGAGGTGGTCGCACAGCTGCGGTCGCTGGGGGCGACCGTGGCGACCGGGCGGTTCGGGGCACAGATGCGGGTGTCGCTGACGAACGACGGCCCGTTCACCGTCCTGCTGGAGATGTGATTCCGGGGCGCGGCTACGGCTCGACGATCACTTCCTGGGCCGCGGCCGTCTCCCCCGCCACCAGGCGGGCGTCCGCCGGGACGTTGCGCTTGACCAACGCCAGGGCCACCGGGCCCAGTTCGAAGTGGCGCACCGACGTCGTCACGACGCCGATCTTCCGGCCGTCCTCGCCCTCGTCGGCCACCCGGATCTCGGTGCCGTGCGGCGGCAGGTGCACCTCGCTGCCGTCCAGGTGGAGGAAGACCAGGCGGCGCGGCGGCTTGCCGAGGTTCTGCACCCGGGCCACGGTTTCCTGGCCGCGGTAGCAGCCCTTCTGGAGGTGGACCGCGGTGCCGATCCAGCCCAGCTCGTGCGGAATGGTCCGGTGGTCGGTCTCGAAGCCGAGCCGGGGCCGGTGGTGCTCGACGCGCAGCGCCTCGTAGGCGAGCAGCCCGGCGGCCGGGCCCGCCTTCTCGGCGTACGCCTCCAGGTCGGCCCGGGGCAGGAAGAGATCACGGCCGTACGCCGTCTCGCGGACGACGGCGCCCTCCGGGGCCTCGGCGATCGAGCCGGCGGGCAGGTGGACGACCGCGAAGTCGGCGGTGCGGTCGGTGACCTCCACCCGGTAGAAGAACTTCATCGACTCCAGGTAGGCGATCAGCTCCTCCTGGGTGCCCGGCTCGACGTGGGCCCAGACGGTCGTACCGTCGTCGACCAGGTACAGCGCGTGCTCGATGTGGCCGTGCGCGGAGAGGATCAGCGCCTCGGTGGCCTCGCCGGCCGGCAGCTCGCTGACGTGCTGGGTGAGGAGCAGGTGCAGCCAGGCGAGACGGTCCTCGCCGGTGACGGTGACTACCCCCCGGTGGGAGAGGTCGACGAAACCGGCGCCGTCGGCGAGGGCGCGCTGCTCGCGGAACAGGTCGCCGTAGTGCGCGGCGACGCCTTCGTCCACGCCCTCACCGGGGACGGCGCCGGGCAGAGACAGCAGGGGGCTCTTCATATGCGTAAGCCTACGACTCGGTAATTGAACTCTGGACGGACGCGGACGCGGCGGATGCCGCCTTGGCTCTCTTCAGCGTGCAGTCCTTGCAACGCCCGAAGATCGCGAAGTGTTTCATGTCCGTCTCGAAGCCGAAGTCGCGCCGCAGCTTGGCGGTGAACTCCGCGGCCACCGCCACGTCCGCCTCGATCACGTTCTCGCAGTCGCGGCAGACCAGGTGGATGTGGTGGTGCCGGTCGGCGAGGTGGTACGTCGGCGCACCGTGCCCGAGATGGGCATGGCTGACCAGCCCCAGCTCCTCCAGGAGCTCCAGGGTCCGGTAGACCGTCGAGATGTTGACCCCCGACGCGGTCTTCCTCACCTCACCGAGGATGTCGTCGGGGGTCGCGTGCTCAAGGGTGTCCACGGCTTCGAGCACGAGTTGCCGCTGCGGCGTCAGCCGGTAGCCGCGCTGCCTGAGGTCGCTCTTCCAGTCGGTGCTCACCACACCGAAAGTCTAGAACTACTTCCGAATTCCAGAACTACTTGAAGAACGCGATGCCGTCGTCCGGCATGTCGTCGGGGAGGGCCTTGGCCCAGCGCTCGACGTCCTCCGGGGTGACGACCTTCTTCAGGTGCGCCGACATGTAGGGGCGCAGCTCGACCTCGGGGGTCTGCTTCTCGCCGACCCACATCAGGTCGCTCTTGACGTAGCCGTAGAGACGCTTGCCGCCGCTGTACGGGGCGGAGGCGGCGGTCCGGGCGACGGCGTCGGTGACCAGGTCGATCTGGGGCTTCTGGTCGGCCATCTCGCCGTACCAGATCTCGATCACGCCGTCGTCGCGGACCATCGTGACCTCGACCTTGCGGTCGGCGTCGATGCGCCAGAAGCCGGACTCCGACTCCAGCGGGCGGACCTTGTTCCCGTCGTGGTCCAGCACCCAGGTGTGGGAGTGGTACTCCAGGAAGTCCCGTCCGTCGTGGCTGAAGGTGACCTCCTGGCCGAAGTTGCACTTCTCCGAGCCCGGGAAGTCGTGGACACCCGCGCCGGCCCAGTTGCCGAGCAGGAAGGCGAGCGGGACGAGGTCCTTGTGCAGGTCGGACGGAATCTCGATCATGAGTGGTGGTTCCTAGACTCGGGCTCGGACTCGGTCAGCGCTGGCCCTGGTACAGCTTCTTCACGGTCAGCCAGGCGAAGGCGAGGACGCCGACGCAGACCAGGACCAGCAGGGTTTCGAAGAAGGCTTCCACGGGTGCTCCTTGAGCGAGGTCGGGCGTACGTACAAGAGCCGGGCCCAAGCTTACGCGGCCCGGGCCCGGCGCTCTTGGCGAGGTACACCCCCGCGGGGTCAGTCGAGCAGTTCGCTCTGCAGGGTCACCGTCTGCTCGAAGGGGACGGCGGGCATGCCGCCCTTGCGGGACTGGATGATCACGCCGACGGTGTCGCCGGAGGCCAGGTAGGCCTGCCGGGCCTGCCGGGCGCCGTACGGCTTGAGCTCCGTGTAGGGCGCCAGCAGGACGTGCTCGATCCTGGCCGGGTCCGGGAACTTCCCGTCGAGTTCGAACTGGTCCCCGTCGCGCAGCGCGTAGGTCGGCGCCGCCTGGCTCATGAGCTTGCCGTTGAGGATCGTCTCCGCGACGGCGGCCGTGTCGAACTGGAGCAGGTAGATCCGGGTGTGCGTGCCGTCGGGGGTGGTCCAGCCGCGGGCGGCGATGTGCCGCAGGCCCCTGTCGAGGAGCGTCTGGCCCAGCTCCTTCCGGTCGTCCGCGGAGGCGAACTCGGCGAGGAAGCCCTTCGTCGGCAGCCAGCCGTCCGTGCCCTTGAGGGAGGCGTCGGCGGTGGCTCCCCTCGGCGCCGGGAGGACCAGTTTGCGCAGGTCGGCGTAGTGGGTGCCGGCCAGGTTGCGGGCGTCGTCGTTCGGGCCGGGGCTGCCGGAGGGCAGCGGGGGCTTCACGAGGACGGGGTACGTCCAGCGGCCGTCGGAGTGCGTGGCGAGACCGGGTACGTCGGTGCGGTCGAGCCGTGTGATGCCGTACGCCGTGCCGGTTCCGACGACGCCGAAGACGGCGACGGCGGCGACCCAGCGGAGCATGGCCCGCAGCAGCCGCCGGTCCTTCTTCACGGGCGGCACGGGCTCCACGGGCGGCACGGGTTCCACGGGCGGCACGGGCTCCACGGCCGGGACGGGTTCCACGGGCCGCGCGACCTCCGCGACCGGGACGGGGTCCGGGTTCGGGTCCGCGTTCGGGACGGGGTCCGCATTCGGGACGGGGTCCGGGTCCGGGTTCGCGTTCGTGTTCGTCTCGGTGGTCATACGGCCGCCCCCGGGTCCTTGATCCGTTCGAGCTGGGCGTGCAGCATGTCCGCCGCGCTCTTCGTGTCCAGCGGCTTGGCCGCGGTGGCCGTGGCGGTGACCAGGACGTCCCCCACGTAGCCGTAACAGAGCATCGAGTCGAGCTTCTCGCCCGACTCGGCCGGTGGCAGGAAGCACGAGGTCGAGTCCTTGTACCCCGCGATCTGCGGGCCCTTCCGGAAGATGTCCAGCGAGTCGAAGAGCTCACGCTCGGCGTTGGCGATGGTACGGACCGTGGCCCGGTTCTCCATCTGGGCCAGCTGGACGTCCATCGTGTAGTCGTCGTCCTCGTTCCCGGCGGTGTACACATAGCTGCGCATCACCATGCCCTTGACCGGGTTCCTGTCGATCTGCCGGTCCAGCTGCTGACGCTGCGAACGCGGCAGGTCCTTTATCGACTCCTTGCGCAGCGCCGTGGCCTGGGCGCCGGTCAGCCGCACGTCCGAGCCGAATCCGGGCAGGTCCGGGCCGCGGCCGTACCGGTCGTCGTCGTACGGCAACAGCATCCCCTGGAGACCGGTCTGCGTCGCCGCCGTCCCCTTGGACTCCTTGGGCAGGCTCCAGTGGGGAGCGCCCGGGTCCCGGTCCGCGGCACGCACGGTCACGACCGTGCCGGCGACACCCGCGACGACGGCCGCGGCGAGGACACCGGCGGTGACGAGAACGCCGATACGGCGCCGGGGGCGCGGTGGCGGGGCGGCGAGTTCGGCGAGGTCGTCGAGGTCGGCGGCGGGAGCACCCGCAGGGAGGGGCGCCTCGGAAACGGCCTCGGGTACGGCCTCGGCAGCGGTCGCCGTCGGCTCGGAGACCGTCGGCTCCGGCGTCGCCGCCGGTTCGGGGTGCACGGATTCCTCGCTCACAACCGCTCCATCTGCCGCTTCGCCAGATCCAGCACCTTCGTCCTGGAGATCGGCTTGGTGTCGCTGATCCAGATCTCCATGGCGATGTCCCCGCGCCACGCGTGCGCCTCGGCCGAGTACACGCTCACGCCGTACCCGCTCTCGGGCTTGTGGTGGACGTACGCCATGCCGTCGCCGGTGCCGGGGATCGGCCAGCTCGCGGTGTCCCTGGTCCCCGAGTCGGCCCAGTAGTACGCGTCCGCCGCCGCGTCCTCGGCCGTCGAGCCGGTCTCCTCCTGGCGGTACTGGATGAGCCGGATCTCGACGCTGAAGGTGCTGCCCTCCCGCCAGGTGGTGGCGGCCGCCCGCCGGAAATCGTCGTCCTCGATCAGGGTGCGGAAGGCCCCGGCCGGCTTGTCGAACGTCTCCGCGTACTCGGTCAGGCTCATCCAGCCGTCGGTCCCCACCGTGTACAGCCCCTTGCGCGCCCCGCTCGGCTTCTTCAGCAGCAGCTTGCGCAGGTCGCCGTCGACCTTGACCTTCCGGTCCTCGGCGGCCGACAGCGGCTCCGGACCGGCGCCCTTCGCCTGCGCGACCGACGCCTGGGAGAGGGAGGGCAGGGCGGTGGGCGACCGGTCGGCCTGGACGAGGTAGCCGACGCAGGTGCCGGCCACGACACCGAGCACGGCGGCACCGGCGATCAGCGCGGCGGTACGGCGCGCCCTGCGCCCCCGTCCGGGCGAGGCTTCCGGAAGGATCTCTGGAAGGGCTTCCGGAACGGCTTCCGGAACGGTTTCCGGTGGTTTCTCTGGTTCGGGTACGTCCATTTCGTCCCCCCTGTTCGTAACGGGAACACGGATTCCGCGATCCGCGCGCCACAGGAGACTCGTGGTCCGTTCAATGAGTTGTACAAGGATCAATTACGATCAGGACACCGCCGCGAGCCAGACGGTCGCCCCCGCCGCCGCCAAGAGCGCGAGGTTGAGGGCCACTTGGCGGTCCCCCATCCGCAGGTGGACCCGGATCGCGCCGATTTGGAGCACGACGAACCCGACGGCCGCGGCCAGGCCGAGCCAGGGCACGACGCCGGTCAGACGCGGGAGGACGAGGCCGGCCGCGCCGAGGATCTCGACGCTCCCGATCGCCCGCACGGCCGGCATCGGCATGCTGTCCACCCACGCCATCATCGGCAGCAGCCGCTCCCGGCTCTCCACGACCTTCAGACCGCCCCCGTAGAGGTAGAAGAGGGCGAGCAGCCCGGCCACGGTCCAGTACGCCACGGTCATGAGGCGCCGGCCGGCTCGGTGGCGTAACGGCTCATGATCTCGGCGCTCGCCCGCGGGTCCGGCGCCGTGCCGGTGGCGAACAGGTCCCGCAGGTCCCGGAAGTACTGCACGTACAGGTCGGGCGTGAACGTGCTGAGCATGACGGCCGGTTCGCCGGTGACGTTGGCGAAGGTGTGCGGGGCGCCGGGCGGCACCATGACGAGGGTTCCGGCCGTGGCGTCGTACTCCTCGTCCCCGACGGTGAAGCGCACCGAACCGGAGATGACGTAGAACCCCTCGTCGTGCTGCGCGTGCCGGTGCTGCGGCGGGCCGGGGGTGTGCGGCGCGAGGACGGACTCGGCGAGGCCGAGGCGGTGGCCGGTGGTACGGCCGTCCTCCAGGACGCGCATCCGGGTGGTGCCGAGCATCAGCACCTCACCGTCGCCGGGGCCGACGACGGATACCGCGGGAGTGTTGTCGTGAGTCGTCATGCTCCGATTCGACGGCCGGGGCGGTCCGGCTGTCCAAGACCTGTTCCGCAGACCCGATACCCCATCGGTATCGTTGCTGCATGGAGCGTATGGAGCTACGGACGCTGCGCTACTTCGTGGCGGTCGCCGAGGAACTCCACTTCGGCCGGGCCGCCGCCAGGCTCCACATGAGCCAGCCCCCGCTGAGCCGGGCGATCAAGGCGCTGGAGACCGAGGTCGGCGCGCTGCTGTTCGAGCGGTCACCGGCAGGGGTCGCCCTGACCCCGGTGGGACTGGTCCTGCTGGACGAGGCCCGCGCGCTCCTCGACCGGGCCGACCGGCTGCGCGTACGGGTCGCCGCGGCGGCGGGCGCCGGGGTGCTCACCGTCGGCCTCCTGGGCGACAGCACGGATCCGGGCGTACGGCGACTGGCCCGCGCGTACCGCGAACGCCACCCGGGCGTCGAGATCCGCATCCGCGAGACCGACCTGACGGACCCCACGTGCGGGTTGCACGCCGGGGCCGTCGACGTGGCCCTCACCCGCGCGCCGTTCGACGTAACGGGGCTGGCGGTGCGGGAGTTGCGCGCCGATCCGGTCGGGGCGCTGCTCCGTGCCGACGATCCGCTGGCCGGCCGGGAGAGCCTGGAGCTGGCCGACCTCGCCGCGCGGCGCTGGTTCCGGTTCCCGGACGGCACCGACCGGCTGTGGCAGTCGTACTGGAACGGCGGCCAGGCGCGAAAGGGGCCGGTCGTACGGGCCGTCCAGGAGTGCCGGCAGGCGGTGCTCTGGAACGGCACGGTGGGCATGACACTGGCCGGCCACGACCCGGGAGCCGGGCTCACGGTCGTACCGGTCGCCGACATGCCGCCGAGCCGGGTCGTGGTGGCGTGGGCGGAGGGGGACGGGAATCCGCTGCTGCGGTCGTTCGTGCGGGTGGCGGTCGCCGCCTACCTCACCCCGGAGGCAGAAGTCGAGGGCGCTGCCCCCGACCCGCTGCAGTCGTCCTGCGCCGACACCAGCGCGTCGAGTTCGCCGCCTTCGGCGATCAGGCCGGGCAGGGCGAGGTCGCGATCCAACCCGGACGTGTCCAGGCCGTAGTCCAGCGTCAGCGCCCCACCCGCTGGACGAAGGCCGCCCAGGCGGAGGCTTCGAACAGGAGGGTTCCGCGGGAGGGGTCCTTGCTGTCACGGACGGGGACGAGGGAGGGGATGTCGGTGGCTACTTCGAGCCATTGGCCGCCGTCCTGGTTGCTGTGGCTGCTCCTGCGCCAGTCGGCCGTGCGCAGCAGGTCGTCGGAGACTTCGATGCAGTTGCCGCCGTCGGAGTTGCTATAGCTGCTCTTACGCCACGTCACATTGCTCAGGTCGATGGCTCGCACGGCACTTCCTCCAACACTCGCAAGATGAACGTCCGCGACTCGGCAGGGGTCAGGGCCCGGTCACGTACGTCATCATATGTGCGGTGCAGGCGCTCAACCTTGCTTGATTCCTCGATGAGTTCGCCCCGTACGTCGTTTTCGGCATAGGCGACAGTGCGGCCGTCCAGCAGCCGCAGGAACATCGTGTCGGTACTGTCCAAGCCATGCAGCCCCGTGCCGAACGGCAGCACATGGAGAGTGACGTTGGGACGCTCGGCGGCATCCACCAGATACTCCAGCTGCGTGCGCCAATCCTGGGGATCACGCAGTGAATTGCGCAGCGCCGCCTCAAAAAGAATGACGCGAAACGGCGGCGCGTCCATGCCCTCCAGTACAGTCCGTCGGCCGATACGCGCATCGACCTGCTGGTCCAGCTCTTCGTCCTTCAAGCCGCCAGCCGCGAGCGCCTCGCGCACATACTCAGCTGTCTGAAGCAACCCTGGAGGCCTGCTCACGGAGTACTGCCACAGACTCACCGCCGCCGCCTCCAACCCCATGTACCGCCGGTACTGCTCCTTGAACTGCGACGGATCCCCAACCGCCAGCTCCCACAAGGCCAGCAACAGCCCAGGCGTCCCGTAGAACTGATCCAGCGCCTCCACGACCTCCGGGCTCCCCAGGGTCCGCCCGCTCTCCATCTTGCCGAAGTTGGACGCGTCCCAGCCCAGCTCCTCGGCCAGCCCCTTCAAGCTCACCCCCCGGTCCGCCCGCAGCAGCCGCAGCTCCTCCGCGAACCGCTGCCTCGGCTCCTGACTGCGTCCCGTCACCACCCGCCTCTGCGGCACCGCACCCCTCCCGGATTCCCCGTGGAATTTGTGGAATTAGCGCCGCCAGACGGGGAAGAACCGCTCCTCCTCGGCGCGCCGACCCCACCTCCCGGCCATCCTCGTAGCAGCCTCGACACGCAGAGTAGTCCAACTCTCGCATTTCGTATAGATGTTGGACAAAAGGAGCGAATGCCATGGAGCCCGGAACCCTGCTCTACGACACCGCAACCGACCAGGTCGGCGAGTACCGGGACCGGTCGGGGCCGTACGCGATGCTGCGTCCCGTGGGGGGAGGGCGAGAGTGGCAGGCCCATCCGTCGACGCTGCGGCCCGCCACCGACAAGGAGCGGCTCAGCGCGGGCGTACGGGCGGCGAACGACCGTACGTGGGCCGTGCCGCCGGATCCCGAGGACCTCAGCCGGCCGCCGTGGCCGGTGCCAGGCTGCGCCGAGTGCACGCACCTCGACGACCGGCGGGAGACCGCCCGCGCCGCGCACGACCACGGCGCGGCCACCGACGCGAACGTGCTGCTGCGCCAGCACCAGCGGGCGGAGCACCCGTGACCCGCCGTGTCCTCCGGTACGTGCCGTACCTGATCGTGCAGGACGCGGGTGCCGCGCCCGAGTACGCGGCACGGTGCGTGTCGGGGGACGAGGAGGACTGCGGGGCCGAGTCGGGGGTGTGCGGGCATCCGGCGCAGGTGGAGGAGTGGCAGCGCAGGCATACGCAGGAGACCCGGCACCTGCGCTATCGGCGCGTCTTCGCGGACTACGCGGTGCTCACCCCGGTGTGAGCCGTCCGGCGGCCGCGTGCCGTTGTCCGTCGGCTGCGGCGCACTCACGCCACCCCGGAGCCCTCGCCCGGAGGGCGGCGGATCAGGTGCAGGCAGACGACCGAGGCGACGAAGGTCCGCCGTTCGGAGGCGTCCAGGCGGGGCGTCATTTCGACGACGTACTGCTGCAACCCGAGCCATGGGTCGATGGTGCTCACCTCGACCCGGCCGAGGATCTCCGGCGCGGGGTCGCCGCTTTCCGGGTCGGCCTCCGTGAGACGCCATTCGACCGACGCCGCACTCAGCCGGGTGAGGAGGAGTCGGCGTCCTTGTTCCGTCCGGAGGCTCAGCTGCCGTGACTTGACGGGTCCACGGGCACCGGCGGTGCCGATCTCCCGGTCCGCTCCGTCGGCGAAGTGGAACCGCACCGGCCCGAACTGCTGGAACGGCTCGCCCCAGGAACGCTTCTCGATGCGGACGACGACCTCGCCGGACGTTGTCGTCAGGACGAAGTGCATGTGGTGGATGTCCGTGACCTCGGCGAGCGGGGTCCCCTCCACGGTGGACACGGCCAGGGCAGGGCCCCTGTACGTGCGCCACTTCGAACGCTTCGGTTGCCCCACCACGACGGCTTCCGGCGCGAACAGATCGGGTTGCGTCATCGGTCGTCCCTCCCCGCCCCGGCTTCCGCTCGACCGGGTACGTCCACTGTGGCCCTGAACCCGTCGGATCCCCACCCCTCGGGGGCGCATCGACGCCTGCACCGCGTTCACCGTCCGATCAGAGCTGGTTCGGGCCGAACCGCCAGGGACGGAGCTTCTCGGGATTCCGTACCGCCCAGATGTGCCTGATCAGGTCGTCCGCGATCTCGAGATCGAGGCGCTGCGCGGCGAGTTCACCGACGCGGCGATGATGCGCGACCGGCCGCGCCTGCATCCAGGAGATCGCCCGCACCCTCGACGGCCGCCAGGGGGTCAACTACGCCATCTACCACGACCGTTACCAGCGTACCGCGGAGGGCTGGCGGTTCGCCGAGCGGGTGTACGAGGTCAGGTACCTCGGCACCTCCCCGCTGGCGGGCACGGCGCCCCAGGCGGCACCCGCACCCTCCTTCGCCGACCCGGCACCGGCCGAACGGCTGGAGCGGACGGCCGCCGCGCTGCGTGCCAACGGCTTCGCCGCCGAGATCCTGGACGGCAACGCGGCCGCGCGCCCGCGTCAGGGCGCTGCTCCCCGAGGGCGCCACCGTGTTCACCGGGGCCAGCGAGACGCTCCGGCTGTCCGGCATCGACGAGGACATCAACACCGGCGGCCGGTACGACGCCGTCAGGCCGCGTGTCCTGGCCATCGACCGGGCCACCGGCGCCGACGAGATCCGCAGGCTGCTCGCCAGTCCCGACTATGTCGTCAACAGCGTCGCCGCGGTCACCGAGACCGGCTCACTCGTCCTCGCCTCGGGCAGCGGCAGCCAGCTTCCCGCCAACGCCGGCGGGGCCGCCCACGCGGTCTGGGTCGTCGGCGCGCAGAAGGTGGTGCCCGACCTGGGAACGGCGCTGCGCCGGGTCGAGGAACACGCCCTGCCGCTGGAGGACGCCCGCGCCCGGGAGGTGTACGGGTCACCCAGCGCCGTCAACCGGCTGCTCGTCCTCAACGCGGAGCCCCGCCCGGGACGCGGCACCGTGCTGCTGCTCGGGGTGGCCGTCGGACACTGACGGCGGTCGTTACGCTTCCGGCATGGCGAAGAAGCTGGTGATCAAGGTGACGGCGGGGGCGGACGCCCCTGAGCGGTGCTCGCAGGCGTTCACGGTGGCGGCGGTGGCCGTGGCGAGCGGCGTCGAGGTGTCGATGTGGCTGACCGGCGAGTCCGCGTGGTTCGCCCTGCCGGGCCGGGCCGCCGAGTTCGAACTCCCGCACGCGGCCCCGCTCCCCGACCTGGTCGACTCGATCCTGGCCGGCGGCACGCTCACGCTCTGCACCCAGTGCGCGGCCCGCCGGGACATCACGGAGAAGGACGTCATCGAGGGCGTACGGATCGCGGGCGCGCAGGTCTTCGTGCAGGAGGCGATGGCGGACGGGGCGCAGGCGCTCGTGTACTAGCCGCTCCCGCTGGATGTGCCGCCGCCCATCGACTGCGGCGCCGTCGTGGCCGGTCGCGCAGTTCCTCCCCCAGCGCCCCTTACGGACGCTGCCATCAGGACCTCGGCCGCTTCTTGCCGTCCAGTTCGTCCCACCACTCGTCGGACTGCGGATCGCCGGAGGGGTCGTCCCACCAGCGGTCGTCGGGGCCGCGGCGGTTCGCGACCATCGCGGCGACCGGGGGGATGACCATGGCCACCACGCACATCCCCACGGCGGCGGGGACGGACCAGATGCGTACGACACCCCACGCCAGGACGAAGAGACCGATGCAGATCCCCATCATGACGAAGTAGACGCGACGGCGACGGGCCAGCATGAGTCCAGGGTAGGTCGACGGCGGGCGTTGGGCGCGGCTCCGGAAACGGCGAAGAGCCGCGCCTTCCGGTTCGCGGACCGGAAGGCGCGGCCCTTGCGGGGTGTGTGCTCAGACCGCGATGGCGACCTCGGCCAGGCCGCCCTGCTGGGCGACGACCGTGCGGTCGGCGGTGGCGCCGGGGACGAGGGCGCGGACGGTCCAGGTGCCCTCCGCCGCGTAGAAGCGGAACTGTCCGGTGGCGGAGGTGGGGACCTCCGCGGTGAACTCGCCGGTCGAGTCGAGCAGGCGGACGTAGCCGACCACGGGCTCGCCGTCCTTCGTCACCTGACCCTGGATCGTGGTCTCACCGGGCTTGATCGTCGAGGGGTCCGGGCCGCCGGCCTTCGCTCCACACATGCTGATACTCCAGAGGTCTTGAACGGTCGGTCTGAGGTCTTGCCGGGGTCCTACTTGTTGGCGCCGAGCTCGATCGGGACGCCGACGAGGCTGCCGTACTCGGTCCAGGAGCCGTCGTAGTTCTTGACGTTCTCGACACCGAGCAGCTCGTGCAGGACGAACCAGGTCAGGGCCGAGCGCTCGCCGATACGGCAGTACGCGATGGTGTCCTTGGCGAGGTCGACCTGCTCCTCGGCGTAGAGCTCCTTGAGCTCGTCGTCCGACTTGAAGGTGCCGTCGTCGTTGGCGTTCTTCGACCACGGGATGTTGCGGGCCGAGGGCACGTGGCCGGGGCGCTGGGACTGCTCCTGCGGCAGGTGGGCCGGGGCGAGCAGCTTGCCGGAGAACTCGTCGGGGGAACGGACGTCGACGAGGTTCTGCGAGCCGATGGCCGCCACGACGTCGTCGCGGAAGGCGCGGATGGCGGTGTTCTGCGGCTTGGCCTTGTAGGTGGTCTCGGTGCGCTCCGGGACCTCCTCGACCAGCTCGCGGGCGTCCAGCTCCCACTTCTTGCGGCCGCCGTCGAGGAGCTTGACGTTCTCGTGGCCGTAGAGCTTGAAGTACCAGTAGGCGTAGGACGCGAACCAGTTGTTGTTGCCGCCGTAGAGGATCACCAGCGTGTCGTTGGCGATGCCCTTCGCCGACAGGAGCTTCTCGAAGCCCTCCTGGTCGATGAAGTCGCGGCGGACCGGGTCCTGCAGGTCCTTGGTCCAGTCGATGCGGATCGCGCCTCGGATGTGGTTCTTGTCGTAGGCGGAGGTGTCCTCGTCCACCTCGACGATCGCGATCTCGGGGTTGTCCAGGTTGTCCTGGACCCAGTCGGCGTCGACCAGGACGTCGCTGCGGCTCATGCTCTTTCTCCTCCGGGGCAGGTGCGGCGGGGCGTGCGAGTGCGGTGGGTGCGCGTCAGAGCGCACGGATGCCCTCGGCAGGGAGGGCAGGGGGATGCGGAGGCGGCGCGGCCTCCGCCGTCAGAAGGGGCGACAGAGCATGGCGGCGACGCGGCACAGGTCGACTGCCCGCCGCTTCGTGAGATCCGCCTGACGCTTCATGGGCTCGATCGTAGGGACGGATAACCGGGCATGTCACCGGCATGTCGTATGGTGAGATGCGATCGTCCGGATTGCGAGACGGGAGTGGATCCCGAGGCGTGGTTCCGGGGCGGGCGGGCGCCTGTGTCGGTCACCGCATCTACTGTACGGACGCAGCCGTCTCGCGTGCTGGACCGGCGCCGGTCCCGTCGTGCCGCCTCCTCCTACCCGGCCAGCCTGACGTTCGAACCCTGCACCACGATCTCCACACCGTCCTGCGCGGCCTCCACCTTGTCCAGCTTGATGCCGCCGGGGAGCTGGTCGATGGCCTGCTGGAAGTCGGAGGCCTGCCGGAAGCGGTCCTCGGCGAGGCCGATACCGGCGAGCTTGGGGAGGTTGTCGGCGTGCACCTGGACGGTGTTGTCCTTGACGGCGACCGTGCTCAGGACGGTCGCCTTCTGGTGGGCGCTGACGCCGGGGACGGTGACGTCGACGGTGACCTTGATCTTGCCGTTGCCGCCGTAGGCGAGCCCGACGACCTGGCCTGTGAAGCCGAGGCCGAGGTCGGTGGGCTCCGTCTGGGCGTCCTTCAGCAGATCCGCGTAGGAGATGTGCGCGGTGCCGGTGGCGGTCTGCGCGGTGGCGGAGCTGTAGTCGCCGCTGAAGGTGACGTCCTTCATGTCGGCGTTCAGGTCCTCGATGCGGATGGTCTTGCCGGTGGTGCCGGTGGTGGCGTCGTACTCCTTGATGCCGACGTGCACATCGTCGAGGGTGCCGCTCGCGACCTGGGTGAGGAACGGGAAGCCCTTGATGGAGACGGCGGGGGTGCTCGCGAGGTTCTCCTTCGTCTTCAGCTTGCCGGCGACCTCGCCCTGGGCGAAGTGCACGGCGACGCGGTCGACGATCACGAAGAGGACACCGAGGACTACGACGGTGATCAGAAGGATTCGCAGTGCACGCATGTGGTCGGTTTCCCCGGGGGTCGGCTGATGGCATCGGTGCCGCCACGCTAACCCTGCGGGAGCGGGCCGACGCGAGATTGTCGACCAGCTGTGACAGTGAGGGCGCTGGTGGTCCAGGGGGCTGCCGCCCCCAGACCCCCGCAACAGGGGTGAACCGGTCCGTTTTCGAGTGCGGGCCCGGCGGGGGCTGGTCGCGCAGTTCCCCGCGCCCCTTACGGGGCCCCAGGCCCGCGACCCGGTGCAGGTCGGTGGAGGCTGAGCGCGCGGTACCCCGCGCCCCTTACGGGGCGCTCGACCTCGCTGCTCTACGAACCGAGACGGGTGGGTGGGTGGGAAAGGCTTTTCGGCCTCGCCCCCGGAGGGGCTAGTGGAGGATCCACACCACCGGGGCCGCGGCCGTCAGGGGGAGGGCGACGCCTGCTGTGAAGTGGACGAACCGTGACGGGTAGTCGTAGCTCGCGGCGCGGTGGCCGATGAGGGCGCAGACCGCGGCCGCCGCTCCGATCAGGGCACCCTTCGCGCCCAGGCCCGTCATGCCGCCCACCGCGATGCCCGCGCCGGCCGCGGCCAGCAGGGACACGACCACCGAGGCAGCGATCGGCAGGGGCAGCGCCCGGGCGAGGACGGCCACCGCGACCGCGGCCGCGCCGACCGACACCGCGTCGGGGTCCGCGCCCAGGTAGCCCGTCGCGATGATCGCCAGTGCGGAGGAGGCGACGGTGGCCATCAGGCCGTACATCCGGGTGTCCGGGTCCGCGTGCGAGCGGAGCTGGAGGACGAGGGTGAGCAGGACCCAGATGCCCAGCGGGCCGAGGATCGCCGCCGGGGCCTGGTCGCGGCCCGCCACCAGGACCGCCACGTCCGCCGTGACCCCGCCCAGGAAGGCGAGCGCGATGCCCTGCCGGGCCGGCCACATGCCGTTCAGGCGGAACCAGCCCGCCGCCGTCACGGCCTGGAGGATCACCAGGGGGACGACGAGGGCGTACGACGAGATCGGCGCCGCCACCGCGAGCAGCAGGCCCAGCAGCGCCGTGAGCAGGGCGGGCTGCATGCCGGGCTCGATGATCGGTGAGCGGCCCTCCAGGCGGGCCCGCTGGGCGTCCGTGACGCGCGCGTTGCCGGCGAGGGTGGCGGGGCCGTAGCCCGTGTCGGGTTCGGCGGGGGTGGGAGCAGGCGCGGGGGCAGGGGCAGCGGCGGAAGCAGGGGGGCCGAACGCCTGCGACGGCTGCTGAGACCGGGGCTGGGGCTGCGGCTGTTCGGCGGTGTACGGGCGTTCGTACGACTGCGGCGGGAGGTACGCCGTCTCCGGGGCCGCCGTCATCGGCGTCGGAGCGGCCGCGCCCTGCACCGGGGTGTGCGTCTGCGTCTCCCAGGTCTGGCCCTGCCACTGCTGGGTGGCGTACTGCTGCTCGTCGTACCCCCACTGCGGCTGCGCAGGTGGCTGCGGCTGCTGCGGTGGCTGCTGATAGGGGTCGTAGCCCTCGTACGGCTCGTACGGCTCGTACGGCTGGTTGGTCATCGCTCTCGCTCACCCTCCTGCGAACGGCGGGAGCACCTCGACCGTGCCGCCCTCGGCCAGCCGTACCGTCTCATGTCCGCGCGTGCCCACGGGGTCACCGTCGATGAGGAAGGAGCATCGCCGCAGGACGCGCGCCAGTTCACCGGGGTGTCGCGTACGCACCGCGGCCAGCGCCTCGGCGAGGGTGTCCGCGTCGTACGGCTCCTCGGCGATGCCGGCCGCGGCCTTCGCGGCGGCCCAGTAGCGCACCGTGACCTTGGGCATGCGGTTCCTCAAGAGGCTCGGAAGTTCATCAGTCGGCTGTGTACGGGGCCAGGCTAGCCCGCCCGGGACGCCGCCCAGTCGCCGATCCTGGCCAGCAGTCGGTCGCTCGCCGCGTGTTCGGCGTGGCCCATGCCGGGCTCCAGCCAGAGCTCGGCGGCGCCACCTGCGGCGTCGGCCAGCATCCGCGGGTGGTCGACCGGGAAGTAGCCGTCGCTGTCGCCGTGCACGATCAGCAGCGGGGTCGGCGCGATCTTCGGCACCGCCTCCACCGGGGAGAGCGGTACCGGGTCCCAGTCGCGGTGGTGGATCCGGGTGCGGAAGCCGTAGCGGCCGACCAGCCGCCCCTCGGGTCTGGTGACCAGCCAGTGGACGCGGCGCATGGGGGCGGTGCCGCGGTAGTACCAGCGGGCGGGGGACGACACGGAGACGACCGCGTCCACACCGGGGTGCAGCGCGGCGTGCCGCAGGACCACCGAGCCGCCCATCGAGAAGCCGACCGTGACGACGCGCGCGTGGCCGAGGTCCCGGGCCCAGGCCACCGCCGCCGCCAGGTCGAGGACCTCGCGGTCGCCGACGGTGGTGTGGCCGGCGGACCGGCCGTGGCCGCGGAAGGAGAAGCTGACCACCGGGGCGTAATCGGTCAGGGCGGCCACCACCCGTCGTACGTGTGGCCGGTCCACGTCTCCCGTGAAACCGTGGGCCAGGACGAACGCGAGGTCACGGGAAGGTGGCTGGAAGCCGTCGTATACGGCGGAGGCGGGATCGTATACGGAATCGATGGAAACCCCGTCGTCCGTGCGCAGAAACGTCCGCATAGAGGCGTTTCTGCTCGTCTCATATGTCGGACGAACGGCGGAACGTGGCACATGACCTGCCGGACCGATGCTCATGTGGGCTATTCTGCTGGGCAGAGGACTCGGGCAGCGCCGCCACCGGGTCCTTTTGTGCTTTCGGAAGGGCTGTATACGAAGCGGGAAACTCCAGGTGACCCGCGGTGTACGGAACATCGGGAGCGCAGCGCAGTGTCGTTGCACACAGTCCTCGCAGGGACCGAGGAGGAACCAGACTTATGAGTTCTCTGCTGCTCCTGACCAACGCCCTCCAGCCGTCGACGGAGGTGCTGCCGGCTCTCGGCCTGCTCCTGCACAACGTGCGGGTCGCCCCGGCGGAAGGGCCCGCCCTCGTCGACACCCCGGGTGCCGACGTCATCCTGATCGACGGACGCCGTGACCTCCCGCAGGTCCGCAGCCTCTGCCAGCTGCTCCGCTCCACCGGCCCCGGCTGTCCCCTCATCCTCGTCGTGACGGAGGGCGGGCTCGCCGCCGTCACCGCCGACTGGGGCATCGACGACGTCCTCCTCGACACGGCGGGTCCCGCCGAGGTCGAGGCCCGGCTGCGGCTGGCCATGGGCCGGCAGCAGATCGTCGCCGACGACTCCCCCATGGAGATCCGCAACGGCGACCTGTCGGTCGACGAGGCGACGTACAGCGCGAAGCTGAAGGGACGGGTCCTCGACCTCACCTTCAAGGAGTTCGAGCTGCTGAAGTACCTCGCCCAACACCCCGGGCGGGTGTTCACTCGTGCACAGCTGCTCCAGGAGGTCTGGGGCTACGACTACTTCGGCGGCACCCGGACCGTCGACGTACACGTACGACGGCTGCGCGCCAAGCTCGGCGTGGAGCACGAGTCCTTGATCGGAACCGTCCGGAACGTCGGTTATCGATTCGTTACGCCGGAGAAGGGCGAACGGGGCGAGCGCGCCGGTGACGCGGCCAAGGCGCACGCCGACCGGCCAAAGCCGGAGGATGCGGACGCATCGGCGGCCCTGGACGCGGTCGAGGTACCGGCGGAGGCGTAGTCGCGGTCCGGGCGCGGCATGACCGTCGCCCGGACCGGGCATTGCTTACGCAAGCGAAGCTCCGATTCGCCCTGCCCAGAGCGGGTCCATCCGCGTAGACTCCGCGCGTGGCCAAGGTGACTCGGGATGATGTGGCGCGGCTGGCGGGGACTTCCACCGCCGTTGTCAGTTATGTCATCAACAACGGACCC
This sequence comes from Streptomyces sp. NPDC001507, assembly GCF_042894765.1. Taxonomy (NCBI): domain Bacteria; kingdom Bacillati; phylum Actinomycetota; class Actinomycetes; order Kitasatosporales; family Streptomycetaceae; genus Streptomyces; species Streptomyces sp. NPDC001507. The sequence continues at coordinate 665,366 of NZ_JBIAVV010000004.1, forward strand.
CGGCCGGTCGCCCCGGCCACGCGCGAGCGTGTACTCGCCGCGATCAAGGAACTGGGGTACCGCCCGGACCGGGTCGCCCAGGCGATGGCGTCCCGGCGCACCGACCTCATAGGCCTCATCATTCCCGACGCCCGCCAGCCGTTCTTCGGCGAGATGGCGCACGCGGTCGAGCAGGCCGCGTCCGAGCGCGGAAAGATGGTGCTGGTCGGCAACACCGACTACGTCGGCGAGCGCGAGGTGCACTACCTGCGCGCGTTCCTCGGGATGCGGGTCTCGGGCCTCATCCTCGTCTCCCACGCGCTGAACGACCTGGCCGCCGCCGAGATCGAGGCCTGGGACGCCCGAGTGGTGCTGCTGCACGAGCGGCCCGAGGCGATCGACGACGTGGCGGTGGTGACCGACGACCTCGGCGGCGCCCAGCTCGCCGTCCGCCATCTGCTGGAGCACGGCTACGACTACGTGGCCTGTATGGGCGGCACCGCCGACACCCCGGCCGTCGGCGACCCGGTCTCCGACCACGTCGAGGGCTGGAAGCGGGCGATGGACGAGGCGGGTCTGCCGACGGAGGGCCGGCTGTTCGAGGCGCCGTACAACCGGTACGACGCGTACCGGGTCGCCCTCGACGTCCTCGCCGGCCCCCACCGTCCCCCGGCGATCTTCTGCTCCACCGACGACCAGGCCCTCGGCGTGCTGCGGGCGGCCCGCGAGCTGCGTATCGACGTGCCCGGGGAGCTGGCGGTGGCCGGCTTCGACGACATCAAGGAGGCGGCGCTGGCGGATCCCCCGCTGACGACGATCGCCTCGGACCGCCCGGCGATGGCGCGCGCCGCGGTGGACCTGGTGCTCGACGACGGGCTGCGGGTGGCGGGGTCGCGGAGGGAGCGTCTGAAGACGTTTCCTTCTCGGCTGGTGGTGCGGGGCTCCTGCGGGTGCGGGTAGGCCTTCGGGCCCGGGTGCGCAGTGATTCGTCGACCGCGGGTGCGTCGTGGTTGCTCGCGCAGTTCCCCGCGCCCCTAAAAGCAGGGCGATGCGCTGAGCGCCCCTTTAGGGGCGCGGCGAACTGCGCGGCAAGCCCCCACCGGGCCGCACGCACAGGTAGACCTTCATGAGCGGCCCATGAGAACCCTCCGCGACCTGCGAGAAGGTTCCTTATATCGGGCAAACGAGCTTCTCGCGGCGTTCTCAGCGGGCACTCAGGAGGCTCTCATGGTCGCGGGACAAGCTATGTGTCATGACCGAGAGCTTCCGCCGCAGCGGCGAGTACGAGAACCCGCAGGGTCCCCAGGGTGACGCCTACCAGGGCGCGTACCCCCAGCAGCAGCACGCCTCCTCCTCCGTCAACCCGGAGTGGCCGCCCCCGCCCACCCACCAGCCGGTGGTCGACGGCGGCCAGGGCGGCGGCTACGGCGAGGGTACGGCCGTACTCCCCACCGTCGGCCCGGACGCGGAGCACCCGGCGGAGCACCCCGCGGAGCACGGGACGCACTCGGCACCCAAGAAGCGGCCCCGGGGCCCGATAGCCCTCCTCGCCGCGGTCGCCATCGTCGCGGCCGCCGTCGGCGGCGGCACCGCGTACGCCTTCCAGGAGCTGACCGGCAAGAACGACGTCGTCTCCAGCAGCACCACCACCAGCGTGGTGCCCTCCAGCAAGAAGGGCGACGTCGCCACGATCGCCGCCGCCGTCAGCCCGAGCGTCGTCGAGGTCAACGCGACCCTCAGCGACGGCACCTCCACCGGCTCCGGCGTCGTCATCACCAGCGACGGCGAGATCGTCACCAACAACCACGTGATCTCCGGCGCCCAGTCGGTCAAGGTCACCACCAGCGACGGCAAGTCGTACACCGCCAAGGTCGTCGGCACCGACAGCTCCAAGGACCTCGCCCTCCTCAAGCTCCAGGGCGCCTCCGGTCTCGAGCCCGCCACCCTCGGCAACTCCGACGGCGTGCAGGTCGGCGACACGGTCGTGGCGATCGGCTCGCCCGAGGGCCTGACCGGCACCGTCACCAGCGGCATCGTCTCCGCGCTCAACCGGGACGTCACCGTCTCCACCGACGAGGGCCAGCAGCAGCAACAGCAGGGCGGCGGCGCCGGCCGGTGGCCGTTCTCCTTCGGCGGCCAGCAGTTCAACGGCGACACCGGCTCGTCCACCACGACCTACAAGGCGATCCAGACCGACGCGTCCCTGAACCCCGGCAACTCCGGCGGCGCGCTGATCGACGCCAGCGGCGACATCGTCGGCATCAACTCCGCGATGTACTCGGCCAGTTCCGACTCCTCGTCGTCCTCCTCGGACGCGGGCAGCGTCGGCCTCGGCTTCGCCATCCCGATCAACACCGTCAAGTCCGACCTGGCCAAGCTGCGGTCGGGCTCCACCAGCTGAACCACCGGCAAGAGCACGTAGGGAGCACGTCATGATCAAGCAGGTTTCGCACACGATGTCCGCCGACAGCCCGGCCGGTGTCAGCCTGGCCCTTGCCGTGGCGTACGAGCTCCACGCACCGACGGAGGCCGTGGTCGCGCCGACCCCGGCGCCGCGCGCCCCGGAGGCCATGGTGGCCCCGGTCCCGGCCCCCGCCCCGCGCGCCCCTGAGGTCGTGCCGGCCCCGCAGCTGATGGGCCTGCGCACCTCGGCGGCCCGGCCGCACCAGCGCAAGGTGCCGCTGAGCCGCATGACCCTGGTACGCGGCTAGGGGCGTACCACCCCACCGGTGTGCATACCCGACAGCCCGGAAACATGCGAGGCTGAGAGGCGTCCCGACCAAGAACCCCCACACCCCGAGGAACCGCGAGCGATGAGCCCCGCCGATGGCGACCGTGAACCCCAGCGCATCCTGATCGTCGACGACGAGCCGGCCGTACGCGAAGCCCTCCAGCGCAGCCTCGCCTTCGAGGGGTACGAGACCGAGGTCGCCGTCGACGGCGCGGACGCGCTGGAGAAGGCGACCGCCTACAAGCCGGACCTGATCGTCCTCGACATCCAGATGCCGCGGATGGACGGCATGACGGCCGCCCGCCGCATCCGGGGGGCCGGCGACACCACCCCGATCCTGATGCTGACGGCCCGCGACACGGTCGGCGACCGCGTCACCGGGCTCGACGCCGGGGCGGACGACTACCTGGTCAAGCCGTTCGAGCTCGACGAACTCTTCGCCCGCATCCGCGCCCTCCTGCGCCGCAACTCGTACGTGGCCGCGGTCGCCGACGGCGTCCAGGAGGACGAGGCGCTCACCTTCGGCGACCTGCGCATGGACCTGGCGACCCGTGAGGTCACCCGGTCCGGCCGCCAGGTCGAGCTGACCCGCACGGAGTTCACCCTCCTGGAGATGTTCATGGCGCACCCGCGCCAGGTCCTCACCCGCGAGCAGATCCTGAAGGCCGTCTGGGGCTTCGACTTCGAGCCCTCCTCGAACTCCCTGGACGTCTACGTCATGTACCTCCGCCGCAAGACCGAGGCCGGCGGCGAGCCCCGCCTCGTCCACACCGTGCGCGGCGTCGGGTACGTCCTGCGCCAGGGCGGCGCCGAGTGAACAGGCTCACCGCCCGCTTCCGCACCCTCCCGATCCGCGCCCGCCTGTCCATGCTGGTCGCGTCAGCGGTGGCGTTCGCGGTGGCGGCGGTTTCGGTGACCTGCTGGTTCATCGTGCAGGGGAAGCTGTACGAGCAGCTTCGAAACGATTTGGAGAAGCAGCTGCACGGGCCGGTGGCCACGCAGCTCCTCAGCGCTGCCCTCAGGGACTGCTCCGACACACCCCAGGAACACAACAGCCTGCGGAGCAACTACGGCCAGGGCGTCACGACGGACGGCACCGTCTGCCTGCTGCCCGGCTCCACGGACGCCATCAAGGTCGCCCAGTCCGACAAGGACACCATCAAGGCCGGGGACACCGACACGCTCTACTTCCGCAACGGCACCGACGAGAGTGGCAACGCGGTACGTGTCATGACCCAGGTGTTCCCCACCCAGGGCGGCTCGTACGTCGGGCTGGTCACCGCCGTCCCCTTGAAGAGCACCCAGGACACCCTCAAAGACCTCGCCCTGATCCTCCTCCTCGTCTCCGGCATTGGAGTCGTCGGCGCCGGCGCCGCAGGCCTCGCCGTAGCCCGTGCCGGTCTCCGCCCCGTCGACAAGCTCACCGAGGCCGTCGAGCACGTCGCCCGTACCGAGGACCTGAGTGTCAGGATCCCCGTGGAGCAGGAGTCGGACGACGAGATCGCCCGCCTCTCCCGCTCCTTCAACAGCATGACCAGCTCGCTGGCCAGCTCCCGGGAGCTCCAGCAGCAGCTCATCGCGGACGCCGGCCACGAGCTCCGCACCCCTCTCACCTCGCTCCGCACGAACATCGAACTCCTCACCCGCAGCGAGGAGACGGGCCGCCCGATCCCCCCGGCGGACCGCAAGGCGCTGCTCGCCTCGGTGAAGGCGCAGATGACGGAGTTGGCGTCGCTGATCGGCGACCTCCAGGAGCTGTCCCGCTCGGAGGGGCAGCGCGGTGAGCGCGTGCAGATCGTGGCGCTTCAGGACACGGTCGAGGCGGCCCTGCGCCGCGCCCGACTGCGCGGCCCGGAGCTGACCATCACGGCGGACGTCCAGCCGTGGTTCGTCCGGGCGGAGCCCTCCGCCCTGGAGCGGGCGATCGTCAACATCCTCGACAACGCGGTGAAGTTCAGCCCCGAGGGCGGCAAGATCGAGGTCGCCCTGGAACGCGGCGTCCTCACCGTCCGCGACCACGGTCCCGGCATCCCCGAGGACGAACTCCCCCACGTCTTCGACCGCTTCTGGCGCTCCCCGAGCGCACGGGCCCTCCCCGGCTCGGGCCTCGGCCTCTCCATCGTCGCCCGCACGGTCCAACAGGCAGGCGGCGACGTCACCCTGGCCCGCGCGAACGGCGGCGGCACCCTGGCGACGGTACGGCTGCCGGGGGCACCCACGGCTCCGCCGGAGACGCCCTGACGCGCCCTCGGAGTCACCCGCGCTTCGGCCCCGTGATCGCCTCCCCGATCACGAACCCCTTGGCGGGGCCTTCGGGAACGGTGACGTCGGTGCCGTAGGGGACGCGGTGGATGTCCTCCCAGTCGGCCTTGTCGGGGCGGGGGCCCGTGAAGAGGGTGACGGCGCCCTGGCCGTCGTAGTCGTCGATGATCACGTACACGGGGATGCCGGCGCGGGCGTACTCGCGACGCTTGCGGATGCGGTCGCGGTCGAGACTGCGCTTCCCGGGCGAGGTGACTTCGAAGACGACTCGTACGCCCGCAGCAGTCAGGCCGAGCCCGTCGTCTGTCACGTAGCGCTCGGGGTCCCTGGCGACGACGAAGAGGTCGGGTACCCAAACGCGGTTCTCATGGATAACGTTCGTGTCGTTCCGGGCAGCGAAGTCCCCGCCTTTGAGGAACTCCCCCAAGGCCTCCTTCAGCATGAAGACGATCTGGCTGTGTGAGTAACGGCCGGTGGGCGACACCTCGATGGCTCCCTCGATGATCTCAGCGCGGTAGCCCTCGGGGAGTTCCATGGCCTTCCAGGCCTGCCACAGGACCTCGTCCAGGTCGGGTACGTTCACGATGTCAGCCGAAGCCTCGGACATGGTCTCGGGCCTCTCATGTGCGAGAGCGGTCAAGGCGGCACCTCCTCCTCAAGTGTGGGCTGGGCGTGCCTGCGGCACAAGCAACGCGATCACGCTAGGTGAGGCACTGCCGGTGACCAGGGGGAATCGGCTCCAGCTCACCCGTTCGAGCGAGGACGGAACGGTCCGCCTCTGCTCAGTCCGAACCGCCTCCCGAGGCTGTGGAGGGGCGGCTTATCCTCTCCCCAGTCGCGCACCCGTTCGGTGCGTACGGGGAGGGGTTCGGGGCGTGGACGAGGGTGGGGTCGGGCGGGAGTACCGGAAGCGGCGGAGGCAGCCGCGGACGCAGCTTCTGCTGCTGGGGCTGCTGCTGATGAACGCGTTCGTCCAGACCGGCCGGGTCTCCGGCGACCGGGGCGGCGGGGTCCGGTGGGGGCCGCCGGTCATGGCGCTGCTGATGGCCGGGGCGATCGCACGGATCGCGCTGGAGCAGTTCCGGGCGCGCACCAGGGTCACGGCCGTCGGCATCACCGCGCAGGGGCCGGTGCGGGCGCGGAGCTGGGCCTGGTCGGAGGTGTACGACATCCGGGTCGAGCACGCGCCGCGCGGTTCCGGGCGGGCGGCCCCGCAGTGGCTCACCTACCTGTACGACTTCCAGGGCCGCCGCTTCCTGCTCCCGCACCTCGACGACTGGCAGGTCGACGACCCCTACGCCGAGGTCGCCGAGCTGTGCCTGGCCGCCGCCCCGCTGCGCAGCCTCACCTGGGAGCGCCGCCCGGACGTCGAGGAGCGGATCCTGCGGGGGGCCGCGCGGCGCAGGGCGTGGACGTGGGGGGCGTACGGCACGATCGCGGTCTTCTGCCTCATGTTCGTGACCGACATCTGGCGGGTCGCCGTGGGGCGCCCGGACCACCCGTTCCTGTTCATGGTGTGCGTGCCCCTGGCCTCGGGTGTCGCCCTGGCCGCCGTGCTCGACCGGTACTGGAGCACTCGGCCGCCGCGCTCCCCGGCCCGGCAGCCGTAGCCCATCCACATCCCACCCCCAGCCCCGTCACAGCCGCTCGTCACACTTTTGTCGGATGGCGAGTCAGATGGCGAGGAAGATTTTGCTGGCCGACGACGACGCGGCCGTACGGGACGGGATCGGGCGGCTGCTCAGGTTCGAGGGGTACGAGACGGTGCTCGCCGGCGACGGCAGAGTGGCCCTCGATCTGGTCGGGACTCCGGAGAGCGAGCCGGACCTGGTACTGATGGACGTGGAGATGCCGGGACTGGACGGCCTGGCGGCCACGCGGCGGATCCGGGCCTCCGGGAACACCGTGCCGATTCTCATGATCACCGGGCGGAACGCCGTGGGGGACCGGATCGTCGCCCTCGACAACGGCGCCGACGCGTACCTGGCCAAGCCGTTCGCCGCCGAGGAACTCCTCGCCCGGGTGCGGGCGTTGCTGCGGCGCAGTCCGCGGCGGGCGACGGGGACGGAGGCGGACGGCGGGGACCGGTTCCTCGGGTTCGGCGACGTCTCGATGGACCTGCGGAGCCGGACCGTGCACCGCGAGGACCGGGCCCTGGACCTGACGAGGACCGAGTACGCGTTGCTGGAGTTCCTGCTGCGTCATCCCGGGCGGGTGCTCAGCCGGGAGCGGATCCTGCGGGACGTGTGGGGCTTCGAGTTCGTGCCCGCCTCCAACACGCTGGACGTCTACATCATGTACCTGCGGCGGAAACTGGAGAGCCGCGGCGAACCGCGGCTCATCCACACCGTGCGCGGACTGGGGTACACGCTCAGGAACGGTGCTACCACCTGAGGATCATCGTCTCGTCGGGGGCCGGCACCGCCGGTTCCGCCGTGACGGCCTCCGGGAGCGGGTGGGCCAGGGCGGCGTAGGCACCGTCGCGGGCGAGGAGTTCGGCGTGGGTGCCCGCCTCCACCAGGCGGCCGCGGTCGACGACCAGGATGCGGTCGGCGTCGGGGGCGAGGGTGAGGTCGTGCGTGATCATGATGGTGGTACGGCCTGCCATGAGTCTGCGCAGGGGGCCGACGACCTGGCGGGCGGCGATGGCGTCCAGGCCGGCCGTCGGCTCGTCCAGGACGAGGACCGGGGCGGCACGGAGCATCGCGCGGGCGATGGCGATGCGCTGCAGCTGGCCGCCGGAGAGGGCGGCCGTGCCGGGGGCGATGTGGGTGGCGTAGCCCTCGGGGAGGGCGGCGATGAAGTCGTGGGCGGCGGCGTCCCGGGCCGCCTGCTCGATCTCCTCGTCACTCGCGCCGGGGCGGCCGCACCCGATGTTCTCGCGGACCGTGCCGTTGAGGATCAGCGTCTGCTGAGGGAGCAGGGCGACGTTCTCGCGGAGGAACTCCAGGGGTACGTCGGTGAGCGGGACGCCGTCCAGGCAGATCACCCCGGCCGAGGGGTCGTAGAAGCGGGTGAGGAGCTTGGCGAGGGTGGACTTGCCGGCGCCGCTCCTGCCGGTGACCAGGACCAGCTCGCCGGGGCTCGCGGTGAGGTCGACGTCGCGGAGGGAGGCGCGGGGGGACTCCGGGTAGCGGAAGGAGACGTTGTGGAAGCTGACCCAGCCGCGGACGGGCCAGGGGCCGACGGGCCGGGCGGGGTCGGTGACGGCGGGCTCGGCGTCCAGGATCTCGCCGATGCGTTCGGCGCCCGCGGTGGCCGCGGTGAGGGTGAGGCCGAGCTGGCCCAGGTTGCGGATCGGCGGATAGAGGTAGCCGAGGAAGGCCGCGAAGGCGAGGAGCTGGCCGAGGGTCATGCGGCCGGCGGAGATCTCCCAGACGCCCAGGCCGATGACGGCGAGCACGCAGAGGGTCTCGACGACCTCGACGAACTGCGCGTACATCTCGCTGAGCCGGGCGCCGCGCACGCTGGCCTTCATCCAGGCGCGGGCCTCGGCGTCCAGGCGCTTCTCCTCGTCCCGGCGGCGGTTGTACGCCTGGGTGAGGACGACGTTGCCGAGGGACTCCTCGACCACCGAGGTGATCGCGCTGTCGGCGACCCGCTCGGCCTGGGAGGCCGTCTTGATCCGGCCGGAGAAGCGGCGGGCGGCGAGCAGGAACAGGGGCGCGAGGACGAAGGTGGCCAGGGCCAGGTCCCAGCGGAGCCAGAAGGCGGCGGCCGCGTAGAAGACGGCGGAGAACGCGGCGGCGACGGTGCCGACGACACCGGACACGACCATCTGCTCGATGGCCTCGACGTCACCGGTGAGGCGTTCCACCAGGTCGCCCTGGCGGTGCCGCTGGAAGAAGTGCGGCGGGAGGTCCTGGACGTGCCGGAAGACCTTCGCGCGCAGGCGCAGGACGAATCTCTCGGCGGTCCAGGTGGCCAGGGAGTTGCCGAGGTAGCCGACGAACGCGCCGAGCGCGGCGACGCCGAGCCAGGCGGCGGCCGGACCCCAGAAGGCGGCGAGCGAACCGGCCTGCAGGGCGTTGTCGGTCAGGTCGGCGAAGAGCAGGATCGCGGCGGTCTCGGCGAGTGCGGACACCACGACACACGCGATGATCATCCACAGCCACCTGCGGTCACCGCGGGTCAGCGGCCAGAAACGGCGGAAGGCCGTACGGGCTTCTCTCATGGTCGGCAACTCCCTTCTGTACATGCACATGGCCGAGGCGGGGCCACCGGTGCGACCACGCGTAACCGGTGACCCCGCCTCGCAGCGCGTCTCAGTGCTTGTCGCCGACGGGGCGCTTCGGCTCCGGCTTCTTCGGCGCGGGCTTCTTCGGGGCCGGGGCCGGCTTGCGGTGCTTCTTGACGGGGACGATCTTGTGGAAGCTCATGGTGTTCTGCCTCTCTGCGGTCACTTCTGCGGTGACTTCTGTCGTGGTTCTGCAACAGTTTCTCTACTGCCCCGCTGCAACAACCTGTGAATTGATTTGAATTACTTCTGTAAATTCTTTGTCAGCGCTCGTCGCCGACCGGACGACGCTTCGACTCCGGCTTCTTGGGTGTGGGCTTCTTCGGGGCCGGAGCGGGCTTGTGGTTCTTCTTGACGGGGACGATCTTGTGAAAGCTCATGGTGATTCCCTCCTCTGGGCCGGCGAGTCAGCGGTTGCCCACGGGGCGCTTGGGCTGGGACTTCTTGCAGTCCTTCTTCTTCGGAGCCGGCTTCGGTGCGGGCTTCTCGGTCTTCTTCACCGGGACGATCTTGTGGAAGCTCATGTCTTTCTCCTTCGTTCCGTCGTCCGCGCCGTTCGCTTTCGACATGGAAAACATTACGTGACCCGAGAGCCGGAGAAAGCCATTTTCAGTTAGACATCCATGAATTACGGGTGAGATGAATTTTCAGGAGCAACCGGGAACCGTTCGCTGTCTCACATAGGTTTTATCCAGCGGATGCAGCAGAAAGGGCCCGGTACGCACGGGGTGCGTACCGGGCCCGGGGCGGGGGCGGGTGACTACTGCACGATCGTGATCCTGTTCGCGGCCGGCGGCGCGAGCGGGCTCGTGGCCGAGGAGTGGGCCGTCAGGTACTCCGCGAGGGCGGAGAGGTCGTCGGTGCCCACCAGGTCGCCGGTGCCCTGGCCGAGGGTGGTGAAGCCGTCGCCGCCGCCCGCCAGGAAGGAGTTGGTGGCGACGCGGTAGGTGGCGGCCGGGTCGATGGCCGTGCCGTTCAGCTTCACGGAATCGGCGACGACACGGTCCGCGCCCGTCTTCGTCAGGTCCAGGGTGTAGGTGAGCCCGTCGGACGGCTGGAGGATCTTCGGGGCGGCCGCGTTCGCACCGCTCACCTGCTCCTTGAGCACCTGGACGAGCTGGGCGCCGGTGAAGTCCTGGAGGTTCACGGTGTTGGCGAACGGCTGGACCGTGAAGCCCTCGGCGTACGTCACGACGCCGTCGCCCTCACTCCCCTTGGCCGCGTACGTCAGACCGGCCCGTACCCCGCCCGGGTTCATCAGCGCGAGGTCGGTCTCCGGGTCCAGCTCCTTGCCGTACGCGAACTGGGCGTCGGCGATCAGGTCGCCCATCGGGGACTCGGTGCCGGTGCTGTTGACGTCGGCGGAGATGTAGCCGATGGCGCGGTTGCCGATCGGGGCGGCGAGGGTGTTCCACCTGCCGATCAGCTCGGTCATGTCGGGCGCCTTGGCGACGTCCCGGGTGACCACGTGGTTCGCGGACTGCACGGCCGTACGCGCGATGTCGCCGGTACGGCGGTCGTAGGTCAGCGTGGTGTCGGTGTAGAGGCGGCCGAAGGAGGCGGCCGAGGTGACCATGCGGGGGTTGCCGGCCGGGTCGTCGATCGTGCAGACGTACGCGGTGTGGGTGTGGCCGGTGACCAGCGCGTCCACGGCCGGGGTGACGTTCTTCGCGATGTCGACGATCGGGCCGGAGATGCCGTCGCCCGCGCCTGGCGAGTCGCAGTCGTAGTTGTAGCTGGACGAGGACGGGAAGCCGCCCTCGTGGACCAGCGCCACGATCGACTGGACGCCCTGGCGCTGGAGCACCTTGGCGTACTTGTTGATGGTCTCGACCTCGTCCTTGAAGGCCAGGCCCTTGACGCCGTCGGCGGAGACGATGCCGGGCGTGCCCTCCAGGGTGACGCCGATGAAGCCGATCTTGACGTCCTTCTTCTGCCAGACCCAGTAGGGCTTGAGGATCGGCTTGTCCGTCTTCTCGTCGAGGACGTTGGCCGCCAGGTACGGGAAGTCGGCGCCCTTGAACCTCTTGCCGGTGTAGCAGCCGTCGGTGGGGTGGCAGCCGCCGTTCTGCAGGCGGGCCAGTTCCTTCGCGCCCTCGTCGAACTCGTGGTTGCCGACCGTCGTGACGTCCAGGTCCAGCTTGTTGAGCGCCTCGATGGTCGGCTCGTCGTGGAAGAGGCCGGAGACGAGCGGGGAGGCGCCCACCATGTCGCCGCCCGCGGCGGTGACGGAGTACTCCTTGCCCTTGCGGGCCTGCCGCAGGTGGGTCGCGAGGTACTCGACACCACCGGCGTCGATCGTCTTCGACGTCCCGTCCGCCTGGGTTTCGGTGACCCGGCCAGAGGAGCCGGACGGCGGCTCCAGGTTGCCGTGCAGGTCGTTGAAGGAGAGCAACTGGACGTCCTGGTAGCGGCCGGGGCCCTGGTGCCCGTGCTCCTTGCCGGAGTGCGCGTCGGCGGGCAGCGCGCTCGCCAGGGCCGCGACGGTGGCGAGCCCGGCGGCCGACGCGAGCAGCGCGTACGTACGGCGTCGGGACGGTCTGGACTCCGCGTGCATGGAACCCCCCTGTGGGTCTGCTGAGAAGTGGCCCGGTCCGGCGCAGCCTAGGGTCAACGCGCGTAGCGCAACAGGGGGTTCATGGTTACATCTTGGTTGCCGGTTGCCCTGTCCTTTACCTTCCCCAGGTGCCCGCACTTTGCCGATCCGGCCCCGTACCCTCGTACGCATGACCAGCGACGACACCGCACGGCCGCCCATGTACTCCCGCTCCATCGACACCTACTCCGCGCTCGCCCCGGATCAGGCCGAGGCCGTACGGGAACTGCTGGCGGCGGCCGCTCAGGCCGACGGCCAGCAGCCGGTGTCCGAGCAGGGCCGCCTCCAGCTGAGCGGCGGCGCCCGGGAGGGCGTCTCCCATCTGCTCCTCTCCGTCGGCGACGAACTCGTGGGCTACGCCCAGCTGGAGGACACCGACCCGGTGGAGGCGCCGGCCGCGGAACTGGTCGTCCACCCGGCCCACCGGGGCCACGGCCACGGCCGCGCACTGGGCTCCGCCCTGCTGGCAGCGTCCGGCAAGCGGCTGCGGGTCTGGGCGCACGGCGGCCACTCGGCGGCCCGCCACCTCGCACAGGTCCTCGGCCTCACCCTGTTCCGCGAACTGCGCCAGATGCGCCGCTCGTTGACGGACCTCGACCTGCCGGACCCGAAGCTGCCCGAGGGCGTCACCGTCCGCGCCTTCGTCCCCGGCCGGGACGACGCGGCCTGGCTCGCCGTCAACGCCGCCGCCTTCGCCCACCACCCGGAACAGGGCTCGCTCACCCAGCGCGACCTCGACGACCGCAAGGCCCAGCCCTGGTTCGACCCGGCCGGCTTCTTCCTCGCCGAGCGCGGCGACGAACTCCTCGGCTTCCACTGGACGAAGGTCCACGACGCGGAACGCCTCGGCGAGGTCTACGTCCTCGGCGTCTCCCCCGCCGCCCAGGGCGGCGGCCTCGGCAAGTCCCTCACCACCATCGGTCTGCGGCACCTGGCGGCACGGGGGCTGCCGACGGCGATGCTGTACGTCGACGCCGACAACACGGCGGCGGTCGCGGTCTACGAACGGCTGGGCTTCGTGACGCACGAGACGGACCTGATGTACCGGACGGAGACGTGAGCAACCTTCACCGGTTCGGCGGCCGCCTGCGGTTGATCAGGTAGGCGGACCTGCCGAGCACGGCGACGGCGACCGCCGCGGCGAGCGCCTTGACGAGGGGCCCGGCACCGCCGGCCAGGGTGGCGGTGGCGAGGACGAGGACGACGGCGGCCGAGAGCCAGGGCATCAGCCTCTCGGCCGGGCCCCCGTCACGGAAGGGATTGTCGCGGAAGGGATTGTCCACGTCCGTCTCCTCACCCGTCCCGGCCTCTGTTGCCCCCCATCATGCCCCCGTCAGCCCTCCTGGCAGTCGTCCGGGCCCTTGGGCACCGCTACGCCGAGCAGGCGGGCCGCCTCGGCTGTCGTCGTGTGCGGTGAGACCAGCTGCTGCCAGTGGGACTTGACCCGGGCCGCCACCGTGTCGTGCGGCTCGCGGAGCAGTTCCCGTACCACCTGGGTCTGCTGGGCCGAGACGGACATGCTGCCGCCGTCCGGGGTGAGGACCGCGGCCGAGCCCGTGAGGCTGTCGTCGATGCGGAGGTGGCGGAAGGCGTCCTCGGGGCTGGGGTCGGTGGCCAGGGCCAGCCACATCGTCATGACCGGGCGGGCGTCGCACATCTCGACGGACGCCTGCTCGTTGCCCGCGACCAGGATCCGGGCGACGCCGACCGCGAACTCGGGGACCCGGTTGCCGCCCCACTGGGTGCCGACGGTGACCGTGCCGGGGGCGGAGCTGGTCGGGAGGGTGGCGTCCGCGGTCAGGTCGGTGATCTCCGGGATGCGCTGGCGGACGGTGAGACGGGCCGTGGCCTGCTCGCCGCCCGCCTCGGCCTGGACGCGACGGACGACCGAGGCCCAGTCGACGGTCCAGCCCTTCCAGTCCGGGTACGCGCAGTACCGGGAGCCGGCCCGCTCGACGCACGTCTGGAACTTCGCGGGGTGGTCCGCCTCCGCCTTCCGCTCGGCCTGCAGGCCCGGGGAGTCCCCCGGCGTCTGCCCGGCCACGCCGGCCACCGCCGCCGCAAGCGCCACGGCCGCCGCCGCCTTCAGGAGCCGCGCCCGGCCGCCGGCCACCAGCATGGCCGCGCACACCGACAGCACCGTGAGGCCCAGCAGATACAGCGCGTGCCAGCCCGCCGGGCGGCCCAGCAGTTCGCCCGGGACCGGGGTGCCGCCGTTCTGCAGCACCGCGGGCCACAGCCAGTCCACGCCGTGCGTGCCCGAGCCGGCGGGCAGCAGGCTGGTGACGAACCCGATCGCGAGCAGGAAGAGCAGCGGGGCCGCCGGGTGCGGCAGGACCCTGGCCAGCAGCACACCGAGCGCGCCGGCGAGCAGGACGGTCAGCGGGGCCACCGCCAGTTCGAAGACCGAGCCATGGCCGACCGCGCCCGGCCGCAGCGATGCCCACGCGAACTGGACGTCGACCACCGCGGCCACGCCGACCGCGAAGGGCACGACGGACAGGGCGTGGGCGAGCGTACGGCGGGCGGGCGCCATCGCCAGCACCCCGAACTGCTCCTCCAGGCCGCGCCGCCGGTTCAGCAGCGCCGCCCGGTGCACGCACACCAGCAGGGCCACGGCGAACAGCTCGGGGCCGCCCTGGGTGGCGCGGTCCACGTCGTGCAGGACGGGATACGCGTCCATGCCCTCGTCCCGGCCGAACAGGCCGTAGCCGACGTAGACGAGATAGAGCAGGCCGAAGAAGAGCAGCGGTATCTGGAGGAGGAGCTGGCGGGCCTCGAACACGGCCAGGGCGAAGACGGACCCGGACGCGGTGACCCGCTCCTGGTGCTCGCGCCCGGCGGCCGCCGGCTCTGCCGCGAGTACGGCCGTCATGCCGCCACCCCCGTGGTCTCGTCGTCGAGGACCAGCAGGTAGCCGTCCTCCAGGGTCGGTTCGAGCAGGTCGGCGCCGGCGGGCGGGTCGCCGACGTTGCGGAAGGCACCGGTGCCGGTGCGCCAGCCCGCCCGTGCGCCCGGGGCGCGTTCCGTGCTGCTCCACACGCGTCCGGCCGCGCGGGCCGTCAGCCGGGCCGGTGTGCCGTCGAACCGCACCCGGCCGCCGGCCAGCACGATCACCCGGTTGCAGAGCATCGCGACGTCCTCGGTCTGGTGGGTGGAGAGCAGGACCGTGCGGCCCTCGCCGGCCTCCGCGATCAGCTCCCGGAACCGCATGCGCTGTTCGGGGTCGAGTCCGACGGTCGGCTCGTCCAGGACCAGGAACCGGGGGCCGCCGACGAGCGCGGCGGCCAGCGCGACCCGCTGCCGCATCCCGCCGGAGAGCCGCTTGATCCGCCTGCCGCGCACGTCGGCCAGGCCGACCTGGTCCAGGACGCGCCGGACCTCGCGGTGGCGGCCGCCGCGGTCGGTGAGCTCCTTGAGGATGGCGACGTAGTCGACGAACTCGAAGGCCGTGAAGTCCGGGTGGAAGCCGGGGGTCTGCGGGAGGTAGCCGAGCGTGCGGCGGACCGCCAGCCGGCCGGCCGGGGTGGCCGGGTCCTCGCCGTGCACCGTGAAGGTGCCGCCGTCGGGCGGTACGGCGGTGGCGAGGACCTTCAACAGGGTGGTCTTCCCGGCGCCGTTGGGCCCGAGCAGGCCGGTGACGCCGTCCGTCAGGGACAGGGTGACGCCGTCGAGCGCGGGGGTGCCGCCGTAGCGCACGGTGAGGCCGGCGGCGGAGACAGTGGTGTTCAACTCAGGACTCCAGCGGTCAGTAGGGCTTGGCGTCGAAGCGGTCGCGCACCTGGTGGAGCAGGAGCGTCGCCAGTGCGGCGAGCGCGGCGGCCACCGACTGCCCGGCCGTGGTGAAGGCGACCGACGTGTGCGCCGGGTGCATCGCCGCCATCGCCATCAGGGCGGTCCACGCCCCGCCGACCAGTCCGGGCCCGAGCAGCGGACCCAGCCGGGCGGAGAGGGCGAGGCCGGCCGCGGTGAGCGCGAGGGCGGGCAGCAGCCAGCCGAAGGCGAGCAGGCCGTAGCCGGGCAGGGCCAGCGCGGCCAGGCAGTTGAGGCCGAGCGAGGCGGTCAGCGCGGCCACCGTGCGGATCATCAGCAGCCGGAACCCGTGCGTCGGGGCGACCGCGGCGATCTCGTACGTCGGGTCGAGGACCGGTCCGTACGACAGGGCCACCGCGGCGAGCGGGAGCAGCGGGGCGAGGGCCAGGAACAGCGCCGGGGCGTCCACCGCGTCGACCACCAGCACCGTCGCCGCCAGCACGAACGCCACCGAGGCCAGCCAGGAGCGGCGCAGCACCGGGGTCGCGGTGAGCAGTTGTGCGGTGTGGTCGGCGACCCCGAGGCGGACCAGGAGCCGTTGGCCAAGCCCTGGGCTCGGCGCGTCCAGTTCGGCGTCCAGGCGGTCCCAGCCGGCGTCCAGCGCGACCGGGTCCGACACGGACGCCAGTACCGCCCTGCACGCGGCGCAGGAGCCGACGTGGGTGTCGGCCGACCACAGCAGTGGCGGCGCCAACTCGCCGTGCGCGTACGCCCGTAGATCCTCTTCAGACACGTGCCAGGTCATGCCAGCTCCTCCCGCAGCTGCTTGCGCGCCCGCATCGCGCGGGTCTTGACCGTCCCCGGCGGGATGCCGAGCAGGACCGCGGCCTCCCGGGTGGTCAGTCCGTCGATCACCGTGGCCTGGAGCACCGCCCGCAGTTCGGGCGAGAGCCGGACCAGGGCCCCGGCGAGGTCCCCGTGCTCCACCCCCGCGAGCACGCGTTCCTCCGCCGAGGCCTCGTCCCGGTGGCGCAGCCGGGCCAGCGCCTGCCGCAGCCGGCCGCGGGCCCCGTCGCCGCGCAGCGCGTCGACGAGCCGCCGCGACCCGATCCGCCACAGCCACCCGGCGGCGTCACCGTCCTCGTGGTAGCGGGCGGTCCCCCGCCACACCGCGAGGAAGGTCTCCTGCACCACGTCGTCGACGACCGCCGGGTCCGCGCACCGGCCGCGCAGCCGCGCGGTCAGCCACGGCGCGTACCGCCGGTACAGCTCCTCGAAGGCACGCCGGTCCGAGTCCGCGGCTATGGCCCGCAGCAGCTCACCGTCGCTTCTCGTTCCGCTCACGTCTCCTCATCGCACGAGCCCCGGCGATCGGTTCACCGGTCCCGGGTTGACTTTCGGGCAGTGCTTCCACCACCCTTTCACTACTCAATTAGTGAAAGGGTGGTTGTACGGGTGGTCGAGTACCGCATCGACCGGCGCTCCGGCGTCGCCACCTACGTCCAGATCGTCCAGCAGACCAAACAGGCGCTGCGCCTCGGGCACCTCCAGCCGGGAGACAAGCTGCCCGCCGCCCGTGAGGTGGTCGAGGCCACCGCCATCAACCCCAACACCGTCCTCAAGGCCTACCGGGAGCTGGAGCGCGAGGGCCTGGTCGAGGCCCGGCGTGGTCTCGGCACCTTCGTGAAGCGCTCGCTCGGTTCCGCCCCGGCCGCCGAGTCCCCCCTGCACGGGGAGCTGGCGGACTGGGCGGACCGGGCCCGTGCGGCCGGCCTGGACCGCGACGACGTGGCCGCACTCTTCACCGCCGTACTCGAGACCCACTTCGAGAAGCACCTCCAAGGAGAGAGTTCATGACCGACACCGCGATAGCGGCGTCCGCGCTCGGCAAACGGTTCGGCCGACGCGGGGGCTGGGCGCTGCGCGACTGCACCTTCCGGCTCCCCGCCGGGCGGGTCTGCGCCGTCGTCGGCCCCAACGGGGCGGGCAAGTCCACGCTCCTCGCCCTCGCCGCCGGTCTGCTCGGCGCCACCGAGGGCGGGCTGACCGTCCTCGGCACCACCCCGGACCAGGCGCGCACCCGGGTCGGCTACGTCGCCCAGGACAAGCCGCTCTACCCGCAGCTGACGGTCGCCGAGACGCTGGCGATGGGCGCCGACCTCAACCCCGGGCGCTGGGACGCGGCCGCCTCCCACGAGGTCGTGGCCGCCGGCGACCTGGACCCGAAGTCCCGGGTCCGTGCCCTCTCCGGCGGCCAGCGCACCCGGGTCGCGCTCGCCCTCGCCCTCGGCAAGCGGCCCGAACTGCTGCTCCTCGACGAGCCGATGGCGGACCTCGACCCGCTCGCCCGGCACGAGCTGATGGGCGTACTGATGGTGCAGGCCGCCCAGCACGGCACCACCATCGCGATGTCCTCGCACGTGGTCGCCGAACTGGAGGACTCCTGCGACCACCTGCTGCTGATCGGCGGCGGCCGGGTCCGGCTGGCCGGCGAGATCGACGACCTGCTGGCCGCCCACGCCCGCATCGCCGCCGAGGCCGGCACCGACCTCGCCCCGCACACCGTCGTGGACTCACGGACCACCGGCCGGCAGCTCAGCGCCCTGGTCCGCCCGGCCGGCCCGCTACCCGCCCACTGGCGCGCCGGCACCCCCTCCCTGGAGGAGCTGGTCCTCGCCCATCTCCGCAACCCCGAGGCCCCGGCCCTGACCGCGGTGGAGGCCACCGTATGACCACCCTGACCGCAGCCGCGCCGGCCCCTCGGGTCCACCTCACCCGCTGGCTGCTGCGCCTGCACCGCCCCGCGCTGTACGTCTGGGCGGGCCTGGTCCTGGCCCTCGCCGCCCTGCTCCTCGTCCTGCACGGCCCGCTGACCGACGCCGCGGCCGACGCCTGGCGCCGGTACGACGCCTGCACGGACTGGCGGCGGTGCAGGTACGACCAGAACGCGATCGTGCGCTACAAGGACTGGTACAACTACGCCACCCTGGCCGCGGCCGCGGTGCCCTTCCTGGTGGCCGCCTGGGCCGGTGGCCTGTTCGGCAGGGAACTGGAGTCCGGCACCGCCCGGCTGGCCTGGACCCAGTCCAGCACCCCCGTGCGCTGGCTGGCCTTCCGGCTCGCGGTACCGGCCGCGGCCGTCGCCGCCGGGACCGCGCTGCTGGTCTGGCTGCACCACCTGGCCTGGACCGCGGGCAACGGCCGTATCGACACCGCCAAGCAGTGGTACGACGTCTGGACCTTCCACACCAACGGCCCCACCCTCGTCGCCCTGGCCCTGTGCGGCCTGGCCGCGGGCGCGCTGACCGGGCTGCTGTCCCGCCGCACCCTGCCCGCCCTGGGTCTCGGCCTGGTCCTCACCGGCGCGGTCTGGACCGGCCTCCAGCTGCTCCTGCCCCGCCTGTGGCCGACGAGGACCAGCACCGGAGAGGCCTTCGACGCCCTCCCCAACAGCTCCTGGACGGTGTGGGAGAGCCCGCGCGGCACCGTCCCCGCCGGCGACTACCACCCCGCCTCGCACTACTGGCCGCTCCAGCTGACCAGTACCGCCCTGCTCCTCGCCGTGACGGCCCTGCTGACCCTGGGCTGCTTCCTGGCGCTGCGCCGCCTGACCGGAAAGACGACCGCCCGATGACCGCCCTGCCCGCCACCCCCGCTCCGGCCCCCGGCCCCGTGTCCGCCCACCGCTCCGTGCGCCGGCTGCACCGGCCCGCCCTGCTCGTCTGGGCCGCGTTCGCGCTGCTCGTGACCGGCTGGCTGCTCTGGGTGCACTTCGCCGAGGTGCCCGCCGAGCGGGCCTGCCAGGGCTTCCACTACGCCGTCCGGGGTGACGACCTCCCCAGCTGCGGTTACTCGGCGTTCACGGACGCCAACAACGTCTTCAACTTCCTCGGTGAGGTCCTCACCTACTCCTGCGTCGCCGTCGCCGCCTGGGCGGGCGGGGCGCTGATCGGCCGGGAGCTGGAGTCCGGCACCGCCAGGCTCGCCTGGACCCAGTCCGTGTCCCCGGCTCGCTGGCTGTCCGGCAAGCTGACCGCGGCCGCCCTGCCGCTGGTCGCCGGGGGTGGGGTGCTCGCGCTGGTCTTCGGCTGGGTGTGGGGCTCCGACGAGGGGCAGTTGGTCAGCAGCTGGACCTACGACCGCGTCTTCATCCCGCACGGCCCGCTGCTGCCGGCCCTGCTCCTGCTCGGCCTCGCCGTCGGCGCCCTCGCCGGGATCGCGCTCGGCCGCACCCTTCCGGCGCTCGGTGCGGCCGCCGCGGTGACGCTGGTGACCAGGCTGTACCTGCGCGAGGCCTGGCTGCCGCTGCACGGCCCGCTGCACGGCTTCTGGGCGGTGCAGCTCAGCGCCACCGCGATGGTGCTCGCCCTGACCGCCGCGGCCACGGCCGGCGCGTTCCTCCTCTTGCGGCGCCGGGCCCGCTGAGGGACCGTCGGTCCCACGCGTACCCCGGACGGCGGACAGGGCGGACGGGACCTGTGGGAAGCTCCGGTGGGAAGGTCGTACGGGAACGTCGCTTTCGTGATCCCCAAGGCCTCCCGAGGCTGATCACAGACGTCCGCGGGCCGCCCTCCGCTATCCCATACGCCATGTCTTCGTAACCATTGGTTCAGACGGACTTGCGACGCTCAGCCAATGAAGCCCGCCGTGCCAGAGCCTTCGCCACCCCCCGAGGGGTTCGCGGGAAACGGGGTCGTCCAGCTCCCACCCGCGCGTTCCGACGCGCCCGTCACGGCCCGGGCGCGGAAGAATGGGGTCATGAGTCAGCAGAACACCCAGGCAGCCGAGGTCCAGCACGCCCAGCCCTCGGTGGGCTCCATAGCCGCACACCGCCCGCACACCGTGGCCGCCGTGGTCTCGGACCTGGAACCCGACATCGACGCCGACCTCGACACGTACGAGGAGTCGCAGGTCGACGGGGCCCAGCTGCCCCAGGGCCGCTTCCTCGACCGGGAGCGCAGCTGGCTCGCGTTCAACGAGCGGGTCCTCGAACTGGCCGAGGACCCGAACACGCCCCTGCTGGAGCGGGCGAACTTCCTCGCGATCTTCGCGAGCAACCTGGACGAGTTCTTCATGGTCCGGGTCGCGGGCCTGAAGCGCCGGATCGCCACCGGCGTGGCCACCCGCTCCGCCTCCGGGCTGCAGCCCCGCGAGGTGCTGGAGATGATCTGGGCCCGCTCCCGCGAGCTGATGGCCCGGCACTCCGCCTGCTACCACGAGGACGTCGCCCCCGCGCTCGCCGAGGAGGGCATCCACCTGGTCCGCTGGGCCGAGCTGACCGAGAAGGAGCAGGCGCGGCTCTTCACGCTCTTCCGGCACCAGATCTTCCCGGTCCTGACCCCGCTGGCGGTCGACCCGGCGCACCCCTTCCCGTACATCTCGGGCCTCTCCCTGAACCTGGCCGTGGTCGTCCGCAACCCGGTCAGCGGTCACAAGCACTTCGCCCGCGTGAAGGTGCCGCCGTCGCTGTCCCGCTTCCTGGAGAGCTCCCCGGGCCGCTACGTCCCCATCGAGGACGTCATCGGCGCCCACCTGGAGGAGCTGTTCCCGGGCATGGAGGTCGTGGAGCACCACGCCTTCCGGCTGACCCGGAACGAGGACCTGGAGGTCGAGGAGGACGACGCCGAGAACCTGCTCCAGGCCCTGGAGAAGGAGCTCATGCGGCGCCGCTTCGGGCCGCCGGTGCGCCTGGAGGTCGAGGAGTCCATCGACCGCGAGGTCCTCGACCTGCTGGTGCGCGAGCTGAAGATCTCCGAGGCCGAGGTCTACCCGCTGCCCGGCCCGCTCGACCTCACCGGCCTGTTCCGCATCGCGAGCCTGGACCGGCCGGAGCTGAAGTACCGCAAGTTCATCGCGGGCACCCACCGCGACCTCGCCGAGGTCGAGTCGGCGTCCGCCCCCGACATCTTCGCGGCCCTGCGCGAGCGGGACGTGCTGCTGCACCACCCGTACGACAGCTTCTCCACCTCCGTGCAGGCCTTCGTCGAGCAGGCCGCCGAGGACCCGGACGTCCTCGCGATCAAGCAGACCCTGTACCGCACCTCCGGCGACTCCCCGATCGTCAACGCGCTCATCGACGCCGCCGAGGCCGGCAAGCAGGTCCTCGTCCTGGTCGAGATCAAGGCCCGCTTCGACGAGCACGCCAACATCAAGTGGGCGCGCAAGCTGGAAGAGGCCGGCTGCCACGTCGTCTACGGTCTGGTCGGCCTGAAGACCCACTGCAAGCTGTCCCTGGTGGTCCGCCAGGAGGGCGAGACGCTCCGCCGCTACAGCCACGTGGGCACCGGCAACTACCACCCGAAGACGGCGAGGCTGTACGAGGACCTCGGCCTGCTCACCGCCGACCCGCAGGTCGGCGCGGACCTGTCCGACCTGTTCAACCGGCTCTCCGGCTACTCCCGCCGGGAGACCTACCGCCGCCTGCTGGTGGCCCCCAAGTCGCTGCGCGACGGCCTGATCGCGCGCATCGAGAAGGAAATACAGCACCACCGGGCCGGCCGCCCCGCGTTCATCCGCATCAAGGTCAACTCGATGGTGGACGAGGCGATCATCGACGCCCTGTACCGCGCGTCCATGGCGGGCGTGCCGGTCGACATCTGGGTCCGCGGCATCTGCGCGATCCGCCCGGGTGTCGCGGGCCTCTCGGAGACGGTCCGGGTCCGCTCGATCCTCGGCCGCTTCCTGGAGCACTCCCGGGTCTTCGCCTTCGGCAACGGCGGCGAGCCCGAGGTGTGGATAGGCAGCGCCGACATGATGCACCGCAACCTCGACCGCCGGATAGAGGCGCTGGTCCGGGTCACCGACCCGGCTCACCGGGCCGCGCTCAACCGGTTCCTCGAAACCGGCATGTCCGACTCCACCTCCTCCTGGCACCTGGGCCCGGACGGCGAATGGACCCGGCACGCGACCGACGCGGACGGCCAGCCCCTGCGCAACATCCAGGAGATGCTCATAGACGCCCGGAGGCGCCGGCGTGGCACAGCAACACCTTGAACCGACGGACCCGACGGCCCGGGTGACGACCGGGGACGCCCTCGCGGGCTACCTGCGCGCCCAGGCCACGGAGTTCCTCCGCGCGCTGCGCCTGCACCGGGAGACCGGGACGGCGAGCGCGACGGAGGAGTCCGTCGACGCGGCCCGCGCCCTGCGCCGCTCGGCCCGGCGCATCAGCGGCAGCCTGCACACCTTCCGACCACTCCTGGAGGCCAACTGGTCCGAGGAGATCCGCCCCGAACTCGCCTGGCTGTCGGGCACGCTGGGCCTTGAGCACGCCTACGAGGCCCGGCTGGAGCGCCTGTTGCTGGCGCTGCACCGCCTCTCCGGCTCGACGAGCCTGCCGAACCAGGCCACTTCGGAGGCGGTGGCCGAGCGCGGCAACCTCACGGTGGGCGCGGCCAAGGCGGGTGCCCTCCTCGACCGCCAGCTCACCCTCGCCCGCACCCGGGCCCACTCCACGGCCCTCCAGGCGCTCGGCTCCTCCCGTTTCCACGCGGTCGCCGACAAGGTCGCGGTGCTGGCCAGCGAGGTCCCGCTGACGGCCACGGCGCCCGCGACCGACCTGCGCCCGCTGGCGTCGGCGGCCGAGGAGCGGCTCACCGACGCCATCGCGGCACTCCCGCTGGTCACCGCGGGCCACCCCTACAACGCGGAGGCCCTGGTCCACGGCCTGTCCCCGGACCCGTCCCCGCATCCCCAGGACGGCCCCTGGCACCAGGTCCGCCTCCTGCTGCGGCTGCACCGCTACGCCCGCGAGGTGCTGTCCGGCCGGGACGCGCCCGTGGACGTACGACTGCTCACGGCCGGCCATGCCCTGAACCGGCACCGGGACGCCTCGGAAGCCGCGGCCGCGGCCGCGGCGGCGGCCCGCACCCCGCGCATCGCCCCCGCGACCGCGTACGCCCTCGGCGTCCTCCACGCCGACCAGCGGCACGAGGTGGAGGCGGCCAGGTTCGAGTTCCAGCAGGCGTGGCAGAAGCAGCGGGTGGAGGCCGTGTGACCGACTCCCCGGTGCAGGCGGCGGGCTGCGTCCTGTGGCGCCGCTCGCCGGTCGACGGCGGCCTTGAGGTCTGCCTCGTCCACCGCCCCAAGTACGACGACTGGTCGCACCCGAAGGGCAAGCTCAAGCACGGCGAGGACGCGGTCACGGGCGCGCTGCGCGAGGTGGCGGAGGAGACCGGCTACGCGGCCGCCCTCGGCAGCGAACTCTCCACCGCCCACTACTACGCCAACGGCCGTCCCAAGGAGGTCCGTTACTGGGCCGCAGAGGCGGGCGAGGGCCACTTCACCCCGAACCACGAGGTGGACCGCATCCTGTGGCTCCGCCCGGCGGAGGCCCGGCAACGGCTGACCCAGCCACGCGACGCCGAGCTGGTGAACGAACTGCTGGCCTCGCTGCACAACACCCCCTAGGAACGCCACCGAACCAGGGTCCGACTGGGGTCCGGCCCTGGGGAGTTGAACAGCCGCAGGTGCTTTGGTTCGGGCATGACCGAACACCTGCCCGTATCCGCGCGGGCCCTGCGCCGGGTTCCGCTCGTCGGCCGGCACGAGGAACTGCGGGTGCTCGCAGGTCATGTGACGGGCGCTCAGGTCCAGGACGGCCCGGGCGGCGCGGTACTGCTGACCGGTGAGCCGGGCATCGGCAAGACCCGGCTGCTGGACCGGCTGGCCGGGACCTGCCCGGAGCACCGGGTCGTCCAGATCGCCGGGGTGCGCTCGGAGGCGCGGTTCGGCTTCGCGGCCCTGCACGGCCTGCTCCGTCCCTTCCTGGACGGCCTGGACACGCTGCCGCCGCCCCAGCGCGAGGCGCTCGGGGCCGCGTTCGGCCTGGTGTCCGGAACCGTCGCCGACCGCTACCTGGTCGGCCTGGCGGCCCTCACGCTGCTCGCCGGCGCCGCCACGGCCCGCCCGTTGCTGGCTCTGGTCGACGACGTGCAGTGGCTGGACCCCGAGTCGGCCGACGTCCTTGCCTTCGTCGGCCGGTGCCTGCACGGGGACGCCGTCGCCCTGGTGCTCGCCGGCCGCGACGACCGCGACGGGCCGGGTCCGTTCGACGGGATTCCCGTCCTGTCCCTGACCGGGCTGCCCCCGGCCGACGCCCGCGACCTGCTCGCGGCGAACAGCGCCGGCCGGCTCGATCCGGCGGTGGCCGACCGGATCGCCGCCGAGACCGGCGGCAACCCGCTGGCGCTGCTCCGGCTCACCCGCACGCTGACCGCCGAGCAGCTCTCCGGCACCGCGCCGCTGCCCCCGGCGCTGCCGGTCCCCGGCCCGCTCCGGGCACACTTCCTGCGCCGGGTCCGCGCGCTGCCCGCCGAGACCCGGACGCTGCTGCTGCTCATGGCGGCGGCCGCGCCGCAGGAGTCGGCGGAGCGCTGGCGGGCGGCCGGATGTCTCGGCATACCCGCGCACGCCGCGGACCCGGCGACGGCAGCGGGCATCCTCACCCGTGAGCACGCGACCGGGTTCCGGCACCCGGTCTTCCGGTCGGCCGTCTACTGGGGTGCCGAGGCGGCGGACCGCCGGCTCGTGCACGCGGCGCTGGCCGCGGTCACCGACCCGGTGCGTGCCCCGGACCGCCGGGCCTGGCATCGCGCCGAGGCGACGGTCGGACTCGACGCGGAGGTCGCCGGCGAACTCGAAGCGGCCGCACGCCACGCACGGGCCGGCGGCGGACCCGCCGCACAGGCGGCGTTCCTCTTCCGCGCGGCCGAACTGTCCCCCACCGACCGGGTTCCGCGGTTCCTCGCCGCCGCCCGCGCCCACCTCGCGCTCGGCAACCCGGCGTCCGCACAGGCCGCCCTGGACCGGGCCGAGACCGAACTGGGCCCCGGCGACGCCCTCCTGCGCGCCCGCGTCCGGCAGACGAGGACGCGGGCGGACCTGTATTCCGCCCGGCTGACGGGCATACCGGCACGCCTGCTGGACGCGGCCCGCTCCGTCGCCGAGTCCGACGCCCCACTGGCCCGCCGGCTGCTGATCGAGGGGCTCGCCGCAGCGGTGGTGGGCCACGGCGGCCCCGGCGCCACCACGCCGTACGAGTTCGCCGCCGCGGTGCTGGCGTCCCCGGCGCTGCGGCCGACGGATTCCGCGCCCGCCGATCTCCTGCTCAGGGGCCTGGCCACGCGGCTCCACGACGACCACCCGTCGGCCGTACCGCTGCTGAAGCGGGCGCTCCAGGCGTTCGGGAGCGAGGACTTCGGAGGCGAGCCGTTCGGGGGCGAGCCGTTCGGAGACGGCGCGTTCGGGGGCGAGCCGTTCGGGGGCGAGCCGTTCGGAGACGGCGCGTTCGGGGGCGAGGAGTTCGGGGGCGAGGAGGAGCCGGGCTGGGACGGTGTTCCGCTGGCGGTGCTCGCCTTGTTCGCGGCCGAGGACGTGTGGGACGACGCGGGCGGGCGGGCGGCCTGCACCCGGTTGGCCGGCCACGCCCGGGACACCAGCACGCTGGGCGCCCTCCAGACCGCTCTCATGGTCCAGGCCCTGTGGGACGTGCGGGCGGGCCGGTTCGGCTCGGCCCGGTCCGGCTTCGAGGAGGCCGCGGAGCTGGCCGCCGCCATGGACCTGCCCCCGCACGGGCCCGCCCAGCAGATCGAGCTGCTGGCCTGGAGCGGCCGGGAGGCCGAGACGCGGGCGGCGGCTGCCGGGATCGCGGAGGTCTGGGTGCGGCAGCACGGCAACGACGACTTCGGCGACCGGGCCCGGGCCTGTCTCGCGGTGCTGGAGACCAGCCTCGGACGCTATCCGCAGGCGCTGGCCTGCGCCCGCGTGGTGATGGAGAACGACCGCCCCGGCACGGGGACCCGGGTGCTCCACGAGGTGGTCGAGGCCGGCGTGCGCAGCGGCGACCACCGCGCCGCCAAACAGGCCCTGGCCCGTCTGGAGGAGCGCGCGGCCGCGAGCGGCACTCCCTGGGCGAAGGGTCTGCTGGCCCGCTGCCGGGCGCTGATGGCCGACGACGAGCACGCGGAGGCGTACTACGCCGAGTCCGTGGAACTGCTGGGCCGCACCGGGATCGTCACCGAGGCGGCCCGGTCCCGTCTGCTGTACGGCGAGTGGCTGCGGCGGCGCAAGCGGCGCGACCGGGCCCGGGACCAGCTGCGCACGGCCCACCGGATGTTCGCCGGCATGGGAGCCGTGGCCTTCGCCGAGCGGGCCCGCGCCGGGCTCGCGGCCACCGGAGAACAGGCCCGCACCCGCACCGAGCCGGCCGACCGCGCACTGACGCGCCGGGAGCGGGAGGTGGCCAGGCTCGCGGCCGGCGGGGTGATGAACGCCGACATCGCGGTCCGGCTGTTCATCAGCGTCTCGACCGTCGAGTACCACCTCGGCAAGGTCTTCCGGAAGCTCGGCGTCACCTCACGGCGTCACCTGACGTCCGTGCTGGACGCCGAGGCCCGGCTGCCCTGAGCGGTGCTACTCGGTGGGCGGTGGTCCCGCGACCCGTACCCGGTACGCCTCGGCCGAGGCGATGATCGCGCCGATGTCGAAGGCGGCCGGGGCCTCGTCGACGCTCGACACCGGCGTGCCGTTGGCCACGAACCAGTCCTCGACGCTGGCCGGCGAGAAGACGGTGGCCAGCCGGGCGGACTTGCTGCGCACGAGGTAGCTGTGCGCGACACCGCGCGGGCCGTGCGCGGCCTGGCCGGGTTCGAGGTCGAACTTCTGGTCGCCGACGAAGAAGGTCACCTTCCCGTCCAGGACGATCCAGACCTCCTCCTCGTCGTCGTGCACGTGCAGCGGGGGTGCGTGGCCCGCCGCGTCGGTGAACTCCATGACGCTGATCGATCCGCCGGTGGCCCGGCTGGGCACGAGCACGCGGGCCTGCCCGCCGAGGAACCAGAACGGCTCCCCGGCCGTGTGCGGTGCGGTCATGACCGTCCCTTCAGGAAGGTGAGCAGGATGCGGGTCATCGCCGCCGGCTGCTCCTCGTAGAGCCAGTGGCCGGAGTCGGGTACGACGACCCCGGTGACGTGGGTGGCGTACTTCTCGACCTGCTTGGGCACGGAGTCGCCGAGGCTGCCTTCGGCCCCGATCGCGAGCACCGGCATGGTGAGCTTCTTCTTCTGGTAGACGGCGTCGTTCTTGATGTCCTGCGGGAGCGTCCGGAACCAGGCGAGGCTCGCCTTGAGATGGGCCGGGTCCTTCAGGTAGCCGGCGAAGACGGAGACGTCGTCGGGGGTGACCGCGCCCTTGTGGACCTCCAGGTCGTCGATGAACCGGTCGGTCCACACCTCCTCGCGGCCCTGGATGAGGTCCTCCGGCAGGCCGTTGCCGAGGGCGAAGAACCCGAAGTGCCAGGCGCCGGGACCGTCCGCCGTCAGCGCCGGGAAGGTGTAGATGGCCGGGTCCGGGATCGGGGCCTCGCTGAGCACGAGTTTCCGCACGTCGGCGGGGTGGGCGGCGGCGTAGGAGTAGGCGACCATCGTGCCGATGTCGTGCCCGACGAGCCGGATGTCCTTGTCGTGGCCGATCTTGGCGAGCAGGCCGTGGATGTCCGCGGCCATGCTCTTCTTGTCGTAGCCGCTCACCGGGGCGTCGCTGTGGCCGGCGCCGGGCAGGTCGGGGGCGACGACCGTGTAGTGCTCGGCGAGCGCGGGCATGACGTACCGCCACTCGTACCAGGTCTGCGGGTAGCCGTGCAGGAGGACCAGGGTCGGGCCGTGGCCGCCGATCACGTAGTCGAGGCCGAGCGCTCCGACCTGCGTCCGGTGCTGGGTGAAGCCGGCCGGCAGGTCCTCCCGCACGGCGGCGGCCCGGGTGGCGGGTGCGGCGGTCGCGTACGGCGTGGCACCGGCGGCCGTCAGACCGAGCGCCGCCGCCGCTGCCAGCAGGGTGAGGGCTCTCGGGGTGGAGACGGCGGAGAGATGTCGCACGGGGAACTCCTAGGAAGGAACGGTGCGGACTTGCCGAGGCTCAGGACACCATTCGGGCCGTGCGGTTCGAATCGGGGTGGAGCCACAGTCCCCGGGGGCGCCGGCCCCTGGGGTCGGGGCGGCCCGCGCGCGGGCACCGAACGGCAGTTGTTTGCCGGTGACTTGACGATCTCTGAGCCCCGAGGGGCCGCCTCCCGGCGATATCCTGCGGGTTGCGGCAGGCCCGGCCCTCGGAGGTTCGTGTTGGAGCGCGCTGGTTCGGAGGGGCTGTTCGTGGGCCGCCTCGGTGAGTCGGCCCGGTTGGCGGAGTGCGCCGACCGGGTGCGGGCCGGGGAATCGTGGCTCGCCGTGGTCGAGGGAGAGGCCGGGATCGGCAAGACCGCCCTGCTGCGCAGGTTCGCCGCCTCGCTGGACGACCACACCGTCCTGTGGGCCACCGCCGACGCCTCGGAGACGGGTTTCTCGGGCGGGGTCATCGGCCAGCTCACCCGGCGGGTGGACCGCGAACTGCTCGCGCAGTTCCCGCTGCTGGCCGGGGAGCCGCCCGCCGGAGCGGCCCCGCACGCGGTCGGCGGGCAGCTGCTGCTCCTGCTGGGGGCGCTCCAGGAGTCCGGGCGGCCGGTCGCCGTGATGGTGGACGACCTGCAGTGGGCGGACCGGCTCTCGGTCCAGGCCCTGGGCTTCGTGCTGCGGCGCCTGTGGGCGGACCGGGTCCTGACCGTGCTGGCCACCCGTCCGGACGCGGAGGCCGCGGCGGAGCCCCTGGACCGGCTGCTGCGGTCCCTTGACCGGACGGTCAGGCTGGAGCTGCGCGGCCTCGGCGACGGCGAGGTGGCCCAGCTGGCCCAGGGGCTGGTGGAGGGCCGGCTGGCGGCGGGCCTGATCGAGCGGCTGTACGCCTACACCCAGGGGCACCCGCTGTACGTCCGTATGGTGCTGGCCGAGGTGCCCGCCGCCGCGCTCCACGACGGCGTGCTGGAGCGCTGGCCGGTGCCGCCCTCGCTGCGGGTCGGGATCCGGGCCCAGCTCAACCGTCTCCCGAAGGGCTCCCGCGACCTGCTCGCGGCGCTGGCGGTGCTGGACGCCCGGGTGCCGCTGGCGACGGCCGGACGGCTGGCCGGGGTCGCGGATCCGGTCCGTGCCCTCGGCCCCGCCCTGGCGTCGGGGCTCGCGCAGTGGTGGCCGATGGAACACCAGAGCCCCGTCGCCCTGGTGCACGCCCTGCACCGCGACGCCGTGTACGAGACGCTCACCCCCGACCGGCGCCGGGCCCTGCACGCCGGCGCGGCCGCCGTCGTCAGCACGTCCGCGGGCTGGGCACACCGGGTCGCCGCGGCCGGCGGGCCCGACGCCCGTCTCGCCGACGAGCTGGAGGAGTCCGGCATGCGGGAGGCGGCGAACGGGCGCAACGCCCTGGCCGCCACCCGGCTGTTGTGGGCCGCCTCGCTGTCGGAGCACCGCGAGGAGCACGAGCGACTGCTCCTGACCGCCTGTGCCCAGTCGCTGCTCACCATGCTGCCCGGCTGGTCCGCGAAGCTGCGCCCGCAGGTCGAGGAGTGCGCTCCGGGCCCGCTGCGCAGCTGCGTGCTGGGCGTGATGGACATGATGGCGGGCCAGTTCGCCGCCGCCGAGGCCCACCTCGACCGGGCCTGGCAGGACGCTCTGGCGCAGCCTGCGGCCGACTGGGTCGCCGTGCTGGCGGGCACCTTCCTCGCCAACATCACCCTGTGGCACGGCCGCGGCGCCCAGACCGTGGAGGTCGCCCGCCGGACCCTCGCGATCGGCGACCTGGACCCGGCCACCACGGACTTCACCCGGGCCGCCCTGGCCACCGGACGGCTCTGGCACCGGGGCCCGCGTGCCGCCCTCGAGGACCTCACGCACCTGCCGGACGACGGCTCGGCGGTCCCCGACCACAGCCTCGACACGCTCGCCACCCGGGGAGTCCTGCGGCTCTTCCTCGGCGAACTCGCTCCCGCGCGCGCCGATCTGCAGACCGCGGCGGCGCGCGACCGGCAGGGCGCCGGCGCCAAGATGGGCCCGCTCACGCTCGCCCTGCTGTCCGTCGTCCACTACCTCGCGGGCGACTGGAACGAGAGCGAGTCGGTCGCGGACCGGGCGCTCGCGGTGGCGGCCACCCACGACCAGCTGCTCGGCGACGCGGCGGCCCGCTTCTCGGCCGTCTGCGTGCTGGCCGGCCGGGGCGAGTGGGACGCCGCCCTGGACCACGTCGACAACCTCGCCCGCCTCGCGAAGACCCTCGGCGCGTCGACCGAGATCGTCTACTGGTCGCTCGCCGGGGCCACGGTGGCGCAGGCCCGCGCCGACCACCCGGCGATGCTGCGCGCGCTCACGCCGCTGCTCGACGGCACGCCGGGCTCCGCGGGCGGCACGGTCCGGCTCCGGTACCGGCCGTTCGGGCTCTGGCAGCAGTCGCTGCTCGTCGAGGCCCTGACCGGCTGCGGACAGCCGGAAGCGGCCGCGGCCGCGCTGGACGAGATGCGGCAGGCGTTCGACGGCACCGGCTACCTCCAGGTCGTGGTGGCCAGACTCGCCGGCCTCGTCGCCGAGGCCCGCGGCCGCCCGCACGACGCCCTGGAGATCTACGAGCAGGCGGTCGCCGCCGTCGCCGCGGCGACGGACCCCGCCGACGCGCCCCCGCTCCACCGCGCCCTGCCGGAACAGGAATACGGCAGGCTCCTGCTGGCCACCAAGGCCGCCTCACGGCGTACGGCCGCGATGTGGCTGCACACGGCGCACGGCCGTTTCAGCGCACTGCGGGCCACCCCGTTCCTCCAGCGCTGCGACGCCCGGCTGGCGGCCGGCGGGCTCACCGCGCCCCCGCAGGCCCCCAGCCGGCTGCTGACCCTCACCGAACGCGAACTGTCCGTGGCGTACGTGGTGGCAGGCGGCCGGACCAACCAGGAAGCGGCGGCCGAGCTCTACGTCAGCCAGAAGACCGTCGAGTACCACCTGTCGCACATCTACGCCAAGCTCGGCATCTCGTCGCGGCGTCAACTCGGGCAAGCGCTGCAGGCGTTGGAGAGCTGAGCCGGCCACCGCCGTCGGTCGGCCGCGGCACCGTCGTGGCCGGTCGCGCAGTTCCTCGCGCCCCTACGGGGCGCTGCCGCCCCTCACGCCTGGGCTCTGTGTCCCTCGCCGTCCGTGCGGGCGAGGCTTCTCGCCCGTCTTGCCGGTCCCCGCCATCCGCAGGTGCAGCGGGCGAAACAGAACCGCCCCTGTTCGACCGTGCTCGTGTGGTGTTCGTGTCCCTGCCAGGCCCGCCCTGAACCGTCCTCCTGCGCCACGCCGACAACGTTACCCACGCTCGGTAAAGCACCGGTATGCGTGACGGCCCCACCGACCCCTCGTTAAGCGGAACGACGCGGGACCCGTGACGGACGTACCGGCTGGGGGTAGGCAGGCAATGGATCGGCGGCAGCACTGGCGCGCTGGGAAGACGGCCGTCACCGTAGGGCTCGTGGTCGCCTTCGGCGCCTGCGCCACCGGCTGTGGCGGCGCCACGGCCGAGGGCGTCAGCGGTTCCCCCGGCGCCAACCCGGTCCCCCTCCTGAAGCGCGCGGCGGACACCCTGCGGGCCACCCGCACCTCCAAGGCCACGACCTCGATGGAGATGGCCACCGGCGGCACCCGGGTCACCATCCGCGGCAAGGGCGTCTACGACTACGACCGGCAGCTCGGCAGGCTCACGGTCGTCCTCCCGCAGGACCCGGCCGGCGCCTCCGAGCACCGCCCGATCACCGAACTCCTCGCCCCGGGCGCGCTGTTCATGAAGAACCGGGGCGCCGGGGTGCCGGCCGACAAGTGGGTACGCGTGGAGACCGCGAGCCTCTCCGACGGCAACCTGGTCACCGGCGGCGCGACCGACCCGTTCGCGGCGGCCGAACTGCTGCGCGGCACGCGGACGGCGACGTACCTGGGCAGGACCGAACTCGCCGGGACCGAGGTCCGGCACTACCGGGGCACCGCCGACCTCGCGGCCGCGGCCCGCTCGGCGTCGGCCGGGGGCCGGGCCGCTCTGGCCGCCGCGGCGAAAGGGTTCGCCACCCCCGAGGTCCCGTTCGACGTGTACCTCGACGACCAGGGCCGGATCCGGAAACTGCGGCAGCGGTTCAGCTTCGTCAACGACAGCGGCAAGGGCACGGTGGCGGTCGCCTCGACGACTCTGCTGTACGGTTTCGGCACTCCGGTCGACGTGAAACTGCCACGCTCCGAGGACATCTACGCGGGCCGGATCGCCGAAAACCAGCCGACGCACTAGTCAGGGAACGGCTCCGTACAACCTGTGAACTAGCCCGTCCGTGCCATGCGCGTTGTGTAGACCGCTGCCTACTCTAGAGAGTCGGTGACGGCAGAGAAGAGGTGATGCACGTGGCTCCGGTCGGCGGTACGGCAGTTCAGGACCACGTGGCCCTCGCCGAGATCGAGCTGTGCGGAGAGCTGATCATCGCGGCGTCGGCCGCCGAGGACCGGCTCAGCCTGGAGAGTATCGACGAGGTGCTGCGCGTCGCCGAGGAGCGCGAGGCCTACTGATTCAGGCCGGCAGCCGGTCGGGCCCGCCCGGCGCTGCTCAGGTCCGCAGCAGGCGGGCGATGGCCTGGGTGGCCTCCTCGACCTTCGCGTCGATCTCCGACCCGCCCTTGACGGCCGCGTCGGCGACGCAGTGCCGCAGGTGCTCCTCGAGCAGTTGCAGGGCGAACGACTGGAGGGCCTTGGTCGAGGCGGAGACCTGGGTGAGTATGTCGATGCAGTAGGTGTCCTCGTCGACCATGCGCTGCAGGCCCCGGATCTGGCCCTCGATCCGGCGCAGCCGTTTGAGGTGCTCGTCCTTCTGCTTGTGGTAGCCGTGCGTGGTCGCCGGCGCTCCGCTTCCGGAGGGCGTCGTGGCGCCGGCCTCGGTGGTCGTCATCGCGTCCTCCGCGTCGTCGATTCATATACCCCTGGTGGGTATATGGTAACGAACTCTGCTGGGTATAGGGCCCTCGGGACGCCCCCCTCATGATCACCGAGCCCGATGGGCGAAACTGGAGGACGGCCCATTAGCCGTGGCCGGATGATGCGCTTAGCATCAGCCTGACCGAAACCCATGCATACCGAGGACCCCAAGTGCGCTTTCGTCTGACCCCCAGGGAGACGAGCTTCTACGACATGTTCGCCGCGTCCGCGGACAACATCGTCACGGGCTCGAAACTCCTGATGGAACTGCTCGGGGCGGACACGTCTGCCCGGGCCGAGATCGCAGAGCGTATGCGGGCAGCGGAACACGCAGGTGACGACGCCACGCACGCGATCTTCCACCAGCTGAACTCCTCGTTCATCACGCCCTTCGACCGCGAGGACATCTACAACCTCGCGTCGTCCCTCGACGACATCATGGACTTCATGGAGGAGGCCGTCGACCTGGTCGTCCTCTACAACGTCGAGGAACTGCCCAAGGGCGTCGAGCAGCAGATCGAGGTGCTGGCGCGGGCCGCCGACCTGACGGCCGAGGCGATGCCGCACCTGCGCACGCTGGACAACCTCACCGAGTACTGGATCGAGGTGAACCGTCTGGAGAACCAGGCGGACCAGATCCACCGCAAGCTCCTCGCGCACCTCTTCAACGGCAAGTACGAGGCGATCGAGGTGCTGAAGCTCAAGCAGATCGTGGACGTCCTGGAAGAGGCGGCGGACGCGTTCGAGCACGTGGCGAACACGGTGGAGACCATCGCCGTCAAGGAGTCCTGAGCCGTCGATGGACACCCTCGCGCTCGTCGTGACCATCCTGGTCGCGCTCTTCTTCACGTACACGAACGGTTTCCACGACTCGGCGAACGCCATCGCCACCTCGGTCTCCACCCGCGCACTGACGCCGCGCGCGGCCCTCGCGATGGCGGCCGTGATGAACCTCGCGGGCGCGTTCCTGGGCTCCGGGGTCGCCAAGACGGTCAGTGAGGGCCTGATCGAGACCCCCAAGGGCTCCACCGGCCTGGGCATCCTCTTCGCGGCGCTGGTCGGCGCGATCGTCTGGAACCTCGTGACGTGGTACTTCGGCCTGCCCTCGTCCTCCTCCCACGCCCTGTTCGGCGGCCTGGTGGGGGCGGCGCTGGCCGGCGGCACGACCGTCCTCTGGAACGGCGTCGTGGACAAGATCATTATCCCGATGTTCCTGTCCCCCGTCGTCGGCCTGATCCTCGGCTACCTGGTCATGACGGCCATCATGTGGCTGTTCCGGCGCTCCAACCCGCACAAGACGAAGCGGGGCTTCCGCATCGCCCAGACCGTCTCCGCGGCCGGCATGGCCCTCGGCCACGGCCTCCAGGACGCCCAGAAGACGATGGGCGTCGTCGTCATGGCACTGGTGATCTCCGGCCACGAGACGTACGGCGACCCGATCCCGGTCTGGGTCAAGATCGTCTGTGCCGCGATGCTCTCCCTCGGCACCTACGCGGGCGGCTGGCGCATCATGCGCACCCTCGGCCGCAAGATCATCGAACTCGACCCCCCGCAGGGCTTCGCCGCCGAGGCCACCGGTGCGTCGATCATGTTCACCACCGCGTTCCTCTTCAAGGCCCCCATCTCCACGACCCACGTCATCACCTCGGCCATCATGGGCGTCGGCGCGACCAAGCGCGTGAACGCGGTCCGCTGGGGCGTCGCCAAGAACATCGTCCTGGGCTGGTTCATCACGATGCCCGCGGCAGCCCTCGTAGCCGCAGCAGCCTTCGGCATCGTCGACCTGACGCTCCTGTAGCCACGGCCCTTCCCCACGTACAGCGGACAACAAGCACAAGCCCCGTAAGGGGCACGGAGAACTGCGCGACCAGCCCCCCCACCAGCCCGCACTCGAAGCCCGACCACGACCTCGCCCCCCGAGGGACGGCAACCACAAGCCCCGTAAGGGGCGCGGGGAACTGCGCGACCAGCCCCAACGCACCCGCAGCCGCCGTACGACAAGGAGCCCCCGCGGCTCCTCCGCACCCCCCGGCCCGCAGCCGCCGGCCGGCAGCCCCGCCCGGTTGCGGCCTCGCCTCTCGGCGAACCGAGTCGGGTGGGCGGGTGGGCTGAAGGGAAACAAAAGGGCGGGCCCGCCCCCGGGAGCCAGGGGCGGGCCCTTTTGCGTCCTCGCGGTGGCACCGCCATGCAGCACCGCGAGGGGTCGGTGAAATCCTCGGCTCAGCCGAAGCGGCCGGAGATGTAGTCCTCCGTGGCCTGGACCGACGGGTTGGAGAAGATCCGCTCCGTGTCGTCGATCTCGATCAGCCTGCCCGGCTGACCGACGGCGGCCAGGTTGAAGAACGCCGTACGGTCCGAGACACGCGCCGCCTGCTGCATGTTGTGCGTCACGATGACGATCGTGAAGCGCTCCTTCAGCTCGCCGATCAGGTCCTCGATGGCGAGGGTGGAGATCGGGTCGAGGGCGGAGCAGGGCTCGTCCATGAGCAGCACCTTCGGCTCGACCGCGATCGCGCGGGCGATGCACAGACGCTGCTGCTGACCACCGGAGAGCCCGGAGCCCGGCTTGTTCAGGCGGTCCTTGACCTCGTTCCAGAGGTTCGCGCCCTTGAGCGACTTCTCGACGATGTCGCCGAGCTCGCTCTTCTTGAAGTTGCCGTTCAGCCTCAGACCCGCGGCCACGTTGTCGAAGATCGACATCGTGGGGAAGGGGTTCGGACGCTGGAACACCATGCCGACCTCGCGGCGCACCGCCACCGGGTCGATGTTGGCGGCGTAGAGGTTCTCGTCGTCGAGGAGGACCTTGCCCTCGACGCGGCCGCCGGGCGTGACCTCGTGCATGCGGTTCAGCGTGCGCAGGAACGTGGACTTGCCGCAGCCGGAGGGGCCGATGAACGCCGTGACGGTGCGCGGCTCGATGTTCATCGAGATGTCTTCGATGGCCTTGTGGGAGCCGTAGTAGGCGGTGAGCCCGCTTACGTCGATTCGCTTGGACATTACTTCTTCACTTCCAGACAGTCGGTCGCTGTGAGGCCGCGTCAGCGACCGGTCTTGGGGGCCTTCCAGCGGGCGATGCCGCGGGCCACCAGGTTCAGGATCATCACGAAGGCGATCAGCGTGAGCGAGGCCGCCCAGGCACGGTCGTAGGCCGCGTTGGCACCGGCGCTGTTCGCGTACTGCTGGTAGATGAACAGCGGCAGCGACGACTGCGCACCCTCGAAGGGGTTGTTGTTGATGAACGGGTTGCCGAACACCAGCAGCAGAACCGGCGCCGTCTCACCCGCGATACGGGCGATGGCCAGCATGACACCGGTCGTGATACCGCCGATGGAGGTCGGCAGGACCACCTTCAGGATGGTGCGCCACTTGGGCACGCCGAGCGCCAGGGACGCCTCGCGCAGCTCGTTCGGGACGAGCTTGAGCATCTCCTCGGTGGAGCGCACGACCACCGGCATCATCAGGATGGCCAGGGCCAGCGATCCGGCGAAGCCGAAGGGCTGCATGTCGAAGATCAGCATGAGGCTGAGGATGAACAGACCCGCGACGATCGAGGGGATACCGGTCATCACGTCCACGAAGAAGGTGACGGCCTTGGCGAGGCGGCCGCGCCCGTACTCCACGAGGTAGATCGCGGTGAGGATGCCGATCGGGGCGCCGATCAGGGTGGCGAGGCCGACCTGCTCCAGCGAGCCGATGATGGCCGCGTAGGCGCCACCGCCCGGCTGGGAGTCGGCGACGACGCCCATGGAGTGGGAGAGGAAGTAGGGGTCCAGAACCTTCACACCGCGCGAGATGGTCACCCAGAGCAGGGAGACCAGCGGGACCACGGCGATGACGAAGGCGACCCAGACCAGCGAGGTCGCGACCCGGTCCTTGGCCTGTCGGCGGCCCTCGACGCGGGCGGCGACGACATAGGTGCCGAGGACGTAGAGGAGGCCGGCGATCAGGCCCCACTGGACCTTGCTGTCCAGGCCGGCCACGAGACCGATGAGCACGCCGAGGACGATGGATCCGCCGACGATGGCGTAGGGGGTCCACTTCGGGAGGCTGGCACCGCGCAGGGTGCTGGCGCGCCTGTCGACTGCTGCGGTGCTCATGCGTTGGCCCCCGAGTACTCCGCGCGGCGGGCGATGATCACGCGGGCCGCGCCGTTGACCAGCAGCGTGATGACGAAGAGGACCAGACCGGAGGCGATGAGCGCGTCACGGCCGTCGGAGGTCGCCTCGCCGAACTTGCTGGCGATGTTCTGGGCGAAGGTGCCGCCGCCCGGGTTGAGCAGGCTGGCGTGGATGTCGAAGTCCGGGGAGAGCACGGTGGCGACGGCCATCGTCTCGCCGAGGGCGCGGCCGAGGCCGAGCATCGAGGCGGAGATCACGCCGGAGCGGCCGAAGGGCAGCACCGACATCCGGATGACCTCCCAGCGGGTGGCGCCGAGGGCCAGGGCGGCCTCTTCGTGCATCTGCGGGACCTGGCGGAAGACTTCGCGGCTCACGTTGGTGATGACCGGCAGGATCATGATCGCGAGCAGGATCGAGACGGTCAGGATCGAGCGCGGGGCGCCGCCGTCCCAGGAGAAGATCCCGGTCCAGCCGAAGTAGTCGTTCAGCCAGCCGAACAGGCCGGTCATGTGCGGTACGAGGATCAGGCCGCCCCACAGGCCGTACACGATGGACGGCACGGCGGCGAGCAGGTCGATCACGTAGGCGACCGGGCCGGCCAGGCGGCGCGGAGCGTAGTGCGTGATGAACAGCGCGATCGCGACCGCGATCGGGACCGCGATGGCCATGGCGATGATCGAGGAGACGACCGTGCCGAAGGCGAGCACCGCGATGCCGAAGCTCGGCGGGATGAGGTTGGTGTTCCACTCGAAGGTGGTGAGGAAGTTGCCGTGGTCGCGGTTGATCGCGAGGGCGGCCCGGTAGGTGAGGAAGACCGCGATCGCGGCCATGATCACCAGGAGCAGGATGCCGGAACCGCGGGAGAAACCGAGGAAGACTCGGTCACCGATCCGGGTGGCACCGCGCGCGTTGCGCTTCTGCTGGGCCGCGGAGGGCTGTGGGGGCGTCGGGGGAGATGCGTCTGCTGTCTGCGTCGATATGTCCATCGGGTTCTCCGGTCTGCGGAGTCGCCCTGTGGGGCGGCTCGGAGGAGCCGTACGTCCCGCACGTAGGGGCGTTCGGCTCCGGGCGGCGGTGCACCGGACGGTGCGGCCGGGCTCCTTCCGGAACTCGGCCGCACTCGCGGATCTTTAGCTCAGGCCCTCGACGGTGGAGCGGACCTTGGTGATGATCTCGTCGGGGACGGGGGCGTAGTCGATCGTGGAGAGGATCTTCTGGCCGTCCTCGGAGGCGATGTAGCGCAGGAACGCCTTGGTCGCCGGGAGGGTGTCGGCCTTGTTGCCCTTGTCGCAGGCGATCTCGTAGGTGACCAGGCTGATCGGGTACGCGCCCTCGGCCTTGGTCTTGTAGTCGAGCTTCAGCGACAGGTCCTTGCCGGTGCCGACGACCTGGGCGGCCGCGATGTCGGCGGTGGCGGACGCGGTGGACGGGGCGACCGGCTTGCTGGCGCCCGTGTCGATGCTGGCGGCCTTGATGCCGTCCGAGACGTAGGAGAGCTCGAAGTAGCCGATGGCGCCGGAGGTCTGCTTGACCTGCTGGGCGACACCCGCGGACTGCGGAGCGGACTGGCCGCCCTTGGCCTGCCAGGCCTTGCCGCCGGAGTACTTCCAGTTGGACGGGGTGGTGGCGATCAGGTACTTGGTCAGGTTGTCCGTCGTACCCGACTCGTCCGAGCGGTGGAACGCCTGGATCTTCAGGTTCGGGAGCTTCGCGGTCGGGTTCAGCTTCTTGATCGCCGCGTCGTTCCAGTTGGTGATCTTGCTGTCGAAGATCTTGGCGAGGGTCGGCGCGTCCAGAACCAGGTTGTCGACACCCGGGACGTTGTAGCCGATCGCGATGGCGCCGCCGACCATCGGAAGGTCGATGC
This sequence comes from Streptomyces sp. NPDC001507, assembly GCF_042894765.1. Taxonomy (NCBI): domain Bacteria; kingdom Bacillati; phylum Actinomycetota; class Actinomycetes; order Kitasatosporales; family Streptomycetaceae; genus Streptomyces; species Streptomyces sp. NPDC001507. The sequence goes on from NZ_JBIAVV010000004.1 coordinate 704,737, forward strand.
CCTGGCCGCCGGAGCAGACCTTCTTGGAGGCGGTGACCTCATCCGGCTTCAGCGCGGAGTCGGAACCGGCGAAGGCGACCTGGCCCTGCGTGAAGGCGGTCACACCGGCGCCGGAGCCGGAGCCCTTGTAGTTGATCTGCACACCACAGGCCTGCGAGAAGTTCTTGACCCAGGCGTCGATCGCGTTCTTCTGCGCGGAGGAGCCGTCGGCGAGCAGCTGACCCTTGGCGTCGTCACACTTGATGGAGCTGGCGTTGGCAGAGGTCGAGGGGTTGCTGCTCGAACCGCTGCTGCTGCCGTTGTCGTTGGAGCCGCACGCCGTCAGGGCCAGGGCGCCGGAGACAGCGACAGCACCGAGAGACAGGGCGCGCAGCCGGTTCTTGCGCTGAAGCTTCACTTTCGGGAGTTCCTTCCAGAGGCGCCACCTTCGGCGGCGTGCGAAGTAGATGGTGAGTGAGGGCCTCCTGACTGGGCATTTACGACCGCTCACCGCACCCGGTAAGGCCGAAATTAGGCAGAACAGGTGAAGCGGCCGATGGCCATAGGTAAACGGAGGGTGAACCCCTGCCGTCGACCCGGTTAGGTCACGGAACGCTTACGGTGAGGGCACATGCCGGTTCCAACGAGCGGGTTACGCGAACATTTCTTCGCCGTTCGCCATCGCAGTCGTTACGGCGTCACAGCGTTCGTTACACCGCACGGGAACCCGTGTGCGACGGACGCCGTCTCGTCCCACGACAGCCGAAGCGAAAGGCACGGGCATGGAACGGCGTACCTTCATATCGGGCGGGGCGGCCGCCCTCGCGGCGACCGCACTGACGGGGTGCAGCTCCGGCAGCGCCACCGCGACCCACACGACCGGGGCGCCACTTGCGACCACATCCTCTCGTACGGCGCTGAAGACCACCAGCGCGGCGGCCGCGGCCAACTGGACGGCCCTCGCGCACGCCCTGGACGGCACCCTGGTCCGCCCCGGCGACGCCGCCTGGACCACCGCCCACCAGCTCTACAACACCCGCTTCGACGGCCTGAAGCCGTCGGCGGTCGCCTACGTGGCCCACGCCGACGACATCCGCACCACCCTGTCGTACGCCCGGGCCCACGCGCTGAAGGTCTCGATCCGCAACGGCGGCCACTCCTACGCGGGCTACTCCTCCGGCGACGGCCGCCTCATCCTCGACGTCTCCAGGCTGAACCGCATCCGCGTCAGCGGCGGTACGGCGGTCGTCGGGGCCGGTTCCAAGCTGATCGACGTATACCGGGCCCTCGCGGCCAAGGGCGTGACCATACCGGCTGGCTCCTGCCCCACGGTCGGCGTCTCCGGCCTGGTGCTCGGCGGCGGCCACGGGGTCGCGTCCCGCGCGTACGGCCTGACCTGCGACAGCCTCACCCAGGCGACGCTGATCACGGCGGACGGCACGCAGGTGGTGGCCAACGCGACGACGAACAAGGACCTCTTCTGGGCACTGCGCGGCGCCGGCAACGGCAACTTCGGCGTCGTCACGGAGCTGCAGTTCGGGACCCACCCGACCCCGCAGGGGGTGACCGCGTACCTGACCTGGCCGTGGGCGAAGGCGGCGCAGGTGTTCAAGGCCTGGCAGGAGTGGGGTCCGTCCCAGCCGGACGAGATCTGGTCCTCCCTCCACCTGGAGAACTCGGGCAGCGGCCCCCGCGTCTCGGTCGCCTGCTTCTCGATGGGCACGTACGGCGAACTCCAGAACGCGGTGGACGCCCTCGCCCACAAGGCCGGCGCCAACGCCTCCTCCGTCTCCCTGCGGCGCCACGCCTACGAGGAGGTGATGGAGATCTACGCCGGCTGCTCCTCCTTCGCCACCGAGCCCCAGTGCCACCTGCCCGGCTCCACCCCCGGCCGCTCCCCCCAGGGCAGGCTCGGCCGCGAGACGTACACGGCCCGCTCCGACTTCTTCGACCGCTCGCTCTCCGCGGCCGGCATCCAGACGGCCCTGCGCCAGATCGCCGCCGTCCGGGGCGGGGCGGGCAGCATCGCGTTCACGGCGCTGGGCGGAGCGGTGAACAGGGTCTCGCCGACGGCGACGGCGTTCGTGCACCGCCGGTCGCGGATGCTGGCGCAGTACATCGTGTCCTGGGGGGCCGGGGCCTCCGGCAGCACCGGGCAGTCCTGGCTGAACGCGGCGCACACCGCCATGAAGCCGTACGCCTCCGGCGCGGCCTACCAGAACTACACGGACCCGACGCTCACGGACTGGAAGAAGGCGTACTTCGGCGACGCCGTGACGAAGCTGGGCAAGGTGAAGCAGCAGTACGACCCGAATCGGTTCTTCTCTTCTCCGCAGGGGTTGTAGAGCAGTCTTTCGGCTGCGGGCGCGTGGGGGTTGCTCGCGCAGTTCCCCGCGCCCCTGAAGGGGCGCTTCACAGCCGTGCCCCACATAGCTGCGGGCCGGTAAGCGTCCCCACCCCCGACCTCAGCCCCGCCTACGCCGCCAGGTCACGCTCCTCGGCTTCGACCGGCGTCCGGCCCCCCGGCACCAGTCCCACCCCCGCCGACCGCCCCCGCACGATCCACCCCACCCGGGCCGACCCCTCCACCGCCTTCATCACCGGCGTCAGCAAGGCGGTCGCCAGCGGAGACAGCAGCAGGACGACCGCCGTACCCAGCGCGAACCCCCCGACCACGTCCGTCGGGTAGTGCACGCCCATGTACACCCGGCAGAAGCCCTCCAGCAGCGCCAGCCCTATCCCCGCCACCCCGAACCTCCGGTTCGCGACGAACAGGCCGACCCCCAGCGCCATGGTGATCGTCGCGTGGTCGCTCACGAAGGAGTAGTCGGTCTTGCCGGAGACGAGGACGTCGATGCCCTGGTGGGTGAGGAACGGCCGGGGCCGCTCGACGAACCCGCGGATGGGGACGTTCACGAGGACGGCGATCGCGGCGGCGAGCGGTGCCCACACCAACGCGGCCATGGTGGACGGCGCGTCCTCGTCCCCCCGGCGCCGCACGGACCACCAGCACCACACCACCAGCAGCACCATCGCGACCAGCAGCCCGTACTCCCCGACGAACTCCATGGCCCGGTCGAACCAGTGCGGCGCGTCCTTGGCCAGCCCGTTGATGTCGTAGAGCAGGTCGACGTCAGGGTTCGACCCGGATTCGGCGATTACAGCCATCGCGCTGCGGCCCCTTCGTCGTCGTTCCGGGACGCACCTGGTGTGCGTCGCTCGCTGCCACCCCCGTGGTCGGCTACGTCAACAGGAACGCACGGCCCACACCACTACGTTCCAGGTTCCACCGAATGATCACGCAGACGTTATCGAAGAGAGACACAAACCCCCAGCTCAGGGGGTGGGTTATACGCTCCGTTCACACCGTGGTGGGGAGTGCTTTCGCGCCATCCTCGGTGACCCGGGTGGCCCCGAAGTAATCGGCCGAGTCGATGGGGTCGAAGCGGATCACGGCCCCGGTGTAGGGCGCGTCGATCATGTATCCGCCGCCGACGTAGATCCCCACGTGGTGGATGGCGCGGGAGTTCGAGAGGTCGGTGGAGAAGAAGACGAGGTCCCCGGGGAGCAGCTCGCCCCGCGAGGGGTGCGGCCCCGCGTTGTACTGGTCGTTGGCGACCCGGGGCAGCGTGATCCCGACACTGGCGTACGCCGCCTTGGTCAGCCCGGAGCAGTCGAAGCGGCCGTTGTCCGCCGCGGTGCCGTTGCCGCCCCAGAGGTAGGGGGTGCCGAGCTTGTTCTGGGCGTAGTTGATGGCCCCGGCGGCCTGCTTGGTCGGGGAGAGCCGGCTGACCGGCGCGGCGAAGCTGTCCTCCAGGGTGGTGATGGTCCTGACGTAGTTCTGGGTCTCCTTGTACGGCGGCACACCCTTGTACTTGATGACCGCGTACGCCCCCGCGTTGTAGGCGGCGAGCATGTTCTCGGAGATGTTGCCGGGCACGTCCTTGACGTACGAGGCGAGCTCGCAGTCGTAGGAGGCGGCCGACGGGATCGCGTCGTTCGGGTCCCAGACGTCGCGGACCCCGTCGCCGTTCCCGTCGATGCCGTGGGTGGCCCAGGTCCCCGGGATGAACTGAGCTATCCCCTGCGCGGCCGCCGCGCTCTGCGCCTTCGGGTTGAACCCGCTCTCCTGGTAGAGCTGTGCGGCGAGCAGGGCGGGGTTGATGGCGGAGCAGAGGTTGCCCCACTTCTGCACGAGGGTGGAGTACGCGGCCGGTACCGCTCCCTTGGCCAGGGTCTTGCCGGCGCCGCCGACCCCGTTGAGAAGGTTCCCGGCGACGACGTACACACCGATGACGAGCAGCATGACGAAGCTCACGCCGAGCGCCGTCACCGCGCCACCGATCACCCATACTTTGCGCACGCCCCAACCCTCCCCCATGTCAGGGCTGTTCAACGCCATTTCGGCTGAGAGTGGCGCTATTTCACAGGAAGACGGCGCACATGACGCGCCCTCAGCCGGCCCGCTCAGTCACCCGTGGCGTCCTTGTACAGCTCGGCGGCCTCCCGGCCGAGCACCACGCTGTAGGAGACGTCGGGGGTCGAACCGCCCTGCTCGTGCCCGCCGAGGACCCCGACCACCTCGTGGTCCCCGTTCACCCAGGGGCTGCCGCTGGTGCCGCCGGTGAACTCGGGGCAGTCGATGCGCTGTTGGGTGACGCTGCGCGGAACGGGCTTGTTGGTGCAGCTGACGGGCACCTCACGGGAGTCGGGGTATCCGGTGACGGTGACGGCGGTGGCGCCGGTGGCCACCCCGGCGGCGAACCGGTTGCTCCCGGTCACGTCCTCGACCCGCTTCCCGTCCCGCTCCGCCACGACCGCGAAGGCGACGTCGCTGTCCTCGCTCTGCCCGTGGGCCCACCCGTCGGGCAGGTACCGCTTCCCGAGCCTCCACACCCCGTACGGCGCCTGCCCGTCCCGGTACCCGGGCACGAACACCAGGCCGGTGGCCTCTCCCACCCCGTCGACGCAGTGCGCGGCGGTGACGATCAGGTCGCGCCGCGGGCTGTGCACGACGGAGGCGGTGCAGAAGTGGTTGCCGGACAGGTTCCCGGCCTTGTCCGCACCGAACAGCGCCCCGACCCGCGCGCTCGCCGGCGAGGCCCCGACCACGGCGGTCACCCCGAACGGCCCCGCCGCCTCGTCGGCGGCCGCGACGGAGGCCGAGGTGGCGGCCAGCACGACGACAGCGCAGAGCGCGACGCGTCGCAAGGGGGCGGAGATGCGTGAGGTGCGCTTCATCGCGCCTACTGTCTCCCACAAAGGTGAGAAACGGTTCCCGACTTCACTGAGATTTTTCTGGGAACCGCCCTTGCGGCCGACCGGCCTCGCCGTACGCGGTGTCCTCAGGGCGGCGAGGCGGTCGGGCGACTTCGACCAGTGCGCACCGTCTCCAGCGATCTTTACTTTTGCTTGACGTCAGCAATACCTCCCGCCTACCCGCTCTCCATAGTGTCTTGGGCTGGCATGTACACAGAGCGAAGTTCGGGGGGTGGCATGTCGGACCTGAAGAAAGAAGCCGCGTCCATGCACAAGGCGGCGTCGGGGCTGCGGAACGTCGGGCAGCACACGGCGAGGCCGTTGCAGCGCGCAAACCCGACACCTGGCGCTACATCTGGGACGCCGAGGACCGTCTGACCTCCGTCGTCACTCCCGACGGCACGCGCTGGCATTACCTGTACGACCCGCTGGGGCGCCGCATCGCCAAACAGCGTCTCGCTGCCGACAGCGAGAGCGTCCTGGAGGAGACCACCTCCACCTGGGACGGGCACTCGCTCTGCGAGCAGACCACCAGGGCCGAGGCCCGGTCTCATCCGGTCGTTGTCACCTGGGACCACGACGGCCTCCGCCCCTTGGCCCAGACCGAACGGATCATCGCTGCCGACGCGCCGCAGAGCGTTGTCGACCAGCGCTTCTTCGCCATAGTCAGCGACCTCGTCGGCACGCCCACCGAGCTCGTCGACGAGTCGGGCGCCATAGCGTGGCGCACCCGCGCCACACTCTGGGGGACCACGACATGGAACACCGGCGCGACCGCCTACACGCCCCTTCGCTTCCCCGGCCAGTACTTCGATCCCGAAACGGGTCTCCACTACAACTACTTCCGCACGTACGACCCGGAGACGGCCCGCTACCTCAGCCCTGACCCCCTCGGCCTGGCCCCGGCACCCAACCCCGTCACGTACGTACCCAATCCGCACACGTGGATCGACCCCCTCGGCCTCGCGCCGGGATGCGGTGAGCCCGTAGAGCTTGTAACACGATCTTGTTGAGGTGTCCTGGTCGGGCGTGACCGATGTGACGATTCAGCCGTTCGGGACGGTGTGAGTACTCGGCCGTGGATCGTGGATGACGGCTTGTGGGCATTGATCGAGCCATTGCTGCCGCCCTGGCCTGAGCGATCACCGGGGCCGCGGCCTGTGCCGGACCGGCTGTGTCTGCAGGGCATCCTGTACGTGCTCCACAACGACATAGCCTGGCAACTGCTGCCCCTGGAGTTGGGGTTCGGCTCCGGACAGACCTGCTGGCGGCGTCTGGAGCGGTGGCAGCAGGCCGGGGTCTTCGACCGGCTGCACCGTATTCTGCTCGCCGAGCTGAATGCCGCGGGTGGGCTCGACTGGTCCAGGGCGTGTGTGGACGGCTCCCACATCCGTGCGAAAAGGGGGGAGCCGACACCGGTCCGTCACCGGTCGACCGCCGGAAGACGGGCAGCAAGCACCACTTGATCTGCGACGGACGCGGCACCCCGCTCAAGGTCATCACCACCGCAGCGAACGTCAACGACGTCACCCAAACCCTCGCCCTGGTCGACGGCATCCCGCCCGTGGCCGGGCGAGCCGGCCGGCCACGCCGCCGCCCCGATTCGCTGCTCGGGGACAAGGGCTACGACTCCAACCCCAACCGCGAAGAGTTACGCAAGCGCCGGATCCTGCCGGTCATCTCCCGCAAGGGCGCCCCGAACATCAAGGGCCTGGGCAAGCTCCGCTACGTCGTCGAGCAGACCTTCGCCCTGCTCCACCAGTTCAAACGCCTAGCCCTGCGATGGGAACGCCGAACCGAACTCCACGACGCCTTCGTCTCATTGGCCTGCGGCCTCATCTGCTGGAGGCGCCTGAAGAAACACCGATCATGATCGTGTCACGAGCTTTCGGCTACAACTCACACCACTCACCCAGAGGGCCGGCCACCCGCGTCTGCGTGAAGTCGTGCACCAGGTCCCACGCCCGATCGATATCCAGGACAAAGTCGCCCGTGAACGCGGCGAGATCGTCCATGATCGGGACCTCGACCTCGGCACCCGAGGGGGTGGTGCCGTCTCCTACGAGCAGAGACATCCGCCCGGTGTCACTCATCAGGTGAACGACCGCGTGATCATCTCGAAAGGCCAGGGTCAGTACCGGGAACTCCCTGTCCGGCGACCGAACCTCGACGTATCCCTGGCCACAGGAACGCAAGTCATCGAAGCGATCTGACAGATCCTTCACCTCTGTGCATCGCTCAACCGGATCGAACAGTCCTGATCCCGGCGACGTCGCCGCCCACACCACGCTCACCGAGTCCCGCTTCCCCCCACACAGGCCATCGCCCACGATCCAGGGCCACACTCCCACGCTCCACCACGACACGACTACCCGGGCTGAGTCACAAGATCGTGTTACGAGCACGTAGGGCGCACCTTCGACGAAGCGAAGGCAATGGCACTTCGGGATGCCGGGATTCCGGCAGGTGCCGAACCCATCGAAGTCGACACCTATGTACCGGCAACAACGCCGGAATGGCAGGGTGCCAAGCAGTTGATGGGCGAGGACCACCAGCCCATCTATTACACGGAGGAGATCTACGAGCATCCGAATGGAGAGGACCTGATAGTCTTCCAGGATCACTGGTTCGGCCATCAGAAACCGGGGGAACCGGGCTATCAGGGCCCGCACGTCCACGTGAGGCCGTTCGAGGACACGCGCAACGGGCAGGTCCCCGGCTGCGAGGAGCACTACTACTATGACCGTTGAGAGCATTCTGGTTGATCCGGGACCGCTTCGGTCCCTCTACGGAGGAATTCCCGACCTGACGGGCGTTCGGATCCGGTCGGTCAACCTGAACTGGCGCGGCCCCACGGTGACGCTCCGCCTCGACATGCCCTCTTTTCCCGGCTCGGCTCCTCAGGAGTGGATCGACGCGGGCATGGACACCGTGCAGTGTCAGTTTCAGTTCCTGGCGGTGGATGGTCTTTTACTCACCAACTGGGTCCCGCCGGTCGTGGGCGACGTCAAGACGACTCCGTGGGGTACGGAACGACGTATGAAGGTCTCCGTGAGAAGCACGGGAATGTCACTGGAATTCGACTGCAGCGACTCCGTACGTGTCGGCCACGTGACCGCCTTCGCAATCCATGAGGACGGATCCGACAGGGGACGTCATCTTTTCCTCAGCAAAGTGGACGCCCGACGGCACGATACCCTTCCCGGAACCACGGAGAAGACATTTTATGAGCGCTGACTGGTCACGCGTCCTCGCGTCCCCTGAATACCTCGGAGAGCTCTACGAGGGCACCGCGCCCGCGGCCGACTCGTGCGATCCGTTCTACGTGCACATCGACGAACGGAACGTTTCGGTGACACTGGGTTTCAGTACTCGGACACTCCCGGCGAACGCTCCAGAAGAATGGCGCGAGAAAGAATTCAACGCCTTCGACTTCTACCTCGCGTTCGAAGGAGTGACGGACCTCCGGGTCACCGGCTGGGGGGCCTCCGAAGCCAAGAACGTCGGCTTGGCCGTGCACGAGCACTGCTTCGACGTGGTCCTGGGAACCCAGGATTCGGGGATCACGTTCAGGGCGGCCACGGCTCGGCTGGCCAGGACCCACGCGTATCTCGCCTCGGGCAGCCCCTGACACCGGCCCCGCGCTCAGAACGTCGTCGTCATCCCCCCGTCCACCGCGATCGTCTGCCCCGTGATGAAGGACGCCGCGTCGCTCGCCAGGAAGACGACGATGCCCGCGATCTCGGCCGGGCGGCCCCAGCGGCCGAGGGCGGTGCGGGTGCGGAGCCATCTGTTCCACTCCGGGTCCTCGGCCAGCTCCGCGTTGACCTCGGTGGCGAAGGTGCCCGGGGCCACCGAGTTGACCGTGGTGCCGCTGGGGCCGAGGTCGGCGGCGAGGGCCCGGGTCAGGCCGTCGAGGCCCGCCTTCGCCGTGGCGTAGGCGACGTCGCCGATGCGGCCGAGCTGGCCGACGACGGACGAGACGTTGATGATGCGGCCCGGGGTGCCCCGCTCGGCCAGGCCCCGGGCGACCGTCTGGCTCAGCGCGTACGCCGACGTCAGGTGGACGTCGAGCAGCGCGGACAGCTCGTCCGGCGCCATCTCCTCGACGCCCCTGCGGTCCCGGTGGCCCACGTTGTTGACCAGGATGTCGATCGCGCCGAGGGCGGTCACCGCCTCCTCGGCCGCCTCGCGGTCGGTGACGTCGAAGGCGGCGCCCGTGACGTCCAGGCCGTCGTGCTCGCGCAGGCCCGCCGCCACCTCCTCCAGCGTCGCGGCGTCCCGGCCGTTGAGGACCACGTGCGCACCGGCGCCCGCCAGCCCCCGCGCCATCTCCAGGCCCAGCCCCCGCACGGAGCCGGTCACCAGGGCCGTCCGCCCGCCGAGCGAGAAGTCCACGGCGCCGCCGCTCATCCGGCCACCTCCCGCACAACCGTCGTACCCGTCGCATCCGTCGTGTCCGCTCACCGTAGCCGGGTGCCGTGACGGGCCGGCCGGGCGTCCAGCAACTGGGCGGTCACCGCGCCGGACCGGCGTTCACGCGGCCTCGACACCCAGCGGCCACCGCACACCCGTCAGTTCCTCCGACAGCGTCCACAGCCTGCGGGCCGCCGCCGGGTCGCTCGCCGCCGCGCTGCGGGCGACCAGGGCGGGCGCTCCCCGCATCTCGCCCAGGCCGTCCGGGCCGACATAGCTCGCGCCCGGCAGGTCCTGGGTCGCCGCGTACAGCGTGGGAAGGGTGCCCGCGCGGTCGTCCTGGGCGAAGAGGCGGTTGCCGAGCCGCATGCCCAGGCGGGCCAGCGGGTTGGCGGTGTGGCTCTGCAGGTTGGTGGCCGCGTAGCCCGGGTGGGCGGCGAGGGCGCGGACCCGGGAGCCGGCCTCCGTCAGCCGGCGCTGGAGTTCCAGCACGAACAACAGGTTGGCCAGCTTGGACTGGGCGTAGGCGCGGGTCGGGGTGTAGGCGCCCTCGAGGTTCACGTTCTCGAAGCGGATCACTCCGTCGCCGCCCCGGTGCAGGCCCGAGGAGACGGTGACCACGCGGTCCGTGACGTACGGCAGCAGCAGGTTCGTCAGCGCGAAGTGGCCCAGGTGATTGGTGCCGAACTGCATCTCGAAGCCGTCCTTGGTGCGCAGCTCCGGGAGCATCATCACGCCCGCGTTGTTGACCAGGAGGTCCAGCGGCCGGTCCCAGCCGGCGGCGAACTCGCGCACCGAGGAGAGGTCGGCCAGGTCCAGGCGGCGCACCTCGGTGCTGCCGTTCACCCGCGCCGCGGCCGCCCGCCCGCGCTCCGGGTCCCGTACCGCCAGCACCACGTGCGCACCCGCCCGGGCCAGCGCGTCCGCGGCCGTGAAGCCGAGGCCACTGTTGGCACCGGTGACCACGGCGGTACGGCCGGCGAGTGCGGGGAGGTCGGACGCGTTCCATTTGCGATTCTTCTCAGCCATGCCCGCCAATGTAGGCGTCGACAACAATGCTGTCAACGACAACAAAGGTGGCAACGACAACAAAGCTGACGCCGCCTACAAAGCTGGCAGCGACTACATCGGGTTACGATGGCCCCCATGCCGCAAAGCCGCCCCTACCACCACGGAGACCTGCGCGCCGCCCTGCTCACGAGCGCCGAGCGCACCCTGCGCGAGAAGGGCACCGCCGCACTGTCCCTGCGCGAACTTGCCCGCGACACCGGGGTGAGCCACGCCGCCCCCGGCCGGCACTTCAGGGACAAGCAGGCCCTGCTGGACGCGCTCGCGCTCAGCGGGTACGAGCGGCTGAACCAGACCCTGGCCGCCGCGGACCTCCCGGACGCCGCCCTCGAACCGCGCATGACCGCGCTCGCCCGCGCCTACGTCGGCTTCGCCGTCGCCAACCCCGAGCTGCTGGAGCTGATGTACTCCCGCAAGCACGCCCCGGACGTCGGCACCGACCTCGCGGCCGCCGCCGAGCTCTCCCTGGGCTCCTTCGTCGTGTTGGTGGCCGACGCCCAGCGGCGCGGCGAGATCGTCCAGGGCGACCCGGAGGCCGTCACCCTCACGGCCGCGGCCAGCATCCACGGCCTGGCCGCGCTGGCCACCAACGGCACCCTCGCGCCGGACGCGGTCCTGGCCGGCCTGGACCAGCACGTCCACCTCGTTCTGCACGGCCTCAAACCCCGCTGATCCAGGCTCAGTTCAGGTCACGCAACGGCTCGGTACGCCCCGATCAACGCGCATTGAGCCCCGCCCCGAAGGGGCTTCGGGTCAACCGAACCCCAACTTCCGGCCATCCGGGCCCCAATGATCAGTAAGCCCTTCCCGCGCTTCAGTAACGCGGAAGTCAGGATTCCGAAACCCACCTTGTTGTCGCGTACTCAACAAGGGGATGGTTCGTCGCGGGCCGCCGCCCCCACCGGCCACCACGCCGGTGGTCCCCCACCCGCAGGCCTCTGTCCCACCTCTCCCAGGAGGCTGTACGTTGCGTACGCCCACCCCCAACTCCCCCCACATAAGCGGTAGATGGCGCCAGCTCGGTTCGGCAGCCGCCGCCACCGCCGCGCTCCTCGTGGCCGGCTTCGGCACCGCGGCGCACGCCGACGCGGCCGCCGCGACCGCCACCGCGACCCACAAGGTCAGCGCCAAGGCCATCGCCGCCCAGGTCGCCAAGGCCCACGTCCAGTACGAGAAGGCCGGCTGCGGCGCCACCCCGAAGGCGGGCTTCGCCGCCTGCAACGCCCTCAGGGTCACCGGCGGCACCACCGCCTTCATGGAGAGGCAGGCCGCCCTCAGGGGCGTCACGCCGAAGACCGTCAAGCCGAACGCCGCCTCCGACTCCCCCACCGGATACGGCCCGAGCGACATCCAGTCCGCCTACGGCCTGACGGACGCCGCCGCCTCCAACGGCTCGGGCGAGACCGTCGCCATCGTCGACGCCTACGACGACCCGAACGCCGAGGCGGACCTGGCCACCTACCGGTCGTACTACGGCCTGTCGGACTGCACCACCGACAACGGCTGCTTCAAGAAGGTCTCCCAGACCGGCTCCACCACCTCGCTCCCCTCCGCCGACAGCGGCTGGGCCGGCGAGGAGTCCCTCGACCTCGACGTGGTCAGCGCGACCTGCCCGAACTGCAACATCCTGCTCGTCGAGGCGAAGTCGGCGTCCGACGCCAACCTGGGCACCGCGGTGAACGAGGCCGTCAAGCTGGGCGCCAAGTTCGTGTCCAACAGCTACGGCGGCTCCGAGTCGTCCTCGGACACGTCGTACGACACCTCGTACTACAAGCACGCGGGCGTGGCCATCACCGCGAGCGCCGGTGACGAGGGCTACGGCGCCGAGTACCCGGCCGCCTCCCGCTACGTGACCGCCGTCGGCGGCACCGCCCTGAAGACCTCCTCCAACAGCCGCGGCTGGACCGAGTCGGTCTGGAAGACGTCGAGCACCGAGGGCACCGGTTCCGGCTGCTCCGCCTACGACGCCAAGCCCACCTGGCAGACGGACGCGAGCTGCTCCAAGCGCATGATCGCCGACGTCTCCGCGGTCGCCGACCCGGCCACCGGCGTCTCGGTCTACGACAGCTACGGCTCCGACGGCACCGGCTGGAACACCTACGGCGGCACCAGCGCCTCCTCGCCGCTGATCGCCTCGGTCTACGCCCTGGCCGGCACCCCGGGCAGCAGCGACTACCCGGCCGAGTACCCGTACGCCGCGGCCGGCACCTCCGCCCTCAACGACGTGACGAGCGGCAACAACGGCACCTGCTCCACCTCGTACTTCTGCACCGCGAAGTCGGGCTACGACGGCCCGACCGGCTGGGGCACCCCCGAGGGTCTCGACGCCTTCACCGGCTGAGCCCCGCACCGATTGACCTCCCCGTCGGGTCACGGGGAGCCGCCACCGTGAGGGGGACGTGGGGTCCCCTCGGCGGCAGGGAAAGAGAAACGGGCCACGGCATCCGGCCGTGGCCCGTTTTTCACGTGCCCGACGGCTACGGTTTCTTGTCCTTTTGCAACTCCCGTGCGTCTGCTGTGAGTTGCGTCAAGCACCCGTCACCCGCGAGCCAACGCCCCGCCATCGAAGGGTCACGCGAAGGCCCCGTTCGGCAATGCGGAAGTCAGGATTCCAGCAGCCTCTTGTTGTCGCGTACTCAACAAAGGATTCTCTTCGCGGGCCGCCGCCCTCGCCGCCGAACCCCCATACCGACGGCGAAAGCACCAGATCGCACCCGCACCGCCCCTGTTCCCACCCCCAAGTACCGGAACTCAGGAGGCTGCACGCATGCGTTCCACTCCCCCCGCCAGACCGTCCACCCGCAGCGGCCGGCGCCGGATCGGCGCCGCCGCAGCGGCCACGGCCGCGCTGGTGTTCGCCGGCTTCGGCACCGCCGTCCAGGCCGACGCGGCACCCTCGGCGTCGTCCAAGGTGACCTACACCGCCACCCCCTGTGCCACCCCCAAGCACACGGGCGAACTCGCCTGCAACTCCTACCGCGTCACCGGCGGCCTCACCGCCTACCAGAAGCAGCAGGCCGCAAAGACCGGCATCACCCCCAAGGCCGCCGACGCGTCCACCCCCTCCGGCTACAGCCCGACCAACCTCCGGTCGGCCTACGGCCTCACCTCCGCCGCGGCCTCCAACGGCTCGGGCGAGACCATCGCGATCGTCGACGCGTACAACGACCCGAACGCCGAGTCCGACCTCGCGACCTACCGCTCGTACTACGGCCTGTCCGCCTGCACCACGGCCAACGGCTGCTTCAAGAAGGTCAGCCAGACCGGCTCCACCACCTCGCTGCCCTCCTCCGACTCCGGCTGGGCCGAGGAGATCTCCCTCGACCTCGACATGGCCTCCGCGATCTGCCCGAACTGCAACATCCTGCTCGTCGAGGCCACCAGCGCCACCATGGCCAACCTCGGCACCGCGGTGAACGAGGCGGTCACCCTGGGCGCGAAGTTCGTCTCCAACAGCTACGGCGGCAGCGAGTCCTCCTCGGACACCTCGTACGACTCCTCGTACTTCAACCACACCGGTGTCGCCATCACCGTCTCCGCCGGTGACAGCGGCTACGGCGCCGAGTACCCGGCCGCCTCCCGCTACGTCACCTCGGTCGGCGGCACCAAGCTGTCGACGTCCTCCACCACCCGCGGCTGGACCGAGACCGTCTGGAAGACGTCCAGCACCGAGGGCACCGGCTCCGGCTGCTCCTCCTACGACGCCAAGCCCAGCTGGCAGACCGACACCAGCTGCACCAAGCGCATGATCTCCGACGTCTCCGCGGTCGCCGACCCGGCGACCGGCGTCTCCGTCTACGACTCCTACGGCGTCACCGCCGGCTGGTACACCTTCGGCGGCACCAGCGTCTCCGCGCCGATCATCGCCGGCGTCTACGCCCTCGCCGGCACCCCGGCCAGCGGCACCTACCCCGCCCAGTACCCGTACGACTACGCGGGCACCTCGTCCCTCAACGACGTGACGAGCGGCAGCAACGGCTCCTGCTCCGTCTCGTACTACTGCACCGCCACCACCGGCTACGACGGCCCGACCGGCTGGGGCACCCCCGAGGGCATCAGCGCCTTCGCCAACTAGTAACGGCTACTCCCCCCGACGGGTCGCGGCAACCAGCCGCGGCCCGTTCGTCATGAGAACATCGGGACGGTGGCATTCACCCGACTGGCCGTCAAAAACCCCGCCAGGTCGCAAAAGGGCACAACGACGGAACTACACCACAGGTTCCGCCCAGGCCTCATTGCCCGGCGTGACCTGCCGTGATACACAGAGTGACCGTACGACCCCTTCGTGCGAAACCCGCCAATCAATGACGTCAAGTCGACATACTCCGGCGGCGTTGTCGGCGAGAATGATGCGTGACCTCTGCACCGGGCAGGGGCGGACAGAACTACCCACCAGGGGCGGTGACTTACATGTTCCTTGCAGCCGACAAGGGTGACATCAACACCATCATCGGCGGAATCGCTCCGGACTGGGGCCCCTTCGGCAGCCTGGGCAACGAAGCGAAGACGATGATCCAGGTGGTCATGGCCGTCGCCATCCTGCTCTGCCTCGGCATCGCCGTCTGGGGTGCCGCCAAACAGCGCATCGGCGCCACGGCCCTCCGTGACACCTTCAGCGCCGAACAGGGCAAGGGCCTCATCATCGCCGGACTGACCGGGGTCTTCATCATCGGCTCACTCGGCACCCTGTTCACCATCGTGTACGGCATGGCCGTCTAGCTGCCTGGACCTCCGTATCCCCCGCTCCGAGGTTGCGTCTCCCTGATGTCGAGTCACCACACCGCGCCCGCGCGGGAACCAGCACGGCTACCGTCGTACTGCTACGCGTTCCGGTACGACGTGGAGGGGGAGTACCCGGCATGAGCCTCGGAGACGAGCCCGGCTACCCGGAGACCGGCCACACCCGCACCCGGCTGCCCGAGGGCGACCCGTACGGCGGCGCCTCCCGGCGCGGCGGCCGCTCCTCCTCACGGAGCCTGGTCACGGTCGTCGGCGTGGTCGTCCTCCTCATCGCGGCGATCGCCTTCGCGAACAGAGGCGGCAACAACGGCTCCTCGGACACCAGCGGCAACGCCGGCACCGGCAACAACGGCGGACCTGCCACCTCCTCGACGGCGGCCAGCGGGACCAAGCCGGTGGAGGCGAAGAGCGACGGAATCCCGACGGGATACGCGCACAGCCAGCAGGGCGCACAGAGCGCGGCGGCCAACTACGCGACGGCGCTGGGCTCCGACGGCATGTTCATCACGGCCACCCGGCACGCGATCGTACAGACCGTCGCCGACCCCAGCGTCGTGAACAGCATGCTGTCCGGCTTCGACGCCGACTACTCTGCCGACTTCCTGAAGAAGGCCGGCCTCAACACTGACGGCACCGCCCCCCAGGGCAGCACCTTCGTCAACCGCACGCTACCCGCCGGCACCAAGGTCACGTCGTACAGCGACGCCGCCGCCACCGTCGAGGTCTGGTGCAACGGTTTGTTCGGCATGGCCGGCGAGAAGTCCACCAACCCGGTCACCAGCAACTGGTTCACCATCACCATGAAGCTGAACTGGAGCGACGGCGACTGGAAGGTCCTGGAATCCAGCCAGACGACCGGTCCCACCCCGGTGACCGGAGACAACCCCGTCTCCGGGACCGACGAGATCAGCAAGGCGGTCCAGGAATTCGGAGGGTTCACCTATGCCCGCTAGCCAGCACCGCGTGCTCAAGCTGACCGGCCTGGTGGCCTCCGTGCAGGCCTCCGCCATCCTTCTGGCCACCCGGGCCTTCGCAGACCCGTCACCGACCGCCACCCCCTCCGGGACCCCGTCCGCCACGCCGAGCAGCAACAACTGCGCCGGAATCACCGGCCCGTCCCTGCAGCTCTGCGAGAGCGGCTCCGGCGGCAGCAGCGGCTCCACCACCGATCCCCTCACCTCCACCCTCGACCCCCTCGCCTCCCTCGGGCAGGGCTGCGCCAAGGCCGCCTCCTGGACCATCGACAAGCTCAGCGGCGCCGTCAAGGAGACCGCGAACGTCGACTTCACCAACGAGAAGTTCCTCCAGCAGTACGCCGTGGTCTTCGCCGCGTCGACGATCCTCACCCTGCTCCTGTGGCTGCTGGCCGTGGCCAAGCGCGCGGTACGAGGCGTCCCCCTCTCCACCGCCATCTCCGAGGCCATCGGCTTCCTCTGGCTCACCGTGCTGGCCTCCGCCTTCACCCCCCTGATCCTCTACACGGTCGTCTCGGCCACCGACGGCGTCACCGACGTCCTCGCCAAGACCACCGGCGACCAGACCGACACGTTCTTCGGCACCTTCTCCGGCGCCCTCAGCAAGGGCACCGACATAGGGGGCGGCCCGATCATGCTGATCGTCGTCTCCCTCGTGAGCATCCTCGCCGCCGGCGTCC
Organism: Streptomyces sp. NPDC001507; assembly: GCF_042894765.1. Lineage (NCBI taxonomy): Bacteria > Bacillati > Actinomycetota > Actinomycetes > Kitasatosporales > Streptomycetaceae > Streptomyces > Streptomyces sp. NPDC001507. The sequence goes on from NZ_JBIAVV010000004.1 coordinate 721,853, forward strand.
TCTGGCTGGAGCTCGTCATCAGGGCCGCCCTGCTCTACGTCGGCGCCCTCCTCGGCACCGTCGTCTACGCCGGCCTCGTCGACAAGAACCTCTGGGGTCACGTCCGCCGCTGGGCCGGCATCATGATCGCCGTCATCCTCGTCAAGCCGGTCATCGTGATAGTGCTCGGCCTCGCCGGCGCCCTGTCCTCCGACGGCGGCCCGGACTCCTTCTCCGCGGTCGTCTCCGGCCTCGCCATCATCCTGCTCGCCATCTTCGCCAGCGCGATGATCTACCGCTTCGTGCCCGGCTTCGGCGACGAGATCGCGAACGGCCGCAGCAACCGCATCATGCAGGGCGCCGAGGGCAAGGCCGCCGCCGTCATCAGCAGCCCCGCCAACCTGGTCGCCCAGGGCATCAGAACCCACAGCGCCCGCACCGACAACAACGGCGGCGGGAGCGGCGGTTCCGGCGCCTCCGGAGCCCGCCCGGCCAACCCCGCCTCGGGCGGCGTCGCCGCGCACAGCACGCGCACCCCGAACGGTGGTGGCGGCGGAACTGTCCCCTCCGCCGCACCCGCACCCCGGGCGCCCAGCCCGGTGAACACCCCGCACGCCAGCAACACCCGCAACAACAGCTCGGGAGGTGAAGGGCGTTGACGACAGAGTCCCACCTGTCCCATCCGATCACGCCCCGCCGTACGTATCTCATCGGCCGCGCCCGGCCGAACGCGATCATCGGCAGGAACCGTGAGTCCGGCGAGATCGTGCTCATCATCGCGGGCGCGTTCCTCGGCATGATGTGCGGGCTCCTCGTCCCGGTGCTCTCCCTGCGGATCGTGCTCCTGATGGGCTTCCCCCTGATCGCACTGGCCGCGGTCTACGTGCCGTACAAGCGCCGCACCTTCTACAAGTGGTTCGAGATCAACCGCAGTTTCAAGCGGACGCTGCGCAACGGCACCGTCTACCGCTCCACCGCCTCCGAGGCCGGCACCCGCCTCGACGGCCGTGAGGTCGAGATCGGCCCGCCGCCCGGCATCGGCCGCATCACCTGGCTCGCCGCGCCCTTCGGCCCCGACGAGATCGCCGTACTCCTGCACGCGGACCGCAAGACGGTCACCGCCGCCATCGAGATCGAGGGCCCCGGCGTCGGCCTGCGCGACTCCGAGGACCAGGAGGCCCTCGTCGACCGCTTCGGCACCCTCCTCAAGCACGTGGCGAACGGCGACGGCTTCGTCACCCGCCTCCAGATGCTCGCCCGCACCCTCCCGGCCGACCCCGACGCGCACGCCAAGGACGTCGCCCAGCGCGGCGACGACAAGGCCCCGGACTGGCTGTCCCGCTCCTACGACCAGCTCCAGTCCATGGTCTCCACCAGCAGCGAGCAGCACCGCGCGTACCTCGTCGCCTGCATGCACTACTCCCGCGAACTGGCCGCCGAGGCCCAGGCGATGGCCCGCGCGTCCCGCCCCCAGGCGGGCCGCAAGCTGGACCGCGACGCCGGTCTCGCGGTCGTCATGGCCCGCGAACTGACGGACATCTGCTCGCGCCTCCAGGAGGCGGACATCCGCGTCCGCCAGCCCCTCGGCCAGGGCCGCCTCTCCTCGCTCATCCACTCCATGTACGACCCGGACCACCCCATCGACCACATCCAGGCCATGACCCAGCGCAACGCCTGGCCGGCCGAACTGGACGCGATGGAACCGACGTACCTCCAGGCGAAGACCCGCGAGTCCAGCACCCGCGAGCCCTGGTGCCACGCCACGGCCTGGGTGAAGGAATGGCCGATGACCCCGGTCGGCGTCAACTTCCTGGCCCCGCTCCTGGTCCACACCCCGGACGTCATCCGCACGGTCGCCGTCACCATGGACCTCGAACCCACCGAGGTCGCCATCGAGCGCATGCTCACCGAGAAGACGAACGACGAGGCGGAGGCGTCCCGCGCCGCCAAGATGAACCGGACCGTCGACCCCCGCGACATCGCCGCCCACAACCGCCTCGACCAGCGCGGCGAGGACCTGGCCAGCGGCGCGGCCGGCGTCAACCTGGTCGGCTACATCACCGTCTCCTCCCGCACCCCGGAGGCCCTCAACCGCGACAAGCGCACGATAAGGGCGTCCGCCGGAAAGTCGTACCTGAAACTGGAGTGGTGCGACCGCGAGCACCACCGCGCCTTCGTGAACACACTGCCCTTCGCCACCGGAATCCGAAGGTAGAGGCTGATGCGCTGATGAGGGACCCGCTGTCCGTCCTCACCGAAGCCTTCACGTCCTTCCTGTTCGGGAAGGTCGAGACGACCCGCTCCCCGGTCCGCACCTCCACCGGCCAGGCCCAGGCGGTCTACCTCCCCACGGCCGCGCCCGGCCTCGGCGACTCCGGCGTGATCATCGGCCGCGAGGTGTACTCCGGCAAGGGCTACATCTACGACCCCTTCCAGCTCTACGGCCAGCAACTCCCCGCCCCGCACTGGCTGGTCCTCGGCGAGTCCGGCAACGGCAAGTCGGCCCTGGAGAAGACCTACGTCCTTCGCCAGCTCCGCTTCCGCGACCGCCAGGTCGTCGTCCTGGACGCCCAGGGCGAGGACGGCGTCGGCGAGTGGAACCTCATCGCGGAAGAGCTGGGGATAACGCCGATCCGGCTCGACCCGATGGCCGCCCTCGACCACGGCATCCGCCTCAACCCGCTGGACCCGGCGATCACCACGACGGGCCAGCTGGCGCTGCTGCGGACCATCATCGAAGTGGCGATGGGCCACGGCCTCGACGAGCGCGCGGGTTTCGCGCTGAAGGTCGCCCACTCCTACGTCAACGAGTCGATCCTCGACCGCCAGCCCGTTCTGACCGACATCGTCGAGCAGCTACGGCACCCCGAGCCGGAGTCGGCCGAGGCGATGAACGTCGCCATAGACGACGTACGGGCCTGGGGCCTGGACGTCGCCCTGGTCCTGGACCGCCTGGTCGACGGTGACCTGCGCGGCATGTTCGACGGCCCGACCACGGTCGGCATCGACCTCGACGCCCCGCTGATCGTCTTCGACCTCTCCCACATCGACCGCAACTCCATCGCCATGCCCATCCTCATGGCGATCGTCGGCGTGTGGCTGGAGCACACCTGGATCCGCCCCGACCGCAAGAAGCGCATCTTCCTGGTCGAGGAGGCCTGGCACATCATCGCCAGCCCGTTCGTGGCCCAGCTGTTCCAGCGACTGCTGAAGTTCGGCCGCCGCCTGGGTCTCTCCTTCGTGGCGGTGGTCCACCACCTCTCCGACGTCGTGGACGGCGCGGCGGCCAAGGAAGCGGCGGCCATCCTGAAAATGGCGTCGACGAGGACGGTCTACGCCCAGAAGGCGGACGAGGCACGGGCGACCGGCCGCGTCCTCGGCCTGCCCCGCTGGGCGGTCGAGATCATCCCGACCCTGACCCCCGGTATCGCCGTCTGGGACGTCAACGGCAACGTCCAGGTGGTCAAACACCTGGTCACCGAGACGGAACGCCCGCTCGTCTTCACCGACCGCGCGATGACCGAGTCGTCCAGCGACGTACTGGCCGCGGACGACGCCTTGCTCGCCGCCGAGCTGGAGGCGGAGCAGCGGGCGGCGGCCTTCGTGGAGCAGCACCTCGGCGACTCCGAATCGACGGTGGCGTAGGGAGGCCGTTCGTGAGACCGGACCCGCGGCAGGAGCGCGACCGGCGCGATCAGCAGGGCGGCGGGATTCCCGACGGCCTGCTCATCGGCATACTCGGGTTCCTGCTCGGCATCACGATCATGGTGTGGACGGCGACGGGACTGGCGGCCTGGTTCGCCCACGGCAGCTGGCCGTCGACCGTCGACCTCTCCCACACCCCCCTCGCGATGCGCCACCTCATCGGCTCCCCGCACGACATCACGGGCGCCTGGCCGGACACACCGGCGGACCGGCTGGCCGGCTGGGGACTGTTCTGGGGCCTGTTCATCGGCCAGCTGATGGTCCTGATCGTCCTCACCGTGTTCGTACTGGGGACGATCGCCCGGTGGCGGGCCGGCAGGAGAAGACGGGCGGCGACGGCGAAGACCGCACGCGCCAACCCGGTTCCGGAGCCCCACACCGAACCGGAAAGACGCCAGGAGGCCTATCAGCCGGCCTTCCAGGAGGCCCCGCTGACGCCCGCGGTCCCGGCGCCCACCGCGGAGCCGGACCGCCCCCTGGAGGACGTCCGTCCCGCCCCCCTCCCGGCCGAAAGTGACCGGCCGGGCACCTGGACCAGAATCCACGTCGCACCGCGGGAGAGCCGGCAGACGATCGCGACCCAGGCGATCCAGGACGCGCTCGGCCCCGCCCTCGTCGTCACCTCGAACCCCGCCCTGTGGTCGGAGACGAAGGACGCCAGAGCCAAACTCGGCCCCGTCCTCCTCTACGACCCGAACCACCTCTGCGACACCCCTGCCCGCTTCCACTGGTCCCCCACGGCCCACTGCGAGGACAAGCCCACCGCGATCCAGCGCGCCCAGGCCCTCCTCGCCCCGGTCCGGCCCACCGCGAAGATCGACCAGACCGTCACCGACACGGCCGAGACCCTCCTGCGCAGCTACCTCCACGCCGCCGCCCTGGAGAACCGCACGGTGCGGCACGTCCACCGCTGGGCCCAGGGCACCGGCGTCCAGGACGCCGTACGGACCCTCCGCACCCACCCGAAGGCCGCCCCCGGCGCCGCGGGCGAGCTGGAGGCCGCCCTCACGTCCCATCCCGAACGGCGGGACATCGCCCAGGAGTTGACGGCCAGGGCACTCGCGGCCCTCTTCACGGTCAACATCCGCGAGGCCTGCACACCCAACCGAACCGATGCCCTCGCCCTGGATTCCTTCGTCGCCGAAGGGGGCACGCTTTATGTGGTCGGTGAATCCATCGAGGACCCCAGGACCAACCCCGGCGCGATGCCCCTCCTGACGGCCCTCGTCTCCAGCGTGGTCGAGCACGGCCGGCGCATGGCCGAACGGTCATCCTCCGGTCGGCTCGACCCACCACTGACGCTGGTCCTGGACGACGTGGCGGCCGTCGCCCCGCTGCCCCAGCTCCCCGACCTGCTGGCCACCGGCACCGACCAGGGCCTGCCGTCCCTCGCCCTGCTCCGCTCCCACGAACAGGCCCGCTCCCGCTGGCCGCACCGGGAACTGCCGGTCTAGGCCGGCCACTCCAGAACGAACTCGAACTCCCGCTTCCCCGCGTCCGCCTCCAGCTGCACGGTCACGCCGCTCGGCACGAACCCGGCCTTGCGGTAGGCCCCCTGGGCCCGTGGGTTGTCCTCGTGCACCAGCAGCCGCACCCGCTGAGCCCCACGCTCCCTCGCCCACGCCACACCGGCGTCGAACAACGCCTTCACCAGCCCGCTCCCCCGGTGCTCGGGCCGGACGAACACCCCCACCACATGCCCCTGCCGCCGCTCGACCAGGAACCCGGCCCAGTCCGTGGACCCGGCCTCCTCGATCAGCACGGTCACGGTCCCGGCCCACTCCCCGTCCGCCGTCTCGGCGATGAACTGGCGCGCACCACTCGGCTCCTCGGCCGAACGCGCCGCCCGCTCCCGGTAGAAGGAGTCCGGCCGCTTCAGGGCGTCGTCATAGGTCTCGAGAAACGCGATGTCCGCAACCGGATCCCGCAACGCGACGAGCCGCAGCCGCTTGACGGCCTCCCACTCGTCGGCCCGTATCGCGCGAATCACGTAATCACCGCTGGTCATAGGACTCATACGGCCACGCTAACGCCCAACGCACACCGCACTCACCTGGTTTCCCGATCGGTTCGCCGACCGGTCTGTCAGTGCCGCGGTCTACGGTGGGCGCCATGACGACTCTCCCGAACCGCCCGAACACCGCCCTGCTGATCGTGGACGTGCAGAACGGCGTGGTGGACAGCTCCCACAACCGCGACGAGGTCATCGCCAACATCAACGCCCTGCTCGCCAGGGCCCGTTCCGAGGCGGTCCCCGTCGTCTGGATCCAGCACGCCAGCGACGAGCTGAAGCCGGACAGCGCCCCCTGGCAGTACGTCCCGGAACTCGTCCGCGAGGCCTCCGAGCCGCTCGTCCACAAGCGCTACGGAGACTCCTTCGAGGACACCGAGCTGGAGTCCGTACTCGCCGAGCAAGGCATCGGCCGCTTGGTCGTCACCGGCGCCCAGACCGACGCCTGCATCCGCTCCACCCTGCACGGCGCGATGGTCCGCGGCTATGACGCGACGCTGGTCGCCGACGCCCACACCACGGAGGACCTGACCGCGTACGGCGCGCCGGCCCCGGAGCAGGTCATCTCGCACACGAACCTCTACTGGAACTGGCAGGAGGCCCCGGGCCGAAAGGGCGGCACGGTCGCGACGGCGGACGTCGCTTTCTGAACCTCTGCTGCGCCTCCCGCTGAACCTCCTGTGAACCTCCTGGAAAACGCAGAAAGGCCCACGCCAATGGCGTGGGCCTTTCCCAATATTTGTTCGGCGGTGTCCTACTCTCCCACAGGGTCCCCCCTGCAGTACCATCGGCGCTGTGAGGCTTAGCTTCCGGGTTCGGAATGTAACCG